>CAVWHH010000027.1:0-601928 GCA_963754785.1 uncultured delta proteobacterium | reverse complement strand
CACATAGGAGCTGACGCCGATGAGATCCAGCGTCATCGCAGCCAACTTATTGATCCCGAGATGCTCCGAGAAGGCATGGTGCCCCCCATCATGCATAATGTTAAACCCGATTCCTGTCATGGACAGGGCAAGTACAACGGCGCTTAGTAGGCCTTCCCACAGGTTTCTGGCCAGGAAGACCAGCCCAAGGTATGACGAAAAAAAGCATGAAAGCAGGATGACGGCTTTCAGATATATCTGCCAGTTACCGCGTCTTGGCCGTCCTGTCTGCCGAAAGTAATCGTCGACACGCAGGCGTAGCGCATTGTGAAACTCAACGTTACCGTTGAATCTGAGCCTTGGCCCCGTTTGCTTATACAGATCCGGATCTCTTTCGGTCTTCTCAATATTTTCTCGTTTCTCCAACATCGCTTTCTCTGGAACCGTCACCAATCAATGCCTATTGATAGCTTGTTTCGGACGGTTTGATGAAAAGTGCCGCAAATACCCGAAGCGATGCGGCGAGCCATTTAGCATTGGTGAAATAGGCGATTATTCCTCCTATAATAGTACAGATTACTATATTTAATACTGCTGTTTTCTTGTCCATGGCTGCTAATAGTTAATATACGGAAGTCTGCAATTTGTAAAATACTATTATTTTGTGTTGCTGAGTGTCAAGGACAATTCCCTTGGCACGCGATTGGGTACCGTCTGAAATGTTGCATAAATGAGCGAAAACAGAAAACCAACCCTTAGAAGAGGGAGGATTGATGAATTACTCAATAAGATCATCAAAGAACTTACCCTTTGTCGGGGAGTCCTTTCTATTTTTTCTTTGATTTTGGTTTTTCGTCGTCCTGAATACCTTCTATGGCCATCTTCCTCGCGAGATCGAACGCCTGAACCCTTATGTCTTCTGCAATTCTTCTTGCATCCCGTCTGATACCCGACAAAAGTTCTTGATGATCTTCACCAATAACACCGTCTCGATTCTCTTCGTCGAGAAGTTCCTGATTGATCTGCTCCTTTAGTTTTTCTTCAAGAACCAAAACAAACGCAACAATCCCTGCAGACATTTCTTTGATCCTTTTTCCGTTATCCCGCAAATATACCATCATTTATTCCACCTTTGTTTTATCTTAATATGTTCAGATCTCTTTTGCTAGCCTTTCTTGTCCAATTTTGCGCCTGAATAGGGCTTCCAATATCATCATTCAAAACAATAAATACTCTATCTCCATGCTCCGAGAAAGACGTGATGTCAGCGGACATGGGAGGGATACGAGTGCAAGCCTTCTTGTACTGCTTTGTCCAGTTCCTTCAATCCCAACGGTTTGGGAATAGCTCTGGCAAACCCGGCAGCCCTTATCTTTTCTGCCAAAGCCGGCTCAATGTATCTTGTGTTGAATATAACCGGAAAATCCTGTCTTATGCGCCTGAAACGCACTGCAAGCTCTACGCCCGTTAGTTCAGGGGTAACGGGAGACCCTCTTCGCATACTCCCGAGGATACCGACTTCTTTTCCTTCATGCTCTGACATGCCTGGGTCAACTATAGCAATATCAAATTTGTCGGGGTCCTGAGAAAAAGTTCTCAACCCAGCCAGACTCCCTGCTGCGCCCTCTGCGGTATAACCCAGCCGTTCGAGCATCGCAGTTATTGTTGGCACCATATTTTCGTCGTTGTCTACAACCAGTACATGGATTTTCCGTTGGGAAACCATAATGACTCTCTTTTATGTTGGGAACGGCTGGCAGGCGCTCCTTGGTTCTGGTGAAATTCAGGAAAAGTAAGTGCACCGCTTGTTTATTCCTGGAAGCTCTCCAGTCTCTTTCGCCTTAACGGATGTCGCAGCTTTCTCAGGGCCTTGGCCTCAATCTGACGGATACGTTCACGGGTAAGCCCAAAGACATCACCCACTTCTTCTAAAGTAAAATCGGTCTTCTCACCGATACCGAGCCGCATCCTGACAATTTTCTCTTCTCTCGGCGTAAGGGTTGACAAAACTTTGTCTATCTCTTCCTTGAGAGAGATATCTACGAATTCCGTAAAAGGTGAAGAGGCTTTTGGGTCTGCGATGACATCACCGAGTCTGGCGTCATCATCTCCGATCGGGGTTTCGAGTGACACAGCCCCACCGGAAGCCTTCATGATCTTTCTGACCTTCTCCAGGGGAAGTCCGGCTTTCAGTGCAATTTCTTCGAGGTTCGGGTTTTTCCCCAATTCCTGGAAGAGGGCGACTGTAGCCTTGCTGATCTTATTTTTGGTTTCAAGTATATGGACCGGTACCCTGATGGTCCGTGCGCAATCTGCAATTGATCGTGTTACGGATTGCCTGATCCACCATGTTGCGTATGTAGAGAACTTGTACCCTTTCTGATAATCATATTTTTCAGCAGCCTTCATGAGTCCCATGTTGCCTTCCTGGATAAGGTCAAGGAATGACAGCCCCCGGTTGAGGTATTTCTTGGCAATAGTAATCACGAGTCTTAAGTTTGCCTGAACGAGCCTGTTCCTCACGATCTTCAGTCCATTCTCAATTTCGCTAAGTTCCACCAGTTTCCGTCTTACGATACGTGCCTCGCCATCATTCATGAACTTCATCTGTTGCGCGATCTTCCTGATGATTTCTACAAGAATCTTCTTGGTGAGTTTGAGATTCAGCAGGATTTTTTCTGTCTTGTCCTCGATCTTCTTTAGATCATTGGCAAGCTCCTTCCTACTTGGTTTGCCGGTTTCCGGCAGTATTTTTTTTATTCCTTCCTTTTTCTCGTGAAGCCTTTTTAGGGTATTGATGGAGGATATGGTTTTCTTCTTGTGTTCCTCCTCATCTTTTTGCGTACAGTTCATTTCATCAATATTGTTGATCACATCTACTATGTTTACGGTTTCTTCCTTCAATTGCTGACCTATTTCCAGGAGTTCGTTCACTGCCTGGGGCAGCTCAAACAAGATGTTCTTTGCCTCTTTGTGAGCTTCTTCAAGCTTTTTCGCTATATGGTATTCTTCATCAGGAGTGAGGAGTGGCATATGTGCCATATCCTTTAAATAGGCCCATACTGCGTTATCCGCTGTTTCCGAAGGTAACCTTTCGACCTCTCCCCAGTCCGTGCTCTCTTCCTTGCGTGACCCAACCTTCCCTTGTATCATTTCGACTATGTCGATATCAGATGCTGAAAGAAAGTCGACTACATCTTCAACATCTTCGGAAGAAGAGATCTCCCGGGGGAGGAAATCGTTGGTTTCATCGGACTCAGGAAAGCCGTTCTCCATTCCCAGGTTCACCGGGTCTTTTACCTTAGTAGAATTATGTATTGTCATTTTCAACTCCAAAACTAAAAAATGCCCTTTTTCTGCAAAAGGGCATTCCAGTCTATCTACCTAATGTAGTAATAATATTATACATCTATTTCTGCGTCGGGTCAAGGTCGTGGTCGGTTAATAAACTAGGTTCACCATCTGTCTTTCCTGAGAAAGGGGTGACCGGCGAGTTGTCCTGCCAATCGTCCAATGAAATCTCCTATCCATCGTTGTTTGTTATAGTTGCAAGTGTCACAAATAACCCGGACGCTTCGTCAACTCATTATTGCGATGAAGACTGGACTCTGGAGAATTTGAAAAGGAAAAGACAGGCTAAGAGGATCTCAGCCTGTCTTGTTAGGTTTAGCCTTTAAAGACGTTTGATGCGGCAGGACCCTTAGGACCACTTACAACATCAAAACTTACCGCCTCGCCCTCAGCTAGCGATTTGAAACCACTGCCTTGAATAGAACTATGGTGTACGAACACATCCGTGCCGTCATCCTGCGTAATGAAACCAAAACCCTTTGAGTCATTGAACCACTTCACTGTACCTCTTGACATATTTACTACCTCTCTTTTTAGTATTGAAGGATGCGGACCCGTGTTATGAAGGTACTACAAAAAAGGAATATTTCTGCGGTTACTACTAACAAATGCTCCGAAACTTCTAATCGGTATTATCGCATATTAACAACAAAATTGCAATACTTTTTACAAATCACGCGGGTAACGTCATCTTACAGTTTAGTTGACTTCTTGAAGAAGCACTTGTCGCCCCGAAAGTAGCTCTGGGTGAGAATGACCGGTTTATTCCCCTCGGTAAAATAGAGATTCTCCGTAAACACCAGAGGCAGTCCGAAACGTACCTGAAGCACATTCGCCAGATCGATGTCGGCCATAACGGATTCGATCCTCTGTTTCAGGGTAGTCAGTTTCGTTTTGGTGACTTCCTGAAAGAGATCCACAAATGTTTTTTGCTCTGCCTTCCTTTGCGTAATTTTGTTGTACAGAGTTGGGTCGGTATAATGGAGGTAATAACCGAGAGGTTTACCACCGTGTTTTCTGATCTTCTTCATGCACAACACTTGTGCGTTACGGCCAAGAGAAAGCATCTTCCGCACATAATGAGGACAGGGAATGATTTTCATTTCCAGGACTTTCAACTCAACGCGAAGGTTCTCAATAGACCTGACCTGACGTTTGAAATCACCACTCAGGTCAAAAACAATGAGGTCCCGCTCATATTTCTGCACAATCGTCCCGACCCCTCTTTTCCGTCGGAGCAGTCCATCCTGAGTGAGTGTCTCAAGGGCTTTTCGGATCGTGATGTTGCTGACGCCAAACTCCTTTTCCAGTTCCAGTACGGGTGGAACGAGACTACCTTCCGTATAGTCGTCCGTCATGATCCGTCGTCTCAGGGTCTCAGCAACCTGCACGTAATAAGGTATACGTGCATCGTTTTCATTCATCTTTCGTATCTCCCCTTCCTCAAACCATTGTTCATTTGTCGTTTCCTTATATTGCTGTAAGGAGTTACTCTCTTACATGAGTATCAATATATACATTTATACTGTATTCAATATACAGAAGAGGAAAGAAGTCAAGAATCATCCTTGATTTTATGACAGCTTCTAAATGCTATTGTCTCCAACAGAGACTGGTTCAATAACATACTGCATTCCTATCTTTAGATGCAATGGTGTTAGACAGTATTTCCTTCTCCCACAATCGTGATCAGATTCAAAGAGAAAATCATCGATCCGACAACCTCCGGTTTGCTGTTTCTCTCTTCCGCCATTTTGTGCAATTGACGATTTTCCCGCCCATGAATCCATTCTCCCGCTATCGTGGGCAAATTTCAAGAAGAAAATCGTCGAATGAGTTGGCCGGGTTGCCTTGTCAGACATAACCATTGCCCTTATCAGAGAAATCCAACCAGTTTTCTTTAACGGTTTCATATTTAAAATGGTGGTTTGACATGGCAGCGAAAATATCTTCCAGTAGCAGCACGGCGAAGCTGTCTCTTAAATCCTTACACAATTGGACAACTTCGCCATATTCTTTATCCCTCCCCGAGATGGGCATAATTACAAGATACTGGCAGCGAACACCTTTAGAGTTCAGCCATTTCACAAAATCGACATAGGCACCACCGGGTACCTGATTACCGTCGAATGGTGATACGTAGTATGGTTTGTTCTCAATTACCAACACTCCTTGCTGCTGGGGTAAAATCACGACTATATCGGGGTTGATTCCGCTTATGTCTCCCCTTTCGGTGAATCGTGATCGGTCAAACATTAGACTCCTATAGAACACTTCTGAAATCTTGTACAAGAACTGGGAGGGCGCTGGTTCAATATATGTGTCGCCTTCTATCTTTAAAATGGGCGTCTGTCTTCTTGATGTGTACCACGGGGCGCCTTCAGGCACGGGAAGGATACATGTGGACACTGGCAGTTTTGGTGTGCAGCGACAAAAGAAATCATAAATACACGGGGTCCAAAGTTCTGTCTCTTGTCCCAGATACTTGTCCTTGTCAGTTAAACCAGTCGCATCTGTCATTCTATACCTCCTTTTATTACTAATGCGGTCATTAGTAGTCTCACAGGTGAGGCTTGCAACACACCTTCTTAAAAGGCTTTTCACAGACTGTCGTGTGGCTTTACTTATGACCTCCTTAATAAACCTCCTTTTTTTTCTGGCGCTTTACGAAACGTCCAAAGGTTCGGTCCGAAGACCTTGGACAGCCCGTGCCGCATCAATCCCCAATGAGGTTAGCTTGACCTTACTGAACATAGGGAATGTACCACCCGCAGTGGTCGTAACTATCCCGTTGCCAATGGCGGGATGACGCCACGCATTTGTCACCAATTTACGGTCCTCAAGTCCATCCATCGTCCGCATTGGGACGTTGTTGATCTCTCCGACAGTTAGGTCAGCATTCTTCAATACCTCGACCATCTTCTTTGTTAGTTTTAGTTTGACCATTGGCTTCTCCTACGAGATTTCCTTTCCCGTTAGACTATTTCTCGAACCTGAGTTTCATTTGGCAATCACTTAAACTAATCCACCTCAAAGTATCCTTTTCATCTTTCTCTTTTCTTAAAAGTTCATAGGCGGCTTAGCACTAAGGCCTTCATGTTTTCTCATGTATCTTTTTCGTATTGCCTGAAGCTCGTGTTGTTGTCAACTGTCTGGAGTAACGGCATCTACTTTATTATCCTTACGTATCTGTTCATACACCTGTTTGAGCAGTTTTTGGCCAACCACTTCCCGGAACTCCTTCTCGTTGAGGTACTTGGCAGTGATCTCCTCATTTTGTTCCATGCGGTCGATGAAGAGGCCTTCAAGGGCCTTCTGGAAGACATATCCGAAGTTTTCCATGGTATTAGCCATCGCAGCCTGGCGCAGCCCTGAATCGCCCACGGCGTCTTCACGAACAGAATCAAAAAACAGCTGGTCCCCGGGTTTGAAATCGGTACCGAACCTTTCGTTGAGGATATCTATTAGTTGGGAAAGCTCAACCTTTTCCCCGTGGCTGACGCCGGTTCCCACCTCGGTTGGGCCGGAGACTTCACCGCCTTTGCCGACCTTCAAATCGATTGACCCTTGGCTTAGCTTCTGGAGCCGGTAATACGCGAGGGAGATCTCGTCGTCGAAATTGTAGACCGGACCCGTATTGCGCTTCGGCAGTTTCGTGAGGAGGAATCGAATATATGAATACAGTTTCTCCAGATCGGAGTCCTGAAACGGTATCACTTGGGAGAGGAATGAATACAGATTCCGGTAGGCGGTAAGCCATCCGTGGAACTCCTCCTGTTTTTCCTCATCAAGTTGCTTGAACCGATTGACGGCGGGATCAATACAGGCATTCATCCTGGCGTGGTCCCCGGGGGTTTGGTATTCTCTCGGCTTGTAGAAGACCCTGCTGAACTCCTCAACCTCAGTTTTGTAGTATACCTGTTGTGCATCCATCTTGGCCTGTAATGCATAGAGCTGTTGTGGCTCGGCCTGTTCGCCGACCGTGGTCTTTTCATAGTAGGGTTGGAAGGCATCCAGAATCTCCTGAGTCTCGTTCACGAAGTCGAGTACGAAGGTATCTTCCTTGCCCGAATGGGTCCGGTTCAGGCGCGACAGCGTTTGCACAGCTTGGACACCGGCGAGTCGCTTATCCACATACATGGTATGCAAGAATGGCTGGTCAAAGCCTGTCTGGTATTTCTCTGCTACCAGGAGTACATGGTAATCATCGGTAGCAAATTTCTCGGGAAGTTCCTTCTCTTTTATGCCGTTATTCATACCCACTTCGGTGTATTCCAATGTGGGTAAGTCGGGATCAAATACGGTGCCGGAAAAAGCAACCAAGGTCTTTATGCCGGTATATCCCTTCTCGGTAATATATTTGTCAAAGGCCTGTTTATAGCGCACCGCATGGAGACGGGAGGACGTCACGACCATGGCCTTGGCCCTGCCGCCGATCTTGTGGCGGGTAAAGTGCTGGAAATGTTCAACCATCACCTCCGTCTTCTGAGCGATGTTATGGGGGTGCAGGCTTATGAATCGTGCCAGTGCACGGGCAGCCTTTTTCTTGTCGACCTCAGGGTCATCCTCAATTGACTTTATCAAACGGTAGTATGTCTTGTAGGTTGTGTAGTTCTTGAGCACATCAAGGATAAAGTGCTCCTCAATAGCCTGACGCATACTGTAAAGGTGGAAGGGAACCGGTTTGCCATCGGGACCTACATGGCCGAAGACCTCAAGGGTCTTGTACTTGGGTGTGGCCGTGAAGGCAAAGAAACTGATATTGGGTTGCCTACCCCGCTTTGCCATGGTGCGGAGGATTTCCTCCTCATAGTCTGGTAGTCCTTCCTCTTGTGCCTTGGCCTTGGCTTCCTCTTTGATTGCTACCCCTGCCAGAACACCCTTGAGTTCCGCAGCGCCTTCGCCGCTCTGGGAACTGTGGGCCTCATCGACGATAACAGCATACGTTCGGGCGGGGAGTTCCCCGATCTTCTCAGTCACGAAGGGGAACTTCTGAAGTGTGGTGATAATAATTGGTGTCCCCGTTGCAAGGGCCTGTGCGAGTTGGTTGGAGTCAATGTCGATCTTCTGAACCACACCCTGTTTATGTTCAAACTGATAAATGGTGTTCTGTAATTGCTGATCGAGGACAAGGCGGTCGGTAATCACGATAACCGAATCAAACACCTTCTCGTCTGCATCATTGTAGAGTGAGGCAAGGCGGTGGGCCAGCCACGCAATGGAATTACTCTTCCCACTTCCCGCTGAATGCTCCACCAAATAATTTTTGCCGACCCCGGTGATTCGAGCATCGAGAATCAGTTTCCGTACAGAGTCCAGTTGGTGGTATCGGGGGAAGATCATGGTCTCTTTTTTGATCTTCTTGTCACCGACCTTTTTTTCTTCGACCTGAAGATGGATGAACCTCGCCAGTATGTCAAGAAAGCTATCCCTCTCCCAAACTTGCTCCCACAGATAATGGGTCTTGTATCCATCCGGGTTCTCGGGATTCCCTGCGCCGGTGCCATTGCCGAGATTGAAGGGCAGGAAATACGTAATCTTACCAGAGAGGCGCGTGGTCATGTAGACCTCATCCGGATCCACGGCAAAATGTACGAGAGTTCTCTTCTTGAATTGAAAGATAAGATCATTGTGATCACGGTCGTTCTGATACTGGAAGATAGCGCTGCGCCACGTCTGGCCGGTCATAGGGTTCTTCAGTTCTGCCGTGACGACCGGGATACCATTGAGGCTTAAGACAAGGTCGAGGGTGTTATTGCGTTTGTTGCTGTATTTAAGTTGGCGCGTCACGGTCAGCCGGTTCGCAGCATAGAGCTTCTTGGTCTCGGGATTAAGGCCACTGGCCGGGGCGAAGTAGGCCACGCGGAAGAGCTTCCCGAAACACTTGAAACCATGGCGCAATACCGAGAGGCACCCTTCATGCTCGGAATCCAAGGCCTGACAGAGATCATCGAGCAATATCTTCTCCGCCTTATCCTTCTGGAGGTTCTTCAGATAGGCCCATTCCCTGGGTTGAGTTTCCTGAATAAAGGATAGGAGCACCGTTGGATCAAAACCTCGCTCGGGGTCAAAAGCGTCCTTGTCTGCCTTGGTGTACCCTGCCTTTGTAAGCAGGTGATCCTCGATAGCTACTTCAAAGGCCTTTTCGGTATGCTGTCCGGGCATCAGGCAACCTCCTCACGAACGTCTATCTTGCCGGTAACGGCTGCAGAGATAAGGGCGGTGCGATATTCCTTCAACTTTTCAATAGCCGTTCTCACTTTCGCAACGAGTGCACCAATCTTCGTTGTCTCGTCGTCGAGGAATGAGACGATGGTTTGTTGTTCGTGAATGGGAGGAATGACAGTCGAAAAACGACCAATCTTTTCTACAGATATGCGACGTAGGGCCGCACCCGACATTTGGAGAGTAACCTCTTGCTGTAACAAGGAATTATTAAGCCAATAATTGAGAAATTTAGGATCTATTTTGCTTCGGACCGGAGAAATGATAACTAAAGAACTTGCAACCACGAAATCCATGTCAAAATCAATCAAAGCCGTCCGCCCAACCGTGCCATCCTTGCTGAATAGGACGTCACCCTTGAAAGGTCTGCAATCGTTCTTCTTCAAATAGTCGTAACACGCGAAAGACGTTTTTAAGCAATTATCAAAATCAATCATTCCATTCTTTATATCGACGGTTGATACAAAAGGGTAATCATCGTTACTTAAATCTGGAGAGATATGGGCTCCGTCAGTCACATATCCCCCGGCAGAGCCGGGGGCTTGATAAAACCGTGAACCGCTCAAAGCGGTTAAAAACCATGAGCTACCTGAAGGTAGCTATTCTACCTCGAACATTTTCAACTGGTCGATCTTCTTGTCCTCTTCTTCCTGTCTTCTGACATACTCTTTGACCGTTTCATCATCGAGCCCTATCGTTGAAACGCAGTATCCTCTGGCCCAGAAGTTCTGGCCTGTGAAGTTCTTTTTGTGTCCGCACATCCGAGCGATCCATATCGCGCTCTTGCCTTTTATAAACCCTATTACCTGGGCTACCGCATATTTCGGGGGGATTGAGATCACCATATGCACATGATCGGCTACCAGTCGCCCTTCTACTATCGAGCATTCCTTCTGCCGGGCTAATTCTCTGATGACCGGCACCAGTTCCTTCTTCATTGTTTGGTATAATGTCTTCTTCCTGCACTTCGGTATCCACACCACATGGTACTTGCAATCCCACTTTGTGTGGTTTAGACTTTGGTACTCTTGCATTAAAACCTCCTCCTTTGTAAACTTCGAGCGGTTCACATTGGAGGGGTTTTCTCTTATAATCCCGAAAATGTCAAACCCTGTGAGTCCCCCGGCAGAGCCGGGGGCTTACCGGATTTAGTTACCCTTGTTGATAGTCGTCGAAGCCGATCAATTCCCCAATGCTCCGGTATCTCTCCCAACCACTCAATACCTGAATCTTTCATCTTCGCATTCGGGTCAAGGCCCTTGGTGACGATGTGACTGATGAAGGCAGAGCGCTTTTCCTGAAGGAGTTCAATTTGGCGTTCCTTCTTGGCGATCAGGGCGTCGATACGTTCTGTCTCCCGGTCGAGGAAGGTTGCGACGGCACGTTGTTCATCAATAGGGGGCATAGGATGCCTGAGGTTCCTGATAAAGTCTTCAGGCACTCTTTTTTGGCCACTTGCTCCATACATGTAGCCTGTTCCGATCTTACGAAAAGGATGACTGATTGTCACGTAAAAAAGGTATCGGCGATCAACCTCTGGCTGTGGTCTTAGTACGTGAAGTTCGGTGGTGCCAAAGCCTATTCCATTTTCTAACCCATCGGCTATCGCGCCCTTGCCATTTTCAAAACATGGGGTAATCTTGGCAACAAGCACGTCACCATCTCGGAAGTATGTATAGCCGTTTTGCCCTTCGTTCAATGATACTGTCTGATCCAGTCGAAGTCCTCCATATTCCCTTATGGATTCCATAGGGACAAACGAGACAACAGTATCAGGGTCAAGACCTCTCGTTTCGGATTTCGTTGGGTTAGTCTTGATATGAAACCGCAATCGTTCAAGGCCCCACCCAACGTGGACATTGCCGAGCCACTCAATATCAGAAATCTGTATATTCTGGGTACCTCTGTAGCCTCACCCCGCCACCTCCGAAAGCATCTGTGCGATCTCATTTTCAATCTGTTTCAGGTCTGATTCAATCTCCTCCAGCGGTCTTGGCGGAGTATATTGATAGAAATAGCGATTGAAGTTAATCTCATAGCCTATCTTCGTCTTGCTCTCATCGACCCATGCATCAGGCACATGGGGCAAAACCTCGCGGGTCATGTATTCCTTTATATCTTCTTTTAGTGGCACGTTCTCATAATCCCGGAGGTCAGGATCAGGCTCGGAGTTGCCCTTGCTGTCGATACACACAGCCGCTGTTTCATCCCGTTCACCAAGGGCCGTCTGAATGGCCTTGAACAGTGCGGTGGGAACCACCAGCTTGGCATCCCTAAATACTCTTTTCATCAGGATGGCAAACTGTTCGCGGTTTTTGACAATCCCCTGGGGTTCAAGTTTCTGCAGCGCATCGATGATGGTCTTTTGCATTTGTTTGCCTTGAGCAATTTCTTCCTCAGCAGCACCGGTATCCTTTCGCTTCTTGCTGGTAGCAAGACTCATAAAGGCACTCGCTTCGCTTAGCTTGGCCAAACGATCTTCGGTGACCGAGAAGTTGAGCTTTAAGGGCCGCTCCACTGTGATACGTCTATACCCAAAGTCGGTATTGTCGAAGATTTTGACGTATTCACCGTTTTTGAACTCACCGTACAGGCGGGTAATGTCCGCAATATGGTCAGGCTTCCCGTTGGTGCCGTCGCCGATCTCGTTGCGCTTATTGCCAAGGCTCTTGCGCATCTTGATGAAAAAGCTCACCGCATTGATGAGTTGAATCTTGCCACGGCGTTGCTTCTCCTTCCGGTTCGTGACCACCCACACATAGGTGCTGATACCCGTATTGTAAAAGAGCTGGTCCGGCATCGCGACAATGGCCTCAAGCCAGTCGTTCTCGATGATCCACTGGCGGATATTGCTTTCTCCTGATCCGGCACCACCCGTAAAGAGAGGGGATCCATTGAAGACGATAGCGAGGCGTGTTCCTCCGTCATTTGGGTGTTTCATTTTGCCGATCATATGTTGTAAGAACAGGAAAGAACCGTCGTTAATACGGGGTAAACCAGCGCCGAAGCGGCCTCCATACCCTTGTTCCTCATATTCCTTTTTGATCAAGTTCTCTTCCGGCTTCCATTCCACACCGAAGGGAGGATTGGCCAACATATAGTCGAAAGTCTTGCCGGCCATGCAGTCATTCGTGAAGCTGTCGCCAAAGCAGATATTATCCATGCTCTGGCCCTTGATCATCATGTCGGACCCGCAGATCGCATAGGCCTGATCGTTGTAGTCCTGACCAAAGACTTCCAGACGGGCGTCGGGGTTGAGTTCACGAAGATAGTCCTCGGATACAGAGAGCATACCTCCGGTACCACAGGCCGGGTCAGCAAGGGTCTTCACGATGCCCTTGATGGTCAGCACGTCGCTGTCAGGGGCGAAAATGAGGTTGACCATAAGACGTATGACCTCGCGCGGGGTGAAGTGATCACCAGCCTCCTCGTTGCTGGCCTCGTTGAAGCGCCGAATAAGTTCCTCGAATATATACCCCATTTCGATGTTGGGCACCCTGTCGGGATGGAGGTCGATCTCGCAGAACTTTGATACGAGGAGATACAGGCGGTCCGCCTTGTCGAGCTTCCCGATATGTTCTTCAAAGCCAAAGTGGTCGATGATCTCTCGGGCACGTTTGGAGAAGCTCTTGATAAAGTGGGTCAGGTTGGCGGCAATGTTATTGGGATCCCCCCTCAGTTTCTCGAAGGTGAACTGACTTGTATTATGAAAAGACTGCCCGGCCACTTTGTTGAGAATGGGCTCGATGTTCTGGATTTTGCTCCCCTCCAAACCTTTCAATCTGGCGAGAACGGCATCCTTGGTGGGCTCCAAGACACAGTCGAGCCGACGAAGTACGGTCATGGGCAGCATCACATCTTTGTATTGATTTGGTCGGTATGGCCCTCGCAGAAGATCGGCTACTGACCATATGAAGTTTGCTTTTTCGTTGAAATTATTCATCTGACCTATCCCCCGGCTCAATGTTTTTTTGTCTTTAGGTAAATATTACACACATCGGCACCTGAACGACAAGACATTTTGTTGATATGTTACCGGAAGGGGGGCGATGCAGGTGAGAACGTCGCTTACTTGTTCGCAGCTGATTGGGTCTCACTTTTCGTTCGGTCTTACCTGGTGTTCGATCTCCGAGATTACCCTTTTCAGCTCTTCAATAAGGGGTGAAGGATACGCTCTCCGAAACTCATCTGATAGCGCTCGGTAGTACCAAAGCGTTCCTTTCTTACCGCCATTAAACCTTTCCCAGAGTCTGTCACCAAGTGTACGATAGTCTTTCAGGATCGTTCGTGCATTGTGCAGTTTGTCGGCAGCGCTTACAAGATGAACGGACGAGGATGCATCCTTGATGCGAGCGATATAAGCCTCTTTCCTCTCTTTCCAGGGGGGTTTCGGTTGTATCTCAGAATCGGTGCAGCCGTCGACGATTGCAACAACTCTATCACCAAAGCGCATCCGGATCTCTTCTCTTGTTTGAGCACCGCCCTGGTCTTCGATCGCGTCATGGAGCACTGCGGCTATGGCCTCGTCCTTATCTGCGCCATATTCAAGGGCAATACTTGCTACTCCCATCAGATGGCTGATATAAGGGATCTCGGTTCCCCTGCGTGTCTGTCCCGCATGGAGCTTTGCCGCATATATGAGGGCATCTAAAAAACGCTTTTTAAGGATCGATTTAGCATTTTTCATTCGGATCACGCTGCCATCTTTAGTGCAGTATCGAGCGCTTTTCTATTGACCTGGACGCTATCACCATACCAAAGGCTGTTGAGTGTGTTATCCTGCGTTTTTCCTCTAAAGTAGTTCAGATAACCATTGACGGCATTGTATGCGCCCCAATACGTTTTGCCTGCCATATCACTTCCTCTGCCGTGGTCAAAAAGATAAATGATATTTGGAATAAGCTCTTTACCTCCTGTATCGGGGAGGGCAAATACGAGCTTCACATATCGTTGTAAATCGTTTCTGTCGATTTTCTTCTTCATGAGGGTTTTGTATTGTTCAACGGTAGCGTAGAATTCCTTCCGGGCAAGATTCATAATCTCTCTGATGGATTGAAGGTTTGCAAGGATATGCGTGGTATGTTTCACCCGCAGGAGTTTGCTTGCTTGAGACTCATGGGCAAAACAAAGGGTGTTGTTGCACACGACTCTGATTGGCGTAAAGCCTACACGGACTGGGATAGAACCATCATGAGAATTGGAAAGCAAAATATAGTGTGCAACCTCATCTCCTGAACCGACAAGCATTTCGTTGCTTCTTATTCTGGCAAGGACCCATATCTTACTTCCACCCTTGAGGCTGCCGGCTGTCTCAAGGGTGGCTTCGCCGGTATCGAGGAAGGGCTGGAACCACTCAAAAGCCTCCTTGTTCTGAAGCGGGACATAATCAGGTCCGACAAGGCCGAGGACTGCGTTATCTTTTTGACGGCAGACGGCGTACTGATTAAGAATGCCAATCCTGGTATGCTCATCGGCTTCGGTGAAAACGTGTTTGAGTTGTACCTCCCAACCAAGGCCTGATGCAATAATGGCTTCATCAATGCTGAGTCTTTTCCCTTCTGGAATGGCTATACCCAGACCATGCCAGGGCTCCTTTCCCACGTACATCATTGTTTCGACTAAATGTGCCATATTTTCCTCCTTGCCGATTGGTACTATCGGTCTGCTATTGTGAATACAGGTAACTACGCCTGCGGGCCCCACAAATGAACATACATGGTAGCCTCCAAAAAATAGATTGCTACACCACGCGATCAATGTATCTGAGAGTGGTGACAACCGTGTGTCTTGAAGCAAATTGTTGCTATTCAACAATGCTTCTGAGATAGTTTGTGTATATATAATAATAACATAATATCGAACAAAAGGCTACTTTTGGCAAAAACTGCTTCCTTAAATCCACAGCTTGATGGTCTTCTTGTAAGTACAATATTTCAGTCGGTAATCGAGCATGGTATCGGGTATAATCATAATCCGAACAATAAACTCAAAATACCGACATGATCAAAGGGGATTTTGCAATGACCTTGAACGAAAACGAAGTAAACAGATACTTGCACTCTGTATTCGGACAATACGAGGATAGCACCCAAAAGGCCTGGGTAGAGATACTTGAACAAAAGCCCCAGACCATAAACGAAATTGTCCCAATTGCAAAGAGAGTCAGAAATAGGGCCATAAAACGGTATCTGGGAAAGAAATACCGGGAGGAAAGCCTACAGCAGCCCCTTGGAAGAAACGAGGATGGGAGTTTCACCCTGGAATCCATTCTCAAAAGCCCCCAGAATGACAATATGGATGAAACAGACGAAGGGGATAATGGTATCTACAAGAAGATTGTCGATTTTCTGATCGGGGAGTATCTGAAGCAAAAAGCTGAGAACAGTGAGCTGAAAAGGAAGGAGATCCAGATAAAAGCAGCAAGACTTAAGCTGCGCGAGGAATCACTGAAGTTCAAAAGAAACCGCTTTGAATCGTGGAGACAACTCATGGAAGAGAAAGGCAGACAAAAGCAGACCCAGATGAGGCTCAGAATCCAGTTCCAGAGGGAAAAGTTCAAGTTCCGAAGGGAACAGACGCAGCTCACAGAAAAGCTGAGGGCGGAGCGATAAACACTTTCAGGGCGACAGCTTCAATACCCACCTATTCTTGACAGCCAATCCCAGCGTGGAGGTTGGTGAGTAATAGTCAACAAATGCTTCCACCAAGTATTGGGCACATCATGAAGAATTGAGGATTACAATTGGTATTCAATGGTCTGGCCGACTATCTCGCCGCGCTCCTCTCCGGAATCTCCGGTAAGTTCATCATGTCGATAAATGACGTCCCGAAAATCTGGGATCTCTTGCAGGACTTTCACATCGGGGAAGTGGCCCATAGCTATGCGACGCCCGGTACCCGGCCCAAGAAAGAGGTGGTGGAATTATTGATCCTAAATTACGATCCCTGAGTGTGTTTTCTTATGGACTCCCGGAACTATCAGTCTCGGATCCGGGCGCGAATCCTTCCCGTCCCGCGGCCGGTCTTGCCTCTCTCGTAGTCGTGCCACTTCCTTCACAGTTATTTCTTAAGCCTCAGGTGCTCTTTGTATGTCGAGTTGGTAACTGTGCCCATTTAGGGTCGCTTGGTAGATAGCGATTTTTGACGGGTAAACTTTTATCCAGCTTTTTACCGTCTGCTGGTCGGTATGACTCATGAGGGCACCGAAGACTACGCCGGTCAACGCCCCGGGGGAGAAGGGGTAATGTCCCGGTCCACCTTCGCTTTCCATCTTTATGACTCTCCATTCCTTTTCGTACGCCCACTGCGTCGACTTGGTCAGTAGAGCTCTGCGGTAATGCTCGGCCTTGCCTATCCGCATCATGTCGACGATAGGATAGTCCTGCTGGTAGATAACCGCGAATGCCTCCCAGAAAAGGCCACCCGCGGTCGACGCCTCAAACTCAAGGCACAGGCCCTTGTGGCCGTCCGAGTAATGTGACCACATGAGCAGATCATCATTCTTTTCAGAAAGGCAGTACATTCCGATCGTGGCCATAACCGAATTGTATGCGTTCCGTAAATACTTCTGATTTGTAAAGAGAGGTCTTTTTTCTTGTATCTGTTTTCTTCTTTCTTTCCTGTTGGCATTCGGCAATTTATCTTTTGCTAATCGCTTCAAATATTCCTTTCGCTCAGCCGGATTTCCGCCAAGGATCAAATGAGGTCTGCATTCGAAGGGGTCGTTGAACTTAGTGGGGTCGCTCAAAAACACTTTCCTCTTTTCAAATATGTCTTGAAGCCCCTGGCTTTTCATTGACCGGTATTTGTACAGGCGCTGGACCGGGTACGGTCTGGCAAGTTTCTCTAATTTTTCAACTTCTTCTCTAATTGTCATGTGTACAACATCGGTCCGCATTTTCTATTAACACGCGGCCGCGTCACAAGTATTCTCTAATAAGGCTCAGGCAATCCAAAGGCTCTATGGTGACCAGGGGGAGAGGACGGCTGGGATCCCTTCTGAACCTGGCCACAAGATCGTATTTCCAGTCACTTCTCTCTTTCGCCGATGAGCCTAATGCGGTGCCGAAGACCCGCTGGCCGGGACCTACTTCCCCGATTCCTAAGGCTTCAAGGTTCTCTTCCCCGTACCCAAAACCAAGAAAGAAAATTTGTCTTGCTTTCTCGATAGCGTCGTGTCTGGCAGTTGCCCCAGTCGATGCTTCATAAACGGTTTTGATGTTGGTAGAAAGGGCATTGATCATGTTTAAATTAACAGGCTGCTTCGACGCGTACTCAGAATTGGGCGACCCCTGCCAAGGGAGGGGATGGATGACTCCATAGACGTGAAGTATATCAATTGTATTGATTTGCTCGGCAATCTTCTGCGAGCCTGCTAAAGGAAATGAGTACAAAAGGCTGCTATAAAGAAAAAACTCCAATGATCGATCATAATTGAAGGTTACAAAGGTAACCTCATTTTCCTTAAAACGATTAAAACTCTCGGGCTTGGAAAGGTCGTTGGTCATGCGATGATATATATAGGAGTACCAGTCCTGAGGGCGGAGCTTCTCATCCATATCTTCTCCAAACTTGCTTTCCCTCTCGGCCTCCAGGATACTAAGTGCTATAGCCTTTTTCCCCAAATCAGCTAAGTGTGGATTTCTTGCGAGATAAAGATCGATGGAACGCGTATTGGAGTCTTTAAAGGCATCGGCAAAATCTTTCGCTGTCCTGTGTGCATCCATCGCTGCGGCACTGGTTCCTCCTGAACTCCTCGTTTCACGATTGACCAAATCCTTGAGCGCGGTTGGGAATTCTTTACAGATTTTGGTGCGCAATCCTGCCCCGGTAGGATAGCCGTAGGGGCAACTCGCTCCGGCACCTAACATGAAAAGGGTGGGAGTTGTGATCATATTTCGTATTATACATTATTCCCCAAAAAACCATAAATTTTGGTGGTTTTGCAACGGGTGCAATTTTTATCATCAAAATGCAATTGTCTATCACGTTTTTGCAATTTGTCTGGCTATCATTTTTCGTGTAATTTACTTCGATACTGCATCCAAAAGCGGTAAAATAGCGGTAAAAGAAGATCTGGTAAATAATAAGGGGTTAAGCCTGATAAGCATAACCCCTCGATATCGCTAGTACGCCCAACAGGAATCAAACTTGCAAACCTTGGGTTGGCAGAACAAAACCGCAGGGCAAAAGGTACTTTTTGCTTCCTCGTCTGTTTCAGCCGCTGCCGAAACAAATCATGAGGCAGGGTTCCGTGAAACGTTACTTTTTTATTGTTTTCTCTTTCAATGTTGGGAATGTTGTTGGGAATGGTTTTACCGTTCATTCGATAACGTTTTTAGTTATTTAGATAACTTATTGATAAATAAAGAAATAGTCCCAAGGGGATTCGAACCCCTGTTACCGGCGTGAGAGGCCAGCGTCCTAGGCCACTAGACGATGGGACCAGTGTGATGAATAGTAGCAGAAAAGTGTTCATTTTTCCAGCGAAATATGAAGCTTTTTGCCCATCGTTTGTGGTGAGGAGATACCGCTATACATTTTACTCGATTACTATTATAATCACTATGTAACGTATAGGTCGTGGGTGATGGATTTTAGGTTACGGAAAAAACGACAATTCGATACCCGGTTATAAAAGGAGGAAGAATGTTTGGTTTAGGAATGCCGGAATTGATTGTTATACTGATCATTGTTATCCTCATCTTTGGCGTGGGGAGGATTTCCGAGATTGGGGGCGCCATAGGAAAGGGTATCAAGAATTTCAAGAAATCAATGAATGAACCTCCTGTAATCGATGTTACCCCGCCAAAGGACGAAAAGGAAAAAAACAAAGAAGAGCAGAAATAACCATCCTCATTGAGGCGTCGTAGCCCTCTTGATACATCATCCCGGCCTCTTTGAAATCCCTTGATAATCCTTGAAAATGTTCATACAATGCTGCCATGAAAATTGTAAAGGGTTTTGAAGACTCGTCGATACGCAAGGCCGTTGAATTGCTTAACGCCGGAGATATTGTTGCCTTTCCGACGGAGACAGTCTATGGTCTCGGCGCCGATGCCCTCAATCCTTACGCTGTGGCAAAAATATTTGAAGCAAAAAACAGACCCCACTTTGATCCCCTTATTGTTCACATTGGTCAGAAAGATTGGGTTTTCCGCTATGCTGAACATGTTTTGCCTCCTGCGTTGAATCTCATTGAGGCCTTCTGGCCTGGCCCGCTCACCCTGATCCTTAAGAAGCAGGCAATAATACCGGATATCGTTACAGCGGGTCTGCCGACAGTAGGAATCAGGATGCCGTCTCACGCTGTGGCCCTTAACCTCATCAACGCCTTGCAGAAACCCATAGCCGCGCCGAGTGCCAATCCATTCGGTTACATGAGCCCGACGAAAGTAGGCCACGTTGCTCGTATGCTCCGGGGAAAGATCCCCATGATCTTGGACGGAGGAGATAGTGTCTTCGGCATAGAATCAACCATTATTTCCTTTCAGGGTCGCGGGGTATACATCCACAGGCACGGAGCCGTAAGTGAGGAGGAACTGTCGAAGTATGTTGAAATAGTGCATGAAACCGATGAAGGTTCGGTCTACCGATCGCCCGGTGAATTGCCGTATCATTACGCGCCAATGAAACCATTGAAACTTGTGTTGAGTTCCGAAGATGTCAAGACAAGCAACTCCTCATTCCTTGCCTTTCGTACACCAGAAAAACAGACAATGGCTCGATATGTGAAAGTACTCTCAGCAACAGGAGATCTCAGAGAGGCAGCGGCAAATTTTTTTTCGGGCCTCATAGATCTGGACCGTGAAGATATCGATATTATTTACGTTGAAAAGGTGCCTGAAACAGGTGTTGGAAAGGCCATTATGGAGAGGCTCAGGAAGGCATCGAGAAGAGGGGCAAAATAGGTTGTATACAACCCGTTGATAATTTGGACGATCCGTGATAAGGTAATCTTTGAAAAAAAATGGACGTAAAAAAGGTCACGCGAATGGAACCTAGCGATATTATTAACTATTTGAATTGCGTCGGAAAGACGCAAAAGAGGACGATGATGAATAAAATCAAGGGGATAAAAACCAATTTTTACAACTTATGCACAGGTTTTCCACAGAAAATGTGGAAAAATACAGGAACTCCTTTTCTTTTTAAAGCTTGCCTTGTACTCCTCTGCCTTTTTCTTCTGGGTTCCTGTACATACCTGAAAAAGATGGGAGGAAAAGAGCAAACACCGGTCCTTGAAAACTCACTCATCTCTATGGACGAAACAGAGGTCCGCAAAAAGCTTGGTGAACCGACCATGGTGAGTTTAAACAATGAAAATCATATTCTCTGGACCTACACCCCTTCGTGGAAATTGATGCCTGATAATAAGGACACGGTCTATGTTGAATTTGAAAACGGCAAAGTCATTAAAGTCATCAAGGCAAAAAAATAGAACAAGGTGAGCTATGATCTGTGAAAAATGTGGAAGCGGGATTGAAAGTATTACCTGTAATCAATGCGGCAATATGATTATGAAGCTCGGTCCTTTCTGTTACCTCTGCGGCAAGGAATGTACTGTTCCTGTCGGTAAAGACGAGGATGATACTGTCGATTTCACCGAAAGGCTTCTCTGCAGCGATGGGGCCTGCATCGGGGTAATCGAAAAGGGGGTATGTAAACTATGCGGAAAACCATATACTTCGGGATCGTAGCAGTTTTCTTCTGTTCGGTTCTCTGTTCCTGTTCGACGACATATTCGAAATATGCCCATGACATTTTTACCGGAAAGCCACTCCTCAACGAACAGGAATATACGCAGGCCGAAAAGCTTTTTCAGGACGCTGTCAGTAACCTAAGAAACCAGGTATCTCTCACTTTCCTTGCCGTTACGGAATATAAAATGGGCAACTTAGAAAACGCAGAAAAGCTGATACAAGAGGCCGCTCAAGCCAAACCGAGTATATTATACAATATCAGGACGTTTGGCTACAGGGCAATCATTGTCATGAAACGGGATAATATAGCAGGTCTCGCGGCCCTGAAAGACTATATCGACCGTTATGACAATGCTTACCCCCTTGAAACCATCAGGGCTCTCAGGAAAATGGTTGAGAGCGGTAATGTTGACCAGGCGCGCATGGAAAAGATTATCGAGGAACAGATATGGTGGTATGAAAGTGAAACAGAACAGTATCTGTCAACGGGTACTGGATTCTACGACCGTGGAGGCAAGGACAACGGTGGCTATTTCCCCATGTAAAATGGACGGGAAAGTGAATGGGTTTATTTGAAAAGATACAACAGGGTCTCGCGAGAACAAGAGACCAACTCATCACCCGTGTCGAATGGGCCGTTGCCGGTAAACCAATTGATGAAGATGCCTTTGAAGAAATAGAGGAGGCGCTCCTTCTCTCCGACGCCGGTTTTGAGATAGCAGAGCTTATTATTGCATCTTTAAAGGACCAATGGAAGCGTGGCCGGATCAAAACATCAAATGATATCAAACAATCCATGAAACTTGAAATTGAGAAGATACTCAAGCCTGTTGAGTCCCAGATGGTTGTGAGCGGAACAAAACCATTCGTGATACTTGCCCTCGGTGTAAACGGTGTCGGCAAGACAACGACAATTGCAAAGATGGCCAGCATATATCAAAACGCGGGCAAGACAATCCTCTTCGGGGCCTGCGATACCTTCAGGGCCGCAGCAATCGAGCAGCTTGAGGTGTGGGCAAAGCGGTTAAATATCGACATGGTGAAACACACGGAAGGCTCAGACCCTGCGGCTGTCGCATTCGACGCAGTGAAAGCCGCCAAGGCGCGGAATGTCGACATTCTGATACTCGACACTGCCGGGAGGTTGCACACCAAGGTCAACCTCATGGAAGAAATGAAAAAAATCAAGAGGGTTGTCAGCAAAGAGTTCCATGGAGCGCCCCATGAGACACTCCTTGTCGTCGATGCGACAAACGGGCAGAATACGATTGCACAAACAAAGACATTTCATGACGCCCTTCAATTGACAGGGATGATCATCACGAAACTCGACGGCACGGCAAAGGGCGGGTTTATTTTACCGATAGCCCATATGCTGAAAATCCCAGTGAGGTATGTTGGGGTGGGTGAAAAGATTGATCATCTTATTCCGTTCAACGCGAAGGATTTTGCTGATGCTATTCTTTAGGAAAGCGCTAACCTTTAAAGAATAGCCTCGTATATTGGAGCCGAAGCGCGCCTGTGCCCCATAGGGATATTTCGCGCCTGACCACGTCCCGCTTCAAACCGTGCTTCTTGGACGCACAGGCGTTCCGCCTGCAAACCCTAGCCCAACTTGCGCGTTTTGGTGGACAGTTTTAGCAAATTTTCGGTTTTTGATCCCTGAAAAGCCTGTAGTTTCAAGGGGGGCGATGCTGAATTTTGTAAGATAGTGACTAATAGTAATGATTTTTTACTTGACACAATATGATTAATATGGTTATAATAGTGGCAAATGTATATCAGAAAAACAAAGCGGGTCTACAAGGGCAAAACCTACACGAACCATCTGCTCGTCGAGTCGGTCATGACCCCCCAGGGACCCAGGCAGCGGACGGTCTGTTCACTCGGTAACCTGGAACCCGCACCCCGTGAACAATGGCGTGCTCTGGCCCATAAGCTTAAGGCGGCCCTTGAGGGACAGCATGCACTTTTTGGCCAAAAAGAAGAACTTGAACCTTTCATCGAGCGGGTACGCAAGGGCAGGAAGGGACAGCCAGCCGCAATTGTCGTTGATCCGGACCGGATCGAAACCGAAAAACACCGTGAAGCCGGGCCGGTGCACGTGGGCCATCAGCTCTGGTGCCAGCTCGGTCTGGATGAGATCCTCACGCGTGCCGGGTTGTCGGAACGCGCCTGTCTTCTGACTGAGGTGATGACGCTCAACCGGCTTATTTTCCCGCTTTCCGAACTCTCCATGCCGGACTGGATTCGCACAACCGCCCTGGGAGATATCCTAAAGACAGACTTTTCCGAGCTCGCCAAAGACGCCCTCTACCGCAACCTGGACAGGCTCTATCCCCAACGGGAAACCATAGAGCGGGAACTTGCCGAACGGGAGAAGACGCTCTTCACCCTCGATGACACCGTCTACCTGTACGATCTGACCTCGACCTACTTCGAAGGGGAGGTGACAGCAAACCCCCAGGCGAAGCTCGGCTACTCGCGCGACAAGCGTGCCGACTGCAAGCAGGTGCTTGTGGGCCTCGTCATCGACCGGGACGGCTTTCCCAAGGCCCACGAGATCTTCGAGGGCAACCGCCAGGACAGAACGACGGTTGACGACATGCTCGTCGCCCTGGAGAAACGTACGGGTAAGCATCCCGGATCGACGGTCGTCGTGGACCGGGGCATGGCGTTTGACGAGAACCTTGAGCAGATCCGCTCCCGTGGCTTTCACTACCTCGTGGCGGGCCGGCAGTCCGAGAGAAACGAATGGCTCGACGCCTTCGAGGAGGACGACTGGGAAGAGGCCCTGCGCACGCCCTCTGTGTCCAATCCGTTCCAGGAAAAATCGCACGTCGCAATCAAATGCCGCACGAAAAAAGACGAGACCTACGTGCTCTGCGTGAGTGAGGGACGAAAAAGAAAGACAAGGCCATCCGGGCCAAACAGGAAAAGCGCCTCATACACGATCTCGAGCGTTTGCAAAAACGTATTAAGACCGGACGCCTCAAGAAGCCGGAGAAGATCCACGAGGCGATCGGTCGTCTCAAAGAGCGCTATCCCCGGGTCGCGCGCTACTACCTGATCGGCTATCACAAGTGTCTCACCTGGGAAGAAGACCTCGAGAAGAAGGCGGTTGCCGAAAAGCTCGACGGTAGCTACGTGCTCAAGACAGACCGGCAGGACCTCTCGGCCGATGAGATCTGGCGCACCTACATCCTGCTCACCCGCGTGGAGAGTGCCTTCCGCTCCTTAAAGAGCCCGCTGGCGGAGCGTCCGATCTTTCACCACCTCAAGCACCGCACCCAGACACACATCTTTCTCTGTGTGCTGGCGTATCATTTGCTCTGTGCCATCGAGAAGCGATTCCTCGATCACGGGATCCACACGTCATGGTGGACCATCCGGCAGTGTCTCAGCACACACCAGGTTGCCACGATCGTCCTGCCGACCGATACCGGGATGGTGCTCAAGATCAGAAAGGGAGGCAGCCCTGACCCTGAGCAGAGAAAAATCTACGAGATTCTCAAAATTCCTTCCCAGGTGATGAAGCCGGTGAAAACCTGGCACGAGATGGAATATAGTGACTGAAAAAAAACGAAACCCGCATGAATAGGGCGTTTCAGCCAGCAGGGTGCGCAAGTTGGGCTAGTCCTCGCGCGTCTACTTATGCTTCGAAAATCGCTTCGCCCTTGAAAAATGCCGAGTATCTGAAGCACGCCCGCTAACCTCTCTCTCTTGATGATCGGATTGTGCAGAATTAGGTCTGTATACTTCACGGTTGAACTGAACCGCTCCGTGGTGGCACCTAATCCCACAGCCCACAATAATCCATTCAGTTTCTCTTCTTGAAATATTATGAAGCACATCTACACCATGGGACTGAAAAACCAGGGGATATCGGAAAAGGACATATTGCCACACTTACGGGTAGGCCTTAGGATCTCCCAATACCGCGCTTGTACCCAGAGGTTTTTGTCTCTTACGGGGCTGATCTTAGCCTTGAGAGTGAGAAGACCCACCGTCAGAGCCCTCACAAAGGGGTTCTTGGGTACTGCAAAGCGGGAAAAAATCCGTGGGACAGTCATCCTCACGAACATTCAGCCCGTCATGAGCTCTCTAAGGTTCATTCATTCCCACCACAATGAAAGACTCCATCAGGGTCTCTGGAACTTTGCTCCTTTTCATATCCACGAGATAAACAATAAGACCGTGCTCCTTGAGGAACTGGCAGAACTCAAAAGACAGTCCAGACTGGCACGAAAACTCTACCGGGAAAAAGAACAGATATGAACATAATCTCATCGCCAAAAATGTGGGAAAGGAATCTTTTCCCTATTCCCACATCATGAAACGACAATTGATATGGATACGACAAAGCCCTTCTATGGAGCAATAAACTGGACATGGGTAACAGCTTTATGTCGAAAGAACTTGTATACAAGAGTCCATCATGAGGGAAGGCGTAAGTCACCGGTGACAATCTGTTGCAATGTTTTCGGATACAAAATATGTTCCTGTTCCAGGACACGTGCGGCTAACGTCTCCGGTGTATCGTCAGGCATCACTGGTACACGCGTCTGCGCAAGGATCGCGCCTGTATCGTATTGTTCATCGACAAGGTGGATAGTGACTCCGCTCTCCTTTTCACCTGCGGCGATGACAGCTTCATGGACATGAATGCCGTACATACCCTCGCCGCCGAATTTAGGGAGAAGCGCCGGATGGATATTCAGGATCCGTCCCCGAAAATATGCGAGTGTTTTGGAACCAAGCTTTTTCATATATCCTGCCAGGACTATAATGTCTACAGAATGGTGCAAAAGGGTGTCAAGAATCGCCTGGTCGAGTTCTCTCGGCTCAGGATGGGTTTTCCCGCTCAGATAGTAGTGAGGGACGCCTTCCGTTTTTGCCCGCGCGAGCGCGCCTGAGTCGCTGTTATTGCTGATGACGACAGCTGGCGTTGCATCCAGTTTTCCCAACTTGCAAGCGTCTATGATTGCCTGCATATTGCTGCCACCGTGTGATGCCAGAAATCCTATTTTCATACGTGCACCCACATAAGGAGAATTTAGAACTGAGTAATAATCGAAAGCTTATCTCTTTGGAGGATATATTGTCAATCACTATATGGGTCCTAAATCCACCACCTCTTTTCCCATGACCCATGTTGCTGCTCCGGATGGGCCGGTTTTCAGAAAAACTACCCGAAAAATGGAATCATGGGGTGACTCCTTGCCCTCTATTATGCTATCCAGACATCATGGAACCTCTCTGAAGGCGAATTTTAGACAGGGCTCTCCTTTGCCCCCTTAAAGAATGCGATTTCATTGTCAGAGCGGCTTTAATCTTATCCTGAAGGCGCATAGCTAAGCTCCATGATTCTTTGTCGTGCAGAGAGCACTATCTCAAATGAGGGATGATCACCGGCAAGCCGTATGAGAAGCTGTCGTGATCTTTCCATAATTCTTCCGGGAAGATTGATAAGGTGGAAACGGATGGCCTTCATTCTTTTTGTGACCCAGGAACCCTTGAGGATAAGGTTCTTCATGGCAGTATTCAGGTTATGGGCAAGGACCATGATTAACCACCAGGCCGCATTCTCTCCGAAGTCCCCCGAGGGGAGCTTCCCCCCTGCCAAGTCTTCCTTCATCACGGAATGAGCTTCTTCGGATTTGCCACAGCGCTCATGCTGCCAAGGGATCAGTTTGTCTCCCTCCCAGTCCATATTGGTTACGATCCCGAAGAGTTTGTACTGGGTGCTCTTAACGGTGATGGTCTGAAAGGGAAGCATATTGGGAAGGTTGGGTTGTTTCATTAACTCCCGAATTGCGATATAACGGTAGGGTTCTGTCTTTTTTGTTGTGGCACTTTTATTGGGGACAAAGCAGACCTCCGCATATTCTCCGGAGATACACCCATTTTTATCGAAGAGGGGGTGCCACTCTTTAACCTCATGGACTGCTTTTTTAAACTCCGGAGTGACGTCACAGCCTATGGCGAACTCAATTCTGCCGAAGCGGGGGTGCTTCTTTTCGTCATTACAGTATGTGAGCAGATCGTGCTGATATCCTGCCGTATCGGAGCGGAGTCTCACGGTTTTTACTCCTTCGGGGAGAAGAGAGAGGGCTTTTTTCAATACCCTCAACTGTTCGTATCCCGCTGGGACATTACCGTCTCTAAACTCTGTATGAAGCATAAGCCCCAGTTCTGCCCAGTAGGTATTTAAGGGCTGGTAAGCTTTATACCCCTTATACGAGAAGAGGCCCTCTTTTTTCTGTGTGGCAATAAGGGTGGCATCCATATCGAGGGTGGCGCACTGAACGGGATTCTTCGTATAGATCGCCCTGACGAGATCGCCCTGGACCATCTCAAGGGCAGTAAGCATCTCAGTGAGAGGAGGGATCACTGCCTTGCCCTCGGTGCGATCATAGTCCTCGTGGAAAGCAGAAAGGTACCGGAAGACCGCTGAGGCAGAAGGAACTGACCGGTGCTTTTCCTTACGCCATCGTCTCTGTGTCTCTCGTCGTTCCTTCCTGGGAAGACCCTTAAGTTCAATGCGTTGAAGTATGCGGCAGAATCCTTCATCGGCTTCAAGGATACGAAGGTCATCGACACATTCTCCTCCTGCGAGATTTAAGAGGATAAGAGAGAGGATGATCTGCTCGTCCGTCCATCCCTGCACCTTTGTATGCAGGTGTGATGAGATGCTTTCTCCCAGATTCAGCACGGAGGCTAGGTCCAGATAGATGGGAAGGCCTGCAAGAGAGGTCATGCCGGAATCAGTTTTTTCTTTTTCATACTTGTAAGGAAGGAGTCCTTGTGGCATAATTGATTCACCTCGTTGGTGATAGATTTGGTTGTGCTAATCTATTCTATCACGCCTGTTCATCAGGGCCAACGAGGTTTTTCATTATTTTTGATGGTGGATCATGGGGGTCTGGAGTTGGCTCAGTTTGAAATCACATCTCGACACTGCACCGCATGGCCAGAAGAACTTTGCGCCTTCTCTTTACTAATCCGGTCATTAGTAGTCTCGCACCTGACTCCCTTCACCGTATTTATCAATTCCGATACTACTAAAGTCGTCGGAATACTTTTCCCGAGTCGCAAATTCGAGCATGGTTGAAAACCCGCTCGACGAGAAAAAAGGTCCCAGAGGGCGGTCTGCACTGTCTGAGGTGGAACGACGAGTTCGCGGTTGAGTGGACGCGGCTCCTCTTTAGTCGCCGGAAGCTGTTACCGAGTCATATGCGGGTAACCGCGCGCAGATGAGCTGGGAGGAAAATAGTGTTCTGGCCGCTTGCGATGAGAAAGGTGACGAAACTTTAACCATATGAAGCTGTCATTATGGAGGAGTTCGTTGAAAGACGAATCCCAGCCAGGAGTTCTCTTGTTCCTCGCGTACCAGTGAAAAGGAGTCGAAAAACGAGAGAAGTTCTTTTTTGTTTCGCCGCAGGATACCGGATATGATGAGGTATCCGTTCTTTTTAACAAGATCCATAATGTGGGCTGAAGAGGCCCGGAATGTTCTGATATCTATGTTTGCCAGCACAATGTCGTGAATGTCACTGACATTGCGGAAGTCAGAGCACATGAGTTTGATGTTGGACGCCTTGTTAAGCACAATATTTTTGCGGGCCGAGGAGACAGTGTCCGCATCGTTGTCCACCGCAAGGACCTTTTTCGCTCCGAGCAGCGCCGCGTACAGAGAGAGAATAGCAGAACCGCATCCGATATCGAGAACCCTTTTACCCTTCATATTGATATTGTTCATCAGTTTAATCATAATTCTTGTTGATTCATGCCTGCCTGTGCCAAAAGCCATTCCGGGCTCGATAAGGATACGAAGTCCATCGCGTTTTGTTTTGTTCCAAGGCGCCAGAATTGTGAGCCCTTCAATCTGTATGGGACGGAAATATTTCTTCGTTAGCTCCGCGTAGTCCTGCTCCAGTTCTTTGGTGACAAGGACATCTATCATCGCTATCCTTAATGTTCGCAGCATTCGGAGAAAGGCATTGACATTTTCGGGATAGCATTTGATGACCGCATCGTTTCCTTTCTCTTCTATCCATATTCCCGGTGCCGGAAGGGATTCGTAAAAGGATTCCGGAAAAACCTCCTCTGCACCTTTTTTAACCGTGATATCAACACGGGTTCGGAAGTTTTTTGCAACAGATGTCATGGGTAGGTATTTTCTTTCCGAAAAAAGGCCGTGGAGTCTCTTTTTTGTTTCATCACGCATCTGTTTCCAGCATGCTCCCGGTGTCTTTCAAGTCATAGCCGGTGAAATCTTTTATGGAATGCAGGAGCGCTGGTTGCTCAAATAAGGATAAAAAGGTCTTGATCTGAACCGTATAAAAATAGTCTATTGGAATGACAAGATCGAACCGTTCCTGAAAAAGTGGTATGAAATCGAGATCGAGGATGTGTGCTACGTATTCTATGCCGAAAGCTGTGTCCGCATCTGACTTTAGCACGGAAATGCAAGCCTCCATATGTGATGCCGCTTCTTTGTCGTAGCCGCTCACAGCCGATTGGGGAACATTTTGTTCCCGAAGGAGAAAATCAAAGAGAAGCCGTGTTCCCGATCCCTGATTCCTGTTGATAAATACTATACCCTTATTGGAAATGTCTTTTATGGAATGGATACTTTTCGGATTATCTTTTTTGACCACGAGACCTTGCGTGCGATAGAACAACTGGATTACCCGATAGTCATCTTTCGAGAGATAACGGGTAATGTAAGACAACGTGTACGATTTTTTCTCCAAATCGAGGATGTGCACACAGGACATGTTGGCTGCCTTTGTCTGAAGGAGTTTGAGGCCGTTTATGCTCCCAACGGGAGCGTAATAAATCACACCATCATTTTTCGCGTTAAAAAGATCAATGACCTGTCTCAACAGGGGGTCATCGCTGCCGGCGATAAGCACATGCTTTTCACTCTCGGTATTTTCCAGTATCCATCTATCTACGAGTTCTTTCGCGAAGGCTATCTTCCCACCAATTTTTACATGGGGTAATGTTCCCTCCTGGGCAAGCTTATAAATCTTCTTTTCATTAATCTTCAGATATTTTGAGAGTTCTTTCGCGGAAAGTATTTCCATGGACTGATTATATCGGAAAATAGGGATATTGGCAAATGAGATAAGGTGTGATTAATGGTTATGATTGGTTATTATCAGTTATTATTAAGGAATAATTGACTTGAATTTTTCATGATAGAAGATTATTGTATTTTGTGTTTTTAAATAATCTTATGAATCGAGGTACGTTATGAAGGGAATTATTGGCACATTGGTGTTGGTGTGGATTTTGATCGGGTTTTTTTCGGTATCCGCTTTTACGGCCCCCTCGACGGAGAAAAATATCATTCTGGCAACGACCACGAGTACCCAGGACACGGGTCTCCTCGATGTGCTTGTCCCGGTTTTTGAAAAAAAGACGGGATATTTTGTAAAGACCATCGCTGTGGGTTCCGGCCAGGCCATGACTATGGGTCAGAAAGGGGAGGCTGATGTGCTCCTTGTCCATTCTCCGGAAGCGGAACAGAAATTTGTTGCAGAAGGGTATGGGATTAACCGGAGGCTTGTCATGCATAATGATTTTGTCGTTGTGGGACCCACCACTGATACGGCAAAGATTAAGGGAACAAAATTAGCAATCGAAGTCTTCAAGAAAATAGCCGCATCAAAAAGTCCCTTTCTCTCACGGGGGGATAACTCGGGTACCGACGCCAAAGAAAAATCAATCTGGAAAGCTGCCAAGGTCAAATATCAAGGTGAGAATTGGTATCAGGAGACAGGCCTCGGTATGGGCCAGACATTGAATGTCGCGTCGGAGAAAAAGGAATACACGCTTACCGACAGAGGAACATATCTGTCTCTCAAGAAGAACCTCGGTCTAGAGATACTCGCCGAAGGCGACGCTATATTGCTCAACATTTACCATGTTATCGAAGTAAACCCCTCAAAATGGCCCAAGGTTAATACGGTAGGCGCCAAGGCATTTGCCGATTTCATGGTCTCGCGGGAAACGCAAGGAATTATCAAAACTTTTGGCGTCGATAAATTTGGAGTGCCCCTCTTCTTTCCCGACGCGGGGAAAAAGGATGAAGACCTCGGAAAATAAATGGAACTCATTTATGAAGGGATAAAAAGAGCCTTTATACTCCTCTTAACTTTCGATCCTGAGGTCATGGGCATTACGTTTCTCTCGCTTAAGGTCTCAGGAGTTGCCACCTTCGTCAGTCTTGTAATGGGTATTTCCGTTGGGACGGCCGTTGCTCTTTCGACATTTCCCGGAAAAAAGATTGTTGTGAGTCTCATTAATACAGGTATGGGCCTTCCGCCTGTTGTGGTCGGTCTTTTTGTTACCATATTTCTTTGGAGAAACGGCCCTCTGGGTTTTCTCGGTCTTCTCTACACTCCGCTTGCAATGATTATCGCTCAGGCTATTATCGCGACACCCATCGTCATGGGTATTACCGTTGCTGCCATGCAGCAGCTCCCGAAAAAACTGAGGCTCCAGATCGTTGCCTTGGGGGCGAGCAGAGTCCAGATGGTCTGGACGCTCATCAAGGAGGCGAGGTTACCGCTCCTCGCCGCGGTCATGGCCGGATTTGGCGGGGTCATTTCTGAAATCGGGGCCTCCATTATGGTAGGCGGCAATATCAAGGGATACTCAAGGGTCCTCACAACCGCCACCGTTATGGAGACAGGCAGAGGGAATTTTGAAGTTGCCATCGCATTGAGCATTGTCCTCCTTCTCCTTGCCTATACGATTAATCTCATACTTACCCATATCCAGCAGAAGGAAAGACCGCGATGAACCCTTCCGACTCTATGCATGGTGTAAGAAAAATCGCCCACGTACTCGAAGGAAGGGGTTTACGGGTTGCGAGAAGCGGTTTCTCAATTCTTGACATCGATACAATCCTGATTGCCGAGGGCGAAGTTCTTTCTCTGGTGGGGCCCAACGGATCGGGAAAGACGACGCTTCTTGTCGCGCTCTGTATGCTCACGAAATCGCTTCAGGGAAGTATCTTCTTTAAAGGCAAAAAGATTGGGGAAGAGATCTCTATTGACAAATATCGGAGAAAGATCGCCATGGTCTTTCAGGAGTCGCTTCTTTTCAATACGACGGTTTTTGAAAATGTCGCCTCGGGGTTGAACTTTCGGAGGGTCGAAAAGTCGAAGATTCGCCGCATCGTTGATGAGAATCTCGAACGGTTCGGCATTGCCCATCTGAAAGACCGGTCAGCGCGAACACTCTCAGGCGGCGAAGCGCAGAGGGTAAGTCTTGCCCGTGCTTTTGCCATAGGTCCCGACATCCTCTTCCTCGATGAGCCTTTTTCGGCCCTTGACCCGCCCATGCGGGAGTCCCTGATAAGTGATTTCGAGGCTATCATCGGAGAATCCCGGACGACAACGATATTTGCCACCCACGATCGGATAGAGGCCCTCAGGCTTTCAGACAGGGTTGCCGTTATGAATTATGGAAATATCCTTCAGGTAGGCTATCCGGAAGAAGTAATGAACCATCCTGCCGATGAGTTCGTCGCGTCTTTTATGGGTGTTGAGACGATCCTCAAGGGGAAGGTGCTCGAATCGAAAGAAGGTGAGATTGTCGTTAGTGTACGCGGGCATGAGATAGAAGCGCTTGGCAACGATAGGTCTGGTGAGCATGTCATTCTCTGTATCAGACCGGAGAATGTTACTCTTTTAAGTAATTCTTCAGGCACACAGACAAGCGCCCGAAATGTTTTCCCCGGCGTCATTGAAAAGATTACCCTGCTTGGCCTTTATTACAGGGTCGATATGGATTGTGGGTTTCCGCTTGTCTCCTACGTGACGAAACGTTCCCTGGAACAGATGTCCCTCGGTGCGGGAAAGAAAATAGAGGCCTCTTTCAAAGCCACCGGGGTGCACGTGCTGAAAGCAAAGGGCTAATTCCATTTCTAAATCAAGGCGTTATCTTTGCTGGTGGTGTAGTCGGCTTCCTCCACGTATATACAATACGCGTCGTCTCCTTCTCCTTGCCGTCTCGATAACATGTTTGATCAAGAAACGGTATGAATCCCCTGCGTATCGCCGGAACGTCTTTAGCCCATCTCTCGCTCGATCAACTTGGCGATTTCCCCCTTATTGGGAAATCTTCGTCCTTCAACATGTTGTCTAGAGTAGATCAACTTGCCGTTACATTTTACATCGAAGATACCGCCGCCACCCTTGATCAATGTAACATTTGAATCAGGATAAAGCGCCTTCAATTCCGCTTCCACACGGGAAGCTTGAGGGAGAAAGTTTCAAGCAACACAATATTCAATAAAAATGTTCATAACGCCTCCTTCTAAATGGTTAAAAAGACCCCTCTAAGGAGCCTGTAGAAAAAACCCAAAATCAAAGCCTCTTCTGTGCCTGTGTGCCCTTTCAGAATTATATCATCATTATTTACCTGATCAGTGATTCATTCCAGCAATTGGAGTATACTCATCCCCGCTGTATTACTGACCATCTAGTGCTCTTCCTCACATCCGTACCGGTTTCCCTTCAGGAGGTTACGTACCATACAGTAGACGAGCCACTGGATATTCACCGTGTGTCTACTCCTCTGGGCAAATTTATCGAGTCCCAAGGTTGAACAGACATTGGCAAACGCCGGCCCCACAGCGGCGAGCCTCCTGTTATGGGTGATGCGGCTTTCTACCGAATCGATCTTCTGCGTCAACTTCTCCGTGAAGCTCTCCGGTTCTGATGGAGGGGGCCCCTGAAAAAAGTAAACCTGCCTTGTTTCCGTACGGTCGGGGTACCTCAAACATTTTGTGCGGAGTTCACATGTCAGGCAGCCGGTCTTATTCCCCCTGAACTTGATGGCTCGGTCACCTTTCATGATAACGTTGCCTCTTTTTCAGTCAGGACCCGATTTCTGGACAATGGGCTGTAACCGCTGGTTCGGTCAGCGGTATAGTGTCGAAGGTACCCATTCCGCACTCCCCCTTTTTGACGATGTCTTCTAACATATCCAAAATTACCGCATATTGAGTGCCGCTATCACTTCGCCACCTACCATGACCAGCAACTATGTCAGTCGGGTACCCAACTTCCTTAACTTGTCTGATTTCTCCGCCTATAAATCTACTCTTCTTCAACCCTGGTTCCATTACAAGCAGAAAATCGTCCGCTCAAGAATCTGACAGAAGAAACTGAACATTACTGATCGTATTTACAAAAATTCCGCCATGATCGGGCTACTTCGGGACGCGGTGCACCCCAGTAGCCGCCGTGGTGCATATGTACTGGTCAGGCAATTCGTAAAATAATCCCACAAGCTGAGTCGCGTTGCCGCTCGACCTGTACACGCAAGAGTATCCCAATATTGGGACGGATTTTCCCGATTGTCGCTAAGGATACCGGAGCAGAGTTCAGTTTTACTCGTGAGGCGGATTGAAAAGCTGAGATAATTCGAAATGGAACTTTTTGTTACAGGAGGCGGCAACTTTGTCAGCCACAAACCGCCTCCTGCCTGCCTAAGTCTATGAAAAATTTTTTTTCACTTCAGCTAGGTGTTTGAGAAGTTCTTTCGGTAGTCTCTCGCCGAATTTTCCGTAGAATTCCTCGATACCGGCAATCTCTTGTTTCCATTCCTCGGGTTTGATCTCGAAGAGTTTTTCCATCGTGTCTTTACTGATATCGAGTCCGTCGAGAAAAAGATCGGAGATATTGGGCATGCGGCCTATCGGTGTTTCCTTCGCTCCCACCCTGTTATAAATTCGGTCAAGCATCCACTTGACGATCCGTGAATTGTCGCTAAATCCGGGCCAGGCGAACTGTCCTTGGGCGTCCTTTTTGAACCAGTTGACAAAGAACATTTTCGGCGGATTTTTGATTTTCAGGCCGTTTAGCCAGTGACCGAAATAGTCGGCCATGTTGTATCCGCAGAAAGGAAGCATGGCCATAGGGTCGCGCCGGACCACACCGACCGCTCCTGATGCTGCTGTCGTTGTTTCGGAACCGAGCGATGACGCCTTGAAGACGCCGTGTTCCCAGTTAAAGCTTTCACAGACGAGAGGAATTGTATTGGACCTCCTGCCGCCGAAGATGATGGCCGATATGGGTACGCCCTGTGGGTTATCAAACTCGTTTGAAAGTGTAGGACAATTATGGGCGCCGACGGTAAAACGGGAGTTGGGATGGGCCGCGACTTTACCGCTCGCGGGGTCGTATTTGTTCCCCTGCCAGTCCAGCATGTTCTTGGGAGGTTCTTTGGTGAGTCCTTCCCACCAAGGGGCGTTTGTATCAAGATCAAGACCGGTATTGGTAAAAAGGGTAGGATAGACTTTGCCCGCCCGTAAAGTCCTCATCATATTGTAATTTGTTTTGTCCGATGTCCCTGGAGCCACGCCGAAGAAGCCGTTTTCCGGGTTGATCGCGTAAAGCCTGCCATCGGGACCTACGTTGATCCACGCGATGTCGTCGCCCAGAGTCGTTACCTTGTAGCCTTTCATGACCGGATCGATCATCGCGAGGTTTGTTTTCCCGCAGGCAGAGGGGAATGAGCCGAGGAGATAGGTTGTCTTGCCTTCGTTGTCCTCAATACCCATGATGATCATATGCTCGGCAAGCCATCCTTCCCTGAAGCCCTGGTTGGAGGCTATTCTCAGGGAGAAACATTTCTTGCCTAGGAGCGCGTTTCCTCCGTAACCGGAGCCGATGCTCATGACCAGATCTTCCTGAGGAAAGTGCATGATGTATCGTCTGGCCGGGTCAAGGTCTCCGATGGAATGGAGGCCCTTCACAAACTTATCCGACGTACCAATCCGATCGAGGGTCTTTTTACCCACCCTTGTCATGATGCACATGCTGACGACAACGTAGATGGAATCGGTGATCTGAATACAGGGTTTCGCGTAGGGAGAATCGGGATGTCCCATCATGTACGGGATCACGTAAAGTGTCCGACCTTTCATGCAGCCGTCAAAGAGTTTGGAAACCATAGTTTTGGCTTCGGTCGGTTCCATCCAGTTGTTGTTCGGTCCCGCGTCTTCTTTCTTAGGGGGACAGACAAAGGTTAAATGTTCTGTTCGAGCAACATCCGTCGGATGGCTCCGATGGAGATATGAGTTTGGAAATACCTCGTGATTTAATTCCCGAAAAGTCCGATGAGGGCCTGTCATCTCTTCCTTGATGCCGATCTCAATAAGACGACGGATCTCGCCTTCTGTGCCCTGGACCCAGTGAATTTTATCCGGCTTGGTCAGAGCTGCTTGTTCTTCTACCCACTTTTCAATCGCGTTTGCCATGGCTTTCTCTCCTTACAAACTTTATTTATTTGGTGTCAGAGCAAAATCTATCTCACCGTTCAACCTGATTTCAAATGACCTGGAGGCTGAAACATCACCGCTATCTCTTACAGAGACCTGCTTACGCGAAATGAATGCCTTATTCCACGGCAGTTTTACCCCCAACACAATCTGTTCGATAATCAGGTTGTGAAATAGTACACATAACACTATACCCGATTTTATAACTAAAGTATAGCGAGAATCAACCCTTATTTTGTCGTGGTGCTAACTCAAAATAGAAATGTTCCCCTATTTTGTCGTGAGAGAAATTATGTGAACCGTCTTTCGATAATTTATGATATAGTAAAGAAGTTACATTCATAACATCGGGTATTCATGGAAAAAAATGATAGCCTGAAAAGAAACGCGCTCCTTATCGCTGCACTCAGTTCTTTCCTAACACCCTTTATGGGTTCCTCGGTCATTGTCTCGCTTCCTACCATAAGTCGCGATCTCGCAATGGATGCAATCTCATTAAGCTGGGTTTCGACCGCTTTCCTTCTCTCTGCAGCCGCTTGTCTTATGCCATTCGGGAGAGCTTCTGACATCTACGGGAGAAAAAAGATTTTCATATTTGGCGTGATGTTGGATAATATCTCCTCAATCCTCGGCGCTATGGCTCGGTCAGGTTCCTTCCTTATTGCCTGCCGTGTTCTGCAGGGAGTGGGCGGTGCAATGATCTTAGGCACAGGAATATCGATTGTTACGGCTGTTTATCCCGCAAAAGATCGTGGAAAGGCTCTTGGTATAGTCCTTACGGCTACCTACGTTGGGCTGACGCTGGGACCTTTCATAGGCGGTTTTCTTACTGATTATTTGGGATGGAGGAGTATCTTTCTTTCAAATGTTCTTATCGGACTTGTTATTATAGTGACGGCAATCTGGAAAATAAACGAAGAGTGGGCCGAAGCTCGCGGAGAAACCTTTGATTTTGCGGGCTCAATTATCTATGTCCTATCGCTCGTATTGACCATGTATGGTCTCTCTCTGCTCCCTACTCCACTCGGTTTTATGTTGTTGCTCTCTGGTATTGGTGGTTTCGTTTGTTTTATTCTCTGGATATCAAACACAAAGAATCCTGTCATGGACATACATCTTTTCAGAAATAACAGGCCCTTCCTTTTTTCCAACATTGCGGCGCTGATCAACTATAGCGCGACATTTGCCATTACCTTTCTCATCAGTCTCTATTTGCAGTACATTGTGAAATTGAGCGCCCAGCAGACAGGTCTGATTCTGGTATCGCAACCGTTGGTTATGGCAGGATGCGCAGCAATAACCGGCAGGCTTTCCGACCGGATAGAACCTCGTGTTCTCGCTTCTGCCGGTATGGTGTCCCTGACTATAGGGCTTGTGTTTCTCGCTTTACTGAATGGTCAATCAACCTTGAAGTATGTTATATTGGATCTGATGTTCATTGGTTTTGGATTTGCCCTTTTTATATCGCCCAACACCAACGCGATCATGAGTTCCGTTGAAAAGAAGTTCTATGGCGTGGCATCGGGGATAATGGGGACCATGCGCCTTATCGGGCAGGCCTTCAGCATGGCGATCGTTACGCTCGTATTAACGGTATATATTGGCAGAAGTGCCATCACCACAAAATATCATCCGAAATTATTGCAGAGCATGAAAACATCTTTTGTAATCTTCACCATTCTCTGTTTTTTTGGAGTTATTGCCTCCCTCGTTCGGGGCAAAATACGAAAAAATGAAGGACCCGCTCCGGAAATATCGTTTTGGGAAAACAAACAAAATTGAAAGGTGTCAAAAAGACCGGACCACCAAGCCCTATGAAGGCTTCCTGGATAAAGGCACGATAATTGACTCTCTGGTGTTAAAAAAAGAGTAAACGAGTTGCAGTTAAGAGGACATACGCAAGAAAAGGAAAAAACGAGCATCGTCTTTGTAGAAGATACCCCCCTGTAAGCCAAACTCCTTCAACATGCCGCAGAGAAACAAAGCTTTAGAGTCTATAAGGCAAACAACGGAAGAGAAACCCTCGATGATATGGATGAAGAGACACTGGCGATTATCATAAGCGATATCGTTATACCCGAGATGGACAGATACGAACTCTGAAAAAAATAAAATTGGATGAGAGTTCTAAGAAGATCCCTGTAGTACTTCTGACAATACTCTCAGAACCTGAAGATGTGATAAGAGGGCTTGAAGGCGAGGCTGACAGTTTTAGGACGAAACCATATAGCGAACAGATCCTCGTAGCTCGAACCATCTATGTCCACATCAATGCAAAGCTTTGTGGGGATAGCGTAGGCAAAATGAGGATTGAAATAGCATTTGCCGGAAGGAAGCATTTTATTGCTTGCAACCGCATTCAAATTCTTGATCTTTTCATATCAACCTACGAAAACGCAATCCACAAGATTAGAGAGCTTGAAAAGACCGTATCGGAACTGCAACATGCCAATGAGACCATTAAGATCCTGAAGGGATTTATCCCGATTTGTGCAAACTGCAAGCGAGTCTGTCACGGTACCTACCACTGGCAGCATATCGAGAGTATATAGGGGACGACCACTCAAAAGCGCAATTCACGCGTGGGTGTTGTCCCGACTGTCTGAAAGAACTCTATCCCCAACAGGTAAGGGTACCCGACCAACCGCTCTCAGTAATATCTTTCTGCAATGAATGCTAATTGAGTACGTAAAAACTCGCAGGGATTTTTTGTTTGCATATCGGGCAAACCGGTTCTATCAGCGTATAGGTTTTGCCGAAGATATCTATCCGCCTGAAGAATACCCCCGGAGCGTTGTAAAGCTCTTTTTCGGTAAAGATTTTACCACATTCACAGACCGGATATTTCTGCCTGATCGTTCCTCCGTGAAAGACCTGGTCCGCATAGATCGTTATCAGTTGTTTTTCATCGGTTGTCATAATAATATTATAAGTCTCCTTTTGATTCAATGCAACCCGCATTCTCTTCCAAAATCCACCACCTCTTTTCCCATGACCCATGTTGCTGCTCCGGATGGGCCGGTTTTCAGAAAAACTACCCGAAAAATGGAATCATGGGGTGACTCCTTGCCCTCTATTATGCTATCCAGACATCACGGAACCTCTCTGAAGGCGAATTTTAGACAGGGCTCTCCTTTGCCCCCTTAAAGAATGCGATTTCATTGTCAGAGCGGCTTTAATCTTATCCTGAAGGCGCATAGCTAAGCTCCATGATTCTTTGTCGTGCAGAGAGCACTATCTCAAATGAGGGATGATCACCGGCAAGCCGTATGAGAAGCTGTCGTGATCTTTCCATAATTCTTCCGGGAAGATTGATAAGGTGGAAACGGATGGCCTTCATTCTTTTTGTGACCCAGGAACCCTTGAGGATAAGGTTCTTCATGGCAGTATTCAGGTTATGGGCAAGGACCATGATTAACCACCAGGCCGCATTCTCTCCGAAGTCCCCCGAGGGGAGCTTCCCCCCTGCCAAGTCTTCCTTCATCACGGAATGAGCTTCTTCGGATTTGCCACAGCGCTCATGCTGCCAAGGGATCAGTTTGTCTCCCTCCCAGTCCATATTGGTTACGATCCCGAAGAGCTTGTACTGGGTGCTCTTAACGGTGATGGTCTGAAAGGGAAGCATATTGGGAAGGTTGGGTTGCTTTAACAACTCCCGAATGGCTATATAACGGTAGGGTTCTGTCTTTTTGGTTGTGGCACTTTTATTGGGGACAAAGCAGACCTCCGCATATTCTCCGGAGATACACCCATTTTTATCGAAAGGGGATGCCACTCTTTCGTTTCATGGACCGCTTTTTTAAACTCCGGAGTGACATCGCAGCCTATGGCGAACTCAATTCTGCCGAAGCGGGGGTGCTTCTTTTCGTCATTACAGTATGTGATTAGATCATGCTGATACCCTGCGGTATCGGAGCGGAGTCTCACGGTTTTTACTCCTTCGGGGAGAAGAGAGAGGGCTCTTTTCAATACCCTTAACTGTTCGTATCCCGCTGGAACATTACCGTCTCTAAACTCTGTATGAAGCATAAGCCCCAGCTCTGCCCAGTAGGTATTTAAGGGCTGGTAAGCTTTATACCCCTTATACGAGAAGAGGCCCTCTTTTTTCTGTGTGGCAATAAGGGTGGCATCCATATCGAGGGTGGCGCACTGAACGGGATTCTTCGTATAGATCGCCCTGACGAGATCGCCCTGGACCATCTCAAGGGCAGTAAGCATCTCAGTGAGAGGAGGGATCACTGCCTTGCCCTCGGTGCGATCATAGTCCTCGTGGAAAGCAGAAAGGTACCGGAAGACCGCTGAGGCCGAAGGAACTGACCGGTGCTTTTCCTTACGCCATCGTCTCTGTGTCTCTCGTCGTTCCTTCCTGGGAAGACCCTTAAGTTCAATGCGTTGAAGTATGCGGCAGAATCCTTCATCGGCTTCAAGGATACGAAGGTCATCGACACATTCTCCTCCTGCGAGATTTAAGAGGATAAGAGAGAGGATGATCTGCTCGTCCGTCCATCCCTGCACCTTTGTATGCAGGTGTGATGAGATGCTTTCTCCCAGATTCAGAACGGAGGCTAGGTCCAGATAGATGGGAAGGCCTGCAAGAGAGGTCATGCCGGAATCAGTTTTTTCTTTTTCATACTTGTAAGGAAGGAGTCCTTGTGCCATAATTGATTCACCTCGTTGGTGATAGATTTGGTTGTGCTAATCTATTCTATCACGCCTGTTCATCAGGGCCAACGAGGTTTTTCATTATTTTTGATGGTGGATCATGGCATTCTCTTTATCGTCAATTCTGGATTTGCATTAATAAAAAACCATCTCGATTGTGAAATTATTTCAAGAATAAGGCGGGTAGTGATTGAGACAAACCGGCTGCCCGACTGATTGGCCGGCTTATGAAAGATATTTTCGTAGCTAGCCGGATGGATTACCGGTCGTCCCTTTTCTTTTTTCTTTTCTCGGATCGTGCCTCTTTTTCCTGCTCGTAGATATCTTCGGTAAGAATGGCTACCCGCTCACGCCACCGGGGGTCATTTTGATTCAGTTCGACCTCTTCGTAGAAGTCCGATATACTGTGGGTCATAAGTTTGTAAGGATCCTTTTCGGCCTCAATATCATAGAATGCATGTCTCAACTCATGTCGTAGGATTCTTATCCTGTCCTCATCGCTAATGTTGTCCCAGCATTTCTTGTCCAGAGTTAGGATATAATCGAAACCCTCAATGATCTCTACCTCATCTCTTGTGAGGTGACGGATGAGGTCGTTCGTCTTCATGATCCTGCCGAGAACGATCCTTCTTCCCGACTTTCTTTTTTTCAGGTCAAAGAGCGCCTTGATCTTTGCGTTTTTTAATTCGGCAAAATCTTTTGTTTTTACTTGCTTGAGCAGAGTAAGCACCATCGGTGTGACCTCTTCATACCGCAATCCCATCTGTTGCCTCCTGAAAATAAGCGAATGTGTTGAAATGGACCGCGTAGATTATCACGATCAGGGGCAAAAATTCAAGGAGATATTTTTGATGTTTGGACAACGAGGATGGTTTGTAAAATGTAAAAAGCAGACCCTCTTTCAGGCCGCGGACCGGGACCGGCGCCGTTCCAGATCAGCGAGGATCTGCTTGCGCAGCCGGATTGAAAGGGGCGTTATTTCGACAAGTTCATCATCGTTGATATACGAGATGCACTCTTCCAGACTCATCTTTGTATGGGGGGTAAGTATAACCGCGTCATCGGAGCCGGCGGCACGCATGTTCGTGAGCTTCTTGCCTTTGGCCGGATTGACGACGAGATCAGTGTCCCGTGAATGTTCTCCGATAATCTGCCCTTCATAGACCCTTTCGGCGGGGCCAAGGAAGAGCCTGCCGCGCTCCTGGAGATTGAAAAGGGCATATGCGACAGTCGTGCATTCCTCCATAGCGATCATGACGCCTTTGGTCCTATTCCTGATTTCACCGGCATAGGAGTCGAAATCGAGAAAAACATAGTTCATGACCCCCATCCCTCTGGTTTCAGTCAAAAACTCGGATCTGAAGCCGAGCAGTCCTCTCGTGGGTATCTTGTATTTGAGACGGGCCATACCGTTTTCCTGTTTAATATCCAGAAGAAGGCCTCTTCTCGATCCTAAATTCTCTATCACTTTTCCGACGTAGTTCTCGTCGACATCAATGATCAACTCTTCGTAGGGCTCCAGTTTTACGCCATTTTTTTCTCTATAGAGCACTTGAGGTCGTGTAACCTGGAACTCGTAGCCTTCTCTGCGCATCTTTTCGATAAGGATTGAGAGGTGAAGTTCTCCTCTTCCTGACACCCTGAATCCTGGTGTTTCTTCCGCTTCTTCCACAACAAGGGCGACATCGGAAAGTGTCTCTCGAAGGAGCCTTTCACGGAGATGCCGGGAAGTGACAAAACGCCCTTCACGTCCGTAGAAAGGAGAGTCATTGGGAACGAAATTCATGGCAACCGTCGGAGGATCCACATGAATACCGGGAAGCGGAATGGGATTCAGAGGGTCTGTCAGGGTTTCTCCTATGGTGACGGATTCCATGCCTGCCACTGCGACGATCTCCCCAACACAGGCCCTTTCTGTCTCGACTTTTTCGGTGCCTTTAAAGCGATAAATCTTTGTAATGCGGGCGGGAGACAACTCTTTTCCCTCCTGCGTAACAACTACGTCACGGTCGAGGATTAATTCACCTGAAGTAATTTTTCCGATAGCGAGGCGGCCGAGAAAGGGTGAATAGTCGAGGGAGCTGACGAGCATCTGAAGGGGACCGTCAGGATTTCCCACAGGGGCTGGTACAGCCTCTATGATCAGGTCAAAGAGTGGCCCCATGGTGCCCTCCTGGACGCCGGGATCAAACGTGGCAAAACCTTCTTTCGCAGAGCTATAAATGATGGGAAAATCGAGTATGTGGTTTGGCGCTTCGAGCTTCACGAAAAGATCGAAGACCTCGTTTACCACCCAATCACACCGCGCCGCAGGCTTGTCTACCTTGTTTATTACTACAATGACCGGAAGGGCCAGCGCCAGGGCCTTTTTCAGAACAAAATAGGTCTGAGGCATGGGGCCTTCAGCGGCATCGACAAGAAGAAGCACTCCATCTGCCATCTTGAGGACACGTTCAACCTGGCCGCCAAAATCCGCGTGACCCGGTGTGTCGATGATATTAATTAGACAATCCTTGTACCGGAAAGATCCGTTTTTCGATGAGATAGTAATGCCCCGTTCCCGCTCGAGGTCCATGGAATCCATGAGCCGTTCTTCTACCACCTGGTTATCGCGAAACATTCCGCTCTGTGCGAAAAGCTGGTCGACCAGTGTGGTCTTTCCGTGATCGACGTGGGCTATGATTGCAATATTGCGTATCCTCTCCTGCTCCATGTTCCCTCTTGAACGATTAGCGAAGCGATATAAGGTGTTGCGAAATAATATTATAGCCGAATACACGGATTAAATCAAGAATGAACTGGACGTTTATTATGTTGATTTTACGGGTACAAGAACAGAGAGCCATTGGACGACCACGGAATACTATGGCTTAGCTTTTGACGGGAATTCTCGATTCGCAGGGAACGCCCACCTGACAGAGGCCACACCCGTAAATATCAATCCCGAAGTGTTCCCTGATGTACTCCGTTGTCTTTGTGTCTATGTACTGCTGACATCTCTGTTTATCGTGCCCTCTTCCTTTCGTGATCGCCCCTACGGGGCAACGGTCCGCGCATTTTCCACAAACTCCTTTGGCAAAAAATAGGCAATAGGCGTGATGGTGTTCGTAAGGTCTCGGCGTGGGCGGTATAGAAAGACGGACAATCACGGAACCGCATCGCATGGCTTTTCCGAGAGGGGTAATCAATCCATCACATAATCCAAAGGTACCCAGGCCTGACACATAAGCTGCGTGTCGTTCAGACCAAGTGGAAGAAAGTCCGTATTTTTCAGCCTGTGCCATCTTCCATAGAGGAGAAAATTGCGGCGCCACAGCTTCATATCCGGCGCTCTTCAGAGCTTCGACCAGGTGGGTGCGGAGTTTCCCATTAAACTCTTCGCCATATTTTCGTGACCTGGACCATCGTTCCGAAGGATAGGACTTTTCTTTCCGATGGTCTGATTTTGTTTGTTCTGTCTGGGGAAGTATCCAGGCGATAACGGTGAGTTCCTCCGGCGTCGTTTTTATGGAAGGGAATGCTGCGCTGAATATTTCTGAGGGCGTTAAATAAAAGAGTCCGATGTCCCTTTTCATCTCCTCCCAGAAGGGGTCATCGCCACGAGCGAAACCCACGAGAGGTTTTTCCCAAGCTGGTTCATTTTCCGCGTTCTTCAGTGTATTTTCTGAAGTACCGGTAAATTGAACGATACAATCACTGATCCATTCCGATGGATTATCGGATGTTTCCTTATTGGCCAAATTTTTACCTGCCGGTCGTAAATACACCTCGATCCGTCTTTCTGAAACCGACAATTCATTTAAAAACATTTCACTCTAAAAAGCAAATAATCGAAAATAATATGGTAAGAAAAACATATTAACTTGTCTTCAATCTTAGTTTGTCGTGGGATTGACCCATTTAGGACTTATCCGTAAATAGCAACCACCTTCCTCCAGCAGATAATTGCTGCAGCAAGACAGACAAGAGCTTCGTAGCTCTTGACCAACTTCTCGTATCTGACGAGCAATTTCCGAAATCGGTTAAACCAGGAGTGTGTCGCCTCGACGACCCAACGTCTGTTCTTGGGAGGACGGCCTCGTTTCCGCTTCTTTTGTGTAACCCGAGGAATGCAGCCCCTTGACCTGATCTGCTTTTGAGCAGGCGCTCCGCTATAGCCCCTATCCGCATAGAGGAATCGTTTTCCCTTGGGAAGAGGAATAACGATGGTATCCAGAATTGCGACGAGTTGACTGACATCATGTCGATTTGCCCCGGTAACGATCAGCGACAGCGGGACGCCATGCCCGTCCACCAAGAGATGGCGTTTGCTTCCTTTTTTTCCCCCGGTCTGTCGGATTCGGCCCTGTAGCGTCATACGCGAGTGGTGCTTTGATCATCGTACCGTCCACACTCTGCCATTTCCATGCAATGCCTTCCATGTCATCGTATTCAACCAATCCTGCACGCCACAGGGTCAAGAAGAAGCCCGCTTTGAGCCATTGTCTGAAGTACTTGTGTATAGAGCTTGCGCTCCCGAACCGTTCCCTGGGCAACGATTTCCATTGGCACCCAGTTCTCAACACAAAAACAATACCCTCGAACACCCGCCGGAAGGGCATAGTCTTGCGACCACCACCCAGCCTTCTCTGGAACACCTTGCCCGGCTCCCGTTCACGCGTTGGGATAAGGGGTTCAACACGTCTCCAGAATTCATCAGATACTCCCCATGACCGGATCTTTGCCATACACACCTCCTTGATTCAGAAGTATAATATGGCTGTGGATCTAAAGCAAGTTAATTACGGATAAGTCCTAATAATCAAGCCAGTTACTTCCTTTTATTTCTGCGCCTTCGATCATATCTTTAATAAAGGATTTGCCGTCTGAGTCCCTTGACCCGCTCATGGCTTTTCCGATAAGCTTCGGATTACCTCCGTGGGAAAGGGTCATACCGATAAAATCAATAACCAAGATGTACAAATCGCCTTTGGCGAACTGACTCTTGCGATCTGTGAATTCGGCAAAGACTTTTCATTTACATCACTCTTGAGATACGCGGCAGAGTTTTCCTTCATAGTTTTAGCATCGGCCGCCTTGTCGGCGCACGCCAAATGAGTAAAGACTCCCGCAAAGATTAGAAACGGAAAGCATACGCAAACAAAGATCGATCCAATCTTTTTCATTTTATAACCCTCCTTTTACCTTATGAAGCTTTGGCTGCGCCACCTCCAGCTTAGCTCTCGTTTCTGAAAACACCACAGGCGACAAAGAATCGTCTACCTTCTGAGCAAAAGACCAAGAAGGAACCGTGCACCGGCGTTCAAGGCCAAGGTGACGTTGGACTCCCCGAAAGGCGACTAGACGATTGTTGAGCTTGCCGAAGGTTATCCAAGTTTATTCGAACCAGATTACAGACTGGAAGAAACAGCCTCTGTGGCATGCAGTGAGGGTTTTCAACAAGGACAAAAAGCCCGATCAGGGATCAGGATCTTGGCGTGAAAGATCTCCACGCCAAGATCCCGCAATTGTCGATGGAGAATGATTTCTTATGAAATGCGCTCGGTCGTATAGGCAATGCGAGCGCAAAGACATGGATGACGAGGTGGATAAACTTCCGGTGAAGCGGCAATGCAAAATTCTTTAGCTTTCCAGATCGGGGATTTATTATACACCGATTCCTGTAAGTGAAAAGGATGCCGCCTTTCGGAATTTGATGGCCGGTGGTCTTGCGAGCAGGATCGGCGCTCTCAATACAATTGCCATCAGGGGGATTGTCTGCATTCTCGGCTCCCTCTTTTTTCTGTTGAAGCTCAAACAGATGGAACCCAACATGGAAGTAATCATGCTTACCGGCTTTGCATCGATAGACACGGCAATCCGCTCCATGAAACAGGGAGCGTACGATTATCTCACCAAGCCCTGCAAACTGCCGGAGCTTTCCAGCGTCATTTCGGAGGCGTACGAAAAGAAAGCGTTGAAGGTAAAGAATATCATCCTCGAAGAACATCTCCAACGGATCGGAGCACACGATGACTTTATCGGGACGAGCAAGGAGATGGGAAAAGTGAGAAACCTCCTGTCTATCGTGGCTCTTTCTAATACCCCTGTTCTCATCCTGGGAGAAACGGGCACAGGAAAGGAACTTGCCGCAAGGTCCATACACGACCTGGGTCCTCGTTCAGGAAATCCCTTTGTTGCCGTCAACTCGGCTACCTTGCAGGAATCCGTGCTTGAAAGCGAACTTTTCGGGTATAAAAAAGGGGCCTTTACAGGTGCGGTCAATGACAAAGTGGGACTTCTCGAAATAGCCAACCACGGCACCTTTTTTATCGACGAGGTCGGCGACATGGGATTACCCATCCAGGCAAAGGTGCTCAGGACCCTTGAGACGGGGATTTTCAGAAGGCTAGGGGACACCAAAGAGATTTCTGTGGATATTCGATTTATTTTTGCGACCAACAGAGATCTCGAAAGGGAGGTTGAAAGAGGCAGGTTTCGCAAGGACCTTTTCTTCAGAATGAATGCCTTCGCCATCGGTCTTCCATCGCTCCGGAGCAAAAGGGGGGACATCCCTCTGTTGACGGGCTACTTCCTCGACAAGCTCACCAGGGGCAGACCAAAGAAAAGGTTCACGCAGGAGGCGATTGAGTTACTCACTGCATATGATTGGCCCGGTAATGTTCGGGAACTGGCTAATGTCATCGAAAGGTCCGTTCTCCTCAGCGTCGACCGGGTGGAGATTACCGTGGAGGATTTTCCTGAAGGCATCCGGACCGGCGTCTCCCGGTCAAAGGAAAAGAGAAAACCAAGAGATGACGCTGCGTTGGGCCTTGCCTCATTGGAAAAAGAACACATTGAAAGGGTACTCAAGTCCGTCAAGGGCAATAAGAGCAAGGCCGCACGTCTCTTGGACATTACCAGGACGACGCTCTATAGGATGATGAAGTACTATAAATGAAGACAAGTCAAAATACCTGAGTTGAGTAAATTCAAGCCCTTACGGCCTATCCAAAATCCTTAACCTCAGAAATGCTCTTGATTGCATCTATACTTGGCTTTTGTCCATCGGGAGATGGAATAAATATCACGATTGCCTCCTCTACATACCTTGCGTAGTAGATAACGGGGTATCACGAACATTGATGAGAAAATTCACGCTTACATATCCATGTGATTGATATAACTAACGATTGTATATGACACCCCGTATTGTGTATTTGATCTTTAAAACAATGCTATGAATAATTCATCATCAATAATATCAGTCTTTTACGTAGGTGATGTTTTTCCTAAATCTGCTTAGAGTGAAAAATTGCACTGATGTTCTTAGTACCCTCTATACTTTTCTCGGCGCGATGGGGTTTAGGCTGGCTGTAGAAATTGATTCGTCTCGGGCAGCGTAAACCGGTTGAGATAAAAGAAACCTGCTGGCGGATATTGAGACATTAAAAAGATAAAGCGAACGTTATAACAAAGCAGCCGCATAAGTTTTACGCGGGCCTTAACGTGGTATATCTTCCGTTTCGTGTCGTGACCCCTTTCAGAACGAGTGGTGTTGCTACATGTGGCGGAGTGGGCCAAGAAGCATAAACTCAAATAGGGTTATCTTGTTCCGGATAGCTGATTACATCTGATGGGCAGGCTGACGCACAGAGGCCACAGCCTACGCAGGTATCTTCTTTTACATGGGCGATGGGAACGCCGGTCGTAAGGTTCGGTCCGAAAATGGCAAGCATTTTTTCCTTCGTAATCATCTCTATGGCACTATGGGGACAGGCATCCTTGCAAGAACCACAGCCGCTGCATCGTTCTTCATTTACTTCAGGTAACGCTCTTTCCTCTGCCATATCGAGGAGCATCTCGCCAAGGGCGCCAAGCGTCTCTCTCGCCTCCCATCTTGGATCCCTTGGATGCCTGATGAATCCCACATGATATTTCTTACGCCCCCATTTTGTCGGTGACCATCTGAGCTGCGGTTCAGACCTATAGAGAGAAAGAAACTCTTTGTTCTCAAATAACTGAGTATAATCGTCAAAATTTACTACTGTGTCCGCATTCAAAATAAGCTCTCTTTTGGGGCCCTTGATATGGACCGCACCTTCACCAGAGACAAAGGTGTCTTGCTCTTCGAGATTGATGAATATGACGCCTTCCCGTCGCGCCTTCTCATAGAAGAGCTCCCCGTATGAAGGAGTCACCATATTCTTCGTCACCATATAGACCGTTTTCCCGGCCTTCCTGAGTTCTCGCGCCAGAGTAATAAATTTTGAAGACATAAATTCGTAAAATATACCTGTTCCCGCGTCTTCCGTACCGAGATAAAAAAGGTATGATGCGAAATCGCCGTTAGGAAGCCTAATTTCGGGTTCAGGTTCCTTGTAAAGTCTTTCATAATTCTGTACCACCCCAGCGGGAAAGTCCGGCCCTCTAAGCGCCAGTATACCCGAGCCGAAACCCGTGAGGATCGAATCCTTTATGTTCATAGGTTCGAGTGCACCGCCGGAAACATAGACACCTTCAACGTCCGTCGTTAAGGGCTCTTTTTCATTCACAAAACCGTATTCATTCAGAGAAAAACCGAAAAGTCCACTCAAGGACGCGAGCTGTGGATTGGGCCGCAGCCCGATGGCAAGGACCACATAATTAAATCTTTCCTCTTTCAGCTCACCGTCAGCAAAATACCTCATGGTCACGCCGGTCACATCCTCTTCGAAGTAACGTGAATTGGCTCGTACAAAAATAACGCCTGAATCGCGGTACATCTTTTCCATATAAAATTCCTGCCCGAAGAATCTCAGATCATTATAAAAGACCGTAATCTCAGGCTTTGCCCGCTGCAAGGTCCACTTGATCTCCCGTATCGTATAGGAACAGCAGACCGACGAGCAGAGAGGGTACTCCTTTGAGCGGGACCCGATACAGAGCACGAAGGCGATTTTGTGAAAATCATTGGGAAGCTCGCCGTTGTGCTGATCGATGAGGGCATCATATTCCAGGCTCGTGAGCACCTTCTTCCCCTTATACTCAACAGGATCATAGGGAGTAAGCCCTGTGGCGATAACCACTTTGTCAGCGTTAAAAGAACGCCCGTCGTCAAAGGCGACAACAAAACCGGTATTCTTCCTGTCCACAGCGGTAATTTCGCCTTCACGGATCACTGTCAGACGGGGGTTATCCCGTATTTCATCAAAAAACGTCTTAAACCCAACCCTGCAGTTTGCGATACGGGCCATGAGGCCGCCCGGTTCTTGAGCCGATTCAATGATCGTCACATTGTTATTTCCTTGCAAGGCAACCTTTGCTGCCGATATCCCACTTATGCCGCCGCCGATGATCAGTATATTCATAAGGTACGATTCTCTCCCGTTATATACAATAATAGGTCTGTGAGATAGACGATCTTTTGACCTGCCGAGAAGGTCTTCAGCGCCATCTGACAGAGAGGACAGAAAACCACAATCGTTCCTTTCGATTTCTCTATTATCAGACGAGAGAGCTTCTCGGTGGCCCATCTGTTGACAAAAAACTGATTGCCTCCGCAGCAGCGGTCCTTGATCTTCTCTCCTTCAAGCTCTCCACCAAAGAAGGTGATGATCTCTTCCATGATCTCCTTGTTCTGAATAGCCGTCTCATAAGGGCGCAGAAGCACGCAGCCGTAATACGGGGTAAAGACCTTGTCCTTAAGATCTTGCTTGACGTTGAGGGAAGCAATCATTTCCTTATCAAAAAGCTCAAGGGGATGCAGCACAGAGAGCTTCTTATCACAGTTGGCGTCTTTCAGGTTCTTGTAACAGGCAGGACACGGCGCTATGATTTCGCTACAGACGCCTTCCGCCTTTTTCAGATTCTCCCTTGAGAGGGCATTGAGTTCATCGCGGTCACCATATTCCAGGGCGCCGCAGCAATTCCAGTCCGGTACCTCCGTAAGACTGTGCCCCAGTTTCTTGAAGATATCCCGTACACCTTTGTCAAGTTTTCGGGCAGAACCCGTTAAAGAACATCCGGGATAATATCCGTAATGCATTCGTACCTGCCTTTCTAACTGTTTGAACCGCTTGAACCGTTTAAACGTTTCACTTTGTGCGGCAAATGGAAGCTTATGTATTCGGTCCATTTTGGCATATATTTCAGGTATCCTTCTTTCATCATAAAGAACCCCGCCCTGAGAAACACATAGGGTTCATAGACCCTGCCCCAGATGTTGACAGACCCCTTGAAGGCATGCTCAAAGGGGGAGGCAACGCCGAGGGTTTCCTTGAGGGCCCGCACCACTTCAGGTATCCTGATCTGCCAGGGGCAGGCCGATGTACATCGGTAACAACTCGTGCAATAGCGAACAAGGGGATCGTCACTTTCCACTGTATCTCCAACAAAGAGTTTCATGAGGATTTCCTGAGGATTGACACTCAGACCGAGATCATTGACGGTACATACGGACGCGCAAATTTTGCATCCGAGACAGACCAAAAAATCCTCACGCCGGTAGCCACTGAGGCGGAATATCGTGGCATCATGCCGCATCTCCGTAAGACGTCCACTCATACCGCTATTGCAGAGATTCATTTGAACGTCCGCTTCGCTCGGACGTTCACTCGGAGCACATTTCATGGCTTCTCCTCAGGACGTTGTTGTAACCAGTGGTTTTCTCATCACTCCACCTCCCAGTCTTAGTCCTGAAGGGACGGACGTCCTACATCCCACGGTTTCTTTAGTCTTCCGCATCTTTCAACTCGTCCTCAAGAAATGTGAGGTAGGGTATCTCCTCATCAAAGCTCCTGCCAGCCATATAAGAAAACATACCCTGCAGCCGCTCTGATATTCCTTTGAAATACTTTGTGAGGGGAATGCCCTGGGGACATGCTTCCTGGCAGGCCCCGCATCCGACACAGCTCTGTGATACATGGAACATCCTGATTAAATGGAACAACTCCTTTCCTTGAGGCATGGACCCCGAGTCTGTCCGAAAAATCTTGTTCAAGAGCGCGTCGCCCTTGGGGAGATATTCGTCGCCATTAAAAACGCAATCGATGCAATAGCAGACAGGACACATGTCCCTGCAGTTCTTGCACATGATACACTTTGAAAAGTCCTTGGCAAAGGTTTCCATGTCGCTCTGGAATCTCTCTATTTGTGGAGGCTCTCCGATGAGCATTTCTGTTGGCGCCCCTTCCGAGGTGCCTTCTATGAGCGAAATCAATGTCTCACCCTTTTCCGTATAAGGAAGGGCCCAGAGTGTGCCGTTCTCATCGATCCTGACGCCGGCATCTCCCACAACCCCTCTTCTTTCTTTACAGACCTGACAGGCCCAACGCATCTTATCTGAGTTCTTAAAATAATCCTTCAACTGGTGTATCTCCGCGGGTACACCCTCAGTCTTTTCTTTTGATGATACGGTCCCAAAGCAATCAATGGAAACAGCGGTTATGCCCTCACTCTCGATCTGTGTTAGCTTGGTCAATTCACCGTAAGCCCTTATCTCACAAGGTCGCAGCATGAGAATGATCTGTGATGCCCTGGAAAACAAGCGACGCAAATAAAGCGCTCCGTTGATGCTGAAGGTGGGATTGAAAAGTGAAAAACGTTGGAGATTATTTTTGAATATTTTATGATTCACTCCGTCTTCACCGTTTTCAAATCCCAGCACCAGATGGTGCTTATCCTGCAAAAATTGATTAAGGACACTCTCGATGGTGCTGCTTTTAATTTGTTTTCCCTGCATTCTTCTTTTCCTTTATCTCGTTATACATGCCTGAAACTTTTTCCACAAAGCGTCTCGCCTCGGCTGCGCTTACCCAGAAAAGGCGAAGCTTATCCTTCATCGAAAAGGCATCAAACATCTCTTTCAGGGCAGCGATCTTTCTCCGTGTATAATAATTCCCTTTGATAAAGTGGCAATCTCCTGGATGGCACCCCGCTACAAAGACTCCGTCAGCCCCTTCAAAGATCGATTTGATCACAAAGGCAGGATCAACTCTGCTCGAACAGGGTACCTGAATTATCTTCACCCCTTCGGGGTATTTCATCCTCAAACTTCCCGCCATCTCCGATGCCTTAAATGTGCAGTATGAGCAGGCAAATCCTACTATTTCCGGGTTCTTATTCTTTGTTTCTTCAGCCATCTTGCCTCCGCCTTGGTTACGTGGGACGTGGGACGTACCAGCGTTTTTCTCCCGTTCCACGGTTTTCAAATTGCTTCCATGAATGCGCTGATCTCATCATCGATCACGCTGTCCACGTGTCCCTTGAGACTGATCGAAGAGGACGGGCAAGTAGCGTTACAGAGTCCGCAGCCCATGCAGGCTGCCTCTTCAACATGTACGATTCTCTTCTCTTCATCATACTTAATTGCCTTCGCAACACATGCCTTTTCGCACATCCTGCACCCACTGCACCTTTTCGGATCAACCCAGGAAATAAAGGGATCAACAAAAGCATACCCAAGATTCAAGAAACCATACAGTTTCAGGGCCGATGCCCTGCCCTGGTTGATCGATTCTTCCATATCCTTGGGCCCTGAGCATGATCCTGAAATAAAGATTCCCTTCACGGCAGTATCAAAAGGTCTTAACTTGATATGGGCTTCAAGGAAGAACTTATCTTTATCAAGGGTGATCTTGAGAAGTGACGCAATTGTCTTGTTGTCTACCGGGGGCGACATGCCGACGGAAAGCACAACAAGATCGAATTCCCTCTCAAAGACCTCTCCAAAGAGGGTATCTTCACCTCGAAGAAGTAACCCCTTGGGACCGGGGATAATCTCAGGAATATTACTGCGCGTAAAGAGCACGCCCTTTTCCTGTGTGTCCTCAAAAAATTCTTCCCCACCCTTCGGATGGGCCCTTACGTCCATATAGAAGGATTCAACATAGGCATCTTTATATCTTTCCATTATCGCGTTGCCTGTACGGAGTGCGTTGATACAACAAATCCTTGAGCAGTAAGGTCTGTTTATCTGTTCGTCCCTTGAACCAACACAGTGAAGTATGGCAACACGAGGTTTATCAGGAAGATCGAGGGTCTCTTTTCTCGCCTCAAAATCGATTGTAGTCAAAATCCTTTCGTCTCTTCCGTAGTTCAACTCAGGTTTTATACTCGGATCGAAAGGTGAAAAACCGATTGCCACAATGACACCGCCTGCAATGATCTTTTCTTCGCCTTGTGGGGCATCGAGCGTTGCCTGATAATTTCCGAAGAAGCCTTCAAAGTTGCTGACCGTCGTTGAGGTAAAAATCTGTACGTTTTTACGCGCCTTAAGCTCATTCACCATCTCGTCGATGATAACTTTCCCATCCTGTCTTGCCGGCCAGACATCCTTAAGGTCTCTCACGTGGCCGCCAAGTTCTGCTTCTTTCTCGACAAGATAAACCTGCATTCCCATCTGGGAGATGAAAAGGGCCGCGCTCAAACCTGATACACCCCCGCCTATAATAAGGGCCGATTTCACCACATCCACCTTTTTCTCTTCAAGAGAAACATAATGAGATGATGAATAGATGCCTGCCTTGATCAGCTTGATCGCTTTTTCCGTATTCTTCTCAACGTCGTCGCCCACCCACGAACAGTGTTCGCGTATGCTCACCCTTCGAAGCAGAAAGGGATTGAGATCCGATTTTTTTAATACATCCTTGAACAGTTCCCCATGGAGAGACGGGGTACATGAGGCAACGATGACACGATCAAGACCATGGTTCTTGATGCTCTCCTCAATTAAGGCCTGGCCGGGCTCGGAGCACACAAAGGGATAATCTTCAGAAACGATGACATTCGGGAACGTTTTGAAGTACTGACCCACCTTCTTCACATCTATGGTGTGTTTGATGTTGTGCCCGCAATGACAGATGAAGATACCTGTTTTCACGGCTGACCTCCACCCCGCAGTTTTTCGTCTTCTGCCATGATATATTCCATGCATCTTGATGCGGCCTCTCCGCCCGATGCTACCGTGTCAGGTACGTCCTTCGGCCCTGAGGCCATGCCACATACAAAGATGCCATCTACATTTGTCATGGAAGGAGTCACCGAGTTGGTCTTAATGAAACCGTATTCATCCCTTTCTATGGACATGATGTTACAGAGTTCTTCTGTCTCTTTGCGTGGCCGCACACCTGTTGCGAGAATGACAAGGTCTACCTCGACCTCACGCACTTCCCCACTCAACATGTCCTCGACACGCACCAGAAGCCCCTTCTTGGTCTTTATCACCTCTCCCGGAATTCCTCTCATATACAAGACACCGCTTTCCTGGGTGCTCTTGTAAAACTCTTCATAATTTTTGCCGTACGCTCTCACATCAATATAAGAAACATAAATCTGAGCGTCCGGTATTCTCTCTTTCGTAATACTGGCGTGTTTTGCCGTATACATGCAGCATACTCTTGAACAGTACCGTGCGCCGCTCTGACGATCTCTCGACCCGACACACTGAATAAAAAAGAATCTCTTGGGAATCTCTCCCTTCAGACAGATTTCACCGCCTGTCGGTCCCGTGACCGAACAGATACGCTCATATTCTATTCCTGTCACAACCCCGTCAAGGACACCATAGCCATACTCCTTCTTTTCCGAAGGATCATAGAGGTCGAAACCAGGGGCAAGGACAATACTGTCGAAGTACCGCTCAATGGTTTCATCCTTCATGCTATGGTCAATTGCCTTGACCTCGCACCGTCTCTCACACTCCCCACACTGAATACACCCCTCTATCTGTCCCGCAAGGCAACGTGACGCCTCACGCATGGCCTCTTCCGGTTTGTAGCCAAGGGCAACTTCGCGAAAATTGGTAATCCTCCCTGGTATAGGCTCCTCAGACATATGAACGCGTCCGGCTTTTTGAATTCTCCCTGACAGTTTGGCTGCTTCCGCATCGCTCAGTTTCTCAGGTTTTGCCATCGTAGCGTCGGCGATTATCGTTTCTCCACGAAGGTATTTAGTTATAGAAGAAGCGGCCCTTTTGCCTGCCGCAATCGCGTCAATCACATAGGCCGGTCCCGTTACAACATCACCACCGGCAAAGATGCCTTCAATAGTGGTTGTCCCCGTTACGGGTTCAGAGATTATCGTCCCGTTTTTCTCCAGCGAAATGCCGAGAACGTTCGCGAATGCGGTATCCACTTCCTGTCCAATGGCGTTAATGACCATATGAACAGGCATCTTGAACTCAGAACCTTTAAGAGGAACGGGACGTCTGCGGCCACTGGCGTCAGGCTCGCCCAACTCCATGCGGATGCACTCCATTGCGCTGACCTTCCCGTTCTCACCGTGAAAACAAAGCGGAGTTGTGAGAAACTCTATTTCTACTCCTTCATGCAGGAGGGCTTCTATTTCTTCATCCGCCGCAGGCATTTCTCTGCGGGTACGCCTGTATACAAGTTTTACATCGCCACCAAGTCTTTTTGCCGTCCTGGCGCAGTCAACAGCCGTATTGCCACCGCCTATAACGGCAACAAGTTTCCCCGTGGTGATTGTCTCACCGCTGTTGATGGTTCGAAGAAAGCTGAGGCCATCCAGTATACCCGTAAGGTCCTCCCCTTCCACCTTCTGGGCCAACCCTCTGGGAGCACCGCTGCCAATAAATAACGCATCATGCTCCGACTTAATCGCGTCAAGGGTAATATCCTTGCCTACTTCAACACCGCATTTAATTGTAACACCACATCTTTTTATATAGTCGATTTCTCTCTTCAGTTCCGCCTTTGGCAGCCTGTATTCCGGTATGGCGTACCTGAGCATACCCCCAGGCTCAGGAAGGGCTTCAAAGACTGTTACCTCGTGTCCTTCCAGGGCAACATCATGCGCGCAGGCAAGTCCGGCCGGCCCTGCTCCGATGATTGCCACCTTTTTATCTGTCTTCGCTACTTGTGGTGGTTCCAGTGAATCGATATCGAATGAATCAACAGCGAAACGCTTCAGGTCGCGAATTGCAAGAGGGTCGTCCATCTGTCCTCTATTGCAGACCTTCTCGCATGGGGCGTAGCAGACCCTGCCACACACCGAAGGGAATGGATTTGTTTCTCTGATGAGCATATAAGCATCCTGGAATCTGCCCTGGCTTATGTGCTTTAAATATCCCGACACATTCGTATGAATAGGGCAGGCCTCCATGCAGGCCGCTTTGCAGAGGCGGTCCTCACGTTTGTCGATACTTGCCTTGTTTGGTATGGCCTGAGGAAAAGGGATATAGATGGCCTTTCTCGGGCCTGTTCCCATGTTAAACTCGCTCTTCATCACAACAGGACAGCCAGGGGAACAGCTGCCGCAGGCATTGCATTTATTCATGTCAACATACCGCGCCTTCTTTAATATAGTGACCGTAAACCCTTTACCCTCTTTCCTGACCGCGACCGGTTTCGTCCAGGAGAGAAGCTCAATCTTTTTTTGGAGCGCCACCTCAACCATCTTGGGTGAAAGAGTGCAGGTAGAACAATCAAGCGTGGGGAATGTTTTGTCAAGCTGGATCATCCGGCCCCCTATTGAGGGACCTTCTTCGAGCATTGTCACATCGACGCCGCAGGCGGCGAGTTCAAGAGCGGCAGTAATGCCGCCAATACCTCCACCGACGACAAGGACATCTTTCATTTATTAACCCTTTATGACAGCTTTCAGTTTGTCCCGCACTTTATGTATGTCTGCGATAATTCCGAAATGAGCGTACTGGAATATAGGCGCTTCCGGATCTTTGTTCACGGCTATAATGCAGTCCGAATCCTTCATACCCGCTATATGCTGAAATGCACCGCTTATACCCATGGCGAGATACACCTTCGGCTTCACCGTCTTTCCCGACGTACCTACCTGTCGTGGTTTTGGAAGCCATTGCTTATCGATAACCGGCCGTGACCCGGAAATGACCGCTTTCAAAAGATTTGCCAGATCCTCATAATTCGGTATTTCATCCTGACTTCCGATTCCCCGCCCGACAGAGAGGAGAAAATCAGCTTTCGTGATATCGATATCGGTTTTCTCTTCCTCTACATATTCAATGAAACTGCGTCCTTCCGCGGGCGATATGTCTTCAGTGGTCTCAACGACTGCCGATGTCCCCTTTTCAGTGGCCTGCACCTTAAAGCTCCCACTTCGAACAGTGATAATACAGGGTTTCTGTTCCGTGGGTTTGAATTCACCGAAGATTTTATCTGAATAATAACTTTTATAAAAGAAACCTTTTTCTTTGTCATAACCGCTCACATCGGTCACAAGGGGCAAATCAAAATGTCCCGCGGCATAAGAGGCACTCTCGTTTCCTGAAGACGATGAAGTAAAAATAATCACGTCCGGTTTGCCCTTGAGGTCCATTACCTTTTGCAGAATATTCATCATTGCCATGGGATTGAGGAATATTGCTTCGTCAACACCGGTTTTTAGTATTCTGTGAACAAGTTTGTCGTTGACAGCATAATCACCCTCAGGAATAACAAGAAAACTGTCTTTTTCCAAAAGAACACTGAGACCGATTGAATCAAGGTTTCTCTCTTCAAACTGGCCGCGTCTCACTTCAGAGATAATCAGTGCGTAGTTCATTGATAGACCCCCTTTTCCTTCAAAATTCCCAAAAGCTCTTTACAGACATCTTCCAGTTCGCCGGTAAGTATCCTCGCACCGGTCTTTTTCGGCGGATACACCCATCGGTTGACCTCAATCATGCTCTTCATATCACCTTCGTAATCGGCTCCTTTAAAAACTTTGCGCTCCACCTTGGATGCCTTTCGCACACCCATGATGGATACATACCTAGGTTCATTAATACCGCTCTGTATGGAAAAGACCGCAGGAAGCATCACTTTGATTCGCTCCTGAAGACCGCCTTCAAGCTCTCTCCTGACAACCATATGGTCCGCTTCAATCTTGTCGATGCCTATCACCATCGACACATAGGGAAGACCCATCTTGGCTGCTAAAATACCACCTACAGCGGCAAACTGATCATCCTCGGCCTGCAAGCCAGTAAATATCGCATCAAACGGGAGGGTCTCCTTCTTCAGGAAATTACACGCGAGCGTGGCCCTCGCGTTCGGGTCGTCGTAGATCGTTGCAGTTTCAATGAGAAAGCCTTCTTTTCCACCCATAGCAATGGCCCTTCGCAAGACTTCATCCGATTCGGCATTGCCGATAGAGATCGCCGTCATACTCCCCGATGTCTTTTCTGTAATCCGCACCGCTTCTTCCACTGCGTAATTGTCCCAATCATTTACCTTGTATGGCACTTTTGAAAGGTCAACCTTCTTCCCTTCATCAACAATACGCAGTTCTTCTTCCTGGGTAGCGGGTACCCTTTTTGTGAAAACTATCAGGTTCATCTTATAAAACCTCCATAAGTATTTCAGACAATTCCTTTACAGGCAGCTCTTTCTCCTTGGCAGGGTCTTCAAGGGTCATAAGACAGAAAGGGCAGCTTGTTGCAATAAGGTCTGCTCCCCTTTCAATGGCCTCTTCGATGCGGGACTCACTATTTCTCTTGTATGAGACTTCCGGTTCATAGAACATCCTTCCACCTCCCCCCTCACAACAGAGCGAGGTCTCCCTTGACCTGGAAAACTCCAAAAGCTCAAGACCTTGTATTGACCGGAGGATATTTCTCGGTTCATCAAAGATACTATTTTGTTTTCCGAGAAAACAGGGATCATGGTAGATGACCTTCTTGGGGTAAGGTAATCGCGGCTTGATCACACCTTCCTGTATCATCGATGAAACAATTTCCGTGTAATGAGATATTTTGATGCCGTGATCGCCGTATTCTTTTTTCAACGTGTTCATACAGTGAGGGGAGAGCGCGATGATTTCCTTTACACGATATTCCTGAAAGGCAGCCATGTTCTCTTCCTGAAGCACCTCAAAAAGACCCGTTTCGCCGATCCTTCGTATTTCGTTGCCACAGCAGGCTTCTTCTTCACCGAGGACACCGAATTCACAGCCACCACCGTGGAGTATCTGAGCGATATTTACCGGTATCACCATACATCGTGGGTCATATGCCTGAATACAGCAGGTGAATAAAAGCCTTTTTGACACTGTTTCACTGATATGGGGGATTTCGAAGTCAAGCTTTTCAGACCATGCCCCCCTTTTCGCCCGTGAACGTCCCCAGGGATTTTTCTGAACATCAGTGTTTTCAAGGGCTTTCTGGATCGACACGGGCACCTGGCCATTCTCCACAAAGGCTGACCGTATATCGATAATCACTTCGGAAGGTTTCACATCGCGTGGGCAGCGTATCGTGCATGCGCCGCAGGACGTGCAGTACCAGGAGATAGTTTCGTCTATTCCGGCCTGAAACTGCTTCTTCCGCATGATCATCCGCACATTAAAGGGGGTCTTTCCTGCCTCGGGACAACTGCCGGTACATTTTCCGCATTGCATACAGGTGAGGACGCTGGTGGGATTTAGGCTCATATAATCTTCGTCATTAACTAACTAAACGGTTAGTATCTCTGTTGGTTATTATATCTAATATCTATATCACTGTCAATAATATATTCTAAAATATTTTCTTCTTACGTTTTCAACTACCGTTTTCATTGTAGTGCAATGATAATAGGCGATAAGACAAAACATTCTATTCGTTTTCTTCGTAAATTATTATTGACATTTATTTTCTCTCTGCTAATATTTGGTACACTGAACGTTTAGTATAAGAAACTCATTCTATAAAAGTGATAACTTGAAGAAAACACCAAGAACAAGCATGAAGGAACGGATCATCCAGGAAAGCATCCGGCTCTTTCTCAAGACAAGCTTCAAAGGTACATCGATTCAACAGATCACCGATGCCCTTGGAATCACAAAAGGTGCTTTCTACTGGCATTTCGAAAGTAAGGATCAACTTCTCGAGACGATTATAGAGAAATATAATAATGACTTTCTTGAAAAGGTCTATACACATATAGGAAACACCAGGGGCAATTTCGTTAAGAAATTCAGAGAATACCACAGGTATATCAATGAGTACGCACGGGAAAATGGTGAATTGTGCGTGCTCTTTGTTACCCTCGCGGCTGAGATGACAGGCAGCAGGACAACAGCGGAAAAGAAAATTACGTTGGTATACAAGAAATATCATGATTTCATTGAATCGCTTCTCCTGATCGGCAAAAAAGAGAGTCTTTTCAACGATACCTATGACGTGTCGCTCAATGCCCACATCATTATCGCCATACACAGCGGCATACTTCTTCAGTGGTACATGAACCGAAAAGAGATAGACGGGGCGGTGTTTGCCAGGACCTATCGTGACATCATCCTCTATGGAATGGTGGTGAAGGACAGCAGATAGGGCGTCTCATCAATATTTACCCAGTATCTTCTTACCGATCAGCACCTTCTCCACCTCCTTGGTGCCTTCAAATATCTCAAGTACCTTTGCGTCACGCCAGTAATGTTCAACATCATACTCCTTCAGAATACCGTATCCTCCGTGAAGCTGGATCGCCTCATCGGCTACCTTTACCGCCATCTCGCAGGTATACCATTTTGCCATAGCGATGAGGGCAGGATCCACTTCCCCTCTATCCACTCCGATAGCCGCCCGATAGAGAAGACTCCTGCCGGCTTCGAGCAGTGTTGCCATCTCGGCAATCTTCGCCTGAACGATCTGAAGGCCGGCTAGAGTACCCCCAAAAGCCTTTCTTTTCTTCACATGACTTATTGCTTTTTCGAGCGCCCCTTGGGCCGTACCTATGGCAAGGGCGCCTCCACCGTCGAGACGGGCGCGGTTAAAAAAGTCCATGAGCTGAGAGAACCCTTTCCCTTCTGTCCCCACAAGGTTCTTTCGGGGAACACGTACTTCCTTGAAGGCTACTTCCCCCGTATCGGAACATCGGATGGATAATTTTCCGTGCAGTTTATTCGCTTCGTAACCCGGTCTGTCGGTTTCAACTATGATCGTACTCAACCGGTCGTGCTTTCTCGGATTCTTTGGATCTGTAACACAGAGGACCACGAGAAAATCCCCTACGTTGGCATTGGTAATAAACATTTTATTTCCTGATATCACGTATTCGTCACCATCCTTGATGGCAGTGGTCGTGATCGATGCTACATCACTTCCCGCATCAGGCTCCGTGGACGCCATGCCCGCTCTCCACTGTCCGGCACAGACAGGCGGGAGGTATTTTTGTTTTTGTTCCTCAGTTCCAAAGAGTTTTATCAGTTGGGTGCCAAAATAGGAGGCTACCATGCACTGCGCTATGCCTGTGTCCAGACGGGCAAATTCCTCTATGATGAGACATTGTTCAAAGTGGCCCAGTCCGGCGCCGCCATGGGCTTCATCGATAAAAACGCCGATGAATCCAAGCTCTGCTGCCTTTTTCCACAATCTCTCATCAAACTGTTCCTTCTCGTCCAGTTCCCTCGCTATCTCCTTAAACTCTTTTTCGGCAAATTCCCTTGCAGCCTGCTTAATATCTCTCTGTTCCGGGGTTAATTCAAACATCTTGGCGCTCCTTTCGATTTGGATGTCCGTTTAAGATATCCCCCCCTCGCGGTACCATGACCGCATCACAAACAGCCGGCATAGAGATAGATCTAAATCAATCATAAGGTATACACCTTAAGAACAAATTTTACAAGACATGATCATGGCTTTTTTGGTCGTTGTCTCCGTTTCAATGTTATTTGCCAGGAGATGGCAGAAGCGTCGCGAACGATGTTCCAATGAGAAATAAAGTCACTTTCAGTATCTCCTCGCCCGATCAATTTCCGGGAACTTGGTGAGTAGCTCTTTGAAGACCTTACCGCCTGCTTCCTGGTTGGCGCCGTAGAAAAAGATCATATACTTTCCTTGGCAATCTGAAAACCGCTCTTCGATACTGTGGGATTGATAAAGGCCATATCGATGGCTCCCTGGATCCATTCCTTCGCAGCGTCCATGCCGCCTGTGATCGCTCCTCCCCAATAGGGTTTGAATTTTACCCGCCCGTTGGTCTCTTTTTCGATCTTGGCCATCCACATCCTTATCAACGACGCTAAACGTATGATCAACGGGATATGGCTCGCCGTAGGTCAATTCAATAACCTTGTCTTGCTGTGCCATCGTGATGCCGGATAGTAGAAGCGTGATAATACAAACACCAATCAACGAGACGATGCCATTCCTTACTCTTCGCATTTTTGTTGCCTCCCTATTTTGTTCCGCCACTTGGAATTACGTGACCTGAAAAAATGAAATCAGAAATTGGGAGGGCCGAATCCGATTAGTGAGGCTAGGCATCGCATCGCGGGCATGTTCGGAACAATTCATCTAAGACTGAAAACGATCGGGATGACAAGTTGAGCCTTGAATGGGGGCTTGGGAAAGGGTTGCACTGACCTAACCGTTCTTATCGCGTGTTCGTCGAGGACCTCGTGGCCGGAACTCTTCATAACTCGTATCTTTTCTAAGGTTCCGTTTTCCCGGATAACGAAAAAGACAAGTACGACACCCTCCCAACCCCGTTCCCTTGCCAGCGGAGGGTAGATGAGTTTTTTATGGATTAGATCTCGAATATATGCGAACTGTTCCTTCATATAACCCGATTGCCCATCACCGGTTCCCTTTCCGAAGCCCGGGTCTGTACCCAACCGAGATCCGGTTCCGCCTGCGGTCTCCCCCTCGGTTCCGCCTCCCACTCTGCCGTCACCCTTCTTGTCAACCTCCGAAGGCCTTTCGCCTGTGGATGAAACTACGATCAAGGAACGGGTAGTCGCTCCGGTGTCGTCCGGGGGGTCATGGGTCTCTACCGCTGAGACCGTTTTCTCCTTTGGCTGCTCTTGCACCGAAACCGGCTTCACAGACGGTCCGGACAAGAGTTCCGGGGAGACAAGACCAGCGACTCTTTTGTATTCATCGAAGCGCTGCCCTCCTTGTGCGTGCTGCGGGTTGGCTCCCGTATCCGTGCCGCCGGCTCTCCCGTGGGCAACGGCCAAGCCATGCTGGTTGTCGCCTAACAGAAAGACTGTGATCACTTCCTGATTTTTTACCAGTTTCCCAGTCGAGCAGGTGAGCGCGATAGCAAGGACAGCTCCGTGAATGACGAGCGCGAGGATCAAAGCTTTAGTCGTGGTAAGCGATTGGATTGCCGGTGAGAGGCCTTTCACATGCGCCTCCTGTCTTCTTCTGAGACCGGGAAGATGTACGGTCGTGCGGAAACAGGGTTCTCGCGTACTAAAACGATGGTTTTATAGACCTCTTCGATAATCTGATAGGTCAGCACGTCCTTCGGCGCGCCATCTTTCCGCAGCGTACCCTCGTTTAGAAGCAGTAATCTGTCGCAGTACTGGCTTGCGAGGTTGAGATCGTGGAGCACTACGAGAACGGTCAGTTTATTCTCACGGTTCAGTCCCTTTATGAGGTCCATGACCCTTATCTGGTGGGTAATATCCAAGTGGCTTGTGGGCTCATCCAATAGCAGCAGTTTAGGCTTCTGGGCGACGGCGCGGGCTATGAAGACAAGCTGTCTCTCCCCGCTGCTCAGGCTCTCCACCATGCGGTCCTTGAGTTCCAGGATGCCCGTCAAGCGCATCGCCTCACGGGCTATGTCCAGATCTGTCCTCTTTTCCAGGAATGTAAAACCTTGCCGGTGTGGAATTCTGCCGAGAAGTACCAACTCCTCGACCTTGATCTTGAGGTCGAAATCGCCCAATCTTCCCACCACTGCAACCCGCTGCGCCAGCTCCTTGAAGCTTAGTGCATCGATCGGTTGTTTTTCGAGCAGCACTTTCCCATGGACAGGCTTCATAATTTTGGTGACGGCCCTGATAAGCGTCGTTTTTCCCGAACCGTTCGGTCCTATAAGACCCACGAGCTCTCGGTCTTCTATAAGGACGTCTACCTCTTTGAGGGCAAACTGATCGCCGTATCGGCAGCTCACGTTGCGAAGTTCAAGCATTCTTGCCTCCGGTCGCCCCGATCTTCCTGCTCATGATATAGATGAAGAGAATGCCGCCCAGCAAGCCGGTGACGACGCCCACGGGCAATTCCACGGGTTGTATGATGGTCTTGGCGACACAGTCGCAGAAGATGAGAAAGCTGGCTCCCGAGAGAAATGCCGAGACAAGGAGGATGCGATGATCGCCTCCCGTGAACATCCGGACGAAGTGGGGAACAACCAGCCCCACGAAGCCTATCGCTCCCGCGAGTGAAACCGAGACGCCTGTGAGCACGGATGCAAGGATAAAGAGTATTTGCTTTGTTCTCTCCACATTTACGCCCAGATGAAGCGCGTCTTCCTCCCCCAGACGCAGGGCATTAAGATCAAAGCAGAAGAAATAGGCGAAGATCAGGCCCGACACGGAGACAAAAAGCGCCGGTCTAACTAGAAACCAGTCAGTCTCACCCAGCGAGCCGATAATCCAGAAGAGAATATCGTGCAGTTCCTCGATACCGGAGATGGACATGATCAGCAGTACGCCGGATGAGCATATAAAGCTTATCATGACGCCGGTGAGGAGCAGCGCCGGTATAGTAAGGACGGACCTGTTGGCTGCCATGATGCGCAGGAAGAGGATGACGCAGAAGGCCCCCACGAAACCGGAGACGGGCAAGGCGTAGATGCCGAGAAGACCGGTCAATCGTAAAATCGTCGTGAGAGAGACACCGAGGGCTGCGCCTCCCGAGATGCCGAGCGTGTAAGGCTCTACCAGAGGGTTCCGGAACGTGGTCTGGAGTATCACGCCAGCAAGGCTAAGGGACCCGCCCACGGCGAATCCCATAAGAATCCTCGGAAGGCGTATATCGAAAAGAATTGCATGGGCGGCACTCTCTTGCCCTCCCAGAATAGCCCGGATTATCGCACCCGGTGACACGCCCGACGGTCCGAGGAGGAGCGAAAGGATCGATACAGCGAACAGAATAGCCACCAGAATGCATACACTCAAAACCCATTTGACAAGTCTTTTATCCATGTGATTACCTCAAATACCTGGATGCAGGGCTTTCACCATCCCCTCCAGGGCCTCAACGAACGTCTGGGGGGTGGGGCTGCAGGTCTTGTATGGATCCATGATAAATATCCTGTCATGCTTCACCGCATTGATGGACTTGAACCTCCGCCATCCCAGCTTCTCGTTCTCTGCTGCCAAGCCCATAGTGACCACGATGATGATATCTGGATCCTGCCAGAGCACCTCTTCCCTGCTGTAGAGGCCTGTTTTCGCACCGGCGGCGATATTGGTCCCTTCGGAAAACTCAATAAAATCATTCAAAAAAGAACGCTTCGTGGCGGTAAACAGGGGCTTTGCCCCTATCTGGACAAAAACCTTGGGTCGTGGCAGTCCCTTCACCCGGTTCTTTATGCGCTCGACCTTCTGCTCGGAGGCACCGACGATCTCGTTTGCCCGTTTTTCCCTGTCTACGATCCTGCCAAGCTCGAGAAACTGTCGATTCATCTCTGTGAAAGAGCTCGGGTCCTTGAAGACGATCACTTTGATCCCCAAATGTTTCAGCCGCTCAACGGTCCTCGGTCCGGTGAGGGGCGTGGCAAGGACAAGGTCGGGCTTAAGCTCAACGACCTTTTCAATATTGACCTGGGTTACATTTCCGATTTTTTCCTTGGTACGGGCCTCTGGTGGTCTTTCACAATAGGTGGTTACCCCGACAAGCTCGTCCTGGGCTCCCAGCAGGTAGAGTTTTTCGGTGATGGTGGGGCCCAGGGAAACGATCCGGCGCGGTGATTGGTCCGCTACGCCTCCACCCGCAGCCATCGCATGGACGAGCGAGACGCTGAAGAGCGCCAATATCGGCCAAAACAAGAAGCGGTGGTATCTCGTGAGCATCTATCGATCCTTCATGGCCTTCACACTCTCCGGATGAGAGGCTCAATCCCCTCCGAAAGTGTACTTGAGGGTGAGGAAGAACTGCCGCCCTGGTGACGGATACAAGCCAATGTCATTGGCGAAGGAACTAAAGGCCCCGACTTCGCTATAACTCTTGTCTGTAAGGTTTTTAACGGTAAACAGGGCGACCAGCTTGTGCCAGCGGTAACCAACGGAGCTATCAAACGTCGTGTAGCCGGGCAACTGTTCCTGCGCATTGGCTTGGTCGCTTATGGCGTACCGGTCGCCCGTGTACACGGAAGCGAGGCTGAAATTCCAGTTGGAAATAGCATAGGAAAGCTTCGCCGACACCTTATTTTGCGGCACAAGTGGGATACGATTTCCGCCGTAAGTCCCTCCGTCGAAGAGGGCTTCGGTGTACGAATAAGACAGGTTGAGAGTGAGACCCGTGGTGAGGTCGAAGAAAAGACTTGATTCCAACCCCTGCCGTTTCGTCTTGTCGTAGTTCTCGTTGACGCCGGTGAGGGGGTTCAAAAAGATCTCGTCTCTGTTGCTGCTCTGAAAATAGGTCACACTGCCCGCCACACCGTGCCAAGGATTTGAGCGGATGCCCGCATCAAACTCATCGGTGGTTTGAGGCTTCAGCGAGCTGTTTACCTGGGGAGGCTCAAAGAAACCCCCTAAAGAATAACCGGTACTGACGAACTCATCGGTAACGGGGAAACGGAAAGCCCTACCATAGCTGGCGAAGATATTTGCCTTTTCGAAAAGAGCGTAGTTAGCCGACATACGGTAGGCGTCCCTATCATAGTGGGACGCGTCCTGGTAGTCTACGTCATACGTTGACCTCTGTCTGCGATAGCCTGCCTCAAGGGTCAGGTCACGAAATGGATAGATCTTTTCGTCTGCGTAATAGGCGAAGTCCCTTTTCTCGATGTCGCTTGTCGACTGGTACGAGATGCTTATCTCTGAAGCGTCGAAGGTCGTGAAATATCTGTAGTAATCGGAGCCGAGAACGAAGAGGCTCTTCATGCTGCCAATCGGCGTCGACACGGCGATCTTCGGGGTGAAACCGTAGCTCTGGAGCTGCGCCTTCGTGTCGTAGAAGCTGCCAGAACCGAGGTCGAAAGAAGAAGCGGTATGGCGGTCCCTGTAGGAGCCTCCCAGGGAAAGGAGAATGTCGTTACCGAGCTTGACTTCGGGTACAAAATCGAAAAAGTTGTCCTCCGTGGAAGCCGTGTCATTCGGATTGTTGGAATCTTTGATGGAATCGGAATCCTTGGGGTCGACTATCCCCTGACGCAGACGAGACCAGAGAAGTGCGCCCGGCATGCCGTAAGTGTCCGTGTGGTGGCCCGTGGCGAGCTTCAACGTAAGGTTGTCATTGACATCGAAGCCGAAGTTGCCTGACAGGTCTTTCGCGTGCAATGCGTCATTGTGCCTGTACCCGTCGGTATCGAGGTCCGAGGCGAGGGCAAGGTACGAAAACCTGTCCTGCTTGCCCGAGATCATCAGCTCGGGTTTGAAGAAGTTGTAACTCCCGACGGTCGTGGTCACCGTCACCTTGGGCGGGCCCTCTCCGGCCTTAAGAATGATATTCACCGCGCCCGCTGCCGCATTATCCCCGAACAGCACACTCGCCGGGCCCCTGTAGATCTCTATCCTTTCCACCGCATCCAGAGGTACCTGGGCAAGATCGGCTCCGGAGAGGTCGATGGCGTTGAGCCGCCTGCCGTTGACCATGAAGAGTACGTTTTGCGGCGCCGTCTCACCGTAGCCCCGGATATCGATGTTTGCAGCCTTGGGGTTACCCAGCTCGTTCTGAGGGAACACACCGGGCTCCCGCTCAAACACATCGACGAGTGTCTGGGCGCCTTCTTCCCGTATCTCTTCGGCCGTAATCACCGTGATGTTGGCCGGAGCCTCACCCAACGGGGTCTCCGCCCGTGAAGCGGTGACCACTATCTCGTCCAACCGGTAGGGAGCTTCCTGAGAACGGACGGGAACCGAAAACCAAAGGGCCGGCACGACAATGAAGAAGAGAACGAATGATTTCACGAAAGCCTCCTTATGCCTCGTAAGGTAAGGTCTTCACGATTTAACTCGAGGTTTCCTGGCTTAGGGTATTGCCGGCGCACCTTCCCGCCCATTGCTGGACAGTGGTTGGATAATCCACGTACCGGCTTTTCCACCCATCACAGTTGCGGGACAGCGGCAGATTTTTACTGCACTTCCCTCACAGGTTAAACGGTGGACTATATTGTCCAATCTTCTACCACCGCAGTGTCTTAATTGCAACTCTTTTTTGCGTAATCTTTTCAGGTCTCTCCTGGTCCTCCACCGGCCTAGCGCACCACGTCGGTCAGATATTCTGATCTGAGATCAATTATAGTCGACCAACACGACAGAAAAGAAAGATCCCTTTGTACAGGTTCACTTCGTGTTTCCGCACGATACTGATGTAACCTCATATATACGATGCCGGATAAAGACGCCGGAGTTTCACGCAGGCGTCTTGATAGGCCATTGTCAGTTAACCTTCGCATTAAGATTGTGAGGACGGGTTTGCCAGGCCGATGCGGCCTCCGCGACCTGTTCAAGAGAATCCATTCGACGGTTGAGAACCGAGCAATGAAACATTTGGTTCGATCTCGGCCCATGTTGAGTCTCGGATTCAATTGAAGAGGTTAATCAAGTCCTTAACCGCACCTTCTGTTCAATTACTCCCCAACAAACCCCAACCTGAGGAGCGATTTGCGACCTAATCCGGGTATGCCTTCGATAGACGCTTGGCAGCTTCCAGAATACCGGCAGATGCGGGCGGTTTGAGCCGACGGGCGGGGCAATCCCACATAGAGCGGCCAACGGCTCCAATTTGAGGGATGGAGCGATGAGCGTTCGGGCTCCCGTAGACATCCCTTCCGGTAGATGAGAACTAGGGAGAATAACGGTTCCTGTACCAAGAAACACATGATCTTCTATGCAGATGTTTGCAATAGTGCAGGACCAGCACATTCCTTTGGAATCTGTGGACCACACAATCCTGCTTCCGAAAAGTCATGGGATGCAGCTATGAGCCTGTACCCTGCCACATAACGGGGAATGCGATGACGGTATAGACGCACTACAAGCAAAGAAATGGTACGGCATACCGATGCCAAGACCACACAGAGATATTCTCAGGAGAATATATCAAGACTATTCGAGATCGTGAACAATCGGGGTAGAATAATGAGGTTCAAAGAAACGGAAGCGACTTTTGAGGACCACGAAATGAATAATTTCAAAGAGTTAAATGGAGCGGGAAACGGGGCTCGAATTCATTGCCACCGTTGATATTGCTTGTTTAGTAAACGATGTAGAAGCGAAATAGAAGCGAATCCTTTTATTAAGGTCCCGCCAGTACGATCTCGGTTCAAAAGGTCTGAATCTTGTCCTGTTTTCCAATAGTGAGGTTACTTTTGAAGTACTCTTCTGTATGGTTATCCTTGAGTTTTGGTTGGGAAAGGCCGGATGCCCTGAGGAGCTTTTCCACCGAAATCCCTCTCTCGGAAAGATCAAGAAAAGGAAGAGTACGTATCGTGGCAGCGTCACAACTGCAAAAGATGAGGTCATCACTGCGTATCAAAACGGCCAGTGATTCAAGTTCACCCGCGTGGATTACATCTCGGCGATTTGCTGGAAGTTTGGCAAGAATCTGGGCAATCTCCTCAGCGTCGGCAGATACTTCGTGAACGAGACCAGCATCGACATAGTCAGCACGAAATGAAATTGGTATCTGTTCATTTTGCCTTATGCAGAACTTGACTTCATCAATGACTGTTGAAGACGCGTTTATCTCGTGAAGTTTGGTAAGTTTATCAAAGATGTCCAGGCTGAAGAGGTCTATAATGACATCAGCATCGAGAAGCCATAATTTCAATAGGTACACCTTCCGTTTCCATGAGACCGGACCCTTGGATAAACTGATCTATCTGGCTTCTGTCAATACCAATAATCTCTGCAAACCTGCCCCGTGACAAAAGCCCCTTTCTGAGGCATTTCACAGCAAGACTGTGAAGCCTTTCTGATGCGGGCATGCTTCCCCAGTCATCCATTCGCTTCGACTTATCGAGGCACGACAAGCTTTCGTCGCCAGCCAACTTATGGGCTGTTTCCCAATCAATACATCCGATCGCAGACAGACGATAGAGAAGGGCCACTGTGGAAACACCAAAGTCCCTGGCAATATCTACAAGGTCAGCGTACGTGAGCGTTTTTTGGTTCTCCCTGACCTTGTCTATGGCGTTTCTCACTTCGTTCTCAGGGAGAAGAAGCGCTGACGCGAATCGTTCCGCCTTTTTTTCTACCTCATCAAGATATTCTCCTTCCAGCGTTTCTGGTGGAAGGATTTTCCATGTGATAAGATGAAATAACTCATGGGCGAGATCGTAGTTACGTCGCCAGGGTGCTTCATCCGAATTAATCACAATCACTGGTCCAAAATCAGGGTGCACTGTGGACGCAGCAGAACTGATGTTGGACAGTTGACGGTAGATGAATTTGACCCCGTGTGTTTGCTCCAGAATATTCTTCAGTGCAAAGGCTGGCCTGCTTCCCAGCGCAAGCAATTGTCGTGTTTCCTCAGCCAGCGAATTAACATCCCCATCCGTACTGATACTATCAATTGTCAGATCAATGAACTTTGATCCTTTGCTCTTAAGGCCCAACAATTGTTCAAGAGAATGATACTGTTCGCAGTGATACATGATCTCCGCTTCAATCTCTTTCCTGGCGGCACCCTCAGGGGCCTTTCGCCAGAGTAAAACCATCCCTTTCTCTGCAAAGTTTTCATTAAGAAGACGATCCAAAGAACAGAAGTAGACTTTCGCAAACAGATAGAGTTCGGAAGCCTTGACTTTTCGACCACCCGCTTCGATCTTGGTCAATGTCTGATAGCTGGGGTATCCGAGTTTCCTGGCAGCATCACTAATAGAAAGACCGACTCTTTCCCGGGCCTCTTTAAGTCGTTCGGCCAATGTCTCTTTTGTCATGCCCACCACCCTCTCTTTATATTAATATTACACTTCCTTATACTGGATGTCAAGTTATATAACATAATATTATATTATATTCGGCGAAATCGACAATTTATTAAGGTAGGTCCTTGGTTTCAGTCAGGGTAGGATAATTGATCTCTTTCCCTCTTAAGTTTCTCTATCAATTCTTCAATTTCATTCTCGACAAACAGCACCTTGCCTCCGAGCTTGATGGGCTTAATGTAGCCGTGTTCGATAAGGCGGTAGACTGTGGGGCGAGACACCTTGAGAATGGTTGTTAATTCCTTAAGAGTATAGAGTTTGTCCATTAGCTAATACTGCTACCCTGTAACATCTATAACACACAATCCATGTCTATTTATAAGAAATTATCTCAAACTGTCTCTTTTTGCTTGACACTCTGATACTTTAAAATATATAATAATATATATTGATATTTATTGAGACAATATAAAAGGAGAACGAAAATGAAAACGATAGGATATGTAAGGGTTAGCACCGATGAACAGGCCCGCGAGGGCGTATCCCTGGACAGTCAGAAAGCCAAAATAGCCGCTTACTGCGAATTGAACGACCTTGAGCTTGTCGAGATCATCGAGGATGCCGGGAAATCCGGAAAGGACCTGAACCGGGATGGAATTCAATCTCTCCTTGAGCGGATAAAGGGCCGTCAGGTTGACGCTGTTGTGGTCTACAAGCTTGACAGATTATCCAGAAGGGTAAGAGATACCCTAAGTCTTATGGACCTTATAGAAAAGAAGAATCTGGCCTTTCATTCGATAACTGAACGGATAGACACCAAGAGCGCCATGGGTAAATTCTTCCTCAACATCATGGCAAGTATGAATCAATGGGAAAGGGACACAATCAGCGAAAGGACCCATGACGCACTACAGCACAAAATAAGCAAGAATGAACGGGCGGGGCAGATACCCTATGGATGGACATTGGTCGAAGACGGAAAGACCCTTGTTGAGAATCCGAAGGAACAGAAAGCCATATCTCTTATCTGTGATCTTCACGGTAAAGGATATTCATATCGGGCCATATGCCGGGAACTTGAAGCGAAGCGCTATGAACCCATAGGCCAGAAGTGGTACCCACAGACGATATCGAACATTCTGAAGAAGGCGGCATAGATGGGAACCGTTCATAAAATTGTCAATCAGGGAACGGTGATTGACAGAAAGAAAGGGCAAGACATTTCACAAGAGCCTGAAATGCAAGAACTGGTTGGGGTTGATTGCGGAATGACCGAGGGAGAAAAGACCCGCACTGTGGATTACCTCAAAGACCAGGAAGGCAACGATAAAACGAACCGTAAGGAGGACTGAGGCATGGAACTATTAACCCCGAAAGAAGCAAGCCAAATGCTCAAGGTCAGCATTCACACACTGGCTAAGTGGAGAAGTCAGGGGCAGGGTCCAGACTATGTCAAGACAGGTAAAAGCGTGAAGTATAGCCAAGACACTGTAAACGCGTGGATCGCGAACAGGACTATCAAAATAACATCAACATTGTAATTGACTTCATGTAGGGCGGTGGTAAAATGAACTGAAGGGATTTGAATTATGCCCGTGCGACAGGGGGAGCAAAGCATTTCAGAACATACGGAGGCCTATGCGAAGGAAAAAGGCCGTTAGCCGTGAGTTCCTTGAAGGAAGGTATGCCTTTCAAAATAAGGTTGCCATTTTCGACAACCCTTACAAGGGCTATATAGGCGGGGCCGAAGAATGGGAATCAGGATGGAGGTATGAGGAGGAGGAGGTTAAAGGACATAAAATAATTGGATGCGTCTTCGGTCTACTATTGATCATCGGCGTTATCAGCCTTGTCATCCCCTACATTAAGGGCTTCGGCATAGGCTTGTTCGGTGAGTGGTTCGAGGCAAGCGAGGGAGTGGTGAACGATACCGTCAAGGCCCAGCAGGAATTAAATACCGCTCTATATCAGGTTTTCAATGAATCTGGGAGATTGGAGATTCGTGAAAACTGTACCGTTCGTGCCTATATTTCCAAAGAAAACTATATGCAAGTGCCATATCCCGATCGTAATGGGGCCATTAGGGCCGTTGGAAAGGCGTGGTGCACAAACACGGAGAGCGAACGATGTCATGGTCCGATGGTTGAGCTTCGTGACATTCAAACTAATGACGAACTTGGCAGTTATGCTTGCCTCACCGGATGGGTGTACAAGAAATAAGCAACCTCAGTTATTCAGATTAGCTTATGAAGACACTTCAAGAACTTAATCAAAAACCGTGGTACCGGTTCTTTAAGGTGGTTTACGTTATCATGTGGCTGCCCTACCCATTGATATTGTATTTCTTGATTATCGTAAACGCATCGGTAGAAGCCTGCCTGATAATGACCCTTCTTTACATCCTTTTTGTCGAAGGAATCAGAAGGGCCGTTTACTACGTTTTGATTGGGGAACTTTTCCCCAACAAGCTAAAACAAATTGTCTGTAGATGGGGCTTTTTGATAGAATAGCAGAAAAGGACCCGACTTGAGCCGAGACAATTCCGAAGAGGACTTCAACTTTAGAATGAGGAGGATGGCATGAACGATGACCCACGGGAAAGTAAAATAAAGAGTGCGCGTAACTACTGGATTCAGTTTGTAATCTTGGTCCTTGTGGCCGTTTTTGTCCCGGAACGTTACAGTATACTTGTCTTCCTTGGAGCTATCTGGATGATGCTTTTTGAAATATCGGACCGACTGAGGGTGCACTATTACCTTCACCAAAGGACCGCTGAATCGGTTGAGCAAATAGCAAAAGTGTAAATCAGGGGATAGACTACCGGAGGCTCTACTATAAGGGAATACCCACAATGGAAAAGGACAAGGAAAATGGAAAGGTTCATAAACGCAAAAGAAGTAATGACTGGATGGAAGATCAACGCCACTGACTTAGTACAATGTATCATTGACGGTTTACCCGCTTATGATCCCCGGAACCCTTCAAATAGGCTTGAAGTGGTGCAAGAGAAAGGTCAGATTTATTTCAAAATAATCGGCTCCGTCTACTATCCCGACTTTGAACCTCACGGTTTTTCAAACTCGATTAAGGCCCATCCTGATAGGCCGTTCTATACTGCCCACTATATCATCTCTGATGATTTGTGCGTCTTCAAGCTGTCTGAAATAGAAGTCTTTGAAAAAGAACATGGCTTATTGTCCACTCTCGAACATGTATATCTTGACCCCGTGCAAAATAAACAGGCGGGAGCACTCTCAGGTTTTGATCATTCCGATGATTTTAGGTCAGTCGTTAAAAACGGCAAGACGTTCACCCTTACCCCTATGCAGGCGCAGGTCATACAACTACTGTCTGAAGCCAGGGGGGAAGGGATTGGTTTCGTAAGTCAGCACCACATTCTTGAAAACTTAGACAGTAAAACGAAAAGCCTGCGTGACCTTTTCAGGAAAAACCTTTCCGCATGGGAAGCACTGATAGAACCGAATCCAGATAGAAAGGGACTTTTCAGGCTGAAGATTTAACCCCGCCGTACTTTCATACACACTCTTGTCGTAAAAATCTTATTTATCGTACTTTTGTACACAGATACGTACATCCTTTTGTCGGCCCCAATACCTTATACTTCTTCAGAAACATAAAATAGGGAGCAATCCCAGCAGAAAAAAGAGGTAAACATATGCCAAAGACAAAGGAACTGGAACTGATTGATCTTTACCTTTCGAGTTATCTCACGCTTCACGGACAGGAACCCCGGTTAATCAATAAGGGCGGGAAAATCATCTTCGTTTTCGATGCCATTGATGAAGTCTATCGGCGTATGGCAGAGTACAACTCAAACCCCGATATACCCTGTCTTGATCTGATAACAGCAATTAAGACCCTCAGAGGAAAGATGCTCACTGCAAAAGAGAGCATTCACGGAAATGAAAAAGGACGGAACTATGGAACGACATTCAACCGCTAAGCCTATCAATACCATAACCACGCTTTACGGTTTCATTGAATCCTGGGGATGGATAGATGCCAAAGAGAAGAGATAACAAAGGCGAGGCTCTTCCGCCTTTTGTCCCCATGACCTGGCAACTATTGAATCAGATGCATACAAGGCCCTTTCCTATGCATCACGAGCAATGCTTCCGTATTTTATCGGCAGTCCTGAATACAGTGATGGGAAGAAGATCAACATACGGTCCGATCTTTATTTTAGAACCGAATTTTCCTTCTCATATAAAGAAGCAGTGAAGTATGGATGCTCAACGAGGACATTCACAAGGGTCATTGAGGATTTGATGAGGAAGGGATTCATTGATCCCGTGGATAAAGGCGAGCTTCGAGGTGCGGGTTTGTCTTGTAACATTTTTAGAATGTCTGATAGATGGAAGCATTACGATGCAAAAGATTTTGCTGAGGTCAGATGGAGAGCTTTAATGCCCAACATTAAAAATGGCCGCTGTATAGTGGCCAAAAGTAAAGCTGAAAAGGACGATTTATGACTGGACCATGCGCCAAAAGTAAAGCTGTACAGGCTAAATGTTACTCAATCGCAGTGGCCAAAAGTAAAGACTATTCTATATATAGCCAGATGTATAGGTCATTCAGTTACATACCCAAAAAAGAGAGTTAATTCACGGGTGCCCTCAATGACAGGGTATAGAAAGAGTTTTCTTACACTATAAAAAAGAACGAGGTATCTATGCTTATCAAAGAGATCGAAAAAAACACAAAGGAAAGAATCAAAGTCACTCTTGACGAGTACAGGGGTTATAAGTTTTGCAGTGTTCGGGTCTATTTTGAAGATGACAACGGCCAATGGCTGCCGACAAAAAAGGGGATCACCCTGAACGGTGATACCATAGACCCGGTTATCGAGGCACTACAAAGCGCCAGTAAAAAGCTGGAGAGCAAAAGTGTTTAGGTCTCTTATAACTTTTATCTTTATACTTTGCGCGCATGCGCGTATTAGCGGCAGAAAACTCGAAGATCATCAAGAAAAACGCTTATGGAATATGAAGGCAAAGAGGAATTTGGAGACGCTATAAAAAAGAGGTGCAGACATGAAATTCGATGATGTACAGACATGGGGCGATTTTAGGGGAAAAAAAGAATTGCTAAAGCACCTTGCAGGGGAACGATTAACCCTGAAGCAAGCGGTCCTTGCAGAGTGCTATAGTTGTAATGCCGGATACTTTGACGAGCGTGTCGATTGCGAGGCATCAGATTGTCCTCTCTATGGACACATGCCATATCGAAAAAACAAGATAAAAAGACCACGGAGCGAAAAGCAACAGGCGGCGGCTGCCAAACTCGGATTCTTAGGTGGAGAACGTAACAAGAAAGTGGCATTGTAGACATTTTGGGGTAGATACCTGTATGTTTGCCTTCATGGGAAATATCACATGCCAGTTTCATAGTGCTACACAGGAAAAAAACAATAGATGATTTCCTTGACTCTCCATAATGACTTTCATATGCTTACCCAGGATCAATTAAAATCCAGGGGTGTCATTATGAAGGGAATCATTATCTGTAACAAGTGCCGCAAGAAGATGGACGGCGTTTGTATGTGTACGCCGAAGGGTAACGCGAAATGCCTTATACAAATTTATTGGAAGGGTAAGCATTACGAGTACAAGCGAGACGATCAAGGATACGTGCTCACATACGATAAAGCACAGGACAAGCTCACAGAAATAAGTAACGCTATAAAAAAGGGGACATTCAATCCTGTAGACCATACCGATGAGAAGGTCAAAGAAAGAAAGTTTGAGAACAAAATACAAAAGTGGCTTGATCAGAAAGAGAGGGAATGCAAAGACGGTGATATTTCGCCTTCGTCACTTGGAAACATCCGGGGCTATATCAGGAATTACTATCTACCTTTCTTTTCTGAATGGGATGTTAAGGAAATTAGATTTGAACAGCTTGAGGATTTCAAGGACAACTTACCGGATAGGCTCAGCAAAAAGACAAGGGCAAACATCCTTGTAAGTCTTCATGCTTTCTTTACCTGGCTTTTCCGAAAAGGCGTTCGCGATATACCCCCCTTCCCTGTCATTGAAAACATGGATATGAAAGAACGGGTTGCTCTGAGTTATGACGATCAAGCGCAATACCTGTCAATGATACCAGAACGGTATAGGGATGTTATTGAATTCGGTATGGAAACTGGTTTGAGAGTGGGTGAATTGATTGTTTTGAGGATGAAAGACATTGATTTGAAAAACATGCGCGCATTGATACGGCGCACTGTATCGGCATATGTCCATATCATTGAAACGACAAAGGGGCGAAGCAAGAAATACATTCCACTATCAAACAGAGCCCTTGAAATTCTCAAGAGGAACGCTATTGGAAGATTTCCAGAGGATTATATCTTCATAAACCCTGATACCGGAAAGCGCTATTCCGTGAAAATGCCAAATGTGTTGTGGAAGCGATATACGGGGCTCGACGTTACGTATTATGAGGCTTCCCGGCATTCCTTCTGCACACAGTTGGTCGATCGTCGGCATAGACGCATTACAAGCAAAGAAATGTACGGCATACCGATGCCAAAACCACACAGAGATATTCTCACGAGAATATATCAAGACTATTCGAGATCGTGAACAATCGGGGTAGAATAATGAGGTTCAAAGAAATAGAAGCGACTTTTGAGGACCACGAAATGAATAATTTCAAAGAGTTAAATGGAGCGGGAAACGGGGCTCGAACCCGCGGCATCAAGCTTGGGAAGCTTGCACTCTACCAACTGAGTTATTCCCGCCTGTTGAACATAATAAAAGAATTGAAGAACGAAATCAAGTGGTCTTTTACTGGGGCTCGCGTCGCCGCTTTTACCGGCAAAGCTCCACCCCCAAGCGGATACCTGGTATCCTCTTCTTGCTCGGGAACGAGCTAAGGGGCTTAACCCTTCAGTTGCTCTTCCATACTTTTCAATACCCGCACCATGAACTCCGAACGCTTTTCTTACTACCGGGGCTTACATCGCCCCCCACTGCTCGGCTCAGTCGCAAGTGGCATTTTTCAGGGCTCGCGTCGCAGGTTTCACGAGAGAACTGTTTCCCCGTAGCCCGTGGCCTGTGACTTGCTGCCTCTTTTTTACCGGGGCTCGTCATCCGTCCCGGCCGCCAAAAGCTTAAAGCGATAGCCTATGGCAATCGCATCTTTCCTATGAGCTTTAAACTTTGAGCTAAGAGCTTTGGTATCAGCGTTTTCTATTGTAGCCAAAGCGTTCTTCGAATATGGGCGCAACAAGGTTGTCGATAGGGGCGTAATCGTCCGTGATGATAATAGCGTCTTTCTTGTTGATGAATCTTTCCATGAGCTCTTCAGGGAGAACTGCTGCAGTTGCCTTACCGCCGAGTTCGCTTTTGAGAAATTTGTTGAAGGCTTTGATATCGAGATCGTTATTACTTGCCAAGACGATGAAAGTGCTGATACCGATTTTATCGAAATTCGGATTTACCGAAATCAGATAAACGTTTTTCTGTCCGAAAACCTCTTCCAGAGTCCTTATGTATGAAGGCAAGAAAGCTCCTTTCTTAAAATTGTCGATGATATTTGACATTAATATGGCATTGGGCTTCATGATGCCCTTTATCTGTTGGGCAAATTCTTTGGTCGTCAGATGATACGGTATGGAAAGATCATTATAGGCATCGGTAAAAATGAGATCGTATTTGTCTTTACAGTTCATCACATACCAGCGTCCATCAGTATTATATGTGGCAATTCGCGTATTCCTCGGCATCTTCAGCTGGTCATAGGCAACCTTCGTAACCAACGGATCTATCTCTACGACATCGATACGGGCATCGGGGTAAGAAACTTCCATATAGCGCGGGAAGGTATAGCCTCCCCCGCCGATGGTGAGGCTCCTGAAGCTTGTATCTTTTTTGAACTTCCACTTGAGAACGTCGGCGTATATCCTTTCGTACTCATACTCGATATGCAAGGGATTATCGAGGCTGACGTATGAATGGATAAGGTGATCGAGAACGAGTGTTTTCAGCTTTGCAGTTCCATCGGAGCTCATCGTGTTGGCCAGTTTTATCGTGTAATAATCGCTCTCTTTGTAATAATCAGCATCTTCACTCAGGGGACTTCTGTAGAAGGAGGACACATAATGGTTAATGTCGCTGATAGAAGGAGAATTCTTACAAAGATGGTTATTGAGCGCCCAGAGAGAGGGGCAAGTAATGAAAAGGATGATAATGACACCAATGGTCGATTTCTTTCTGAAGAATGCCGGGGAAAGGAAGGAGCCGGAAAAGAGGCCCACAAGCATTAACGCGATACCCATATAGACAACAATCTTCGTGGTCCCCCACCAGGAAATGAAAAAAAAACCGGTGACAAAAGTGCCAATAATAGCTCCCAGTGTCGAAAGGGCATAAATTTTTCCGATCACGTTTCCGGCGTTTTCGAGATTTTTCAGGGTAAGCCTCACGACAACGGGTGATATGGTGCCGAGAATGCAGCCTGGTATGAAAAATATTATTGAAGTAATGATAAAAATCCTCAGCATAAGAGATACGGGAAAACGGTAGGCGGCCACCAGATACGTTATGGGGATAATCAAGAGAGCCATGATGCCTGATAAAAGAAGAAGCAACCCGAGGGTCTTCCTCGACGGAAATCTGTCCACCAGTTTCCCCCCTAGGTAAGCCCCGACGCTGATACCGGCAAGAATAACGCCGATAATGCTTGTCCAGGTGTAGATTGAAACACCGACAAAAGGGGCAAGGATACGTCCTGCAACCATCTCAATGACAAGGGTACAGAAACTCGCGATAAATGTAATGACATAGGCTCCCAAGAGACTCATATAAGCTCAGTACCTCCCTAATTGTATTCTGTAAAGCAAAATCCCGTGAAATATTAAATCTGTCCTAGAGCTAGAATGTCTCAATACTTAATAGAATTAGGTAAACTTTGTCAAATTAATCTTTACATTCCGACAAGGAGCGGCCGTCCCTCGTGGCGCATTATGGCGTTCATCCAGCGTTTTCTGTATAATGTTTTCTAAAAAAACGGGATTTTTAGGAGAGAATGTTTTATACTATAGTCTATTTATATGAAAGTTCTTCTTGTTGAAGATGAGTCAAAAGTAGCCAAATTCATAAGCCTCGGACTTGAGGAGGAGGGCTATGCCGTGGATACGGCTCCTGACGGGAAGAAGGGGCTTGAATTCCTCAACGAATCTGCCTATGATATAGTTCTCCTCGATCTCATGATACCCGAGATAGACGGCCTCGAGGTACTCAAAAGAATGCGGGCAAACGGAATCGACACGCCTGTCCTGATTATTACGGCCAAAGATTCGAAAGAAGATGTAATAAAAGGCCTCGACACGGGAAGCGATGACTACCTAACAAAACCTTTTTCTTTTGAAGAACTGCTGGCACGGATTAGGGCGCTCCTTCGAAGAAGTAAAAAAACAGCCCAGCTTACCCTCGAATATGGAGATATTGTATTGAACCCCTACTATAGAAAACTCACCATTGGATCAAAAGAAACAGAATTGACGGAAAAAGAATTTCTCATCATGGAATATATGCTGAAGAACACAGAGAAGCCCATAACACGCAGGGAGATCGCGGAATACGCATGGCAAAGTCAGGATGACTCATCGAATATTGTGGACGTGTATATTAACTTTTTAAGAAAAAAAATAGAGAACCTCTCGGATAAAAAATATATCCACACAGTGAGGGGTGTCGGTTATATTCTCAAAGAAGACAATGATAAGGATTAATCTCCCGATCAAATGGAAGCTCACGGTATGGTATGGAGGGATTCTTGCCTTAATCCTCATCACCTTTTCAAGCGGCATCTATGTTTATTTTAAAAACAGCCTCCAAAGGAGTATTGACGCAAAGATCAAATCCGTGGGGGATGTGCTCGCTTCATCAATAGCAGATCCGCACAACCAGAGTGTATTTGGGGATTTTGAGAGATACCTTGAGAGCGTTCTCGGGAAAAAACCAAAGGGAAAGTTTATTCAGATCATCGACGCCTCCGGAAAAATCGGCGCAAAAATGAATGATATCGAAACGGATACTATACCCGTGCCTTTCAATACCATGGAGAGGGCCCTAAAAGGGGAAGCAATCTATGAAACAATAGAGAGCGTAAATCCGAGACTCCGGATGCTCACGCTCCCCATCTTTGAAAACAAAAAGGTGACCAGTATCATTCAGGTCGGATCATCCATGGCAGATTTTGACGAAACCATGAGGAAGCTCCTCCTCGTCATGATTATAAGCATTCCCACATCCATAGGAGTTACGATCATTGTCGGTTATTTTATGGCAAAAAAAACGCTGAAGCCCGTAGATCAGATCAGAAGGGCTGCTGTGAAAATCTCCTCGACCAACCTTGATGAGCGTATCGACATCAAAGGACGAAAGGACGAACTTAGCAGACTTGCCCAGACATTCAACGCAATGATCAGCCGGCTCAAAGATGCCTTCCAGAGGGTCAATCAATTCAGCATCGATGTGTCTCACGAACTGAAAACCCCGCTCACCATCCTGAAAGGCGAAACCGAATTGGGTCTTCGAAAAGATAGAAATAATGAGGAATACAAGAAACTCCTGGCAAGCAACCTGGAAGAAATCGACAGAATGTCGAGAATTATTGATGATCTCCTCCTCCTTTCTAAGGCCGACAGGAAAGATGTCAAACTCAATACGGAGAACATCTCTCTCAGGGACCTCGTCGCCGATGTTTGCATCAATATGAAGATCTTCGCGGAAAATAAAGGGGTGGATCTGTTCGTCAATGAACTCGCCGATGTCCGTCTTATGGGAGACGAATTGAAACTGAGAAGAATGCTCTGGAACATTCTGGAAAATGGGATAAAATATACCCAGAAAGGCGGTGCTGTAACAGTATCATCATTCACGAACAACGGCTACGCATGCATTAACGTGCAAGATAACGGTGTTGGGATATCGGAGGAAGATGTACAGTATATTTTTGATAGATTTTATCGGGCAGACAGGTCCCGGAAGCGTGAAAGTGGAAGCGGTCTTGGTCTGTCGATAAGTAAATGGATCGCGGAAGCCCATAACGGCGCTATAGAGGTGCAAAGCAAACCCTCGGTTGGTAGCCAGTTTTCAATAAAATTACCCATATGATTCTGGAGGAAAAAATGAGAAACAAGAGATGGTTCTTGACGATTTCTTTGCTCGTTGCGGCATTGCTGGCATTTGCTTATGTAAAAGGACAGGTCTTACCTGAAAAAACATCGTTCGATGCCGTCAGGCAAAACGTTAAAGCGGTTGCATTGAATAACGGTCTTCCGAGTTTCAGCCAGCTTGTTAAACAGGTAAAGCCTACGATAGTGCATATCAGCACAACATCGGTCGCACAGGGACCTGACATGCAGGCGGGCCCGATGAATCCTTTTAGGGATTTTTTCGGCGATGACTTCATGGACAAATTTTTCGGCAACGCGCCAAGAAGAGAATTCAAGCAGAAAGGTCTTGGTTCAGGTTTTATCATAGACCGTGAGGGATACATACTTACCAATAATCATGTCATCGAAAAGGCTTCCAGTATAACGGTAAAATTATCAGACGAAAAGGAATATGATGCAAAAGTTATCGGAAAAGATCCAAAAACAGATATCGCCCTTATAAAAATAGACGCAAAACAGAATCTTCCCACAGCCATTTTCGGCGATTCCGATGCTCTGGAAGTGGGAGACTGGGTGGTGGCGATAGGGAGCCCTTTTGGACTGGATCAAACCGTGACCGCGGGGATCGTGAGCGCCAAAGGTAGATTCATCGGCGCGGGGCCCTATGATGATTTTATCCAGACTGACGCATCGATCAATCCCGGCAATAGCGGCGGTCCCCTTTTAAACCTGAATGGAGAGGTTGTGGGCATTAACACAATAATCATCTCCGGCGGACAGGGAATCGGTTTCGCGATTCCCATCAATGTTGCGAGAGAACTGTTGCCGCAACTCAAAAGCAAGGGCAAAGTAGCGAGGGGATGGCTTGGGGTCGTCATTCAGAAGGTAACGCCTGAGATTGCAAAAAATTTCAACCTTAAGGAATCGGAAGGCGCACTAGTTTCAGACATCATGGAACAGAGTCCCGCAGAAACGGCAGGCATTAAACGAGGCGATGTCATCATTTCTTATAATGGAAAGCACATTAAAGACAGTGAAATGCTTCCCCGGCTTGTGGGCGCCACAGAAATCGGCAAGAAAGCGACAGTAGAAATAATAAGGGACGGAAAACAAATGGAGATAGGCGTTATTGTTGGTGAACTGCCGGAAGAAGGACTCCGGGCTTCAAAAAAACCGGAAGTCGAAAAAGATTTTGGATTGGTCGTCCAGGAGATTACGCAGGACATCGCAAAACACCTCAACCTCAAGGATAAAAAAGGTGTCATCGTCACAGACGTCACCCCTGGCAGTCCGGCGTCAGATGCAGATATTCAATCAGGCGATATTATTAAAGAAATCGGTAGAAGACCGATACGAAGCATAGCGGACTTCAGGGAAGCCCTCAGGACTGCAAACATAAGAGAAGGCGTTGTCATGCTCGTTCAGAGGGAAAATACTACATTCTATACGGTCGTGAGGGAATAGCAAAAAGCTTTTGGAGCCAGGGCGCCTGCTTGCGGGTAGCGGTCTCGTGGAGGGCGCGCCGCGAGCTCCAGCAGCAGCGCGCCTCTGAAACAGTAATTTTTTCTTTGCATTCTCTTTTTTTTAAGGTATCATTAATATATGCCACAGTATGAATGGGAAGGCAGAACGCTTAACGGTGAAACAAAGAGGGGACTTACCAAGGCCATCTCGGTAAATACTCTACGCGCGGGACTTCGTAAAGATGGCATTATCCTCACAAAATCTGCTGAGACAAAAGGTTCTAAAGCGGAAAAATATAATCCGAAAAAAAGGATCAAAAAACTTTATATTGTTCTTTTTACGAGACAGTTGTCGACAATGATTACATCCGGATTGCCCCTTGTGCAATCCCTCGAAATCCTCGCAAACCAGCTGGAAGATGTCAATTTCCGGGGTATCGTCCGTGAAATAAAAATGAAAATCGAGGGGGGTTCCCGATTCGCCGACGCGTTACGCGATTTTCCTCAATGTTTTGATGAACTCTATGTCAACCTCGTTGTGGCAGGCGAAGAGGGGGGCTTGCTTGATAATGTGCTCCAGAGATTAGCAACCTATATGGAAAAATCAGAGAAACTGAAGAGGAAGGTTAAATCGGCGATGATATACCCAATTGCTATAATAACTGTTGCTATCGGTGTCACCCTGGTCCTGTTGCTTTTTGTTATCCCTGTATTTGAAAAGATGTTTAAAGAAATGGGTGCTGAACTTCCGGCGCCGACACAATTCGTTATCGCTTTGAGCAACTTCATTAAATCATACATACTTTATTTCATTCCCGTTGTAGTAGCCGTCGTCTACGGATTTTTGCGTTATTACAAAACCGAGGGGGGTAGACGAAAGATCGATGCCATTATTCTCAGGCTTCCCCTCATCGGCGTTCTTACTCTGAAGGCCTCTGTAGCAAGAATTACGAGGACGCTCTCTACGCTGCTCACGAGTGGCGTGGCAATCCTTGAAAGTCTTATTATCTGCGCAAAAGTCGCCGGTAACAAAGTGATCGAAGACGCACTAATGGTGGCAAGAACCCGCATCAGTGAAGGCAAAACCATGTCGGAGCCATTGGAACAAGCCGGCATCTTTCCTCCTATGGTTGTTCAGATGGTGCAGGTAGGCGAATCAACAGGAGCTCTCGACAATATGCTCGGTAAAATAGCGGATTTCTACGATGAAGACGTAGATAATTTAGTCACAAACATGACGGCCATGATGGAACCGATGATCATGATGTTTCTCGGCGTCATCCTCGGTGGGCTTGTTATTTCCATGTATCTTCCCATATTCAAACTCGGCTCAGCAATCGGTTAAAACCAGTAGATAGTAAGCAAAACCACTTTCAATCCCTTCCGCGCAGACCCTCAAACCATTGTTGTTTCGCATCCGAGGTCTTTTATCATCTCCAGATCGTCTCGAGTATCTCTTCCCGGTGTCGTAAGATAATTACCCGTCATGAAGGAGCTGCATCCCGCGATAATGGCCAACGGCAGCAGCTGCCTCAAGTTCTTTTCTTTGCCGCCACACAATTTAATATCCTTGTCGGGCATGATAAAGCGGTAGATGGCAACAGTCAAAAGGATTTCTATGGGTGAAAGTGATGGTATCCCTGCAAGAGGAGTCCCTTCGATGGGATTGAGGATATTAATGGGCACAGAATCCACCTCGAGCTCCCGAAGCGTGATGGCAAGTTCTATGCGGTGTTCCATCTTCTCCCCAAGACCGATGATTCCGCCAGAGCATACCGAAAGACCTGCCTTTTTGGCTATCGATACCGTTTCGATGTCTTCATCATAGGCATGGGTTGAGCAAATGTTGCCGAAAAAACTCCTCGATGTCTCCAGGTTGTGGTGGTATCTGAACAATCCCGCATTTTTGAGACCACCGGCAGTTTCACCATCAAGCATACCCAGTGAAGCGCACGGCTTTATTCCCATTTTGTTAAGGCCCGCGATTGCCCGATATATTTCTTCCCATTCGTCTCGATCATTTATGCGGGTGCCGCTTGTGACGATACCGAAATAACGCGCTCCTGTCTCGAAGGCAGCCAACCCTTTCTCCATAATTTCTTTCGCTGTCAGAAGCGGATACGTTGGCGCGCTCGTGTGATAGTGAAGAGACTGCGCACAAAACTTACAGTCTTCAGGACACATGCCTGACTTGGCATTCACAATACCGCAGAGGCTGATCTTTTTTCCTTTAAAGTGTTCTCGTATCTCTGACGCGCAGGCCATAATGAGGAAAGGTTCTTTTTGCCCTATTTCGTATAATTTTTTCGCATCGGCAAGGTTTATTTTTTTCTCAATTGCTCTGTCTTTCAATTTTATGATGCCGGAATTCATCTCTCCTCCAAACCTTTTTGTGGAACGCTTTCTATGCCGTTATTGATTATGTCTCTTCATCTATTGTCTTTATCCATAATTCAATGGATCGAAGCGCCTTTACGACAGCCTTTTCTTTTTCTCTTTTCCGATAGCCGTGCACCAGCCCAAAGTTGACATTCATGGGTTGAAAATTATTTGTTTCAGTCGTTATGTATCGTGAAAGAGCACCAGCGCACGTATCCTCCGGGGGTGGCACGAATGTTTTTCCTTGTACATATAAATGTGCTGAGATACCCGCAAGAAGTCCCATGGTGGTTGACTCAACATACCCCTCAACACCTGTTATCTGCCCTGCAAAAAAAATATCACTGTTCCCTTTGAGCTGCAATGCTCTGTTCAGTACGGTTGGGGAATGAATATATGTGTTCCTGTGAATGCTCCCGTGGCGCATGAAAACAGCATTTTTGAGCGCTGGGATTAATCGAAAGATCCTCTCCTGTTCCTGGTATTTCAATTTTGTCTGATAGCCTACCATATTAAACATAGTACCTGCCGCGTTTTCCCGCCTCAGTTGCACCACCGCGAAGGGCCGTTGTCCGGTCCGTTCATCAATGAGACCAACAGGCTTCATTGGTCCATACAGGAGTGTCTCCCTGCCCCGCTCAGCCATGACCTCGATGGGCAGACAACCCTCGAAATAGGATGTCTTTTCAAATTTTCTCAGATCGACCCTTTCGGCCTTGATAAGTTCCTCGTAAAAAAGATTATACTCCTCTTCCGTGAGCGGACAATTCAGATAATCGTCATTTTTCTCTTCTTCGTATCTCGAAGCATAGAATGCATTCTTCATATCCACGCAATCGCCATCGATAATGGGCGAAATGGCGTCAAAAAACGAGAGGTTCTCTTTCCCCGTAAGCATGCGTATCTTCTCTGCGAGTTTCTCACTTGTAAGCGGTCCTGTCGCGATAATCACAACTCCGGCCGGAATGTCTTCGGCTTCTTCTCTGATAATACGAATCAGAGGATTGCCCTCGATCCTCTCGGTAACTCTTTGTGCGAATCCTTCCCTGTCGACGACAAGCGCCTTGCCACCCGGTATCGCAGCCCCTTCGGCTATTTCAATGACAAGGGAGCTGAGCCTTTTCAATTCCTCTTTGAGGAGCCCGTGGGCGTTTCCTAGTTCCTTTGATCTTAAAGAATTGCTGCAGACAAGCTCGGCAAGGTAAGCAGTTTTATGCGCAGGTGTAAAGGCATTGGGCCTCATTTCGTAGAGAGTAACCGTGCCGCCTCTTTTGGCGATCTGATAGGCCGCCTCGGTACCGGCAAGCCCTCCACCGATTACTTTGATTTCCATCCACAATCCTTACGAAGACAGAGGGCACTTCTCCGGAATGAAAAGAGTGTCGGGGCACCACAGACGGGACAGGGGCCTTCTGCGGGCTCTTTGTTCGTCGCAAAAGAACATCTCGGGTATTCCGAGCAACTGACAAACCGCCTTTTCTTCTTGGAGATTTTTTCAACGAGTTTTCCCGTACACCCTTCCTGGGGGCATTGAAAACCAAGGGAGTACGCCTCAGTATGTTTGCACTCCGGGTATTTGCTGCAGGCAAGGAATCTTCCGAACCGACCCCTTTTTTCAACAAGGTTTCCGCCGCATTTTGGACAGGTCCCTTTGATTTCCTGTTCTACAAGACTGATGGTACCGTCATCGCCAACCTTGACGTTCTTCTTGTTCTTACATTCCGGTTTTCCCGAGCATACAAGATACTCACCGTTTTTTCCCCACCTGAGAAGCATATTTTTCCCGCACTGATCACAGACGAAATCAGTCTCTTTCTCTTCCTTTTTGAGACTCTTCATGGTTTCCTTGGCTTTGTCTAACTCCTTTTCAAAAGCGGAATTGAAATGCCGCAGAGTTTTTACCCAATCTTTCTGACCGTCCTCAATAAGATCAAGCCTTTCCTCCACTTTGGCAGTAAAGCTGATATCGACAATTACAGGAAAGAACTCCACCATAACCCTGTTCACGGTTCTTCCAAGGGATGTAGGGACCAGTCTTCCCTTCTCCCTTTTCACATAATCCCTGTCCTGTACCGTACTTACAATGGTCGCATAGGTCGATGGTCTTCCAATGCCCTTCATCTCAAGGGTCCTTATGAGGGATGCCTCGGAATAACGGGGCGGCGGACTCGTGAAGCGCTGTTCCAGAATTGTATTGACGTGCGACAGGATTTCGCCTTTTTTCATCTCAGGAAGCTGTGATCCTTCTTCTTCCTCTTCTCCCTTTTCTTCATAGATTTTCGAAAAACCGTCAAAGAGTATTTTTTGACCTTTTGCCACAAAGAGATAGTCTCCGCTTGTTACATTCGCAACAGTTACTTCGAGCCTTTCATGGGACATCTGAGAAGCGACAAAGCGCTTCCATATGAGATTATAGAGGGCGAAGAGGTCCTTATCGAGGTACTGTTTCACCTTGTCGGGCGTCAACAGTACCGACGCGGGGCGTATCGCTTCGTGGGCATCCTGGGCGCTCTTCTTATTCTTGAAAAAATTCGGCTTTTGAGGAATATAGGCTTTGCCGAAACTTTTCTCGATATAGCTCCTCGTTTCCGTGACCGCTTCCATAGAGACCCTTACCGAATCGGTTCTCATGTATGTAATGAGGCCTATCTGGCCTTCCTTCCCGATCTCCGCACCTTCGTAGAGTCTCTGTGCTAGCATCATGGTTCTTTTTGGTGAAAACCGAAGCACTCTCGACGCCTCCTGCTGAAGCCTACTCGTAATAAACGCCGGCTGTGGTGTAAGATTCTTCTCTTTTGTTTCAATGCTGGCGATGGTAAAGCTTTTACCTTCTATCTCCCTTTTTATCTTCTCCGCTTCCTTCTCTGACGGCACCTTTATCTTTTCGTTTCCCTTTCGTTCAAGGGTTGCAACAAATTTTTCGCCTGTGGGAAGTTGAAGTTCGGCTTCGATGATCCAGTATTCTTCTTTCTGAAAACTCTCTATCTCTTCTTCTCTGTCACAGACGAGCCGGAGCGCCACAGATTGTACTCTTCCTGCCGAAAGCCCATAGCTCAATTTCTCCCAGAGGAGAGGACTGATTTTGTAGCCTACAAGTCTGTCAAGGATCCGTCGCGCCTTTTGCGCGTTATATTTTGCTTTATCAAGGTGAGTAGGGGCCTTAAGGGCTTCAAGAACACCTTTCTTCGTGATTTCGTGAAAGAGTACCCGTTCTATTTCTTTCTTCTTTCCGATGAGATCAGCGACATGGAAAGCTATCGCTTCTCCTTCACGATCAGGATCAGAGCCGATATATATCTTATCAGCCGCTTTCCCTGCCTTTTTCAACTCATCGACGACCTTTGATTTGCCCTTTACAGTCATGAAGTGAGGCGCAAAATCTTTTTCAATATCGACACCGAGCTTGCTCTTCGGCAGGTCTTTGATATGTCCATAGGTTGCCTTGATCACGAAATCCTTTCCCAGGTATTTAGAAAGCGTCTTCATTTTTGTCGGTGATTCAACGACTAAAAGTGATTTTCTCATCTATTATATTCTCCTTTACTGGGGCTCACGTCATCCCCTCCTTCAAAACGGTTTAATCGGTTCAAACAGTTTAAACGTTCCAACGGAAACCTATGCTCAGGTATCCTAATCGAAAACAATCTGAAAATCAAATCCGCTTCTTTATTCCGAATCTGGATGCCGACCTGTGGCTACTTTCTTATATAGAATCCACCGGGCACTTCCCGGATGATTTCCTTCATTTCGAGCTTTGTGAGAATAACAGTAAGCTGTTTTGCCGCCATACCGCTCTTTTCGATTATTTCATCACCGTGGATTTTTTCGTAACCGATAACCGAAAAAAACCGTTCTCCTCATCTCAATGTTCACAGGCTCTTTGGGCTGCAGCTTGATACCCGGAAAACTGTCGACACAATATCAGCGATATTTTCAACGAGCTTCGCTCCCTGTTTGATCGAAGCATCGGCGCCCTTATATTCGTCACGAAAGACGCTACCCGGGTTCGCCATGACTTCTCTGCCGTTTTCGAGACCAGGTCGTGCCGTGATCAATGAACCACTCTTCTTTGACGCCTCGATGACAAGAATGCCTTTCGATAATCCCGCTATGATTCTATTCCGTTCAGGAAAGTGGGATGGAAGAGCTCTTCTCCTGGCGCGGATTCGGTGAGCAGAAGTCCTTTTTCTCCTATATGTTTGTACAGCTGTCTATTCTCCGGCGGATAACATACATCGATACCGCAACCAAAGACAGCAATAGTCCCTGCATTTTCCTTCATTGCGCCCTTGTGGGCCGATGAATCAACCTCTCTGGCAAAGCCGCTTACAACGGTAATCCCGACAGAGGAGACAGTCTCGCCTATCGTCTCGGCAAGATTCATACCTTCAAGGGTGGCCTTGCGGGAACCGACGATCGCCAGTGTATTCGATCCCATTTGAAGAAGACCTTTTTAATACAATACAACCGGCGCGTCAGGGATATTTTTCAGTAACAGCGGGTACTCTTTGTCTCGTATCGTTATGATCCTTGCACTTATAGCATCCAAGAACTTCGAATGGCTTTCAATTTCTTCCAGCCCTTAAACGATGAGGCAATACTCCGCATACCGTCATCAAAAATTTTTACCTTCTTTTCAAAGAACGAGGTTATCGTGTCAAACTTCTCAACGATATCCTTTTTCAAAATGTTGTTTATGCCTCGTAACCTTGAAAGCGCAATCAACGCGATTGGTTCATCCATCCATATTCAACAACCTTTCAGCACATTCTTAGAGAATTATCGTGATTCCGGGTAATCTCGGTTCCAGGCCAATTACAACAAGTGTCTGCTTCATTTTTTCTTTTCCCTATCCTTAAATTCGGAAAAATAATATGACCCCAATTTATAGATTTCCTTGCCGAAAACAATCCGCGATGTGCCATCTTTCCACCATTTGTCATTCTTGAAATAGGTAACCTCAACGGGTTTTATCATAAAGAAGGTTTTTCCGGTATCCAGCGAAGAATTAAATATGTAATGGAACCTCTTTGAAGCATACTCAGGAACCAAAATGATAATCTTTTTTTGCCCCATGGCCTCAAATTTTTCTTTTATTTTATTCAACCTGACGTTTTCTTCACCTTCAGCGCTCATGGGCTTTACGATATTCTCCTTAATGCCCTTGGTCTGTGCCATTTTTGTTATCAAATCCTCCATGCTTATGCCGAATATCTTATCCTCTTCCACGTAGATCGTTTTGCCGTTTCCAGCCCAGTATTCCCTGAAGGCATCTGTATAGAGCTCGCCATTTCTGTCCTCCACAAATCTGGGTACAAAAACAATATCGGCCGGAACGATCTTGTCCTCATGCCTCATTTGTTTTGCCATGAGCCTTAAGCTGAAGGGGTGAATAAGCACACCAACAAGCACCATACAGATGACAAGGGTAAACACAAGACAGCCGCAACCTGATTTTCCCTGATTTCCCATTATTCCTCCTCTTACTAATCCGGTCATCAGTAGTCTCACCTGTGACGTTCGCAACACACCTTCTTGAAAAGCTTTTCACAGACTGTCGTGTGGCTTTACTTATGACCTCCTTAGGACTTGTGTATATCCGAACGTTCCTGACCCACCGTTCACCATCTCTCGCCCCTTACTGTATTCGTAAAGAACAATCGATAGGATGACAAGGGGGGTTGTTTCCGTTCTGAATATACTTTCTCCCAGGGTATACGAAACAAAGCCATTCTCCTTCAACCATTCGATTTCCAATTCATCAATGCCGCCTTCAGGACCGATCACCACGCAAATCTCTCCTTTGAGTGATGAAGTAAAAAGGTTCTTTAGCGTATTCCGCTTCTCTTTCTCATAGAGGACAATGAGATCCTTGATGGACCCGATAATGGGTACGATGCCTCGAAGAGGAGTAGGCGCAACAATCTCAGGAACCGTAAAACGTCCCGACTGTCGGGAGGCTTCAACGGTGATTCTTTTCCACCGTTCGATCTTCCCTTTTTCCTTCTCCTCGAATTTAACAACGGTCCTTTTGAAAATCGTCGGTATGATTCTTTCCACGCCCAGTTCTGTGGCCTTTTCCATAAGCCAGTCCATCCTGGGACCTTTAATAGGGCTCACACAGAGTGTCACCTTGGGTCTTTTTTCTTCAGGCTTGTGGACCACATCAAGTATCTGCACATAGAGCTCCCTGCTCTTAATGCTGTTTATAACACACCGGTAGAGATACCCTTTCCCGTCAATGAGGTCGATCCTATCGCCCTCTGTTTTTCGCAACACGGTAGCGATATACTTGTACATGGGTCCCGCCACAAGGCCCATGCTGTTTTTCATTTTTATTTTGTCGACAAATACTCTTCTGACTTCCATGGTTATTCTTCCGGGATTTTGTAGAATCGTGATTCATAGAGCCTGTGGTATTCGGTCCATCTCTCGTCTTCCATGTTCTCTTTCATATGTTCTTTGACGCCCATGACCTTCGCGTCAAGGTTATCGAGGTAATGGACCACAAGAGCTTCGATAAACATCGGTTTTTTCGGGGAACCCCATTCTTCGATGCCATGATGGCTGATAATAATATGAGAAAGGATGTCCGCAACGTGATTGGGAAAATCCTTCACTTCACGGAGAAGCCCATCCAGAATCGTCACGCCGAGCGCTATGTGACCAAGCAGTCTTCCTCTGTCCGTATATTTGAAACCCCTCTTCACATCGATCTCCTCAATCTTGCCGATATCATGGAGAAGACAGCCCGTGAGGACAATATCAAGGTCTCCTCCTACAACCTGTACGGCTTGCCTGGCCATTCGCACCATCGAGAGCGAATGCTCAAGAAGCCCTCCGATATACATGTGGTGCACGCCGATGGAAGCTGGATAGAAAAAGAATTTCTCCAGCATTTCTTTCTTTTCGTTCAATACGGAAAAAAGTCTGCCTATGGCGGGGCTTTTCATCTCTCCGGTAATCTTGAAATACTCTTCTTTTAAGGCGTCGCCATTCGTCTCGCTTTCCGGAAAGAGCTGACGGATAAGCTCAAAAGGCAATTCCTCGTCCACTCTTTGAATATCCGTTATATTGAGTTGGAGTTTTTCCTGGTAGAGTCTTGGCCTGGCTTTGATATGGATGATATCATTTTTTGCGAAAAGGCTGTTCAATTCATCGACTCTTTCCCAGACTTTCGCCTCGATAACACCGCTTCTATCCTTTAGGCTCAGGCTCATATATCTTGAGTTCGTTCTCGTTGTGTAGGTTCCCTTTTTTGCAACAACGAAATAATCGTTGACCATCGCCCGGTCTTCCGTGATGTCTTTGACAAATATTTTTTTATCCATGTGGTGTTCCGTTGAAGTGCTGGTAGCCCTTTGCGGTCAGTCTGATTTCCTTACCCTTTTGGAAAAGTTTGACGCCTCTTCCTTTTACGACCTCGCCGATAACAGAAACCATGTATCCCTGGTCCTTAAGGGCTTTGATACGAGCAAGCTTTGTCGGAGAGAAAACGAAGAGCAGCTGATAATCTTCGCCGCCGGTGAGGGCAAGCTCTTGCATACTATTTTTTCGGAGAATATCGAGAATAGGCACGCTTTCCAGGTGTATTCTGGCACCCTTTTTGCTTTCCACCATCATTCGTTCAAGATCGATGATAAGCCCATCGCTTATATCCATCATGGCTACTGTTATATCATGTTTTATCAATTCCTTCCACAGATCATACGGGGCTACGGGGTCCATAAAGCGTTTGAAAAATCTCACGGAGCCTTTTTGTTTTATGCCCTTTTGGAGCAGATGCAATCCATAGGCTGCTTCGCCGAGATATCCCGTAACGGCGATCAGATCACCTTGCCGTGCCTTGTCCCGTCCGAGATACTTCTTCGTCACGAGTTTCCCGACCATGCAAACATCGATAAAAAAGGTGTCCGAGGACACCGTATCGCCGCCGAGGAGTATTATATTCAATTTCCTTGATGCGTTCCTCATGCCTCTATACAGCCTTTCGATATCGGGAGAAGCAATCCCAGCCGTTACTCCAATGGTGACGAGAAAATAGAGCGGCAGAGCGCCCATGGACAAGATATCGGATACGTTCACATCAATGGCTTTTTTACCGACATAGTAGGGATCGAGAAAAGAAAACTCAAAGTGGACGTGCTCTACCATGGCATCCTGAACAAGCACGTATTGTCCGCCGTTCATACTGACCACGGCGCCATCATCGCCGATACCACGTATGACTTTGACATCCGCCTTTCCGAACTTTTTCAGCTTTTTGATAAGGGCATTTTCAGATATTTCCATAATACCAGAAAATAATACCAGTTTATTGCTACAGTATGCAAACCATTGTACTTTTGTCTTCGGCCAATGGCGTGATCGTTAAAATGCCTATACGCTTTCTGCTGCGCCGCAAACGTTATCTTTTGCTCATCGAGCACTTCCCTCCTGTGGCTAAAATGACATTGATGTGATAAGAACTCTTCTTCCAGGTAAACTGACGTTCCATGTCAAATAAAACTTTATGACCAGTCCTTCATTATTATTATTACCATTTTATCGGTTTAGGGGCCCTTCTGTCGCCAAACCGTGTAAGAACCATGATAGGTTAGTTTAAGATAATTGCAGGATATTAGGAGAAAGAAATTTTGGCATCGTCGTACAAATGGCTCGATTAAAAAAGGAGAAAGTATATGGCTCTCATCGAAATGAAAAATATCAAGAAAGACTACTTCCTGGGTGAAACAACGGTACATGCTCTTCAGGGAATCGATTTGCAAATCGACAAGGGAGAATTCATCGGCATATGGGGCCCCTCCGGTTCCGGAAAGACCACGCTTCTGAACCTTATCGGCGCCATTGATGAACCGACCGAAGGAGATCTGGCAATTGCCGACAGAGATGTTCGTTCGCTGTCGGACAATCAGAGAAGTGATCTGCGGAATGAGACTATCGGTTATGTGTTTCAAGGCTTCAACTTGGTCCCTGTTCTTTCAGCCCTTGAGAACGTTATGCTCCCTCTTCAGATTCAAGGTGCCTCTTCCAAGGAAGCAAAAGAGAAAGCCCTCTATCGTTTGCAAGAGGTGGGCCTCACTGAGTTTATTCATCACCGTCCCGCAAAGATGTCGGGAGGACAACAGCAGCGGGTAGCTATAGCGCGGGCTCTCGTAAATAATCCTTTTCTGGTAATTGCCGATGAACCGACAGCCAATCTCGATTCGGAGACGGCGCGTATGATTATTTCGATCATGCGGGAACTCAATGAAAAAGACCAGATCACTTTTATCTTCTCCACTCATGATCAGCGGTTACTTGATCGGGTAAAGAGGCTTGTCCGTCTCGAAGACGGGCGGATTATCGATGGAGGTACACAGTCATGATGAAATGGATGACACTCGCAATTCGAAATATTCTCAGAAACAAACGTCGCTCTCTCGTGACACTGCTCGCCATAGGTGTGGGATTCGCTGCCATCAGTCTTTTTCGCGGCTATGTCAGCTTTAGCTATTACGGTTTGCAGACATCGGCCATTCGAGGCGAGGGCCTCGGTCATCTGACTATCTACAAGGCAGGTTGGCTTGAGAAAGGGAAACTCGATCCCGAGCAATACATGTTTTCAAAAACGGAAATCGAGAAAATTACAAAACTCGTCACTGACGAAAATGAGGTCATTCTGGCTACACCCCAGATCAATCTTAGCGGCATCGTTACAAACGGAACTACCTCCACCATCTTCATTGCACAAGGGGTTATCCCCGAGGATGATAAAACCATTAAAGGGGCTTGGGGCGCCTTTCGACCTATTAAAGGGGAAACATTGAATGATAAGAAAACATATGGGGTCGAGGTTGCACAGGATTTGGCCAAATTCCTGAATCTCGCGCCCGGCAAGGACGGGGTTGTGATGACCCCTACCCTCGGCGGTCAGATGAACGCAATGGACATACAGGTCTCAGGCGTATACGATTCCGGCTCCGATGCCACGAATGACAAATACATGCGTTTTACCTATGATTTCGCTCAGTCCCTTCTGGACACGAAAATGGCTGAAAAAATTGTGGTCCTGCTGGATGACACAAGGAAGACCGAGAAGATGCGTAACCTTCTTCTCACCAAGCTCACCAGTGCCGGCATCAACTGTGAGATAAAAACCTGGAACGAGCTGTCATTGTTTTATTCAAAGGTAAAAGGGATGTTCGATATGATGTTTCTCTTCATATTCTCTATCGTGCTGGTCATCGTTGTCATGAGCACCGTCAACACTATGGGTATGGCAGTCCTGGAGAGAACAAGAGAGATTGGAACTTTGCGGGCGCTGGGGTTAAAGAGAAGGGGCGTTTCATTGCTCTTCGCCATGGAGGGAGGTTTGTTGGGTCTTTTCGGCAGCCTCATAGGGGTCGTGCTGCACATAAGCGGGTGGGCTCTTATTCGCGCTATCTCGCCAACATACACCCCTCCGGGCAGCTCAACTCCGGTGCCCCTGATCGTTAGTTTTGTGCCTCAAACTCTCTTCGTGTTGACGTTCTGTCTCGTCTTCCTTTCGCTCATGGCTGCCATCATCCCAGCACGGCGCGCCGCCAGGCAAAACGTGGTGGACGCCCTTGGTCATGTATAGGATGGGTAATGAGGTGATGCGTAACAGGCAAAAGGCGAAACGTAAGAAGCAACAGATCAAAGGAGGCATATCAAAAATGAATCGTAATTCGGCGAAAAGATATTTGGTGGCTTTGGGTTTTGCGGCAGCCTGTTTCCTATGCTTGTCCCTTCCCTCGCTTCATGCCGCCATGAGCCCCCAGGAGATACTCGGGAAGGCGGATGAAGCTCGCGGTAACGCAGAAGGGGTCGAGTGGCAGATAGACATCCAATCCATTGAGGCAGGGCGTGAGCAACAAAGGACCATCAGAGTGACGGCCCGCAGTTTCAATTCACTGGCGGAGTTTCTAGCGCCGCCCAATGTGAAGGGCCAGAAACTTTTGATGCTGGACCGCAACATGTGGTTCGCAAAACCGGGCCTTTCTAAAGCAGTCCCTATTTCTCCCAGACAAAAACTTATGGGCGGGGCCGCCAATGGCGATATAGCATCCACCAACTATGCAGGTGATTATAAGATTGTTCGGACCGCGGAGGACGCAGTGAACGGTGAGGCCTGCTATATCTTCGATTTAAGCGCTATAGACAACAGGGCCACATACGACAAAATCAAATATTGGATATCAAAAGAACGCCTCGTGGGGCTCAAGGCGGAATTCTATACCGTTTCGGGAAAGATGTTCAAGACTGCTGTATTTGAATATGCGAATAACATCACTATCGATGGCACACCACGGGAATTCATTTCCAAAATGATCATTACAAGCGCCATACTCAAAGAGGATATAACAACCATGCACTATCGCAAAGTATCGATCAAAAAGGTCCCCGACTCAACGTTCAACCTGAACCTTTTGACGAGATAGGACCATAGGAATGAGGTCTGGTACCATAAGAAGAAAGTATTTTTTCAGAGCGTTTCTTCTCTGTGTGGCCCTTTCAGGCTGGTGGTCTGATACAGCAGCGGCCGATGATGGGAACGCAAATCCCGCTCCGATTGAGAAGACGCTGGCAGAGCGTTTCTCAATGGATTTCCGGGCCTTGACCTATAGTATTGCCCAGGAGCCTGCCGGCTCAAGCCAGAATTCAGGAAATAACTTTCTGCAATTGCCCCAGTATCTGGCTGATCTGGAACTGCGCCCGGACCTGCGTTTCAATGCAGACCCTCTGGATTTGAGTGCCAAACCGAGGATGCGACTTGAGTACAGCGCCTGGAAATCAGGCATCCGTGGCGGGGATACGAATTGGGATGACAACTGGTATGTGAATGAGTGGCTGGCTCGAGTAAAGGTGCGGGAAAACCTCTTTGTATCATATGGCCGGGAGAACCTCCAGTGGGGACCATCCTTTCTCTTTTCTCCGTCTAATCCTTTCTTCCCCGACAACGGCCGCCGTAACCCTTATCTCGAAGTGCCGGGCTCTGATTTTGCCCGTCTCGTGTTCATTCCTGAGAGCTCCTGGACCCTCTCCCTCATCGCCAATACCGATGAGGGCCTCAATAAACCTATCGGCCCCGACCCCTTTGAAAAGACCTATTCCCTGAAAATCGATTACACTGGCCGTGAGAACTACGGTTCCATGATCTTTTCCCACAGGGAAGACTCCGATAAAGATTCACTGGGATTTTTTGGAGGATGGACCATCTCCGACGCCGTCCTGCTCTATAGTGAATGGGCTATTACACAAGGGAGCGAAGCATTATACCCCCGAAAAGACCGTTCTTTATTCGGGACCTCCATGCAGCAACTCTACGAAGATGATCATAGTTTGGAGCCCGTTATTTTGGTCGGCGGTTCCTATACCTTTGAAACAAAGGGGACGCTAACCGTGGAATACGCCTATAACGGCACAGGCTACAGCGATGCCGAGGCAGATCGATATTATTCATTGAGGCAGGGGGCCGCTGCCGCTGCAAACACCGGCGGCGCAATGTCGGGATTGGCCTACATGAGCCTCGGTCAAACGGCCAATACGGGTCTACGATTTTTGCGAAGAAATTATGCGCTCGTCCAATATATTCAGAACAATATCAGAAACAGCATTGATTTTACTCTGCGATGGGCTCAGAACCTTGATGACGGGTCCGGTCAATTCACGGCAGTTTTGGCGTACTCTCTAGGCAAGCATCTGGAGCTGTTTACCGTTGGCACTGCCATGGCAGGTGATAAAAATACAGAGTTTGGAAGTATACTGGAGTATCAATGTATGGTAGGAGTGCAATATACCTATTGAGGAAAGCAATTTTTAATTCCGGTGTCGGGTTCTCAAACAAGATTGTATGACCAGGACTCAAAATTCGACCGGCTTCGCTTTGGAACATTGATAATTGAATTTGTTTAGAACTTGGATATTCTATATGGGGATTTGAGTCATATGGAACATATATCAAATCATATAAAGCGTAACAACCCCGGGCGGGTATCTCACCGATTTACTTTACACGATCATATTAGCCTCTTTGACGGCCTTTTTTCTGATTTTGACATGTATTAAAACATCCTTTATCAAAAGCTTGGTCGTGGCTCAATCTTACGGGATCTTCATATGGTCGATTATTCATCTCTTGTTTTGGATATTCAAACCGGAGAAGGTTGTCTCTTGCGCTTTCATACTTCCTGACGCGTATCATTGGTGGAATCTCGGCAGGTTGGCAAATAGGGTTTTTTATCCTTGAGCGGTTCGCTGCCATCACTGTGAAGGGATCCGAAAAAGACTTTCTTTAGGGGATGGTCTTTATCATCGCTTTCGGTACTACTTTCAGCTATTTTTTTACTCCAAACCAAGACTGAGCGTCATCAAGGAGGTTGTGCAGCGGGAGAGGATCAAGCGTCTTTTGAGCGAAAAAGAAGCACTAGAGATCAGGCTGAAACTGCTTCAGGCGTAAAATGAGCCACACTTTCTTTTCAATACCCTTTCCAATGTACTGAGGATCATCGTGGAATGGTGCTATGTTTGAAACGGTAATCGTTTAAGTAGACACAATCGGCATAGGTAAGCCCTCGCGGACTTTCCCTGCCACACCACCATACATACGGTTCCTTATACGGCGGTTCGGTTTGGTTCGATGCTCATCAAGCCTCCGATGATGGAAACTCTATAGCCGGATGTTCTGGTGTAGGGTGCGCCGCGGACAATTCAGTACCCTTTGTCAAAGCATCCGGGGCTTCACCCCCTATCTCTTTCATGAAGGCCAGTTCTCACTGGATTTTCTTCTGCGGCTTGCCCATGAGAACCCTATCCTTACTTATCCTCCCATACCGTTTAGGCCTTCCCTGCCATATGGCAGGTACCAATCCCTCTGCTGACTTCTTTATGATATGCGAAGACACTCGCGTGTCTTTTCGTTTTTATCTGGCTTGGGGCTCACCTTTGTCTTCTCCGTTATCCGCCTGGTTTCCCGGCGGTGCCACACCATCTCAGCCATACCTATCATTGGGACACCATAAAGATCTCCCTGGGTAAGAATAGCCACCTTCGTCCCACATCCGCCGCATTTACTTACGATACCCCTTGATGGTTATGGGCTTTGCTTTGACACGTAAGCTCGCCCGGAGATCGGAAGCCTTCTATGCGGTTCGTGTTCCTCGAATCGGGACTTTGCCCCGGGCTTCCTTAAGACCTTACCTCGCCGTAAGCGCCCTTGCCTTCGGCTAGCAGTTTCCACCATCCGGACCTGCAAGGGACTTTCACCCTCAAGTCGCTATCCATGCCAGGCACACGCAGATACCCACGGGCTCACGCCCGTGGCCCTTGAACTGCGGCTTCGCAGTTCTCATGCATTCACCCCCGGTTTGCGCCCAGGGTTCTCTGCCTGGCTCGCGTCGCGGGTACCCGTGATGTTTTTATACGGGTGTTGGAATCGGTGAGGGAACGCTGCAAGCACTGAGGAGGAGGCAGGCTACCCGCTTGTGGGTGTGGCTTGGTCTGGGGGCGACGTGAGTTCCGTCGATTGATAGCGACGCCTGAAATTTCATCCAACATTCGTGGGTCAATTTGGTGTAATATGTGGTACCATGATTTCGGCTGAAGATCCGATATGCTAAAAATTCCCAACCATATTCTTAAACCGTCCCGATACACGGGCATCGAACCCCACAGGATTACGAAAGACGCGAAAGATGTCGAGATAAGGTTTGCGCTCTGTTACCCCGATGTCTATGAGATCGGCATGTCCTATTTCGGCCATTTTCTCCTCTATGAAATTGCCAACAACTTAGAGGGAATATGGTGTGAACGATGTTTTGCCCCCTGGGTCGATAGAGAAAAACATCTCAAGGAGAATAACATACCTCTCTCGACCCTCGAATCGAGAACACCTCTCAGTTCAATGGATATGGTCGGTTTCTCTCTCACTTACGAACTGAATGTGTCCAACGTCCTCAATATGCTCAATCTTGGAGGCATCAGGATACGCTCCGAGGATAGAGAAGGCCCCATAATTATCGGCGGGGGGCCTCTCATGCTCAATCCGAGACAGTATGAGCGGTTCTTCGATCTCATTGTTGTCGGTGAGGCCGATGAAGTGCTCATTGAGATACTAAAGGCGACCAGATTACTGAAGGGGCTTCCCAGAACAGATGTCATAGAAGAGCTCGGAAGGTTCGAGGGCGTCTATGCCCCGCACTTTCCGAAAAAAACCGTAAACAGGCTCTATATAAAGAACCTCGATAAAACATATCATCCCATACATCCTCCAATCCCAACGGTGGGAAGCGTTCACAACAGATTAAACGTAGAGGTATCGAGAGGGTGCGGGAACGGCTGCAGGTTTTGTCTTGCCGGTTTCGGCTACAGACCATACAGAGAGCGTTCTTCGGGATGCGTTACCGATATCATCGATAGGGCAATGGCAATAACAGGCTACGAGGAAATTTCGCTCCTTTCCTTAAGCTCCGGTGATTACAGCGCCCTTTTCGATGTCATTGACCATGTGAAGATGCATCATCCCGGCGTCTCCCTTTCCCTGCCTTCCCTGAAAATAGGAAGTATCGGCGAAAAGGAGATAGCGGCTATCGGCGACATCGCGAGGACTGGGTTTACCTTTGCCCTTGAAGCGCCGACAAAAGAGCTTCGATGCAGACTCAACAAAAATATCGATGTCGAACATCTGATAGAGCAGCTGCCCCTTCTCAAGAAATTCGGCTGGAGGCGATTGAAACTTTATATGATGGTAGGGTTTCCCTGGGAAAAAGAAGAAGACCTCATGAGTATAAAAGAGCTGCTCGCACCTTTTCGCAGCGCAGGTATCGGTATCAGCCTCTCTGTTTCGCCCTTCATTCCAAAACCTCATACCCCATTTCAATGGCTGCCCATGGAAGATGAAGCAACCCTAAATGAAAAGATGGTGCTCATAAAGAGGATTTTAAAAGGCAAAGGTGTAAAGGTAAATTACAGAGACACAAAGGTAAGCGTCGTGGAGGCTATTGTATCGAGGGGTGACGAAGATATTTCCGGGCTCTTTGAATCTCTCTTCCGGCAAGGCGTCAGGCTTGAGGCATGGAGAGAGTTTTTTTCACGGGAGTTCTACGAAGAGTGGTTTCAAGAAAACGGCATCGACATGCAAAAGTATCTTGGTGAAAGAAAGGACAGTCAGTCGCTGCCCTGGTCATTCATCAATACCTGTATTGATCCGTCCTTTCTTGAAAAGGAGTTTGAAAAGGCAACACTTGGGAGCATGACCATAGATTGCCTTGAAGGATGCGCTGGGTGCGGCCTCACATGCGGTGAAGCCGGTCGCGCATTACGCGTCGCAGGTCGTCGCGGGTCGTCCGGTTTCGAGTCTTTGACTCCCAGGTTTTCATCCTCAATGCCCGACCTTCGTTCACCGGTCCCTGACCCCCAACCTCTGACCTTTGATTCTGAAGTTACCCGGCGGTTTACCTTCCGTTACATTAAGTGTGGAGATGCCCGTTATATAGGTCACATTGATACAATGAACATTATTCTGCGGGCCATGAGGGCGTCAAGTGTAGTGATCAAGAGACACGGCAAATACCATCCGTTGCCGAAGATTGCTCTTTCCGATGCACTACCCATAGGCATCGAAAGCACCTGCGAACTGATTGAGATTGAGACGGCTGAAGGCGTTGCGATAGACGGAGAAACACTGGAGAAGATAAACCTGGCCATGCCCAGGGGAATGAAAATGAAGGACTTTGTTGAAGGAGCTTTAAGAGATGTGGTAAAAGAATATGTATTTCTTCTCGTGAGTGAAAAGGATATGGCCCATGAATTTGTCCCATGGAAAATCTGCAACGGAAGGTTTTTCTATCTGTGGAGAGGAAAAAAAGTAAAGGACCTCTGGGCTCGTGGAGTATTCGCACGAATCATAAAGATAGAGGCAAAACAGACTTATGACATCTGAATTGATTATCAATGTAACTTTCAATGAGACAAGAATAGCGTTTCTTGAAAATGGCGTTCTTGTGGAATTCTTCATAGAGAAAAAAAATGATCACAGTATGGTCGGGAGTATTTATAAGGGCAAAGTGGTGAGGATTGTTCCCGGTATGGATGCCGCATTTATTGATATCGGCCTTGAGAAATCCGCCTTTCTTTATGTCGGTGACATTATCATCGACAGGATGATGTATGAAGACTACGATGATTCCGACTACCATATCGAGCGCGGCGAGAGGATAGAGGGGGTTCTTGAAGACGGTCAGGAGCTCATCGTTCAGGTTTCACGGGAACCTATCGGGCAGAAAGGAACACGGGTCACATCGAAAATAACATTGCCGGGCAGGCTTCTTGTGCTCATGCCCGCAACGGACCATATCGGGGTATCCCGCAGGATAGAGGACGAGGAAGAAAGGAATAGGCTTGCCACGTTATTGAAGCAGATATGCCCGCCAGGATATGGAATTATAGCCCGCACAGCATCGGAAGGTAAAACAGCTGAGGAACTGGAATCTGACCTCAACTTTCTGATCCGTATCTGGGAGACTATTCATGAAAAGGCAAAGGGGCTGCATGCTCCGTCCATTTTGCATCAGGAGATGGGCATTATCTTCAGGGTCATCCGGGATGTACACTCGCACAATCTGAAAAAAATCATTGTCGATGATGAATTTGTTCATAGCAAACTTGAGGAATTCATAAAAGAATATCTGCCCGAAGAAGGCTGCGAGGTAGTCCATTTCAACGAAAAAGACCCAATCTTTGAGGTATACGGGATCGAGATCGAGGTCGCAAAACTCCTGCAAAAGAAGATATGGTTAAAATCCGGAGGATATATCGTCCTTGACTATACGGAAGCCCTTACGGTTATCGATGTCAATACCGGCAAATACCTGGGCAAAAAAGACCTCGAAGATACGATACTCCGGACGAACCTCGAAGCAGTCAAAGAAATCGTCTATCAGATACGGCTCAGGAATATCGGGGGTATTATCGTTATTGATTTTATTGATATGGAGAAGAAAGAGTCGAGGGCCCTGGTCTTTCAGACTCTTGTGGAGGCCCTTAAGAAAGACAGAATTAAAACGTTTGCCTATCCCATAAGCGAAATCGGTGTTGTCCAGATCACGAGAAAGCGCACGAGGCACAACATAGTCAGCCTTCTCTCTGAGACATGTCCCAACTGCGAGGGCTGCGGTTATATCAAATCAAGGCATACCGTCTGTTATGAAGTATTGAGAGAACTCAGGAGTGCCTGTAAAAAGGATGAAGGGAAGATATTGAATATCCATCTCTCTCCTGAGGTGGCAGACCTTCTCTATGAAGAGGAGAAGAGCTCTCTGGAATATATTGAAACTACTTACAAGACAAAAGTGAATCTCATTGCCAATCCAGAGTATAGTATTGACAAATTCAGCATTGAAGGAGTGAAGTGAGAACGACCAATGACCACATTAAAATAGCCATGCGCCAATTATCAAACCGAACCGCAGCGAATCCGTGAATACTGCATATCGCAATTATTGTTTTTTCGATAACTGAAATTTGATTTCGGGTCATGGTTCTTTATTGGTTATTCTTATCTGGTTATTGGTCATTGCCAATCCGTCATGAAGCAAACCTTTTTATCGCCGGCCAAGGTGAATCTCATCCTCAAGGTATTATCGAAACGACCCGACGGATACCATAATATTTACAGTATCGTAGACCTTGTCTCGCTCTACGATACGATCAGTATCGAAGAGCTCGATTTTGACAGTATCTTGGTCAAGGATGATAAGGGTATCCTGCCGGAAGGTGAACCAAATACCATTTACAGGGCCGCTAAGCTTTTCAAGGACATATACTCCATCCGCCAGGGGGTTCATATCTATGTGGAAAAGAAGATACCCATCGGAAGCGGTCTTGGAGGCCCGAGCAGCAACGCGGCCACCGTCTTGAAGGCGCTCTCCGCTTTGTGGAAGCTTCCAGTCTCAGATGAGGAATTAATGGCATTGGGCAAAGAGATAGGAGCCGACGTACCCTTGTTCCTCTATGGCAAACCATGTATCATGGAGGGTATAGGCGACATAATAACCCCCCTTGACCTACCCTCTCTCTGGTATCTTATAGTCTATCCTGAGGCCCCTATATCAACGAAAGAGGTATATGGAAAGCTAAAAATCGTGTTGACAAGGGACGAAAAAAATATTAAATTGATGGGTAATTTCAAAAACATAGGTGATCTTGCGGGTAGTCTGGAAAATGATTTCGAACAAATCGGGATAACAATGTGTCCAAAAATCAAGACTATCGAAGATAGGCTAAATGAAGCCGGGGCCTTGGCTTCTTTGATGAGTGGAAGCGGTTCGTCCGTTTTCGGGATATTTGCAAGCAAGAAGGATGCGCAAAATGCGGTACGGTTCGTTCAAAGCATAGGTACGGTTTTTACAACTCACAGTATATCAACAGGAAGGGATGATATTCATGGAGATTACGGATGTAAAGATTTTTATGATTAACGAGGATCGAGTAAAGGCCTATGCGTCGGTTGTTTTTGATAAATGTTTCATCGTGAGGGATTTGAAGGTGATAAGGGGAGATATTAAGCTTTTTGTTGCAATGCCGAGCAAGAAAATGAAGGATGGTACATACAGAGACACGGTCCATCCATTAAATAATGAGACGAGACAGATAATTGAAGCCAGTGTGTTACGGGCCTACGAGAAGGAGCTGAATAAAAAGGATTCGGCAGAATAGAATATTGGGGTGTCGTCAAGCGGTAAGACACAGGCCTTTGGAGCCTGCATTCGGAGGTTCGAATCCTCCCGCCCCAGAAACTATGTTTGAGGGAGATTGAATTGGACAAGCTCAGAGTATTGACAGGAAATGCAAATCCGGAATTGGCGCAAAAGATCTGTAAGTTCCTCGGTGTGAGACTCGGCAAGGCAAAGGTAAGTCACTTCAGCGATGGTGAGGTCCAAGTGGAGATCGACGAAAGCGTGCGCGGTATGGACACTTTTGTGGTTCAGCCCACATGCCCGCCGGTGAATGAGAACCTTATGGAGCTTCTCGTTATGCTTGACGCGCTGAAACGAGCTTCTGCGGGGAGAATAACAGTCGTAATACCATACTATGGATATGCCCGTCAGGATCGGAAGGTTTTCCCCAGGACATCGATATCAGCGAGACTTGTGGCGAACCTTATTACTGTCGCCGGCGCGTCAAGGATATTGGCCATGGACCTCCATGCCGGTCAGATCCAAGGGTTCTTCGATATTCCCGTTGACCATCTTTATGCATTGCCTGTCCAGTTCAAATATTTGAAAGAGAAGATCAAAAACGAGATCGTAGTTGTTTCTCCCGATGCCGGAGGCGTGGAAAGAGCGCGAGAGCTCGGTAAACGACTGAATGCCTCTATCGCTATTATCGATAAGAGGCGCGAAAAAGCGAATATCTCAAAGGTGATGCATGTCATCGGCGATGTGAAAAAGAAGACCGCCATACTCCTTGACGATATGATCGATACGGGAGGCACCATCGTTCGGGCTGCTGATGCAATCATGCAAGACGGCGCGCAGGCTGTCTATGCCTGTTGTACGCATCCTGTGCTTTCGGGAAGAGCCGTGGAAAGCATTAACAATTCCCCACTTGTGGAGATGATTGCCACAAACACGATCCCTCTTTCAGAGGAGGCACGAAAATCCAAAAAAATAAAAATACTTGATGTCTCGTCTGTGCTCGGTGAAGCCATCAAGAGGATCCACAACGACGAGTCCGTCAGTTCATTATTTATATAGGTTTAGGAGGATTATCAATGGAGCAAATATTAATCAAGGCCAATAAACGGGATGTAAAAGGTAAGGGGGTAGCAAGAAAACTCCGCAATGCGGGAAAGATACCTGCAATATTGTATGGAAGGGGCTTGGAACCTGTTTCCATCACTGTTTTGTCAAAAGACTGGGAGAAACTGGGAAAACAAATGCGCAGAAATGCGATTCTCAATATGGAGCTGTCTAGCGGCAAGGACGTTGAAAACAGACCTGTCATGGTAAAAGAAGTCCAGAGAGGGTTTCTAGGTGAAAAGATCCTTCACATCGATTTTCTCCAGGTCTCAATGGAAAGGACCATCGAAGTCGAGATCCCTATTCACCTCAAGGGTAAATCCAAAGGTGAAATTGAAGGTGGAATCGTTGAAATGCATTTAAGGTCTATGAAGGTGGAGTGTTTGCCGACACAGATACCCGAAGAGATTGCTATAGACATATCAGACCTCGAAATCGGCGACTCCTTCCACGTGAGCCAGATCTCTATCCCCGGCGTAAAACTTCTTGAAGGCGCCAATGTTGCCATCGTTACGGTCATCCCGCCGGTTGTGGAAGAGAAACCGGTTGTGGAGGAAGCTGTGGAGCTTGAAGAAGGGGAAGAGAAGGTGGAAGAAAAGAAGGAAGACAAGAAGGAAGAAAAGAAGGAAGACAAGAAGGGTTAGAGGTTTTCTTGTACTTACTATGTGGTCTCGGAAACAAGGATTCCGAATATGCGCATACGAGACACAATATCGGCTATCTCGTCATAGATCGCTTTTCCGAACGATTCAATATTTCCCTGAATAAAAAACAATCAGGGTGTAGGATCGGACTCCAAGAGGGCTTGATCCTTGCAAAGCCTGATACTTACATGAACCTTTCCGGAGAACCGCTCTCCAGACTCATAAAAAAGATGAACATCGACATCGCCGATCTTGTGCTCATCCATGACGATCTTGATATGGAGTTTGGCAAGATACGGATCCGCCGGAATGGAAGAGACGGCGGCCACAAGGGCGTCAGGTCCGTTATCCAATGCCTCGGTTCCGATCAATTTTATCGAGTAAAGATAGGGATCGGGAGAAATCCTGCCATGGCCGCGGAAGAGTATGTGCTGAGAAGGTTTGAAAGAGAGGAGTTTAAGATGCTCAACGAAACCCTCGATACTGCCGCCGATGCCTTGCATACATTTGTCCGGGATGGGAGCGCCAAGACAATGAGCATCTTTAACAGGAGAGGGCCGGAGTAACCACAATAGGGTAATTGGCGATGGATTTCAAATCTTTGTTTTTACCTATATTCTATTGCCTGTAAACAGATTTATGGTGCTGTTATGAGCTTTAGCTGCGGTATCATCGGACTTCCAAATTCAGGCAAATCGACTATTTTCAACGCCCTCACGGCACTCTCCGTCCCCTGTCAGCCCTATCCCTTCTGCACTATCGAGCCCAATGTGGGTGTCGTACCGGTACCTGATGACAAGCTTACCAGGCTTGCTGCCATCGTGAAACCGAATAAGGTAGTCCCGACTACGATAGGGTTTGTCGATATCGCCGGTCTCATCAAGGATGCTCATAAGGGCGAGGGCCTCGGCAACAAATTTCTCTCTCACATCAGAAATGTAGATGCCGTTGCCCATGTTGTCCGTTGTTTTGGGACTGAGAATATTCCTCATGTATACGCCTATATCGATCCGGCAAGGGATATTGATATTGTCGAAATGGAGATTATCATTTCAGACCTTGAGATCGTCGAAGAAAGGCTCCGGAAAATCGAAAGGCTTGCAAAGATATCGAAAGACAAGGGCGAAGCGGAACATGATACCCTCATGAAGGTCAAAGGAGTCCTCGAAAAAGGCGCTTTTATTGATAGCAAACATTACGACGAAAATGAAAAACAGCTTATCCGCTCATTCAACCTCATTACGTCAAGGCCTATCTTTTATGTAGCGAATATTGATGAGAGCCAGCTTGGCAAAACACCGATCCCTCAATTGGAAAACCTTGCAAAGCAAAAGAACCGAGCGATCGTCTATATCTCTGGTAAACTCGAAGAGGACCTCGCTCTCCTCAAGGATAGCGAGAAGGTCCCCTACATGGAGCTCTACGGCATGAAAGAAATGTCAATCCATAATGTCATCAGGGTTGGCTATGATATCCTCGGCCTTATCACCTTCTATACGATAGTCGGTAAAGAGATGCGCGCTTGGACGATCCCGAAAAACACGATCTGCGTAAAAGCGGCAGGCAAGATCCATACGGACATGGAAAAGGGCTTTATAAAAGCCGAAGTGATCAATGTCGATGATTTTCTGCAATGCGGATCAGAGCATGCGGCTCGCGAAAAAGGGATTCTGAGACTTGAAGGCCGGGACTATATCGTAAGGAACGGAGATATCCTGCACATCCACTTCAATGTATCCTGAGACACGGGACCTGTAGCCGTCAAAAGAGTACTGCGACAAGCGCTTGAGGAAGTACGACCTGGCGAAGTACAAAAAGGAAATGGATGAGTACCAGACGAGAAAGAAAGAGGATTAGAAACAGCATAACAGGGGTTTTAAAGGGTACCAGAGAAGCTGCCGCGGGAATTGTCGACGTTGTGAGCGCCACTATAGTAAAGACCCTGCAGGGGGTAAAAGATGTCCAGGTTGCAGTCAGTTCTGTTGTCGTTGGGGCGATATCGACAGCGATTAAGGCAGCGGGGGCTATTGAAGCAGACCTGACGATAGTTACGAAGAATTCCATAGTCGGCGCGATCAAGGGCGTTCATGAGGTAGGTACCGTCACTGCCGATATGGTTCGTGACGCTGTCCACCAAGCGATAAAGACAGCCGCAGAGATCGGCGGCGACGTGGGGTCTGTAACCAAGAGCGCCATCGTCGGCGCCATAAAGGGGACGAGGGACATCACCGTATCGTCGGAAGAGGCTGCGGGGAAAGCAGCGCAGGGGGCCATCCGGGCGGTTTCCGAAGTGGGCGCCGATGCGGGTACCGCAGCAAAAAACGCAGTCAAGGGCGCCATCGGTGGAGTGGCCGAAACCAGCGGCCGCCTGGCTGCGGTCATTAAGAACACCTCTAAAGGCCTGGTGCTTGAGGCATCACAACTCGGGGGAGACGTAGCCGCCATAGCCAAAAATGCCGTAGTAGGGGCAATCGAGGCGGCCAAAGAGATCGGCCTGTCCGCAGAAGAGACTGCTTCGGCAGCAGCAGAGGGCGCTCTTGAGGCGGCCAAGACCATTGGCGGCAGAACAGGCTCGGCAATAACCAAAGCAGTTACCGGTACAATCAGCGGGATAAAGGTCATTGTCAAAGAACCCTTCAAGAAGGAGAAGTGATTATAGGCCAGTCACCATTGAGCTCTGCCATGTCAGTCAATCCTGTCTGGCAGTGCGCCAATGACGCGTGAAGGAGGCAAATGCACTGTCCATATAAAAACCTCGGGACCGTGAAGATTCAGCGTTGCATGAAAACCAAGACGATAGTATAATGACTCAAAGGTGACCATGCCGACCAACAATCTGCAATTCTTCTGGGCTCTGTCCCCAAATATCGTGGCCACCCGCCTTCAAACGACGCCTGACGGCTTGAGCGGGAAAGAGGCGCAAGAAAGGCTTCAGCTTTACGGTTACAATACTCTGAAACAAAAAAAGAGAAGTGATTCTCTCACCCTTCTTATCACACAGTTCAGGAGTCCGATCATTATCATATTGCTTTTTGCGATCGGGCTTTCTTTCGTACTCCATGATGCGACCGACGCGTTGATCATACTGGCGATAGTCCTGATTAGCGGTCTACTCGGTTTCTGGCAGGAACGGGGCGCGGTCAATGCTGTCCAGAAACTCCTCTCTATCGTCCAGGTAAAGGCAGCCACACTCCGAGACGGGGGATTCAAGGAGGTACCCGTTGAGGAAATAGTTCCCGGTGACATCATCGTGTTGAACGCTGGAGGCATCATCCCCGGCGACTGCTTAATCCTCGAATCCAAGGACCTCTTTGTTGACGAGGCAACACTGACCGGGGAGACCTTCCCGGTGGAAAAAGAGACGGGCACCCTCGACGAAACAGCCACTCTGGGCAAACGCACGAATGCACTTTTCATGGGCACCCACGTCGTAAGTGGCAGCGGAAAGGCGATTGTTGTCCATACCGGTATGGATACGGAGTTTGGCAAAATCTCTCAACAACTTAAATTCAGGCCACCGGAGACGGAGTTTGAACACGGCGTCAGTCACTTTGGCTACCTTCTTTTAGAGGTCACACTGATATTGATTGTATCGATCTTTGCCATCAACGTATACTTCCATCGGCCGGTATTAGATTCGTTCCTCTTTTCCCTTGCCCTGGCGGTAGGGCTTACGCCGCAGCTTCTTCCGGCCATCATCAGCATCAATCTCGCCCATGGGGCGAAACGGATGGCTGACCAGAAGGTTATCGTAAAACGGCTTGCATCGATCGAGAACTTCGGGAGCATGAATGTCCTCTGTTCCGATAAAACGGGTACCTTGACCGAGGGTCTGGTACAGCTACACGCCGCCCTCGGTGTAGAGGGCCAGGAAAGTGAGAAGGCCCTTCTCTACGGATACGTCAATGCCTCGTACGAGACAGGTTTTACAAACCCCCTTGACGAGGCGATCCGACGGTACCGGCAGTTCGACCTCTCACATATGAGCAAGCTTGATGAAGTGCCCTATGACTTTATCCGCAAGCGTCTGACCATTCTCGTGGCGAAGGACAATATCCACCTCATAGTAACAAAAGGCGCCCTTTCAAACGTGCTTGCAGTGTGCTCCAGCGCGGAAATGCCGGACGGACAAGTTACCGACATGGTCCTGGTTCAGGAGAAAATCAATCGGCAGTTCAGAGACTTGAGCAGCAAGGGGTTCAGGACCCTGGGTCTTGCATACAAGGATATGGGTTCTCAATCTTCTATGACAAAGGACGATGAGGCCCATATGACCTTTCTTGGCTTCCTCGTCTTCTTTGACCCCCTCAAGGACGGCATCTTCGACGTTATCAAAACTCTCAAAGAATCGGGGGTCACGCTGAAGGTTATCACCGGGGATAACGAGCTTGTTGCCGCCAGTGTCTCTGAACGTATGGGCTTCCCGAACCGTGGTATACTTAACGGTTCCAGTATTCGAGAGATGAGTGATGAGGCCCTGATGAAGAGGGTCAACAACGTGGATATCTTCGCTGAGATTGAGCCGAATCAAAAAGAACGTATCATTCTGGCTCTGAGGAAATCGGGAAATGTGGTCGGATACATGGGAGACGGCATCAATGACGCATCCGCCTTGCATGCCGCGGATGTCGGGATTTCAGTAAACAGCGCGGTGGATGTGGCAAAGGAGGTGGCTGATATCGTACTTCTTGAAAAAGACCTCCGTGTCCTTGCGAACGGTGTACTAGAGGGTAGGAAAACCTTCGCAAATACGATAAAGTATGTCTTCATGGCCACAAGCGCCAACTTTGGCAACATGTTCAGCATGGCAGGGGCCTCACTCTTTCTTTCTTTTCTTCCTCTTCTTCCGAAACAGATTCTCCTCACGAACCTAATGACTGACTTTCCCGAAATGACAATTGCCACCGACAGCGTCGACCAGGATATGCTCAGTCAGCCCCGGAGATGGAACATCAAGTTCATCCGCAATTTTATGCTTGTTTTCGGTTTACTGAGTTCGGTTTTCGACTATCTGACCTTTGGTGTCCTTCTTCTTATCCTCCATGCATCGATCAAAGAGTTCCGGACCGGCTGGTTTATGGAATCCGTTATCTCGGCGTCCATGATCGTCCTGGTCATCCGTACCCGGGGACCTTTCCTGAAAAGCAAGCCAAGCCGGGCTTTATTGACCACTACCCTCCTCGTAGCCCTGATTACAATCCTTTTACCTTATATCCCCATCGGAACACTCTTTGGATTCGCACCGATACCACTCCCATATCTTTTGACGGTCCTTCTTATTGTTGTGCTTTATATCATTTCAGCAGAGGTGGTGAAGCGATTCTTCTACAAACGGGTAAAGCTCTGAGAGAAGAACAGCCTTTCGTGTGACCGCAGGTAGATCCCTTTAATGGCTCGCTGAATAGTTGGTGTCAGGAAACCATTCTTCCCAGAACATCTTCGAGAGCTCCCCTGAAGGGACCGGAGGTTTCCATCTTGATCGAAGCCAGGGCTGCCGCAAACTTCAACGAGTCTTCCACCCCATGATCCAGCCTGCGGACCAGATATGACCCTGTTGTTGTGTCACCGCGACCGGTCCTGCCCTGAGAATTCCTGTTAGAGAATCTTTCGAAGCACGTTTTGCCCTTATAACGAGCGAGAACTCCATCCGAACGGGTTACGATAATCTCTGGGCATCCCCATTCTTCGACAATCACGGCGCTTCGTTCCAGATCAGTAGTCCCGGTGAGTATTTCTGCTTCCACCACATCTAGTTTTACCATATCGGCGATGCTTGCTATGTTTCTTTTCTCTGGTACGTCCCTGAAGTGAATCAGACCGGTTTCGGTATCAACCTGGCGCACGAAATTCTGCATATCTACCGACAAGCGAAAACCGCGGTTCTTCATTCCTCGCATGAATTCTAAGGTAAACTCCTGGTCGGTCAAGGCACCGAGGTGAGCCAGACATGGATCCAAAGGGGGCAGATCTTCCAAGGAAAAGAACCCGGCGTTTTTCGTCTGATACATCAACCTTTCGTCCACATCGGCTGTCGGATGGACAACCCGCATGTGGGTGGTCTGGTCGACAGGCCGCAGGTAAACGTCGATACCGGCAGCCTTTAACGGTGCAAGGTAACTTTCATCTGCTTTGGCCATTCTCGTAACCACAGCTATCCTCTTGTGGCTGTGAGAGGCGGCAAAAGCCCCGAAAAGTGGTGCTCCGCCGGGCACACCGCAGACAGATCCTTCCTTCGCCTCAATTTCGTCAATAGTTATGTGGCCCACGAACACAAGATCATAGCTATCCATATCCGCCTTTCTTTCCAAAGTTAGTGAGTTTTATTATAACATGTACAGTATTGCTAAGCGAAGAGAATTATGGGGTACTCCACTTGAATGGTTCTGCCTGGACTGCAAGCATTCTTGTACCACTAACGAGCGTTCGAGCTAGAGGAAAAGGTAAGGGCATCGGGATACCACATCATCCAAAAGAAAGAATATACCAACTAAGGCGTCAGCCTGGCTGTATCACGGATAATAGGGGCTATACTGAGGGATGAAAGAAGTGTGCTCACCGTATCAACTCTCATGGTGGGAATCTATGATCTTACAGTCGAAAACGCCTTCCTATTTTATTTTGAAAGCGAAGAAGAAAAAGCTTGCAGTCAAACTGGATTTGAAGGAGAATATCACATCATGATGTATGTTGTTTTAACGTCCATGTCTTTTGAACCGCTTGTGTATCGCAGGTCACATGGTGGCCCCAGTTTATACCCCTGGATTCTGTGGGCTCGCTAGAGATCGATTGGAGGCATATGCTCACATGACAGGGTTGCTACCTGGATATAAAAAGTGCTTCTTTTGCGGCCCTGCCACCGGGGGATTGGGCTTGGAACTCCACTATGGAGAAAGAAGTGCGTTCTGTGAATTTGTGGCCAATGAAAGGTTTCAAGGCTTCGACGGCATGCTACACGGCGGCATTGTGACAGGAATCCTCGATGAGGTCATGTGGTGGACCCTAGTCATGGAAAAGAAGGTGATTTGCGCCACGTCAAAGATCGAGGTGCATTTTAAGAAACCTATTCTGTGCGGCGATGGGTATAGGGCTTCAGGGTGCCTCGTGGGAACAACCGGGCGTACAGACCTGGTGTCTGGGAAGATCGAAGATAAAGCAGGGCATATTTGCGCCCGCAGTGCTGGTTCTTTCCGCACCATAGGGAGATTTACGATGGACGATGTCGTCAAATACCTCGATTTTAGGGGCGTTCCACCTGAGATACGGTCGCTTTTTTCCACTCCAAAAGTATAAATCTCACGTTCAAATTAAACAGCTAACCCGCTGCCAGACGTGGCAGTGAATCACTCCTCCTTGATTTCTTGCTTGAATACATAACTGTGGTAAGAAGGATATATAGCTCTATTTCCTCTTGTAGTTCACTTGCGATACAATATGGCAAGCTGTAAGACTCGCCTTTCCATGACCCCTTCCGCGTTGAAGAGTTCGAGTAGTAATCGTGATGGGTAATTCGGGTGCGACCCGCATTCCTGGGATTGGCTTTGCCACTTGACATCGATTGGTTTATTGTTATCCTAATATAAGGAGAGCAGAACCCATGTGTGAGGCCATTAACCTCACGAAGCGGGCGAAGCTCCGACGGAAGAAACGGAGGAGAGGAATGATTCCACAGATAAAAAAGATTCTGTATGCAACCGATCTTACGAAGAACTCGTCATATGCATTTTACTTTGCCACGGACCTGGCGCGAAAACATGATGCGCGCATTCTCTTTCTCCACTGCATCGGGACCATTCCTCCTTTGGAAATCTGGCCCGGGGGCTTTGTTGACGTTCAAACGTCAAAAGAGCACGAACGGGAGGAAAATGTTGCCAGGATCAAGAAGCTGTTGCAGCAATTCTGCCAGAACGTAGAGTCTCAAATTGGTTTGCCCTGTGTCCACCTCGTATCCGAGATCATCGTCACGGAAGGCTACCCCGTGGAAGTCATCCTGAATACAGCGGATACGAAGGAGTGTGATGTGATCGTCCTCGGGACTCACGGAAAGGGGTGGTTGAAACAGACCTTTCTCGGGAGCACCGCCATTGCAGTGCTGGAGAGGTCCCGAAAACCGGTTCTCGTTATCCCGCTTCCATCCGAAAAGAGCGGCATTGAGATACTCTAAAGAGGTTGGTTCCCACACAAAAGCCCGGTGGCCAAAACCATATGCGAACGGCACGCCGGTTTGTTGGATGAAAAATGGAATGAACCAAGAGATTTTGCCCTGCAGTTGCCTGACCCCGAAGGGTCATCGTCATACATATGGCGAATGCATAATTGCAGCCTCGTCACTCAACCTCCGGAACTATTCCCCCGTCTCTCTGTGAATGACTCACAAAGAGAACGAGCGGTATGGAGATGAAAAAGACCGCAGCGATGAGAAAATAAACGTGGTTGTACGCGAGCATGCTGGCCTGTCTCTCGACCATATTATTCATAAGCGCTAATGCCCCTTTATCCGCGGTAAAGGGATCGACACCCCGGGAAAATAGAGATGAGGAAAGGGCACTGAGCGACCCCGATGTCGAGTCGCTGAATGGTGTTACGTGCTCCATAAGCATATTCCAGTTCCCGGTTTCTCCCCGGGTAAGAAATGTCGCAGCAAGGGCGATGCCAATGCTGCCGGACACGGTCCGGACCACCGTGAAGAGTCCCACTGCTGCGGTCATGAGCGGTTTTTCGATAGTGGACAAGCCTGCCGTGGCCAGGGCGATGAAAATAAGGGCAAAGCCTGCTCCCAGGATGAACTGGGGAACAAAGATATCCCAGTATCCGACATCCAGGGAAAGGCGTGAAAACTGATAAAAGGAAAGGACATTCATCAGAAGCCCTGCTGTTACGAAAAGCTTCGGGCCTGCCCTGTTGTAAATCCTGCCCGCAAGGGGCATGACAATTGCCATAGCAAGGCCCCTCGGTACAAGCGCCAGGCCGGAGTTGAAAGCAGGGTAGCCCAAGAGCGTCTGGAGAAAAAGCGGCAGGGTGAACATGCCTGCAAAAAGACCCATGCCGAGAATACCGTTCAGAAGCGTCGCAGAAGTAAAGTTGGTGTCCTTTAATATCCTCAAGTTCACGACCGGTTTATCCGTGGTCAATTCCCGCCATATGAAGAGACCAAGACCCATGAGAGCGGCCACGGCGAGGTATCTGATCAAATCTGACCCGAACCAATCCTTCTCATTGCCCCTCTCCAGGAAGACCTGGAGGGCTCCCAGGCCCATGGCCAGGAAGAAAAGTCCGGCCACATCAAGCTTGCCTTTCTCCCGGACCAGATAGGGGGGATCCTCAATAAACCGCATCACCATCAGAATGTTGAGAACCCCGATAGGCACATTGATATAGAAGATCCATGGCCAGGAGTAACTGTCGATGATCCACCCGCCAAGGATGGGCCCCAGGACCGGGCCCAGGATAGTGCCAACTCCGAAAATACCCATGGCGGTGCCTTGCTCCTCGGGAGGGAATGTTTCCCGGAGGATCGCCTGTGAAATGGGTATGAGGGTGCCGCCTCCGAAACCCTGGAGGATCCGGAAGATGACGATTGACGTCAAATTCCAGGCGACCCCGCATAACATGGAAGCGCCGGTGAAGAGCAGTATGGAAAAGATATAGAACCGTTTACGACCGAAGCGGGAGCTCAAAAACGCGATAATCGGCATGATGATGACGCTCGAGAGCATGTATCCGGTAGCGACCCAGGCGATCTCTTCGACAGATGCGCCAAGGGTTCCGCGCATGCTCGGCAGGGCAACGTTGACGATGCTCATATCGAGCACCGCCATGGTGGTTCCGATCATGACGGTGAGGGTAATGAGCCATTTATGTGGTTTGTATGCCCCATCCATCAAGGTTACCGTCTGGCGGATGGTGCGGGGTAGGAAGATAGCTTCGGACCGGTCTCTCGGCTTGTATCTACAGCCGGGATGACAAACAGGCCGAGCCACAGTGGATTGTTTCTGTCAGGCTTCGATTCCATAACGATCTTGACCGGAACACGCTGTACGACTTTCACGAAGTTACCTGTTGCATTCTTAGGCGGGAGCAAACTGAAGGCCGAGCTCGTATTCCCATGGGAAAAGGGGTGGACAAAACGCACTGTGGAGTAAATCAGGGCCGCCACAATAACCAGAAAAACCAATCCTCGGAATATCGATTCGTGCGTAAGTATCACACCCCATTCTACTTCGCAGGCCGCTATGCTGTCAAGCTACCGCCTGTCATTTGGTGTCTTTGTGGATTTTATGAATGCATAACAAAATTGCTCTTAACAGCCGGGGTGAGCATGAGAGCAATAACAGGCGGCTGGCATCACACTTACAGCTGCCAGGAGATCACGATGCCATTTTATTGACAATGGTACTGTGTACTAATTGACTTCTGGGATAATTATGACAAACCCAAAAGGAAGAGTCCTGCCAGATCACATTTTTTTACACCTTCCGGGGAACAATGGATGTGGGGCGGAGCCCTCGTAGGAGTCTCAAAAAGGGAAAGCCGTCCACGTGACGAAGGGGGGCAGAAGGCCCCAAGTGTTTTGAAACCGGAGGAATGATCTGTGGAAACAGAATTAAGGGCTCCTATGGTCCTTATCCCCAACATGCAGAAGAATGCTCTCAGCGGTGTAGCTTAAGTCTTGCCGTAGTTTCTTAAGAGCCAAGTGCGTAACAAAAGGCGCATGCTCAGTTCGGAGAGGGGCTGCGGGAGACCGGCGGTTCAAAGACCGTACGGCGTCCGTAGTCCACTCACCTTTTGGTAATTGATTTATTTTAGATCGTTCAATTAGGTCAATTTTTCGGCAACAGTTATTGAAAAGAAACTCAAATCTTTGAGATCAAAAAGGCACGCGTTATCTACTATCGAAGTGCTCATATTCATGCTATAATAATATATGTGATACATATCGGACAAGGAGGAGGTCATGGTAGAAATAACCCTGAACATTGAAGGCATGAGTTGTCAGCACTGTGTAATGGCAGTAAGAAATGCCCTCGGCGGGGTTCCGGCAATATTTGAAAGCGACGTGCAGATAGGAACCGCCTTTGTAAAGTATGACGAATCAAAAGTAAAGGAAGCGGATATCAAAAACGCAATCGAAAAAGCAGGTTATAAGGTCGTCAAATAGCAAACGTTCTTGCCCGGCACTCTATGGAAGAAATCATTCAGGCCATCAACAACGCGACGGACGTGGAAAAGAAAGCGGCGGCTTTCTCTGCCCTACCCCCTGACCAAAAAAGTGCGCTCCTGGAAAAGATCCAAAAGGTTCAGTCAGAAACCACCGGGATATTTCTCAACGCTATATACTCCGAAGAAAAGGATAAAGAGATCCGCAAAGTCATTCGTAAGCTCCTCTTCAAGCTCAAATCGGCGGGAGTTAAGGTCGAAGAACCGAGGACCATCGGCGAGACGGTCCTCAAAAGAATCAAGGAAGTACGCGAGCATCGCGGGTTTCTCACGAATTACGACTATATGCAAACAAGGCTCGTCGTAGCGGGATTCGAGATCAAAAAAAACACCTATCTTTTTCTCAATGCCGAAATACATTTCTCAAATGGGCTCATGGAGCTTATGAGCGTGCCTGTCGATAAAAAAGGCTTTGAAGGCATCCTGAAAGGATACCAGAAGGATACAAAACCACACTTGTTTTTTGAGGAGATATCTCCCGCGTATGCTGCCTACCTCATTGAAGAGGGATCCCACCGATCGGGTAAATTTAGGGATGAAATCAAACCTCTGAGATCCTTTGCTTCCGGTGTTGCCGAAGGTTTGCATGAACCAAAAGATATCTATGCCCTCAGAGCTTCCAATACAGAAGACGGGGTTCCACCAGAAGCAATCTTCGCCCATGAGATTTTTCAGCCCTTCTTTATGACCTGGGATTCTCTGGAAGAGGACAGGAAAACGTATATGAGTAATGGAGGCTCGACCATCATTCTCCCGCCTCATATGGCGGAGCAGAAGAGGATTGAATTTCTGGAAAGGCTTGCTGAACGTGCCGACATGAAGGCTGTGCTACCCTATATAAAACGCATGATGGAAGATTACGCGTATCTTTTCTACTGCATGAAGGAATTTGGCTATTATAAAGGACTCACAGCATGGCTCGATAACGAGAGAGCGCCATGGCAAGCTCTTTCTTACTTTCTGAATAAGTCGCTTGGGAAAGAGGAAGAAAGCCCCGAGGAAAAATTGACAGCCGGGGGGCTTATTGTAGACCCCTATGGGTAGATTCGTCGTTAAAGACCGCTTCTATAATAAGGCCAAACAAGAGGGATTCCGGGCGCGCAGCGCGTATAAACTCAAAGAAATCCAGGATAAATTCCACCTCATTAAGAGAGGCGACGAGGTGCTCGATTTAGGATGCGCGCCGGGGAGTTTTCTCCAGGTTTTATCGGGCATCATTGGCGAGCATGGACACGCTTTCGGCATCGATATCCTGCCCGTATCAAGACTGCCTGCTGGGAATGTCATTACGATTTGCGCTGATATTCGCGAAATAAGTATCAAAGCCATCCTTTTCAACCTGTCCTTGGATCATTTTGATGTGGTTACCTGCGACATCGCTCCTAACCTCTCCGGTATCCGCGACGTCGATAACGCAAACATCGAGAGGCTCTTCGAGGCCGTCCTGAAAACCGTTCAGGAAGGATTGAAGACAGGTGGCGCTTTTCTTCTGAAATCCTTCTTCACCGGCACACTGAATGGCATTACCCGGGAACTGCAAAAAACGTTTCAAAAAGTATCCGCATACAAACCCGCCGCTTCACGGAGTGTCAGCTCTGAAGTCTATCTTATCTGTATGGGAAAAAAATAGAAAAACAATTATTGGTTCGGGTTAATCACAAACCATCTTCTTTTTGTCTTGCCGTCGGCGTATAGTAATATCGTCAGCCGATAATACACGTGGGCCTTCATCTATCTAACCATGCCGCCTTTGTTCCAGGTGTGAATGTATTTCTTCTCCCAGAGAGCAATCCCTCTATGCATTTTCAGCTTGCAATTGAACCATAATTGCAGGAAAATAAGTCCATGGTCAGGGACTTTTAACGGCTCATGAATGGTGAAGAAAAATCCACGATTGCATAACCTGATCCCATACATTCCCATTAAAAACCATACCGAACAGGAGAAATAAGGATATGACATTATGAACAACCACATGATCGGTTTTATTGCCGCCTTTCTCACAACCTTTTCAGGGATACCACAGATCATCCGTCTCTTAAGACTCAAAGAATCCCGGGACATATCCCTGGTAACAACGCTGTTTCTCGGCCTCGGCGTGTTGTTGTGGCTTATATATGGAATCACCATAGGCGATGTGCCACTCATGGCAGCAAACTCCATCTCCTTGTGCCTGTCGGGCACCACGCTTTTTCTCGTCCTGAAATACCGGTAACATCGGTAATGCTTCCGGCGCTTTCAGCTTGAAACTGCAGATTTGCAAACCGAAAAATATCTGCGAGCCGCGCAGTTGACAAGGTTATGTGAAGGCACCCGGATTGGTCTTACACAATAAGCCCTTTGAGCTTAACATAGTCTACCTTCCCCGAGCCGAGTTTCGGTATCTCCTTCATATAGACAATCTCTCTCGGACAGGCAAGGTCCGGTAAGCCTTTCTCTCTCAGCCGCTTCCTTACGGGTTTCAATTCAGCGTCTTTATAATTTGTAACAAGGACGAGCTTTTCACCCTTGCTTTCGTCTTCCACCGACATAACGACAGCCGTTCTGCGCTCGCCAAATATGCCCGTCAATGCTTCTTCCACAGCGGCGAGCGATATCATCTCGCCGCTCACCTTCGAGAATCTCTTGAGGCGTCCTACGATCTTGAGATAGCCCTCCGCCGTCATTTCCACGATATCTCCCGTATCGTACCAGCCTTGGTCCTCAACAAGATACTTATGATTCGCCCTTTCATTCTTCAAATATCCCTTCATGACATTTTTGCCTCTCACGAAGAGTCTTCCCACGGTTGCCTCTTTGCTGTCGATACCGGCAACAGGGGCAAGTTTGTATTCGATGCCAGAAAGTACTTTCCCGACTGTCCCATACTCATGTTCAAGGGCGCTGTTCATGCTGACAACCGGCGCGCATTCCGTGATGCCGTACCCTGACATTACCCGCACCCCATAGGTTTTTGCGTATCTCTCGAAAACCGTCTCGCTTAAAGCTTCTGCTCCGCAGTACACGTATCGCATAGAATGAAAATCATAGGGGTGTGCCTTTCTGCTATATCCGTTCAGAAAGGTGTTAGTCCCCATAAATATAGTACATGCCTCGTCATAGATGATCTCCGGGACAATTCGGTAATGGAGAGGATTCACATACAGGTAGACTTTCGCGTTTGCGAATAAAGGCAATATGGTACCGACAGTAAGCCCGAAGCTATGAAACATCGGCAGAGCGTTGAAGAAATAATCATCTTCCGTGACATCAATCCTCGAAAGCGCTTGGTGAATATTTGAGATGATGTTTTCATGGGAAAGACAGACCCCCTTTGGGATGCCTTCAGAACCCGAGGTAAAGAGGATGACCGCCGTTTCTTTCTCTTCCCCATGTGCCATTCTTTTATACGGGCCAGGAAAGAAAGTACGCATGAGACCTGAAAGCTTTTCTTTCAATCCAAGCCTTTCTTTCAAATCTTCGATGTAGACTATGTCTCTGCCTTCAAAGACGGAAGATTGCAGTTTCACGCGGCCGAGAAATTGCCGCGATGTAACGATGAGCTTCAGATCTGCAATGTCCATCGCGTGGGTGAGCGCCGCAGGTCCACTTGTATAGTTGAGAAAAACAGCAACTTTTTTGAAAATCTGGAGGCCCATGAATAAGAGGGCGGTAATGGTAATGTTCGGAAGGAGCATACCGATGTGTTTTTCAGAATATTTTGAAAAATGACGCCCCAACACAAAGGCCCCCGTCAGCGCCTTCCTGTAGCTCACCTGTGTGCCTGTCACGTCCTTATAGGCCAACCTGCCACCGTTTCTTTTACAGATGCCGATCAATTCCCGGCCAAATGTAGAGGTCCGATTGTGCTTCTCGTAGCGCATTTCACACAGAATCTGATAGATAATCTTTGCCGCCACCTTCTTCCTCATCCGGGAGGTAACATTATCGAAATTCATGGGGCCGTGGATTTTTCCGATAGTCATCGTTATACCGGCAAAAACCTGTCTCCCCTTCTTCTTTCTCGAAAAGATCGTTGAATAGATGTTGTCGAGATAGATAGGAAGTATCCTGGCACCCGTCTTGTAGGCCACAAATCCAGCGCCTTCATATATCTTCATGAGGTTCCCCGTATTCGTCATGCGTCCTTCAGGAAAAATAAGAAGGGCCGTGCCTCTGTCGACCTCCTCGATAACCTCCTTCAGGGCATAGGGATTCATGGCATCTATCGGAACGGTATAGGCGTTTTGCATGAAAGGTCGCAACAACCATTCCTTTGCTCTGCTCCGGTTGACAATAATCTTTAAGGGTAGCCCGATATAGGCCCAGATGATAAGGCCGTCGAGGAGGCTCCCATGATTTGAGATAATAATGAGCCTATCGAAACTCTTCGGGACATTTTCAAGCCCTTCAATCTTAATTCTATGAACGACCAAGAAATAGCATTTAAATATGCATCTCAGTGCTTCAGCAATAATGATCTTGAAAAAACTTCTTTTATCTATCATATGTCACCTAGTAAAGCCCTCTTGTCTTATGTTGTCGCGGACTTTCTCCATTCCTCTGATGATTATTTTCATATCGGTTTTCAGTATTCCTGACATAAGTCTTCTCACTCCCTCAAAATAGCCCGGCTCCAGCTTATTGACCATGTTCCTGCCGTTCTTCGTGATTTTTATGATATTGACACGCCTATCTTTCGGATGGTCGGTCCTCTCGACAAAACCAGCCTTTTCAAGCCTGTCCACAATACCCGTCATGTCTGCCTTGTTGACAACAAGTCGTCTCCCCAGATCGGCCTGAGAAAGTGTGCTCTGCTTTGCGTATCGCAGCTGGATAAGGACGTTGAACTGCGCGTCGGTAATACCGTATTCCCTGAAATAGACATAGGACGCTTTAGAGATCATTGTTCCCGCATAGAGAATGTTGAGGAGACATTCGTGTTCCGCCGTTTCTATCGACTGATCCAAACCAAGCTCGTCTTTTAATTTCATGAGCTCCTTTTAGTTCATATATTAATTATCAGTGTTTATACTATTCTGTTCTTTACTATTCGTCAAGTATTTCCTGCGAAACTTCTTGTTGCAAACTATTTTTTCCTTGTATGGGAATAAAAGACTACATTCCCACGGGCTTACGACTGGGGTCCTCTGTCGGGCTCGCGCCGCGGATACCCGTGGTGTTTTTCCACGGCTGTTGGAACAAGCGAGCGTAGCGAGCATTGAGGGTGAGGTCGCGTACCCGGTTGCGGTATGGCTTCGCCTGCGGAGGGGGCGACGTGAGCCCCTATGATAGGCAATGTATCACTTATAGATTTTAGCAGGAGATAGGGAGAAAATATGGATAAACGTGTCCTTGCATCTATCGCCGACGGCAGCGAGGAACTGGAAGCCGTAGTTATCATCGATGCGTTAAGAGGGGCAGGCTCTCTGGTGACCGTGGCCTCTCCGGATCAATTGTAGGTCACCGCTTTAAAAGGCGTACGGCTTATTGCAGCTCGTCTCCATCAGGAATGTACCGGTAACATGTGTAACCTCATAGTTCTCCCCGACGGCATACCCAGAGCGAAGCATCGCAGGGATTCATCGATATTAATAGCAATACTTAAGCAACAAAAGATTGAAAAGAGACTGAACGTGGCCACCTGCGCGGCTCCGACAGCTGTACTCCACCCGTATGGCCTTCTCAAGGGAGATTGCTTTACCTGTCATCCTTATTTCCGGGACCTTTGTATGGAAACGGCTCCCGCTGAGGTGCCTGTCGTTGTGGACGGAAACCTTACCACGAACCGAGGCGCGGACACGGCAGTGGAGTTTTCTTTAAAGCTCGTGAAACTGCTTTATGACACGGAAGAGGGTAAAAGAACTTGCGAGAGACATGGCGTAAAAAAGATAACCCTCTTCTGTCACGGCTTCGGTTACACTGCCTCATTGCGGACAGACAGAAGCTGTTCCTGAAGATGCGCCAAAAATTCATAGGGGGCATTGGCTAACTGAAGGTAACTCTTCGTCCATTGCTCAGTCTAAGAATGAATTTTCCAAAGTTCAATGGCTTACCAAACGCAGGTTGATAAGTATGCGTATTTGTTATCTCAATTAGGGAAATATCAATGATCTTTTCAAAGGTATGAAGGCCCGTACCAATACACGGTTGTTGATGATCACAAATTGGCTGTTTTGAAGGCTCATATGCGATAAGACCGCCCATATAATCGCAGCGATAACGAAAAGCATGGTAGGCAATCCCTGTTAAGGTAGCTGTTGGGGAAAAGTGCTTGAGGGTTTTTTAGACCTTTACATTGAAGAGGGTAAACATTTATGGTTGAAATTAAAGGGTCAGTCACATATCCCCCGGCAGAGCCGGGGGCTTGATAAAACCGTGAACCGCTCAAAGCGGTTAAAAACCATGAGCTACCTGAAGGTAGCTATTCTACCTCGAACATTTTCAACTGGTCGATCTTCTTGTCCTCTTCTTCCTGTCTTCTGACATACTCTTTGACCGTTTCATCATCGAGCCCTATCGTTGAAACGCAGTATCCTCTGGCCCAGAAGTTCTGGCCTGTGAAGTTCTTTTTGTGTCCGCACATCCGAGCGATCCATATCGCGCTCTTGCCTTTTATAAACCCTATTACCTGGGCTACCGCATATTTCGGGGGGATTGAGATCACCATATGCACATGATCGGCTACCAGTCGCCCTTCTACTATCGAGCATTCCTTCTGCCGGGCTAATTCTCTGATGACCGGCACCAGTTCCTTCTTCATTGTTTGGTATAATGTCTTCTTCCTGCACTTCGGTATCCACACCACATGGTACTTGCAATCCCACTTTGTGTGGTTTAGACTTTGGTACTCTTGCATTAAAACCTCCTCCTTTGTAAACTTCGAGCGGTTCACATTGGAGGGGTTTTCTCTTATAATCCCGAAAATGTCAAACCCTGTGAGTCCCCCGGCAGAGCCGGGGGCTTACCGGATTTAGTTATTGTTTATAGCATTACTGCAATTAAAAAGAGAAGTGGAGAACAAGTTTATAATACTATTATTTCTCAATAAGATGAACAGTCAAGACGGTTATTCGAGAAACCAATATTTATGACCGCTTGGTATCCATTGGACCCATTTATAAAATTTCTCGCATTAGATATAGAATTGAATTGACTGCAGATGGTGATGAAAATGTATTAGTAAATCGATCGGAAGATTTAATTGAAAACCAATTAAAAGGTATTTATAAGTTTATTTATTAAAATAAGATCTCCCGAGTCTTTTATTAATCATATTACAACTGCACATGGGGTTATTATAGAGGCGTTGTCAATTAAAATGAAATTTGATTTGATGGACCAGCTAAAGCAATAATCACGTATACTGGTTTTGAAAAAAGCAGCACACGCTTATCGGACTGAGTATAGTTGGATTTTACAGAAAAGCTTTAGACATATCAGGAGCAAACAATATTCATACGAAATCTTTGACTTCAATTGAAAAAAATAAGGGTTATTGTGAACTGGAAATTACGTGAACGGGGAAATAGCGTATTTTCAACGTGATTAGATTTTCTGCAAATATACTGCACCACTTTGCATAATGACGATAGACGTTCCACCTCGCTAGGTGAAATTGTCACTCTGTCTTCCATAGGAAACGGGGCTGTTGGCGCCGCCCAGACGGATATCAAAAACGCCGATGTTGGTTCCCTCAATCACTCTTCCATACACGGCTTCACAAGTAAATCCCATTCCTGTTCGGACTGGCAAGATTTTTCTAATACACGGCAGTACCAAACTGTCAAGGGTTTTTTGTTCTCGCCTAATGCTTCATAGTCCCCATATTTTTTGTCTTCGTTAAGGTCCCAAAGCACTTTGGATTTATCCTGCCCCTTCTTTTTAGAAAAACCTGTATCCTCTATCAGCATGAAACACGTATTTAACTTTACGTTGTAGTGGCTGGTGTATCCTCTTGTCCCTGATCTGCCATTATCAGAGTATGGACCTTCTTTACCGATTTCCTCATGAAAACGCTGTGCAGATGCTTTTTCGCATCGTTCTCTCAACGCATACACGTCTTTGGTTGGTTTCCTGGCGTCCATCCCTGTGGCATGGGCAGTCAACGGGGCACACAATGCTCCTCCCACCGTGGCGATAACGATCATCGTTATTGCCGCTACTAAAATATTTCTTTTCATCGTTATCCTCCTTTTCGCCTTCCGGAGCTCTTGCATCAGGCTTCGTTAATATTACTATCTCCCTAGCATCATACATGCAATACCTATGCCATGTTGATATTCAATTGTAATCCGTTGATATTATAAATGATAGCGCACATAAACCACGCTCACACACGAAAAGGTCTACATTATTTGCTGTCTTTGCTACGTTCGTTTGCAGACCTTCAATGCTTCCAGTAAATTTCATAACCAGATTTTTCATCCTCATTGTGGATTTCAACTGGTATAAGTAGTAAACTACGTTTCGAAATAAGAAACTGTTCGGTTTTTCTATATGAGGCGCCTACTGCTTGTGCAGTCGTAACATAAAACGAATTTGGAGGTATGAGTATGAAAAAGAGTTTTGTTTCGAGTATGGTGTGTGCAGCAATCGTGGCTTTGTTCTTCCTTGTTGTCACAGCGGCACCTGTGAAGGCTCAGGGGGGGGTGGCGGGCGAAAAAGCGGCTCATCCCCCGATTGTCAAAGCCATTAATGCCCTTGAGGATGCTATAGCTTACATGAAAGCGGCACCACACGATTTCGGTGGTCACAGGGAAGACGCAATCAGAGACTCCGAACAGGCCATCAGACAGCTCAAAGAAGCTCTCAAATACAGGGAAGGGCACAACCAAAGAAGATTCAAATGACAACAGAAGATACAAACACTTATTTTCGAAAGGCGGAATAACATCTGCCTTTTTTGTTCCGCCTGGCCATTCGTAATATTCATTTCTCGTGATTTGTCGGAATTATACTTGTGGCATGTTTAGCAAACTGTTTCCTAAGTGTAGTATCTCCTCTATTTCCCGTCACAACCATCTTTCAAATAGTAATGGGTATCCTTATATAGTCTTGCAGGTTGCTGGAGCCTTGCGGAAGATGCCTTGCGTTGAAATACGGTTGACATGAAAGACTCAGGACCCACTGGTGGGAAGACAACATATGAATAGTTCTTACAAGAGCTCACGGCATCATGGAAGCGTGCCACAACGACTCATCAATTACCGAAAGAGATGGGGGTACTCAGAGGATCCTGGTGTAACACTTTACTCTCTCTGTCACTCGATGGCTCAGCGTGAATTACGATGCAAAAAAAAATGAGATGTGCTAAACTTAAATGGGGTGGCTTATTATGTCTCGATATAAGTTTCGGGTAAATGATACAGAATTCATTACCGTTGAAGCTCCTTTTCTTGAGGAGGCCTTAGAACAGGCGGCGACAGAAGAGGACGATTCATATGAGATCGTCGAGGGTGATAATTTCAATGATAGGGGTCTCAAATCAGTCATTACTGATGACATCTTGTTTGGTTTATAAGGGTTAATTTCATTCCAGCATGGTTACTCCACGCTGGCCATATAGGCTATGTTATACTTGTTGAGTGCCAGGACATCGATAACGGAAAAATGTGCCAGCACATAGCAAACTCAAAGGTGATACTCCACTGAAAGCTCTTGTCGCGTCTAATGCCAAACTGAGATTTCCAACAGAAGAGGAGCCTCCCAGTCATCAACTGAAGAAGCCGGAGATTGGCAAATATCACGTTATGCGCCTCATTCGCAGCGACCTGGAATTGAATGTCTTCGGAGAATGTTTCTCGGCTCCGCCAGAGACTATGCTTGAATATGTGGTGGCTACTATCGATGTCAAAGAACAGAAACTGAAACTATTCCTGGACAACAAACAGGTCAAGGACTTTGATTACAAGCTACGTTAAATCAGTTGAGTGTTATCGATGTCCTGGCACGGAAAATCGTTATCGATGTCTTGGCACTTAACATATACTCTATAGGGATAAAACAGTCTACGTTAGACCTTTTACCAAGCAGTATCAAGTAACTGCGTTAACAAAAGGAGAAGTATGAAAACAATGATGATGGGGCGCATGAATGGAAAACAGTGGATCATACAAGCAGCGAACGTGCTCTTGGTCGGATGGATGTTTGCTGTCATTGCAGTGTCGGCATCTGCAGTGGATGGTGTGTCAACTGGAGCTGGTCCTGAAGGCCCCGCCCAGACGGCCTATGCCCCGGCCAACGGGTCCGGCCCAGTGGTCATCGTCATTTCGGGGCAATCCGGCGCCTTTGCGTATCAGCGCTATGCGGCCGAACTGGCAAGGCTTGGCTACTACTCGGTTCTTCTTACCGGCGCGGATATCCTCAACCCCGCGCATACCGGCCCCGATAATTTGAAGAAAGCAATCGACCGGGCGCAGCATTCCCCGAATGCTGTTAAGGGCAAAGTTGCAGTAATTGGGTTTTCTCTTGGCGGAGGAGGCGCGCTTTACAGCGCAGCGGCTATGCCGGACCTCGTTTCTGTGGTGATAACATATTACCCGTTGACCAGTACTTGGGCGAACAAGATCGACTCGTTGGTCAACCGCTTCAAAGTTCCGGTGCTGGTGATGGCAGGCGGGCGCGACCGGCATCAGGACTGCTGTCTGATCGAAACGGCACAGGCCATGGAGGCAGCCGCGAAGGCAAGTGGAGCGAAATTCGAACTTGTGGTATACCCCGAGGCCGACCACGAGTTCAATCTGGAGACTGACGCCCGCGGCAAACCAGTCCGTGCCTATCGTCGCGACGACGACCGAGACGCATGGCGGCACACCCTCGAGATGCTCAAACAGTACCAGCCTTTGCCATAGAGGTCTTCCGGGTGGTGGTAGGTTTCCGGATTCGCCTAGCCGCTATGTGCAGCGGCCCGCTGTAGTCTCGCCAGGAGTTCCGTATGAAGCCTGTACAAGTTAAATATGCCACCTATTGTATCGTAGACTTGAGTGGGTCTACCCAGTCGGTCGGTTAGATAATGCTTGTGCCTTGGTCATTTTTTCCTGCTTATTCTTTGCAGAAGAAGTTGGCTAGATAAGTACCTCAGCCTGTCTAAGTGGTGTGAAGATATCCCTGATTAATTGTTGCCTTTGTCGTCCCCCTCTTTTTCATTCTCTCCGCTGTCGCTCGGCCCTAATTTATCTTTAAGCTTCTTATTTTGATTATTGTGCGCGCTTCTTCCTAGACCTTTCGCTATTTTTTGAGCGTCGTTTCTTACCTTTTGTATATGTCAACGGTTGTCTCCATTCTTTCGCATCCCGGGAAAAAAGACCCAAAATCGGCAACGATGCTGACAATTCTTTTCATCAGTCACCCCACGTTTTCACATCCCTCAAAGGACTTAAGAGTTATACCGTCTCAAGGCTAGCGTCGACAGTAACCCCATCCCGTCCCTCCGTAAAGAGGATAAAGGGATTGATGTCCAGCGATTTAATCTCCGGGTGTTCCGTGAGGAGCCTTGAAATATTGACGAGGGCACGGGCAAGACCTTTCACGTCGTATGGCTCCCTCCCCCTGAATCCCTTTAGGATAAAGGCCCCTTTGAGTTCTAAGATCATCTCTTTGGCTATCCCTTCATCGATGGGTGCTACCCGGACCGCCACATCATTATAACCTTCAACAAATATACCCCCCGATCCGCAGAGTACGACCGGTCCGAACTCCTTGTCATTTCGGCCGCCGATGATCATCTCACATCCCAAAGGGGCCATCTTCTGAATGAGATAAGGACCGGTCTCTATACGCTGAAATGCCCTTACAAACATTGCTTCATCCTCGATGTCGAGTAACACCGCGCCATGCTCAGTTTTATGAAGCACATGAGGAGAAGCGGTTTTCAGGGCGAGAGGGTAACCGATTTCACGTGCAGCATCGAGACCTTCATTGACATTCGCGACAACTCTGAACTCTGCTACAGCAAGACCATATTGTCTGAGAAGATGAAAAACCCCGTCCATGGGCATGATACCCGCGGGAAGGCGAGGTGTTATCGATCTGTCGTCTTTGTACTTTTTTTCCTGCGGTCCTTTCGCTGAGGCGATTCCTTGATGCCTGAGATGTTCAAAGGACCACCGTAGTGCCGCAAGCGCTTCATCGACATGGACGAAGATGGGAAAATGCGCGGCTTCTGCCGTCGAAAGCAAACCGGACCAATCTTCTCTGTGCGCCAGCAGGCAGAATACAACAGGCTTACCATACCGTTTTGAAAGCTCACCGGATAAAGAAAGCAACCTTTTTGTAGACTCAAGTTCAATGCGGAGCGCATAGGAATGTACGATGAGGACGCCGTCAACGCCTTTTTCCCGGAGGGCCCCTTCAGTGATTTCCAGATAGACGCTGAGGTCGAATACGTCGCCCAAATCAATGGGGTTGGTTCTTCGTATGACTCCCACCCCGGTTTTCTCGGTGAGCATACCGAAAAAATCATCGGAAAAGGATGCCACGTGAAAACCGTGCCGATACGCGCTGTCCGCGGCCAACACAGCATGTCCGCCGGAGCGTGAAATGATGGCGAGGTTCAATCCCCGTGGGGTCGGGAGAGAGAAAACCTTGAAGCAGTCGGCCATTTCCTTGAAGCTTTGCACGCGATGGACCCCGACCTGACTCATGGCCTCATCGACTATCCGGTCGTCACCTGCAAGGGCTGACGTATGGAATCTGGCTATTTCTCTGCTTCCCGGGCTTCTATTGGATTTCAAAAGAATAATTGATTTATCCGTAGCGGCGGCCAGGTCCATAAGCCTTCTTCCGTCGCTGATGTTCTCAAGGTACAGTCCAATGATATCTGTACCCGGATCAGAAATAAGATATTCGAGAAAATCATTTTCGTTGAGGACCAGTTTATTTCCAATGCTGATCAGCTTATTCACACCGATACCGCCGGTGTCGCAAAGTACAATGGTATCGTGGACAAGGCCACCGCTTTGCGTGATGATCGATATGGCTCCTTTCCTGGCTTCATGGGGGTAGAAGGGAATGAAGGGCAGAACGAGGCCATTCTCTATATTTACGATGCCCACGCAATTAGGCCCCATTATTTTCATGTTCCATTCTGCCGCTATCTTCAGGATCTGGTTTTCCAGGCTCTTTCGGTCCTCTCCATATTCTGAAAATCCGCCTGTTTCAATGATGGCCCGGCGTATGCCTTTTTGCGCACATGCTTCAAGGGCTTCCGGCAATCCGCTCGCCGGAATCAGAAGGACCGCCAGGTCAGGGACTTCAGGTATGTCGCGCACATGGACCACAATTTCTCGTCCCATGAGAGAGTCTTTCTTTGACCCCACAAGATACAGAGTCCCCTTGAATTTAAAGCGATCGAGATTCTCCACAATGCCGCGGGCAATATTGGATGGCGAATTCGAAACACCAATAATGGCAACACTCTGAGGAAAAAACATAATTTCCATAGACACTCCGACGTGATGTATTTAATTACCGTCTATATTATAACCTGCTTTTTTGTGCACTGGCTGAGCCTTCACAGTCTTCAAAGCCAAAACCAGCCAGAGAAACGCGTTGACCAATAAAACCCCGGGAAGAACGAGGGTTGCCTTTTGCAAATCCTGATTCATGGAGTCAGCCAGTCGGCCAACTATTTCCGGAGACCACATGTCGCCGAATAAATGGATCATGAAGATTGAAAGCGCCATGGCGCTTGATCGGAGGTTGACAGGGACGGCCTCAAGAATCAGCGTATTGACAGGCCCCGTACAGAGGAAGAGGAAAAAGATCGAAGCCGCTAGGAGACTCATTGCAAGTGGAGTATTGAGCGAGATGAGCGCGAAAAAAGACAGAGGGACCGCAAGGCAGACGGAACCGGAAAGCATCCAGGCATACCCTGCGGGATTACGCTTCTGCCATAATGTTGCCGCGAAACCGCCGAGCAAGGTGCCCACTAATCCTGCTACCACTATGACAGCCCCGAAAAAATTATCCGCCTTCTCTGTGGAGAGCCTGTGCACCTGCTCCAGAAAGGTCGGTCCCCAGAATGCGAAGGCCCCCAGTGCAAAGGTGTAGGCAACATAGCCCCAAATAATGAGATTGAAATCTCGGTTGCGGAAGAGTCCCACAATATCTTTGAGGCTGGGCTTTGCGAGTCCCTCACCTCTGTTTTCGTCCGATCCTCCCCGTTGAGGCTCACGGAAGGGATACAGCAACAGCGCCAGTAAAAAACCCGGGGCACCTGCCCAGAAAAAGGCATCACGCCAGCCCCAGTGCTCTGCGATAAAACCTCCTAAAATATAGCCGATGGCAGAGCCGATGGGAATCGCCACATAAAAGATAGTGAGGGCGTTATTTCGTTTCGCCGGGCCCCAGGTATCGGAAATCAGCCCCGGGCTGATAGTCGCGTAGCTCGCCTCCCCGACGCCAACCAATACCCGAAAACACAGAAGCATGCCAAAATCCTGAGCAAAACCCGTCAATATAGTACCCACGCTCCAAACAAAAATACCCAGAACAATGAGACCTTTGCGCGACATGCGGTCCCCCAGGTAACCAAAAAACGGGGATGTAATAAAGTAACCGATCATAAAGGCGGTGAAGAGCCGCCCTGAGTCTCCGTAGCTGATGCCAAAATCGGATGCCAGTGGAGTCCTTACAGCGTTGAGAACATAGCGATCCAGATAATTAAAGAGGTTCAAACCCGTGAGGATGAACAAAAGCGGTACGGGTGCAATTTTTTTAGTCATAGAGATCTTAAGAGCTCTCTTTCTCTACTCATCTGTGCGCATTGATCCCATGATGAGTTGCGTTGAAGATATTATCGGGAATCAGGGACACTTTTGTCAAGCAACATCACGTGGACTATAAACTCTCGAAAACTGCGACCGGGATAATTCTTATGCCGTCGTCATATCAAAGCCCTCACATCTTGGGCAAGATATGAGGGCCGGGTCGTGTAACGCCCTCATCCTCTGCGAGGAATCTTCTGCTCTCTCGATTCATGTACATCGCGGGCAGAAAAATTAAAAGGGGCGACAGGAAAGCCATAGTTCGGTATTTGTCTTTGGAGCCAGGTTCGTCTCTCTCGTCCAAACATTCGCCTGAGCATCGGCAACCCGGAACACCTTGAGGGCATCCATCCCGTGCGCTTCTGCCAATGGCTTTAGGAAGGGCCGCGCCGCAAGGACCTCTTCCTTGGTGCCCTGCCCCTCCAGGAATTTGGCCGTACCGCTGGCACCTGAATACCGCTCTTGAGATCATTGAAACGGAGCTCGACTTGGGGTTTGTGACAAGCTGTTTATACATGTCTTTCATGGTACTCAACTGGATCAGAATTCCTCTCTCGTCTGCTTTGAACATCTGCATTCCCCGTACGTGCGGCGTATTATCTTCAACGGTGGCGAGAAAACAAACCGGGTTTGCCTTTACGAAAGTCATGATTTCTTCTTTGGTCATTTTATTCTCCTTTTGCGGCGTACTCACACTTTTATTTGTCTGCCATATTTCCTGATGGCATCAAAAGCTAAGGAACTGTCAGTAAATAACTGTAGCAGCTAATTCTCATCCATGCTATACTGGTAGTGTGGATGCGTTAAGGATAAAGCTCAGGTTTGAGACCTTATCACCTCACCTGGATGAACGAATGAGAAGGATGATTGCCGCGGCAGAGACTCTTGGTGAAGGGTACGGAGCGATATCCGAGGTAAGCAGGGCTACGGGCGTATCACGAAGAGCCATATCACAGGGTGTGCAGGAACTAAAGCAAGGTATGCCTGAGCCTCAGAGGAAAGGTCGCATTCGGAGAGAAGGTGGAGGACGGAAAAAAGCTGTCGATGCCGACTCCACTCTCAGAAGTGACCTTGAACAGTTGATTGAGCCGGTAACAAGGGGAGACCCGGAATCCCCGTTACTGTGGACATGCAAGAGTCTCCGCTCCTTATCAGAAGAACTGAAGGCAAAAGGGCATACAACCAACCGTCAAACCGTTGCCGAGTTGTTACATGAGATGGGATATAGCCTTCAAGCCAACAAGAAGACCGTTGAGGGAAGCGCATCTCCGGACCGGAATGAACAGTTTGAGTATATCTATCACACAACGAACGAGTTTCATAATGCGGGTGAACCGGTAATTTCGGTGGACACAAAGAAGAAAGAGCTAGGGGGAAACTTCAAGAATAACGGACGTGAATGGCAGCCGAAAGGTATGCCGGCCAAGGTAAATGTCCATGATTTCCCGGATAAGGAATTGGGAAAAGCAATTCCTTATGGTATCTATGATCTCATACAAAACGAAGGCTGGGTCAATGTTGGCATAGACCATGACACTGCGGCATTTGCCGTTGCAAGCATTCAGGGATGGTGGGACAGCATGGGACACTCCCGGTACCCCGAAGCCAAAAACCTCATGATTACTGCGGATAGCGGAGGAAGTAACGGCTACAGGAGGCAATTATGGAAAGCGCAACTGCAGAAATTTGCCGACTCTGCAAGGCTTGCCGTCCATGTTGCTCATCTCCCTCCAGGAACAAGCAAATGGAATAAAATAGAGCACAGACTGTTTTCATTTATCAGCCAGAACTGGCGTGGCAGGCCCCTTATTAGTCATGAGGTGATCGTAAATCTTATCGCTTCAACACGTACCGGCAAAGGACTGAAAGTGTACTGTCGACTGGATAGCAACACATACGCAAAGGGAGTAAAAGTAACGGACGAAGAAATGGCTTCTCTGAATATCAAGCACAGCAATTTCCGGGGAGAATGGAATTATACCATATATCCTCGGAAGAAAGATGATTCAGTTATTCATTGACAGACTCTTAGTAAAAAGCGTCTCCTGCGTATCAGGTGTTTTCTACGAACCAGCCGGCGCCTCTATGCCTCTGACAGATCAGCCTCAGCATTGATCGTGAGATAGACATTCTTGCCGACCATAAAGCCGCCGTTTCCCAGCTCCATATTCGTCATCATACCGAAGTCTTCACGATTGATCCTGGTCTTTGCTCTGAGGCCGTAAGTAGTGTATAACCGATCATCATCCTGGAAATGTGAAGGACCAGCAAAACTTACGTCCAGCGTAACAGGGCGCGTCACACCGTGAAGAGTCAACCCCCCGTGGACCAAACACCGATAAAGACCGACGGCTTCTGCCCTGACACTTTTGAATGTGATAAAGGGGTAGTTTTGGACATCGAGATAGTTGGGACCGCGAAGGTCCGCATCGCGCTTCTCCACACCCGTGTAAATACTGGCGGCATCTATCTTGGCTTCTGCAGATAATTCGCCCATATCCCGCGGATCAAAATCGAGAGTACCTTCCACCTGACTGAATTGGCCGTGAACCCAGGTGACCATCATATGATGGACCCTGAATTGGGCAGCGGTGTGATCGGGATCGAGAAGGAACCTTGCGATACATCCTCCTTTGCCTAAGGGCTACGAGGAATCATTACCCCATCGTAAGCTATTTTACATACTAATACGTATTCCTTTTCTGTCAATGGTCCGGCTGCTCTCACTTTACGCCGTGACGTGCCAGTACTTATATTAGCTATTATATGGCCCGGCATTCATTGTCGGAAGGAGGTTCTTCATGAAGGAGTATGATGTTATCGTCATCGGTTCAGGCTCAGGCCTGAGTCTCACCTATAAAGCGCTCTCCAAAAATCTGAAAGTGGCCCTTGTGGCCCGTGAGTTTCTTGGGGGAACCTGCATGAATGTCGGCTGTGTACCTTCCAAGACGCTTTTGTATGCCGCCGATTTGGCAATGCAGATCATGGAAGCAAAGAGACTGGGCGTAGGAACCCACGTCATATCAATAGATTTTCCGGCTATCATGGAACGAATGCGGGAAATCAGAAGGAAGGGCGTGGATTCCATCCGAGGCGACCTGAAGGGAACGGATAATCTTGATTTTTACGAAGCGGAAGGTTACTTCATTGATGAATATGCCATGGAGGTAGGAGGGGAGAGAATACGTGGCCGCAAAATCTTCATTGCATCAGGTGCCAGACCTGCCATACCGCATATTAAAGGGCTTTCGGATATTAACTATCTCACCAATGAATCTCTCCTTGAGCTTGAGAAACGCCCCGAAAGCATTATGATCGTCGGCGGCAGCTATATCGGCGTCGAATATGCCCATTTTTTCGCGGGCATGGGCTCGGCTGTTTCCGTCGTGGAATACAACGACCGGTTTACTTCTTTTGAAGAACCTGAGATCTCAGCGCTTCTTGAAAAATCCCTATGCAAGAGGATGAAAATCTATCCCGGACATGAGGCCATTTCAGTAGTCAAAGACAGCAAAGGCATTGTCCTCACCGTAAAGGATCGTAAAACCGGAGAAGAGAAGAACATCGAAGGCCAGACAATCCTTATCGCCGCAGGGAGAAAATCGAATGCCGACAGTCTCAAGGTCGAAAAAACAGGTGTCGCTTTGACGCCAACAGGGTTCATCGATGTCAATGATTATCTTGAGACAAGCAAAGCCGATATCTGGGCTTTGGGAGACGCTACAGGAAGAGCAATGTTTACCCATGCGGCCGACCGTGAAGTCGCCGTTCTGTGGCATAACACGCTGCGCGGGAATACGAAAAGAGAGGATAAGATAAGAATGGATTTCAATGCTGTTCCTCATGCCGTGTTCACCGCGCCCCAGATAGCTTCCATAGGATTGACCGAGGCAGAGGCCGCAAAAAACCATGATATCCTCGTCGGCCTGGTTCGATATGCCGATATCGTGCAGGGCGATGTGAGGCTTGAGGAGGAAGGGTTCGCCAAGGCCATTGTTGAAAAGGGAACGGAACACATACTCGGTTTCCATATCATTGGACCTGAGGCATCGAATTTGATTCAAGAGGTCGTGAATGCGGTGGCGCAGAGAGCCAGCTACCGGACAATTACGGGGGCCATACACATATTCCCGGCGCTTTCCGAACTCGTTCCCGAAACTTTCAACCGGCTTGAGGAAAAACCCCGGTCCTGATTTGTTGTCCTTCAGGCTTTTGATCGTCCCATCGTCACCTGTACCCGCAGCATAGCGAAGGGGCGCGGTTTTTTTTATCACATCTCACAACTTCCATCCACTTCTATGTGCAGCGCCCTGAACAATCGCATTGCATTCCTAGCCGTGATAAACAATACATCCGTTATAACAACGAAAATCGTAAACCTTTTGTTTCGACCAGGAAGGTTGAGCAGATACTTCAAAAGGTGAATTGTCGTAAAACCGTTATTGAGACATCTTCCTAATGTCCTGCTCCCAACACTTCTACACCTTAAAACCTTTGCCAGTATCGTACATCTTTTCTCCAGGTAAATATCTTCGGGCTCTCGTTGTGCTTCTCAACAAACTCCACAATGGCATCAATGAGGGCCTGAACAGACGCCCCTCTGATTTTCTTTGTGGTGATTTCGCTGAAGAACCTCTCTAGGCCATGATGCCAAGGTGGGTATAACGTGCATAGGGAAGCGATGATGTTCTGTACGCCATTCTTTCACGCGTTTCGTTGTATGTGAACCATGGTTGTCAATGACAAGGGGGATCAATGTAAAAAGGGGTCTCCGGTGAGAGACAGCATTTAACCCTCCCTCACTACACCACCACGCTTGCTGGTCCGCACGTATGCCATCGGGCTCCCTTCGGACCCATCGCTCACGGATACACCCGTGCCTTCGGCCCGTACTGTTGATAGTATTCATCATGTGAATACCTTTGGGCTCTCGTATATGGGACTTACACCCCATAAGTTCACACCCGTGCCGGGCACACATAAGACAATGCAGCGGATGTTCTGCAGTCACGACTGATTATGGCGTTAGGGGGTAAGACAATAGTCCTTCCCGTTGACGTTCTCCCCATGCTGTGTTACCTTTTAAACACGTATATGGCTGACGTTCAATCTCCCCACCAGAAACTCCACATGTTCCTCACGAAGATCGGGATTGCGGATAACGAAATAGCTCAATTGGATTCCTACAGGTCTTTCTTCATCGTCAAGCAGAGTGCCTTTGCCGATTACTTCTACGATTTTTTTTACGCTATGCCCGACACAAGGGTGATCCTTGAAAACGAAAAGGCGCCGGGTCTCATGAAGCGGGTCTGGGCCGCCTGGTTTGAATCCTTTTTCCGGGCCCATCCGGACGACGTTTTCCTTGCGTATCTCTGGAAAGTCGGCGCGAGGCATGTGGAGGTCAACCTTGATCAACGATACTCGAATCTCGGCTTTGCCATGATACGGCAGTTCTGCCACAAAATCGTCTTCGAAGAGGTCCCCCTCGGCAAGAGAAGTCAGGTTCTCTCAACGATCAACAAGATGCTTGACCTCTGTCTTCTGACAGAAACGACGGCTTACATCGAGAACACGATAAGCTGCGATATCGAGGTCATGAGCGAGGTGGCCGACAGGGTCAGGAACCCTTCAATGATCATCGGATGGAACTTAAAAAAACTTCAGGGCAAAGTTTCCGAAGAAACACCGGAGTACAAGACCTACAAAATGCTGATGGAAGAAAACGAGAGGCTGGAAAACATGGTCCATGATATCAAGGTTTACATGGAGCTGTTCCAGGGAGAACCTGAGTTTCAGAAGGTAAGCATTCCGGAATTAATAGACTCTGTCTGTAAAAAACTCGACAGCATGAATAGGAATGCATACCGCCATGTTCAAATAGCGATTGATTGCCAGGAAACTGCTTGTCAACTTAAGGGTGATTCCAAATGGTTCGAATATCTCTTTTACTATCTCATTGAGAACAGCATGGAGGCAGTAGACAAACAAAATCCTCTGGTCAGAATATCCTCAGAGATTGAGAATAGCCCGCCCTTCAACGTCCGCATTGAAATCTTTAATACGGGTTCGCCTCCCCGGGAAGAGATCGAGAAGCTCTTTTCCCCTTTTTTCTCAACCAAGGCTGCTGGCACCGGCTTCGGCCTGCCCATCGCGCGGCTCGTGGTAAAAAAACACCACGGGACCCTTTCCATACAACCCGCTCAGGGGCAAGAAGGCACCAGCGTGGTTATCGGTCTGCCAAATCCGGAATGATAACAGGAGCCTTCATGCTCGCTGAAAGTTCCCGGGTTACTCTGTCGCAGACTAACGATAACTTGACAATACAGATGCTCATCGGGGCCGCGGCTCAGGACCTACGGCCCTAATGCGCGCTACACTGCAATGCTATTGTCCTATACCAACCCCTTACAGTCTTTGTCTTCAAGAGCCTTTTTTACTGATAGTTTCTTTTCGAGCTCTTTATATAACTTCCTCACGTAGCGCTCAGGAAACTCCTTCATCTCAAAGTACCGAAGGACATCCTTCTCAAAGGCATCTAGAAGAAAATGTTTTTCCTTCGATACATCTTTCGCCTTCACGCCGTTTTTTATGATCTCCCTGCGATACTCCGTAGTCGGCAGGAGCATGCTTAGAATCTCAAGATAATGGAGGTCGTCCTCTAAATCGGTAAGGTACTCTGTTTTCACGGCGATAGCGCTTTTGACAATAAGTTTTATCGTCCATGAATCGGCTCCATAGCATATTGACTCATCCAGTATCTCAAGAACGAGACCATTGTTAAGCCACCAAGTCTTGAGTGTTTCAGCCATCCGTAAGTATACACTGAAAATAAGAAGGTGAGAAGAGGAGACGGCTGGATAGAACGACAAAATGGCTTTCACAAATGAAGGGCAATGCATGTTTCCCTTGTAAAACGATGGCACAGTGCAGTAAGAATTAGTATGAAATCAAGAAAAATTATATTCTTCTGCCTCGGATGGGTTGGGATGGTCTTTTACTTTACCCAACGCTGGATATACGGCCCACTTATACCATCACTCATGGAGGAATTTGGCGTGAGCAGGACCGCCCTCGGTGTTGTCGGCTCCGCTTCTCTCTGGGGATATATGTTCACCACTATCCTCGCCGGATTGCTTTCAGACCGCTTCGGCAGAAAATACGCAGTGCTCTTCGGCATTTTTGGTTTCTCTCTTCTTACCGCTCTCTGTGGACTGGCAACCGGCACACACCAAATCTTTGTGGTTCGGTTCTTTACCGGTATGGTAGAGGCATTCTATTTCATACCTCTCATCGCCCTTACCCTGGAATTATTTCCCGAACGTCCCGGGTTTTATGTGACATTCATGTCGTCCGGTTCTTCGCTCGGTTGGTTTACGGGACCTGCTCTCGCGGGATGGCTTCTTGATCTCACCGGAAGCTGGCGAGCACCCTTTTTCGTTACAGGGTTTTCGGGTCTTGTTGTGGCCTTTCTGCTTCTCATCTTCTGGCCGGAGGAAACTAAGCCAACCCGCACTGGGCATTTTTTTGATCGCAACATCCTGAAACCCATACATCTCATGATGCTTTTGCTTTTAAGTCTAACCGCTACATTCCAAATCTCCGCGGAGTTTGGCTTCACGATGTGGTATCCCGACTTTCTTAAAACGGAACTCCGCATGGCCATCAGTGTGGTTGGGCTCATCGCGGGGATGTATGGAATCGGACAGTTTATCGGAAGACCCACCATGGGATGGATATCGGACAAACTCGGTTACCGTAAAACAGGGGTAATCGGCGGGCTTCTTCTCATGCTGTCGCTGGGCCTCATCCTTTCGGGGCACAATAATGTTCTCAGAACAACTTTTACGTTTATCGCTGGCTTCACGGGCGCCGCTGTCATGGGTTCGGTCTGGACCTTTACCGGTCTTATTTTTTCTGATTACAAGGGCCTCGCACTCGGTGTTATTATAACCTTCGGATACGTGACGTCTTCTTTTGCCCCGATTATGATCGGCTATTTGGGAGATCATTATTCGGTGGGATTTGGTCTTCTGTGCGTATGCGTTCCTGCCGCATTCCTCGCTTGCGCGAGCCTAGCGTCAACATATTTCGTCAAGCTCGGGTGAAATCAAACAGAGTAGCCCAATGCTAAATCAAAGATAATGTCGAGGCGGCAAGGCGTATTACAGATACATTAACAAAGCCGACGACACTGTCAACAAATATCGCTTTGATCTAGAATTAGAATAAGAAGAATTTTGTGCGAGGAGGTTGTAGCCCACTTTAATTGCGACTCCGTACGATGCTTGTTTAATGCCTTTGACTCGACATAATTGCTTTCCTATCTATCAAAGGGGCTCGTGCCCCCCTTCCACAGACAAAGCCATACCCTCAAGCGGGTACCCGGCTTTCCCCTCAACGCTTGCTGAGCACGCTCGTAGATTCCAAAACCCATGAAAAAACATTACAGGTACCCGCGGCGCGAGTCCGGCAGGGGACCCAGGGATGTAAGCGGGGGGGTAATCCCGTGGGAATCTATTCAAAAGAAAAATTCACGTGTAAGGTCTCCTTTCCATAATTCGTCGAAAAGTGGAACGGTAATGATATAATGGGCAACTTACGCGTGAAGTGCAATTCCACGTTTTTACCGACAACAATTGTGGGGATTGAAGCCGTCAGGTTTACGCCCACGTTTTCAAGCTCTTTTCTTGACTGTCCCGATATAATATTTGTCAGCTCACCGATCGCATCAACAACCTCAGAGCCAATATTGCTGCGATCATCACCCATGAGCGTCTTATTAGGTAAAGAGAGCGGCTTTGCGACTGAAACTTATGCACATCGTGCCCCTTTTATCGCCATCGCCGGCGACCCCCATAACGCCCGTCACATCGCCCGATGTTGTCTTATCATTCTTGAGAAGGGGTTTATCCATGGTCATGTCGATATTGAGCAACGCTTTGAAGACCGTCTTGGTCGCCAAAACAAAAGGATTGATATATTTTATATCCATCTCCGCTTTCCATCAATCGGGCTATGTTATTGTGCTGCTCTTGCTCTTGCTCTCGCTCTCGCTCTCGCTCTCGCTTTCGCTTTTGCAATAGCGCTTTGCAGTTTATCAGGCGTAAAAGGTTTGACTATGTAATTATCGACATCGAATTTAATGGCCTCCATGATGCACTCCTTCTAGGCCTCGGCGGTAACCATGATAAAGAGGATGTGCTTTATGGTATCATCTTCCTTGCACGTCTTGAGGAAATCGATACCTGTCATCTCGGGCATAATCCAATCACTGATGATGATATCGGGATGTTCCTTTTGTAGAAACTCAAGGGCGTTAGCCCCGTTTTCTGTCTCAATTACATCGGTAATATTGATCTTCTGTAAAATGCTCTTTATGATCTTTCGCATTGTTGCAAAATCATCGACGACCATGGCTCTCATGCATCGCTTCCTTGAAATATATTTTCAGGAGATAACATTTCTTTTCATAGTGTTATCGTGTTTTCTTCCATAAACTTTAATCATTATATACCCATCATGAGGTCAAACTCTCTTTGTTCCCAATCTTCGTTTTCGCCCTTTTGCCTTCTCATCGTACGGATTTTACTCCCCCACCCCCTTCCTCTGTTCCTGTGCATCGACTCTTTTCATTGAAACGCCGAATATGCTAAAAGCTGCCATGGCCATAATTCCTCCAAAGATAAAGGGAGCGCCCGGACCGATATATTTCCAGATGAAACCGGCCACGAGTGAAGATAAGAACGTCGTGATCCCAATCAATGTCTGATAGATTCCGTATGTAGTACCAATGTAGTCCTTTTCCACAAGGAGCGAAATATAGGCCTTGCCCACGCCTTCCGTGAGGGCCATGTATATACCGTACGTAGGAAAAAGGACCCAGAGGAGAGCCGGCTTTGTCACAATGCCGAAAAGAAAATAGATGAGCGCGAAAAGACAAAATCCGTAGAGGAGGACTCTTTTCTGTCCGATCCTGTCGGAAAGAATACCGGCAGGGAATGAGGAAAGCGCATAGGCGGCATTAAAAACCGTATAGACAACAATCGTCAAACCCAAAGAAAACCCAAGGTTCTGCGCCCTCAGGATCAAAAAGGCATCAGAGCTGTTTCCACCAGCAAAGATGGCGCCCACGAGCAGAAATATTTTGAAATCTCGGCTCAGTTTTATACCTCGCAGAGTAAGTGACCCGGTATCCACAGTGTTTTGTTGTTTTCGTATATCCTTTACGAATGCGATAAGAAGCATAACCCCGACGACAGCAGGGATAGCGGCGAGAAAAAAGATGAACCGCATGTTATCATTGAACATTTGAAGAAGAGTAAGGGCTACAAGAGGGCCTACCAATGCGCCCATTGTGTCTATGGCGCGATGAAATCCGAAGACCTTTCCCCTGCAAGACACATCGCAACCCTCTGTAAGCAGCGCGTCACGGGCTGATGTCCTTATCCCTTTCCCAAAACGGTCAAGGAATCGCCCTCCCATAACGACAGACCAGTGGAATGAAACAGCTATTATTAGTTTTGAAATGGCCGAAAGCGCATATCCTGCTACCATAAAGGGTTTTCTGCTTCTGAATTTGTCAGAAAACCAGCCTGAAAAAACCCGCAAAATACTGGCCGTTGATTCAGCGATCCCTTCGATGAGACCCACAACCGTCACCGGCGCTCCCAGTACCGTCGTTAAGAAGATGGGTACTATGGGATAAACCATTTCTGAAGCGATATCGTTAAAAAAACTGACGAGACTGATCCCGACAACATTCTTCGTAATGCCTGATATGGCCCTCTTGAATAGCGAGATCACCTCCTCAGTCTATGACAGGAGGTGATAGAAATCAATGAACAAACATCGGGGTACAACTCCCGCTATTTTATGCTTGAAATAAAATATGGATTGCTGGAAAATTGGTTGAGTTTATCCTTAAGGAGTAACCTGATGAAAACAATAATCTATTTTTACACAGGAACGGGCACTTCTCTCTGGACTGCCAGGAAGATTGCCGACCATTTGGATCAGTCAGAACTGATTGCCTTGAACCGGAACAGAAAAGAATCGCTCCACTGTGACTCGGAGTGTATCGGTCTTGTTTTTCCCGTGTATATCTGGGGGCTGCCGCCGCCAGTTATTGATTTCGTTCATCGTTTGAAAGCCGGTCCCGGGCAATACTTCTTTGCCGTTGCCATCAATGCCGGTCAGGTCGCCGCGACTCTCATATAGTTACAGGAGCTTCTGCATGCGAAAAATCATAATCTTTCATGTGGATTTTCTATCGACCTGCCCAGCAATTATATTCCCTGGGGTGGCACCATCTCACAGGACAAACAGCAGAAGAAGTTTCTCGCCGCGCTCGAAAAATGCGGACGGATCGCGGCGGCTGTCGGCAACAAAGAAGAACTGACCCCGGGAAAAGGCCCCCTCTGGCTCAATCTGCTTTTCTCATTGGTGTACCGCAAGTCTTTACCGAATGTGCCCAAGATGGATAAAGCCTTCTTTGCCGACGAGAAGTGCACTGCCTGCCGGATTTGCGCGAACCTTTGTCCGGCCCGAAATATTGTGATGGCCGAAGGGAAACCCGCCTGGCAACACCAATGTGAACAGTGTTTTGCCTGTCTTCAATGGTGCCCTGAAGAAGCGATTCAATACGGTAAAAATACGAAAAGCAAGAAACGTTATCATGATCCTGAAATATCACTCAAGGATATCATAGGCTGCGTGCCCGCGAAGAACTCACAAGAAAAAACGAAGAGACGTTTTCCTGTTTTAAATTCGGACACTGGCATGTTCCAAAAAGCTCATCTGCGCGTTCTGCGGCAAAGCAAAGCTAATCGTATACTCCTCAAAGGAGGTCTTCCGCAAAGAACGTTAACCTGAAGTGCCAGGCAACGATAACGTAAGGAGGATAAAGGAATGCAACCGCCGGGTAGATTATGACAGCGCTGTGCAGATCGAATGCCAGCGACCCAACAAGGACCGCGAGATAGTAGAGATCCATGAAGATGCTTTGCAGGGACCAGACTGAGGGCGACATATAATCAATTTTGTACCCTTTTGACTGTCCCGGTTTTTGATCATTGGTGCTTGACGATGCAGACTCTCTCTGCTAAGATTGCTTTACCTGTAACAAGAAGGAGGTTTTCATGGAAGGCGACAGGATTTCTTATCACGAATCAGTTCGTAAGATTTATGAACGGATAAAGAAAGACGGCATGACCAATATCTGGGATCGATATGAAGCCCAGGGCTTCGGTTCAAGCCCCGATCAACGGTGCCCCTTCTGTCGGGGGGGAGTCAGATGCGATCTCTGTTCGAACGGCCCCTGCCGAGCTGATGTGGCAAAGGACAAAAGAGGTGTCTGCGGGATCACCGGTGATGGCATGGCCATGCGTATGATGCTTCTCCGAAACGTTATGGGGGCGTCAACGTACCACTACCACACGGAGCAAACCATTAAAACACTCAGAGCCGTCGCGGATGGCGAATCGCCCTTCACCATCAAAGAACCGGAAAAACTCGCGGAATTCGCTAACCGGTTCAATATACCTTCTGATTTTCCTATTAATGAAGTGGCATTCATGCTCTGCAACTATTTCGAGACCGATTTTAACCGTAAATATGACGAACCGAGCCATATCGTGGAGACCCTCGCCCCTCAGGAGAGAAAGGCGGTCTGGAGGAAGCTCGATATTTTCCCCGGCGGCATCCACAGCGAAATGATGTTTTCCACGAGTTCCTGTCTTACCAATGTGGATGGCTATTACAAAAGCCTGGCGCTTAAGGCCATGCGTCTTGGTATCGCAATGGCGTATCAAAGCCAGATTGTCAACGAATACTGCCAAGATATCCTCTTCGGTATACCAAGACCGCACACCATGCGGGTAGACCTCGGCGTTCTTGATCCCGATTACGTCAATGTGCTCCCCAACGGCCATGAGCCTTTCCTCGGATTTGCCATGGTGGAGCTTGCGCGAAAACCCGCTTGGCAGGAAAAGGCGAAGGCTTTCGGCGCCAAGGGGCTCCGTATCATCGCAAACATCGAGACGGGCCAGGAGATGATCCAGAGATGGCCCATGGATGATGTCTTTTATGGTTTTACAGGCAACTGGATCATGCAGGAAGCAGTACTGGCAAGTGGATGCGTTGATCTCTTTGCTTGCGACATGAATTGCTCCATGCCGGTAGACCCCAAATACGCTGAAAAATATAAATTCAAACTCATTCCGGTAAGCCCCCTTGTTATCTTTAAAGGCGTCACAGACAGGATCGACTACGTCCCGCAGGAGGCGGAAAAGCAGGCCGCGGCGCTCCTCGACATGGCCATTGCAAATTTTAAAGACAGGCGGGACACAGTGGAGGCAGTGACAGGCCTGCCTACTACGGAAGCTCTTGTTGGCTTTTCATCGGAAGGTATCCTCGATGTCTTGGGTGGCACCTTCGCGCCGCTCTTTGATGCGCTCAACAGCGGCTCAATCTTGGGTATCGCCGGTCTCGTATCCTGCACGACACTCCGTGATTCCGGTCAGGATGTCCATAGCGTCCGTATCGGGAAAGAACTGATCAAGCGTGATATCCTCGTGCTCTCTATGGGGTGCGGTAACGGGGCCATGCAAGTGGCGGGTCTCACGAGTCTTGAGGCAAAGAAATTTGCCGGGGAAGGCTTGAAGAAGGTTTGTGAAGCCCTCGGGATCCCACCTGTGCTCAGTTTTGGGACATGCACCGATACGGGCCGGCTTGCCGATCTCCTCTGCTTGATCTCCAACGCGACGAGGGTACCGATTCCTGATCTCCCTGTAGCTGTCGTTGCCCCTGAGTACATGGAGCAGAAGGCAACTATCGACGCGGTTTTCGCCTTGGCACTTGGCCTCTATACATACGTCAATCCTGTCCTGACCATCACCGGTGGGCCGGACCTCGTAAAGCTCCTCACGGAAGATTTGAAGGGCTTAACCGGTGGCATGCTCAATGTTGATACCGATCCCGTGAAGGCCGTAGACGGTATACTGGCTCATATCGGGGGAAAGAGGAAAAAAATAGGGATATAGAAAACTGGACTATAGGGGGATAGGCAATAGGTGGTGGGGGCGGGGAGTGTGCCGGGTTCAGGCCTTGACAGCTCTTATGAGCCGGTGGGTATCGTTGGCCTACCCTATTTGTCCGGCCCGCTCTGTCTGCGAAATACCTCTGTTCCAACATCGCGGCATCTCGTTAGTCGCTCGGTGGCAAACCATACCGAGATAGAAACTACACGACCTCTCCTTTTTCGATGCCAAAATGCCACTTTTCTCATACTTTTACCACGGAGCCGGCAATCTCCTCACCCCCCTCCGAAATACCATTCCTGCGCAAAACTGATTCATAGACATGGTCAAAATAATTTCACTCCCCTCGGAATGTCCCGGCAAGAGCGCAGGGCTGCAGGTACATCAAAAGACCTTCCAGGCTACAAAGGCTTTTTTTGTTCCTGCCAAACCCTGTTTGCTGAAGCCTCAAGGAAAACGATTCCTTGCTAAAATCAATAGAAACACCCATGCCGACTCGTCGGCACAAATAAGAATGAAAATGGTATGAAGCCTCTCTTTTTGTTATAAGAATATCGATGTACCTATTCTCACACAAAAGGAGGGATATCATGGATATCATCATCGAAAGAGGGGCTGGTCTTGATGTGCACAAAGAGACAGTAGTCGCATGCATCATGGGAACAGGGATAAAAAAGGAGATACGGACCTTTAGCACCGTTACCAACGATCTTTTACGTCTTAAGATTTGGCTTACGGGACATGGGATTACCCATGTCGCCATGGAGAGTACCGGAGTCTACTGGAAGCCCATATTTAACATACTGGAAGATAGTTTCGAAGTGATGTTGGTAAATGCACGACATGTCAAGCATGTACCGGGAAGAAAAACCGACGTGAAGGACAGTGAATGGCTCTGTAAACTTCTAAGGAGCGGACTGGTCAAGGGAAGCTTCATCCCTCCGAAAGAAATAAGGGAACTTAAGGGATCTCACCCGGTATAAAAGGAAGCTTATTCAAGCCATTACCTCTGAAAAACAGAGAATAGAGAAGATTCTTGAAGATGCGAATATAAAGCTCTCATCTGTTGCCTCGAATATATTCGGGGTAAGCGGGACCCGGATTATCGAAGAGCTGATGAAGGGAGATCTTGGACCAGACCAAATGGCAGAATTGAGCAAGGGCAGGTTACGGAAGAAAAAGGAGGACCTCACAGAAGCCCTTGTGGGACATATGGAGGGACACCATACGTTTATGATCCGTGCGTCTTTAGAACATATAAAGGCAATAGAGGAGATCCTCGTCACCCTGGAACAGAAGATACAGGAAATAATCGGGCTTCACTTCAAAGAGGAATACGATCTTTTGAAGACAATACCGGCTGTGAAAGACAGCGCTTCCGTCATCATCGCGGAAATAGGTACGAACATGAACCTTTTTGTAACCGATATGCACATTTCCTCATGGTCAGGCATGAGTCCCGGCAACAACGAAAGCGCAGGGAAGAAAAAACCAGGGACCGACCACACACGGCAATACATCCTTAAAAAGTATCCTCGCAGAGTTCGCATGGGTGGCAACAAGGATGAAAGGCACTTACCTCTTTGCTAAATATCGCAGCCTTGTGGGCAGAAGAGGGAAAAAGAAGGCCCTGGTAGCGGTCGGCCATAAAATCCTTATAAGCTGTTATCACATACTCAAATACAAAATACCCTACAAAGAACTTGGGGCAAACTATCTCGATACACGGAAAAAAGACCGTATTGCGAAAAACTATATAAAGAGACTCACGAGCCTTGGATATACGGTAACAGTAAACGAAGCAGCATAGACACGTAAAACAAGAGGCTACTGTGGAACAAAGGTCGATGCTTACTGGTGGTTTAAACCCCGTGATAGAAACTGACCTCGGCCGGTTATAAGGACAAAACAATGTTGCCATAGAGCACGCAGAAGAAATTTTTGCAACCCTAACCGGCTATTCCACATCATAAAAAGAAAGGAAGGCAATATGCATTAAACAAGTTAATTTTCAGAAGAAAGCAAGGTGAGGTTCTCAGGGATGGCGAGTGTTCGTTTCTGATACTGACAAACCTTGGCGTCTTGAGTTGTGGGGCCCCAACTAGAATATCCTGGACATCCTCGATTCATCCCAGAACGGCAACGCTCTTGTATCAAACCCTATGTGCAAAAGGACTATCTGGGCAAACCCGTGAGCTAACGCTTCTTTATAAACCATGTCCAATGTATTTCGTTCGCGCGATGACGTACTCATACATACTCCTTGCGATGACCAGCAAGGGAAGATCCTCCTTAATAGTGTGATATGTATCAGGACCCTCAGAATATCCGGTAAAAGCATTACCACCAGATGGTCGTCACTTCGATAATAATCGTTCGTTTCGAGAGAGGAGACGACACTCATGATCCACCATCAAAAATAATTAAAAACCTCGTTGGCCCTGATGAACAGGCGTGATAGAATAGATTAGCGAAAACAAATCTATCACCAACGAGGTGAATCAATTATGGCACAAGGACTCCTTCCTTACAAGTATGAAAAAGAAAAAAGTGCAAGCGGGCATGACCTCTCTTGCAGGCCTTCCCATCTATCTGGACCTAGCCTCCGTGCTGAATCTGGGGGAAAGTATCTCGTCACACCTGCATACAAAGGTGCAGGGATGGACAGACGAGCAGATCATCCTCTCCCTTATCCTCTTAAATCTCGCAGGAGGAGAATGTGTCGATGACCTTCGTATCCTTGAAGCCGATGAAGGATTCTGCCGCATACTTCAACGCATTGAACTTAAGGGTCTTCCGAGAAAGGAGCGACGAGAGACACAGAGACGATGGCGTAAGGAAAAGCACCGGTCAGTTCCCTTCCCCGTCAGCCGTCTTCCGGTATCTTTCTGCTTTCCACGAAGACTATGATCGCACCGAGGGCAAGGCAGTGATCCCTCCTCTCACTGAGATGCTTACTGCCCTTGAGATGGTCCAGGGCGATCTCGTCAGGGCGATCTATACGAAGAATCCCGTTCAGTGTGCCACCCTCGATATGGATGCCACCCTTATTGCCACCAGAAAAAAGAAGGCCTCTTCTCGTATAAGGGATACAAAGCTTACCAGCCCTTAAATACCTACTGGGCAGAGCTGGGGCTTATGCTTCATACAGAGTTTAGAGACGGTAATGTCCCGGCGGGATACGAACAGTTGAGGGTATTGAAAAGAGCCCTCTCTCTTCTCCCCGAAGGAGTAAAGACCGTGAGACTCCGCTCTGATACCGCAGGGTATCAGCATGATCTAATCACATACTGTAATGACGAAAAGAAGCACCCCCGTTTCGGCAGAATTGAGTTCGCCATAGGCTGCGATGTCACTCCGGAGTTTAAAAAAGCGGTCCATGAAACGAAAGAGTGGCACCCCCTTTCGATAAAAATGGGTGTATCTCCGGAGAATATGCGGAGGTCTGCTTTGTCCCCAATAAGAGTGCCACAACCAAAAAGACAGAACCCTACCGCTATATAGCCATCAGGGAGTTGTTAAAGCAACCCAACCTTCCCAATATGCTTCCCTTTCAGACCATCACCGTTAAGACTACCCAGTACAAGCTTTTCGGGATGGTAACCAATATGGACTGGAAAGGTGACAACCTCATCCACTGGCAGCATGAGCGCTGTGGCAAATCAGAAGAGGCTCATTGGTTATGAAGGAAGACTTGGCAGGGGGCAAGCTCCCCTCGGGGGACTTCTCAGAGAATGCGGCATGGTGGTTGATCATGGTCCTTGCCCACAACCTGAATACCGCTATGAAGAACCTTATCCTCAAGGGTTTCTGGGTGACGAAAAGGATGAAGGCCATCCGCTTCCATCTCATTAACCTGCCGGGACGCGTTATGGAGAGATCACGACAGCTTCTCATACGGCTTGCCGCAGATCATCCCTCGTTTGAGATAGTGCTCTCTGCACGGCAGAGAATCATGGAGCTTAGCTATGCGCCTTCAGGATAAGATTAAAGCCGCTCTGACAATGAAATCGCATTCTTTAACGGGGCAAAGGAGAGCCCTGTCCAAAATTCGCCTTCAGAGAGGTTCCATGATGTCTGGATAGCATAATAGAGGGCAAGGAGTCATCCTATGATTCCATTTTTCGGGTAGTTTTTCTGAAAACCGGCCCATCCGGGGCAGCAACATGGGTCATGGGGAAAGAGGTGGTGGATTTAGGGACACGGGACCCACTTTTCTTTTCTCTCCTTATCTGATATAATTATAGTGTACACAAGCTCAAGGAACAGAAGGAGGTTTCCATGAGACGGAACATTTCAATGATCATCATCGTTACCGTGATCGTGATCTCGCTTGCCCTCCCTGCGAGCAGTTACGCCTGGAGTCACTTCGGATACCACGGGTGGTACGGACCGGGCGCCTTCGTGGGCGGCGTAATAGTTGGCTCTGTTATCGCTCGTCCATACTATTATTACCCTTACTACCCCTACCCCGCCCCCGCATATGGATATCCTCCACCTGCCGTTGTCTATGTCAATCCGCAGCCAACATATGTACCAAACCAGGCTTACGCCGCTCCTGATTCGGCCGTCACTTCCAACACACCCCGCAACTCCGGGACGGGACAGTGGGTTGAACTACCGGGTCAGTATGTAAACGGCACATGGGTTCCTGCCCACAAGGTATGGGTACCCAATAACCGCTGATTCATCGGGCTCTTTGGTACGCCGGAACAAGTAAATAGTATAACTTGAAAAATTGGGAATGACGAATAGCTGCGGTTATGGGGTCCCGCGCGTCTACGAGGTGTAGTTTGTTACTCGGGCCTCGCGGCCCATGGCTTGTGGTTTATTTCCTATCGCCTATTGTGTTGCTTATACTCCTGACTCTTCGCATCGTGCATGGCCCACATATGGGGCAGCCTGTTCGCCGGATGTCTTTTCACTTCGCACACCCGGAGGACCTTGTAGAATGTCACGACATCAAGAAATTCTTTCATGCCCTTAAGCCCCGTTCCGCAGGTAAAGAGGTTTTTTTAGACCGGGAACACGTGTGATGGGTCCTTATGGATGCAAAAGTATGCCGCCACCGCCGGTATAAAACAAACCCGCAACAGCGCCTGTTATGAAGCATTCCACGTTTGTCGCAAGAAGAGACCAGAGACCGAGAATCAGAATATCCTTGGTCCTTTCCGGCACAAGGCTCATGTCCCGCAGACGAAAATGGAAAGAGAGGACATATGTGCAAAACCGCAAAACACATGGGTGGCGATGACGACGCTCCGTTCATGAAAGATCTTTCCGTCTTTTACAAGGATACTCAAATGCTATATGACTTCACTTCTGCCATAATGATCCGTTCCCCGATGATCTTCGCGATTGCAGGCGCATTCGCAGGTGGGACACATGTGTTTGGAAGTAGCCATCGTCATGGGCATGGACGATGTTAAATACCGGATGCTGGGTAAATATGCCTCCATAAGATGAAGTTATTTATATCGGAACCCGTTCAAAAAACAGACAGGAATATAAAGATAGGTTGACACTGTTCGTTTTGTCTTCTACAATCAATAGTACGCTTAGACAGGAGGTTAGACATGAGACGCCCTCTATTGACTTTTTGTTTGGTTTTGGTATTTTTTGCGGTTGTTATGAACATAAGCACCTCTCCTTATCGGCATCCGAAAACAGGCATCCTATCTCCTGATGCCATGGGCCAGGTCAAGCTCGTCGATGTAAAAGACTATGAAAAAGAAAATCCTGGCCTCGGTGTGGGTATTATGTATCGCACCGACACCTTCCAGGCAAATACGTTCGTTTACGATTTAGATAAGGGACCCATTCCGTCAGTTGCAACAACGCCGATCATCACGGCACAGTTTGAAAAGGCCATCGGTGATGTGTGTACGCTGGAAAGAAGGTGGATGTACGAAGACGTTGTGGTGCAGATACCAAAAGGGAGTATGCAGGCCGGCGCTTTTCCTTTCTTGAACGGTAAGATGACTTATGCGCTGGATGATATCAAGCGACCTTCCCAGCTCTATTTAATCGGTTATAAGCGCCAATTCGCATGGCGAAAAGTTCTTAGCCGAGCCCTTGAATATGCTCACCAACAGCCTGAAAGCGGCTGAGAAATAGGAAGCTATCCTCACCATGACAGACCCTGAGTATGTTTCTGTTGCTGCTGCTGTGATCGAGAGAGACGGGAAGGTCCTTATCGCACGGAGAAAGCGTCCTTTCATGGGATACTCCTGGGAATTCCCCGGAGGGAAGCTCGAAGATAATGAAACCCTTGAAGACTGTTTGAAAAGGGAGATCCGCGAAGAACTTGCTATTGAGATCGAAGTAGGACCTCTCATTTCTTTAAACAAACACGTGCTCAACTGTCAGTCAGCCATCGCACTCTATGCCTATCGGGTTAAATACATATCAGGAAATATAGAGCCTAAGGATCATGAAGAGATTAAGTGGGTATTGCCCGAAGACCTCCTGGAATACGATTTTCCCGATCCCGATCGGCTCATCGCAAAAGAAGTTGTGGATATCTTCGCGTTGTAAAGAGCCGGTTACGATCCGATCGTTATATGCAGCGAGACCTGGAGCCACCCTTCAACCTGCGTAGTGCTCCAATGAACGGATAGCAAATATTTTTTGAGGTCTTGGCAGGAGGTGGTTGACACGTGTCAGGTTCCCTCTTATAATGACTTAATAAGGACTGAATAATAGGTAATACTACCAAGATACTCATCACCGACGATGACCCTGAACTTCTTCTCCTGACCACCACGGTCCTCAGGAGAGCGGGGTATGAGGTCCTGGAGGCCTCGACGGGGATGGAAGGTCTTGAGAAAGCCCGCGCGCATCGTCCTGACTTGGTCCTGCTGGATGTCATGCTCCCCGATGTCACAGGCGTTGAGCTATGCAGACAGATCAAGGAAGACCAAGACCTTAAACACATGTTTGTCATCCTCACATCGGGCGTCCATACTTCATCTGAATACCAGGCCAAGGGGTTCAATGTGGGGGCCGATGGTTTCATAGTAAAGCCCATTTCCAACAAGGAACTCCTTGCGCGGGTCCAGTCAATGGAGCGGATCAAACAGACAGAAGAGGCGCTTCGGGCTTCCGAGATCAGGTGCCGGCGGCTCTTTGAAACGGCCCAGGATGGAATTCTGATCCTCAATGCAGATACGGGGCAGATAAATGACGTGAACCCATTCCTGACGGACATGTTGGGCTATACCCACGAAGAGCTCGTGAGAAAGAAGCTCTGGGAGATAGGCGCCTTCAAAAACACCCGGGCAAGTAAGGCGGCCCTTACGAAGTTACAGAGTAAAGGGTATGTCCGTTATGAAGACTTGCCGCTCACCACAAAAGACGGACGGGAGATTGATGTAGAGTTTATCAGTAATGTTTACTCGGTGAATCACCGTAAGGTTATCCAATGTAATATCCGTGACGTTACCGACAGAAGACAGGCCGAGAAAGAACTCCGGAAGGTACAGGAGGGATTGGAGAAACGGGTAAAAGAGCGGACAGCTCAGTTGTCCAAATCGAACTGGCTGCTCAATCAGGAAATTGATAAGCGTACCATTATTGGGGAAGAATTGAAGGAATCCCGGGAACGCTTGCGCCACCTCACGAACCATTTACAGAAAGTCAGAGAAGAGGAAAGGACCTTTCTCTCCCGAGAACTCCATGACGAATTAGGGCAGGTCTTGACGGCTATGAAAATGGATTTGCGCTGGATAGAAAAACGATTGCCGGAAGATAACGCATTAGTCGTGGAAAAAATGAACTCATTAATCACGCTTATCGATACCGCCATTCTTTCGGTGCAAAAAATTGCGACGGCATTGAGACCGTCTGCCCTTGACGATTTTGGCCTCAATGAAGCAATTAAATTGTTGATCGCGGATTTTGAGAAAAGGGCAGCAATTGCATGCGAGTTCATTTCGACACCCAAGCACATAGCTCTTAACGGGGAAACGGCTACGGGGGTCTTTCGTATCTGTCAGGAAGCGCTTACCAACATTGCCCGCCATGCAGACGCATCAAAGGTCATCGTACACCTACAGAAAACGGGCAATACACTCATTATGGAAGTCAGGGATAATGGGAGAGGAATTACAAAAAAGGAGATTACAGACCCTCAGTCTATTGGATTAACGGGCATACGTGAACGGGCATATGCCTTGGAAGGAACCCTCACAATTACCGGTATTCGGGGCGAAGGAACAACTGTTGCCGTAAACGTTCCACTCCATGAAAGTAAAAAGACAATAAGGCGTGGCGTAAAGAAATCACTGGCGGAGGCTTGACGGATGCTTCGTGTTATTATTACCGATGACCATCCGGTCGTGCTCAAAGGTCTGAAAGAGATCATTTCGGAAGGCTTCGACGATGCGACAATCGATGAAGCTTCCAAGGGCTACGAACTGTTAAACAAGATCAGCAATAATGATTACGACATTATTCTTCTTGATATTTCCCTCCCTGACATAAATGGTCTGGAAGTCCTCAAAGAAATCAAAAAGAAAAAACGTAAAGTCCCTGTTCTTGTCCTGAGCATGTATCCCGAAGAAAACTATGCAGCCCGTGCCTTAAAGGGTGGGGCATGGGGCTATCTTACAAAAGGAAGCGCCTCAGATGAGCTGGTTCTTGCAGTACGGAAAATTTTGTCCGGAAAAAAATATATAAGCCCGGCTTTTGCCGAAAAGATGATGCTCGATTTCGAGTCAGATACTCAAAAACCTCCTCATCAAAATCTCTCCGATCGTGAGCTCCAAGTGCTGTCTATGATCGGCAAAGGAACGACAGTGAAGGCAATAGCCGGGGAACTTCATCTGAGCACAAACACCATAAGGACTTATCGGACTCGCATTTTAGAAAAAATCGGTGTGAAGGGAACCAGCGAACTGATTCATTATGCCATAGCACATGGTCTGACGGAATCATAATACCAAAAGAGCGAAGGATCAACAAAAAAGGAGATATTGTCAATGGTGTGTTTGAAAAAGCTTGTGTATCCCACACCATTTTCATGACCTCTCTTTCATACAGCAGAGTTCAGCTTTCAGTATGCGCCAAATCGAGTAAAGTGAGCTAATGCCGAAAGTTGTGATTGTCGGTTCCGGGAGTGTCAGTACTACGCTTACACACAAACGCTGATCATTCGGGTAATCAATCCACACGAACGAGACCCCCTTTATCTCTCAGCGCAAGCCTGCCATTGCTTTTAAGTTCTCTCACCATCGTTGTATTCCGGGCGTGGTTGCCATCGTCATCCTTATTGGCCGGCGTCCTTTGGTTTGTGCCTCTGCCCTTGCTGTACTGGCCATTACTGGCGGTTATTTTATTCTGCTATATGGTCCTTACCCAGGTGGTCAAGACCTGGTTTATCCGAAGGTGTGTGATTGATTGAAATCTTGAAGATTGCGTATCCGGCAAATCTTACTTCCTTAACGCTCCAATTCCTGTAGTAAAAAAGATGACACGCGCGGGTATGAAAAGCGTTACAAAATAATTGTTGATTCCGTGACAGACAGAAAGCAGCTCTTGCTGTATTGTAAATGATACACAGAGGTACGAAAAATATAATGAAAGGATATTTTGGGAAAGATGTGCATGATACGATTACCGGGCTCTGTTGGTCAAAAAACCACTATGACTCTCGTTCTGCTTTGAAAATGGAGACTAATTACGACCTCACACCTAATGACAACAAGGCGATTGCCACAGAGATAGTATCACAGATCATTACAGAACTGAGAAAGTCTTTTAAAAAGTCCTTTAGAGAGATTGAGTTTGCAAGGGTGAAAGACATTCTTGCTGACTACTTCAAAAAAGATCATGAACGACCCGCCCATCAGGGGATCTGAAATGAAAAAGCAAACGATTGGATATCTGAGCAAAACCCGTAAACCCATCCTTATGGTCAAAAGAACGGAGGTTAAAAATGATACCTGTTTATCTATTTGTAGTAGTTGTCGCTATCTTCTTTCTCAGCAGCGCAATAAAGATTTTGAAGGAATACGAAAGAGGCGTTATTTTCAGGCTTGGAAGAGTACTCGGAACACCCAAGGGACCGGGGCTTATTCTTCTTATCCCTGTCATTGACAGGATGGTCAAGGTAAGCCTCCGGACTGTGGTGCTTGATATTCCTCCGCAGGATGTCATCACAAAGGATAATGTGACGATTAAGGTAAATGCTGTTGTGTTTTTTAGGGTAATCGATTCTTTAAAGGCTATCATCGATGTAGAAAATTACCTCTACGCGACGAGCCAACTCTCCCAAACAACGCTCAGGAGTGTGCTGGGCCAGGCAGAACTTGACGATCTCCTCTCTCACCGGGAAAAGATCAACGAGAGGTTGCAGGAGATACTGGACACCCACACCGAATCGTGGGGCATAAAGGTATCGAACGTGGAGGTTAAGAACGTGGATCTTCCCCAGGAGATGCAGCGGGCCATATCAAGACAGGCTGAGGCCGAGCGGGAAAGAAGAGCCAAGATTATCGGCGCTGAAGGCGAATATCAGGCCTCCACAAAGCTTTCCGAAGCCTCAGATATACTCTCCAAAAACCCCATGGCGCTTCAGCTCCGCTATCTGCAGACGCTGATTGAAATATCGACAGAGAAAAATTCCACTATCGTATTCCCTCTTCCCATCGACCTTATAAAGTTTTTCATGGATAAGATGAAACAATGAAAAGAAAACGTATTATCTTCACATTCCATGCACCAGAAGCCAAGAGCGTTCACATTGCCGGGAGTTTTAATGATTGGAATAGGTGTTCGGATCCACTCAAACAGGACAAAAAAGGCAGGGAAGGCGGCACGTGGAAAAGGGTCTTCTACCTGGAGCCGGGCGTATATGAATACCGCTTTATTGTTGATGGTCTATGGCACGATGATCATAGCTCTAAAGAACGGTGGACAAATGAGTTCGGCAGCTTCAACTGTGTTATTTGGGTATAGCGGCAGTGATTTAACTGCTTGATGCTCTTGAAAACAGGGAGCACGGAGTAGATGTGGAATGTATCTTCGGAGGCTTAAAATGATGAGGAGTTTTCAAAAACAACCCCAGATTAAGGTCCTTCCCATTTTCAACATCAATGGAGGGTTTAGGTTGAGAGAGACGGATCTCAATGAGATGGTGAGCATGGTGACGGGGTTATTGCCACAACATATTAGCTGCGATATTGAGGTAACAGTAACGCTTTTAAAAAAAACCTGAAGATTATGGGAGACGTGGCCCTTATGAAGGAAGATCTGGCCCATCTTATCAAAAACGCAATGGTTCAATTGCCCGGTGACGGTAACTTTTCACTGAATACCAACCAGGTTAATTGCGAAGTTAAATCCCTTCTCGATGGCTTCAATCAGGACTGGTGAGGACTCTATTAAGATTTGGATGTGTTACTAAATAAATAGAAAGGTTTAACTGCTACCAAAAAGAGGAAAAAAGAGGAATATATTTATTGCTGATTTGGTCCTTATTATGTTGGTCGCCACCTTCGTGGCCTGTACATCGACATCAAAACAGGAAAGTACGGGCGAATACGTTGACGATTCAGTCATTACGACCAAAGTAAAAGCTCTCTTTGCTCGAGATGATTTTCTCAAGTCATTCCAGGTCGGTGTGGAGACATTCAAGGGCACGGTCCATTTAAGCGGTTTCGTTAATTCTCAAAACGCCGTCGATAAAGCGGCTGAAATTATGAGAAGCGTCAAGGGAGTGAGATCCGTAAAGAATAATCTGGTCGTGAAGTGAACTACCCGGCAGCATTGACCTGCGGGGCAATAGACGATCATTTACGTTTCCGGATGGAGCATACCATAATAGGAGGAGAGAATAATGAATGCACTTCTTGTATACCCCAAGTATCCTGATACCTTTTGGAGTTTCAGACATGCCCTGAAGTTCATATCAAAAAAGGCGGTGCACCCTCCACTGGGCTTGCTCACCATTGCAGCAATGCTTCCCAGTGAATGGAAAAAAAGGCTTGTGGACATGAATACCGCTCATTTAAAAGACAGGTACCTTCATTGGGCCGATTATGTCTTCATCGGCGCCATGGCTGTCCAAAAGGAATCAGTCAGGGAGGTTATTGGCCGGTGCAAAAAAGCGGGGGTTAAGATAGTAGGGGGAGGGCCTCTCTTTACCGCGGAACCTGAAAATTATCATGACGTGGACCACCTGGTAATCAACGAAGCTGAGATGACTCTTCTCCCCTTCTTAAAGGACCTTGAGTGCGGTAACGCTGCCCACCTCTATACTTCCAAAATCTTTCCTGACCTGACAAAAACGCCGATCCCTCTCTGGGGGCTTGTTAAGATGAACAGATATTTTTCCATGAATGTTCAATATTCCCGGGGTTGCCCCTTTAGCTGTGAGTTTTGTGATATTACCACTCTTTACGGACACAGGACGCGAAGCAAAACGACCGAACAGGTAATAAACGAATTGGAATCGCTCTATAAGGCCGGATGGAGAGGAAGCGTCTTTTTTGTTGATGATAACTTCATAGGCAATAAAAAGAAACTCAAAGAGAGCGTCTTGCCCGCCATGATTGACTGGATGAAGAGAAAAAGATATCCCTTTGATCTGGCAACTGAAGCATCAATCAATCTTGTCGACGATGAAGACCTGATCAGACAGATGATCCGGGCCGGCTTTGAGGGTGTCTTTGTAGGGATTGAAACGCCGGACGATACGTCTCTGAGGGAATGTAACAAATTCCAGAACACAAACCGTGATCTTCTCGCCAGCGTGAAACGGATTCAGGAACTCGGTTTATGTGTTCGAGGAGGCTTTATCGTGGGATTTGACAACGATTCCCCCGAGATCTTCGAAAGACAGATAAAGTTCATTCAGGAAAGTAGAATTGTGACCGCCATGGTGGGTATGCTCAACGCACCAAGTGGCAGCCGCCTTTACGAGCGACTCCGGAAGGAAGGCAGGTTAGTGAGCGATATTAGTGGCGATAACACGGACTTCTCCACTAACATTGTCCCCAAGATGGGCTATGAAAGGCTTGTCGAGGGTTATAAAGAGATACTGAACGGCATCTATTCACCCAAGACATACTACGAGCGTGTGAAGGCATTTATCAGAGAATATAGACCCCTGGAAAAGAGAAAACGGTGTTTCCATTTCCGGCGTATACGGTACAATCTCCACTACCTTGACGCCCCTTTCAAGACATTAGTCATCCTGGGCATAAAGGATAGGGCGCGGTTCTATTACTGGAAGCTCGTTGTCTGGTCTTTGTTCAGACGTCCCCTGCTCTTACCCATGGCAATAATGTACATGGTCTACGGGTTCCATTTCCGAAAAGTATTTGCAAACAATCATTAAGCTCTTAAAAGACCGGGAGCGACTTGCTCACCCATTCGTTATAGACTATCTTCCATGGGCGTACACTCTTTTTCTGAAACGGATCGCGTGGCTAATGCATTTAGCAAGGAAAGCATGGATCTCGTTCCTGAAACTTCCCTGTTTGCCTGAATTCCGAGGCCTCTTAGCGCTGGATTCATCACATTTCTGTATGACCACTGAGGCTGCCTTATTGAAAGGATTTGCGCGTATTGCCAGGGAAAAGGGAAAGGGATAATTGTTTGTCAGGTATTTCATATACGCGATCGTTCGCTGACAAGGAGATGATAGACCCTTTTTATGTCGCCCACAAGATGGCTACTGTCGGCCTTTGGCATATCGGCAAAGGTGCTACGGCATGCCAGTTCTTCCGTCAGCTGAAAGACGACACGAAGAAGATCGGTAAGAGATTGGTGTTTAAGAAGCGCAGGGTTTTCCAGAAGCCTCAAGAGAAAATCTTTTTATCCATGAGGAAGCTTTTGAGCGATGGAAGATTTACTCTCAACATATCGACGCCGTAATCAGGATTAAGGGAACCCCCGCTTGTTTTGAGAAAATCCTTGTCTGTCGAGATCGTGGTAATGATGAGATCGGGCCATACCATCAAAATTGGGGTCTGATCTGAGAGAAGGAAGTGAGTAGTCTCAGGCCTAGCTCGCTATAAAAAAACGTCGCTTACCCTGTCCAGTTTTCCCATGCGGCTTTCGAGATCTCTCTTTGCGAGCATGATCCCAGTGATATTGGCGATGATACCGAGAAGGGTGCTCACACCCATGACAATGAGGGCAATGGAAAAAATTTTGTCCCAGGTTGTAGCGGGATGAACATCGCCGTATCCGACGGTCCCCGTGGTGGCAATCACAAAGTATGCCGAATCGATTATGGACCTGCCCTCCATGAGCGTAAAACCGATAGTCCCAAAGACCGTCAGCACGCAAAAAATGATGAGAAATATTTTTAATCGTGATTTGATGCCGTGCATTTTTCAATCCTCTCTCGCAAGCGACAGGAAAAATTCCTTCATCTCCGGCGTGGCAGTGTCCAGTTCCATTCTATTCGCAGCCTCCTGAAGATCGATTTTCTTTCCTTCTCTGAAGACTGCATTGACCCTAGCGCATATTTCGCCATTTTCGTCTTCCACCCAGGCAGACGCGTGGATATCTTTTTTTTCAATCCTGATAAATTTGCCTTGAGCTTTATAGTGGGTATTACAGGCGATAGGTTTAAAAAACTCCATCTCTACTTTTCTCGTCATGGCCATCCTTTTCGTTTCCAGGAGTATAGCATACCACAGAATACTGTCGAGAATGCCGAAGATCATTCCGCCGTGCACCACGTTCTTGTATCCTTCAAAACGTCTGTCAACAAAAAAGTCAGCGTAGACAAGATTGTCTTCACACATCATCGTGAGTTGCAACCCGTCGCTTCGTTCGGAACTCGAAAAAAATGAGTGCTTATATGCCGGTAGTCTGCCTTTCATGTATGCGCTCCGTTTGTCGTGATTCTCATCTCCAAGGGCAACGGCTTTTTGTTTCTTTCATCTTCTTTCACTTACCCTTTTCACACTTTTGAAATTCCACATCTCAAATTTGATTCTCAAGGTATCTCATGCCAAGCTGCCCGCAGGCGCCCGTTATGTCCCGTCCTCTGGAATCCCGTATCATTGTCGTGAAGTGCTGCCCATAAAGATAATCGTGAAACATGGTGACTGATTTCGGGTCCGGTGCCTTGAATTCCACATGGGGCGATTCATTATAAGGAATGAGGTTTATCTTGCATTTGACGCCTTTCAGAAGCTCTACAAGCTGCCTTGCGTCTTCCTGGGAATCGTTAACGTCTTTTATAATAACGTATTCGAAGGTGGTCCGTATCCTATTGGGACCCTGAAAGGATCGAACGTAATCGACGATCTTTCCGATAGGATAGAGTCTGTTAATGGGCATGAGACGAGACCGTGTCGTGTCATCGGCGGCGTTGAGCGATATGGCGATACTTGCGGTCTTTAGTGGAAGCGTCTTGAGACCATCTATGAGCCCCACCGAAGAGATGGTGATCCTCCTATAGGAGAAATCGAGACCTATGGATTCCTTGAGGATTGTGATGGCTGTGAGAACATTATCGAGGTTGTCTATAGGCTCACCCATACCCATGAAAACAATGTTGGTGATTCGTCCTTCGCAGGTGCCTCTGAGGTATTCCTTCACTGCCACGACTTGAGCCACGATCTCCGCCGCGGTGAGGTTGCGTTTGAAGCCGATCTTCCCCGTGACACAGAATTTACAGCCCATCCTGCAACCGATTTGTGAGGAGATACAGAGTGTGTTTCTCTCTTTTTCCGGCATGAGGATACTCTCGATGATATGAGCATCGCCGGCAGCAAAGGCAAATTTTCGCGAACCATCGCTCGACGACAAGACTTCCTTGATCTCGAGCAATTCTGTGGAAAACATACCCTGGAAGATCTTTTGGAGGCTCTTGGGGATATTCGTCATCTTACTGAAGTCAAAAACACTTTTTGCGTAGATCCAACTATAGAGCTGTCTCGCCCGGAATTTTTCCTTGCCCAAGGAACCGATAGTGGTTTCTAAATCTTTGAGAGTAAGACCGAAAAAACTCTGCATGACCGAATAGAGATACCAGAAAACAGGACGTATTGCAAGGCACAGATAGTACGTTATGGCCCTTACGCCTCTTTCTCACGTTTAGACATCGACGGTCAACGTGCGCGGGGTTTTGAAACCCCGAATAGCTTTGCCGTGAATCTTTTCAAAAAAATGAGACACAAGGGTTTTGTCCTGTGGCTCATCGGCATAGTCCGCTTTCTTCGTGTCGTACCAGACAAATCGTTTGTCAGAGATGAGGGTTTTGAGGATATGCGCATCATGGTGTCCTTTCGTGACATCCTGAATATCAACGATCTCGCTTAGTCTCTCTATGGAAGAATTTTGATCGATAATGTTTTTGATAACATTGATAAATCTCGTCAGCTTCATAAAGGTGAAAATTGTTGCCCTCTGGAAGAGAGGGTTTGATGGATAGAGGGCGCTCGATCGCATGACTTTCATGTATCGCTGCCAGTCGCTACCGATTGCCGCATTGAAAAGGGAACTGTTGGGCACGAGATAGTATACGCTCGGACCGGGAAGAAGCCGCTTCCCCATGAGGAAGATCATTGTCTCGATAATATCATCGGGTTTTTGCTCGGGAAGACCGATGATAAAATGGGCCTCCATGAGAAAAGGCGATGATTCGAGATAAGTAAGGAGAGTGCTGAAGTGCGCGGGAAATTTTCTCTTCTGCGCATGGTGAATTTCTTGAGATGAATCAACGAGGGAGAAGTTGAGACGCCGGAAGCCTGCTTCGTGCATAAGCCCCAGGGTCTTCTTATCGAGGGTCCCCGCGTAGAGGCCGTTCATTGCGGAAAGTTGTATACCGGTGTCGTGGAAGGATTTGAGGACTCTATGAAAAAAAGTAAGATCGAGATTGAGCATATCATCTTCAAAATCTATGGCCTCAATGCCCATATGAAGGCACTGATCTATTTCCTGTTCAATGCTCGCGATTGTCCGCCTTCTGTACGGCACGGGAGGTTTCCCACAGAAAGCACAATTGAAGGGGCAGCCCCGTGATGTAAGCATTGATGAATATTCACGCCTTCCGATACGATAGTCTTGACTATTGACGAGGCTTCTATCGGGGATAAGATCGATAGTGTCCTCCACGGATATTTTTGAGATATTGAGATCGGCGCCATGCTTGAAAGAAGCACCGGATGCACGGGCGATACCTTTTCTGTCACCGGTTTTCAGCGCTTCAATGAGCCGAAAGAGGGGCGTTTCGCCTTCACCTCGGATGACGTAATCTACGAAAGGCGAATTGAGGCAATGATGCGGGAAGAGCGTGGGATGTGTTCCGCCCATGATCGTAATGATTTCCGGGTCTATCTCTTTTGTGATTCGAGCGACCTCAAGGGCTTCTTCAGCATAGGTGGTAAAAAGAGACGATATACCGACAACATTCGGCTTTTGCTCTTGGATTATTTTTTCCATTTCTTCCCGGTTCATGCCAAAACGGTAATAAGAACGAAACAGAGAAAACGGGGTGAGCGTATCATGGCGATAGAAGACATCAAGCCCCGGGAAAGGATGTGCCTTGAGCATTCGTCTTTTGTTGCTCCTGAAATCGGCAACAGAGACATGACAGATATCTTTGATCTTCGTCGCAAGACAGAGAAGCGAAAGAGGGTATGTCCGAATTGACGTATCATAGAAGTCTTCAATCGGCGGCTGAACAAGAAGCACTTTCATTAAAGACAGTATAGTAGAAAAGAAAGAGAAAGGGAACTACATTAGGACAACAGGCAACGGGTAGATCAGAAGTAGAAGAAACTTTTTAGCAGTTCCATAGCCTTTCGAGCCTCAGAGCCTGTCAGGCTTCCGACTCCACAGCTTGTGGTTATGAGGAAATAATTCTGTTCCAGGTTCGCATTGATCTCCTGCATTCTACCGATAAAGGAAGAAAGGATCTTCTGTATCTCTTTCCGTGAAGCTTCGCGGATCTTTTCGGTAGAGGGAACGATGCCGGGGGCTATCCATCCGCCTCTCGAGAGAAATCGGCTCAAATCTTCCCGGTAGAAAAAGATCGTGTCGAGATATTCATAGGCATCGTAGTTGATAATGTCAACATCAGCATTGAGAAGCACCGACCAGTCCGTATTCCCGCATACATGAACGCCCCGCTTTGCATGAAGCCCTTCCAGCACCTCATTGAAGGCTGACGTGGCCTCTTGTTTTGAGATGGAAACATAGGAAGAACCAAAAGAAACCATATAGGGCTCGTCGAAAAAGATGATAATATCCTTTTCGGGATAGGCAGTTTTTATTGTCTTGATCATCCACTTTGCCTTCATATGAAGGGTTTTTTTGATGATGTCGTAGAAGGCGCTATTATATATGATGGGTTTGTCGTGTTCGTCCTTTAGGCCAAGCCCCATGCTGAAGGGCCCGGTGAGCTGACATTTGATGTATTTGACGCCCTCTCGTATTTCTTTCAGTCGTTCGAGAAACCGGTAAAATCCCGGTGCGACGGTGTCGGTAATCCGAAATACCTCAAGATTATCGCCCGCGAAATCATCGTAGAATTTCTCGATCCCCTCCACTCTTTCCGTATCCATAAAGGTTGTATTTCTTTCTTTATCAGCAATCAAACTCGGAACGCCTTCGAGAAAGGTCGTGTACATATTCTCCAGGGGGGACCTCTTCGGCAGTTGAGGCCAGAAAGGTATTTCTCTGCAGGTGTCAAATATGAGATCAATAGCCTCATCAACATTCGTGAAAGGCAAACTTCCGATACCGGTAATCACGTGCCTCCATGATAAGAGATAAATTTGCCTCTTTGGGCCTCTTTAGGCAATTATTAACACACTCATTTCGATAAGTAAAGACATATTGACGCTGATGTCGCACGTCCTTGCATGTCGCATCAATGATGACTATATTTTGGTGTAGGATCACTAATTTTCATGAAAGGAGGCTGATTATGGCTGCTTCTATTCTTTGGGAAACGGACATGAAAAAGACCATAGCTCGGGCACAATCAGAGAACAAGCTCATACTCCTCGATTTCTTCGACTCCGGCTGAATTGGCTGTCAGCAGATGGATGCGGTTACGTATCCCGACACCAAAGTGTCAAAGTTTGTCACGGATGCTATGATTCCGCTCAGGGTTCCAGCTGATTCGGAACCGTTGGCAACAGATTTCACCCTCAGATGGACACCGACGCTGATCATACTCGATACGGAAGGTAAAGAGCATTCTCGAACCGTGGGATTTCTCGCGCCTGAAGAATTCATACCCACTATTTTATTGGGTATGGCGAAAACGTATTTCGACTTAAGACAGTTCGATGCCTCCATCGAGAATCTCCAAGTTATTATTGATGGGTATCCCCGAAGTTTTGCAGCTCCGGAGGCGGTTTTCTACCGCGCGGTGTGCGGATACAAAACCATCCACGACGCGTCAGGTCTTAAAAAAGCTTACGAGAGGCTCACCAGGGAGTATCCCTTGAGCGAATGGGTAAAGCGGGCACTTCCGTATCGGCTGCTGCCGTGATTGTTGAATGACAGTACGCATGACAAGGGGCTGCGGCAGCCGATGGAAATTCTTCCGCAGTCATTCAGCGGGGAGTAAAAAAGCTTTCCGGATATAGTGCATCAAAACTCAGAAAACATCTGGTCACATCCTGCCGTTAGTAACGGGGGAAAAGGTGATGAAAAAATAATTCATATTTCCCAGACGCTGATATTCAGCGGTCTCGGCAAGCTTCTTTATCAAGCGGGCTGATGGTTGGGGCATCCCCTCTTCCGCAAATTCTTCTTTGAAAAGGGGATCGCTAGCCAGGAGCATGTTGAAAGGTTTACCCCAATCGATGATTTTGAAAACCATCCTTCCAGCCCTGTCAAGGGTACATGATATTTCTATGTCTCCGCTCACATCTCGAAAGGCATAATTGACGATATTGGAAAGGACTTCTGTGAAGGCCTTTTCCACTTCCACAATCCTCTCGTCGCCATAACCATGCTCCTTTGTAAGACCCGACACGAAGGCCACAAGTTTTTCGATGGTATCGGCCCGCCCGGGCCCTTTCAGCTTACCGAGGATTAACGCGTTCTGTGGTTGCTTTTCGTCTTCCGTTCCTCTATCCACGAATATGCCTTCATTGAACCCTCATATGATATGAGGTGCTGCGATAATTGTAAAGAATTTAGTACAAAAAATCAATGCAACTGAACAATCACTCTACGGCCTTTATTGTCCTGTCTCTTAAATGGCCACGCGGGGAATTGCATTACTTTTCCGGTCCTGTGCTTTGTGGAGAGAAAAGTTGCTCTTCGGCGCTTAGCGTGGGGAGCGTTCGCCCATCCCCCTACCGCCCCTTTCAGTCGCTGGGGTACCCACGAAATGGGTTGCGGCTCGATCTAACCTCTTTAAGCCTTAGAGACTCTTCTCAGCTCCATTACGCAACGCCCTCGTCGGTACACGATTTCAAATATTCATTTGTGATGTACAAAACGTTCGGGACAGGACACTATATTGACTTTATTCTCCACGGTAAGTAATGATTCGATTGTACTGATGAGCCTTTCAATACCCTCTTTTTCCAGACATGAAATAGAGACGGCTTCATATCGTTTTTCGATGTTTGCGAGAATCGTCCTCTCGACCTTGTCGATCTTGTTGAAAACGGTGATCCTTTTTTTGTGTCCCAGATTGAGGATTTTGAGTATATCCTCGACAGCGAGAATCTTTTCCTCGAAATCCGGGGCGCTAATATCTACAAGGTGTAAAAGCAGGTGAGCATCTTCAAGCTCCTCCAAGGTCGCGACAAAGGCCTTGAAAAGAACCTGAGGAAGTTCATTGATAAACCCGACCGTGTCGGTCATGATGATTTCTTTCCGCTCCGGATATTTTATAATCCTCGTTACCGGGTTGAGCGTGCTAAACGGCTTATTCTCCACTTCTACCGCGCTTTTCGTGAAAAGGTTCATAAGTGTTGATTTGCCTGAATTGGTATAGCCCACAATAGAAACGATCGGTAGGTGGGAATAACGCCTTCGTTCCCTCTTTTTCTCCCGTATCTTTCTTATCTCCATGAGCTTCTTTTCGAGAAAGGCGATCTTATCACGGATACGCCGCTTATCCACCTCCAGTTTGGTTTCGCCGGGCCCTCGTCCGCCGATTCCACCGGTGAGTCGCGAAAATGCCGTATTCTTCCCGGCAAGCCGCGGAAGAATGTATTGAAGCTGGGCCAGTTCAACCTGGATCATGGCCTCTCTTGTATTGGCCTTACGCGCGAAGATGTCGAGGATAAGCTGGTTTCTGTCGATAACCTTGAGTTCGGTGAGTTCCGAAATGTTATTTATCTGACCCGGTGTCAACCCCTCATCGAAGACAAGGAGGCCCACGCCGATCTGCTGACACTTTATGACGATCTCTTCAATCTTGCCCTTGCCGATCAAGTATTTCGGGTGAAGTTCCTTAGGCCGCTGCACTATCGTATCGAGCACAGAAATGCCCGCGGAATGGCAGAGATCCTTCATCTCGGCGATTCTGTCTCCCACATTTTTTTCCCTGCGGGGAAGTACAACGCAGACAAGCAGACACTGATCGATACCCTTACTGACCGTATAGAACCTGCCTCGTTCCTTGACAAATTCGTTTTCCAGATCCGTAATGAAGCCGGTGAAATCAACATCAAGATCTTCAATTGGCTGAGGTTCCATGAAATCCCAAGTCTTCCCTTCCCTGTTCTCAGGGACAAGATGGCCCATGTGGATCGCATAATACCGCTCCCCACACCGTTCGCTGATTGAGGCAACAAGATCGAGTTGGAGCAAGGCAAGATCGTTGAGGTCCTCCTTTGAAAGGAATTCACCGTTCAGATGAGTATGGATAAACCGGACGCCCCTAAAACGCGCCCTGCCGACACGTTCCGTGGTAAGAGGAGGAATGGCAATCCCGTGGTTATCACCGACGATGACGTACTCGATGATACCTCTTCGGTTGATGATAAGACCAACCTGTCTCGAAATCTCTTTCGAAAGGTCCATGATCTGTTTTGCTAGATCGAATGAAATAATCTGCGCAGGTTGAACTCTTTTTGTGTAAAGATTAAGAAGCCTTCTTTTGATGAGGTGGTTGAGACCCTGCATATTACCGTGTATGTTGATGATGCCCTCTATGCTCTTGCGACGAGTTCCCGGTCAATCTCCATCCGCGCACAATAATCTACACCGTCAAGCAGTATGGCAACGCGCTCTCTGCCGTCCAGCTCCTTTTCAAAAATTCCGCTGAACCCCTTGAAAGGGCCTTCCTTGATGACAATCTTTTCGCCCTTCTGAAATTCCTTTTTTTGTATCGTTGCAACTCCATCTTCTTCAAGGTTGTTTTTTATGAACTCTATCAATTCGTCCTGAAGAGGGATGATCCTTCCGTTAAAATTGACGATGGTCTTGATGCCTCGCGTATATTTTACAAGACGGAATTCATCCACAGGATGGAACTTCACGAAGATGTAGCCGGGAAACATAGCCTCCACGATGTAAACAAACTTGCCTTCCTTATACCGTTTAAACTTTATTCTTGGTGCGAGGACCTCGATATTGCCACTCTTGAGGTTATTTGCGGCCCGCTCTTCATTCCTCGGTTTCGTGCTGACGACATACCATCGTTTCATACCCTTTATTATCAACGAAAATGACCATTTTATCAAGAGTAAAGATGCGTGGCTCAGAAGGCAGCGTGAGCTTGTAAAAATTTCTGCGTGGTTATAGCGGCAATCGTTCCATCGTCTACTACCGCGGCGACCTGCCAGGGCGAATCCTTTATAATGTCACCCGCCGCGACAATGGAAGAAATTTCGGTCTCTAGTCTGCTGTTCACCACAATCTGCCCTGCTTCATCCAAAGGTATAATTCTGTCCAGATAATCTGTATTCGGTATGATACGCACTTGGACCAGGAAGCCCTTGACTCGAGGGGTTTTTTTACCCGTTAGTGTCCGCACTACTTCTATGGTTTTTACTTTCTCATTCCCGATAATCTGAAGTACTTTTTCATTACAGCGGGCCTCCAGTTTTGGCTCAGCGAAAGCCTCTCCTTCACGATTGCCGACGCCGCGCAGGCATCGCTGGGAAGGTCCAGACGACCCTGAAGGATAGCCCTATCGATTCCGCTTTCTAACGGGCGCCACTTGTGGTCCTTGGACAAAATATTTATGGTTTTCTCCATCTGTGTGTTTCAGTGGTCCCCGTGCGCGATCCACGAGCTCGCTTCGGCCAGGGTCTTTTCTTTCGACAGCAATTCCAGACATCCCATTATCTCCGGTAACTAATAGGGGGCTGCTGCCAGAAGTTCTTCTTTTTTCACATATTTTCTTTTGCTCAATTCTGATACGATAAGGATCTTTACATCCAAATTCCTCACGGAACCGTAAAAAGGCAACCCTCGCGTCGCCTTTCAACCGGTATTTCTTGAACGAAATATCAAGCACCATTCCTCCGCCGATTGTTAAAGAGTAGCCAACTATCGCGTGGATAGCAAACGTCGAAGAGTCACTTTGATACCATTCATAGTAAATCGCTTATTGGCCGGAACGTTGCCAAGAATCTCATCTTTTACAATACAAAACGGGTACACAAGTAGCTAGGAAACAAAACACCTATCGACTATCTCATTGAACAGGAGGTATTGTCACAAATATGCTTGATTTATACATATCGCTTGACGATCCGTGGTTACTGGGTTACAATCCATTAAAGTGTACCTCGAGAAAATTTTAACCTCACATCGGGGAGAAATCATTGAAAAATGGATACGCCTTCTTCACTCGGAGGTGAGCGAGCGATACAGGAAAAGGCCTGAAGAGGAACTCTTTGTTACCGTTTCCGCCGCTTGCGATGCCGACTACGCCGTTCTCATAAACAACGATTACTCAAAAATAGGTGAGCATATAGAATGGATTACGAAGGTCAGGATCGAGGGCGGTTTCTCTCTCTCAGAGGTGCAGAATGCGTACGAGCTTTACAGAACCGTCCTCGTACCTGTTCTTGTGGCGGAACTCAGGGGCAAAAAACTCCTTGACGCATTGGAAAGATTGAACGCCTGCCTTCTCTATACGATCAAGAAGTTCAGCAACTATTTCCAGTCCCTTCATGAAATGGAAATCAGAAACCACGCGGAAAACCTCGAGCTCGAGGTGGAAAAACGCACGGGGGAACTTGCCGAGTCGGAATCGAAATACCGGGTCCTCGTTGAAGAGATAAACGACGGCTATTTTGTTGTTAACCGGAACGGACGTATCGTGTTTGCCAATCAGGAATTCTGCAACCTTTACGGATATTCTCTTCAGGAAATGATTGGAAAAGCCTACACAGATCTTGTTGCCCCCAGGTCGCTCCCGACAGTTCAAAGTTTTTATGAAAAAAGGATGGCGGGAAAGGTCACAAAGGACATCTACATTTATCTCAGACGGCACAAGAATGGCAGCGTGCTTCCCACTGAAAATAAAGTGAAGCGCATTCTCTATCAGGGGAAATATGCGGTTGCCGGCATATGTAGAGATATTACCGAAAGAATGGAAATAGAGAAACGGGTACGTGAATCTGAACGGTTGGCTCACATCGGAAAACTGACCACCTCCCTTGCCCACGAAATACGTAACCCCCTGTCTTCAGTCAAGATGAACAGCCAAATCATTTTAAGAAACTCTGCTCTTGACGGCAACGACAAAAGACGCATGGAAATCGTCGTCAATGAAATATCCCGCCTCGAACGGATCCTTCATGAAATGCTTGACTTCGCACGACCGGTAAAGCTCAAATTTGAACCAGTTTCGATAAGCCACGTCGTAGATTCATGTCTTGAAATTATGGATACCAGAATCAGAGAGAAGAACATCGCCGTAACCAGACGGTACGAGAAACGTGTTCCTCAAATCCTTGTCGATCAAGAGAAGGTAGAGCAAATGCTGATTAACGTCCTATTGAATTCAATTGAAATTCTGCCTCAGAGAGGCAACATCGTGGTTGTCACTAAACAACCTGGAAGGAACGGCAACCCGTTGCGGATTGAAATCAGTGATGACGGACCGGGGATCAACGCAGGCGATCTTCCCTTCATATTTGACCCCTTCTTCAGCAATAAAAAACAAGGTACGGGCCTCGGGCTGTCGAATGTCAAGAAAATCATAGAGGCCCACGGCGGAAACGTCAATGTGATGACCATACAACCTCACGGGACGAGGGTTTGTCTTGCTATCCCTTACAGAGAGATACCATGAAGACGAAGAGAATTCTTATCATCGATGATGAACGGCCGCTTCTTGAATCATTGGAGATGTTTCTCACGGAGAAAGGGTATGCAGTGAGGTGTGCCACGACAGCCGAAGAAGGCATTAGACAATGTGCCGCTTTTGATCCTCGCGTGATAATCCTCGATATTCGCCTTCCCGACATGAACGGGCTCGATGTGCTCCAAGAGCTGGTCCGCACTGGCAGGAGAAACATCATCATCGTCACGGCCTTTCATGACATGGATACCACCATCAAGGCGGTCAAGTTCGGCGCTTTCGACTATATCCCTAAACCAATCGATGTGGAAGAGCTCGACAGCGCCATCGAAAAGGCGCTGAAGACCTCGACTACCGCACGGTCTAACAGCACAGTATTCTTGGACCCCTCTTCAGCCTACATGGAAGGAAAGCTCATCGGCAAAAGCAGCGCAATGAAAGATATCTTCAAGGAAATAGGGGTGCTTTCAGGGAACGGGATCACTGTTCTCATCGAAGGAGAAACAGGCACAGGCAAGGAACTGATAGCTCGAGCAATTCACTATAACAGTCCCTTCAAAGAGCATCCCTTCCGCGTCATAAACTGTTCAACTATCGTGGGAAATCTCCTAGAAAGTGAGCTTTTCGGTCACGAAAAAGGGGCCTTTACCGATGCATCCCACGCGAAGAGGGGTAAATTCGAGCTCGCCGGGCATGGAACAATTTTCCTCGACGAGATAGGTGAGATCCCTTTTGAAATCCAGTCGAAACTACTCAGGTTCCTGCAGGAAAAAGAATTTGAGCGTCTTGGCGGCGAAAAAAAGATCAAATCGGATGCACGGGTCATTGCTGCAACGAATAAGGATCTGAAGGAGATGGTGGAGAAAGGCCTTTTCAGGGAAGACCTCTACTACAGGCTCAACGTGGCCACGATTAAAGTCCCCCCCCTGAGCCAGCGGAGACCGGATATACCGCTGCTCATAGAGTATCTTCTCAAAAAGATCAATCGTGAAGTCAATAAAGATGTGCGCAGAGTTGAGGAATCTGCGCTCAAAAGGATGATGCAATACGAGTGGCCCGGCAACGTCAGAGAGCTTGAGAACGTCCTTACTTATGCAGCGGTCAATACTCAGGGCGACACTATCTTCGAAGAGCTGGTTACAGGTCTTCTGGGAAAAAGGCCTAATAATCACATCCACTCTAAGGAGACGGCTGACATGGAACAGAGTCTCAAGGACGTAGAGAAAGACCATATAATAGCGGTGCTTAACCGCACACACTGGCACCTGGGGAAGGCATGCATGCTTCTCGGGATTACACGTCCCACGCTGCGGCACAAACTCAAGATGTACAACAAAGATATCGAAACCACATGAATTACCTCCTTCATTTCATTCCGTAAGTGCGCCATGAACGTGGTGCGCTTTTTGTATAAAGTGCATTATTTGCTTGTTCTCGACCGGCACAGGATGTGCCCTGTACCGATTAAGGAGATCGGACAGAAGGGGGCCGTGAAGCTCTGCTAGGTTCCAACAGCGGGGTAGCATCAGCAGAACGGCCTTAAATGTACCGGACTAAGACCATCATCTTAGGGTCGGGCTACCATAGGGTGTAAGGTGAGGCAACGAATCTGTGCCAGAAGCCTATGTCTTGATGAAATACCTCCCTTTGGTAATGTGATGGCATGGGGGGATACAATGCGGCGTGATCCCGGCGGGTTTTACGGTCCCTCCTGGGAGATACGAATAATCCCGTATCTGAAAGTAGACTTACTCCTTCTTGTCGCTTTCCAGTACCACCAGGGGTAAAGCAGGCACCTAACCATCCATGAGGTTGGGAACAGGAACATGGGAACCGTGTGGGTCCGCCTGCTACGGAAGCAGGCTATCCGTGGAGACCGGGGAAGGACATGCACGGGGCGGAGCCCTCGTAGTAGTCTGAGGACGGGAAAACCATTTACATGGCGAAGGGAGGGGCAGAAGACCCAAGTGTTTTGAAGCCGGAGGAATGATCTGTGGGCACAGATTTAAGGGTCGTTATGGTTCTTATCCTCAACGTTACGTGCAGAAAAAACGCTCTCAGCGACGTAGCTTAAGTTTCGCCATGGTCTTTGGAAAGCCGGATACATAGCGAAAGGTGTACGTCCGGTTCGGGGAGAGGCCACAGGAAACCGATGACTGAGAGGTCACACGGCGCCTGTAGCCTACTTGACTCAAAATGATTATTAGTTGATTGAAAATAGTTATCAATAAGTGAAATAAATTCTTCCGTCCTCCAGGTTGCAGAGCCTGTGATAATTCTACAATGTCAAGTATTTTCATTTAGTTAGGTTTTCCGGAATAGCTGGCACGACTATTGCTATCATAGCAGAGAGATGCGACTTGCTAAGTCGGAGGGCACTGGATTGAGAGGGATTCAACCATGAAGACATAGGAAGATTGAGGCGGATTTACGGCAAAAGGTATTTTAAAACCAGATGGGTAATCTGGAAGTTACAAAAAGGGGGTAATTATGAAGCGAGTACTGGTATCATTGGCTGTTTTACTGTTTGTTTTATCATTCTTGTGTGTTGCATCGCATTCCGCTGAACCACCCATAGTGATCGGAGCGCCCTTGCCTACCGCATTTCTTTACGGATGGGACGCGGAGCGGGGTATTAAACTTGCTGTCGAAGAAATCAATGCCGCGGGCGGTGTGGCCATTGGCGGAAAGAAAAGGCCCTTCAAGGTGGAACTCATCGATACGCGGGACCTGGAACCCAGTGTACCTGTGAGTGAAGCATTAATGGCACTGGAAAAACTGATCCTCGAAAAAAAGGCAGACTTTATCATCGGAGGACCTGCACGTTCTGAAGCTGCCATGGCGGCCATGGATTTGTTGAACAAATACAAAAAAGTGAGCATTCTTACCACTGGGGCGTTAGCGCCCACGTATACGGCCAAGATTGCCGAGAATTACGATAAGTATAAATACTGTTTCAGAAACACGAGCCATGTCGGGACCATGACGGGGGAACTGGTGGCGCTTTTCGAAGACATGAAGAAGTCTCACGGCTTCAGTAAGGCCTATATCATGGTTCAGGATGTGGCCCACGCACGGGGAGGCGGTGAAGCTCTGGGCAAGGCCCTTACCGAAAAAGGATGGACAATCATCGACACGAAGATATATCCCACGGGAACGGTTGATTACTCCGTAGGGCTTCTCGATGCCGGCAAGAAGGGCGCGGAGGTACTCTTTCTGTGGATGGACATGCCTGAATCAGCCATTCTCCTGAAACAGTGGAGTGACATGAAACTGAGATGCATCCCGGTCGGTTTTGTGAATGCGGCAGAACAACCAGGCTCTTATAAAGCTACAGGAGGCAAAGTGGAATATCTTATTGTTAACCTTGTGAATGGTGGCAATGCCCCGGCAAATATTACCCCCTGGACCATGAAGTTTGCGAATGCCTATAAGAAAAAATGGGGTTTGGAGCCTGAAGGATATGGCACTTCATCAAGCTATATGGCTGTGTATCAACTGAAAGACGCTATTGAAAAAGCAAACAGCACCAATTCCGACGCGGTCATTACTGCCTTGGAAAACGGCGATATTATGGGTGTATACGGGAGGATGCGGTTCGATAAGAAAAGTCATCAGGTGATACCCTCTCTTGATCCGCAGGAAGGCGCAGTCACAGGGCTCATCCAGTGGCAGAAGGACAAAAGGGTCCAGATATTCCCTCCGAAGGCAGCTACCGGGAAGGTGCAACTACCGCCTTGGATGAAGTAACACACAAGAGGAGGAGCCGTGGATATTCTCATTTACGGAATAACCAACAGCATTATTCTTTCGCTCATGTCGCTGGGGTTTGCCCTTGTGTACAGCATAAGCAGACTGCCTAATTTCGCTCACGGCGCGCTCTATATCACTTCGGGCTATATCGTATGGCTCCTCATCAACAAGGCCGGGCTGCCCTATCTGCCTTCAGTGCTGTTGGGCCTAGCGGCCACAAGCCTCATCGGTGCCCTCATATATCGATTCATCATCATGCGCATACGGGGCATGGAGATCTCGGAAATCATCGGTACCTATGCCATAGGACTTGCCATCATTGAAGGATTGCGGTGGGGCGGGTTGCGAGGCATGACATATACGCTTCCCGCCTTTGTGGCCGGCTCCACCGAAATAGGGGGTGTCTCCATCGACTATCAGAGGATCATTATTGTCATATCGGGAATAGCGATCTTTATCCTCCTCTTTTTATTCACCCGATACAATAGGATCGGTTTGGCCTTGCGCGGAATCGCGCAGGATGAGCGGGCAGCCATGATGTTGGGAATAGATTCGGACATGACGGCCATTATCTCGCTGGCAATCGGCTCCGGGCTTGCGGGATTGGCTGCGGTCCTTCTTCTGCCGCTGGGCAACATCGTGGTGGAGCAGGGCTATAATGTGCTCATATTCGCTGTGGCGGTCTGTGTTATTGGCGGTCTCGGCAGTTGGGGGGGGACTATTGTCGCTTCCTTTATCATCGGATTTGCCCAGATCCTTACGGAAAAATTCATCTCGTCCCACTTTGTTATGGTCGTGGCGCTCCTTGCCATCGTTGTCACGCTGCTTATCAAACCCTCCGGTATCTATGGAAAACAGAAACAGCTGGAAGAGAGGGTATAACCATGGAGATGAAGAGAAAAGAAAGGATCGACCGGGGATTGAAGGTAAGAACGGAGGGTATCTACGCCATCTCGTCATTTAAGGAAATTGCCTACCTCGTCGGACCACGCCTTCTTCTGATTGGAGGCGTGCTGCTTCTCCCTCTCATCTTCGAATTTGCCCCCTATTGGAAAAGGGTCGTCAACATTATGTGTGTCTACGCTATTCTCGCAATTGCCTTTGATTTCATGGCAAATTATGTGGGTCTTGTTTGCCTGGGAGGAGCTCTTTTCATCGGGGTTGGCGGGTATCTTGCGGCCATATTCAACACGTACCTTTCATTGCCTTTTTACCTGTCCATACCTTTTGCCACCGTAAGCGGGGCCTGTATATGTACCGCCATAATCCTGCCTTGTCTGCCGCTCAGGGGGGTATACTTCGCGATTGTGACCCTCATGTATCCCATTCTTTTCTCGCGGATCATCGAGGCGCTCAACGTGTTTGGTGGCACCAACGGTATATCCGGAATTGCCAGCTTTCCCAACCAATATCTGGAACAGTACCTTATTATCATCGTCATGCTCATTGCGCTCTTCGCAATGAGGAGGCTTGTAGTCGAGGACATTGGGCTTGTGCTGCGGGGTGTCAAGGACAATGACCAATCGGTACGGGCTTCAGGCATAAATGTGGCATACATGAAGTGCATAGCTGTGTTTATCGCATCGCTCATGGGATGCTTTGCCGGCGCCTATGTCTCCCATCTCTATATGTTCGCCGGTCTCTCGCTCTTTGCCCTTGATTTTTCGATCATTCCCATTGCCGCTGTTGTCATGGGAGGTGGAGGGACCCTTGTAGGCGCTGTGATAGGAAGTTTAATCCTCGTGCCTCTTTCAGAGATACTGAGGGATTTCGGGTCATTCAGGATCGTCATTTATTCCGTGATCCTTACCGGTTTTATCGTCTTCAAGAGCGAGGGAATCATGGTCTACCTCCAGCGAAAATACCACCAATTCGAACGATGGGCGAAGATATGAAGGGCATAGCGTTTAGAAGCATGCGGCGCAGTAGATATCATACGACGAAAACCCTTAGCCCGCATAGCGAGCGAGAGGGGGAGGATAACTCCGGTGAAGCCTGGAGGGGACGACGTGAGTTCCTTTGATAGGTGGGTGAAGATATGAGCGATACAGTCATTATTTCCGTGAAAGGCATCAGCAAAACCTTCGGAGGCCTCAAGGCCCTTTCAGACGTGAGCTTCGATGTGTACCAGGGAGAGATTTACGGGATCATAGGTCCAAACGGTTCCGGAAAGACGACCCTGGTAAACTGCATCACGGGGTTTATCAGGCCCGACACGGGTCATATCTATTTTCGTGACGAGGAAATCACCCAATGGCCGGTCCATAAAATCGCCCAGGTCGGCGTAACAAGGACCTTTCAGATCATGAGGCCTTACTATTCACTGCCCGCTTTCAAGAACCTGATCATACCGCTCTGGTCGCCGAGAGCAAAGAAGCTTGGCGGCTGGCGAGGGGGCGGCAGACACGGCGACAGGGACACAGTGGCTATCGATATTCTTGAAGAGATAGGTTTCGAAAGGGACTCGAGGGTTCCTTACAAGATTGCCGCAACTCTCCCCACGGGATACCAGAAGAGACTAGAGCTGGCGCGATGTATTGCGCTCAGGCCTGATGTGATCTTCTGTGATGAAGTGTTTTCGGGACTCAGCATGAGCGAGATCGCCGGCATGGTCCCCCTTATTGAAAAGCTGAAGATGGACGGCGTGACCCTTGTTATGATCGAGCACCGGCTCCGTGAGCTTTTCCGGGTTGCCGACAGGGTCATGGCGCTCAACTTCGGCGAAAAGATTGCAGAGGGAGACTATACGGAGGTTATCGCGGACAAACGGGTGAAAGAAGCCTATCTTGGGAGTGAAGAGGTATAGACTATGTTTGAAGGACGCGAACTCATGGTGTTCTACGAAAATATGCTTGCCCTCAACAACGTGAGCATGCAGTGCGAGGACGGTAAAATCATCGGCGTATTCGGCTCCAACAGCGCGGGTAAGAGCACGCTCATGTACGCCCTATCCGGCATCATCCTCGACATCAGAAAAAAAGAGGAGATGCGCGGCGGCGAGCGGATATCGCTGTTCGGCAATATTCTCTTCAATGGAGAAGATATCTCAGGGGTGAAGCCTCATCTCCGCGCAAAGATGGGCATTGTCCTCTGTCCGGAGCGAAGGAGGATCTTTCCGGAAAGCTCCGTGCTCGAGAATTTGAAGATAGGCGCCTATTTGTCAACGAAACAGGAGACAAAAGATATGATGGAGTATGTGCTCGACCTTTTCCCCAGACTAAAAGACCACCTTAAGCGTCAGGGTGGCTTCTTGAGCGGAGGCGAGCAACAGATGCTCGCCATAGGCAGGGCGCTCATGGCAAAACCGAAGGTCCTCCTTCTCGACGAACCCCTTCTGGGCTTAAGCCCCGCTTATCAGGACATCGTCATTAACGGGACTAAAGCGATACGGGACACAAAGGGTATCTCGATCATCGTGACGGAGCAATATGCACGACCTGTCATACCTATCATCGATTACGGATATATCCTGGAGAATGGTTCAAGTGTCCTGTCGGGAACCAAGGAAGAACTGCTCGACAACCCTGATGTGAAATCAGCATACTTTGGAGCCTAAAGGAGCATGACAATGGAACCATACAAGGAAGAGTATACATTCTCCCGTTTCGAAGAGATATGCCGGAAAGATCCCGGTAATACCGCCCTTTATTATCTCGGGGAGAGGTTCAGCTACGGCAGACTCAACATGCTTATCGATAAATTTGCGGCGGGACTCGTGAAGATCGGAGTGCGGCCGCAGGACCGGGTCATGCTCTATATCCCGAACTGTCCGCAGTGGATCATCGTTAACTTCGCCATCAACAAGATCGGTGCTGTCATGGTCCCTGTCTCACCTATCTATACGGCCTTCGAGATAGGCTATATGATAGAGGATGCGGACATAAAAACTGTCATCTGTCTCGATACTAATTTTGTCTATATCCGGGAGGTGATGAAAAAAACGCACCTCGAAAGGGTCGTTGTTACCAACCTCGTCGAACTCATCCCCCTCTGGAAACAGGCTTTGGGCCACCTCTTCAATAAGATACCTACGGGCAAAATAGAAAAGGGTAAAGAGATATTCTCCTTTGGGAAACTTATCAGAGACAACTGGCCGAAGCCGCCGAAGGTTGAGATCGATCCCTGGAACGACCTTGCATACATCATGTATACCGGCGGCACGACAGGCTTTCCGAAAGGAGTCCCCGGAAACCATATGGGTGAAATCTCTTACATCAAGGACGTTATGGATGATGTTATCGACGGCCATATGCAGGAAAGTAAAGAAGTGGTCCTCATGGTAAACCCGCTCTTCCACATCATGGCAAAAGGCTTCACCATCGGCTTCGGCTTCAATTTCGGGAATACGGTAGTGCTCATGCCTTCTCCGGAAATCGACCCCACTTTGAAGGCCATCGAACGTTACAAGGTCGGCTGGATGCTCGGCGTCCCGGCCCTCTACAGGATGATGCTGGAGAATGACCGCTTAGACCAGTATGATCTGAGTTCACTGAAGTACTGCTATTGCGGTGGTGATGTGCTCCCTGCGGAGGTATACAAAACATGGAAGGAAAGATACGGCATACCTATCTACCAGGTATACGGGTCCACGGAGGTGGGACATATCACGTACAGTCTTCCGGATAAGGAACCGAAGCCGACGGTAGTTGGCACGCCGTTGAAGTCGCGAAAGGTGATCCTTGCGGACCAGGAGACTCTGGAGCCGGTGCCTCAGGGAGAAGTGGGCGAACTCATGGTGACATCGCCGTACACCGTCAAGAGCTACTGGAACAAACCCGAAGAGACAGAGCGCTCCTTCATCCGGATGAATGGGGATGTCTACTATAGAATGGGCGATTTCATGAAGATGAACACTGAAGGGGACCTTGAATTCATGGAGAGAACGGCTGATACTATTAAGTACAAGGCATATAGAATATCCGCTTCAGAGATCGAGGCCGCGCTCCAGGACCACCCCACAGTTATCGGGGCTTGTTGCATCGGTATCCCTGATCCGAGGGTTGGAGAACGTATCAAGGCAATCGTCGTATTGAAAGAAGATGCGAAAGGCGTGGGGAGCAGCGATCTCATCAAGTGGTGCAGAGATCGCCTTGCGCCGTATAAAATCCCGCACTATATAGAGTTCCGTGATATGCTGCCCAAATCAAAAGTCGGCAAACTCCTGCGACGGGAGATACGCGATGAGGAGAAACGAAAGCTTCAGAAGGAAAAGAAGCGAGCCACATAGAGATATCAGAAGCCCCGTAGGCCCAATTGTTTGGACGAGGCTTCACCTCGTGAATCTACCACACATCAGGGGCGTAGCACACCACAAAAAGTTGTCCTGAGAGCAATAATTGTCAAAATGGTGCTGGTAGGAATGCCAAAAAAGCGGATTGTAGAAGAATTGAATGGAGAAGCACAACGAGAATCCAAAGATATTCACTTGGGCAAAGGATGTCGATATGATACAGGCTAAGGTGGTAAAGTGTACAGAAACACTGGAGACAGAGCACTAGGAGCCTGAAGGACGTTCCTGACTTTGTCAGCTTACGTGATAGAAACAAAGACTGAGTAAAGCTCCGCATTTCAGGCCGAAACTGTTTTCGACGGATAACGCAAAAACCGAGGGCCGGGATTCGCATGTGAACTTGTGGGTACCTCGATGAATCACGGCTCGCAGATTGACAAAGTTTGCCACAAAGATAGCGAGATCCTCATATGACCCAAACCTGTTGAGTATGACCACCTCGTTGCGCTATACTTATATGAAGAAAGAACTGACATGAATGCCAAGATGAGAAAAAAACAATACACTATGCGAAACACAGTAAAACCCAAATGGAAAGAAAGCGGCAAATCGGTTGAAGAAATTGTAAGAAAATTGCAGACCAGTGTTCCGCAAAGCCCATACAGAGAGCAGTCACTTCGCATCCATGGTCTCATCTGTGCCAAGTGCGCCCGTGAGTTTGATTATAAAGACAGGCACCTCCTCACCGTTCATCATAGAGACGGCAATCACAACAACAATCCGCCGGATGGGTCCAACTGGGAAAACCTCTGCGTCTACTGTCATGACGCCGAACATCAAAAGGGTATGTTGGGTGATTATTTCAGTGAAGGGGAGGAAAGATAGCTATTCCAATTCCAAATGAAGTGCAATCTTTATTGGCACCGTCGCCAGCTTCCCAAGCTTTGTCGCCCGCGAATCATACTCGGTGTTCTGAATATTGTTTGGTCACACGAGAGTACCGGGTTGAAACAGGGCGAACCGTGTCAGCACGGTCTTTATCGCTCCCTGCTTGCCGGCTCGCCATCATCTTTGATTTATACTAAGCTGCAATCTAACAGGCACTAATGATACACTACCTCTTGGGGTCTAATGACCCTTCAGGAGGTCACAATGAGAAAACCTGTGCCTTTGCCTGCGGGAGCACGTGAGTCGTTGGAGTAATTACTCAAGAAGGTAAAGAAAAAGACACATTTCCAAAGAGTCCAGTGCCTGTGCTGAGAGCAGTTCTTGACCTGTCACTTCATGATGTGGCGCTTGCCATAGGATGGAAGGCAAGCTCGGTACGTCATCTTCAAGCTCGGTATCTCAAAGAGGGTGAATCGGTTCTTGAAACAACGAAACGGGGGGGGCGATACCGGGCGAATATAACCGCTGATGAAAAACGTCTTTTCCTCTCATCTTTTCTGAAGAAGTCTGACCGCGAGGAAATACTTGTGGTAAGTGAAATAAGAGAAGCTTACGAGAAAGCGGGGTACCCAAATCGACGATCTATAGAATTGTCGCCCGTCACGGTTGGAGAAAAATAGCTCCTCCTCTAACACCACCCCAAAGGAGATGTGTTCCTTCTTTAGATGACAAGATAATAGGGTACCAAAAACAGCGGTGAAAACGTACCACCCTGGTAGTGAAAAATACGGTAACACTCTCTTTGAAGGAGAGTTGCCAGTGAGTACAAGGGAGGTATTTATGGACATTAAAGCTATGAATCGGAATGGATTGAGCATCAGGAGAATTGCGAAGATTACCGGTCTTCACCGGAAGACGGTGAAACGCCATCCGGATGAACTGATCCTTATGTTCTTGGATCAGGCAGCCTGGCATAAAGCAAAGGCCCTTCCGATTCCAGTCAACATCAAGCTCCTCAATCTGCCGCCACACAGTCCTGAACTTAACCCCACGGAACACGTCTGGGAGGATATCAGGGAAAAGTGGTTTGCAAATCTTGTTTTCAAAAGCATTACTGCTGTGGAAGACACACTCGTGAAGGCCCTCGTGACCTTAGAAAGAGATGCTGACCGGGTAGCTGGCATAACCGGCTTTGACTGGATTATTAGTGCCAATAAGGTCACAACTTAGTATGAGAATTGGTATTATGCATCCGTAACTGCTGTTTATTCTCACTTCCATGCAAGATCATATCTATTGTGAAAACTTTATTGTTTTACTCGCTCTCCGTACCGGTTACCCTGCATCGACTGGCTTCAATTCAATTCTCGAATTCGCTCTATCGTTCAAACAGTGAGAATTGGCCTAAGCCCGGCCTTAACGCAGGCACATTACAGCTCGTCGACAGTGTCCCGAGCGGTACTCGATGCTTGCTGCAAGAAAAGGTTTTCTCCTATCAACAAAAAACCATCTTGATTGCAAAAGGGAATTAACTCATACTCAACAATCTTCTCGAATCTGCGCGGGATACAGTCTGATCGGCTTCAAAGCATCAGTCTTTGGCGATAACGCGATGAATCACTTCTCCCAGTTCTTCGATTCTGTAAGGTTTCTCGATGACATCCTTGAAACCGTGCTGTTGGTATTCACCCATAATGGGATCAGTGGAATAACCGCTCGATACGATAGCCTTTACGATAGGGTCAATTCTTAAAAGCTCTTTGATTGTCTCCTTGCCCCCCCCATGCCCCCAGGTATGGTAAGGTCAAGTATGCCCACATCGTAGGCGCGCTCCTGATAGAGTGCGATTGCCTCTTCACCGTTTCTTGCAACATCCACGGTGTATCCATGAAGACTCAATATATCGCCCACCATATCCCGTATAAAATCCTCATCATCCATGACAAGCACTTTCTCTCCCGCCGCCGGCAATGGGTATCCCATGCCGCCCGGGGCAGAAAGATGGCCCTCAAAAATGGGAAAATAAATATGGAACGTTGTACCGACACCCAAGGTCGATTCCACAGTTATATGACCTCTATGGCTTTTGACAACCGAATAACCTATGGCAAGCCCCAGGCCGCTTCCTTTTTGTTTGGTGGTAAAGTAAGGATCGAATATTTTATTTACCTGACTTTTCCCTCGATTTTATACACTACATTTCTTCAACAGACGCGGGTTAATCTCCCTGAGGATGTCTTCCTGCTTTTTGCTGAGCACGACCGTTTTCACGAATTTGTTTCCTGACTTTGGGTCTGTGATATATACTCGGTACATCGTCTCCATGGTTTCCAGTGCCTCGGCTGCCTTCATGCCTATTTTTCTCAGCTTGTATTCAAGGACCGAGAGCAGCAGATAGGCAAGATAGCACACAAAGACGTGTCCCTTGACGCGGCTGGCCAGCCAAAACCTTACCTTATCCACCTCCAAGAGACCTTTCATGCACCGGAAGGATTTCTCTACCGTGTCTTTCTCAAAGTAACCCTTGACCATTTCCTCCTCACTGAGATCCTTCGTCGAAAAGATCACCGAGATCCCGTCATAGCGTTCCGCCCATGCCACCGCCTTGTCGTTGAGCTTACCCCCACTGAGGTACTTCTTCAATCCCTCTTTGATCCCTTTCTTCTGGTGGAGGGCATGATCAAGCTCATCGTATCTGCGCTCGCGGATCGCCTGTTTCTCTTTCTCATTGAGGCAAACGGCAAGGTAGCCGTCAAGTCCGTCTATCTGGTACCTCGTCTTCTTCACATAAAAGGTGGCTTTCTTGAGTCGTACCCGGTGCTTCATCGAGACGATCTCCTCCCCCAGGAGCTGGTCCGCCACCTTTTTCAGACCCGCTTTCAACGGAAGCCCACACAGTACCTCAAACCCCATCTCTTTGGCTTCTCTGATGTTCAACTTGGAAGAAACCCCTCGATCCCATACGATGCAGACGTCCTTGATATCCTGGTCCCGAAAGTGAAGAAGAATATCCGGCAACGTCTTCGCATCGAAAATGTTCCCCTCAAAGACCTTATGAAATACGGGAATGCCTTCTCCCTGTGTCACGGCCAATCCGATCTGCATCTGCCGCTCCTTCCTCCCGTCCGCATTGCGCCCGCGCTTGGCCAGGGGACAACAGAGCCCGTAGAAATAGATGTCCGTGATATCGTAAAAATATCCCTTGGGCGCAAGACCTAATACCTCTTTCACCCGGCCAAAGAGCCTCTCCTGGATGTCTTGTTCTCTTTCCTCCACTGAATCGAGTGCCTCGATCAACTTTTTGTACGTCAGGTCCGAAAGAGCAAGAAGACTCCCGATCTCGGTCTTCTGGTACCAGTCTACCATCCCGGTGAGGCTATCTGGCGAAACACAGTGGGCGTAGGCCAGGCTCAACAAATACTCGCCATAGTCCCCCAAGATCCCAGACAGATCAACGTGTCTCGCTATCTCGTCGAGCAGTAACAGGGGACCGTAAACCGTCACCCGATCTACGGTTGAGGTCGCCACCGATCCTGTCAAGATCGGTGTATCGTCCACCTCCTTGCCCACATAGCGAATATGCTTCTGGATCACCTTGTCGCCCACCCTTACATTTTCCACCTCGGCAAGGTAAATCGAATCCCCCCGTCTTATCTTCCGTATGAAGCTCATAGTGTATATTATATACACTACAATTCAGTCTTGTCAAGCTCTTTCTTATTCAACGACCTTATTTTTCGGCCATCCTTGCCATTCTCCTCTGTAGTGTGCATAATTGAGGGTAAAGTCAGGTTATTTAGATAATCATCGGGGATGCCGATTCCCTGGTCAATAATTGATATCTTGACATACTTCCCCGCTCGCAAATGATTTGTAGGCGTGCCAATGATTACGTTCTCTGCACGAATAATGATTGTTCCTCCATCCGGCATTGCCTGAGAACCGTTAACGACAATATGCCCTATGGCCTGAGTAATCTGGCCCTCGTCAATCTCAACTGGTAGAAGGTCCGGGGCAAAGTCAAACTTGCAGACCACCGGTGTTCCGGTAAGAGTAAATTGACAGATGCCTTTAAGGAAATCATCGATAGTGACCACCTTCTTGATGGGCGCCCCGCCCTTTGAAAAGGTGAGAAGCTGCTGCGTCAGGTCTTTTGCTCTCATGATGGCCTGTTCGACATTGATGAGTTTTTCCTGGGCCTTTCCCTGGTCCCTGTCCATGTACATTTTTGCCAGAGAAACGTTGCCGAGAATCATGGTAAGGATGTTATTGATATCGTGAGCAATACCGCCGGCAAGAACACCGAGGGATTCCAGTTTCCCCATCCTCGCCTGTTCCTTTTCGACATTTTTCTGACTTGTGATATCAGTAATCGCCACAATAAACGTCGAATCATCGATTGGCGAAGATTGGATAAGGATTTCAATAATGGAACCATCTTTTTTTCTATGCTGCGTTTCACATAATTTACCGGTGCCGCGAAGCGCAACTGTTCTCTCATATTCAGCATCGTTTTCGAAGAGAAGACGGGCAGTATTCCCGGCAAGTTCTTCAAAGGAAAATCCCATCATCCGACACATGGCGTCGTCGATCCATTCGAAGACATTGTTTTTGATACGACAGATACCGATGGGCGAGGCGGACAAAATGGCCTTGAGAGACTGCTCTGATTCCTCTATTCCTACTTCTGCCTGTTTTCTTTTCGTGATATCATGGACAATGGAATAGAGGAGTGTGCGTCCTCTCACCTGAATAGGACCAGTATAGACCTCAACATCCCTGATCTCACCGTTTGCGAGACGGTGTTGAAAAATGAGGTAATTTTTGTGATTCAACTTTACCTCGTTCATAGTTTCAATGACAAGATCTTTCGGGAGTGTATTAAGATCAAATACCTCCATCACGGTCAATTGTTCAGGGCTATACCCGATACTGTTCACTTAGAACAATTTCTATGATATGCTATAGGAAATCTCCACAGGAGGATAACCTATGGCACGTACCGTTGCTCGTCTCTCAGATGGAAGTCGCATAACAGACTATATCAGCTTGGGGGTTGTCGCCAAGTCATTTCCTGTGGGTCTCATACAGGACATCCTCAAAAGAACCGGGAAAGCGAGCATGAGGAACCGGGATCTCCCGGCCCATGTTGTTGTCTACTATGTTATTGCCCTGGCGCTCTACATGCAGTCTTCTTACCGGGAGGTTCTCCGGTGTCTTCTGGAAGGAGTCCATTGGTTGATGCATCCTGAATCCGTGATCAGGGTGGTCGGGAAGTCGGGCATTTCTCACGCCCGTTCCCGACTGGGATGGGAGCCCCTTTTGAGTCTCCACGACGAAGTGGTCAAGCCCATAGCGCTTCCCGCAACAAAAGGGGCATGGTATCACGGGTGGCGTCTGGCAAGTTTGGACGGCAGCACCCTCGATATTGCCGATGAAAAAGGCAACGATCACGCCTTCGGACGTCCACCCTTGACACGAAAAGAGAGCGCGTATCCCCAGGTGCGATTCGTCTCCCTTGTTGAGAACGGGACCCATGTGCTGTTCGGAACCCGCATGGGCCCATATCGGACATCGGAGACGGTATTGGCGGAAGGAACGCTCGCGTTTCTGAAACCAGGTATGCTGTGCCTGGCTGATCGCAATTTCTACGGATTTGAACTGTGGAACAAGGCCAGGGCCACAGGGGCCGATCTGTTGTGGCGAGTCAAGAAGAACCTCCGTCTTCCGTGCGAGAAGCGCCTTGCCGATGGCTCCTTCCTGAGTATGGTCTATGGGTCCGGCAAGGATAGACGCCACAAACGTGGCGGGGTTGCCGTACGGGTCATTGAATATACCCTTGAGGATGTCGCCGATAAGGAACCCCTCTACCGTCTTCTTACCACGATCCTGGATGCCGACGAAGCTCCTGCGGCAGAATTGGCTGCCCTGTACCATGAGCGATGGGAGATCGAGACAGCGCTTGACGAACTCAAGACGCACCTGCGGGGCGCGCGCATTGTGCTGCGCAGCAAGACCCCGGACCTTGTCACCCAGGAATTCTACGGCCTCATAATGGCGCACTTTGCGATACGAGGTCTTATGCACGAAGCTGCCATGACGGGAAATGTCGATCCAGATGAACTCTCATTTCTCCATGCCGTGCGGGTAGTTCGCCGCAAGATCGTACGGTTCGTGTCTATTCCCCCCTCACGAAAGGAAAGCGTTTCATGAAGGAGTGCTCATGGAGATACTACAGGAAGGAGTAGTCTCAAGTCGGACACGGCGCAATCCACAAGGGGTAAAACGAAAGATGAGCAGCTATCGGCTGCGGCCAAGAAAAGTAGTGTGCAACAACCGGATAGACTTTATGAAGTGCATAGTGGTATTTAAGTGAACAGTATTGGGGCTATACCCGTAGAAACGAGAAGCAGCGGGGTTCGCATGAACGATACTCCCCGTCTGCGGATCAATAAGAAGCATCACTGAGCGAGTGTTATGAAAAAGGGAACCATAAATCTCTTCGTGTTCCTTGTTCAGATCCTGGGGCCCATCCTGTGCGTCCGGATCAGTCTTGACTTCTTCTCGTACTGTTTGTTCTTCGTTCACGGAATCACCTCGTTGTCTGTTCCCCGTCTAACTGACTCGAAAGCATACCTTATTCCATCGATCCCGGTTCTATTGTATGTTTACGGCTTTCAGCCTTCCATATTTCTTTAGACAGTATTGCATATTCAAAACCATCGAGAAGTGCCATAAATGAGGCCATATTGATGTTCTCCGAGATGGCTACAACGCTCCAGATGTTGCGTCCGTCCGCGAAAATAATATTGACTTCAACCTTCGCCGATGTTCCCGCTTTTGAATCATGGATCCTTGACGAAAAATCGACAAGCTTCACCCCCTGGATGACAGGGAAGATAGAGGAAAGAGATTTCTTCAATACATTGGCAAGGGCATCCACAGGACCCACGCCCGTCGATGCCTCGTGCATCTGTTTTCTATCTGTCTCGATAATGACCGTCGCTTCCGGTCTCAATCCGTCATCGATGAGCCGGTAAGTCCCCACCACTTTGAAGGGACTCTTGTATCCCCTCTGAGAACGAAGGAGATTGAGCTCTTTTGTGGCATCGGTAATATTGAGAAGCTTTTTCACTTCTTGTTTTCCTCTTCGATGAGCAGTTTATAATCGATACTGTCCACAAGCGCCCTCCAGCTTGCCTCGATAATGTTCTCTGATACACCCACTGTTCCCCAGGTATGTTTTCCGTCGCTGCTCTCTATGAGCACTCGCGTGGGAGCCCCGGTACCGTCTTTCGTTGAAAGCACTCTTACCTTGTAGTCCACAAGGTCCATTCCCTTTAACTCAGAGTAAAATTTGTGCAATGCCTTTCTCAGAGCGTTATCGAGAGCATTCACGGGACCCTTGCCGAGGGCTGCCGTGTGTTCGACCTTATCGCCTACTTTTACGAGAATCGTCGCTTCCGTAACGGGATGGGCCTTTTCCTTCTTCTCGACAATAATCCTGAAACCAACAAGATCAAAATAACTCTTGTGCATACCGAGAGCCTTTTTCATAAGAAGTTCCAGAGAGCCCTCCGCAGCCTCAAACTGATACCCGTGCATCTCAAGATTTTTAATCTTTTGCACGATGTCTTTGACGACCTTCCTGTCCTTCCCGATGTCGATATTAAACTCTTTCGCCTTGTAGAGGATGTTACTTTCACCGGAAAGGTCGGAGATGAGAACCCGCTGTGTATTGCCCACGTATTCAGGTTCCATGTGCTCGTAAGTCTCAGGGTTTCTCCGTATGGCGCTCACATGGATGCCGCCCTTATGGGCGAAAGCGCTTTCGCCGACATAGGGCCTGTGTTTATCAGGGATAAAATTGGCCATCTCATCAATGAAGAGACTCAATTCACGAAGTTGCCGGAGCTTTATTTTCTGGATCCCGCTGTGGCCCATTTTGAAGACCACATTTGGGATGATAGAACAGAGGTTCGCGTTCCCGCACCGTTCGCCGTAACCGTTTACCGTTCCCTGGACATGGGCGCATCCTGCCTTCACGGCCATGAGCGTATTCGCCACACCGAGTTCGGCATCGTTGTGGGTGTGAATGCCGAGCGCTGCCTTGAGAGAGCTATGCACCGTACTGACGATATCGTAGACCTCATAGGGCATGCTGCCGCCATTCGTATCGCACAAAACAATCACATCCGCTCCGGCATTATATGCCGTCTCGATGACATGCGTGGCGTAGGCTTCATTCTTTTTGTATCCGTCAAAGAAGTGCTCCGCGTCAAAAAAGACCTTCTTTCCTGATTCCTTCAAATAGGTGATCGTTCTGTCAATCATCTTAAGGTTCGTATCGAGACTCACCCGCAGGGCATCTTTCACATGGAGATCCCAGCTCTTGCCCACGATGGTGATATACTCCGTATGGGCGTTCATAAGGGCCTTCATGATCTCGTCGTTCTCAGGGCTTGTATTGGCTTTCATGGTGCTACTAAAGGCAACGATTTTGGCGTTTTTAAGGCCCAGCTTTTTAACCTCTTTAAAGTACTGGAGGTCCTTCGGATTCGAACCTGGCCAGCCCCCTTCTATGTAATGCATGCCAAATTCATCGAGTTTCTCCGTGATCCGGAGCTTATCGGTGAGCGTAAAGGCTATGTCCTCTGATTGCGCGCCGTCTCTGAGCGTGGTGTCGTAAAATTCGACCCTCACGTTTCCTCCCTGACTTCTTCAGCATCGAGGCCGAAATGCTTGTGGAGGGCCCGCACCGCAAGCTCTCCGTATTTGCTTTCAATGACACAGGAAACCTTGATCTCCGAGGTGCTGATCAGTTCGATGTTGATTCCTTCGTTGGCAAGGATCGTAAACATCTTCGCCGCAATGCCCGCATGGGACCTCATGCCGAGTCCCACGATAGAGACCTTTGCGATATCTTCATCAAGACCGACTTTCACGTTGTCGAGCCCCTTTGCTATTTCTTGCGTTATTTTGAAGGCTTTCTTTGCGTCAGCTTTTATGACGGTGAAGGTGATATCGTTATACTTGTCATGGCTTACGTTCTGGACGATCATGTCGACAACAATATTCGCATCGGCCAGGGCGCTGAATATCTTTGACGCGATGCCGGGTTTGTCGGGCACTCCACTCACGGTAATCTTCACTTCATTCTTGCTATAAGTAACTCCCGAGATCACAACCTTTTCCATCATAACCGTATCCTCCTTACACACGAGTGTCCCTTTCCCTTCAACGAGTGATGATTTTACGAGAATTGGCACATTATATTTCTGGGCAAGCTCTACAGACCGTATCTGCAAGACCTTTGCCCCGAGACTGGCCATCTCAAGCATTTCCTCGTAGGATATCTTTTCGAGTCTCCGAGCTTTTTCGCAGATATTGGGGTCTGTCGTATACACTCCGTCCACATCGGTATAAATCTCGCAGAAATCTGCCTTCAGCGCTGCGGCCAGAGCAACAGCGGTAGTGTCCGAACCGCCCCTCCCCAACGTCGTAATATGGCCCTCTTCTGTAATGCCCTGAAAACCGGGCACCACAACGATCTTTCCCGCCTTCAGCTTGGCAAATATATTGTCTCCTTCGATTCGGGTTATGCGGGCCGAGCCAAAACTGGAATCGCTGACAATAGGTATCTGGTCCGCTTGCAGAGAAATAGCGTCCTGTCCCATCTCTTTGAGAGTAATCGCGAGAAGTGCCGAGGTTACCTGCTCTCCCGTTGAGATGAGCACATCAAGCTCTCTCTCGTGAGGAAATCTTGCAATCTCGTGGGCGATGTTGAGCAGCCTGTCTGTCTCTCCTGACATGGCAGAGACAACGACGATGATATCCATCCCCCTTTTCTTATAGGCCATAGCCTTCTTTGCCACATTCCGTATACGTTCAACGTCTCTTACCGATGTACCGCCGTACTTCTGTACAACAAGCATCCCTCTTTCCTCCGTCCGAGATATAACTTTATCTTTGAGCAATCAACAATCGTATCCTTTACGCCATAAGCTTAGCCGGCACCTTACCGCTTGATCATAACAATTTTTCGTTCATTTTCTCCAGTAATTTTTACGTGTATCTCGATATTGTCACTCCACCAGAGACCTCTTTCTGCCCATTCGACAACAACAATCCCTTTATCGAGAAACTCTTCAAGATTCAGATTATCAACCTGGCCGGCTTCCACCCTGTAAAGATCGACATGGCAAAGCATAGACGTTCCTTCATAGAGATTCATAATGGTAAAGGAAGGACTGACCACATATTCCCAGTCGGGCACCCCAATGCCACGTGCAATGCCTTTCACCAATTGCGTTTTACCGGATCCAAGCTCTCCATACAAAGCATAGAGGTTACCGGGAACCGCGTTTCTTCCGATATAGTCCCCGATATCAAATGTATCAGAGGGACTTTTCGATATAAATTCTCTCTTCTCCATTCTGTATGTCCTTTATTACCCTGCCGATCCCATCTAAAAGATCACTTGCCAGAAGATCTGCATCGCCTCTTTGCTCTGTCCATCGGTCTGCTATATATCCGTGAAGATAGGCGCCGATAATGCTTGATTGGGCAAGCGTATACCCCTGGGCTGCGAGTCCTCCGATAAAGCCTGTGAGAATATCGCCACTTCCGCCTTTTGCCAGCGCCGGATTTCCCGTAGGATTGATGAATATTTCTCCATCCGTTGTGAAGAGAATAGTGCGCGCCCCCTTCAGGAGAAGGTTCACGCCGTGCTTTTCGACAAACTTCATGCCGATGCCTATTCGGTCGGCATTGACATCCTGAGGCGTAGTTCCCGTAATACGGGCAAGCTCCCCGGGATGCGGGGTCAGCACTGCTTCCCCCTTCGCCTTTCTGAAGAGGTTGAGATGTCCCTGAAAGGCATTGATACCATCTGCGTCGATGACAAAAGGTTTTTTCACTTCAGTAAAGAGTTTTCTCACCATTTTCATGGTCTCGCCGAATTGCGAAAGACCAGGGCCGATAATAATCACGTCCTTATTTTCAACAAAGTCGACAAGTTTTTTGAATGAGGAAAGCACAAAGCAGCTCTTCTCGTTATCCTCAACGGGATATGTCATGACTTCCGTGAGCTTCACTTCCATAATGGCGTTGAGGCTCTTCGGTATTGCAAGTGTCACGAGTCCCGCACCGATCTTCAAAGCGGCAAGTGAGGCCATATAGGCAGCACCGGTTTTGCCGACAGATCCGGCGATGACCGCGGCGTGGCCGTATGTACCCTTATGCGACCAAGATGGCCTTGGCCTTAAAAACCCCCGGACCATCTCGCCATCCACAACATAGCCGTCTGTGCCGATCTTGTTCTCCGCGATGGAAGGGATTGAGATATCGATGACAGTCAGCCTGCCTGTATGGTCCGCTCCGGGATAGATGATCTGGCCCAGCTTCGGATAACCGTATGTAAATGTATGCGTGGCTTTTACGGCCACGCCGAGCGGGACCCCTCTTGTTCCATCGATACCGGAAGGTATATCGACGGCGATCACCGGCTTTCCTGAACGGTTGATTTCTTCGATAGCAACCCTTTCTTTTCCCTTGATCTCCTTGGAGAGCCCTGTGCCAAAGATCGCGTCGACAACAATATCCGCGTCTTTTAAACCTTCTTTCACGATCTTGGGGTTATTGTCACACTCTATCATTTCGCCTCCCAATGACGTATATAATGTCATGTTGAGCGCGGCATCACCTTTCAAATCTTCACCCCTACAAAGAAGGTAGACTTTTATTTTGTAACCATCAGCCAGGGCATAACGAGCGATGACGAACCCATCGCCTCCGTTATTTCCTCTTCCGCATACGACGGCGATATGTCTTTTGCTGTCGAGATACTTTTCCTTCATGAGACGGTAGGTATTTCTCCCAGCATTCTCCATGAGAACCGCGGAGGGAATACCCCAGGTCTTTATGGCATAGGCGTCGTATTTGGCCATCCGTTCCGGTGAAAGAATCTTCATACTATAGCCCTCCTCAAATCAGCGCAAAAGGCTTGACCCTATTCGTCCATTTATTATACCCTATTACGGGCATATTATCGCTAATTTTCTCTCCGTTTAGCAATACCTCCAACCTCATCAATATTATGTTTTGTGTTTGGAGTATATTTTTGACTTTTGTTTCGCTGTGTAAACACGGGCCTCATGCCCGGGGCAGGCCCACTAAGGTTCTCACCAATTGGAGAAGCACTACAAAGTTTTCCGGCTTGCGCAATACACCTACCACGTATCAAAAGTTATCGATTCTTAGATTGGCTGAGGATCATGATATAGCTTGCTTTTTGTGCAAAGAAAAGGAGGAATAAAATGGTTCAGGCACAAGAATTATTTAGCTGATTGGTGAGCGGTACCCACAAAGTAGTACGAGACAAAGCTATTGCAGATCACATACCAATATTGACGTTTATTTCTGCTTGCAATCCCTATAATGTTGGAGGAAAATACTAAGAGCAAAGAGATCGTGGATTGCTACTTTCCATAACCCTTTCCATCGGGACTTATCAAACCCATAGCATGTACTTCGTGCAACGGATCGTTTGACGAAGTACTGACGGGTTTTCAGGTCTCTCTTTTCGCCGAGGAGGTCTTTGCCGTTCCTAGGATGTGGTGCAGTTCCTCATACCGGATATGACACTGTATGCTTCTTGGTCTGTTGCTCCTCGTAAACTGTGATCCGAGAGAACAGGAAGAGCAGTCTTTTTTTTGAGGCCGCGTATTCGATGTCCTGCACATTTTCGTGGCGCGTTCTCTTTCTGGGTATTGTACCGACAGGACAGATAGGAGTATCCGTCTCTCCAGGTCGCATATAAAACGGCCTTCCCCGTATATGCTTTGCCGTGAGCCGGTATTCCGGTGGAGATTTTTCACGACAGGGATATGAGCTTTTATCTGTTTACTTGCTCCATCTCAGGACGAAAGGTCGTTGAATAAAATGTTGGCTCTATAATACAACCAGACAGTGATAGGCACCTGTTTCGAATATCTTCCAATGCTGGATATTCGTCATGTGAAACCCGAATTTTCTTAGAGAAAATGCTTAGTACAGGTTCGGAAGCCACTTTCTTTCCGCACTGATGATCTCCTGACTTGTGGATATAAAGACGATATAATTATTGCACATTTAATAATGTTATAATAATAGCGCTCGTTGTTCAATGTCATTCTGTTTCAAACTGAGCCACTACCGGAAATTTTTCTTAATTGATTTTGATTAAACAAGACATTCCCTTCGCGCCTTTTCAGAACATATTATTCGGTACTGTCAACATAATTGTGTAAATTTCTTATAGAGGGGCAAATTCGGACGTACCTTTCCTATTTTCGTGGATTCCCAGCTTGCCTCCATCTTCAATGATATAAAAGCCAACAGGAGATAACAGGCATTCTCTCCTGCAACAATCTCCATCGGTTTTGTCCTCCTTTTAAATTCCTTATTCAGTCGTTCAATACTGTTGGTCGTCCTTAATGATATCCATTCTTCTTCCGGGAAAGAGAAGAAGGTCAGGCAGGCATCAAGGGAATTGGAGAGCGATTTTACCGCTGAGGGCAGTTCTCTCTCCCATGTATCCCGAAAGGATATCGCAAACTCGTCTGCCTTTTTTCTCGATGAAGCATAGAAGATGGAACGTAGATCATCGGCTACCGACTGTTTCAACTTCCGCGGAACTTTCGCAAGGACGTTTCTTGCAACATGGACCTGGCAGCGTTGGATCTTTGCATGGGAGAATTCTTCATGAAAAACCTTCTCAAGACCGGCAAGCCCATCCATGATACCTAATTGTATCATTGCCCCGTTGAGTCCCCGTTTCTTCAAGTCCTTGAAGAACTCCCTCCAGGCAGACGCTGATTCCTTATCGCCGCTCTGAAGAGAAAGAACAAGTTTTGTGCCGTCTTCTCTGACACCTATACAGACAAGGACGGGAACGGGATCTATCCTGTCTTTCATCCTCATCCGGAAAGTAACCCCGTCCATGAAGAGGTATTTGATCTTCTCATGGGAGAGGTCACGCATCCTCCATTTCAGGACGGCAGCTTTCAGTTCTGTTGATGCGTTGCTTACCTCTGTCGGGGAGAGGGACCGTCCGATGAGCCTCTTACTGAGAAGAGAGAGGGTCCGTGTAGAGATGCCGGTTAAATACATGGCGGCAATGTCTTCGGTAATCCTGGAATCATAGCGCTGGCAACGGGGGAGTACCTGGGTCTTAAAATCACCGTTTCTGTCTCTGGGAACCCGTACCTCTACATCACCGATACCCTTGATACAGAAGGTGCGGGTATAGGCCCCGTTACGGTAATCGTTCGCACCTTCTTTACGTTCATATTTCCCTCTTCCCACATGGTGGGTAAGTTCATGGTCCATCAGGTTTGTCAGAAAGGTCCCCACTTCCTTCTGTATGTTCATGCCGATATACTCCAGAATTTTAGCCGGAACATTTTCTACCTCCTTGATTAATGCAATCGCCTCTGATACACTCACTTTTAGTTCCATCGGATGTTCCTCCTCCCTGAAATAGTGTGATAAGCTGTTATCGCTTATTTTATAGGAGGTACATCCTTTTTGTCATCCTCATATCGAATTTACACAATTAATTTTACTCCACCTATTATTCATTTTTTGGAATTATTGTTATAAACAGTGCCGGGCCTTATTACACAATCGTTTCTCTAACAGCCCCTAAAAAATACAAGAATCATTAAAAACTAATGTTACCAAGAAGGTCATAAGTAAAGCCACATGACAGCCTATGAAAAACCTTTTAAGAAGTGTGTTGCGAACGTCACGTGTGAGACCACTAATGACCGGATTAGTATGTATCTGGCATTCTTTGCGCACGTATCTTTTATGGAAGACTTCAAGTGGCATGGTGCTGTTTTACTTTGATATTAATGAAGGAAAGTGCGTCTCTGAAGAAAACACTACTGATCTTGCTCATATTTACTCTGGTCTTTTGCACCATTTATTCAACCGAAGGACCGGCCTTTCCGACCTTTAGTGGAAGAATCCCCACACGTTGGACAACTAGCAGCAACGCTGGCACTGATGAAGTCTACGGTCTCGTAACATTTGCGCCCGGCGGCGCAATTCCCTATGGATGGGTTCTCCTCCTTCAATCGATCTCTACGAAAATGCCTTCAATATTCACATTCATTGATTGTCGGTTATATTCACAACAGACACGGCATACGACCGCTCGTGGGAGATACTAACCCCGTTATATCGTTTACCTCGAAAATTGATAAAGGGTTTTCCGTCTTTATGGTGCACTTCAATATCCTTCCAGGGCAGGCTCTTGCCGAATGCTTTAATAAATGCCTCTTTGGCGGCAAAGTGTCCTGCCAGAGTCTCCCCGGTTCTTCGTTTCCCCTTTGCATATCTGATCTCCTCTGCGGTAAAGACCTTATCGAGAAACCGCTCGCCGTATCTTTCTATGGTTTTTGTTACCCTCGTAATATCTACGATATCGATGCCGATCATCTCATCACGTTTTCATCAATGCAATCATATCCCGGATCGCTCGGTCAAGACCGACAAAGACCGCCCGCGCTATGATGCTGTGGCCGATGCTTAACTCATCGATCTCTCTGATAACAGCAATCTCTTTCACATTATGATAATGAAGACCATGTCCGGCATTGACTCCAAGGCCCAGTTCTTTTCCGAGTATCGCGGCGCTGGCAACGTTTTTCAATTCGCTTTCCCGGGACCTATCTGATTGGGCGTCACTGAAAGCCCCTGTATGAATCTCGATCATATTGGCATGGATCGTGTGGGCCATAGTGATCTGGTCCTCAACAGGATCAATAAAAAGGCTCACCTGAATGCCTTTTCCTTTAATTTTTTCGATGACCTTCTTCAGTTTGTCTGAGAACTTCACGACATTGAGCCCGCCTTCCGTTGTAAGCTCTTTTCTCTTCTCCGGCACGAGGGTAATCATATCCGGCTTTATATCACAGGCAATAGCTACTATTTCCGGTGTGGCAGCCATTTCAAGGTTGAGTTTTGTCTTCACCACGTCCCGTAATATACGTACGTCCCTGTCCTTGATGTGTCGTCTGTCCTCTCTTAGATGGACGATGATGCCCGATGCGCCTGCCATCTCGGCAATCCCGGCGGCGTACACCGGATCAGGATAGTTGATACCACGGGCTTCCCTGAGAGTCGCAACGTGATCGATATTGACCATGAGGTCTGCCATCTTATTCCTCCGAAAGGTATTTTTTCGCTACATCCGATATTTCTTGGGCGTAGGCATTGACGATCTCCCTGTCCATGCCCTCCACCATAACCCGCAGAAGCTTCTCGGTGCCAGAATACCGTACGACAACCCGTCCTGAATCTCCAAGCACTCCCTTGATTTTTGAAATGGTATCGGCAAGAGGAGGACATTCATCGATGGGTTTTTTTTCACGGACTTTGACATTTTTCTCGATCTGAGGAAATTCCCTGAAACAACGGCTCAGATCTCCTAGCGTCCTTTCTTTTTCAATAATGACATTGAGCATCTTGAGGGCCGTAACCATGCCGTCGCCCGTTGTGTTGTGATCGAGAAAAACCACATGACCGGACTTTTCTCCACCGAAATTGAGCCCTTCTTTCAAGAGCGTCTCCAGCACATAGCGGTCACCGACATTGGTCCTGAGTAATTTGATCTCCCGTTCTTTGAGACAAACCTCAAGACCCATATTGCTCGCGATAGTGGCAACAACCGTATCTCTGTTGAGAAGATTCTTCTCCTTCAAATGGATACCGAGGATCGTCATAACCGCATCACCATCGACAACGTTACCCCTCTCATCCACGAAGATCACCCTGTCCGCGTCGCCGTCAAAAGCGATGCCAATGTGGGCGTCATGCTCTATGACAAGCTCTTGCAAGTACTCCGGATACAATGAACCGCAGTGCTTGTTGATGTTCTCGCCGTCAGGGTCAACGCCATACGTAATGACATGTGCTCCCAGTTCTTCAAAGACACTGGGGGCCACCTTATACGCCGCGCCGTTGGCGCAGTCAACTACGACACGTAACCCGTCGAGGGAATATTTCTGAGGGAATATGTTTTTCAAAAAGACGATATAGCGCCCGATGGCATCGTCTATTCTATGCGCCTTACCAATCTCGTTTGCAACAGGCCTCAGGGAGTCGAGTGAATCGTCGAAGATCAATTGCTCGATCTCAGTTTCCAGCTCATCGGGAAGCTTCAGGCCGTCGCCTGAAAATATTTTGATGCCGTTATCCTGATAGGGGTTATGAGACGCCGAAATCACGATACCGGCATCGGCCCTCATGCTGCTCGTGATAAAGGCGATCCCCGGTGTGGGCAAGGGTCCCACAATCCACACGTCAAGGCCCATTGAGCAAACGCCTGACGCAATGGCGGTCTCCAGCATGTACCCTGAAAGTCGCGTGTCTTTTCCCACAACTATCCTGCCTCTGCCATGTCTTTCTTTGAATACGTACGAAACCGCCCGGCCGAGCTTTAAAGCAAGCTCCGAGGTCATAGGGTACGCGTTGGCTATGCCTCTGATCCCATCAGTTCCGAATAGTTTCCTTTCCATGATGCCTCCTGAGAATAATCCTCACCGTATCCGGCGTTATCTTGCTGCGCGTCAGTCCTTCCGTGTCGAGGGAAACGGAAATGATCTCTTCGTCCTGCTTCAGATTGCCGCTCACCGGATTTGTTTCGATGACGGTCTTCGTTTCTAATACTCTTTTGGGGCCTTCAACCATCACATAGGATGGGCTCCACGATCTAACACCATACTTTCCTGCCCATTTCCTATCTAACTTTACTATAGTTTTCAGTCTTTTTTCTACCATCCTGTCTATGTCGATTTTGATGGCACTCGGTTTGATCTCCTCTATCTGAACGCCCTTGGGAATCTGTATGTTGCTCTTTGATATGTTAAAAACGTTTTCTCCCTCTTTCACGCCTGACATGGTCAAGAAGACCTTCACATCGCTGTCTTTGATGTCCTTGAGGATCGATACCGGTCCCTTGAGCGTGATATCGATCTTTTCAGTATCCAGTTTCATAATCACATAATCCTTGCTCAAACCGTTTATTGAAACCTGCACGGTGACTTCTTTTTTCATCTCGCCGATCAATAGAACAGTGACCCAGAGCATAATGGCAAGAACAACTGAGAGGAGCTTCAGTTTCCAGTTGTCCAAAAGGTATTTTTTCACGCTCTTCATAGAAAGAATCTCAATAGAATCTCAACCCAAAAGCTCTTTCAATACTTTCTTTAACTCATCACCGCTGACATTGGAAGATAGCTTGCCCCGATGGGCGTTGGAAACAACGCCTCTTTCCTCAGATACAATGAGGGCAACAGCGTCCGTCACCTCCGTTATGCCGATTCCCGCCCTGTGCCGGGTGCCGAAAGTCTTGTCCACCTCATCGTTTGAGGTGAGAGGAAGCACACAGCCCGCAGCCTTGATCCGTCCTTCCCTGATTATCATAGCGCCATCATGCATGGGCGCCGTATGTTGAAAAATACTGATGATCAACTCGGTATTGACCTCTGCATCGAATCGCACGCCCACTTCCATAAATTCTTCTAGCCCTACCTCCCGCTCAATGACGATGAGGGCTCCTATTTTTCTTTTTGCCATGACGACACAGGCATTTGACAACTCATCATAAAAGAGCGTCTCCTGCACGTAGGTGATCTTCTTGAAGAAAGGGCTTCTGCCAAGGGCGAGGAGCAACCTCCGTATATCGTCCTGAAATATAACCACGATGACGAATATAATGGAACCGACGAAACTGTTAAAAATCCATCCGATGGTAAAGAGGCCTAATTCCTTGGCCAAGGCAAACACGAACATGACTATGATAAGGCCTAGAATAAGCTGTATGGCCCTCGTCCCTTTTATGAGCAGAAATGTCTTATATATGATGAATGAAACGATCACTACATCGACTATGTCCTGCCATCTCAGATCGGGCATCATGAGGTTATGACTGCGTGTACGATTTGAAGGACCCCTCTCGCCTTTTTCACATCATGAACACGAACAATATCGGCCCCGTTCATGAGTGATACGGCAACACTCGCGAGGGTACCATCCGATCTTTCGTCCACAGGAGCGCCGGTCAACATTCCGATGAAGCTTTTCATGGATGTACCCACAAGGACCGGCTTCCCGAGTTTTTTGAATTCTCCGAGCATCTTGAGAATTCTGAGATTATCTTCAACCCGCTTTCCGAAGCCGATGCCAGGGTCAAGAATGATGCGGTCCTCTGCGATACCCGATTTCCGTGCAGTCTCAACCTGTCGGAGAAAAAAATCTTTTATCTCGGAAACGACATCATCATAATGAGGGTCCTTCTGCATGTCTTTTGGTGTCCCTTTCATATGCATGATTACCACGTAAGCGCCAAGCCTGCCTGCCAAGGGGGCCATATCACCGTCAAAGGTGAGGCCGCTGATGTCGTTTATGATATCGGCGCCTGCTCCGCAGGCCTCGCAGGCGACTTCTGATTTATAGGTGTCGATAGAGATGAAAACATCCGAGCGGTTACGGATCTTCCTTATCACCGGAATGACCCTTCTTAATTCATCGTCAACGTTTACCGGCTCCGCGTTTGGTCTTGTCGATTCCCCTCCCACATCGATGATATCTGCCCCGTCCTCGATCATCGTGAAGGCATGTTCCACGGCCCGATCTTCCGTGCTGTACCTGCCGCCATCATAAAAAGAATCGGGAGTCAGATTGAGAACGCCCATGATGGTGGGTCTGTTGTTGCTACGGAGCTTCCTTGTCATTGGTGCTATCCTTGATAATGATATCAATCTCCGGTCCATCAAGGGTCTCTTTCTCCAGAAGTCCATTGGCAATGGCATGGAGAGTATCTATATTGGCCGACAGCAATCCTTTCGCCCTTTCATAGCAGCCGTGTACAAGGTTCTTCAGTTCTGCGTCGATATCTTCCGCAGTCTTTTCGCTGAAATCCCTGTGCTTGGCAATCTCTCTTCCGAGGAAGATATGTTCCTCGTCTTTTCCATAGTTGACAGGCCCCATCCTGTCGCTCATGCCCCATTCGCAGATCATCTTCCGCGCGAGTTTTGTTGCCCGCTCGATATCGTTTCCCGCCCCTGTTGTCTCATGGACGAGGACAAGCTGTTCGGCGGCCCTGCCGCCAAGCAAAATAGCGATACTGTTAACAAGATATTCTTTCGGGTATGTATGACGTTCATCAATGGGGAGCTGCTGGGTAAGACCGAGTGCCCTGCCCCTCGGGATAATGGTCACTTTATGGATCGGATCAGAACCGGGTATCAGCTTCGCCACGAGGGCATGACCTGCCTCATGATAGGCGGTATTCTTCCGTTCTTCGAGAGTAATTATCATACTTTTTCTCTCGACTCCCATGAGCACTTTGTCCTTGGCATGCTCGAAGTCGCTCATGTCAATGGCAGCTTTACTACGCCTGGCAGCAACAAGGGCGGCTTCATTGACAAGATTTTCCAGATCAGCGCCGGAAAATCCCGGTGTGCCCCTTGCGATGATTGAAAGATCAACTGCTTCATCAACTACGGTCTTGCGCGCGTGGACTTTTAAAATCGCTTCCCTTCCTTTTACATCAGGGATTGACACGACGATCTGTCTATCGAATCTTCCCGGCCGAAGAAGCGCCGGGTCAAGGACATCAGGCCTGTTCGTGGCGGACATGACGATGACCCCTTCGTTGGACTCGAAACCATCCATCTCAACGAGAAGCTGGTTCAGCGTCTGCTCTCTCTCATCGTGGCCCCCGCCGAGTCCCGCACCCCTGTGTCTGCCCACGGCATCAATCTCATCGATAAAAATAATACATGGCGCGTTCTTTTTGCCCTGGGTAAAAAGGTCCCTCACCCGTGACGCGCCGACGCCGACAAACATCTCCACAAAATCGGAACCGCTGATGCTGAAAAAAGGCACATTCGCTTCTCCCGCGATTGCACGTGCGAGAAGTGTTTTTCCTGTACCCGGAGAACCGACGAGGAGAACGCCTTTGGGTATGCGCCCGCCGAGTTTGGTAAATTTTTTAGGGTCAGTCAAAAACTCGATAATCTCCTGGAGTTCTTCTTTTGCCTCGTCAATTCCGGCCACATCCTGAAAAGTGACCTTGTTATCTTTACCCGCGAAGAGCCTCGCCTTGCTCTTTCCGAAGGACATGGCCTTGCCACCGCCTGCCTGCATCTGACGCATGAAGAAGATCCATACGCCGATCAGAAGGATTATGGGGACCCAAGATACGAGTATGGACTGCCAGAGTCCTGTCTCCTCATCGGGCTTGGCGTTCACCTTTACGTTATGTTCCCTAAGCATCTTCATGAGTTCGGGGTCTTCGGGGGCGTAGCTCTTGAAATCCTTGCCGTCCTTGTAAGTACCGATGAGGTTTCGCCCCTGGATTGTGATGGAAGAAATCTTGTCCGCCTGGACCGCATTTACGAAGTCGCTGAAAATAACGTTTTCGTACTGTTTTTTCGATGTGGGAAAGGCCTTGAAGATAAAAAATCCGAAGAGGATTAAGAGCAGAATAATAAAGATGTTTCTATTCTGAGGAGGCTGATTTGTTGTTCTCGGTGGCACAGGTTACTGTACCACAAATTCTCTTCATTTATCAATTTTTTAGCGGTTTTTGGCCTTCCAAAGGGCATTTCCGAACTCCATTCACAGCCTGTTTTTGTTGCATTTTACGGCCTCTTATGAGATAAAGATGTTGGTATGAAACAAAAATCGCAGACTGTTGAAGGCGCTTCGGCGGGACCGAAACGGATCCTCGGCCTCGTGGCATCACCCCGTAAATCGGGCAACTGTGAACTTTTCATCAAAGAGCTGTCGCGACAGGTAAGGAATGAACATACGCTCAAGATGATACGGCTCACCGCCCTTAATATCGAGCGCTGCAGGGGATGCTATAGCTGCATCATGGATAGTCCCTGTCCAAACAGGGATGATATGAAGTTTTTACTCGACGAGATCGTCAGCTCCGACGCTGTCATTGTGGCTGCCCCCGTCTATTATCTCGGTGCCAATGGCATCATCAAAAACATCCTCGACAGAGGTTTCCTGTACTACACCGTCCTCCGTGAGACCTACGGCAAACCCTGTATTCTCGTCAATTTCTATGGACTCAAAAACAGGATCGGCGTCGCCCCTCAGATGCTTCGGACATTCGCGGCCTTTCTCGGTCTTGATGTGAAGGCGAGTATGAATATTAAGGCAGCGCTTCCCGGTGAAGCGGTCATGCGTAAATCGAATATCGAGACGGCGAAAAAGCTTGGAGGATTGCTATTCTCATCAAAGAAACTGAGAACGAAGGAAGGCTGCCCTTTCTGCGGATGCGAGATCGTCCGCCTGAGCAAAGGCGGCTTCATGTGTACCCTCTGTCATGGAAGCTTCAAGGCAAATAGAAAAGGGGGCTTTATAAAGATAAAAGATGGCGGCATACTCGGACCTCCCGAGCATTTGCTCCTCCACAAGAAATGGCTCAGAAGCATGAAAACAAAATTTCTCGCCAGACGAAAAGAAATCATTGAAACCATCCTACGCTATAAAGACATCGGTGAGTGGATCTCACCGCGTGAACCGAAATAAAGAATAAAGAACAATTATGCCATTAGTAAGAACACTGTCACGATCTGAAACCTTCGGCCCTTAAGTGTTAAATTCGTCGAGAGAGCTTTCCGTTACAGGAATTACAGGCTCCTTTTCGCTTGACAGGGCATAGGTAGCTTTCGGTTTCTCGCCGATCCGTATGCTCTGCTCCTTCTGGCCCTCACGAGTTTAATGGGGATGCCCTTGATCGTTCTTATGCCTATATTCGCACGAGATGTCCCATACGGAGGTCCCAGGACCCACGGCTTTCTTATGGGTGCGTCCGGCATCGGCACTCTCATAAGCGCTCTGTAACTCGCTTCACTGAAATCTGTCATCGGTCTCAGGCGACTCATTGTCATGGCCCCCAGTGCCTTCGGCATTGCACTCATAGCCTTTTCTTTCTCACGTCCCATCCCGCCGCTCTCGTTTTGCATAATGCTTTTCGTAGGCTTCGGCATGATCATCCGCGAGCATCGACGAATACGATTCTGCAAACCATTGTCGAAGAAGATAAATGGCGTGTGTAATGAGGTTCTATACGATGGCGTTTGTGGGGATGCTTTTCTTCGAAAGCCTCCTGTCGGGAAGTCTCGCGAACAGGATCGGCACTCCCGATCCCTTTTTCATAGACGGTACTGTCTGTATTATGGGCTCTCTTCTCTTCTTCACCAGACTTCTGGTGATACGAAAATTGGTCCAGCCAATTTACGTCAAGATGAGTATCGTCAGCGAACTGCCGCCGGAGTTGTGATAATAATAGATTATCGAAACCGGGACACGTCCCTCTGTCGTTCCGTGTCATTAAAAAAGTACCATCTGTTTGCCTTCGCGCTTCTTAGGTTTGTCCGGGATAAACCTTCGCTCAACGTATTCGTCCGGAATCTCGCTCAGAAAGGATGACGGCATCCTGGCGTCTCTTTTTCCGAAAAGTACTCTGGTTCGGGCCTGCGTGAGAAAAAGCTCATCTTTGGCCCTCGTCATGCCCACATAGAACAATCTTCGTTCTTCCTCGGCTTCATCACAGGCCCCCTTTACGCTATAGGGCAGCAAGCCGTCCTCGACGCCCGTTATGAAAACAGTCCTGAATTCTAGTCCCTTGGCCATGTGGAGTGTCATAAGGACCACCGCGTCGGCCCTGGGATCGAAATCATCCTGAGGCGTCATGAGGCTCAATTCATTGATGAAATCAGCAAGTCCCTTTACCGTAACTCCCTTCTCATAGATCCCGGCAAATTGTTTTATAAACTCATAATTATTGTCGCTGTCTTGCATATGTTTCTCTTCAAGGGCCTTCTTAAGGAACCCTTCCATTGATACGGTCTCGCGGAGTAACGTTTCATCCATTCGGCCCGCGTAGTCCCTGAGTGATGAAATAATTTCCGTCATGCCCCTTTTCCTGTCCGCGAACCTTCCGCCGAGCACCTGATAGGGAATCCCGGAATCATGAAACGCTTCTTCCAGGGCTAACGCCTGGGCATTTGTCCTGTATATAATCGCGAAATCGGCAAAGCTGTATGATGCGCCGGCAAAATCACCAGTCGGTTTCGCATTGAGAAGACTATAGTGACTCGTTCCGCCGATCCGCGCCTCTATTTCATGAACGATGAATTCTCCTTCCGCCCTTTCATCGGGCAGAGATACCACGGCAATGCGTCTTCCCTTCTCCCGTAAGGGATTGATCTCTTTCTCGATACGAAGCCTGTTATTCTTCACCACCATATTCGACGCTTCCAAAATCGTACCTGTGGAGCGGTAGTTGTCTGTAAGTTTTATCTGTCTCGCGTTGATAAAATCCTTTTCAAAATTGAGAAAGTTTGTCATATCGGCCCCCCTGAAGGCATATATTGCCTGATCAGGATCGCCGACAGCGCAAACACATCCGCCGCCTCTACCGGATAAAAGCTTTATCAGCCTGTACTGGGCGGGGTTTATGTCCTGGTATTCATCAACAATGATGTATTTGAAGGCATCACCATATCTGTTCCAGGCAGTTCTGTCCTTCAGCAACTCAATGGGTTTGATGATAAGGTCATCGAAATCAAATGCTCGCTCATGGGCGAGGGCTCTCTGATATCGATCAACAATGCCCTTCATCTCGTCGTCGACGATTTCGACGAAGTTCTTTACCCTCGACATACGCTCGGCAATAGCCCTCGATTCCACCGTTGATACGTCAAAAGTTTTTTTGATGAGGGCTTCCTGTTCACTTCTTGTGCATATGAAAAAATCGCCGGGAACATAATCTCTCAGGATTCTTAATCCCAGCACATGGAAAGTGCCGATGAAGATGCCGCGTGCAACCGCCCCCAGAATGGCTTCGGTCCTTTCCCACATTTCCTTTGCGGCGCGATTGGTGAATGTGACGGCGACAATCTGCTCAGGTTTCGCTCCTTTCCGGATCAGATTGGCGATCATCCTGACGATGGTGAGGGTTTTGCCTGTCCCCGGTCCGGCAACGACAAGAAGAGGGCCCTGGGCGGCGATGACGGCTTGTTTCTGGGATGTATTTAAACCGCTAAAAATCAGTTCTTCAGAACTCATGAGTCAATAAGCTTTCAGTGCTCATGTCTATAATCTTTATGCAAAACTGTATCCTATTCATCTTGACAAATCAACTCTTGCAGGAATACTAATTTACAAATTATAGCTTTAGTATATTAATTGTTGAACTAAACCGCTCCGCGGTGGCATCTAATCCCACGGTCCACAATAATCCATTCGGTTTCTTTTCTTGAAGCATATTTCTTCACTATTCCAGAAAGGAGATTGCATTATGACATTAAAACAGAGAATGAGAAATGCTTTGCAGTTACGAGGGTTGAGTCCAGGAACGCAGGAAGCCTACCCTTTCCGGGTAACGCAGTTTGCCAGGTACTTCAATAGACTGATTGATAAGCTGGGAGAAGATAAAGTGAAGGAATATCTCCTTCATCTGGTTCGCAAGAATGTGTCTTATTCGATGTTCACCGAGATACACAGCGACCCGAGATTCATCTATGAGACCACCTTGAACCGTCCATGGGTAGTCAACAGAATCCCTTATCCGAAGACCCTGAAGTGACTTCTCCCTGTATTGGACAAGCAGGGGGAGGCATATCGATCTTTTCTGTCTGCACAAACCCGAAGCACCGGGTTATTCTCATGCTCATCTATTCGGCAGGTTTGCGCATCAGCGAAGTCATCAACCCGAAGCCTTCCGACATCGATCCTGCCCGTATGACGGTGCTGATACGATAGAGGGCAAGTTGGTCGGAGAAGGTGATATTGGAGAGGTAGGGACGCTCCTTCTCGGACTAGAGGGCCTTGTCCATGTCCGGTCACATGTTGGCATGGAGGAGATGATCGTTATTCCCTGCGGAAATCCCATGAAACCATTGACGTGGTCGCTGTAAATGTGTGTGATGGCAATGTATGCAATGGGAGCAGAGGTCATTTTCCTGATCTCAACGATCATTTGTTTTGCCGAATCTCCGGCATCTTGGCGTCGATGACCAACACTTCCTTTTCACCGATGAAAAAACGGTGTTGGCGTCCTCCCCGCCTTTGATCTGGTAGATGTTCCCCCGACATTCTAAACGGAGATCGATGGGGCCCGCCGCTAGCCCCAATCCTGCGAAACAAAATCGGTCAGTATGAGAGAGAAGATGATGCAGGCAAAAGAACGCTTCATAGATTGTCACTCCTTTGTATAGCCAAAAAGCCTATTGAACGATGGGTGGTGGGACCTCAACCAGCTTGATCTCTCCAAAATTCTGTTCATATATATCGATATTCTCCCGGAGTGCCTTTACAACGCGTTTCATGTGTCCCGGCGTTACGATAATCCGCGAAACAAGGTGGGCTCCGTTGGGTGAGTTGAGCAACCAGTCAATGATGAATTCTTCGGGCCCATGGGCCACGAGCATGGTATTACTGTAACGGCCCCTTGATGTTTCATCGGTAGTATTGATCTGTATCGGTGGTGCCTTTGTCTCAGTTGTCATAACTCCTCCTGTGATAATTGTATACTGTACATCTTGCAACTTTTTTGATGATGCCGCTCTTTGACCGGCTATTGCATATGATATGCAAGTATCAGAACCGAAACCTTGGTAGTTGCCGGCACGCCGCTCGTTGTTACGTATTTTTCATTGGATGCCTCTGCGTTATCCTTTCATTCTTTCTAATAATTCTCTCGGTGTTTTATCCGGCGTGCCGCAATCAAAGGGTGGCTGTGGAGCATACTCGATGCCTAATTGTATCATTTGCACCGCCTGGTCACCTGCCACTTTGCTTACCAGATATAAAGCCATGTCTATTCCAGCCGATACCCCTGCCGATGTGATGATCTTACCATCCTGTACATACCTTTCATCTTCCACGATAACATCGTATTTCCTTAACTGCTTTTTACGTCCCCAGTGCGTTGTGCAGCTTTTTCCATTCAACAATCCTGCTTCGGCCAGCAGTAAGGAACCGACGCAAACCGCGACAGTCCATTTACTAGTACTGTCAATCTTTCGTATCCATTCTATTATTCTCTTGTTTTTCAAAATATTATCGATGCCAAATCCCCCCGGTATAAAAAGAATATCGCCTTGAGAGATTTCATCAATAGAATAATCGGCAGATAATTTTAATCCATACGGATCCTTGTAATCCCTTTTCTCATCTCCCACAAAATAAAACTTTGCCTTGGGCATTTTTGTCAGCACTTCATAGGGCCCAATGATATCGAGCGCTGTATATGCATCATAAAGAAGGGTCAAAATTCTTATTGTCTCCATTGTTTCTCCTTGTCACATACTCCCTTAATCTCCTGTTGAATTTTTCAAACATTCTCTTGTGCGTTCCCAGACGTTCTTATTTTCAAAACAGTGTTTCCTGGCCTTTGATTTCTTTTCTCTCCGCGCCTTGAAAAATCCTGATCGTGCCGTACTCGCCGTCGTAACCCGGCACGATATGGACGTTACCCGCGCGTACGCGCGCGATGGCCTCGCGGATAAGTATTGATCCCGCCCGCTCAATGTCTTCGAGGGAACAATCCATCAGTATCTTAAATTCATTTCCAAGCTTCCGGATCAGGTTCTGATATTCCCTATCCACCGCCTTGCTCGCTGTACCGACATCGAGCGTTTCCGCTATGATTTCAGCTAACGGGATAAGGGAATGGTACGGAAGGCCGCATCGCGGCTTTATTCCTATTTTCCGGTCGGCAAGTTTCTCCACCCTGTGCAGCACGCCTACTGTGACCCTTTTGCCGCATACGGGACAGAGGTAGTTATTATCTATGGTCTCCTTGGGCGAGAGTCGCACGTTGCATGATCTGTGGCCGTCATAGTGGTATTTGCCTTCTTCGGGAAAGAATTCGATGGTTCCGAGAAAACCCTTTCTCGTTTTGATGGCGTTAGTAATGGCATCGTATGAAATATCGGTATCGAAGATATTCGCTTCCCTTCCCATTTTGGCCGCTGAGTGAGCATCGGAATTGGAAATGAGAGCAAGACCGTCGAGCGCGGAAAGACGCCAGTTCATGAGCGGGTCTGATGAGAGACCAGTTTCGATGGCATGGATGTGAGGGGCTAGTTCTTCAAAACATTCTTCCATGGAGTCAAAGCCTGATACCGCACCGAATACCGAGAAATGAGGCGTCCAGGCGTGAGCAGGCACGAACATGGCGTCAGGGTTTGCGTCAATGACGATCTTCAAAAGCTCCTTGGCATCGAGACCAAGAATGGGTCTTCCGTCGGCCTTTAGGTTTCCGATCCTTCCGAGAACCATGCTGATTCTCATGACGCTTTCCAGATCAGGAACAAAGATCAGACAATGCACTTTTCTCGTTTTGTCTTTCTTCCGATAAATACAACTGATCTCCGTGGTGAGAAGAAAAAAGACATCCCTCTTGCAGGAGTCCGGAACGGTGTCGTTTTGGAACTCCTCCCGCAAATGGAAAAGACCATTTCCTAGCGGCTCAAGCTTTTGAGTGAGTTCTTTGAACCACGCCGGGTGCGTAAAGTCGCCGGTACCGACAACGGTAATTCCTTTGATCTGGGCCCATCTCCAGATCGCTTCCGGACTTAGGTCCTTGCTCGTTGACCGCGAATAGCACGAGTGGATGTGGAGATCGGCAATAAACCGCATGGAAGATTATGTATCGTGGACAGGCAGCGAAGTCAAGAAACAAATAAAGCTGCGGGCACCCATCTCAAAGAGAACAGGGTCCGTTTGTCGATAAAGGGACCCGGTTGGTGCTGCGCTCGGTGAGCATTCTTTCCACTTTTACGGCCAGACTATCCATTGCCGGGTCCTTCGGAGAATTGATAGTTATGGGATAGATTATTTTGCCCTCTACGCCCGACAAATGGGGCACCAGAGGCACCGAATTAACCTGGGGCAGGTAAGCGCCGGCGGGATGCAGCGCGCTATAGACCGGCTCATTTTTGGGCGCAGCGCTCGGGGTAAACGATACGCCGATCAACATGACGAAAAAACAAACACTGCAGATTAGTTTGAAAATTCTTATGTTGATCATATTAACCCCTCCTAGGTAAATTTTGGTCTTCTAGCGGGATTACGGCTCTGTTGCTTCTATAAAAAAACCGGAATCAGTCCTGGTTATAGATATTTCGTAACCTCGGAAATATCGTCAAAGTCCTCCAGATTCAAAATTGAATTGACTATTGTGTTCACAGTCTTCTTAGAGAACTTTTTCGGAGCATGCTTCGCGCAATCAGTAAATTTGGCCATGAGTGCTTCTTCAGACATGGGGTTTTGAGGATGGCCATAAATTAATTCTATGGTTTGTGTGTGTGTTGTACCATTTTTCGTCTTTATTTGTACCGTACCTTCTACGGCCCTCGCCCGCGTCAGCGCCGGATCTATCTCATACGTGCATTTCCGTGCCATTGCGATCACTTCCTGATCGGCTAAGGCTGTTGTTGTAAAACTATCGAGGGATACTTTCTTATGGACAATCGCCTGGGCTACGGTAAACGGTAAGCTGAACTTTGCGTCGATGGCCGTTGCCGGATTTTTTTTGCTCTCTGCCGGCTCACAGAGCATTTTGTTGAGAGGGCTGATAACGAGATGGACCCCTCTTATATCAACAGGGTTTATCTTGTATGTTTCAATCATCTGGAGGGCCGCGTCGATGCAGGAATGGGTTCCCCTACAGCTCGGCCAAGGTTTAAAGCTCACGTTGGCCCCTTCAAACGTTTTACCCAGTTCATTGGTCAGCATGGGGGGGTCGTAGCTGTCTCTCGCGTAGATGGCAAAGAGCCCCGCCTTACCTTCCAGCGGCCGGTCAAATCCAGTGATGTGCTTTTGCGCGAGGAGCGCCGATATGACCGCCGCTTTGGCTGAGAAGGCGTCGCGAATCGCCCTGATAACTGAGTTCGGACTGTAGATGAGTTCAGCGCTGCATGTTGCCTGGCAAAGCGTGAGCGAAAAGGCATCTAATATCTCCCGTTCCGGGAGCTTCAATAACTTGCTTACCGCCGCTGTAGCGCCGAAAGCCTCAAGGACAGGAGGCAAATACCAACCATAATCAATGGGATTTACGGTGAGGGCGAGGCCCAATCTGCAAACGAGATCACTCCCTAGGGCGATGGCGGCGATCAACTCTTTGCCGCTTACCCCTCCCAAGCTTTCTGCGATAGCCACTGCGGCAGGTATTGTGGCCGCGTTCGCATGGACCGTAGCGGCGTCATGAGTGTCCTCAAAGTCAAGGGCGTGCGACATAGAGGCGTTGGCGAATGCCGCCATGTAAGCCGGCACTTTGGCGTGAAAACCAATGATGGTGCTCTCCTTTTTTCCGCCTCCTCCGATAGTGAGATCGACAAACTCCCTGCATCCCTCGCCCATTGTACCGGCAGCGAGTGTGACAGCCAGAGCGTCGAGAAAGCTTTTTTTTGTTATATTCGTAACATCTGCGGGTAGGTCATCATACTTGATGCGAACGATGTTTTTCGCTATCGTTAAAGACTCATCCATGGCTCAACTACCTCCCCTCAAGGAACTCACATTTCTGCTTATGTTAGGTTAATATGACCTCGTCACCTTTCACTGTATATTTCGTAGCAAGGCCGGCACTGCTCGAGACCTCTTTCATATACTTCACGACTTGCCCGAAGCGCTCATCCTTCGCGGTGAGAATTTCCGCCTGGGCCGTCTTTTTATTTACAAAAGTGGGAAGGAAGGAGACGCTCTTCATCGCCCCACTTTCAATGATACACTTCACAACCATGGTCTTTTGAGAATCCGTGGGGAAATTGTAGAGAGCTTCAAAATCGGGGATCCAATCAGGGTTAAGCTTCTGGATTTCTTTAAAGCTCTTGCTCTCAGCATGGGCTTTATCCATTCTCAGGTCCACAGCAAAATTACAGATGCTGTAGAAAATATTTTTACCCTTATAGACTTCAACCCCTTTCAGTATGTGAGCGTGATGGCCCAGTATCAAATCTGCCCCGGCATCAATGGCGGCGTGGGCCATTTCTTTCTGGTAATCGGCCAGTACCGAGGGAATAAGATGGATACCGAAGTGCATTGACACAATAACGACATCGGCCTCGGATTTTGCGCGTCTAATATCATCCAGCATGTTTTTCATGTCCTCTTCATGAGGAAAGGTGTGTATCCGACATGGTGTTCCGGGCTGGTCATGTTCGATCTGTTCGTAGTATGTCCATGCGCGAAGGGGCACACAGCCGGGCCTTGCCTCTTCAGCCCAATAGGCCATAGGCAGGATAGTATTGTATGCGAGAAATGCTATTTTACTGCCTTTTTTGTCAAAGATTGCCGGTTTTCTGGCCTCCGTTATATTGGCGCCCACACCGATTACTGAAATAGCTTCTTTTTTCAGGGCATCAATCGTATCGAGAAAAGCCTCTCTTCCCCAGTCCATACAATGATTGCTCGCAAAAGAGATCACATTGAAACCTGCGCCCTTCATGGCGGCGGCGGCGTTCGGATGAATGAGTACCGCATGTCTGGCCTGCGGCAGGCGGGAACCTTTCAGCGCGAGAACGGTCTCCAACTGACCAAAGACTATGTCGGCAGTTTTGAGGGTCGAAGTGGCCCGCTCGAATATCGTTATCGGATTTTCCCTATCGGGGGCTAGATCACCAACAGCATAAAAAAGGACCTCTTTATCGTTTGCCATTTATTCCTCCCTGAATTTTCATTGAGATGAGGGCTCTATATCAGTGGCCTCCTGTAAGGTTCATTCTGGAGTCCATAGCATACCATGTTGAGGCAACTCTTGCAGAGAGGAACGGGGCTTTGGCACGAGGCCCCATCCTCTCTGTTATAAGCTTTATCAGACCTGTGTTCTGCTACTTGGAATATTTCTTAACCGTAGCCTGCGCTTCGTTCAGAAACTTTGTGCCCGGTAATCCCTTGGCGTCAAGGGCTTTTGCCACTTTGAGCGCCTTTTCGTTCCACACGGCATTGAACTTGTCAAGATCGGCTTTCGGCAGATTTATGAACTCCACGCCATTCGCCTTGCCATAAACAATGCCGTCTTTGTCATCATTCTGAACTTCCGTGTCTGCCGCGACGCTATACCAGTCAACGTTGTCATCAATAATTTTTCTGATGTCCGCAGGAAGCTTGTTATAGCTGTTTATGTTCATGGCCCTTGTGCCGGTGGGCGTCCCGAATGTGCCAAGCATCGTACAGTACTTCGTAATATCTGCCATCTTCAGAACCTTCAATACGGAAGTAGGGGCATTGACCCCATCCAACATGTTCTTCGAGATCATCATGTAGATCTCGCCCATCGGGTTCGGCACGGTTGCTGCCCCGAAAGCGGTAAATACATCGTCGGTATCGCCGCGGGCTTTGATGCGTAATCCCTTAAAATCCTCTATCTTACGGACAGGTTTTCGTGTCAAAATCTGGAAATCGGCTCCACCGGTCCAGGCCAGGACCTTGAGACCCTTGAACTCCTTCTCCAGCTCGGGAATCTTCTTTATGGTTTCCATGAACACCTTATGGCCATTCTGCTGGTTGGCGCCGGCGAAAAAGAGGACGCTTGCCTTAGTCAGATCATACCCTGCCCTCGAGGATGACGGGGAGATAAGCGCCATGTCTGCAGAGCCCGCGACAAGTTCGTCGATCGCGTCGGCCCCTGTCATGAGGGTGCCGCCCCAATAAGGGACAAATTGCACGCGGCCTTTTGTTTCCTTCTCGATCTTTTCGAAATACTTCTTGTCGGCTTTGCTGAAAGAATGGTCCGCGCCGTAGGGTGTCGCATAGGTCAGCTTGATGACACCCTGGGCCATTGTCAGACCGGGCAGAGCGAACGTAAGAAAGGACATAATGACAAATAATATGGCCAAATTTCTTGTAAGTTTCATTGTTCCTCCTTAAAGCGTTTTTTCTGTAGCACCTTTGCTGCTACATATTTTATTCGGATTAATCAATTTCGTTCTACTACTCTCCTCATTGTTTCTCACTCCACTATTGCCTGACATCTTGATCCCTTCACCTCCTTCCTTTGATCCTGTTCAGCGCTCATCCATTTCATTTCATGATACTCGGAAGCCATGTAATGGTCTGGGGCCACCACATAAAGATGGGCATGGTGATAATGTCCACAACGAGAAAAGAGATACAGCCTCTAAATACTGTCGTAAGGGGTATTTCCTTATCCAATCCTGCCACAATGAACATACACATACCGAGCGGAGGCACGATGAGGCCAATCTCAAGCAGGCGGACCTGAATGACACCGAACCAGACCGGATCGAAACCAAGACCCGTGAGAAGGGGAAAAAAGATGGGCAGGGTAAGGAGCTGAATTGATGGTCCCTCCATGACAGTAGCGAGGAGTATGTAGATAACAACAATAATGCTTACAATGACCATGGGTGGAGCGTTGAGGAGCGCCACCCAGTCACCCACTGCCTGCGGGAGGGTCGTCTTGGCCACAAAATAATTGAATATAAAGGCGCCGATGATAATGCCGTAAATCATACCGGTCGTCTGCATGGTGTCCTCAAAGGCCATCTTTAGTTTTTGCCAGGTCAGACGTTTGCGGAGGGTTGAGAGAAGTATCGCTCCTCCGGCCCCAACGCCGCCGGCCTCAGTTGCCGTGAACCACCCCAGTATGATCCCTCCTATGGCGAAACAGACAAGCAGGATCAGTTCCCAGCAGTCCTTAAGGGAAACCACCTTTTCTTTGAAGCCCACCTTTTCTCCACGAGGCCCCAAACTCGGTTTTACCCAGCACATAAACCAGGCCGTGACAAGATAAGAGATGACCGTGATGATAGCAGGAATAATAGCGCCGGCAAAGAGTTTACCGATAGACGTTTCTGTGAGCACGCCATAAATGATAAGCATCCCGCTCGGCGGAATCAGGGCGCCTATGGAGCCTCCTGCCGCCACAGAACCCGCGGCAAATCCAGGATCATAGCCCTGCTTCTTCATCTCCGGTAGCGCGAGAAGGCCCACCGTTGCGGCAGTGGCAAGGCTTGTACCGCTCACAGCGGCAAAGGCTGCACAGGCGCCTATGGTTGCCATTGCCATTCCGCCGCGCATATGGCCAAGCCATTTTCCCGCCACCTTGTAAAGGTCCTTGCCGAAACCGCACTGGAAGATGACATGGGCCATGAGCAGAAAGAGAGGCAGGACAGCAAGCGAATATTCTGATATAGCATGGTATGGAGTCATGGCCATCTTGGCCACCGCTGCCGGCACGGGATAGAGCAAGCACATTCCGATAAAACCGATGAGGCCCATTGCAAATCCTATAGACATGCCGTTTCCGAGCAGGACGAAGAGAACAGCAAAACCGACAAGACCGATAAGGACTGGGTTCATTTCGTTACTCCTTCTTTGATATGGTGGATGACTTTGATAAGGAGAATAAGACAAAGAAGGATACAGGCAATCGTGAAGATCCCGCGGAAGGGATATATGGGGACCTTGAGATACTCGGTCATCTCGTGGTTATCAGCTTTCTGAAGGGTGAGAAAATAGCTCGCATACGCGATGACAACCCAGACAAAGAGGCTTAAGGTCTGGTTTATCGTCTCGACCCATGCCCGTCCTCTTCTTGATAAATGCTTAACCAGCACGTCGGCCTTGGTATGGTGGTCTTTCATCTCGGCCTTTATAAGAGAAAAAGAGACACCTACCACAATAAAAGTTTCCACAAGATCAAAGGCACCGGGGAGAGCAATGTTTAACGCCCTTGCCACGACAGTGGCAATGACAATAACCGTAACAACAGCGATAAAAAATTCACCGCAGTACCCACCGAAATTGCTTATACGATAGACCCACCGCTCAAAAAAACTCATCACTCAACCTCCTGTATATTTGTCGATTCTTCGCTCCAAATGCCTTCAATCCTTTTCCAGCAGAGGCTTTACAGCGGGGTGCTCACTGAGCCTATCTATGTGTTTATTAGTATACCAATGTACCGAACTGTTAGCAATTTCTTTTTCATTACAATGGGTGAGTTACAGTGTCTATTTCCTCTTCATGTGGTATCTCCGGTACATGCATGGTTGTCATTATCCGGATCAATATATTCTTATCTTTCGAGATTACACGTTTCTTTCCTTCTCCTGCCGGTATTTTTCTCAAATCTGGCGCTTTAGGCTCTTCCCCTGGGGGTTCTTCGGGAGAGATTGGACGAATTCCACAAACCTGGGCGCTTTGTGCCGGACGAAATGCTCTTTGCAAAAATTGGTGATTCTTCGGCCCTTGCCTGATACCCCTCTTTCAAAATAATCTTGGCGCGTACCCGCTGCACCCATGCCTCATCGGGAACACCAATAATATCTTTTTCTCCTTGATATAACATTATTATACGCATACAATCCTTCTTATAGCGGTCTCTATAAAAGAGGATGAATATACCACGACCGAAATTGAATATCGATCCAGAAACCACAAGGAAAGCAGAAGAAGAACTAAACAAAATCAAAGAAAGCAAACTGTCTATTTAGCTAAAGGGTAGATTGCCGCATCGAGTCATCCAGTCCGTCAGATTGCAAACATCTTCCATGTTTCTCCACGAAGCATATTCAGGTGAGTTGCAAAGTTCAAAGAGCAGGGAGTTTAACCGGTCTTCGCGATCAACCGAAAGGGCATATGAGATCAAAACTGAATGATGAGCAGAAAATGTTCATTGAAGAATGGCTTATAACCGGCAGAAACGCCTCAGGAGGACCAATACACTGGACACTGAAGAAGCTGAAAAGAGAAATAGAAAAAGAATTTGGTATAGAAATAGGCACTACCCCTCTCTGGAAACACATGCTGGGCATGGGTCTCGTTTTGAAGAAACCCCGTCCCATCCATGCTAAGGCAAACCAGGAAGAGCAGGAAGGATTTAAAAAACCGAACATGTCCGCCCATACGTATGTTGCACATGACATTCAAATTGAAGTTGCGGATAACAGGCTGAAATCAGCACGGAAAGTAACTATTGGCCCATACCGAAGAAAACTTTATAACGCTTTACGATAGGTCAATTTGATTAAAGTATCCCTTGGACCGGTGATTATGAGCGTCATCGCTCTCCCGTCACAGGAAGAACTCCCGACTGTTGCTGTCACAACTGTTGACAATTCAAGATGCTCAGAAATGAACGATTGCTAAGAGAAATAGAGCATCAAGAATAAAGCTAGTCTTCCAAGATTCTACCACAGAAGCTGGACCGGTTTATTGGGGGGCCAGCATCCAGAGAGTTGCGTCCTTCCTCGTCTTAGACTTTCTCCACCGGTGATGTCTGCTATACGAGCAGTTTAAGCAATTGCCTCACATTCCCCTCAAATATCATCGTCTTGTCCGCTTCGGATATATCCATTCGCTCAATGGACCGTATGGTATCCAAGGTATATCCGTAACCTCCCTGCAGTGTTGCGCCTAAGGGCATGTCGGTACCGAACAGCAAACGATCGGCGCCGAAATAGCTGTATCCGCACATCAGCGCACTCGTGTTCCCGTACACCGCCGTATCGTTATAGAACTGCCGCAGGTGGTTCGCATTGGCAACTCTTTTTATCCTCCGTTCGAAAAATGGTACCATGCCTCCGCAGTGGTGAGTGATGAATTTTATGTCGGGAAAATCAACAAAGATCCCTGCATTGACAAGACTCAACATGGCTAAAGAAGTCTCGTAGGGCCAGATGAATGAACCCAAGGAAAAATGATTGACCCAATCCTGAATTTCATGAGGTAATCCTTTCACCGACGGGCTCATGATGAGCGGATCCACGGGATGGATCCACAAGGGAAGATCATGATGGACCATCATTTCATACAATGGTCTAAACTTCGGCGCGTCGAGGAGCGCACCGTTGATGTGAGTGAAGATCTGCACTCCCCTGAAGTTCAACCGGGTTATGGTTCTTTCAGCCTCCTTCAGGGCGGCGTCGATATCATTGAGAGGCAGGCAGGCCACCCCCGCAATAAATTTGTCGGGATATTGCGCAATCAGTTCGGCTATTTCATCATTGGCTATTCTCGCTAACTCGACAGCATCTTTAGGACCCACAAGCGTTTCCATGGGAGGTGTCGCTACGGTTAATACCTGCAGTACGTCAGGGTACCTGTCCATCACCCTCAACCGGATGTCGATCTTGTTCAAGGCAGGGTTCTTGAGCACCCAATCACCTGATCGAGAGAAATCTGCCTTTTTGTTCTTTTTACGGAGTGCTTCAAAATACCTTTCAGGCAAGAAATGAGCGAATACATCGATTTTCATGAATTACTACCTCCTGATTAGATTTACACAGCCGATGCTCGAGGTTCTCGGTGCCGGTGTAATCTTTTAAGCATTCTATCGCAAGGTACCTGGAACTCTCGGCTGATCTTGGGTCCCTTGCGGGAATCTCTTTTTCCACTTCATCAACACAAAAATCAGCGATAAGTGGAACGAATTGGCTGTTTTGATCCGATATCACCGCTCCATCCATGCTTCCTCGGGTGTCGAAAACGTCTGGAGCGTTGTGCCCTTTCTCATTTTAGACATCCACCACCCGTAATACCTGTTACATCAGCAGTTTCAGAAGTTTTCTCGCATTACTTGAGAAAATCTTCTCCTTGTCAGCCTCTGTTATGTCCATTCGTTGTATCGACTCTATCGTGTCCGACGTTCGGCCATAACTCCCCGTCTTGCTCGCGCCGAGAGGCATGTCCGTGCCGAAGAGGAGCCGGTCGCTCCCGAACCAGGCGAGGCCACACATGAGGGCCGATGTACTGCCGTAGAGGGCTGTGTCATTATAGAAATTCTTAAGCGCCGGTGCTCTACCTATCCTGTCTCCGAAAAAGGGGATCATGCCTCCACAGTGGTGGGTAATAAACTTGATGCCGGGGAACTCCTCAAAGACACCGCTCTCCACGAGGCGGACCATGGCCAGGGTCGTTTCGAAAGGCCAGCGCAGTCCGTGGAGCACAAGTGGGCCCTTCATCCACTGCTGGGAATGGGCAGAGAGGGTTGAGGCAGGCAGGTCCCACGGATGGATCCAGATGGGTAAATCGTAGCAGGCCATCATCTCCAGGAGAGGTCTGAATTTCGGCTCATGGAGACCTTCTCCGTTGATGTTCGTAAAAAGCTGGATGCCCCTGAAGTTGAGTTTTCCGAGAGCTCTATCAGCCTCTTCGAGGCTGGCAGCGACATCGTTCAGGGGAAGGCATGCCACTGCAGCCATGAATCTATTGGGATAAGTTGATACCAGTTCCGCCATCTCGTCGTTGCCAAGCCTCGCGAGTTCCACCGCGTCCTCCGGGCTCACCACCGTTTCGAGAGGAGGTGTAGCCACAGTCAGCACCTGAATCACATCCGGATATCGCTCCATCACCCGGAGTCTCACATCGATCCGGGTAAGCGCTGGATTCGAATCCACCCACTGACCCAATTCGGAGACATCCGCGTCTGGTTTTACTTTTTCCCGGAGAGCCTCGAGGTACCTCTCTGGCATAAAATGAGAGAATATATCAATTTTCATGAATTACTGCCTCCTAATGACAATTCCATTGGCCGACACCCAAGGACTTAAAAAATGGTACTGGGATATCACCGATAACGTGTATCGTTAAGCTTTTCTTTTCCATATTCTTGCCTCACGGAAATTACTTGCCGTACAAGTGGATGAGACGCTGTGCTTCATTGAGGATTTTCGTCCCGGGAAGGCCCTTCGCATCAAGCTCCTGTGCTTCTTTCTGGGCTATTGTCTTGATTGGCGCATAGAACTTTGCTATCTCTTCCTTTGAAATAGATATGAATTCAACCCCAAGTTTCTTTCCGACATCCATGGCATGTTGATTGCCCCTGCTGGCTTCGGCCTCTGTCTCCTGACCGTAGTATTCTATGTTGTTCTCGAAGACCTTCTTGATGTCCGGGGGAAGGCTGTTCCATTTATTGAGGTTCATCATCCTCATACCCATATGGGTACGGTAAAAATTGATTATTGTGGCATACTTTGCAACCTCGGCAAGTTTCAAGACCTCAAGAGTCTCGATCGGTCCAATCAGTCCATCAAGAATGCCCTTCTGGAGGCCCACATACACTTCCGAGTTGGAGATAGACAGGCCCTCTACTCCCAGTTCCTTGAGCGCATCGGAAACGTTGCCCAAGACTTTGATCCTCATGCCTTTTAGGTCGGCTATCTTCCGGACCGGCTTGCGGGTAATGAGCTGAGTCATGGACCCTCCCCAGCAGAGCACTTTCATCCCTTTGTATTCTTTTTCAATCTCAGGGAACTCGGTGAGGAGCTCTTTAAAAACCCTACCGCCCACTTCCAGATTGGCGCCGTAGAAAAAGATCATGCTTGCTTTGGCGATCTGAAAACCGCTGTTGGATGTTGAAGGGTTGATAAAGGCTATGTCAATGGCTCCCTGGGCCAATTCCTCGGCAGCGTCTTTGTTGCCGCCTATGACCGCTCCTCCCCAATAGGGCTTGAATTTTACCCGTCCGTTGGTTTCTTTTTCAACCTTGGCCATCCATTTCTTGTCAACAACGCTGAATGGATTATCAATGGCATATGGTGTACCATAGCCCAACTCGATGACATTGCCCTGCTGGGCCGTCGTGATGCCGGGCAGCGCGAGCGCGGTGAAACAGACAGCAATCAGCAAGACCATACCATTCCGTACCGTTTGCATTTTCCTTGCCTCCGTATCTGTTTTGTCGTTGGGCGAGCAAAAGGTACAGCTCACATTTCGTGAACTGATAACTTTCCCGACCCATGAATCTATTCTCCCTTAGCCATGGTTGAATTTCAAGTACAAAATCCCGTGATTATTTTCCCGTGATTACTTTCTTGACAAAGGCCTTTTTATGGGTACCGTTTGTAATCTTCACAGTTTCAGAAGGATTGCAGGGCAATGATTACAGCTTGCTGCTATATTGTAGTTCAGGGTTGAACTAGTGTCATGTCACGTATCCAATGTCGGATATAATCGCCGTAGTCTTACACGAGCATCTTGATAGGTAAATTGCCAGTTAACCTTCGCATTCAGATTGTCGCGACGGGCTTGCCAAGCAGCAACAGTCTTTGTGACCTGTTCGAGAGAACCCATCCGACGGTTAAGGCATTGACCGATAAGAACATTCAGTTCGATCTCGGCCATGTTGAGCCAACTGCCGTGTTTGGGTGTGTACACAAACTCTATGCGGCCGCACATGGATTGAGCTTCTTCGGGAGAGAAGACTTCATAGAGCGAACCAGGTTTGTGGGTGCTTAAGATTGTCTAGGACCAGCGTTATTTTGTCGGCTTTTTCGTAGCGGCTCGTAAGCTCCCGGATACACTGTGCCCAAGCTGATTTTGTTTTTTGTTCCGTCACCTTTGTCACCCTTTTACCGGCCAGCGGTTCATGTGCCATGAAGACGTTCTATACCCCTGACCGTTCATACTCGTAGTCGTGGCGCTCGGGACGTCTTTTACTGCCGGGGATAGGCGTACGTATTTCTTTGATGAGTTGTCTGGGGGTTTCATCCATACTACAACGGGATTTTTGGGATCATAGGGACGTTTGTACACGTTACGCAGGTGTTCCATAGCAGCGACAAAATCACCGTTGTGCTCCGGGGGAATGATCCATCCTTGCTTTCTTTAGGGTTTTATTTCGTTTTTTTAAAAGTCTACGGACTGTTTCGTAGGAAACGCTGTCGATATAATTGAGTTCAACGGCCTGGTCTGCCAGTAATCGCAGGGACCACCGCACGTATCCTTCAGGGGGATCGGTACAACTCAATGCCACTATATGTGCCTCGAAATCGCCGTCAGCCTTTCGCTCATATACCCGTTCCCCCTTGCGACCCGCGAGACTGGTCTCAAGCCCTTCTTCAACGAATCGCCTCTTGACGCGATCTATCTTACGCATACTGATTCTCAGGACTGAAGAAACATCCTCGTTCTTCATCGGACGATCCTTAAACTGCCCCTGGTCACAATTAAGAAGGACCAGTGCATTCAGTACCTTCTGAGACTTATGATTTCCTTTCTGTATGATCCTTTCCAACTCTTCCCGTTCCTCCTTCTCCAATGTCACCCTATACTTTCTCATCACTGATCCTCCTGGGTGTAGAATTGAAAGTCAGGAAGATCTTACCTTATTATTTACGACATATGAAGTGTGACGTGACACTAGACGAGGAATAGAATATATCCTTCTTATCACAGCTATGTATTCAAGCAAGAAACCAAGGAGGAAAAAACCATGAGAGGATTGAGAACAAAAAGGATAAGGACAGTAAAGGAAGGGACGCTCATCGTGGCCGTAGACGTCGGCATGACAAGCAACACGGGTTATTGTACCACGATCGATGGGAGGGACACAAAGGTCTTCAAGTTTGGCAACACGCGGGAGGGGTTCGATAAACTGTGGAGCATGGCGGTAGCGACGAGGAATAAATTTGAATGCACCGAGGTTACACTCGGCTACGAATCGACCGGTCCCTATGCGGAGCCGCTCTTCCATTACCTCATGGATAAGCCCGTAAAAATCGTTCAGGTGAATCCCATGCACACCAAGAAGATGAAAGAGCTCAATGACAACTCTCCCCTCAAGACAGACGATAAAGATCCCCGGGTTATAGCCGACATAATAAAGTTGGGCCACGCCTTGAGCGTTCTTATTCCCGAGAGTACCGCAGCCTATCTTCAGAGGCTCAATAATGCGAGTGTGCATTCCGGGAATAGCACCCTCAAAGGAAATATACTATTGAACATGAGACAAACTGGGTCGCAGTTCATTGACAAGCGCTGCAAGTTCTTCTCCCATAAAGAGCGCCTTCACCTCCGAATAATGAACGATGTAATCGAGTCCTTTTTTCTGCATCCTGGGATTGAATGGCGATACCTTGAATCCCCCCCTCATCCTTGTCCCGTAAACAGCGGTATATTCCAGGCAGTTCCAGGAAAGAATGCCTATCCCACCTCCCCGGTTGAGCCCAAGAGAATGGAGGGCCTGGATGAGACTGTTTACCCTACTACTGGCATTATATTGGGAAAAGTTGATCCTCTGCGGCCCATAAATGGAGACCGTCCTGTCCAAATGGAGTGGAGCATTGCGGCATATGATGTCCACACAGGTGCCTATCTTTTAGATGCTCAGTTCCCTCAGTATGAATTTCTCAGGCATGACTCCTGCTCGTACGATGGTACCGAATACAGAACGATGGTACTCAGTCTCACCCTAAGACATTGAAGCAAAGCGCGAAAAGTGACCGACTGTTTGCATTGGGCTACCCTCCTCCAATCAATATCAGGGTCAGCGTGAGGATATCACCGTCATGAAGCTCGGTTGCAAGGCCATCGGGAAGGTTGTGGTACGAGACACCGTTGAGCTGTACCTTGAAAACACCGTCAAGCATAAGCTCCCCTGTCCTCTGATCTATGACCTCCTTGGCAAAATAGGAACCCCGTAACAGGCTATCGAGAAGGCCCTGCAGCCTGCCGCCAGCCTCAATCTCTACCTCGGACGGTATCTCCGGTATCTGAACGGTTTTTTTTATGTTTATTTTCATTTACTGGGGCTCACGTCGCCCCCTCGTGCCGCCCACCAAGTTTGGCCCCGGTCTCCAACGTCGTCAGGGGTTGCGGGTGCCCTGCTAAAACCATTTCGTCTTCCATGGTTCGGCCCCATGGAATCACCCCCACGCACTCGTCGTGCTCGCGCAGAGCAGTTCCATAAGTGCCGTCTGTCTATCTGGGCCATCTACCAGCTTCCTTCAGCGCCTTTACAATCTTCTCCGGCGTCACGGGCTGCTCTTTGAACCATATACCGGTTGCATCGTGAAGGGCGGCGAATATGGCGGGCGGCGTGCTGACGATGCTCCCTTCAGCGGCCTCTTTGGCGCCGAAGGGTCCATCCGGGTCTTCAGTTATAATATCGATCACCTTGATATTGGGGACGTCAGTAATACGTGCCATCTTGTAGTCGAGAAGGGTACCATTCTGCGTCGTCCCGTGCTCCATGATGAATTCCTCATAGATGGCCTGACTGAGCCCCTGCACGGCTCCACCTTCGTTCTGCGACTCCACGCTGACGGGGTGCAAGGGTATGCCTGCATCGTGCGCGATAGTAAAATCGGTCACGTCGAGCTTTCCGGTCTCCATGTCAACACCCAGGCGGACCGTCTGTGCGGTAAAACTGTATGATGTTCCTCCGTTGCCAGTGCCCGTATCAAAATCCAGAGGCTCAACACCATAATTTGAATAGCCCTGGCCGAGGATGACCGCTCCGGAGCCTTCATAACAGGCTATCTTCGCAAGCTTCTCAAAAGACATCCGTTTATCGGGATTTGCCTTCAGCGAAACAACGGCATTTCTGATTTCCATATCTTCCGGTTTGACGTTCCAGACCTTGGCTCCTGCTTCGAGAAGCTGATTTTTCGCGTCCCGTGCGGCAAATTGTGTTGCCTGGCCAGCGAGCATGGTGACCCTGCTCCCGTAACTTCCCGGATCAACCGGCGTATAGGCGGTATCCACCCGTTTTATGGAGATATCTTCATACCTCACGCCAAGCTCTTCCGCGGCAATCATGGCAAGGACAGTGTCAGAGCCCTGGCCGCAGTCCGTCGCTCCGGTGAGAAGATTGACGGTACCATCCTCACAGATCCTGATGATGGCGCCGCCGGCCTGGTGACCCAATTGTCGCGCGCCTCCCTGATAACACGTACCCGACAAGCCGACACCGTATGATACGGAACCTGACTGCTTTGGCATCTTCTCTTTATCGGTCCAGAGAACATCGCCAGCGGCGGCCTGTATGGCCTTTTTGAGACCGCATGTCTTGAAGTGTATGCCATTGACCGTGCGGTAGACCTCACCAGATTTTGGATTGTCGATGGCGTTGTGCATCCTGATCTCCACAGGATCAATCCCCAGCTCTTCAGCGATCATCTCCATCTGGAGGTCACACGCAAAGCGGGTATGGATGAATCCATGGCCGCGCATGGCTGCGGACACAGGGTTATTTGTGAAAACACGCCAGCAGTCGTACTTATAATTGGTGAGTTTATACGGCAAGGTGGTGGCGTAACCGGTTAGAAACATGGTGAGGGGACCAATAGCCGTGTAAGCCCCTCCGTTACCGATGACACGGCTCTCTACGGCCGTGAGCAAGCCCTCTTTGGTCATCCCCATTTTGTTGTAGATCGTCATATTGTGTCTTCTGCGGCAGGTAGTGAGCACTTCGTCCATGGTATAGACAAATTTCACGGGCTTGCCCGTCTTCTTGGAAAGCATGACCGCGCAAAAGTCTCCCGCCACGGAATCGTTCTTTGTGCCGCCGAAGCCGCCACCGATAAAGGGTTGAATAATTCTGATCCTGCTCAAAGGCAGATTGAAGCAAGCTGCGAGATGCCGGTAATGAAAATACGGGCTCTGCTTTGCCGCCCAGACCGTTATCGATCCCGACGGGTCATAGTAGGCAAGAGAGGCTGGCGGCTCCAGAAAACCCGTGATCACCTTCCCTGTTGAGAATTTATCTTCACGCACAATGTAGGAATCGGCAAAGGCCTTCTCCACATCTCCAAAATTCCAGTGGTGTTCAACGCTCAAGTTGTTCGGGCGGTAGGCATGGATATTCGGCGCACCCTCTTTCATGGCCTCTTCGGGATCGAAGACACCCGGAAGCTCTTCGTAGTCGACGTTAATAAGTTCGCAGGCCTCCTCGGCTATCTGTTCATCGATGGCGGCAATGCCCGCGACCCCTTCGTAGAGATAACGCACTTTATCGACAGCAAGCGGGGGTTCATCCCTTGTAGTAGCCATAAAACCCCATGTCCATCCGCCGAAATCCTTTCCGGTCACCACCGCTTTCACGCCGGGTAGTCGCTCAGCGCGGCTTGTATCGATATTCAGTATCTTCGCGTGGGCATAGGGCGCTCTCGCCACTTTGCACCATAGCATATCAGGTAGAGAATAGTCGGCGGCGTACTTGGCGCCCATCACCTTTTCTTTACCGTCAATTCTGGGAACTCGTTTACCGATGACAGCGTATGTGCTCATTTGCTCACCCCCTCATTTTCTCAGCGGCGACTTTGACTGACTCAATGATCTTCGTGTATCCTGTGCAGCGACAGAAATTTCCTTCCAGTCCCTTCCGTATTTCCTGGTCGCTGGGGTTCATATTTTTGTCAAGGAGAGCTTTTGCGGACAGTACCATTCCGGGCGTACAGAAACCGCACTGCAAGCCGCCAATCTCGACAAATGCCTGTTGTATGGGATGGAGTGCTTCGCCATTGGCCAGGCCCTCGATAGTCGTAATCTGCTTGCCATCAGCCTCCACGGCCAACATGAGGCACGCATTGACCGTCTGACCGTCCACCAGCACCGTACAAGCCCCGCATTCTCCCACGCCGCACCCTTCTTTAGTGCCCGTCAGACCGAGATCCTCCCGTATCATATCAAGGAGTGTGGCAGACGGTTTGACCCGGAGCGTGCAATCTTTGCTGTTAACGTTGAGATGTATTTTTTTCATTGCGTCCTCCTATGCACTAAACACTTGATTGAGCGCCCGTTTTGTCAAAGCATAGACCATGTCACAACGATATTCCTATGAAGCCCTGTGGTCGTCTATGGGGCTGCATTGTGTAATCGCATTTCGCGCGGCTTCGTCAACAAGCTCGGGGGTAACCTTCATGCCCCGGAGAATGTCTTCGGCAACAGGTACCCGTACCGGTGTCGGCGCAACGGCTCCGAGGGCAATCTTGATATCTTTACAGATGCCATTGTCGTATGTCCCAGCAACTGCGACGCCCACGATAGCGAGGTCCATGGAGTGACGCGGTGAAAGTTTCAGGTACACGCCACGGTTTCCCGCTGTCGGTTTTGGAACGTCTATCTCAAGGAGCATTTCATCAGGCTCCAAAACTGTCTTACGAGGACCGACAAAAAATTGGTCTATGGGCACCGTTCTCTCACCGGCAGATCCTTTGATTTTGACGGCAGACCCGAGAACCATGAGTGACGGGGCGCTGTCTGCAGAAGGAACGGCATTGCAGATATTACCCGCAAAGGTGCCTCGGTTTCGCACCTGAGGGGAGGCCATGCTTAGCGCCGTCTGAACGAGCAGTGGGTAGCGCTCCTGAACAAGCGGTGATTGCGCCAGAGCGCTGATCGTTACGAGGGGTCCTATTTTCAGACCTGTACGAGCGCTATACGAAATAACGTCCAGTTCCGAAATGCCCTTGAGATCAATGACGTATTCAGGCGTACGAAGTTCTCTTCTCTTCAACTGAGGGATGAGGTCCGTACCGCCGGCCGGGAGCCTGGCCGCATCTTTGTGTTTCTTCAGGATTGCAAGGGCCTCTCTGATTGTCTTTGGCCTTAGGTAATTAAATCGTGGTAACCTCCGGTAAAATAGTGTGGTCATGATCGACTCCTTTTTTCTATTCTGTGAGCCACAATATATATACAGGTCCGTATAGTTTCATGGAAATAATTATAAGAAATCATTACATGGTTATCAACTATTATTGGTTGATAATAAAGGCACCATGATGGTGTGCCGCTGTAATTTTGACGTCAAATATGTTGACAATCATTTCAACAGTTGATATACAATCCTATGTTCCAACATATCCGTTTTCAATACAGGTTTTCAGCAGAGTTGAGACGTGCCGGTTAGCAAGAGAGAAAAAGCCTCTCAGAAAAAAAGAGGCAAAATTATCCAGACAACCATAGGGCTTCTCCTCAAGAAAGGGGGTTCTGTCTCTGCCTCAACAACCGATATCTGTGCTGCGGCCAAGCTTACGCGACCTACTTTGTACCACTATTTCGGCAGTAAACGAAATCTCCTTTTATCGGTCCACATGGAAACCATCGCGAGGGATCTAAAGCCCTATATCACGAAAGCCCTCTCCATCAACGATCCGCTCAAGCGGTTGAAGTACATGGTCCGCACGTATGCAGAGAACATCTGCCTCCATCCGGAGCTAAGGGTTCTCATCCATGATACTCTCACTATGAAAGACAAGTATTTCCATGAAGTGCGGGGGGAATGGAAAAAGCATTATATCCTGCTGCGTGACACCATAACGGAGCTCCAGTTAAGGGGGGTGGTAAATAAAGGGATCAAATCCTCCTGGGCGGCCCTCTTCGTTCTCGGAATGCTCACATGGATGACCTACTGGTTCAACTACCACCGGAAAAAGGAGATTAATAAAATTGTTGATCTGGCTCAAAAGTTTGTGCTTCACGGCCTTGGCGTGAAGTGACAAATATGGCTTAGCCTGTTTTATGAGCCATCGTGCGATCATAATCACTTTCGGCTTCCCTTCTTCCTCGCGTTTATGATCGACAGATCCGATCTAAGGCCTTTCTTATTTTATGGGAACAAACAGAGCGTGGCACAAACATTCCGGGAGCGTGCGAACATCTCTCACGTCTTCCAGATTCAAAATAAGGTCCACTACTGCATGTAAAATCTTTTCAGGAATCTTTTTTGCCGAATGCGTTGCGCAATCCATAAATTTTGCGATGAGCATCTCCTCGCTTATCGGATGTTCCGGATGGCCATAGGGAAACTTAATTGCTTTTGAGAATATTTCGTTTCTTGTCTTTATCTCCACAAAACCTTTCGTTCCCTCCTTCCGGGTAAGGCCGGCATCTACCTCATATGTAACCTTCCCTGCCGCTTCAAGTACGTCTTTGTTTTCTAATGCCTGCGGAGTGAAATGGTTCAGGGTTACTTTTCCGTAAAGCAGGGCCGTGGCGATAACGAAGGGTATGCTGAATTTGGCATCAATGGCCGTTACCGGATGTCGTTTTCTTTCGAGAGGCTCGCAAAGAACTTTGTTTACAGGACCCACAACGGCCTTAATCTCTTCTACATCGCGCGGCTTCAGATTGTGCGTTTCCAAGATTTGAAAAACCCCTTCTATATAGGAGTGCGTGAACCTACAGCTGGGCCAGGGCTTGAAGCTCACGTTGACGCCCTCAAAGGTCTTCCCCAGTTCGCTTGTGAGCCTGAGCGGGTCATAGTTGCCCCGCGCGTACGCATTGAAAAGCCCTGACTTGCCTTCAAAGGGTTCCTTGAACCCTGTAATGCCGCGCTTGGCCAATAGGGCCGACAGCACGCCTGCCTTTGCGGAAAAGGCATCCCGTATTCCTCTGATAACAGAATCAGGACTATGTGCAAGTTCCGCACTGCATGTCGCCTGACAAAGGGTCAGGGAAAAAGCATCCAGTATCTGTTCCGCGCTCAGAGAAAGCAGCTTGCAAGCCGCCGCCACTCCACCGAAGGCCCCCAGGACCGGCGGCATATACCAGCCATATTGAAGGAGGTCTTCATTGAGAGCGAGGCCCAACCTGCACGATAAGTCATTCCCAAGCGCGACTGCAGTGATAAGTTCTTTACCGCTCACATTCCCCATGGATTCGGCAATTGCGAGGGCCACGGGCACCGTGACGGCACTGGGATGGACAAATGCTCCATCGTGAGAATCCTCAAAATCGAGTGCGTGCGCCATTGAGCCATTGGCAAATGCCGCCATGAACACCGGCACTCTGGTGCCAAAGCCGACAATCGTGCTCTCTTTTCCCCCGCCCCCGGCAATAGCCAGGTCGACAAACTCCTTGCAGCCTTCGCCCAATGTGCTGGCGGCAAGCATTACGCCGAGGGTGTCAAGAATGCTTTTTTTGGTGATATCTATAACATTGCCGGCCATGTCCTTGTAACGAATGTCGGCTATATTCTTTGCCAGCGCTAGTGATTCGTTCATGTCTTAACCTCGCCGTTCATTGTTTTCCATCACTGTTCCATCCAGGCATCTTCCGGGGTCCATTGCACATCGACAGTTGCACCTATTCCGGTATCGTGGATCTTGTTGTTTATGAAGCTAATGCGCGGCAAAGTGAAGTAAAAACCGGCAAGGGCGTATTTATCGATGAGCATTTTCTGTGCCTCCCACGTCCACTTTTGCTTGGTTTTTGCATCGCCCGCCGCCAGAGCCTTGGTGATCGCTCCTTCGTAATCGTCGGGAGCGAGCATAGTTCCTTTCAAATATGATCGTGATGAAAAGTTAACTGCAAGGTTCTTCGCCGTATCCGGTTCTGAGAGGGGTGCGTTATGCACAATTAAAGCATTTTCCCAACCGCCGCGCAGTATGCTTGTATGTCTGGGCGGAGGGGCTACCTCTATTTCGGCAATTATGCCTACTTTCTCAAGGTATGCCTGAAGAGCAACAACAGGGTCGGAAAAAAAAGCGATGGATGCCGTAATGATCTTGGTTTTGAACCCCTTTGGATATCCGGCCTCTGCCAGAAGCTTCTTGGCCTTATTCGGGTCATAAGGATAACCTTTCACATTGGGGTTATTGCCCCAGGCTTTCGGGGGTGCATACTGATTGCTGGTTTGCCCGAAGCCAAGGGTGAAGGTCTTCGCCAAGGCCTGTTTGTCAATGGCGTACTCTATTGCCCGTCTCACCCTTAGGTCAGTGAAGGGGGAGCCCGGGTGGGCGCTGTCGCCCATCACGCAGAAGGTCAGTGCCGATAATTCACAGAAAGCTCCATAATATTTGCCTGAGGCCTTCAGGTCTTCCACGTCTTTGGGCTGCACGTTCGCAAGATCGTCCACCTCTCCTCGCTTAAACGCCGCGAGTCTTGACATGGGGTCCGTAATGACGACCCATTCAATCCCATCCAAATAGGGTTTGCCCTTCTGCCAATAGGCGTTGAACTTTTCATACTTGATGCGGACATCTTTTTGCCAGCTCACAAATTTGAAAGGGCCTGTACCCACCGGATGGCTTCGACACCATTCCCCGCCGTTTGTTTTAAAAGCTGTTGGTGATATTATCATGCCTGCATAACTGGCGAGATTACCGATGAGGGCGCTGTCCCATTCGGAAAGATTGATCTTCACAGCAGAGTCGCTCACAACATCGATTGATGTTACTGCCTTGAGTTCAGGATTATCGGACGTTCTGTATCGCTCAAGGTTCCATTTGACCGCCTCCGGATCGCAGTCTGTTCCGTCGTGGAACATAACCCCTTTTCTCAGGGTTAAAGTGACGGAGCGCAGGTCTTTGCTTATCTTCCAGCCTGCCGCAAGCCAGGGAACCGGGTTGCCTTTCTCATCATAGCGACGCAACGTCTCAATGGCAGGTCGTGACATCTTAACACTCGTTAAATCGAAGGGCCTCGCAGCCGGATTGCCCAACTGCTGCGCGTCGTTGTCATAGCATCTTTTGAGAACTCCACCGTACCTGGGTACCGGTTTCATCGATTTCTGAGGCGTAGGTTTTGCGGCTTTCTTCGTCGGAGCGGTTGCCGCCTCCGTTGATCCTTGCGCTGTAAAGCTTGACATAAAACCGATCCATCCCAAACTAACGGACAACACGAACAGCGTTCTTAAAATGTTCCTCTTTTTCATGTTCACTCCTTCCCTTGCGGTTTCATTGCTTGGTACATCTCTTCTACTACCGGCCATAGGCCGGCTGCCGAAAAGAGGTCTGTTAGCCCTGATGAATCACGACTTCATCCCCTTCCCATTGGTATCGGGCATTGAGGTCTGCTATTTTCGTTATGCTGTTCATGTAATCAAAAAGCTGCTTTCCTCTTTCGTCATTCTTTAATATCTCGGGCTGTCCCTGCTTGTTGATCAGACAGGGCAGGTAACTGACCCGGGAGATCTGTCCCCTTTCTATAGCGCATTTGGCTATAATGGTCCACAGCGTCTCGGGGTGATAAGGATGTTTGGGATATCCGGGATCAGGTTCAACATAGGGGCCCAAGACTTCTTTGCTTTTTTGCACAAAGTTCCGGACGGCCCAAGGGGGCGTCTTTGTCGTGTCGCGGGCCTTTTTTGCCACCACAAAATGACCCAGGCCGTGAAAAATTGCTTTTCCTTTGTAGTATTCTACCCCTCTAAGCATATGGGCGTGATGCCCCAGGATGAGATCGGCTCCCGCGTCAATGCCGGCATAGGACACCTGCTGTTCATAGATAGCAAGCTTTGCCTGTGTAAAACCGAGGCCTTTGTGGAGGCAGACAACAAGCACGTCACAGTGAGATCTGAGTTTGCGTATGTCATCTGTCATTTCGTTGAGGCTTGGAGGGACGGCAAAGGTGTATACCGTTGGGGCAGCCCCGGGAGTAGGATGCTCCAGTTCATAGGCCGCGACAATGTGTACATAGGCACATCCCGGCTTGTCTGGGGTAGCCCAGGTAAGTTTAGGCCCCGTACAATTATAATCGAGAAAACCCACACGGGTCCCGTCCCGGTCAATCACGACAGGGCGTCTCGCTTCATCAATATTCATGCCGGCGCCTACAACACTGATGCCTAGGTCCCGAAGGCCGTTGACCGTATCTTCGATTCCGGGTACACCAGAATCCCAGATGTGATTACCGGCGAGGGTGATTACATGGAAACCGGCCTTTGATAAAGCGCTCAGGTTTGCCGGATCGCATTCCTGAGTGGCAAATATCTCCGTAGGCACTTCAACATAGTACTTCTCGATGCTCCGTGAGGTAAAAGGCGCCTCACCCTGGCCCACGAGGACATCCGCGCTTTTCAGAACAGGGGCCGCTATGGCAAAGAACGAGTCAGGCTCCACGGCTCCAAGTATTATGTCGCCCACTGCCAACATGATCAGTCTGCTATTCGTCATGTTCTAGGCTGCGCCCCAGATTGTCGGTCACGTTCCGCATATCTGTTCTACGGAAGGTTGCTTCAGCTGCTCACTCAAAACATGTTTTGTCGCGAAGGACCGTCCATCCGCAATTTCTATGCTATAAGCCTCTTCGAACCACACAACTCTCAGTTATTTCTATAATACGCCAATTGCTGTGTCAAGCTTAATTATTGTGTAACCGCACGTTAATAAGTCAGGGGCAACAGGCTTATAAGTCGTTTTCAAGAATAGCCTAACAGTAACCGTGTTGAAGATCGTTTGAAAATGTCGTCGTCGAACTGCTCAAACCCAAAAGCCCGCCGGGGCGGTCGGGGGGTAACGCACCGGGATGATCATGCGGCGGCAAGCCGTAGTACAACAGAACGAAGCCAAGGCCCGTGAGCGAGCGGATACCCGAGATATGAAGATGGTGATTGCAGAGCGGCACGGATCGAGTCTTCTGAACATGCTGTTGGCCGGACACATCCCCCTAACAGAACCTTCAACCACAGAAATGGTAAATAAAAATCTCACAGTCTCAAAAGGCATGACGGCTGTGTCTTTCAGAAAAAAGCAAATACTGTATCTCAGTTACAAACAGAGGGAAACTGCAGGATAACTGATGTACAAATTGGTGCCATGGATTACGAGAATATGTTCACTGCTCGCCCCGCGAGCATCAAGAACATTCTCGGAAACACACCCATATGGATGAGTGCCCATATGCAGATCAGCATGGTAATCGAGTATTGCGGCGCCATGTCGATTGTGCCAAGCTCACGCAGAGGTTCCTTGAAATACATGTACATCATGACCCGCAGATAGTAGTAGGCGGCTACGACACTGTTCAGAACGCCGATGACGGCAAGCCAGTAATACTGGGCCTTGATGGCTGCGCTGAAGACATAGAACTTGCCGATAAATCCCGCAAGAGGCGGTATACCTGCGAGAGAGAGAAGAAAGATGCTCATGCAGAGCGCGATGAAAGGATGACGCGCGCCGAGGCCCGCGTAACTGTCGATGTCGGTGTTCTCCTCACCTTGTCTTCCGAGAGCGATGACTGCCGTGAAAGCCCCGATGTTCATGAATGTGTAAACGAGAAGATAGAAAAGTACGCTTGAAATAAGTTCTCTGTCGCCGGTAATGAAGGCGACGAGGATGTAGCCCGCGTGGGCGATGCTGGAGTAAGCAAGCATCCGCTTGATATCACGCTGAACGAGCGCCGTAATGTTTCCGACGGTCATGGTAAGGACAGCAATGAGCCAGATGATGTTCGTCCAGCCGAGAGAGCCGAAGGGAAGCAGCGCCGTATAAAATACCCGCACCAACGCTCCGAATGCCGCTGCCTTAACCCCGGTAGCCATATACGCGGTTATCGGTGTGGGCGCACCTTCGTATACATCAGGCGTCCACATGTGAAAGGGCACAGAGGCGATCTTGAAACCGAAGCCTACTATGAGCAATCCCAGACCGATGATAAACATCTGAGGGGCAAATGGCTGCCGCATGAGAAAGTACTGTTTCAATTCAACGACATCGATAATCCCTGTGGAGCCATATATGAGCGCCATTCCGTAGAGGAGAAAGCTCGTGGCAAAAGCGCCGAGGAGAAAGTATTTCACTGACGATTCCACCGATTTTAGATTATTTCTCAGGAGAGCGCAGAGGATATAGATCGAAATGGACATCACTTCGAGACCGATGAAAATCGTAATGAAACTGTGGGAAGAAACCATAACCATCATGCCGAGGACGCCGAGCATGAGGAGCGCGTAGTACTCGCCGGAGCCGATCTTCTCCCGTTTCGTATATCTCAGAGATATGAGGGTTACAAGGGTAAGAACGATAAGAAAAATCGCCTTTAAGAAGGTACCGTAATTATCGATGGTGTAAAGTTTATTGAAAACGTCGAGGTTGGCACCCTTTAGACAAAAGACACACGCAAGGGTGGAGAGGGAGCCAACGAGACTGATGACACCGGATACCCGCGATGAGAAAGGGCCTTTTACGAACGCGCCGATGATCAGCAGAAGAAGCGCCCAGCCGGTAAGCAGGACTTCGGGGAGTATCCATCTAAATTCTGTTACAGAAATAGCAACGTCCATGAACCGGCACCTCTAGTTTTTCAAATTCTGTACGGCAGTTTTCTTTATCATGACAGCTTCTCCCGGACCCTGCTGTACTGTCCTGTATTGACTATTTCTTGCTTTCACAAAGGAAAGGTATTCCGTAACGCTCGTATTCATCTTTTTCAAAAACATCTTCGGGTAGACGCCCATGAGGATAATGAAGAAGACCATGGCCACGAGTATCAATACTTCCCGTTTTCCAAGGTCCTTCAGTTTCTTGTTTTCTTCTCTCGTCACCACACCAAACATGACCCGCTGGAACATCCACAGCATATAGGCAGCGCCCAGCACGACGCCGATCGTTCCGAAAACACCATACCACATGTTGCTCTTGAAGGCGCCGAGCAGTATAAGAAATTCTCCCACAAAACCATTGGTGCCGGGCAGAGCGATGGATGAAAGGGTGATGATCATAAAAAAGACGGCAAATACAGGCATTACCTTCGAGAGACCACCGAAGTCGGCGATCATCCTCGTGTGTCTTCTCTCATAGATCATGCCGACGATGAGGAAGAGCCCCCCCGTGCTGATACCGTGATTGAGCATCTGATAGATACTTCCTTCCAACCCCTGTATGTTGAAGGCGAACATACCGAGCATCACGTAGCCGAGATGGCTTACACTGGAGAAGGCGATGAGTCTCTTCAGATCGGGTTGCATCATGCTCACCAAGGCGCCGTATATGATGCCGATAATGGCCAGTGTTGATATGAGGGGGATCGCGTCATATGCCGCCGCGGGGAAAAGTGGAATGGCGAATCTGAGGAAACCGTATGTACCCATCTTGAGGAGCACGCCGGCAAGGATCACGCTGCCTGCCGTGGGCGCTTCCGTGTGCGCATCGGGCAACCACGTGTGGACAGGGAACATGGGAACCTTGATGGCGAACGAAAGGGCGAAAGCCGCGAAGAACCAGTACTGTTTGGCTACAGGGATACTCGCCTGATAGAGATCGAGCACATTGAAGGTATAAACGCCCGTCGTCCTGTAATGAAGGAAGTAAAGGGCGATGATGGCGACGAGCATGAGAACACCGCCCGCCATGGTAAAGAGGAAAAATTTAATGGCGGCGTAAATTCTTCTCGGTCCACCCCAGATACCAATCAAAAGATACATGGGGACGAGCATGAGTTCCCAGAAAATATAGAAGAGCACAAGATCGAGGGCGCAGAGCGTGCCGATCATGGCCGCCTCAAGGAAGAGAAATGTAATGTAGTATTCCTTGACTTTATCTTCGATGGCCTTCCATGAGCAGAGCACGCAGATAACCGTCAGGAACGTGGTGAGCAGAAGCAAAAGTAGACTGATCCCGTCGATGCCGAGAAAGTAGCTGATCCCCCATTCAGGAAACCAGGGCGCCTTTTCTACGAACTGCATACCTTTTGCCTTCTCATCAAAGAGGAAGAAAAGAGGCAGAGAGATGCCGAACTCGACAACAGAGAAGGCGAGCGTGAAGGCCTTAATGTAAAGGGTCTTCCTCCGGTCCGCAAAAAGCAGCAGCAGCGCACCCAGAAGGGGAAAAAATATGAGAAATGTGAGTATTGGAACCGACATCACAGTCATGAACACACCTTCATGAAAGCATTCTCGAAATAAGATATCCGATAACGACGATAGCGCCCAGAATCATGGCAAAGGCATAGCCTTGAACGAGACCGTTTTGTACTAGCCTGATCAGATTTCCCACACCGGACACGAGGGACGCAACACCGTTGATGGTGCCATCGATAATCCTCTCATCGATAAAGTTTTTGCAAATTGTTCCGATCTTCAAAATACCTTTTACAAAGACGAACCCGTAGAACTCATCGACAAAGTATTTATTGTGTACCACGGTGAAGAGACGCCGTTGTTTCTCGACAAATCTCTTAGGCAGATCCGGGTTCTTTACGTAGAAGAGCCAGGCGATAAAAATACCCGCGAGCCCGATCAAAACCGCCAGGACCATAAGGGTGAGCTCCGCGGAACTCTCACCGGAGACGCCAGCTGACGCTGACGCATAGGCGTTGCGGATAATGTTAAACCCACCGGCTTGCATGGTTTGCGCCGGCGCAGGCGTGTGTTCGAAGACAGGTTCGAGCCATTTTTCGATGTGGTTTTCACCGCCCAACAGATGGGGTATGCCCACCCATCCTCCGGCAATCGAGAGGATTGCGAGAATGGCAAGCGGTAGGGTCATGATCTTCGGTGATTCATGGATGTGGTGTTTCACCTCTTCCGATGCCCTGCATTCGCCGTGGAAGGTATTGAAGAACATCCTGAACATATAAAATGCGGTGAGACCCGCCGTCACAGCGCCAAAAAGCCAATACCAGATGTTCCCGCCGCTCCGACTGTACGCCATCCAGAGTATCTCATCCTTGCTGAAGAAACCTGATAAACCGGGGACCCCGGCAATGGCGAGGCAGGCGATAAAGCACGTCCAGTAAGTGACGGGTATCTTTTTGCGCAGACCGCCCATCTTTCTCATGTCCAGTTCGCCGCTCATGGCGTGCATGACGCTCCCTGCTCCGAGGAAGAGGAGGCCCTTGAAAAATGCGTGGGTCATGAGGTGGAAGATACCTGCCGCGTAAGCGCCGACGCCCACACCCACGAACATGTAACCGAGTTGACTCACCGTGGAATAGGCGAGGACGCGTTTGATATCGTACTGGGCGCAGCCTATGGTGGCAGCAAAGAAGGCCGTCAGAAATCCGATCATAGCGACAACGGACATTGTCGTGGGAGACATGATATAGAAGAAGTTGAGCCGGGCGATCATATAGACACCAGCAGTAACCATGGTCGCGGCATGAATGAGAGAACTCACCGGGGTAGGACCTTCCATGGCATCGGGCAGCCAGACATAGAGCGGTATCTGGGCCGATTTTCCTGTGGCTCCGACGAAGAAGAGGAGCGTAATGGCCGTTGCGAGGGCAGGGCCTATGAGATGGGCGTTCGCTTGGAGTTCCGAATATTTCAGAGTCCAGACGCCCTTGTCGCCCAGCGTCGCAACGAGGAGGAAGATACCGAGCAGGAACCCGAAGTCCCCTATTCTGTTTACGATAAAAGCCTTCTTGCCAGCGTTGGCTGCTGAGTCCTTTTCATACCAAAAGCCAATGAGGAGGTACGAGCAAAGACCCACGCCTTCCCATCCCACAAACATAAGCAGGATATTGTCGGCGGTAACGAGGATGAGCATCATGAAAACGAAAAGATTCAAATAGGTAAAATACCGTCTGAAACCCGCATCGTCATGCATGTAACCGGCTGAGTATATGTGGATCAGGGAACCCACGCCTGTAACCACGAGACACATGATGATGGAGAGGGCGTCGATTCTGAAACCTATTTGCGTGCTGAAATCACCGGCCACGATCCAGTCGAAGGTAGTTTTTTCAAAGACCCTTGCCTCGGCGGGGAGACCGAGGAATTGAATGAAAATAATCGCCGACACCAGGAAAGAAAGGACAACCGAGAGACAGGCGACCCATGCGGTGGCCCCTTTTGAAAAGCGTATTCCCAGTAGGCCGTTGATGAGAAAACCGACGACAGGGAATACTGGGATGAGCCAGATAAAATCAGCCATGAATAAACTCCTCATCCTTTAAGCAGGTGAATATCATCAACATTGATCGTTCCTTTGAGCCTGAATATGAGCACAAATATGGCAAGTCCCACTGCCGCTTCCGTAGCGGCAACAGCCATGATGAAGAAAACAAAAACCACACCGTCAAGGGAATTGAGAAAATTGTCCGAGGCGATGAAGGTCAGATTGACAGCATTGAGCATCAGCTCGATGCACATGAAAATAATGATGGCATTTCGCCGTGTAATGACACCGATTGCGCCGATGGTAAAGAGGACTGCTCCCAGTCCATAGTAGAGTCCCTGTGGTATATCGGGCAACATCATTCCTCCTCGTCCTTTCTCTTCTTGGCAAGAACCACCGCGCCCACGATGCCCACGAGAAGAAGCACCGATGCGATCTCAAAAGCAAAGGCATACTTGCCGTAGAGCGCTCTGCCTATGGCCTGGGCGTTGCCCGCGCTCGTAAGCATCTCCGGCGTATAGATACCTTTCTTTCCCACGTTTGCGTAAAACCTGACTCCCGTGACAATCTGCAGCAACAGCGTCAGTGTAATGATTCCGCCGATGAGCTTGAGAAAGGACCGTTTCACCGGAAGTTCAGAACCCTGCTCAAGATGAATGAGCATGATGATGAAGAGTGTGAGCATCATGATGGCTCCGGCGTATACCATCACCTGAGCCACGGCTATGAATGTGGCGTTCAGCAGCACATAGATGACGGCGATGGAGAAAAATGTCACCACAAGCCAGAGGGCGCTGTGAATCGGGTTTTTCCTCGTCACCATTGTAAGGGAAGACCCTATGGCGAGAAGTGCTGTGACGATAAAGACGAACCATTTGAATCCCATGCCTATGGCGATCATCTCTTACCCTCATACATGGAAAGGAGTTTTTTTGTATCGAGCACAAAATCTTCTTTGTGATAATAGGCCTGCTCGTAATTCTCACCGAGATTGATGGCGCGCACCGGACAGGCGTCCTGACAGAACCCGCAGTAGATACAACGCCAAGGATCGATTTCGTATTTCAGGGGATACCGGCTTCCGTCGGCCCGTTCGCCTATTTCAAGAGTAATGCAGGCATTGGGACACACTGCAACACAGAGCCCGCATGCCACGCAGGTCGTCTCACCGACTTGGTTCTTTCTGAAGTAATGGACTCCTCTCCACCGTGCCGGGACCTTATATTTCTTTTCCGGGTACTGGATGGTAATGGGCTTCGAGAAGAGTCTTCTCAATGTGAGGCCCAGTCCTTTCAGTAATGGCCATATCATTATAATACCCCCAGTGCCACAAGAAGTGCGGTGCCGACAACGTTGAGAAGAGTGAGGGGCAAGAGCACCTTCCATCCGAAGTGCATGATGTGGTCGTATCTCAAACGGGGAAACGTGCCTCTCTCCCAGATGAAGAAAAAGATAATCGCAAAGACCTTGATCAGAAACCAGAGAGAACCCAGATACGCGGGACCCGGTCCGATCCAGCCGCCGAGGAAGAGTGTTGTCGCCACTGAGGCCACAACGAACATATGGGCGTATTCGGCGATCATAAAGGTGGCGAACTTCATACTGCTGTATTCGATGTTGAAACCGCATGCAAGCTCGCTTTCCGACTCGGGCATGTCGAAGGGTGTTCTGTTTATTTCGGCCAACCCCGCTACGAGGTAGAAGATGAAGCCGAAAGGATATCTACATATAAACCAGGAGTGCCATGTTCCCTGCTGCGCGATAACAATATCGGTAAGCCTCAGCGATCCCGCGAGGATAATCGTGCCTATGACTGCGAGACCGAGGGCAACTTCGTAGCTGATCATCTGCGCAGCGGCCCGGAGCGCCCCAAGGACCCCGTATTTGTTGCCCGATGCCCAGCCGCCGAGAACCACGCCATATTCACCGAGTGTCGCAAGGGCGAGCACGTAAAGGAGTCCCACATCGATGTCGGCAATGACCATTTTGATCTCTCTCCCCAAGACCGTGATCGTACCGCCGAAGGGGATCACCGCGAACATGGAGAGGGCGGTGAAAAGGCAGATACCTGGTGCTATGACATAGAGCGTTTTATCAGCTTTATCGGGTATGATGTCTTCCTTGAAAAAGGATTTGATGCCGTCGGCAATTGGCTGGAGTAGGCCGAAAGGACCCACTCTGTTGGGACCGATGCGCACTTGTATCCATCCCAAGGCTTTCCTCTCCAGAAGCGTCGTATAGGCGACAAAACCCATGAGTATGAGAGTCACCAGAACAGCTTTAATGATTATCTCGACCAATACATATGCCTCTTCCATGTCCTAACCCTTTTTTATTGTGACCGGAATGCGCTTTCCGTATCCCTCAAAAAGTTTCAGCATCTCCTGTCTGTTTCTCAGCATCATATATTCCAAGACGCCTTTTTTGAGGCCCTCTTTGATGAAAACACGTTCCATCGTGGATCCATGATCCGATTCCAGCGTTACCTTATCTCCGTCGGAAATATTAAGGGCCCGTGTGTCTTCCCGCGACATGTAGAGCTTGTTTCCCGTGATAGGAGGATTATTCACATAGGCCATTTTTGAGTAGATCGTCTTGTCACAGAAATGATGATTCTGCAAGAGATTTCGCAGGACCAGAGTGAAAGGCCTCTCCGGAGAAATCCCCGATTTCTCAGTGGGAAAAAGAAAGCGCACGCCGTCGTTCTTTACCGACAGTCTTTCCCTACCATTCTCGTCACTGGAAATGATCTCTCTTTTGCGAAGACCCGCAAGTGCCTCTTGCTCGCTGTGGTAGAGACCGCCGTAAAGTTTATTGAGAAGCATTTTCAGGAATTCAAACCCCTGGGAAGAGCTCCCGCGGGCCCGTGTCACCATGCGGAGAAAGCCGTCCTGGGCGATGAATGTGCCTTCTTTTTCGGCAAAGGTCCCCGTCGGTACCACCACCTGGGCATAATCCGATACGTATGTGGGTAACGTGTCGCAGACAACGATGAACTGTTTCTGCTTCAGCGCTTCTTCTACGAAAGGCCCTTTCAGGTAATGGAAGGGATCGTCCTCATAGATAAAAAGACCGCTGATGCCCGGATCGTTCAGAATCTCTTCAGGGGCGACGGGGTTAAGGAGGATCGACATGGCGCCTACGGCATTGGACTGCAGCGCCGTGGGCATAACAACCACCTTTTTCCCGATACCCTTGAGATGGCACAGGTTAAGAAGCGCGGCCAGGCTGTCGTCATCGGCGCTGATCCCCGAACCCATGATGATGGCCATTTTTTCCACTTTTGCGAAAAGGGAATACAATTTGTCAAAACCTGGCCCTTCGAGTGCGCCGTGTGCTGTGGCTTCATCTCTACCGTGTTTTTTAAGTCCGGCCACGAATTCAGTAAAACCTTCCAGTTTTTCGGCTTCGACATCGTACAGTTTATCGGCAATGAACTGCCTTGCGATTCCGTTGAAGAGAAAGGCGTCCGTTCCCGGTGCAGGTTTGAGCCATACATCGGCGATCCTCGTCAGACTTGCAGGCAAGGGGTCGATAACGGCAATCCGGGTGCCGTTTTTCTTCACAGCCTCCCGCACCTTGTCCCCAAGGAGGTGATTATTCGCAAGGAGGTCGGCCCCGACGACAATAACTAGGTCACAAGTAAGCAGGTCCTCATATTGATAGCTCCGGGAGATACCGGCCTGACGCAGACCCGCCAGGACTTTCCCGGTATGGTACTGTCCTGCAGATCCCATAACATTCATAGGGGAACATCCTGCGACCTGCAGGATCATTTCGATCTCTTCGTTTGTGGCCCTGGGAGAGACGATAAAGCCTGTCCGTTTTCCCGCTTTGATGAGACGCTCGAGCCCTGTCGCAACAGCTTCCACAGCCTCCGTAAGATCACACGTTTTCGTATTGCCGTTTTCCTTTAACCACGGCCCCACAATACGCGCCTGATGGTTGGCAAAATCATAGCCGAACCTTCCCATCACACAGAGCGAACCCATGTTCGGTGGCCTTTTTGCATCGCTTATTATCTTCGTAATAAACCTGTCTTCATAGACATCGAGGGTGACAGAGCATCCGAAACCGCAGTGAGGGCAGGTCGTGGCTTGACGCTTTGTCTGCCATTTTCTGCTCTTCAGCGGGCTTACCTGTTCTGTGAGGGCGCCTACGGGACAGACAAAAAGACATTCGCCGCAGGAGATACAGTCGTCTGGCTTCGCGGGCGTCATTCTTGCTCTGATACCCGTCTCCTCGAGGGCCAGCACCCCTCTTCCGGAAACTTCCCTACAGGCATGGACACAGCGCAGGCAGAGGACGCACCGGCCCTGCGAATACCGGATAAGAGGTGTTGCGTAGGGCGCCACTGTCGCAGCCTCTTTGTCCGCGGTGAGATCGACTTTCTCGATCGTATGTTCGAAGGTGAGGTCCTGGAGTTGACATTCGCCACCGGCGTCACAAATTGGACATTCAAGGGGGTGGTGGATAAGGAGAAACTTGAGGTATTCCTGCCTCATCCTGAAAAGCTTTTCCGATTGGGTGATAACCGAGAGGCCGTTCATTGCTTTGGTGGTGCATGACGCCATGGGCTTCTCATAACCGTCAATCTCCACGATGCAAAGCCTGCACGAACCGATAGGGAAAAGGTTTTTGTGGTAACAGAGCGTCGGTATGGTGATACCGTTCTCCTGCGCCGCTTCCAATATGGTTTTCCCGTCTTCAGTCCGTATCTCTTTGCCGTCTATGGTAAGCGTTATCATCCCGTTTCCTTTTTCAAACCGCGATCATGCCTATTCTGTAGCAGCGAAGGCACCGCGACGCTTCTTCTATTGCTTGGTTCACTTTATATCCTTCTTCTACTTCATCGAAGGTCCATTTTCTTTTCTCCGGTTCCATAGCCTTCAGATGGAGTCTCTTCTTATCGCCGACAATGCCGAGTTTCTCCTTTTTGTCATAGACCTTGATGTCTCCGAAGAAGCGCACAAACCGTTCGCTCGTGCGGGGCTTCGGAGCCTCTCCCCTGAGATATTCGTCAATCTTCCATGCCGCCCGCTTGCCGTTTCCACAGGCACGGACAAGTACGTCAGGCCCGGTTTCACAGTCACCGGCGGAAAAGACGCCTTTCACAGAGGTCTCAAACGTCTCCTGATTGACCTGGAATGTGTTCCATTTTGTGAGCGCGAAGGACGACTCTTCACTTTCGAGGAACGAGAAATCCACAACCTGACCGATGGCAGGTATGAGAATATCGGTGTCGATGATGAATTCGGACTCAGGAACCGGTACGGGTCTTCTCCGACCGCTAGCGTCTGGTTCGCCGAGTTCCATACGGATACATTCCACACCGACGACTTTACCGTCCTTCTCGAGGATCCTCTTGGGGTTGCAAAGATAATGGAAGTCAACGCCTTCTTCTTCGGCTTCATGAATTTCCACGGGATCTGCGGGCATCTCCACTTTTGTCCTTCTGTAGACGAGGTGCACATCGGGCTTGCCGATCCTGAAGGAAGATCTGACACAGTCCATAGCCACGTTTCCACCACCGACCACAACGACCTTTTTTCCTTCCGGACAGGGGTCTTTCCCCATGTTGATATCGAGGAGGTATTTGACGCCGGGGATAAAGCCCCTGTAACCCATGTCCTCGCCTTCAACACCCATCGGTGAGCTTCCATGCGCGCCCACGCCGATGAAAATAGCGTTGAACTGCTGTTGAAGCTGAAGGATCGTCACGTCCTTGCCAATTGAGACCCCATAACGGATTTCCACACCCAGAGCTTCGAGGAAGGCCCCCTCACCGTGGAGCACGCTGCGCGGCAAACGGTAATCGGGAATACCGACCGCTGCCATGCCTCCGGGCTCGCCAAGCCGTTCAAAGACGGTCACGGCATGGCCCATCTGAACAAGATAATAGGCGCAGGAGAGTCCTGCTGGCCCGGCGCCAATCACGGCGACCTTTTTGGGGACTTGCGCAGCTCCTTCACCTGAACCTTGTTTATGAGGGAATGTGATATTTTTTTCTGTTTCATAATCGGCAACAAACCGTTTGAGGTGTTTGATGTCGACGGCCTCGTCGATATTGGCCCTCCTGCAATTCGACTCGCAGGGTCTCACGCATACCCTGCCCAGAGTGCCGGCAAGACATGTGCCTTTCCGTATCGTGCTGAGGGAGTCGGAAAATCTCTCCTCATATATATCTTCCACGTATTTCGGTATATCAAGCTGAGTGGGACAGACGCTCATGCAAGGGGCTGTGACGGAGACCTGATATTCCCCTTCCCGCGCCCCTTTACCGTTAGCGAGTGCGCTCACGAACTGGGGAGCGAAATGTTGAAGGGCGTGCAAAATTGGTACAAAACCGGTCTGCCCGATCTGACATTTGGATCCGTCTCGTATGGTTGCAGCGATCTCTTGAATCTTCGCTATATCGCCAGGCTTTCCCAGACCATCCGCAACGTTCTTGAGGATGTTCCACAGGACCTTGCTTCCTATCCTGCAAGGCACGCATCTTCCACAGGATTCTTTCTGGACAGCACCTGCATACTTGAGACACATATCGATAATATCGACGTCCTCATCACAGACGATAATGCCATCCCATCCCATAAAGGCCCTGACCGGAACGCCTTTTTCAAATTCAGCGGGAAGCTTGACCTGAAGTGGGGCATACTCTTCCTTGGCCTTGCCTCTATTGTCTATTATCGTACCCTGCCATGAACTGAAAACCACGTCTGCCATATCTGTCCTTATTTGTCTATTTCTCCCAGCACCACATCGACGCTGCCTATGGCGGCGATCACATCTGCCACCAACTCGCCCTGGATCATCTTAGGTATCGAAGCGACGTTTAGAAATGATGGTGGACGAATCCGCACTCTGTAAGGCTTGTTCGTCCCGTCGCTCACGATATAGAAACCGAGCTCCCCTTTGGAGGACTCAATCGATGAATAGGCCTTCCCTTTGGGCGGCTTCACACCGTCGGCCATGAGTTTGAAATGACGGATGAGGGCTGCCATATCCGTTTTCACGGAATCTTTTTCCGGCGGTATATATTCCAGATCCGGCGATTTTACGGGTCCCGGCGGAAGCTTGTCAAGGGCCTGAGTGACAATCCGTGCCGATTGTCGCATTTCCTGCAGTCTCACGAGATACCGATCATAGACATCGCCTTTTGTGCCGAGCGGTATTTCAAAATCGAAGTCTTCATAACTCGAATAAGGGTAAGCTTTGCGCACATCGTAATTAACCCCGCACGCGCGAAGCACCGGGCCGGTAACGCTGTAGTTTATGGCGTCTTCGGCGGAAAGCATGCCGATACCACGGGTTCTTTTTATCCATATAATATTCTTCGTGAGGAGTGTTTCATACTCGTTAATTCTCCCGGGAAAGTCTTCGATAAAGGTCCTTGCCATCCCCACGAACTCATCGGGGAGGTCTTCCCTGAGGCCGCCAAAACGTATATAGTCCGGCATGAGGCGGGCCCCCGATGCTGTCTCCATTACCTTCAAACAATTTTCTCTCTCCCGGAATCCGTAAAAGAAGAGCGTCATGGCGCCAAGGTCGAGAGCGTGCGTGGCCAGCCAGAGTATATGGGCTGCTATCCGCTGGAGTTCGCTGAGCATGACCCTGATATACTGCGCTCTTTTCGGTATCTCGATGCCAAGTAACTTTTCTACAGCAAGACAATAGGCAAGGTTGTTCGACATGCCGCTTGTGTAGTCCAGCCTGTCGGTGAGCGGCTCCGATTGCCAATAAGTTTTGCTTTCCATGAGTTTTTCCACGCCACGGTGGAGATATCCGATATGGGGAACGCTCTTTTTGATTGTTTCGCCGTCGAGTTCCAGAGCAAATCGGAGCACCCCGTGGGTTGCCGGGTGCTGTGGTCCCAAATTGAGCGTCATGTACTTCGTTTCTGTCATTTATGCCTTTTCTTCCCCTAATGTCACTGTAAAGGGTTTATCATAATCACGGCCCTCCTGGGGGAAATCCTTCCTAAGCGGGTGGCCTTCAAAATTGTCGTCGGTATAAATCCTGCGAAGATCAGGATGATTCATAAATTGCACGCCGAACATGTCGTATATCTCCCGCTCAAGCCAATCTGCCGCTTTCCAGAGATCGCTTACCGTAGCTATGCCATCCTCTCCCGCCCGTGTTTTGACCGTCACCCTTCCGTTGCTTTTTATGGATCGGAGGATATAGACAATCTCAAAGCGTGGATCTTCTCCCGGATAATCGACGCCGAAGAGATCAACGAGCATATCGAAGGAGAGTTCCTTGTCAGCTTTGAGGAAGGAAAGGAGATCGTGTATGCCGCTTTTATCGATTGTTACCACCGGTTCTCCGAAGGATAAGTCAGCCTCCAAAACCTTATCCCGGAATCTCTCGGAGAGTTTTTCAAAAACTTCGCTCTTTCCGCTCATACGGTTTTCCCGGGTAATGTGATTAACGGTCTGTCTTTTATCGTTTCTTTCTGGATCTTTTTCTGAAGCTCCATAAGGCCTGTGAGCAAGGCCTCCGGCCTTGGAGGACAACCCGGTATGTAAACATCGACGGGCAATATCTGATCAACACCCTGTACCACGCTGTAGGACCTGAATATGCCGCCTGATGAAGCGCAGGCGCCGAAGGCAATCACCCATTTTGGATTAGGCATCTGTTCGTAAATTCTTTTCACCATGGGGGCCATCTTTTTTGTCAGTGTCCCGGCGACAATCATGAGATCGGACTGTCGTGGTGACGGCCTAAAAACCTCAGCGCCGAAGCGAGCGATATCGTACTCTGCTGAGCTTGCAACCATCATTTCCAGAGCGCAACAGGCAAGACCGAAGGTAACAGGAAAGAGCGAGTTTTTCCGCGACCAGTTGATGATAAAGTCGACCATTCTTATCGGTACGCTATTTTCTATTCCCATTCCAATGCCCCTTTTTTCCAGACATAGATATATCCTATGAAGAGTATGGAAACAAAGACAAGCATCTCTATGAAACCAAAGAGGCCGAGTCTCCTCGTAATAACCGCCCAAGGATAGAGGAAGACGATCTCGATGTCGAAAATCAGAAAGAGCATGGCCACGATGTAATACCGTATGGTCATGATCCTGCGCGTGGGGCCACTTGTGGTCATGCCGCATTCATAAGGACCAAGTTTGACCTTGCTTCTGGTCCTCTGACCGAACACATGAGAAAGACCGATGATAAGGACCGCGAGGAACGAGGCGAAGCACATCATTACAAATATGGCAACATATGCGAACACGTTTTAACCTTCTCAACAAATGCCGTTAAGCATCCGAATTTAAACAGATCCTATATGTTAAGTTATTTTTTTCACAATTTATCTATTATAGATAACTGAATAGCCCGGCCGTTGTCAATAAATAAATTGTTCTTTGTTTTTGATTTATAATTTATTCTGTATCAGCCCATAAATGTCATTCATCAAGACCTTTGCATAATTTCATCTTTTCGGTTTGTACTGCGGTTTTTCAACTGCTATTATTCCTCATCAGGCATCGGATTGTATCTTCATATCGGGTTGTCCAGCTCGTCTTTTTCTCCTTCAGGGAGGTTTCTGCGGGTTATTACGCTGCCATTGCTGCCGCCTTTTCCAGGTTGAATGCCATTGCATTGAGGAGATGTTTCGTATTCCCTTTCTTCAGCCCTGTGTATCGCATACGGGAGAAGCGAGATCCCGCTTTAACCTCTCTATGCTCCGTTTCACTTTGTATCGTACAAAACTGATGAGTTTACTGACAATGATCTGGGCCAGGAGAAGGCGTTTGTTCCGGGTGGTTTTATCTATGATTCCATCCGTATACCCCTTGCCTTTGAGGGGGGCCCGATTCTTCTCGCTTGCGTATCCATCGTCGGCAAGGACCATCGAGCCTTCGAGAAAATTTGATTCTGTGATGCTTTTTTCAAGCTCTGTGGTATCGTAGGGGTAGTACGCTCTCAGGACGTAGCCCTCTTTTGCATTAACACTGACATGGGCCTTATATCCGTAATGGGGTCTTTTGCCTTTTTTGATCCATAGGTTGTATCGGAATCGTCAGAGTAGCGCATAGCGGGTGGCGTATCCCTCCTTCTTCTTTGTGGTCTTCGGGCACGATCTCTATGACCTTGTCTTGGCCTCCGGGAAGATTCGATGAGGGTTACATCAACGATCGCGCCCTCTTTCACCAGCCAAGCCCGAGGATTCGAGTTGTCTCATGATCTCTTCAAAGAGCCTTTCGTAAAGATTGAGTTGGAGGAGAGCGTTCCTGAATCTTAAGACGGTGGAGTGATCGGCACGGCAAATTTGTTCTCCGCTCAAACATGTGTAGATGCACATGAGTTCCCCGTCATCCGCAAGTAGTCGAAAACCATGCGAACATTGAAAGTCAGTTCCCGCATTTTCTGTGCGACACTCCGTACCCCTTTCGATTTGATCACTCCAATGGCAAACCGCCTCAGCCTTGTGATGTTCTCCGGGCCGTGACCGATGCGTATCCGACTGCGATCTTCATCATAGTTCCAGTCGAGCATGTAGTGACAGCTCTCGATAGCCCAGTGGCCGCGATTGGTCTTGAGCGCACGTTCGGGATCGGCTTCGTGGGGCCTTCGGCTGGTGATGCCGTATGCAACCTCACTGCCATGTTTACCACTTTTTTTCTCCGTGGGCTGCCGTTCGATCACGAAGGCCTGCCCCACATGGGGAAAGTCAAGGTAACCGTTCAGTCCGGTGGTGGTCCATATGCGGCGAATCTCAATCCGTCCGTGATCAGCGGACACGCACTCGACGAAATCAGGTTCCTGCCGGTCTTTGAAGAAGAGGGTAAGGTCGTGAAGGAGTGTGGGTTGATTCCCCTTCACGGTGAAGTGGTAATGGGCCTTGCGCCCCACAATGTAGTGGGCGATGTCGCGTTGAGTCAGAAGGGCGTCAGCGGTGATGTCCTTGCCCTTAATGGCGATGGCGTCAAGGAGCGGGATGGCGCATTTGATCTCGTTCGTGCGTTTGACTTCTTCATTGCTTACCCTAAGACTGCCTACTTTTTTTGGGTGTAGCAGGTCTTTGTCTCATGACCAATGACACTCATGATGTGGACCTGACCATGCACATCGATGGCGTTGCACATGGTCTTGCCGTCTATGGCAAGGCTTTCATCTCCCTTCCCATAGGCTTCGTTCCAGCGTTGAAGCGCCCTATCAAGATGCGCAGGATCGATGCGGATGAGGACATCACGGATGATGGACTCACTGGGAACGACCCGCCGGCCGTTTTCCATACGGCAGCCGAAGCGCTCCCGGGCCTTCTGACCCAGGCCATGTGCCCAATCTGCCATCGCCTTGTAGCCCCGCATTCCACAGAGGCTTGCAGCTGCGGTGATGGCGAGCACCGTGGGAAGATAATGGCGTCGTCCCTGGGAACGGCGGGGATCAGGGATATCGGCAAAGAAACGAGGTAAGGAGTACATTGTATCGGCTCTGAGCATAATTTTGGAACCTCCTGTACGATAAGGTGGGTTAAGAGAGGCCTGGGAGAGAAGCGATTGTGCATCGCGGTGTAAAGGCCTGACGAAGACCATTTTGGGCGAGCCTTGGGGGGTGTATCCCTTTTGAACCCTGCGAAAGCCCTTGCTATCACCCACATGGATCCAGTTTGCAGCCGTATAAACCGTTCCCCGGAACCGTTCTGGATCGACAAAGGTCTCAAGGAGCAGTACCGGATGGCCGAAACGCTGCTGCCAGTCACAAAGGAGCCTTCTTTCACACAACGCCAGCACACGGGAACCCAGATTCGGAACATGCCAGTTGGGCAGAATACAAAAACGGCTGTTGTTCACCACCAGCTTCAGGCGATCATACTGATGCCGGAAGTTCCATCCGATCCAGCGATCCCGTGCTGCACACTTCCACGCTGCAGCGGAGAAGGTGACAAGGGCCACCCATTCATCCTGCCATAAGGCCACGTACCACAGCGTCTCCCCGATTTTGGGCAAAGAACCCAGGTAGTGATACGCTTCCATCAGGCTTTGATAATCCTGTTCTTCAGTAGGACAAATGGGTCGAACAACGACTTCCGATAGGTTCAACATGCACACTCCTGACAATCTCGATGAAACAACCTCTGGTTCCACCATACCATATCAGGAGATAATTGTCCAGAACTATCAGTAACTGCTTGATATGCCTATGTGATGAGACCAGCACGAAATCACCCTGGAGTGATCGGGGAGAGGACTTGACAAAGAGAAACCCCCCTGAAGCGGATAATAGATATCTTGTCATTGAGAGCTTCCTTGAGCTCGGACCCACTTAAACCCCTACCATCTCTAAAGCAAAAGGAGCATGAACATGGTAGGGATGGATAGGCCAGTCTCCTCGGCACCAAACGTCTTTTTGTATTTCTTCTTCAGAAGTTTCTCGATAACCTCCCAGCCTATGATTTGATTTATTGTATCGAGAAACGTGTTAGTATGCTTTTTTTGCTCTACACAGTAATCGGCAAAACCGAGTGTGGTAAATTTGTCTTTCACAAGTGATCTGCGTGAAATAGAATAATCATTATTATACCAATTATCGCATATAGTTACAGGTGTTTTGTGGGGGGATTTGCCGTGCAAAGGTCTTTCATCATAATGAATCCAGGCCTGCAAGAAATTAAGTGTGCGATTCTCCGGCCGAATAATATTTGATCAACGCATTCCCCGCCAAACATCTTGTGAATAAAGTATTTTGCTATTGCGATCGATAGTACTATCTGTTTTGTCAAGGGACCGCTATGTATCCGTACGGTTTCAGGTGCCTGAGGAAAAGGTCCTTCTTCTCAGCGGGCACATTGATCCGGTAGACCCCTTTGAGCATCTTGTATTTCCTGATATGGAGGTTGTACAATCTGAAGGTTCTGTATGAGACTTCCATGGCCTTTGCCAGAATGTTGCTATGTATTTCTTTGTCTACTTCCAAAGTAACCTCTTGCAGGTTAACCGGTTTGTATAATTCCTTGTCATCTATCTTAATGCCGTATCGGTCCCTATTGGAGATAATTTCCTTGAGCGCCATTATTCTGAAAACATACCGTTCCGTTTCTTCGGGGAGATAGAGGTCAAAAAAATCGTTGGTGTTCTGGTTTTCAATAGCTTCTCTCAGCCGTGCAGCGCCCGCGTTATAGGCAGCCATGGCGATGAACCAGTCGTTAAACTCATCATAGAGCCTTTTGAGGTGTGCGAGCGCGGACCGTGTCGACGTCTTGATATCATACCGCTCATCGATATTCTCGTTTATATGCAACCCTTCTTTCTGGCCCGTCTCTTTGATGAACTGCCACATCCCGACAGCATTCGCACTGGACACAGAGCGGGGGTTGAGGTAACTTTCCGTCACCGCGAGATATATGAGGTCTGGAGGAAGTGACATCTTCTGAATCTCCTCGCCTAAGGTCGGAAGATATTTGAAATACCGCTTCACGATAATCGTAAGCAATCCTTTGTTCTCAAGTATCTGAAAAAGCTCACGCTCGAAACGTTCCCGCACATCCTCATTGATAATGGGTACCTTTTTGTCGCAGAGGATAAGATAGTCGGGAATGGCGTCGAGGTTATAGATATTCACCTGCCGGTCAAGCATGTGGACATCCTTTTCAACATCGGCAATTCTTTTTTCAATAGGGACAGGTTTTCTCGATGGCGTTTGCGCCTGCGCATGATGTGAAAAAACCATCAGCGCAAATATTACTGCGATCAATATGAAAAGAATGGGCCATAGACGGTGAGGCTTGGATAGCTTGCCATGTTTCCTCTTTGAACTCCGCTCTCCTAACGCCGAACCCTGCGCCCTGAACCTTGCGCCTTGAACCTTGTGCCCTGTGACTTTATTGTTGTTCATGACTCTTCCTTCACCATCCTCCTCAAGATCATCATTCTGTTACCCATGCGATCTATGAGATTTTTGATGTCAATCTGTAATGAGCCCAGATTTTCATACTTCTTTCTGTAGATAGATTCGAGGTCTTTTTGCCAGTTTTCGACGATTTCAATCTCTTTCTTATTCATCTCGGTTTCTAATTTCTTTTTCAATTCCCGCACGAGTTTTTCATTCATTTCCATAGGTCTTTTTCTCCTTCTCCTTCACCACATGCCTGTAAAGAAGAATTAATATTGTCACGAAAACCAGTACCACGGGCACGATGATGGATTCATATTTTCTAATATCGCTGACAAAGACAAAAACAAACTGACCGAAGGCATATCCAATGAAGGAAATAATGGTGCTCCACACAATGGAATTCACGATATTGAAGATCATGAATTTACTCATCCGCATATTTGTGCAACCGAGGAGGATCAAGACGACCATTCGTATGCCCACAAGAAAACGGACTATGAATACGATGAAATTTCCGTGTCTTCTGATCACCCTGTTGGCAAGAGGGGCTTTGCCGCGAATGAAAGCAAACCGTTCGACGATCTTTCTTCCGAAAAGCCTTCCGATTGTAAAAAACGTACAATCACCGATAACGGTCCCGACAAAGGCGTAAAGCATAACCATGAATATATGCATATACCCGAGCTTGGAAAAAATCCCCCCGAGAAGTACCGTTGTTTCTCCTTCGAGAAATGTTCCAACAGCAATTCCGATATACCCATACTGCGTTATGTATCCTTCCACGTTTCCTCTTCTTTCGGTGAATCATTGTATATAGATTAAGGCGTTGAGGTCAACAAACATTTGCAATTAAATTCATGTTAACGGAAGGGCTTCCCTTTTAGCGTTCTATCTTCTGCTCTTCTATATTTTCAATACTCCGAACTCATAACCTCGAACGCTTTTTCTCCACTACCTTCACAAGGATGATGCCGGCTTCGTAAAGGATATACATGGGCACGGCGAGGAGCATCATGTTGTACACATCGGGAGTCGGGGTAATAATCGCAGCCGCAATGGCAATGATAAGTATAGCAAACCTCCTTGTTTTTGAGAGCATTCGCGACTTTACGATACCCATTTTCGCAAGGATAAGCATGATGATCGGAACTTCAAAGGTGGCGCCGAATGCGAAGATCATGGCGCTGCAGAATACGACAAAGCGTTCCACGGATACCATTGCCTTTAACGCTCCGCCTTCATAGCTGACGAGAAACTGAATACCCGATGGGAGAACAAACCAATAACAGAAGAAGCTTCCTCCATAAAAAAGAATGATCGCAGAGAAGATGAAGGCATAACCGTATATCGGTTTAATACCGACTGCGCCCTTGAGCTCACGCCATGATACATAAATAATCACGGGCAAGGCGAAAAATATGCCTCCGTACAAGGCAAGCTGAACAGCCGTAAAAAACACTTCCGGTAATGTAAAAAAGTAGACTTTGATTCTAGCTGTCTTAAGAAGAAGCCTTATGATGTCCTTCGCATAAACGAAGGTCACAATACCCGATACCACGACCGCAGCCAGGGATTTTAAAGCAACGCTCCTGAAGCCTGTCAAGAAAGAAAGGGCTTTTTTTCTTTCCATGAAACGTCAGTCCGGGCGGTCCCGAGAGAAATAATGTACTTGAGGGCCTCGTCAGCGGGAATGTCAAGGAATGTTAGCTCTTCTTCCCTGACCAGAATGATATAGCCGGAAGTGGGATTTGGCGTTGTGGGAACAAAAACAGAGCATAACTGTTTCCCGTCGATTTGAATCCTCTTCGTGACAAAGCCGATGGCGTATCGTTCCCGAAAAGGATATTCAACGAGAACGACTTCTTTAAAAGACTTGATCTTGTCGGATGAAAAGGCCTCTGTCATGTCCTTCACAGACCCATAAATACTTTTCACTACAGGTATTCTTTTCAAGAGCTGCTCACCTCGTGCGAGAGCCCTTTTCCCGAAATAGTTGGAGGCGAGAATGCCGGTAATATAGGTAATGACGATGAAGAGGATAAAACCGGCGCCGGGAATATAGATCTCCCTGCCCGTGAGCCTCGCGAGCATGCTTCTGACAAGAGGAGCAACGAGCGGTTCGAAAAAGGAAATAATAAGATAGATAATGTAAACGGTGACGATAAGAGGAATAAGAATGAAAAGGCCCGTAAAGAATTTAGTTTTTATATGTTTTCCAAAGCCCATCTGTTCGTAATGTATAATCGAAGCGGGGGAAAGTCAAATCATTTGATGGAATTGGGCCGCCCCAAGCGGTACTGCTCGCTGCAAGAAACAGTTTTCCTCATCGTTACGGTTTAGAAATGATTGCGACGTGGTATTCATTCTCCATATATCCATTGAGTTCATTTGTGCAAAATGCACCTCACGCGGTGGCCGGGCGAGACTTCGATGGACTCAATGTCATCTGTTCTGCATGATACCATGGCTTCGGAGCATCTGGCCGCAAATTCGCAGCCGGGCAGCGGCTCAACGGCGGACGAGGGCTCTCCGGCAAGGGCGCTGAAACCACGCCGTTTGGCGGGATCAAGTGAAGGGATGGAAGAAAACAGTGCCTTTGTGTAGGGATGCAGGGGGTTCGCAAAAAGCTCTTCCGTTGGCGCTTCTTCCATGATCTTTCCGATATACATGACGACGATCCTCTCGGCAATGTGGCGCACCACAGAGAGGTCATGGGCTATGAAGAGGTATGAAAGAGAAAACCGGGCCTGGAGGTCTTCAAGGAGGTTTATAATCTGCGCCTGGATGGAGACATCGAGGGCCGACACGGGCTCATCACAGACAATGAAGGAGGGATTCACGGCAAGGGCCCGGGCGATGCCGATCCTCTGCCTCTGACCTCCGGAAAACTCGTGGGGATACCGGGAGGCGGCTTCTTTCGAGAGCCCTACGATATCGAGAAGCTCGCTCACTTTCTTCGCCACGGACGCCTCTCGCATGATGACAAGCCCCTCGCCGACAATATCGGATACGGTCATGCGCGGGTTAAGCGAACCGAAGGGGTCTTGAAAGACAATCTGCATCTTCTTTCTGTATGCCTTCAGTTCTTTCGGGTTGAGACCCGCGATATCGGTGTTTTCAAATAGGACATGCCCGCCGGTAGGATTGAGGAGCCGCACAATGCACTTGCCCACGGTCGTCTTACCGCAGCCCGACTCACCCACAAGGCCCAGCGTCTCCCCTCTTCCAACGGAGAAGGAAACACCGTCAACGGCCTTCACGTGGCCAGCGGTACGGCGCAAAAGGCCGTGCTTCACGGGAAAGTACATCTTCAGATGTTTGACCTCAAGCATCATTGCTGTCCACTTCTCCTGCACGGACCCAGCACGCACATCTATGGCCGGCCGCAATTTGAACGAGCGACGGCTCTTCCAGGGCGCATCTCTCAATGGCGAGAGGGCACCGCGTGTGGAACCTACAGGCCTGTGGAAACTTGAGGGCCGAAGGGACCGTCCCCGTTATGGTGTAGAGCTTGACACCCCGCCCTGTCCTACCCGGGAGGCTTTTGAAAAGACCTTCCGTATAAGGATGCAGAAATGAGGCAAAGATCACTTCGCAGGGACCAGATTCAACGATCTTACCCGCGTACATGACGGCAACCTCATCGGCCATTTCAGCCACGATGCCAAGGTCGTGCGTAATAAGCAGTACCGCTGTTCCGGTCTCGGCCTGCAAGTCCTTCATGAGTCTCAATATCCCGGCCTGTATGGTAACGTCGAGAGCCGTGGTCGGCTCATCGGCAATGAGGAGCGCCGGCTTGAGACATAAGGCCATCGCTATCATCACCCTCTGTTTCATGCCGCCTGAAAGTTGATGCGGATAGTTCGACATCACGCTGCGGGCAGCCGGTATTCCAACCTTCGTCAGATATTCGATGGCGATTTCCCTCGCTTCGGCCTTTCTCATATGCGTATGTATCCGCACGGCCTCCATGATCTGCGTCCCTATCGTAAACACAGCATTAAGGCTCGTCATGGGTTCCTGGAATATCATGGAGGCGAGCTTTCCCCGGATATTACGCATTTCCATTTCGGAAAGTGATGCTATCTCCTTGCCCGAGAGGGTAATGCTCCCGCCGACTATTCTGCCTGGCGGCGAAGGTATGAGCCTCAATATTGAAAGGGCCGTGACGGATTTTCCGCAGCCCGACTCGCCCACGAGGCCAAGGGTTCTGTTCTTCCCTATGGAAAGCGAAATACCATCTACCGCACGGGCGATTCCCTCATCGGTGAAAAAATGCGTATGCAGGTTTTCTATCTTCAGCACATTTTTCATATCAACCTTTTCTCAACCTGGGATCGAGGGCATCCCGCAATGTATCGGCAAAAAGATTGAAGGCGAGCACGAGTACAAACAGAAAAGCTGATGCGGCGGTAAGGTTCCACCAGATGGCATTGGCCAGTTCTCTGTCGGCCATCATGATCATCCTCCCCCAGCTTCCGGTGCCCGGTTCCACCCCCACGCCGATATAGGTAAGGACCGTCTCGGTCATGACGAGGGCCGAGAAATCAAGGGTAATCTCGATGATGACGATATACATCACATTGGGCAGGATGTGGCGGAAGAGCAATCTAAAATCGTTCGCTCCCAGCGCGCGGGCCGCCTCAACGTATTCCATGCTTTTTACCTTCAGGGTCTCACCCCTGATGAGCCTGCAAAGCCCGACCCATGTGGTAACGCCCAGCGCTATACAGAGCTGCCATAACCCACGCTCCATGATCATAAGCATGGCGATGAGCAGGAGTATGCTCGGTATGGACGAGAGCACCTGATAGATATACTGGATGAGATCGTCAATCCAGCCTCCGTAGTAGCCTGCAAGGAGCCCAAGAATGATGGCGAAGAATGCCGCGATGAGCGTGGGCACAATGCCGATAACAAAGGCAGTCCGCACCCCTTTCAACGCGTTGTACAACACGTCTTCACCGAGATTGTCCGTGCCGAAGAGATGCCGTGACGTGAGCGCAAACTCCTTTCTGTTAAGAAGGCCTTTGTCTACAAGCGGTGCTGAATAAGATTTTTCCGGCGCCTTTTTGAAGGCTGCGTCAAGGACGGTCCGGCTCCATCTGATACCTCCGGTATCCTGGCGGGGCAAAGGGACTGAATCGAGAAGGGCAACAAAAGCGAAGAGGCAGATGACAAAAAACCCGGCCATGGCCAGCCTGTCTTTTCGTATCCTTTTTATTGCTATCTTCAAGTGCGATTCAGTCACGCTCTTTCCTCATTTAAAAGTGATCCTGGGGTCAACCAGCGTATAGCTTATGTCCGTCAGGATGCTGCCCGCGATGTAGAGCAGGGAGTAGATGTAGACAAGTGTCCTGATGATGGGATAGTCATGATTGCTAATGGCGTTGATCATGAGATTGCCCATGCCCGGTATGCCGAAATAGATTTCCAGAAGGAGGCTCCCTGTAATGAGAAACGGTATGGAGAGGACTGTCGTCGTCAGGATGGGTATCATGGCATTTTTGAGGACATGCTTGAAGAGGATGCCCTCTTCGCTCACTCCTTTTGCCATTGCAGTCCTGACGTAGTCGGAGCGGACTTCGTTGAGCATGATTGTCCTATAGAATCTTACACCGCCCCCGAGCCCTGACGCCACGGCAAGAATGATGGGCAGGAGGAGAAATTTCCAGGCGCCGACACCGAAATCGAAGCCGTAAATGGGAAAATACTTGAAAACAACAGCCAGGAGATACTGACCGAAGATGATGTAATTCAGAATGGCAATGCTCATGAGTATGACACAGACAAAGAGCGCCAGCTTGTCGATATAGGTGCCCCGGTAATAGGCGATGAAAAGCGCGATGGGCAGGGTGACGATGATGGAAAGCAGAAAGGCCGGAACAGTGAGGGTCAGCGAGGGGCCGATTTTCTGTTTCAAAAGGCTGCTCACTCTTTCATGCAGATAATCCGATTCCGGGAACTGGAAGAGCACAAGCTCCTTCATATGTTTCCAGAAGCGGCTGTCAAAGAGGTGTGTCTTGCCGTCTTTTCCGACGTGGAGATTGAAAAACATGGGCTTATCCATACCATGAGCAACCACCCATGCCGTTACCTGTGTCTCTGTGGGATTTTTTCCGAGCTGCTTTCTTGCGACAGCCTCAGGAGATGCAAACACATTAAACAGCAGAAAAGTAAAGAGGCAGACGCCTATGACAGTGGGTACGGCAAAGAGAAATCTGCGTATTATATAGGAGAGCATTTTATCCTCTCCTCCCTTTATATTTTAAACATATAGCGGGGACCAGGATAATAGCGAGCAGGACCAGCCCGCAGATGAGCACTTTACGGTTCGGTTTGTTTTCGGTTCTCCAGTAGGCTCGTCGCAGTTCCGGATCGATCCGTATATATTTTTTGTAGTTCCCGGAAATGCTATGGGCCTTGCCGTTTTTGTACCATACGTGACGCAGCACATAGGAAGGAGAATGGAAATTGAATATCCAGGGACACTCTTCGATGACGATTGCCACCATTTTATGGATGATCGCCTCTCTCTCTGGTGAATCTTCCATGCCCTTCATCTCTTCGTAAAGCCTGTCATATTCAACATTGGAAAAGGCCGAGCTATTGGGATTCGGCGGTGCGTTCGGCCCATAGAGGAGCTGAAGGTAATTCTCCGGGTCAGGATAGTCCGCTATCCAGCCCAGGGAGAACATCTGGAAGGTTCCCTTTTGGCTTCTCTCAAGTTGCTGCGACCAAGTATTGACCTGAAGCTTCATCTTGATGCCGAGCTGTTCAAAGCACCGCATATCAAAAGTTGCCACCTCGCGGGCCCTCGTAGAATCAGAGCCTATGTCGTAGGTGAGCTCAAGTTGTTTTCCTGTTTTTTCGTCAACCCCGCCCGGATAGCCCGCGCGGGCGAGAAACTCCTTTGCTTTTTCAAGATCATGGGTTTTGTAAGGATTCTTTAATGAAGGGTCATATCCGAAGACGCCCGGCGGCAACGGGCCCTGCGCATTGATAGCTCGTCCGTTCATAAAGATCTCATTATAGAGGTCCGTGTCATAGGCCAGGGACAAGGCTTGGCGAAGATATTTATTCTTGCCGAGCACAGGATCGCGCATATTAAAGGCAAGATAATATATGTCAAGATCAGTTGCTATCTCCAGATTTATGCCCTTTTTGATGAAGTCCTTGGAAAGCTCCATGTTTTTTGTAACGACCCTGTCGAACTGTTCTTGAGGTATACCTGACATATCAAGGTATCCCTGAAGAAAGAGGAGCCACACGGGCTGGGCTGTAGATATGATCGTGTACCAGACCTCATCGAGAAAAGGCAATTGCTTTCCGGCATCATCGAGAAGGCCCCTGTCTCTGTCGCCTGGTGCCCCGGTCGAGGGATAATACTCCTTGCGGAAATTCGGGTTTCGCTCCAGAATGATCCGGTGCTGACGCTTCCAGGATTTTAGCTTGAAGGCGCCGGTCCCCACAGGATGCCGTGAAAAACCGTCTCTTCCGGGCGCGTTGTAATATTCCACTGCCTCCCGCGCCACGGGCGCCGTGTAAGGCATGCTCATGACATAGATAAAAGCGGGAAAGGTTTCTGTCAGGGTAATCTTGAGCGTTCGGTCGTCAATTGCTCGGAGGCCTTCGATCTCCTGCGAATAGTCCGCCTTCCCGGTTGCTGCCGCTTTCTTGAAGAACTCGTCAATGCCTTTTATTTTATTGGCCACAAGCCAGTATCCAGTTGACTGCACTGCTGGGTCCGCGAGTCTCTTGATCGAATAAATCACGTCCTGTGCGGTAACGCGCCTCCCCTTACCTCCGGGAAAGCATGGGTCATCCTGAAAATAGATATCGTCTCTCAGTATGAAAACGTATTCCATCCGGGTTATCTTTTTGGTTATGCCTTTTTCCTCAACATCCTCAGTGAAAACACGTTTCACGGGATAATCTGCCGCAAGCGCCGGAACTACCTTGTACGGTCGGTCAAGGTAGGCGTTCTGGTACAGGGCGTCATAAATCTGGGTAAGTATCTCGGCCGATGTCGTATCAGAGACTTGCGCCGGATCAAGGGTCCTGGGGTCCTCACCGAGTGCCGTATATCCGATACATTTATTGCCCTCAGGAGGATAGGGATTATTTCCGCAGGCAGGAATTACTGCCATGGCTGAAAGGACCACAATCACAAGGAACCCCTTCCCTTTCGCAATTATGACGTTCATGGAAGATAATCTATAGGCCCGTCGAATGGAAGTCAACTAAAAATCCCTCTCGGTGCGGCGTCCCATCTGCGCCCACGCCATTAGACGTTAGCACTTGACAATCTTTAGGCTGAGCGGCATAATCAACATATGGATCTCTTGAAGGTAATAGGCGAACGAAGAAGTGTGAGGAAATACCGGAACGATCCCATTCCGGACGAAATAATCATGGAAATCCTTCAGGCGGCAAGACGGTCACCATCGTGGGCGAACAGACAGGTCTGGCGTTTCATCGTGGTCAAGGACCAGAAGATCAAGGAACAACTCAACGAAACCTTGCCACCGACGAATCCTGCGCGGCTCGCTTCTGCTTTTGTCGACGCACCGGTGGTTATCTGCATCGCCGCACAGAGGTGGATCTCCGGTTATGGCCGGGGCGAGGCACGTACAGACAAGGGTGATTGGTTCATGTTAGACGTCGGCATTGCCATGGAACACATTGTCCTTACCGCGTGGAACTTTGGACTTGGCACTGTCCACGTCGGTTCCTTCGATGCAAAACAAGTCGAAGCTATCCTCAAAATCCCCGAAGGATACAGTATTGTCGAGATGACACCGCTGGGGTATTTTGATGAAACTCCCGGACAGTCACCACGGACACCCTTGAGCGAAATTGCGTTCCTCAATACCTTTGGTGAACCCCTCAAATAATCTTGCGCAATCTGGAGTTGCCCCCATCCAAACCGAAAATCCTTCTATCTGGTACAACCCTCTTCTGTGCTCTCTCGGTGATCTCATTTTCAATGGTCTCCCATTCCTAATGCTTAATGAACGAAGCGTGACGCTTCGCGTCCTGCAGAGCAACTGCCTATCTGTCTACTGGACTAAACATTTCTAATCGGGAATAGAAAGATATTAATAATAATATTATTATATAGCATTTAAGTACAGAGTTTCTTTATGGAAACCCGAGTGTAGAAAGATGTGCAACAGGGATATACCATGGCCCTCGACAAGATGCGTGTAGCTGCTCAATAACAAAGCGAGCATACGTCATTTAATGCCGTGTTGTGGATAACGGAAAGAAAGTGGCCATAAGAGAGGCGCAGATCGTGTGAGCGGTTTAGCTTTGTGCACATAAGGGTCTTGCCCGAACGGGTAAGGTGGGCCAAGGCCTCGATGGGCATGCTCACGTCGATTGCATCTTATGGAAACGAGCACTGCACGATGGCTCCTGCCTCTGCCTTCCTTTTGACGCTTTCCGGGTTCGGCACCCCTGTCTCATCCTGTGGCAAGCACCGGGAAGAGGGCGAGAACATCACGGGAAAGGATCATCCGAGAAACGCAGAGACCGGTACCGTGCAGGGGCTTATTCCGAAGCAGCCGATACCAAGCCCGCCGGTTCGATTGGGCACGCAGGAACTTCTATAACCGGGAGCGTAAGGAGGAGGCACTAAACAGAATTGCTCACACCAGGTTTTTAGAAATCTGTTGACTGGAAAAAATGTTGAGCGCACCTTTATAGCACACCCCGGATATCTGATTGGATCATACGACGATTGGAAACGATTTACCGAATCCGATAGGTCATTATATCCCCTGCCAAATACACTGCAACTTATGCGCCTTGATGACCCGCAACGTTGAATTGAACACTTTATTCTCCTGCTTTCATCGGGAGATTTCAAATACTTTTACCCCTGACAGGATATCCGACGATGAAGCTACTTGAGACCTAAGGTCTGCGAGTATACTTGTGCAGAGAAGCCGTATATCTTCTTCCCATTGATAATTGCAAATGGAACGCCTTGACGCGGGGAAAGCCTTTCTTTTCGTCTAGCGGCTTCGCTGTCTTTTTCGATATCGTACGCCACGTATGGGATACGATTGTCCTGAAGAAACTTTATGGCTTGCGCACAGTAAGGGCACCAGGAAGTTATATAGATTTCTACCGTTACAGTTGGCTGGGCGGCGACCATACCTGTCTGGCCAAACGGCTTGTTTGTCCCTCCGAAAGAGAGACCTTGCATTCCAAATAGTATTATTGTTATTACCAAAAAGGCCCTTGCAGCCATTGCTATCTCCCTACCGAATGCTTTGCGCCCGATGTCCCTTTCCGACCTGAAACGAATATGTAATTGTCCCACTTTCGCCCGGTTATTGTAAATAGTTTTCTTTGATAGGAGAAAATCGCCAATCAGACAATCGAGTGCCATCAGAAATCTTCACTTTTCGAAAAGTCCTTAGGTTGACGATTAAGGAAGCAGGTGATACTCTACTTCACCTACCTACAAATCGTGCGTAACGCCGCCAACAGATTGTTATGAATTGCGAAATGAAATATTGACTTTGGCGGTAGATTTCTCACAAACAAAACAGAGCATACAAGAAATCGAGCGACCACCCTGTTGCGTATAGCTACGGTCGATGTCGGAAAAACCGAGACCGCGTGAGGTGCGTTTTAAAGCAGCCAAGGCAAGAAAGGTAAAAGCCACAGTCCAATAAATGACGGGACCCTTCCCCCATATGTGCTTTGCTGAGAGTATTCATTCTTTCATGTCGCATCTCATGACCACGTGAGTCCAATAATTATATATGCAGACGGGCAAACTCTGCTATAATGAAAAATAGGAACTATAAACTATGCCGGTGGAGGATAGCCATGAATTTAAGTGAATATTTTGAAAACACAACAGGAAGAGGCGTTCTTGCGACAGCCGATGGCGACGGTAATGTGGACGCTGCCGTGTATTCACGACCGCACTTTATTGATGAGACAACGATTGCATATATCATGACGGACCGCCTGACACATAACAATCTCCAGTCAAATCCGCATGCTGCCTATATCTTCGTGGAATCACCGGGCGAGAAGTTTACCGGTAAAAGGCTTTACCTGACGAAGATAAAAGAAGATAGCGATCCTGACGCCATTCAGAAAATCCGTTGGCGAAAAACATATGTTATTCCCGAAGATCAGAAGAATCAAATTCGCTTCCTCGTCTATTTCAGAATCGACAAGGTATTGCCTCTTGTTGGAGACAAAGATTAACCATGTATGATGACGGCCATGATCATTGCAACCAGCGTCCCAGTAAACGTGCATTTCTGACAAACCTCCATGTTGACATATCTCTCTCCAAAAAGATCTGGCTCCTGTTCAGGAACAACATGAAAAAGATATTGAAGCTGAGCAGTTGTTGTGGCCACCCTGGCGAACCCGGATGCTGAAAAAGTGATGACGAGTCCGCCGGTCGGCGAAATTGAGCCGCCTTAAGGCCACGCCTCTTTAGCCTGCGTTTGGGTTCAACATCATCATATCTCCCTTAGGCATTATATGTATGTCCTCAGACATGAATAATAAAGAACAAGAAGATAACGGAACGGCAGGGTCAGCAATGGTTCTCTTTTTTTCTGTTTCTTGCATCTCAACAATTACGGCCTTAAAGATTGCACATCTTTCTAAGTAACCAGGGTATGGATTAAGGAAGGAGCAGGTGTGTGAGAAACTCACAAAGCATTGACATCGGAGGATGGCAAGATCTGAGGATTTGTCCTCGCTACCCGTTAACTCAGAATAATGTATTGCCCGTCGTCCTATTCGGTCAGTCGTGATTCACATATATCAATTTGCTCGTGTCAAAACCCAATGCTGCTGCTTTTGCTACGAGGATATCTTTTATGACTTCTTTTATTTTTGGGCTTCTAGCCAGAACCCACAAATAAGATTTATTAGGACCACAGACGAGTGAGTATTGGTAATTTTCGTGGTCAAGTTCAAACACGATATAAGAACCATAAAAGGGCCCAAAGAAAGAGACCTTCAAGTAGCCTTGGTTTGATCCTTTCACGAAATAGGCTTTTCCTTCGGCTTCTTTCCATTTATTTTCTTTTGCAGAATAACCACGATTTATTACTCTTAGACCATCGTCATCTCGCAAAATATACTCTGCCGTTACTCGAGTTAAACCTTGTTCAAATGGATGATCCAGTCTCGCAATTTCGTACCACTTCCCAAGATATTTCTCTATCTTGAAATTATCAACGGGTTTTATATTTTCAGGTGTTCTGACACACCCAGTTAATAGTAAAACTAGTGCTATTGATACTTTTATCATCTCTGTTTCGATCAGTGTATTGCTGGTTTTTCTCTTTACATACAAATCTTCTTCCCGCCCATAAATCCATTCTCCCTTAATCGTAATCGGATTTCAACAAGAAAATCATCTGTTGTCAAGCCAAAATAGAAATGTCCTATGTTTTGATTTCATGTATTCTCTCATCGTCTTTATTTCTCTTCGGGAACCGTATCGTGAATGTTCGCCATAGATGGTTTTTGGAGGGAGCACAATCCTTCTTTGGTTCAACGTTCCGGGGTTCTTCAATGCGTACAGGTCTTGTGGCTATCTCATGGAACCTTACCCTTCTCTCCTTATGGGTCATGACGAAAGACCCATCGAGGAGTTCATGGACCATAACCTTGCCCCGTATAGTATCTTCTATCTGGTAAAGCTTCGCACGATGCCGTATGGTGCGGTCGTTTTTCAGAGTCCGTTCGATCTTCCGGCATAGGATCATGGCAAGGTCTCCGTCTTTGTCTAGGGAACGATGCAGGTTACCCTCCTTTTTGGGATGGACCTCAAACTTCCGGTTATAGAGGGGAAGATATTGTTTGAGGAACGCATTGTCTTCATCGATGGTCGATATCCCCTCCAGACGCATCTCCTTGACCAGTCTATCCTAGAGGGTCTTAAAGAGCCTCTCTACTCTTTTTTTGCCTTAAGGAAAGCCGGCATGGATAACCCCCGTATCCCCATCAGTGAGCACTCGAACTGACTGACAGGTTCTGTGTTTCTGAATTCATCCTCAATCGTCGGTCGCGCTGTCGATTTATAGGTTGAGTGTTTGTCGAGATAGATGTTCACCGGTAATCCATAGATGCACTATACTGCCTGAAGCTGTCCATCGCCGGTATGGTCCATGAGAACAAACAAAAAGTGTAGGGAAAGAAGCTGGATTCATGCCGCAGGCTGCAGTTTGCGGGACGCAAGAGCAACACGCATGGTTTAACCCTGATGACGTCGGGACGACTCGCTCGATTGAACCCCGACAAGGTCGGGACATTGCCAATCGCGAATTGAGAAAAAGTATTTGCAATAACCCTATAAAGGGAGGAAAATAATTTTGAAGTCCCACGTTCCAGGTAGGAAAGGAGGCGGGTCATGAAAAAAATAGGGCCTATCATATTATCTGCATTGCTGTTCATCTTTCTTATTGCGGCAATAGCATCTGCTGTGGAACTGAAGGACCCATATTATAAGCAGTGGGCATCTTTCAAAGTAGGATCAAATGTCTCCCTTGTCGGAAGATCAGAGGACACAGCAGGTATCGAGTCCTTCACTCAAAAGATGACGCCCAAGGAAATCGGCAATGATTATCTAGTAGTATGATTCCGTTATAACGTTGCAATAATGATTTATATGGTGTATAATCCTCCAATGCTTTTTAAAGGAGGTATTACCATGCCGTTCAAGAGTACAAGAAAAAAGCTTGCCTTGACACCAACGGAAATTGACAGGTTAGAAGCGGTGGTCAAATCGAGAAAAGAAAGCATGAGCCATATTGAAAGAGCAAAAATACTGCTGGCATATTTCAGGGGCAATACAATATCGGCTATTGCACGCATGTTAAAGACCAACCGTCCTAAAGTTGAACGGCATATTGCAAAGGCCCTTGAACTTGGGGCGACCCTCGATGATCTTCCGAGAAAGGGCAAGCCAAAAACAATAACCCCTGAGGCGCGGGCGTGGGTAATTTCGCTTGCCTGTCAGAAACCAAAGGATGTAGGGTATAGCTATGAATTGTGGACCACACGTCTGTTAGCGAAACATGTGCGGAAACATGCAGGGGAATACGGGCACTTGAGCCTTGAAAAACTTTCCCGGGGAACCGTTTCGAAGATACTCACAGAGAACAAGATACAGCCGCATAGGATCAAATACTATCTGGAACGCCGCGACCCTGATTTTGAAACCAAAATGGCGGAGGTGCTCCACGTTTACAAAGAAGTGCATATAACAACCCAATCGAAAGAGGAGAGCATGACCGCCTTCATTTCTTACGATGAAAAGCCAGGTACGCAGGCAATTGAGAACGCTGCCCCGGATTTACTGCCTGTCCCTGGGGTGCACCCTACCATCAGTCGTGACGGCGAATACGTCCGGCACGGTACCGTAAGTCTCCTTGCCGGAATTGATTTACTGACAGGCAAGATCATCGCCGCCGTGGAAGAAAGGCATCGAAGCAGGGAATTTATTGATTTTCTCAAAAAGCTCGATACTCATTATGTAGATAAAGAACGTATAAAAATAATCCTCGACAACCATTCTGCCCATATCTCAAAAGAAACAAGGGCATATCTCGCCACAGTTCCAAACCGCTTTGAATTTGTGTTTACCCCCAAGCATGGATCCTGGCTGAACCTTATCGAATCATTCTTCGGCAAAATGGCAAATACGCTCCTTCGTGGCATCAGGGTTAAGTCCAAAGAGGAGCTTATAAATCGCATCCTTCAATATGTCGATGAGGTCAATGAATTGCCTACGGTGTACCGCTGGAAGTATAAACTTGATTCCGTATCACTTGTATAGGATATTGATATGATAATTAGGAATCATACTACTAGTGATTGAAATCGCACGCAAGGAGGAAAAGTCAAAATTAATAGTCAAGAACAAGAAAGTCGACAGATTTCTTGCCAAAACAGACAAGGCGGAATTCCGCGACCAGGAGGAACTCACTGTGGCCGCGAAACAGCTCAAATACCAGAGATGCACTAATACAATTCTGGGCGACTTGGAAAAAGAAATAATCAAATTTGACTACTGGTTCCATCCCGACATACCCGGTGCCGCCAAGATAGTATCATAATCCAGCTATATGACTGATCTAGGCACGACCACTGTTACCCAGACTGCTGTGAGCTAAGAGAAAAAATAAGACGGGCCATCCCGAAAAAGGGGTCTTGCGTATTGAGCCAGGGAAGTGATAGTGTATCGGATTCGGCAAGACGTACACCAGCAACATGTTGCTGACCTTGTTACGTCAGTTGACTACTTCCCTAATGGGGTAGGGATTGGATAATGGTCAAAGCGTCCCGCGAATTTCAGGTTTTTGCCAAACCCATTGGCTCCGTCTGTAATCTTGAGTGCCGTTACTGTTATTATCTAAAAAAGGAGCGCCTCTATCGAAAGGGTGAGTCCTTTCGTATGCCTGACAACATTCTTGAGGACTACATTGCTCAGCATATCGATGCTTCTGACGCTCCGGTGATCAATTTTTCTTGGCACGGAGGTGAACCGACCGTTCTTGGGCTGGACTACTTTCGGAAAATTGTAGCATTGCAGCGCAAGCATCAGCCCCCTGGCCGGCAAATCAGGAACGGCATCCAAACCAATGGCACTCTCCTTGACGAAGACTGGTGCCGTTTTTTGTCAGTCGAAGGTTTTGGAGTGGGGCTCAGCCTGGATGGTCGGAGAGAATTACACGACCTGTATCGCGTCAGTAAGAAGCAGGAACCCACGCACGAGCAGGCCATGCGTGGGTATACGCTCCTGCAAAAGTACCGAATCCCCTTCGATATACTCTGCGTGGTCCATGACCGGAATGTTCGGCATCCCACTGAGGTATACCAGTTCTTCAAGCAGATCGGGGCCCGCTACCTGGGATTCCTGCCCTTGGTGGAGGTTCAGCCTGACGGGGGCAGTGTAAGCGATCGCACGGTGCCGGCGGAAGCTTTCGGCGCCTTCCTTTGTAGGATTTTTGACGAGTGGCTGAGCCAGGACATTGGCCACGTCAAAGTGCAGATATTCGAGGAGGCAATCGGAACGGCCTTCGGGCAGGAACATGCGCTCTGTATCTTTCGGAAGACCTGTGGAGACATTCCGGTCATCGAACATAACGGGGACTTCTTTCCTTGTGATCACTTTGTCGATCTCGAACACCGCCTGGGGAATATCCGGGAGACTTCACTGGTTGAACTGCTCGAGAGTCCATCACAGAGGGCCTTCGGACAGGCCAAGCTGGATGGATTGCCCCTTTTTTGTAAGGCATGTGAAGTCCTGGCGATGTGTAATGGCGGCTGCCCAAAGGACCGCTTCCTCCGGACGCCGGACGGCAAAGGAGGTCTCAACTACCTGTGTGCGGGTTATAAACGCTTCTTTACCTATAGCCGCCCTTTCATTGCAGAGTTATCAACCCTATGGCAGCAGCAGAATCGTGAAGGGCAAATGTCACGAGCCCCGGATGGGGCGACGAGAATCAGCGCCAAAACGGGCCGCAACGATCCGTGCCCCTGCGGCAGCGGCAGGAAATATAAAAAGTGCTGCCTGGGCAAGTGATAGGCCCCTCAAAAATTTGCACCATTTTTTCGCTTACAGTCACCTGCCACACCTACCGGAGGCTATGTCTTGAGCTTTTCCTTGAAGAAGGCAATCGTACGCCCCCATGCAAGTTGGGCGGCTTCCCTGTTGTATCGGCCAGGGCTTGTGTCGTTGTTAAATCCGTGCTGAGTACCCTCGTACACATACAGCTTATAATCGATGGATGCTTTCTTCAGTGCTGCTTCGTATGCCGGGATACCCGCGTTAATCCCTTCATCAAGACCCGCATAGTGAAGGAGTAAGGATGCTTTGATTTTGGGTACGTCTTCGGGGGCAGGCTGCCTGCCGTAATACGGGACTGCCGCCGACACATCAGGAGAGTTGACGGCAAGCTGGTTGGCCATTGCTCCACCCCAGCAGAAGCCCACGACCCCCACCTTTCCCGTGGACATGGGATGAGTTTTCAAATATTGAACAGCGGCGACATAATTCTTTATCGTCGATTGCTGGTTGAGCTGCGCTATGAGGGCTATTGCCTTATCCTCATCTTCCGGGGTTCCCCCCACCGGCGACAGGGCGTCAGGGGCAAGAGCTAGGAAACCCTCCAGGGCCACGCGCCTCGTAACGTCCGCGATATGCGCGTTCAGACCCCTGTTCTCGTGGATAACAACCACACCAGGTACTTTTACGTCTCCCCTGGGTCTTGCCAATTTGGCGAGAACTTCGCCCGTTGCGCCCCGATATGTAATCTCGTCCGTACAAAGGCGCGGATCATCCTTCGGAACCAACTCTGCTCTGGCATAGTTGTTTTCCAATGAGGTGAGGAGAGCGTTCGCGGCCACGATGCCGCCTGCGAGCAGAGATAGCCTTTTGAGGAATTCACGGCGATTCAGTAATCCGTGACTGTATTCCTCGCACAGATCGATCACTTTGTTGTCCATCCTTATTTTCTCCCATAGGTTAAACTCCCTTCTATTTGGAAATAGTAAGAACATATGAGTTTCTATGTCAAGAACAAAAGGAACGGGGCGCCGGATTCATGCCACAAGTTGCAAAACGTAGGTCACACATGGGCGTATATATTGACGAAGCCTGGGATATTATCGAAAAAGATATCATTTTTCCGAACAGGCAGATTGAAGCTCTGTGGTCAACAGTCGACAAGAGAGATGTGTTGTTCCTGTGCCGTGACTTGCCACCTTTTTCACTCCATACTTCGCAAGACCAGATACAGCTGTTCTGAATGTCTTTTCCATTTCCATTACTGACTCCCTACATCAACTGTAACGGAATTATTCTGAATCCTTAAAGATAAGGATAATACTCTCATCTCATCTTAGGAGAACGGCAGATTCTATCTTGTATTGTCATAAGAAGATTGTGGCATTATATTCAATAAAAGGCTCCCAAGAGGAGGTGCATATGATGAAAATAGCCAGGAGCATCATCGGGACCTTGGCATTGATAATTGTCACCGTAGAACTCCTCATAGCAGGCGGCTGCGCGGCCATGGATCAAAACAGTGAACCGTTGAATCAATCCTATCATACGGGCTACCCTCTGAGAGGCTGCGATGGGAGGCCGGCGTGGTGGTGCGAAAACGGTCCGTTCGGCGGTTACTGATCTAAAACGATTACTGACTCTTTGTTCATAGTTAGCTATCGTGACAAGGTCATCAATCTATTGTCGGTGGACGTTTGGGCATAGTCGCTTTCTTAGTATTCCAATTGATAAATACGGTGGCGTAGTATACTAATATTTCCGCATACATCTGTTATGCTTGGTATATATTCTCCATAAAGGAGGATTCAATGCCAAGGTAGAGTCCGTTCCCAATTGTGCTGTCCATGGCCGAACGCATCGAGCTTGAGAAGATTGCCCGGAAATATACGTCACCTTATTATTCGGTGATCCGGGCCAACGCGATTCTCATGGCTTCTCAGGATATGGAAAATGATGCAATCGGGCAGAGGCTGGGGTTACGCCGGCAGATTGTAAGCAAGTGGAGGAAGCGGTTTCATGATGAACGGCTTGGGGGACTGGAAGATCGATCCAGACCCGGACGGCCGTCCGGTTTTCCCCCCGGACGTCGTCGTTCAGGTAAAGGCTCTGGCCTGTGAGTTGCCCTCGGAGAGCGGGGTTTTTCTGTCGCGGTTAAGCACCGGCGAAATTGCGCGGGAAGCTATTCAAAGGGGCATTGTGGCTGACGTGAGCGGGTCTACAATCTGGCGATAGCTGGGAGAGGATGCCATCAAGCCGTGGCACTACCGGAGCTTGATCTTCCCCCGGGATCCTTAAGCTTGAGCAGAAGGCCGGCAGGGTTCTTTACCTCTATCAGGGAATCTGGAATAGACTTCCGTTGGGGCCTGGCGACTTTGTGATCTCCGCTGATGAAAAGACCAGCATTCAGGCACGACATCGAAGACATATGAGTCTTGGAGCACGAAAAGGAGAAGGACAAAAAGTGGAGTTTGAATATACGCGAAAAGGGGCGCTGAGCTATCTGGCGGCCTGGGATGTGCAAAGAACAAAGCTGTTCGGTCGGTGCGAGACCAAAACCGGGATCATGCCCTTTACTCGCATGGTTCAGGACGTCATGGCATGTGAACCGTACCGCTCCGCCAGAAGGGTATTCTGGATTCTCGACAACGGTTCTTCTCACCGGGGACTGCCCTCCATCAATCGACTCCAAGGGAGGTGGCCCAACATCATTGTCGTCCATCTCCCAGTCCATGCAAGTTGGTTGAACCAAATCGAAATCTATTTTTCTATCCTTCAGCGGAAAGTATTGGCGCCCAACGACTTCCTCTCTCTCGCTAATCTGACAGAAAGGATTCTTCGTTTTCAGGCCCACTATGAGAAGATCGCTCAGCCCTTTGAGTGGAAATTCACCAGAAAGGACTTGTCCAACATTATGCATAAACTATCAGGCTCATCTTTGGAGCTGCCTCATGCGGCATAATACGTCACCGAACTTTCGAGATAGGGTACTAAGGCATATCGGTTGATAAAATTGCTATATATAGTATGTTAGTCATAATTATGGTCAACCTGAATTGGAGGTTATATAAACGAAAACACTATCCCTTTCGGAATTGAAAATGAAATTGAGCCCCCTTGTCGAAACAGTGAGCAACGCCGATGAAGAGAGTATTATAGCAAAGAACGGACGCTCTGCGGCGGTACTTGTTGGCCTCGATGAATACGAAAGCTGGAAAGAAACAATAGCCGTGCGTTCCGACATGGAGTTGAAAGCAGAAATCAAAAAAGTTTTGCACAACTCCAAAAAAAGAGTGCAAAACTCTATACACTTGAGGAACTGTGAACCAGACTCTTTATAAACTGAGAATAGCAGATTCCTTGGCTGAGCTGATCCGTGGGATACGTCCGCTCCCCAAGGAGAAGGTGAAAGCATCACTCAAAAGGATACTCTTTGATCCCCATTCGGGCAAAGTTCTGAAGGGCGATCTTTCTGGGCCTCTCAATTTTTATGTAAGCAATTTGAGGATAATCTGTAAGATATCAGGCAAAGAGAGCCAGGTCGTTGCGACGGGCCCCCGCAAAACTATTTACAGGAAACATTCAGAATAATCAAAAGGGAAAAATAAGGCACAGAAATAAAAGCAGGAACGAGAAGCTCATAATGAGCGGTCATCCAAGCGAGCGCGACAAGCGGGCGTCTCTTGTACACACCGTACTTTTCCTGCCCGCAGCTATTTTTGATGGATTACCCGATGCACAAGCATTGAGGCGCGCAGGCATACATGAAAGTACGTCGAAGCGTCCCGGCCCGCTGCGCGACAAAGCAAGGCGCGAAAATCACGAGGCCACTACACTTCGGTGACAATAACTTGAAACTATTTAAACTTGTGAAGCTCTTTGTTCTTCTCGTAGAGGATTTTGAGACCGCGGAGCGTGAGGAATTCGTCTACTTCATTGATTGTTTCGGAACCCTTGTATATGAGATTTGAAAGCCCTCCTGTCGCGATTACATAGGGGTCGCTCTTGACCTCCTCCTTCATCCTTTTCACAATTCCGTCAACGAGGCTCACATACCCGAAGGTGATCCCGGACTGCATGGCGTGCACGGTATTTTTTCCGACGATGTTTTTCGGCTGGACCAGTTCCACGCGGGGGAGTTTCGACGCCCTCTCAAAGAGTGCCTCCAGAGATATCATGATTCCCGGAGCAATACAGCCGCCCATATATTCACCTTTCGGCGTCACGTAGTCAAATGTCGTCGCCGTGCCGAAGTCGACGATGATAAGAGGCTTCTTGTATGTCTCATAGCCGGCTACAGCATTGACAATCCTGTCAGCGCCGAGTTCCGATGGGTTTTCAGCGAGGATGGGCATGCCTGTCTTGATACCCGGCTCCACAAAAATAGGCATGATGCCGACATATTTACGACAGACGATCTGAAAAGGGATATGAAGCGGCGGAACCACACAGGAGATAATAACGGCGTCAATTTCCCTGAGACGTATTTTCTCGATGTAAAGGAGACTGTTGATGAGGATTGCGTACTCGTCGACAGTCTTGTTGAGAACAGTGCTTAGTCTCCAGTGGTTGACGAACTTATCACCGTCATATACGCCGAAGACTATGTTTGTATTTCCGATGTCGATAACAAGGAGCATCTAAAAACTCACATCACCCACAATGATTTTCTTTGTCCTTCCGTCTATATTGAGAAGAATCGCACCATCCTTATCGATGCCTTCCGCGATACCTTTATTTGTTTCTCCCATCTGGGTTATCTCCATATACTTTCCTTTGATCTCTGCCCTTTCTTCCCAGACCCGGCACATCCCCTCCGCGCCGTCTCGTTGAAATTGGAGATAATACTTCTCCAGATTGGAAAGTAGCATACCACACACCGGGGCTCTTTCAAAGACCTTTTTCGTAACCATCGAGAGCGAGCTTGCCTTCCCTTTGATCTCTGCGTCGAGCTCGTCCTCGTCCACATTGACGTTTAATCCGATGCCGATAACAACGAACCGTATCATATCCGCTTCAGTTGAGAGTTCAAGCAACGTACCGCATACCTTCTTCCCGTTGATGACCACATCATTGGGCCATTTGAGCGTAGGCTTTAAAGTGGCCAATGCTTCAATCGTATCGTAGACGGCAAGGGACGAGAGAAACGTAATGGGATATACGACGGAAGGATGGACTCTTGGCCTTACGATGACGGAGAGATAGATGTTCTTTCCCACCGTCGAGCACCATTTCCTCCCCAGCCTCCCCTTACCTTTGTCTTGCGATTCGGCGATGATGCAGGTGCCTTCCGCCTCACCGGCAAGGGCGAGCTTGAAGGCAAGGGTATTTGTGGAATCCACATTTTCCTTGTGAATGATCTTTTCTCCGATTATTGAAGTGTGACGGTACCTGTCTATCTCCCAGGAATAGAGCTTGTCCGGCGTCGAAACAAGCATGTACCCTTTCCCCTTGGCCTTGCTGATGACGTATCCGAACCGTTCAAGCTGATTCACATATTTCCATATCGCCGTTCTCGAGACCTTCAGCCTTCTGGAAATGGCGTCCCCGGATACAAAATTTTTTTCCTCGCGTAAGGACTTTAGCACTTCGCTGATGTTATCCATTTTCTATCCTGTCATAATGGGAGAAATACATGGTAAAAGATGCCCTTCCTTGAGAGAGGGAACGGATGTCCGTCGAATAACCGAACATATTCGTAAGCGGCGCGTTTGCTCGCACAATGGTGATCTTGTCTTTCGCCAGTATCTCGGTAATCTGGCACTTACGGGCATTAAGATCGCCGATAATATCGCCGAGGAATTCATTGGGTGTCGTTACGGTGAGAGACATAACGGGCACAAGCATAATCGGGTTCGCGCCAGAACATGCCTCCCGGAACCCATCATATGCCGCCATTTTCAGGGTGAGCCGAGCGAACTCCGGATTATTGAATGAGGCGTCATTGATATCGATCACCACATCGGTAAGAGGATACCCCTTGAGAACCCCTATGTTTGATGCTTCCATAACACCCTCTTCGATTGCCTCAACAAAAGGAAAAACGGGGTGCGTCTCCGGAATGTGGCTCGACGTGGCTATCCCCTTCCCTCTCACATTGGGTGCGATATTGAGCGATACCCATCCTTTACAGAGAACACTGTTGATGATCTTCTCGAAGCTGTGTTCTTTTGACACGGCCTTTTCTATGCTCTCTTTGTAGACGACCTGAGGTTTGCCCACATGGAGATCAATGCCAAATTCTTCCTTGATCCTTTTCACAACGACATCGAGGTGCAACTCTCCCATCCCGGAAACGACCGTTTGATAGGCCTCCTCGTCGGATTTCAGAACAAAGGTAGGGTCCTCTTCTGTAATCCTCGTGAGTGCGAGCATGAGCTTGTCCTGGTCCGCGTTGCGTATGGGCTCTACGGCAATTGAGATAACAGGCTCATAGATTTCAATGGGTTCGAGGAGTATGGGCTTGGTTTTCGTCAGCGTGTGCCCGGTAGAAGTCTCTTTCAGACCCACAATACCGACAATGGCCCCGGCCTGTGCCTCTTCAATCCTGTCCTTGTGGTTCGCGTGGATCTTATAGATACGGGAAACCTTCTCTTTCTTGCGGAGGTTCACGTTATAAATCTCTTCACCCACTTTGAGTTTACCCGAGTAAATACGAATATAGGTGAGCTTCCTTCCTTCTTCAATGACGATCTTGAAGGCAAGAGCGGAAAGGTCTTCTTCGATGCTCGCCTTTCTCTCCTCCGGCTCGCCGGTCTCAGGATTTTCCCCGGTAACCGGCGGAACATCGAGGGGAGATGGCAGATATCCGACAATGGAGTTAAGGAGCGGCTGAATGCCTTTATTCTTGAGTGCTGACCCGCAAAGCACCGGGACGCACTTTAACGCGATGGTGGCCTTCCTGAGTACTTTCCTGACTAGGGCCTCATCAATCTTTAGGCCTTCCAGATAATGCTCCATGAATTCATCATCGAGAAGAGATAGTTTATCAAAAAGTTTTTCACGATATATCTTTGCGGTTTCCAGATATTCCGGTGGAATCGATATGGTATGGTATGTGGCACCTAGGTCTTCTTCATCCCAGACAATGCCCTTCATAGTAATCAGGTCAACGACTCCGTAAAAACCATCTTCTCTGCCAAGGGGTATCTGGAGCGGTATGGGGTTCGCTCCGAATTTCTCGACAATGAGATCGACGACGCGGAAGAAATTGGCGCCGAGTCTATCGAGCTTGTTGATAAAGGCGATCCTCGGGACACGATATTTGTCGGCCTGGTGCCAGACCGTCTCGGATTGGGGTTCAACGCCTCCCACGCCGCAAAATACGGCCACCATACCATCGAGGACCCGAAGCGATCGTTCCACCTCGATAGTAAAATCCACATGTCCCGGCGTGTCGATGAGCTGGACCTCGTGGTCATCCCAGTAGAGCGTCGTCACCGCCGAGGTAATAGTGATGCCCCGTTCCTGCTCCTGCGGGAGATAATCCATGATCGCCGTTCCCTCATGGACCTCTCCGATCTTGTGCGTTTTTCCGGCATAGTAAAGAATACGCTCGGTGACTGTGGTTTTGCCCGCGTCGATATGGGCCGCAATGCCGATATTCCGTATCTTTGTGAGACCCTGCAGCACCTTTTTCATTGCGCATAAGAATAGCCTCACAGGGCCAAAAAGTCAATAAATAAGGCGTTGTTAAGGGCTCTCCTTCCCCACTCCAATAACCGATTTCGCCAGATATGTTAAGTTTAGATTCGGAGGATGTGAAGACGTATCTCGCCACCGGTGATTTTGATGTTCCCCGCTGGCGCGGGAATTAAGACTATTTCCTATCAGCTGTGAACTATAGGGTCGCGTCCCGAAAAGATGACGATCTATGCCCCTGCCTGCGGGGTACCGCCGCCAAATCGCGCGACAAATCCCAGTGTCGTCAAGCCTGTGGCAGAGGGTGTTCCGGCTATTTTAGCCAGATATGCACCATCGAGCTGTTCGATATGATCTTTCACGTTGTCGAAGTAGTTGAAATGTATCTGCTCTTCATCGATGATTGTCTCAAAGAGCTTCATACTGATGCTATCGCCGTTTTCTCTGCAGACGAGCAGGAATTCATTATAGGTTGCAATCGTATTGTCTTCGAGGTTCGCGTCGAAGGGGAAAACGGCTTCAACTTTCTGGCCTTTTTGAACCTTTTCCGCAGTCTCCGCAGCGGGTTCTCCGCCCAGTTCTTCAACTCTGTCGGCAAACATCTCCGCATGGCGCATCTCATCAATCGCTATAAGTTTTATCTTCGCGGCCAGGTCTCCGTAATCCATATTGTCCACATTGTAGTGCTGGTTCATATATTGGTGAATGGCAAAAAGTTCCATGGCACGTGCCTTGTTCAATACCTCTACCACCTTTGCTTTCCGGTTGTCTTTTGTGTTCTGAGCCATATTGCCCTCCTTTTGAATCTTTAATTTCCGGCGTGTCTCATGACGCCTCATCTTTCAAAATCGTTTGATAAGAAAAAGATAAGACTTTTTTCGACAGATATCAAGAACATGACTGGAGGCCATTCATACTGTGAAAAAATAGTATGGCCAGATGTGGATACCGCTTAATACCAATTTGCAGTCAAGAATAGAGCGAGGGGCGACGAGGAACCCACGCAGGCACACACAGAAGTATATCGAGGAGAGCGCCCAGGAGGCATAAAGCTATATGAAATGCGAATCGGTATGATAACCTCCGGAAGATATGCGTATGGCCTGAATGAAGCACAACCTGAATCTCATTTTTCTTGCAATGCTTGCATATTTCTGAGAAAATAGAACCGAACTCTCGGTACCTTTCTGTCAGGAGTGTGGAAATAAGGGATGGTTGATGAGAATGATCAGAAGAATGTGCCGACCCCTTCTTCTTTTGTTTCTCTTGGGAGCCTGCACAATCACCTATACGCATCCAACCAAGGATACCAGTGATTTCGAACGGGACAGGGCAGCCTGTGAAGCCATCGCTCGAAAGACGCTCGCTGCGCAGGGTGTTACCTGACCGGGTGAGATAAGCAAAGAGACAGGTCGTTGTCTCGAGACCAGTAAAGGATGGAAACGAAAGGGTTTATGGTAATGGTGCAATGTTTTTCAAGGAGGGGTTCGACGAAAACAAGAAAATCAGGTTGGTTCTTCTTCGGAGCTTTTCTGCTCACACTGATGGGCTTGCCGATTGAAACCGCTGCAGAGTCAATGTGAACATCGGGGTATTTGTTCCCCCTCCTGTATACCTGGTTCCTGCGCCCCCTTCAGTGGTCGTTATACCGAGAACACACATGTATGCGGTCCCGATATCGGGGTCGAGATGCTCTTCTATCACGGCTCTTGGTATAGACCCCATGAAGGACATTGGTATAGGGGTAAATCATATAACGGGTCTTGGGTGTATCTTCCTCCGCCCAATCTTCCACGGACCATCGTTCCTCCTCGACCCGTCGTTGAACTGCCGCCAGACCATGACAAGATACCGCCCGGACACCAGAAGATACCTATGGACAGCTAAAAGAGAACTGGGGGAAATAGGAGAGGGATTAACATTGGGACAATGATGAGAACTGGCGAGAGGGCTGTTATGGGCATGCTGAAAAAAGGGGAAATGGTAAGTGGAAAGACAAACATGAAGGACCGCTTCCGGGACAAGGTAATGAAGATCACGGTGGAGGGGGCTAGACTCATAGCAGCGGTGAGGGCCACGATGGAAGTCATGGCAACAAATAAACGTATCTGGGGGATGAATCCGATTGTCGATATTGGAGTTCCCTTATAACATTAGACAGTTTCATTGTGCTGTATCCTTATTGCGGTGTAAAAAGCCGGATATCAGGATAGCGGTGGTGAAACCTGAAGGTTTGTCGCTGCAATACCCCTCGAGTATCCGGGAGGTCTTTCAACAATCTTCGTATAAAAAGATAATCAATCATTCGCTGCACGATAGAACCGGCCGAGGGTGACGAACTGTCTTGGAAGGGCGTAGTCTGAAAGATATGGAAGAAACAACATACTCAATGCTGAAAAAGGCCTTCCGCGACACTGTTCCTGTATTGTTCGGATACGTGCCAATCGGGATCGCGTTCGGATTGTTGCTGACGAAGTCCGGCTATGCCTGGTTTTACGCAGTACTGATGAGCATTGTCATATACTCCGGGGCAAATCAGTTTCTAGCTGTGGGATTTTTAATCAAGAACGCCCTCTTCGTCGAGATCGCTCTAGTGTCCTTCCTCTTGAACCTACGCCACTCATTTTTCGGACTGTCCCTCATCAAGAAATTCTTCGGTACATCATGGGCAAAGCCGTACCTGATCTTTGCCCTCACCGATGAAACCTACGCGCTACTTACGAGCGCCGGGGAACCGGATCCACTCGTGAAATCCAGGTATTACTTTTTTGTCTCGTTCCTCAATCATCTGTACTGGATCGTCGGGACGCTTGTGGGTGCCCTTGCGGGACAAATGATCAGCGCCGATTTGACAGGTCTCGAATTCGCCCTCACGGCATTGTTTGTCGTGCTTACCATAGAGCAGTACCGGAGCGTCAACTCCCTCAGGCCCTTCGTCGTTGCCCTCGTGGCAGGCATATCATCCCTCATCTTTGTCGCGCCCGGGTATATGCTGCTCGTTTCAATTCTCATCGGAACAGCGCTGCTTGTAACGTTCAGAAGAAGGGACTAAATGGAAAATACCAGAACGCTCATAACTATTGGGCTTATAGGGGCTATTATTTTTTTCACCCGTTTGCTTCCCTTCCTCTTTTTTAAGAAGAAAGAGCCCCCTGCTCTGCTCACCTATCTGGAGCGGAATTTGCCGCCTCTCATCATGCTGCTCCTGGTTATCTATTGTTTGAGGGACGTGAAGTGGCTGAGTATGCCATACGGTATGCCGGAGATTTTTGCTATCGGTGTTGTGACGACGTTGCATCTCTGGAAGAAAAACGCCTTGCTGAGCATCTTCATTGGTACGCTTGTGTATATGCTGGTATTACGAATGCAATGATACCAGGTTGCCTTATTTATCCCTCTTTGTCGTCTCCTCGTCTCGCTGCTTTATTACTGGGGCTCGCATCGCCCCCTCCACCGGCAAAACCACACCCACTTGGCGGGATTAGGCCACCCTCCTCAACTCGCCTCGCTCGCGTCTGCGCCTGTCCTCCCGCAGGAAGGGTCGTCTCCTCATCGCCACGAGGTGCTTTTGAATGCAACTTGGTATGAGGCACAGGTTAATCAGCCCATAGGTCATGTGTCGGGCGTATCGGTTTTTAATAGTCGGCAATGGACCACTCCTCATAATGTGAAGCGGCGAGCTCCGTCAAAAACCGCGACGGCCGAAGAACTATGTGCCCAGCTTGTCTGTCGAAAGTGAGCAGCGGATAGCAGAGATAGAGCTCGTCCATGGCCCGAGTGGCGGCGACATAGAAGAGCCTTCGCTCTTCTTCCAGGCCTCCGTCTTCTATGGATTTCGGGTTGGGAAACCTTCCTTCGGTGCACCAGATAATGAAAACCACTTGCCATTCGAGACCCTTTGCTTGGTGGATGGTGGAGAGGACAACCCGCCCTTCGTCTTCGTCTCCGGCGGATATGATCTCTTCGCCGGAAAGACCACTCATGAGTGACAACTCGCTCAAAAAGGTCTCCAGCGATTGATACTTCGTCGAGAAATTGATCAACTGGTTGAGGTCTTCGAGCCGTGCCTCATGATTGGGATATGCGACCTTCAGGTAATCGATATAGCCCTGTTTCAGTACCGCGGAAATCATGTCGGAAGGCGCTTCCTGCGCGTAGAGTTCCTTGAGTTCTCGGAACAAGCGTGACCATGTTTCGATGTTCTCTTTCACGATATTTTTAAATGTTCCGGCGATCTTCTTTGAGATGAGCGCATCAAAGGGGTCTTCACATCCCTGTATGTATTCGTAGATGCGTTCGGCCGTTTTATTTCCAATTTTCGGGAATATCTTGAGCACCCTCTTCCATGAGATCTCATCGTGGGGATTGTCCATGACCCGCAAAAAAGAGACTACGTCCTTGATATGAGCCTGTTCGAAGAAGCGAAGACCGCTTCTGATCTCAAAGGGTATTCCTCTGCGGGTAAGTTCCATCTGAACTTCCATGGAGTGGTAATGGGCCCGGTAGAGGACGGCAATTTGATTAAGCGGTATCCCTTCCTCATCCTGCAATTCAGTGATCCTTTGGGCGACAAATTCGGCCTGCTGGATAACGTCCCGTGAAGGCGCGAGCACCGGGATGATACCAACGGGCTTGATACTCCTCAACGTTTTTTCAAACTGATATTTGTTATGAGAGATCGAATTGTTTGCGAGACCCAGTATCTCCGGTGTGCTGCGGTAATTCGTTTCTAGCTTGAAGATATACGCGTCCTCATACTTTTTCGGAAATTCGAGGATGTTCTGGAAATTGGCCCCTCTGAATGAATAGATGCTCTGGGCATCGTCGCCGACGACCATGACGTTTCTGTTGAGAAGACCCATGAAATCAACAATCTCTGATTGTATCCTATTTGTGTCCTGATACTCGTCAACGAGGATCTGGGAAAAGGTCGTCGCGTAGATTTTGCGGATGTCCTCATTTTCGAGGAGCACCTTATGCCAGTAATAGAGGAGATCGTCGAAGTCCATGGCGTTGGCTGTTTTCTTCTTTTCCGTATAGACATTAAAGAGGGTCGTTATTTCCTCAAGAATGTCGTAGAAGAAGGGCGTTCTTTCCTGGACCGCTTCCTCGATGGTGCTCATCGTATTAATGGCATAGCTGAATATACCCCTGAGCACGCTACTCTTGGGAAACATCTTCGATTTCGTATCGATCTTGGAGGTCTTCAGGACAAAGTCGATCATGTCCTTGGCGTCTTCGTTGTCGAGGATTGTAAAGTTTCGCTTGTAACCCACACGCTCGCTTTGCTGCCTCAGGATCATGTTCCCGATGTGATGAAACGTGCCGCCCCAGATGTAGCGTGTATCGATCTTCATGAGGTGTTCCACCCTGCGCAGCATCTCTCTGGCTGCCTTGTTGGTGAAAGTCAAAAGGAGAATGGAATTCGCCGGCACGCCTTTTTCGAGCAGACGCGCCATCCGGTAGGTAACAACGCGGGTCTTGCCGCTGCCCGCTCCGGCGATGACGAGAATTGGGCCGTTTTCGCTGAGAACAACCCTGCGCTGTTCTTCATTCAATTCTTTCTCGTAATCGATGAAAGGCGAAGACACGGCCGTGTCTTTACGAATTGTGTATCGTTTCATGGACCTTAAAGTATGCGGGATAGCACCCGGCATGTCAAGAGGTCTTGAACTGGCTGGCAGGCATGGCAAAGAACTTCTTCTACTTTTTGTAATATTATGTACAATTATCAGGAAAAATGACGAGGAGGTTACAAACGTCCCCACCGTAACAATGGTTGCCCGGTGAAATCGAAAAAAAGCAGGTGTGGTTCTTAAATTCGGGATCAGAACCTATCACATGCCGGCTTTAACAAAATGAAAAAACCCAGAGAAAGAGCGTTGCGATCTAAGACACTTATCCAGCCAAACATTTTTGGGAGTGTATGCGAGAACGACTTCAGCAATAGTCATTTCGACTCTCTTGACAATGTTGAGGATCGACTTTGTGCATCCCTCCGGAGACATACAAAGCAGCCAGGCCCGGTGAAGTCAATGACCTGTTCTGATTGGATTCATACTCTATATATGACGTCACATTAGCATGAGTTCTCATTTCAAAGAAGCGAGTACAAAACACGCAATGAAGATTGGTACTTCACGAAAGGGGCGGCTTCGTTGTTCGGATCGAACGCCGATGCCGCCCCGGAGGGAGGAAGTCGAGGGGTTCTTATATCGGCAGCTTTGCTATCGATTCCGTGAGCAACTGTCTCGCGTATTTGTAGTTGTGGACCCCATAACTCCTGTCATTTGAGACAAAGTCAAAGTTATACCGGGCCCTGTTGTAAACTAACTGATTCTCGGAAGAATCCCAAGTTGTTACATCCTTTCCCTGAGCGTCCTTTGCCGTTTTGGCATGACCGTTCCGGAAGGCGTCAAGTTTTGTTTTGAGGTTCGCAAGGAGCGACTTTATCTCATCCTGCCTTCCATTAACATTGAGGCTTGTGGCTCCGCTGTGGCACTTCTGACAGGTTTCGATATCGGCCTGCAGTTCGTGAGGTTTCACGGGGTTCAGGTGACAGGTAATGCACATGCCCTGCACAACATCCTTGTGCGGAGAACTTTCATACGTTGAACCGGGATATTCATATCCATTGACACCCATCAACATGGCGGACTGCCTTCTTGGCGTCCCTGCTATGTCTTTGTCCTGCACCGGCCCTGTCGGAAAAGGACCGTAGCTTGAGACGTGACAAACCATGCACTCTTCGGGGGCAACCGATTTGCTGACTGTGGTTCTCTTTGCCGCTCCTGTCGCCGCAATATGCCGTCCTGCGGGACCGTGGCAATTCTCGCAGCCGACCCTGAGCAGTTTCTCCTGCTGGTCCCAGGGTTTTTTGCTATCATAGCCGCTCGGTTTCTCATAACCGACCACATGGCAGGATGCGCAGGCCCCGTTGGCATAGGTGTACAGGTTGGTTTTTACCCCATTGTAATCGCATTGGCTGAAATCTGTGGCATGGGTCGTTTTGGCCCATGCCCCATAGGGACCGGAGTGACAAGATTTACAGACATTGCTTCCCGCATAGGTTGCATCTGCTGAGATAACAAGCGACGGTGGGAGGAAGAGGCTGGCCAATACTGCCAGAGGTACAATCGTACATCCCGTCGTTCTCATGGGACCCCTTTTGAGACCGGACTATACTATACTTTTAGTGCACTTCTATAAAGTTGTCAAGCGGTTTGCAAACTCAGGCGCCGTTGGAAAGGCGACTCTTTCTTCTCGGTGCCCGAAAACATGATTCGGGAAGGCATCCCGGCAGAATAATTCCCCGATCGTTTATTTGCACCCATTAATTCTCATGCCTGAGAAGCACTCCTTTTATTCGAAAATGTAGTGTAATAATATATGGATAGCCCGGAAATAAGCGGCAAATGGAATGATGAAAAACCGGATAGTGGTGGGGCGAGAAATAATACGATTTTGTCCCATTGCGGCTTGGTGACTCGCTCCTGAAAGCAAAAGGAATACTTAATCGATGAGAAAACCGGCGCCACGCAAACGCAAAAGTGTGTGGCACACAATGATGGAATAGTAGTACAATATCCCGGAGGGTTTGTTTAAGAAAAGAAGCATTTAAACGATATCTTTTATAAAGAGGACTCATGATAATAAAACTAAAGAATATCAGAATAGGCGTACGTCTGACGGGAGGATTCGGGCTTTTCATGCTTATAACGGTCCTTCTCTGGTTCGTCGGGTCCGCGAGTATAAGCAGCATTGATAAAATCCCCATGCCCGATTTGAGCTTAAACGCCTGGTTGCTTCTCACGGTGTGTGTGGCAGTATGGATTACCTTGGGGATCATTTCCTCCGTTGTGCTTACCCGCAGCATCACAGCTCCTATAGGCAGACTAAATAAGGTCCACCATCTATTAGCTAATGGTGATTTGACGATAAATATCAGGGTAAACAGAAAGGATGAACTGGGCAGGGATATGGTAGAAATTAAAGGCCTCATCGAACGATGGAGGGAACTAATCGGGAACGTGAAATCCGTCGCGACTAATATCTCGTCAGCTGGAACCGAATTAAGCGCCAGCGCGGAACAGATGTCGAGAGGCTCCGTTTCTCAGATGGAAAGGACATCACAGGTTGCCACCTCATCGGAAGAAATGTCTCAAACCATCCTGGACATAGCCCGTAATACGGGCAATATTGCCCAATCAGCGTTAAAGACAGCGAAAGTGGCGAAAAATGGGCAGGAGATAGTGGGCAGTTCTGTGAGAGAAGTAAAGGAGATTGCTGAAACGGTTGATGAGACCTCGGCATTCGTTAAGACCCTCGGAGACCGTTCCAATCAGATAGGTGAAATCGTCAATGTCATCAATGATATTGCCGACCAGACTAACCTTTTGGCCCTCAATGCGGCAATAGAAGCCGCCCGTGCCGGAGAACAGGGCAGGGGCTTCGCCGTAGTTGCCGACGAAGTGAGAAAGCTTGCCGAGAGAACGGCCAGCGCAACTTCAGAGATCGGCGCCATGATCAAGGCCATTCAGGGGGGCGTGAAAAGCGCAATCATTGCCATGGAAAACGCCACAAAGAAGGTTGAGACCGGTGTTCAGCTTTCAACCCAGGGAGGTAATTCTCTCAATGATATTGTTGAGAGCGTCAATGAACTTCTTACGATGTCTCAGCAAATTGCCTCAGCCACGGAGCAGATGGGCGCCACCTCGGAGGAGATAAACAGGGACATAGAGCAGATTGCCTCCGTTTCCAAAGAGACCTCTGCCAGTTCCGAACAGACATCTCAAGCAGCCATGGAACTCGCCAAACTATCCGTGGTCCTAGAACAGGCAGTAAGCGGGTTTAAACTGCCGTGAATGGAGGCCATATGATCACAGCTCGATACATTGGAGAGCAGATACATCAGTGACATAGTCCAGTGGGGAGACCGGATGACTATGCGGAGGATCAGGAGAGCATAATGAGATTGCCATTCTTCGGGACCATTCGGACGCATCTTCTCCTTCTTATATCCGTTCTTCCCGCCCTTGCAATTATCATCTATGCCGGATGGGACCGAAGCAGGCATGAAATTGAACGCGCCAAGTTGGATGCCCTGCAGACAGTAAAAAACTTTTCGTATGATCATGAACGTGCTGTGGAAAGCACCCGTCAGTTCCTCATAACCCTAGCTAAACCGAAGTTCCTCACAGGGTTCGTGTCTTCCCCCTTGATGTTATTGGATAAACATCGATTCTCCATTTCCCGTTCCTGACTACAGGCCGAGAAGCCGGAAGGCTTTGGCCTGGAGCTCGGTAGGCTCGGTGAGCCGGGAGATCGAGGTTCCCGAGGCGCCAATTCGGTAGCGATTGCGACACCTTGTTCCCAGGGCCGCCATGAGGGTTAAGAAACTGTGGACCACAAACCCCTCAGGGGTGAGCTTTTGAGCCTTCTTCTTTTTTGCCGATGGTGATGCTACTGCCGGCTTCACCGGGTCTCTCGTCTTTCGATTGTCGGGAAGTGTCTCATCGTCAAACAGAAGCGGCGCGAGAGCCTTTCTCATATGCCACTCCACATAGTAAGCAAGCATACAGAGAAAGAGATGAGCCCTCACATGTTCCTCAGTACGATGCCATATGGGGCGGACAAGAAGCTCAATCCCTTTAAAGGTTTTGAAGACCCTCTCTACCTCAGCCAGGCGTTTATAGCTTCGTACGGTGTCTTCGGGAGAGAGTCGTTCACGGGATTCACTGGTGCGGATCACATAGATGCCGTCTAAGGCTTCTTCACGGGTAATTGATGCCTCGTTGCGGGTAAAGGCAAAATGTCCGTGGTCGATGGTAAAGAGAAAGTGTTTGGCCATCTTGAAGCGGTTCATGATCGCCCCTACCTTCTTGCCGATCTCGGCCTTGCCAAGGGGCGTCTTCGTCCTTCGTGCAACGGTGCGGACAAGGGTATTCAAGGCCTTCTCGGTCGCCTCGAGAAGGTCATTTCTCTTTCTTTTTCGTTCCTGTGCAAGGAAGGGATTAAAGCAGGCGATGAGTCGTTCTTCCGGATATTCGTCAGACACAATCTCCGCTAAGTCATGGGTATCAAAAAGAGACATCTGGATATTTCCCTGTTCCACAAGATCACGGATTGCAGATGAACGCAGTGCCGAGATCCACCCTACACCGGGAGTATCTTTCATTTTTTCGATCTGTGCCTCGGTCAGCATGCCCCTGTCTCCGACAAGGACCAGACGTTCAAGACCGAAATCTGTTTTGAGTTTTTCCACCTGGTTCTGAATCGTGGTGGGATCACCGGTATTGCCCGGATAGACAGAGAGCGCCACCGGCCGTCCCTCGTGATCGGTGAGGGTGCCATACACAATGATCGGTTTGCCTTTTTCATCCCGGTCATGACCGAATTGTGCCAAAGGACAGGTGTGTCCTTCGTAGTAACTGCTCGTCACATCATAGAGTACGAGTGAACCCTCCTTCAGATGACGGTTAGCAAGCTTCTTCTCAATGAGTTCCTGACGGGCGTAAAGCCAATCCAGGGCATGATAGAGTTCGTCCTCATCGGCATCACCGACTGAGAGTTCTTCTGCCAATGTGGTGGTGTGCCAGAGCCTTGTTACGGCAAGCTTCGATGAAGGATGGATGAGACGCTCTATAAGCATGGCAAGGACCAGATCCCGCTCACGACAGGGTTTTGAGGCGATCAAGGTATCGAGACCGAGTTTCTTCACTGTTCCCAGAAGGGCCTCTACCTGTCCATGGGGTAATGACTGTTCTATGGTAACTGCGGTCTCGGTTACGACCCCTTCGCCCCTTAGTACCTTCCTCAGTGCCTCGATCTTCTCTTCCGGCCAGCCGGTAAGATTGGCGAGGGTCCGCTTCTTGACCTGCTTCCCTTCTCTCCACGTTTCTCTCAAGAGAATGGTCGGTCGGGAATTCCTGTTCGGTACCCATTCGACATGCATGACCACATTATTATCACATATAATCCTTAATGTCAAGTAAAAAATATATATGACATGACTACATATGGCACGCTATTTGCAGGTATTCAGCAATGATTGCAAGAGGATAGGGTGATTTCGCATGAGTAACTTCGGGTTAAAGTGCCGGATATCCGCAAAATGAACGCGCCCACGGACAACAATCTGCTCTGGCAATTATTGAAACAAAACCCGTTATACAGTACACTTTCTACGGTAACCGCTAAGGGTTTTGTCCATGCCACAGGCTTGCCTCCTCTGCCGCCTACCCCTATAAGTGTGCAGCCAAGAAGATATTTTCAGGAAGTTGTTCGGACGAAGGATTTCTCCGTCGGTGAATACGCTATTTGTGAAGCTGTAAAACGGCCTGTCCTCCATTTCGCTTATCCCATATTCGACACCGATGGTCAGTTCGAGGAGGCTGTGGCCCTTTCCCTTGACCTCACACGTTACGCCAGAATGTTATCATAGCGGACAAGCTGCCGCAGGGTTCAACGTTAGCCTTGAGCGATTATAAAGGTATCGTTCTCTATCGCAATCCCGGTAAAGAAGACAATATACCGAAACCTGAAGATGCCAATGTCTTGAAAGAAATGTCATCTCAAATGGCAGAAGGGGTCTTCGTCAACAGAGAAGCTGATGGCGTGAAACGGCTACACGCATACAAGAGATTCCAACTCTCGGACAAAGGGGCGCCCTATCTTTTTATGCGTGTCGGTATTCCCCAAAGAAAAGCGCTGGCCTATGCCAGACAGGCCCAAACGTTCATGCTTGTTTTCTTGTTGATTGCAGTTGTTGGTATTATGGCTATGGCGTGGTTCTTGGGAAATGCCACGATAGTGAGGAGGCTCCAAAAGCTTGTGGATGTCTCTCACAGCCTGGGACATGGAGACCTGAAAACACGGACAGGCGTGGAATACAGGAAGGATGAATTGGGCGAATTGACAATGACCTTCGACGAAATGGCAGAGAATCTGGAGATAGAACACGCGGGGCGTGAAGAGGCCAAAGAACATATCAAGAAGGTAGCGGAAGAATGGCAAACCACCTTTGACTCTATTACCGATCTGATCATGATTTTAGACAATGAATACAATATTGTCCGGGTTAACCGTGCGACGGTCAGTTTTTTTAATATGCCCGCCGACAAGATTCTGGGCCAGTTCTGCTTTGTCCTCATGCGTGGAATGGATAAACCTCTCGACGCATGTCCTCTTGAAGCAATGAAGAAAACAAGAAAACATGCCGAGACAGAGCTGTATGAACAGGAAGGGGGTATGCGGCTTGCCGTTTCTGCAGACCCCATATTCAATGACAAGGGGAATATCACAGGCATTTTCCATATTGTGAAGGACATTACAGACCGCAGGTATGGGGAGGAAGCACTCCGGGAATCGGAAAACAAATTCAGGGACCTGGCAGAGAAGTCCAACGTTGGTATTTACCTTGTGCAGGACAGTATTTTCAAATACGTGAATGTACGATTCGCAGAAATGCACAGATATACGGTTGAGAAACTTATTGATAAGAAGGGTTCTCTGGATTGTTGTCACCCCGATGATTTGCCGAGGGTAAATGAATATGTTCAAAAAAGGATGGCGGGGGAGGAAACCACGCCCATCTCTTCTTTTTTCAGAGACGCCACAAAAAATAACAGGATGATAGACGTCGAGACCTATAGCGCACGGACCATGTATCGAGGAAAGCCTGCGATGATCAGGACAATGTTGGATATAACCGATCGTAAACGGATGGAAGAAGCGTTAAACGACGAAAGGCAGTGATTTCAAACACTCGCAAATAACGCCCCCTTCGGTATGATGTTGATAGATAGAAACCAGATGATTACCTATCTCAATCCAAGATTTCAGGAACTCTTTGGGTATGATCTGACAGATATTCCCGATGGAAAAACATGGCTCAGGAGAGCATACCCGGATACCGACTACAGGCATAGCGTTATTTCTGTCTGGTTGGATAGATTGGGAGAGACCCCGGGTGGGCAAAGGCCACGAATTTTTACTGTTAGCACAAAAGACGGGACAAAAAAGGAAATCGGTTTTATAGCCGTACAATTGAGTACCGGCGAAAATTTGATAAGTTGCGAGGATATAACCGATCGCAAACGTCTCGAAACTCAGCTCTTTCAATCACAGAAAATGGAAGCAATTAGGTACTCTCGCGGGCGGTATCGCGCATGATTTCAATAATCTCCTCATGAGCATCCTCGGATACACGTCGCTTATGCTCATGGATACGGATGCGAATGACCCCGATTACGAGAGTCTGAAGGTCATTGAATCACAGGTGCAGAGCGGGGCCGTTCTCACACGACAGCTCCTGGGATTTGCCCGCGGAGGCAGATATGAATTGAAGGCGACGGATCTGAATGAGATCCTTGCCAGGTCTTCCGACATGTTTGGCAGAACAACAAAAGAGATACGTATGCACCAAAAATTAGCCTGTGATCTCGTGGTGGTGGAAGTAGACAGGACACAGATTGAGCAGGTATTTTTGAATATCTTTATCAATGCCTGGCAAGCAATGCCGACCGGAGGCGAACTCTATCTGGAAAAACGTAACCTCATTATCGATAATCTTCCATAGGATTTCACCTCACCATTACAGCCGGGAAAATATTTGAAGATTTCCATAACTGACACAGGCATCGGCATGGATGAGACAACGCAACAAAGGATACTTGAACCTTTCTTTACCACAAAAGAAATGGGAAGGGGAACGGGACTGGGTCTGGCCTCTGCTTACGGCATCATAAAAAGTCATGGCGGCACCATCAATGTCTGTAGTGAAAAGGGCAAAGGAACGACCTTCAATATCTATCTACCCGCTTCTGAGAAAGCATTGACGGAAGAGAAAATGGTGCCCAATAAAGTATTGAAAGGAATCGAATCAGTTCTTCTCGTTGATGATCAGGAGGCCGTTATCAAAGTAGGGAAGGCCATATTGCATACCCTTGGCTATACGGTTTTCGTGGCCAAAAACGGAAAGGAAGCTGTAAAGGCTTACGAGAACAACAGAGATAAAATCAATCATGTTATCCTCGATATGATTATGCCGGGTATGAGCGGTGGGGAAACATATGATCTGTTGAAAAGTAGACCCTAACATTAAAATCATCCTTTCAAGTGGGTACAGCATGGAGGGCCAGGCAACCCAAATACTCGAGCGCGGCTGCAACGGTTTTATCCAGAAGCCCATCAACGTAGCCGATCTCTCAAGAAAGATTCGGGAAATACTGGATTAACCACTCCTTACGTCTCAGAAACGGATCTAAGCTCCGTCCGCACAATGCCCTCGTCAGTAACCCAATTCCCATGCAAATTGTTGTTACTTTTGCGAAGGACCCTATAGAATCCTTCGGATTATGGAATCTCTGAGGTACGAGATAGTTGTTCAAAAGATCATGCTCTTTCCCACGATCCGTGCGCTGCAAGATTTCCTGAAAAACTGCCAACCTTATTCTTTAGCGACTTGTACGGGGCGAACATCGAAACATTTTTCTGGTATTGCCCTTCCTCCTTAGCACGTTTGGAGGGTTTCCGGACAAGCCATGCGTAGTAGCCCCCACTTGACGAAAGGTTCAACATACGGCAATAAACGGTATCAAATAATGGATTCGCATTTTTCTCATCATCGTATACCTGACTGGGGTTCTTTCGCAAAGCACGCTACCGCTTTTTTTAGGAAATCACGCTCCATCTCAACCTGGGCCAGTTCACGTTTTATCCGGGCAAGTTCCATTTCTGCCTCTACGACGGCTTTCTGCTGTTTGCCGCGTCCTTCAGCTTACCCTCACTACTCGCCTTAACCCAGTATGGTAATGTGGAAGGGGCAATCGATAATCGGCGCCCCGTCTCTGGTATGCTTGATCCACTTTCCGTTACAAGTTTCACCGCTTCCTCTCGAAGCTCCTTTGTATAGACTGCATTGGGAATCCGTTCCATTCTGACACCTCCGTCTAATGTATATTGTACCTCAACTTTGATGTCCACTACTTTCATCTTATCCTAGTCCTAACAGAGCAAACGCCCTTCCTGCACACGGCTCTTTCTCGGGCCGAAGAGATTTTCGATAGATGATTAGGCACAAGCAAGGGGATTCGCAGTCATACCTATCGGTACGTCGAAAAATAAAGCGCGAAAATCACGAGGCCCCATTATCCATTAGGGAGGGCAAGAGCCCCAATAAATTCTTTTTGGAATTCCTCTTCCAAAACCAGCTCAACATGTTCCACCGTTCGTGCGATTTTGTCAGCCTCTCTTCTTTTATCTCTATCGACAAGCGCTAAATAGGCCCCGTGTCCTGCTGCGTTTCCCACTATAAGAATGTTTTTGGGATCGCACCATGGAAAGAGTCCTATAGTAAGGGCGCTCTCCTTATCGATATGCATGCCGAAGGCGCCAGTTACAATGATCTGGTTTATTGAATTTATGTTGAAACGATCCATCAGGACCTTGCATCCGCCGTACAGTGCGGCCTTTGCAAGCTGGATTTGCCGTATGTCTTTTTGGGTGAGAACAATATCACGCCCTGTCCCCGTTTCAGGTCCCCGCACAAAAATGAACTCCATAATACCGCCCTCTCCTTGTCTGAGCCTCGGTGTACGCAGGGATTTCCTGAAGGCACCATTATTTCCGATAACTCGTGCTTTGAAAAGATGCGCAACAGCGTCAATGATCCCGGAACCGCAGATGCCGACAGGTTTGAGATCTCCGGAAGGATGTTTACTTGCCCATCCGCTTTTGCCGATGACAGCGTAATTAACTTCCAATGTTGCGGGGTCGATGCGTATTTTTTCTATGGCTCCCGTCGTCGCTCTCATCCCTGATGATATCTGTGCCCCCTCAAAGGCGGGCCCTGTGGCGCAGGAGCATGACATAAGACGTTCTCTATTCCCCAGCACAAGTTCGCCATTGGTTCCGAGGTCTATGGTGAGAGACAATTCGTCTTTATTATAGGGTTCTTCAGAGAGGAGTACACCCACATTGTCGGCGCCCACAAATCCTGCCTCCACAGGGAGCACATGGACGTAGGCGGAGGGGTGCACGGAAAGTCCGAGATCGCGACTCTTGATATCAACGGAGTCTAAAACCAACGGGCTGAAGGGCCAGAGGCCCAAGCGGTCCGGAGCTATGCCGAGAAAGATATGGTGCATGACGGTATTTCCCACAACGGTCATGTCGAGAATCTGGCGTGGTGAAAATCCGTTATCCGTTGCCATTTGATTGATAATGGTGTTGACGGCACGCACCAGTTCATCCTGCATCTTTTTCAACCCCTCTTCCGGGTGATCGACAGAGTATACGATACGGGACATGATGTCCGTGCCGAAAAGCACCTGAGGGTTGGTAATGGAGCCACTGGCGACGATATCTCCATTTTTCAGATCGCACACATAGAGCGCCACAGTTGTTGTACCTATATCGAGGGCCAAACCCAGCGAAGTTTCGTCCCATCCCGGATTCACGGCAATCATCTCTTTGTCCATCCACACAAAAACCGTGGCCTTGTTTTTGCCGTCTTTTATTGCTTTCGGAAGTTCCTTGAGACACAGGCTGTCTCCGGATATGTTTCGAAGCCCATATCGTTCAGCGAGATGTCTTTTGGTTATTTCAAAAGAGAAATCTTCTATTTTCTTCTCTTGAGCGAGATCAAAAGTGTAGCTTTTTACTGCGGGGTTGAGCGTTTTCGATCTTTTGGAAAAGACCTTTTTTGCTGATGCTGATTTGAGAATGTTTTCTCCCGGCGTGAGAAGCGTGGCATCGCCGGTAATATGGGTTCTGCAGGCCAATCTGTAACCAAACTCCCTGTCAGACCGTCCTATGAAAGCAGATTCTTCCGTGGTGAAGAGACTCATCTCACCCTCTACTACTCGGATCCTGCATTTGCCGCACTTGCCCTTGCCGTTACACTGCGAATCGATATAAACGCCCGCTTTTCGCGCGGCATCGAGAATTGTCTTCCCTTCCGTAACAGTGACTTCTTTGAAGGATGGCGCAAAGACGATCCGATATTCTTTCATACGAGCAGGCCTCTTTGTTCCCACCGGGGATAGAGGGCGCCGAGTTTATCATCTGCCACCTTCATCGATATACCCCCTGTTGATCCCAGGATAAGACCACCTTGTTGAAATTCTTTTTCAGCGCGGCTCATGTTACTGCCGATACGTTCTCTGTCCCACGCAAGGGTATCGATATTTCCCATGAAGGACAACTGTTTACCGAACTCCTTTTGCAATGCGTAAAGATCAAGCCCTGCCTGCGTATCGACCGGATGAATACAATCAAAACCTGCCTCTATGAGGGCACCGATGACCTTCCTCGTGTCGCCGTCCGAATGGATAAAGGGATAGAGACCCCCTGCCTTTATGGCTCCGGCAAGCTCTCTGTATACCGGCTGAATCGTATCGGTAAAATATTGAAGAGAAAAAAGGAGTCCGTTATTCCCCGCTATATCGTCTGCTATTGCTATTGCCTGCAAGCCATTGGAGCGGGCCGAAGTGATCTTGCCTTTCATTTTCCTGAGGAGCTTCGCGGCCACCCCGGAAAAAAGAGAGGGATTATTGCGCATGCTGAGCATGGCCTTTCGAAATCCCTGTTCATCGATGAGATGGGAAATCGGGCCATTTATCCACCCGACAAGAAAGTATTCTTCAAGCTGCCGGCGAGTCTCGCCGGACAGAAGAAATAGGGATTCCTCAGTATTGAAATCGACCCCGATTAAGGATAGCCCCAGTGATTGGGCCGCCCTTCTTAGTTGTCTTTCGTAGTGCCCTTTATCGTCAGGGAAATGGTGGGCGAGGAAATCGCTCCCGATGAAGAGTTCTCCCCGGGGCAAAAATTCCACATGCCTGTGGTTTAAGGCATTAATGACAGTTTCAACGTGCTGCGACACTTTTCATCTTTCTGCAGTAGGTGGTATAACGCCGTGCTTTGGGATCACGACCAAGTAACAGATCCGTGGCCATAATGTACGGCTTCATCTTTGCCGGGTTGACGATAGCGCAGTTGAGCCCTGCCTGGATGGCAAGCGAAAGAAAGACTGCATTGATGACAGGTCTTTCAGGCAAGCCGAAGGAGACATTGCTGGCTCCGAGTACAAAGTTGATTCCTAGCTCCCGTTTTACCATCTGCATTGTTTCTATGGTGAGAACCGCCGCCGCGCTGTTTACCGCGCTCGACTCGGCGATACAATCGGCTATGAGCTTGTCAGTACCGATACCGAATTCCTTTGCTCGCTCACTGATGGATGTAAGGATTTCAAGCCTCTTGGCAGCATTATTCGGTATCCCAGATGCGTCGGAGGCTATTATTTCCAGCGAGGTATCGTATTTCTGTACCAGCGGAAGGAGCGTGTCGAGATGCTCTTTTTCGCCGGTGACGGAGCTGATGATCGGTTTACCACATCCGAGTTTTAACGCAGCTTCAAGGGCGGCAGCTTTTCTGCTCTCCAGGCAAAGGGGCACATCGACGACTTCCATAATCGCTGCTGTGGCTTTCGGGAGGATAACGTTCTCGTCAACGCCAAAAGCGGCAACATTGACAATGAGAATATCGGCGCCATCCTGTACCTGTTGAACTGCCATTTTAGCTATAGGTTCCATGTTGCCCGTTACCATCCCTTCCTTGATGGGACCTTTGCCGAAAGGGTTGATCCTCTCCCCGATAAGGACCGTGGGCAGATTATCTCCAATGATAACTTCTTTTCCCTGAGCGCTTACCACACGAGTTTCCACATGACCTCCTTAAAGACCTTTGATCCACAATGCATATAGCGTTATGCAGATACTATAATTGCGCTGCCCTGAGTGTGTTCATCATGAGCATCGTTATCGTCATGGGCCCGACGCCGCCGGGAACCGGCGTGATGGCCGACGTCTTTTCCTTCACCACCTCAAAGTCCACGTCGCCGCAAAGTTTTACCTTTCCTTCAGGGGTCATCCCAATCCTGTTGACCCCCACGTCAATAACAACGGCACCTTCTTTCACCATATCGGCTGTGATCGCCTTGGGTCTTCCCGTGGCAACGATGAGAATGTCGGCCCGCTTCGTATGGGAAGCAAGGTCTTTTGTGCCTGTGTGGCACATGGTGACCGTTGCGTTGGCACCCTTGGCTTTCTGAACAAGCATCATGGAGATGGGTTTCCCCACGAGATTGCTTCTGCCCACGACCACCACTTCCGCGCCGTCAATGGTGACACCGCTTCGTATGAGCATCTCCTGGATCCCGTAGGGTGTGCAGGGATAGAATTTCGCGTCACCGATCATGAGTCTGCCCACGTTGACAGGATGAAAGCCGTCTACATCTTTATTAGGGTCGATGGCATAGAGCACCCTGGTTTCGTTGATGTGTTTGGGAAGGGGCAACTGGACAAGGATGCCATGGACCTTTGGATCACCATTATACCGATCGATGAGTTCAAGGAGCGCCGCTTCCGATACATCCTCAGGCACGTCCTCCTGCACGGAATAAAAACCAAGCTCCTTCGCGGTTTTTTGTTTTCCCGTGACATAACTGACCGATGCCGGGTTTGTCCCCACAATGATCGTCACGAGACCCGGCGTAATTCCTCGCTCTTTCTTTAAACGTGCTGTTTCTTTTTTAATCTCTTCCCGTATTGTGGAAGCAATCTCTGTTCCACTGATTATTTTGGCTGTCATGAGCGACCCTTTTCCCTATTTTTTATAGCTTAGCATAAACTCACATGTTTGTGCAGGAGTGAGCGGCATCTGTGATGCTGCTCCTGCCCGCACATTGTCGCTTAGCTGTCCGCTCAATTTGTCAGAACAATCCCGTAACCTTTCCTGTATCTGTATTCACGTCTATCCGTCTGAATGCAGGATCTGAGCCTGTGCCAGGCATGAGGCTTATCGCCCCGGTCACGGGGCAGAGAAATTTCGCGCCCGTGAACACGAGAATATCTCTGACCGGTAGTCTCCAATTTTTGGGTACCCCTTTCAATTCCGGATCATGGGACAAGCTCAGTTGAGTTTTGACCATCATGGTGAAATAGTCTCGCTTTTCGGGATCAGCCTGCAGTCGATTGAGCTTTGCCTCTGCGTCGGGGATCCACAACACGGAGCCCGCGCCGTAGACATTTTTCGCGATCAGCTCCACTCTCTCTTTTAGAGGCATCTCAAGGGGATAGAGGAACTTGAAATCCGTCTTCTCTTCGCAGGCCTCGATGACCGCATCGGCAAGTTCCAGCGCCCCGTCACCGCCTTTCAGCCAGTGCTCGGACAGGGCAACGCGGGCACCTTCTGCCTCGGCATATCTGCGCACGAGGGCAACCTCTTCTTTCGTGTCCGTTGAAAAGCTGTTGATGCAAACAACAGGTTTCATGCCGGAGAGCTTCACGGTGCGGATGTGATGGGCAAGGTTCTCGATGCCCTTTTCCAAGAGATCGAGATTTTCCTTTGCGTATTCAGGCGCCAGAGACACACCTGGCACGACCCTGGGGCCACCGCCGTGCATCTTCAGGGCCCTGATGGTGGCGGTGATGATCGAAACGTTCGGTGTAAGCCCGCTGATCCTGCATTTCACGTTCCAAAACTTCTCGAAGCCGATATCGGCAGCGAAGCCACTTTCCGTCACATGGTAATCGAACAGTTTGAGACCGACGCGATCTGCGATAATCGATGACTGGCCAATGGCAATATTGGCGAATGGGCCGGCATGGACCAGTATTGGCTGCCCTTCTATTGTCTGGAGCAAGGTCGGATTGATACTCTCCCGCATGAAGGCCGTCATGGCGCCAGCAACTTCAAGGTCTTCCGTGGTCACAGGGCTTCCCTTATAATCGTATGCCACGGTGATCTTGCCGATCCTTTCCCGCAGGTCTTTCAGGTCCCGCGCAATGGAGAGAATCGCCATCACTTCGGAACTTACCGCTATGTCGAAACGTGATTCCATAGTAAAGCCGTTCATCCTGCCGCCAAGACCGAATAACTATGCTCCTTAATGCTTGGGCGCAAAAATCAATGGCCCATCCCATTTGCACATTGTTTGGGTCGATTCTGAGACGGCGTAGATTTCTCTTGGCAAGTTCCTTGTCGTTATAATTTCTTTCGTGCTGCATCCGGGACGTCAGAGCGACCATGGCAAGATTATGGGCATTGATGATGTTATTGATGTCTCCTGTTAGTCCCAATGAAAACTCGGTTAAGGGGATTGCCTGTGCGTTCCCTCCGCCTGCCGCGCTTCCTTTCACATTCATTGTGGGACCGCCGGATGGTTGCCGGATGGCGCCTCCAACATTCTTGCCTCTCTTTCCGAGGCCCTCTATCAATCCCATAGAAGTCGTTGTCTTTCCTTCTCCGAGAGGGGTTGGAGTAATGGCTGTGACTTCTATATATTTGCCGTCCGGTTTATCGTTAAGTCTTTCTATAATCCCGGGAAAATTGACTCTTGCTATTCTTCCGTAGGGAATGATCTCATCTTTCATGAGTCCCATTTCTTCCCGCAATTGCCGTATGGATTTCATTTGGGTTTCCGCGGTTTCAGAGATCTGCCAATCCGCCATTCTTGTTGCATCGTAAGACATGTGTGCCTCCTTAAAATAACGAAAGACCAAGGCTCAGGACCGAGGTCAGCAAGACCTCCGCGTCAAGACTTCAGACCCTCTTTTCCGGGGGCTCAGTAGACCCCGTATTTTTTTGTAAACTCGAACATCGCTTTCACATTTTCCACTTTCGCGTCATCGAGACTGCTGGAAGCATCTAGAATGAATCCTCCGCCTTTTCCGACAACATCGATGATTTTTTTGCAGTATGCTTTTACGTCTTCAGGTGTGCCTGTGGCGAGGATGGAGAGAGGAACATTGCCTCTGATACAGACGGTATCGCCAAGGACCTTTTTTGCCTTTACGATATCTGTCGCTTCAAATGCATAGCATGCCTTACCTGCTGGTATGTCTCGAATGATCCTGAGACGGGATGTGCAATTTCCTTCCCACAACGGACAGGGCACCAAACCATTGCCGATGAGGGTAGTCATGAGTTCCCTTAAGGTGGGCCAGAAAAACTTCTTGAATTGTTCTTCCGACATAAAACCGTCGAGGCCCTTATGGAGGGGGATGAAAACCCTTGGATTGCCGGAGGCTTTTGTGGAAGCTAGCACCATCTCAAGCATGATGGGAAGCAGCTTTTCACAGGCCGTTATCACTTTATCGGGTCTCCGGTACATATCGAGCATGAGACCTTTTGTCCCGCGGAAGAAATCACCGAGTGTGTCGAAAGGAGCCTGGGTGATGCCACCGGACTGCAAGGGAAACCCCGCTTCTTTGGCTTTCTCGGCGTACAACCTGCCATAAGAGGCAATCTGCGCGGATTTCTGTCCCGCCCTTTTTAATGCCTCCAGGGCTTCTTCAACTTCAGGGGAACTGAAGGGAGCTAGTCCTGTACCAAAGCCCATATAGTAGGTAATAATGCTGTGAAGAGGTCGGAGCTTTTCTAACCCTTTCAGGGCGCCGCATACGCGGGGCCAGTAACGTCTCACCATGAAGTCTGAAGGATCGAGAAGGAAATGATCGTACTCATCGGGCATCATGTACTCGCCTTCGACGAACTGGTAACTGTGATCAGAGGTCAGCCCATGACCGGGCCAGAGTAGTTGCTTGAACTCGAGGGTCTCCAACAGGGGACCGAGAAAACGGAGACCATAAGGGCTTTGATCCATGTCTGGTTCGAAGTCGATCAAAGTCTTCCATTGCGCCTTCCAGAGCTTTTCTGGGTCGTACATAAACTCTTTTACAGACATGCCCACATATCTCGCGGGAAAAAAGCCGAACATCACCATAATAGGTACCCGGTCGGGTTTCTTAAGTGCTATGGCATCGAGTACTCTCTTTTCCCGTTCCTGGTAGAGTTCCCGGGGTGATTTGCCCATAATCAACCTCCAATCCACTGATTGCACAGCGTCACTGCAGCCATGGCATCCTTACCGTAAGCATCAGCCCTGACGTATTTACGGATCTCATCATCTATCTGTCCTCCGCCGATCATGATCTTGATGTTGTTTCTCAGTCCTGCCTCTTCTATGGCCTCGACGGTCTTTTTCATGGAGTCGAAGGCAAGGGTAAGAAACCCGGAGAGTCCCACAACAGAGGGTTTGAACTCCTTGATCTTCTCCACAAATACATTGACGGGTACATCGATACCGATGTTTAAGACATCATACCCTGATACATCGAGCATGAACTGGACGATATCGGTGCCGATATCGTGGATGTCTCCTGCCACGGTACCGATCAACACCTTCCCCTTCTTTACTGCAGGACCTTCCTTCTCAAGCAGAGGTTTGACGATCTCCGAGATACTCTTTAGGATCTCTCCTGCCATCATGAGATCGGGGATGAAGTATTCTCCTGTCTCAAATCTCTTTCCTACTACTGCCATGGCCCTCCCCGCATCATCGAGGATCTCCGCGGGATTAGCCCCGGATGAGACGAGCTCCTTGACCTGAGCGATCACCTCGTCCTCCATGAGATCTGCCATGAGATTGATTAGTTTGTCGTTCATGCAATGTCCTCCTTCTATTCTTTGCTATCAACCGGTATCAACCAACGGGATATGAGACGGTCGCTCGTGGTTGAAGGCTATTGCTCTTTCATAATTTTAGTACTTACAATAAATATGCCAAGCAGCATAACTATAGAATAGGATTACATTGCCTTGGATTGAGGAATAAGAACTACGTTAGCACTGATACGAAATAAGGTAAATATTACTATTTATCGTAATAATAATTACGATAAATCGTATCTTATGGTATTCTTAAGTGAAGGAGATAGTTTTGTATGGAAGGGAGCGATAAATCGGCCGTAGGATTGAAGAAGGTGTGGCACCGTTGGGAGGCGACGGAACAAGCACTTGCCCTCTACCTTGTTCATGCGGCCCCCCCCGTTTCAATCGATACGCTGAGTTCTCTTGTAAAGGTTCCTGCGGTTACCATTCTTAATGCCATGGAGAAATTGAAAAAGGGAAAAATTGTACATGAAAAGAAGGAATACGGTAAGGGTTTTTATTTCCTCAACGATGCGGGCATGACGGATTTCGTACAAAAGAACGTATCCGCAGGAGAGACGGGCAGGATCCTGCAAAACCTCCTTGATTTTTACACTCAATCGCTCGGTGAAGGGTCCGAGAAAACTCTCATCCTTGCTGAGATCTACTATAAACTCGGTGATACAGCAGACGGGTTAGCGCACATAAAAAACGCGGCTGCTATTCTCTCCCATCTGGGCCAAAATGAAAAAGCGGCCGTCTATTACGGTTATCTCCTAAATAATGTAACGGGAAATGGATTGACCGCGGAGAGTGCCGGAGATTTCATCGACAGCACAATTGAAGGGCTTTCCATGATAGGGCGTCCGCTCTCCATGGAACAACAGATCACTCTTTTGACCAGGGCCCAGGAAATTGCTGAACGTTACGAGAAATGGGATTGTCTGGCAAAGATTAAGCTTCAACTGGTCAGAATTTTGAAAGAGGCGGGACAGCACGAAAAGGTATCACAACATTTCGATGATATCTGGAAACTCGCTGAAAAAATCGGGGACCAACCGATGCTTAGGAGGGTGGTGCTCTCCATCAGCGATTTTCTTTTCCGGGAAGGCCGGGTTTCTGAAGCGGTAAGCCGGTACGAAAAGGTGGTGGGCAACCTCGAAGAGTTTGGTGATGATGAAGCCACCCTCAAGGCAAGCGCCATGCTTGCATGGTGTTACGTAATATGCGGGCGAGTCTCCCGCGGCATGGGAATGATCGATGCCGTGAGATCAAAGGCCCATTCGTTAAATCTTCAGAGCGTCGTCATCTATGCTGACTTGATGAGCGCCTTTTCTCTTCTTGAAATACGAAAAATAACTGAGGCGGAGGTCTACCTGACGCGGGTCCTCTCCGTGCCCCAGGAGGTGTCCGATCATTATGTGCTGTGGGCCGCACATTGCTCGATGGCTTACGTCTATTCGGCGAAAGAGGAGTACGAAAAGGCTTTCGAGTGCCAGCAAAGAACCATAGAACATTCGCACGTCCTCGGTTCTATACACCAGAGGGGGTCGCACATACTTGAGTGTCTTTACGAGTTGGAAAAAAGAGGTTTTTATCATGCCGATATGAACTATGATTCGGAGATGAAGAGGGTGCTCAGTGGAGATGACATATACATGAAAGGGGTCGCGCTTCGTTATAGGGCCCTCCGGAATAGCAGGAACCGACAGTCCAGGGGCCGGGCGTTCCTTGATCTGAGAGCTAGCGAGAAGAATCTTGAGCGAGCGGGGGCCGAAATAGAGCTTGCAAGAACGCGGGTCGCTCTTGGAGATGCCTATCTCAAAGAAGGCGAGATAAATGTTGCTCTTCCGTACCTTGAAAAGGCATGGGCGCTTTTCTCGAAGGTTGACAAGAATCTTTTCCCAAAGGATCTGCTCGTTATTATGATGCCACAAGAGCAAAAGATCGAGTTTATGCTCGACCGGATAGTTGATATCAATGAATCCCTTGGGACGATAAGGGACATGTCTTCTTTCCTTGAACGTGTTATTAATATGACTATGGATTTTACCATGGCCATGCGGGGGGCTTTTTTTATGGTAAAGCCCAGCAGTGCACCACAGATAGCGGCAAGCCGGAACCTTGATCCTTTGATGCTCAAGGCAGAGCAGTTCAAGCTTATCACAGAGATTGCCATGAGAGTGACCCGTGACAGCAAAGAACTTGTTATGCCGGGCTTGCAAGAAGACAGCGTTCTCGCCGCCCAATCACTTCGTGCGGCTGGCATTTCTTCTTTTATCTGTATGCCAGCAAAATTGGAGAACCATGTTCACGGCTGTCTCTATCTCGATAATAGTCTTGGTGGAAAACCATTTCCGGATAATCAACTTCCCTATGTACGGCTTCTATGCAGTCAGATAGCCGTTGGGCTCTCGAATATCAAAATATATGAAGAGATGCGAGAGCTGAAAGACCGTTTTGAAGAGGAGGCTATCTTCTATAAGCGCGCAATGGGGATAGCGGTCCCCACAGAGACCATGATTGGAAAGTCAGTGGGGATACTGCATGTCATAAAGCAGATAAGACGGGTGGCACCTACGGATAGTTCTGTGTTAATCATAGGAGAAACCGGGGTCGGAAAGGAACTTGTAGCCAAGGCTATCCATAATTTGAGCGAACGAAGGGATGGTCCCTTTATTCCTGTCAATCTCGCTGCCCTTCCTCAAGATCTCGTTGCAAGTGAGCTCTTCGGTCACGGAAAAAGGGAGATTCGAACTCGCCCATGGTGGCACCATTTTCCTTGACGAGATTGGAGACTTGCCCCCTAGTGTTCAGGCAAAGCTTCTGCGTGTTCTACAGGAAGGAACATTCGAGCGGCTGGGAAGCTCGAAACCCATCCGCTCCGATTTCAGGGTCATCGCAGCTACCAACAGGGACCTTCAACAAGAGGTTGAAAAAGGTGCCTTCAGACAGGACCTCTACTACCGTTTGGATGTCTTCCCTATTGATATACCTCCGCTCAGGGACCGCAAAGAAGACATTCCCGTGCTTGCCGACCACTTCATCGATATATTCAGTAAAAAAATGGGGAAGAAGATCGGGAAAATGCCCAAAGACGCCTTAAGAACGCTCATGGAATATCAGTGGCCGGGAAATGTGCGGGAGCTGGAGCATTTTATGGAACGGGCGGTAATACTCTCTGACGGTCCGAGGATCAATGTTTCCGGTCTCCATCACCCATCCGGCCGCAGGAACGAGGAGCCTGTCAGGGTGTCGCTTGTCGACGTGGAACGGGAACATATTGAGAAGGTTCTCAACGTTACTCACTGGAAAGTGAGCGGACCCAACGGGGCGGCGTCCATCCTGGGGCTGAAACCAACGACCCTGATTTCCCGTCTGAAAAAACTTGGAATAAAAAAGCCCTCGATAGCAGCATTCTTAAAATGAGGGCATACCTCTGAGTTATCGTTTGTATATCTCTTTCATGTCTGCGCCAAGCATGGAAGAAAATTGCCCGGCGCTCTCAGCTACAACGAAGCCGTATTTTTCGACAAGTGATTCTGTAAAGGTCCCCATGATAAAAATGGATCCGATGAGGCTTCCCTGCGAGCCGAAAACAGGAGAGGCAATGGCGTTGATCCCCGGATTCAACTCGCCCATGTCGACGGCAAACCTGGACTTCGAGCACTGCGCAAGTTCAGCTTTCAGTCTGTTGCGATTCAATTTCGAAGCATTACCATAGAAAAAAAGTTTCTTCTGTTTCAGGATTCTGTTGCGCTCTCTCTCTGGCAGAAAGGCCACGATGGCTTTTCCGTGTGCTCCGTGGGTCATATTGAAACGATAGCCAAGACGAATTGTCACGCTGATATTCGTGTCTGATTCTTGCCGTGCGACGACAAAGACATTTGTCTCGTCAATGATACCGAAGAGTGCGGTGCTATGAGTCTCTTCGGCAAGTTTTTTAAGTATGGGCATTGCTATTTCATTGTGGTTCACGTTATCCAGAACTCTCCTTGATAGAGAAACCAACCCGAGTCCCAGAGAGTACGTCTTTCCCTTGGTATCTTTTTGCACAAAGCCATATTTTCGGAGGGTGCTGAGGATAGAATACCCTTTGCTCTTGTGTATGCCGACACTTTTGCAGATATCGGTCAAGTTCATCTTTGGGTTTTTTGCGAGACTCAGCAGGATCCTTGATGCCTGGTCCACTGCAGGGACCAAGCCGGAATATTCCGGCTTTATTTCTCGTCTTTTCTTGTCCACATTGGCCACCCTTTTCCTATCAATTTTCGTGCACCATTGTCTGCTTATTGATACTGCTCAAGTCAAATTGATGTTCTCTCTGTTCAACGGGTTTGATTCGTTGCGTTCCCGACTCCTTTAACATCTTCGCGCTTGTCTTTTTGTCTACCACCTCAAGGCGAAGTGTGTCAAATGGTTTCAAGGAAACATGCACAATCTGTCCTGCAATAGGCTCCCGGTAATCCACCTCAGGACTCGTCACCCGGCCCTGGTTTGTTGGCATACTTGCCTAATTTAGTGGGGTTTCGTTGTGAGAAAATGGGTCCTCAATTTCGTTTCTAGGTTTAAGGCATAATCCAAATGGGCTTCATGAAGGATGCCCATAGATGGAAAAGAGGGGGGAAGGTGATGCTTAAATCGGAAGTCCCACTGTGCTTAAGGCCATAACAAAATTCATGCCCATAATGTTCGTCCTCTTTCTTGTATCGGCAACGAAGGCTTTGCCACCGCAGCGGATCCAAATAGCCTTTCTAGGAGATGAGGTAGAAATATTTTTCCCCAGTTAGAAATCCATGCGTGGCGACAATGCCGCGAAGATTTATACCGCCGAGATTGAAGGGGAAGAGAAATTTCTCCATGCCGATGCCCATGCTGCGGCAATACAGATAGGCACAGAACATCGCTGGCCCCTAAGAGACCCTCCTATGCTCCAATGACAATGGCGTGCTGTCCTCTTTTCCGATGGCATCAATAAGGGGGGGGAACAACCGGAACGATGGTGTTCTTACAGCTTACGCCGCCGCCGGACATTTGCCCTTCGTAGGCACTATCCAGTATATCTGAAGTGACACGCTTCCCATTGGAACAACCTCTGTTTCTCCCACTTCGAGCAATACAAAGTTCATGGTAATCAGAAGCGGCTGAGCACAGATGAATACGTGGATTAAGGAAAAGCGCGATGTCCTCTCCAACGCCTAGCAGCTTTTTGGAGAAAAGGATAAAAACCTTGTAGCTAAGGGAATTGTCATTCTGATAGACTCAGACAACACCGGTAAAAAGGCCATTGGAGATTACAGCGATATTGAGATCTCGGGACCAAGAGGGGGGAACGCAGGGCCATAAGAAGGATCCCTCGTAGTTCAGGGGGTGTCTTACGAAACACCTTTCTCGTTCAAGAACAGGCCAAATTTGCGATCCGATCCGGTGATATGATCAGATAGCCAGTCGTTGAGGAGATTCATTACCTCTGTGGTGATCATCTTGTCCCCCGTATAGTATCTTTCATCCAGAGCCGCTACCTGCGCTCGCAGTTGATCGTGTTGAGATTTATGGATAGCTATTTCCGGGTATTCATACTGCTTGAGGTGCTTTTCCTCGGTAGAAAAATGATAATGCGTGTAATGAACAAGTTTAATGAGAAGTTGAGCGAGGATCTCTTTGTCCTACTTGGCTTCTACGGCATCGAGTAGTTCGTTGATCATGCTGACCATTTTTGTGCTGTCTGTCGATTATGCCGACCTTTGCAGACAGCTTTTCGTCACTCCACTTTACGAAGGGCATAGAGGACCTCCTCAATAAAAACAATCGTTCTCATATTTGATTATCGGAACAAGATAAGTTTCATTAAGCAAAAAAAATTTCATGAGTGTCGGAACCTATTGGACGAATGCTTCCCCTATACACGGCGAGGGCAATGGCTTCCATAGCGGAGGCATCTGAAAATATCTTTTCCCGCATGGGCGTATACCGTCGGCGGGATAAGTAATGCTATGAACAAGATAGTGCATGAAGCCTTTTGTACGATAATCTTACCTCCATCTGCTTATGTCTCTATTCTTTTGACAACGAACGCGGCAAAAAGGTACCCATTTCTTTCAGAAAAAAGCAGATAACCTATCACCCTTTTTTCCTTATCGTGTTGCGTGTCTGGCCAATGGCTGGTTTGGAAAACTTCATCTGCCCCGCTATACGCTGCTCCACGCATGTAGACACGCTTTCGCGCCAACAAGGCACAGGTCGACACATCTAAAACTTCGGATCCGTAACATTGGCTAAACACAAAGACGTTTACCAAGTCGGCTTCATTCATATAACTTTGCTGTCTCGTTGTCAGTTTCCTCGGCGTACGTTTATGTGTGCCTGCGTCGATTCCTCCTCGGTATCCCGGGTACCCTCTGGGAGCTCTTTTTGAACCCAACTTGGTATCAACACGAAAAGGAAAGTCAAGAAAATTGGTGCATGGAACACAAGTCCAATTTGAATCTATTTTATTGCAGAAATGAATATGCTACGCTATATGCAATGTGACGATAAAAATCTCTCATCTCTTTCATCTATCCGGTCTTGTGTGATGAGTGTGAGGACTTCACTTCGCAGGGCATCACATTTCCTGATCGCATCACGCCGTATCGTCATTCTGTTCATTTTCCCTTGGCTGATACTCGGAGGTTGCTGGGTCGTTAAAGCTCCGTACACGATAGTCTCAGGGACGGTGAAAGGTACTTACTACGCAGTAAAGGGGACTTACGAACTCACCGCAGGCACAACGAAGATCGTTTATAGAGTCGGAGAATTCACCTTCAAGGTTGTAAGGGCCCCCCTTGACTGGGCGTTGGTCAACGAAGACATCGAAACGATTGACGGTCTGCCACCCAAAGAGGCCATCAGCAGGGGCCGCGTCAAGACCGCTCCGTACACGGTAAAGGGCAAAACCTATTATCCTATGTCTGTTCAACAGGCAAAATCCTATGAGGAAACGGGCGTGGCCTCCTGGTACGGATATGAAACCGTGCGGAATAACAAGGGCCGTATGACGGCCAATGGCGAAGTCTTTGATCCGAATGGGTTAACGGCTGCCCACAAGTATCTGCCGCTACCCACGCATGTCAAGGTTACCAACCTAGAGAACAACCGTTCAATCATCGTGAGAGTCAACGATCGGGGGCCCTTTCCCAGTGACCGTAACCCCTCATCGGCTGACAGGATCATAGATCTTTCTGCCGGAGCGGCAAAAAAACTCGGCTACTATCAAAAAGGCCTCGTACGGGTCAAGGCCGAGTCAATAGAACTACGCGAAGAGGGCTAATCGGATATACGTTACCCACAGATCACCTGTTGGGTATTTTTTTCTTGACAAATTAAAACAGTTGTTTCATATTATTGTTTGAAAACTTTTGTTTAAGCGAGGAGAGAAATGAAAGAACGGAATTATCCTGTCTCGGAAACCAAGAAACGTATTCTTGATGCAGCCTATAAGGTTTTTGCACAATCCGGATTTCAGCATACCACGGTACGGGAAATCTGCGCACTGGCCGGCGTCAATGTCGCCGCCATCAATTATCATTTCGGCGATAAGAAAGGACTCTACCTCGCCACCCTGAAACACTTTCAGGCTGCCGTCACCCTGAAATATCCACTCAATTCCGAAACGACAAAATCATACAGGCCTGAAAAACGTCTCGAACTCTTCGTATGGCAATTTGTGAGCAGGGCCCATGGCTGCCCTGAAGGAGAGTCTCCCCGGTTCTGGCAATTGATGGTAAGGGAACTTATGGAACCCACCGAGGGGCTTGATGTGATTATTGAGGAAATGATACGACCCATGTACACTCTTCTCTCATCAATTGTTTTGGAGCTTCTGGGCAAGAATGCCACGGAACCCACGGTCCGTCTTTGCTGCGCAAGCGTCATCGGCCAGTGCCTATTCTTCTTCTACGCGCAACCCGTCATAAAGAGGCTATTCCCCGGCCGCAAGCTTTCCACCGAGGCCAAAATGAAATTAGCAGCGGGCCATATCCTCCGTTTTTCTCTCAATGCGATCAAGTCCTCCGCCGCACATGAGAAAGGACTGCAATAAAGTAGCAGCAAGCAACGTCTACTTTAAGAAAGGAGACAGGCAATGAACCTCTTCGACTTCAAACAAATAACGCGCAGATGGGCCTCTGGCGTAGGTATAGTATTCTTCTTGGGCTTCATCCTCTTTCCTGCCCTGTGTCTGGCCGAGGTTGTAATACCAATACCCGCGGAAAAAGCGATCAAGGCGTCATTAGCGGAAAACTCCCCCGTCGAATCTCACGGCCAGCGATACGACCTCCCGTCAATCATTCGCTATGCCCTCAAAAACAACCCGGATCTAAGAATAGCCAGCAAGAATATTGAGGCGGAAACATATGGGATCAATTCGGCCAGGGCCGACAGGGCTCCCAAAATAAATCTCGGGGCCGGCATCACGCGCCTCCGCTATGAGACCCCCCTCACACCCGTTGTCATCGAGCTACCCCTTGGCCCGTGGACAGAATTTCCTCCCTTCAGAAGGACCATACAGGACACCGCTGTCTCTTTCCAGTTTCCTCTCTTCGAGGGAGGAAGGCTCTATAGAGGCGTCACTGTCGCGCAGGTGAGAAAAGCCCTTGCCCAGGACAATTACAGGATGAGCAAGCAGGACCTCGTCTATAACTTAACGAGTCTCTACTATAAGATCGCGCAACTGGAAGAACTCCTTCGCGCAAACGACGCCTCCGTGGAACAACTTGAATCGCATACAAAAAATGTGGACCTCTATGTCAAGACTGGCACCGCACCAAAGCTTGACCTTCTCAATACAGAAGTTGAACTATCCCATGCGTTGGAGAACAGGCTCCTCGTAAAGAACAATCTTTCCAGCGCCTATGAGCTTTTAAGGACGCTCATGGGCATGGACGACACGAGTATTGAGATTGCTATCGCAACTGATAAAACTATGAATGAATTTTCCCCTATCCTTGAAGAAAGCTTGGCTAAGGCCCTTTCCCAGAGACCCGACTACAGGGCTGTAGCCAAAAAAAAGCTTATAGCCGAAACACAGGTCAAAATCGCCGAAGGGAAACGACTCCCTGAGATCGCTGTCACGGGCCAGTATGGTGGCAAAGCGGGGAGTGACACGGGATTCAGGGAGGACTGGTATTATGGCCTGCGATTCACCATGCCTCTGCTCGACGGTGGACTCATACGTTCTGAAATCAATAAACAAAAGGTGGAACTGGAAAAGGTAAAGGAAGAGGAGCGCTCATTGAGGCTTGCTATCACCCGTGATGTTAGAGATGCACATCTCAGCATCGCCAACGCGCAGGAACGGATAGATGTCACCAGAATGGCCATCGAGAGCGCCCGAGAAAGCCTCAGAGTGGAACTGCTCAAATACGAGACAGGAGCAGGCACGAACACAGATGTACTCGACGCTCAGACGGCCTCTCTCAGAGCAGAGACCGACTACTGCCAGGCGCTCTTTGACAAAGAGGCTGCCATTGCCTATTTGAAGAAAGCTATTGGGGAGGACGAGTATAACGAGGAGGTACAGGAATGAAAAAAGGGAGAATTCTTATAGCCGGGGTCGTCATTGTCATCGCAATAGCTCTTTTCGTCATAAACAACGTGAGAAACCACCGGGACGATGGCTTTATGCTCCTCTCAGGCAATGTTGAAATAACGGAGACAAACGTGGGCTTCAAGATACCCGGCAGAATTATAAAACTCTTCGTCGACGAGGGCACCACAGTAAAAACGGGTGATGTCCTCGCCGAGCTTGATAGTGCAGAACTGGCATCCCTCGTGACACAAAACAAAGCATCCGTTCAGGAGGCCTTAACAAGACTTTCGGAATTGAAGGCGGGAACCAGGAGCCAAGAGATAGAGCAGGCCAGGGCGAATGTGAGCGCCCAGGAAGCGGAGCTCAAGAAGGTAAAACAAGACTACGAGAGGGCCGATGTGCTCTACAAAAACGGGGCTATATCCACGTCTCAGTTTGATGCCGCGAAAAGTGACTTTGATAACCGAATAGCCTTGCACAAAAACGCCCTCGAAGCCCTGAGCCTTGCACAAGAAGGTACGAGAAAGGAAGAAATCAAGGTAGCGGAACATCGCACAGAAGAGGCCAGGGCCGCCCTTTCCTCATCAGAAGACCGGTTCAAGGATACCGTCATTTATGCCCCCATAACCGGAGTGGTCCTGCGAAAGAACGTGGAGGTGGGTGAGACTGTGGCAGAGGGAACTCCCGTTTTTACCATAGGAGACCTCAAGAGCCCTTGGATTAAGGTCTATGTGAAAGAGGATAAACTTGCTCTCGTCAAACTGGCACAGAAGGCGCAAATAACCGTCGATGGCTATAAACGCAAGACCTATGAAGGTGTTGTTTCGTATATATCCTCGGAGGCTGAATTCACGCCCAAAACTGTCCAGACACCGGAAGAGAGGGTGAAGCTCGTCTTTGGCATAAAAGTCCAGGTGAAGAACGAGGCCGGTGATCTGAAACCGGGTATGCCCGCAGATGTGAAAATTTCGCTGCAACCGTAAGGCGTCACGGATTGTTACATGGATAACATTGTCTCGATCAAGGCATCGAACCTCACAAAGACCTTTGGGAATAATGTAGCCGTTGACAATCTGAACCTTGAAATCCAGAAAGGAGAACTCTTCGGTCTTGTGGGGCCTGATGGCGCGGGTAAGACGACCATCATGAGGCTCCTTACGGCAATATTGACACCGACCTCAGGGGAGGCGTGGGTTGCCGGACATTCGATCCTCAAAGAAGAAGAGAGGATCAAGGAAAAGATCGGATATATGTCGCAGAAGTTCGGTCTTTACGAAGACCTGACGGTCATAGAAAACATCAACTTCTATGCCGATCTCTATGGGGTACCCTTGAGTGAACGGCCCGCCCGATATGAACGGCTGCTCGGCTTCAGTAATCTCGCACCGTTCATGGAGCGGCTCGCGGGCAATCTTTCGGGCGGAATGAAGCAGAAACTGGGCCTCTGCTGTGCACTCGTTCACACTCCTGAAATCCTGTTTCTCGATGAACCCACGGGCGGAGTCGATCCGGTATCGCGAAGGGATTTCTGGCGGATTCTCTATGACCTTCTGAAAGAAGAGGTGACGATCTTTCTCTCCACTGCTTACCTCGACGAAGCAGAACGATGTACAAGGATCGCTCTCATCAACAGGGGAAAGATACTTATAAATGATGAACCGGTAAGAATCAAGAAAGCGCTCAATGTAGTCATGATAGAAATATCAACATCTGAGCCACGCTCGGCGGGCGACCTCATAAGTTCTATACCGGGTGTCCTGTCGATCAGCGCTTACGGTGACAGGCTCCACATTGCTATCAAGGAAAAAGAGGTCACAACGACGATCTTAGACCAACTGAGGGCAAAGGGCTTTCCCATAGAAGGTGAAAGAGAAATATTGCCGTCTCTTGAGGACGTCTTTATTTCCACGGTCCAGAAACAGGAAGCACAGAGGGTGAGCAGTTGAGGCCCATTACGATGCGCGAGGCAGGCGACACAGGATCAGATGAAGTTGCCGTGAAGGTAGAGCATCTGCGTCGTACTTTCGGCGATTTTGTTGCCGTAGACGGCATAAATCTCACAGTCAAGAAAGGCCAGATATTCGGTTTTCTCGGACCCAATGGGGCTGGTAAATCCACAACGATCCGTATGCTCTGCGGCATTCTCGCGCCGACGGGAGGAGCCGGTACTGTCGGCGGTTTCGACATCGCCACGGAACCAGAAGCAATAAAGAAGATCATCGGGTATATGTCCCAGAAATTCTCGCTCTATGACAACCTGACGGTAGAGGAAAACATAAACTTCTTCGGCGGCATCTATAATGTTCCTCGAGAAACCATGGTAAAACGAAAAGAGTGGGCCCTTGATATGGCTCAGCTCCGGGAACTGAGGGCCTCCCTTACAAAAACCCTGGCAGGCGGATACAAACAGAGGCTTGCCTTGGGATGCGCCATTCTTCATGAGCCTTCTATTATCTTTCTCGATGAGCCCACCTCCGGAGTGGATCCCATATCGAGACGAAATTTCTGGCGCCTCATCCGTGAGATGTCCGAGGCTGGAACAACGGTCTTTGTCACGACCCATTATATGGATGAGGCGGACTACTGTGACCGTCTCGCGTTGATCTATCGCGGTGCCATTATCGCCGAGGGAACGCCTACTGAGTTGAGGCACACCTATATGAAACACGACGTGCTGGAACTGGAGACTGATAGGGTGGTTGAGGCGATGGAGGTTCTCTCAAAACATACCATAGAGGCGGCTATTTTCGGAAACACCCTTCATATTACCGTAAAAAAGGCAGAGCATGGAGCGGAAGTGCTTCAAGCACTACTTACGGCATCGGGGATCCGTGTCATGAGGTGCGAAAAGATTGTGCCATCCCTTGAGGATGTTTTTGTAACACTCATAGAGGCGTCCTGAAATGAATCTTACACGCACCAGTGCCATCGCGAAAAAAGAGTTCATACAGATAAAGCGTGATCCCATGAGCCTTATCATGGCCTTTTTGCTCCCCCTGATCCTCCTTTTTATTTATGGCTATGCCGTCACCTTTGACGTAGACAGGATCACCACCGTAGTCTACGACATGGATAAAAGTAGCCTCAGCAGAGAGCTTATCAATCAATTTACGCAGTCCGGTTATTTCACCGTCGTCTCCTATCTGGACAGATATAAAAAGATCGATTACTTTCTCGATAGCAGCAAGGCAAAGGTAGCTCTTGTTATACCCGACGATTTCTCAAAACATGTGCGGGCAGGAAGAGGCGCCACGATAGAGGTGATTCTTGATGGCGCTAATTCGAATACGGCCAACATTGCAGAGGGGTACATTTCCGCGATCGCTCAGGGGTACTCTCGGAGGATACGGGGAGGTCCTGTTACCCCTCTTATCGATTCCCGGAGTCGGGTCTGGTACAACACGGAATTAAAGTCGAGAAACTTCATTATCCCAGGACTTATCGCCGTCATCATGACCGTCATCATCGCCCTCCTCACTTCGCTCACTGTGGCCAAAGAATGGGACAGGGGCACCATGGAACAGCTCATATCCACACCCATAAAACCCGTGGAACTGGTTATCGGCAAGCTAGTTCCCTATTTCGTCATAGGCTTTGCCGATACGGTCTTCACCATCCTTATGAGTACGGAACTTTTTGGGGTCCCCTTGAGAGGCAGCACGTCTTTGCTTCTCACTCTCTCGGCGGTCTTCCTCTTCGGCGGCCTCAGTATGGGTATCCTCATTTCCATCGCCGCAAAGAACCAGACCACAGCCAGCCAAATGGCTATGCTCAGTTCCTTTCTCCCTGCCTTTCTACTCTCAGGTTTTATCTTCAGCATATTTAATATGCCCTTACCGCTGCAAATCATCACATATCTTGTGCCCGCGCGCTACTTTGTGACCATCCTGAAAGGGATATTTCTGAAAGGTATTTCTCTCAAGTATCTTCCATGGGAGGCAACCCTGCTCACGGTTTATGGAGTTGCCGTCTTTCTCCTCGCAATAAGAAAATTTCAGAAGAGGATCGATTGAAATGCTTGAACGGATAAGACATCTCGTCATCAAGGAGTTTATACAGGCCTTCAGGGACCGCCGATCAGTATTTTTTCTCCTCGTCACGCCCATCATCCAGCTCATGCTCTTCGGGTATGTGGCAACATTCGATGTCAATTCAATCTCGACGGCCTTTTACGATCTCGATAGATCATATGAAAGCAGGGAACTGGCAGAAAGACTGACGTCATCGGGATATTTTAATATAGTCTACAGACCGTCATCACCTGGCGAGATCGAGGAGCTCATCGACAGAGGCAGGGCTCTCTGCGCCGTGCAAATCGACAGAGGGTTCTCAAAGGACCTAAAGAAGGGTATCCCCACCCGGATACAGGTCATCGTTGACGGTACGGATTCAAACACAGCCATGATCGCGATGGGCTATGTGGATGCCATCATTGCGGGATATGCAAAAGAAAAGATGACACCGAAGATAAGCCCTGTGCTTTCAAACATAGACTTTCGGGCACGGGTCTGGTACAACCCCGATTTGAAGAGCAGAAACTATATGATCCCCGGCGTAGTTGCATCGATCATTATGCTCACCTGTCTCATATCTACATCAATGTCCGTGGTCCGGGAAAGGGAGGTCGGCACCATGGAGCAGCTCATGGTAACACCCATAAGACCCATTGAACTTATGCTGGGTAAAACAATCCCCCCTGCCGTGATAGCTTTCTTTGATATGACCCTTGTTACGCTCGTGGGCGTTTTCTGGTTTGATGTTCCAATTAAAGGGGCATTCCCGTTTCTCTTCCTATGCACGGTTATTTATCTTCTCCCTGTGCTCGGGATCGGACTGTTTATATCAACCATAGCAAAAACCCCGCAACAATCCATCATGGCCTCCTTTCTCTTTTTTCAGCCCGCTATTCTGCTCTCCGGATTTGTTACTCCCATAGAGAACATGCCCGCAATATTCCAGTATATAACCTATGCGAATCCCCTCAGATATTTTCTCGTTGTGGTACGAGGTATATTTCTTAAAGGCATCGGCGTTGAGACACTCTGGCCGGAGATCCTTGCGCTTTTCATTCTCGGCATAGTGATTCTTGCCTTGGCATCCTCAAGATTCAAAAAACGACTCGCTTAAACCGCTGGTAGCGGGCTATGTAGGCCCGGATTAATCCCGGCGTGAGTGCGCGAAGGCGTAAAGCGGAAGGACGGATATGAGACGGACTGGCACGTCGTGTTGACCGGAGACTATAGTTGTGTGTATATCGGAGGACACAAGGTACGGCAAAACGCGTATGGGCGCTTTCCCGAACATGCCGTTGGCCAGACACAAGACTCATACTAAATCGCCTTCACTCATACACCTTGGCCGCCCTGTCTTCCATTTCCTCGACGTACGTTGTGTGTGCCTGCGTCGCTCCCCCATCGACATCTCGGGGACCCTCCGGGTGCTATTTTTGAATCCAGCTTGATACCAACGCAAGTAGGGGGGGGCAAGAAAGCTGGCATATAGAGCGCGAGTCTGTCATATCCGGTGCAGGCTATCGTTGGAGAGAAGGCAAATTGAACCGGGTGTGCGACATAGAAGTGGGGGCCGAGTGGCATTTCTATCCTGTGATCAGGCACAGGCACGCTCTGCCCAGTAGTCTTCAAAGCGCGATGAAGCGAGGGCACAACGGAGGGCGATAATGGCATTGGCCCCCCGGACGGACCACTTGGCTCCTGATTTCTTCATGCGGGCGGCGATAATGGTCTTGCACCCGGCCTCAACAACACCGGAACCGACGAAGAGACCCCTGGCTCTGAAGTCGGCATACCGCATACGCTCTGCATTGGTTTTGAAGTACTCGATCTCCGTTGATGCAAATTTCCGGCTGTTCTCTTCCTTCGGGAGCAACTCAGATGCGGCAAAGATGATCTGCTCTACTTTCCCTTCTTCGAGCCGGTCGCACCATTCCCTGCATCGGGCTTCGTAGAGCTCCCCCGGAGGGAAGATGAGCTTCAGGAGCGTATAGAGGTGCTCCCGCGCGTGATAGAGGTCGACGATATGGGTGGCATTGGGGAAGTGCAGGGCAGCCACGTTCCATATCCAGTGTGCCCCGTCGCCGAGGACGGCAACCCGTTCTGCATGGTTGAGGCCGCGCATCAATGCCTCGGCGTAGAGCCGCTCGCCGAAGATCTCTGCCGTCTCGATGGCTCCCGTGTACGTGGTCGATTCCTTTTCCCTGATGGGGAACCCGTCCGAATCGGTCTCCACCTGGGTGAAGACGCATCCCAGCTTTGCCTCTCTTGTTTTGGCGTCGCCCTGCTTTCCCTTGCGACCAACGGTCTCTCTTTTGGTCACGGGAACTCCCGTGCCGTCGTAGGCAACATAGAAGACCGGAATCGGTCTTTCCGGAGGGGGAACATCACCTGCCATCACTTCTGCCTGGCGAATCTGTTCTCGGCGCGCGATATCCGCTCCAATCGCTTCCGCAATCCGTTCCACATCCTTTGCGTCTACCCGAATCCCTGCATAGTCCCATAGGTCTTCCTCCGCCCGGGCGAATGAGTCCCTGGCTCCGCTTCTGGCCATGAGACGGCGCACGCCCGGCGAAAAGGATGTACGTTCCACGTCGAGCAGGGAGTCTTTTGGGAAAAGGCTTTCACCGCACCCGGGACAGAGGTAGTATCTCCGATCAAGAGCAACCTCTCCGAGAAGCGTGATCATCGCCTTTGACCGTTTCCCATGGCTCTCCATGGAGGCATGGCAGTGAGGGCAGGCTACAGGTCCCGATTCGGCAATGCCCCGGAGAAATGCAGTCAAGGCCACCGCTCCGTCTTTCATGGCTGCGGCCCGCATCCCCTGTTCCAGGGCCTCCATGTCCACTACGCCGGTTCGCGCATATGCGTTCCTTGCCAGGGCTGCAAACCGGGTTATCTCCCCGAGCTTCTCCGACTCCGCTTCGCTTGTTTTTTTTCCACCTTCTCCTCGTCGGCTTCGGCCAGCTCCTCGCAGATCATCACGCAGCGGCTGGACAGCTCCTTGAACCTGCGGCAGTTCTCGGTCTCCTCTCTGTACCGCTCCACCTCCTTAACGCCGATACGGCGGCTGAACGACTTGCCCTTCTCCGTCCGACTGTAGAGAAAGTATGGACCGTGCTGTACAACCGAACCATCCTTCTGCCCCACCTCGAAATACTGCTCATTGACCGTACCCCTTCGCATGCAAGTGATTGCAGCCATCTCCTCAAGGACTTCTCTCCGCTTTGTCTCCAGTGCGTTTTTGTGATCCATGGCAGCCTCCTCTATGTAGCTCATGAGCTACAATAGCACACCGGAAAGACAACGTCAATTCATTGCACCAACTTCTATGTCGTGCACCCAATTGAACCTCCCGAATTGACATCTCTTTTTATGTATTCTGTAGTATAATGTAATTAAGGCGATTGCTCAGCATGAGGTGCATACCATGAGTAAAAAGGATCAAAAGGAGACAATTAACCGGAGAGAGTTTTTGAAAATAGGCGTTATGACTGCTACAACGGCAGCGGTGGGTCTAAGCGGCCTTCGTGGGGTCCTTGAGGCAGCCAACCAGCAAAACCCGGGTGTGACCCCGCCAGTCTTTCGGACGCTTGGAAGGACAGGCCTGAAGGTTACAGTTGTCAGTTTCGGGGCGATGCTGACACCGGAACATGAAGTGATGCGGGCGGCATTCGACCTCGGGATCAATTATGTCGACACGGCCCGAAAATATATGGGCGGCAGGAATGAAGAGACTGTCGGCAAGGCCATCAAGGGTATCCGTGACCGGCTCTACATAGCGACGAAACCAACCAGCACATCGACTTCAAAAAAGGACATCATGAAAGATGTGGAGACGAGTCTCACAAAACTGGGCACAGACCATGTTGACGTGATCCAGCTTCATGGCCTCACAAACAGTGACCGGGCTTTCATCCCTGAAGTCCGCGAAGCGTTCATAGAACTGCGTACACAGGGCAAGGTCCGCTTCTTCGGCGTTACGACCCACACAAATCAAGCCCAGGTTGTGAACGCTATTGTCGATGACAAAGACAAATTCTTCGATACGGTCCTCGTTGCTCATAATTTCAAAAGCTCCCCCGATATCAGCCAAGCCATTGCCCGCGCCGCCAAAGCCGGTATCGGTGTTATCGCCATGAAAACCCAGGCGGGAGGATATAAGACCGATCTGTTGGGGGCCGTGAGCCCTCACCAGGCTGCCCTGAAATGGGTGCTTCAAGACCGCAACGTGACCTGCGCCATCCCGGGCATAAAGGACACACAGATGCTGAGCGAAGCGACCGCTGTTATGGGGATGAAGCTGACCCGTGCAGACGAGCGGGTCCTCGAATGTTATTCCAATGCCATAGGCCCTTATTATTGCCATCTCTGCGGGCACTGTGAACCGACCTGTCCTCATGAGGTTTCCATAAGCATTATCAATCGCTCGCTCATGTACGCGGAAGGATATCGCAACATGGAACTTGCTCGGGAAACGTATCATGAAGTCTCGGCAAGGTCATCAGCTCTCGCCTGCCTCGATTGTAACGAATGTGTTGCCCATTGTGTTCATGGTATCGACATCGCTCAGAAGATGGAAAAAGCCCGAAGGATTCTGGCCTGACCACGGTGAATATGATGTTTTCTAGAAAAGTTCCACGCTCCGTTGTAACCTGCGCCATTATCGCTTTTCTTGCGATCACTTTCCTTCCCGCCGTGCTGTTCGCCATAGATCAACCCCTTGAGAGTGCGCTACCCTTGCCGGGCTTTGCCAAAGAGTGGACAATTGACGGCAAGATAAACCACTACACAAAGGACAATCTTTACACCTATATTGACGGCGAAGCGGAACTCTATATGCCCTATGGTTTTTCAGTTCTTGAATCGGCCCTCTATGTAAAAGCCGGGGGTTCAAAGACCGCCCTCGTTGCAGACATCTTTCGAATGGGATCAGCCATCGATGCCTTCGGCATATACTCATACTACCGCGACCCTGATGCTGAAACAGTAAATATCGGCGCCGGGGGATTTGTCGATGATTCGCAGCTCATGTTTTATAAGGACCGGTATTTTGTGCGTCTCTCTGCTTCGGGCGACAATCCCGAGCGGGCAACCTTCGTTGCTTGTGCCGAGGCAATCGCGCGGAACCTTCCCGGCAAATCAACTCCGCCGGAAGAACTGGAACTTATCAAAATTCCCGGCGTTGTCCCGAGGACGGAAAAGTATACCGCTCAGAGTGTCCTGGGGTACGCCTTCTTCAAAAGAGGGCTCACGGCCGAAGCGATGCTCGCTGGGCAACCTGTGAAGTTTTTTGTCATCCTCAATGAGTCGGTGAAAGATGCCACAGATACCTTTGACAAATACTCAGCCTATCTGAAGGAAAAGGGAAGCACACCTCAATTCACGAAAAGCGTGGAAGGTGTAACGCTTACCGCTCAAGACCCCTTGTATAAAGGTGTTTTTGTTCGTCTGTCGGGACGCTATGTCTTCGGTATCACCGATCTCGTAACTCCGCCCTGATTCTTTTCCCTGAGAATGCCTTCTGGTTATCCTGTCCTGATCCCTGGACCAACTAAAACCGCCGTCCTCATTCCAGCTTGCTTTTCGAGAAGCCGTAGAATGCGAGGCTTCCGATCATCCCGATAAGGCATGTGAGGAATGCCAGATGATAGGCCCCTGATGGATAGACCTTACTCGTGCCGGTATAGAGGGAGATAATGATTCCGATGATCTGCATGAAAAATGCGCCGCCAGCCATAACAAAGAAATTTACCCCTGCAATAACCGTCCCCGACATATTCAGGGGAAAGAGTTCTTTGATGTGCGTATAGGCGAGCATACCAAAGCCGCTGAAGAAACCGAGGAACATGAACAATACGGAATAGGTTATAGCACTCTCAATCTTCCAGATCCCCGTGAGAGGAAGAAGGCACAGCGCATAGCAGCTCAAGGCCAGTAGAACCACGGCTTTCGTCCTCCGAAACACCCTGTCGACAAGGTATCCCGCGATGGGGGAACCTATGATCATGCCCAGAGAAAGGGTCATGAGAATATTCCCTGTCATAAGAGGGGTGAATCTTTTGATGACCATCAAGTAAGGGCCAAGCCAGACTCCCTGCAATGCCACGAAGGTACCGTACCTGAAAAATGCTATGGAACCTATCTGCCAGAAGGAATGACTGCGCAAAACCATGTGTATCGATTTCAGGATCCCCGTCGTCTGTTCGTGGGAAGAGGACTGCGGTGTATTCTGTTTCCCGGTATCCGTTTCCTTTAACACAAAGAAATTCAGGACAGCGAGCAGTGCTGTTATGAGACCGCAGTAGATAAACGTAAGCCTCCATCCGATAATCGAGTTCAGGTATACCAGCGGCGAGGTGGCAAGAAGACTTCCCAGGGTCCCGATAGCTATGATGGTCCCGGAGAGTGTGGAAAATCTTTGAGGAGAATATTCGGTGGCAAAAACCTTGAGACTGCCCATCAGTGCCGATGCCATGCCTATGCCCAGTAACGCGCGACCCAGAAGGGCCATATAAAGACCGCCTGCACAGGCAAAAACCAAGGCCCCGGCAGCCCCTACCAGAGAAAAGAAGGATATGATCCTACGGGGGCCCATCCTGTCCAGTAGCACCCCCATAGGTATCTGGAAAACGGCAAAGGTGTAAAAAAAGGCACTCCCAAGCAAACCTAATCCTTGGGCATCAAGATTGAACTCCCGTGCAAGGTCCGGCGCAATCACGGCGTTTGTGACCCGGTAAAACATGGAGAGAAAGAATAAAGCGGCGAGAGTGGGGAAGATCAAGAGAGATTTCAGTCTGGTCCACATTTCTTCTTTCAGGATAACCTGTAAACCGATATTCTTGCCATACATTTCTACGGTCAAAACCGTGGCAGATAACTGCGCACGAAGGAGACTTCCATAACTCCGTGGATATGTTTCTATTTAGGCTCTGATTATGATAAGGTATGTATGCATATAAAGAGGTTTGTTTTGTGTCGTTATCGGTCGCTGATCTCACGAATGAAGCGAAACAATGCGGCGCCGTTTGCGCGTCGTTGTTTGATACATCAGCACTTACATACCCATATGAGTTTCGACGCCCCTGTGAACAGAGCAAGTGCGGCCACTATGGCAGAAACTGGATGTGCCCGCCTGCCGTCGGCTCTTTCGATCACCTGAAGGCAAAGGCAGGCAGATATAGATACGGCCTCGTCTTCCAGACCGGCCATGGGCTTTCTCACTCCCTTGACCGGAAAGGCATACAAAAGGCCTTCGTCGTGCACGATAGTGTTCTGGAGAAAGTAAAAGGATTGACGATAGATAATACATACGCTATGGAAAACGTGCTTTCTCTTGGCGCCGGCTCCTGCACACATTGCTCAACGTGCTCTTCTGTTAACGGATTACCATGCCCTTTTCCCGATAAGGCCGTAGCTTCACTGGAATCACACGGCATCGACGTGGCGGAGTTGGTAAAAAGATGCGGGATACCGTATCATAATGATAAGAATACCGTATCCTATGTAGGATGCATACTGTTTACAACAAGCGAAGATATATCTGGTTTGAAAAAGGAATAGGCAAAAAATTTACGGATTTGACAGGAGGCAGACATATGCAACGAACCGTCATAAAGGTAAACAAGCTCGATCTGAATTGGCCGGAGAGGTGCCCGTACTGTGGTCGGGACTTAAGAGGAGCCGGAGATATTGTGGGGTTTAGTCTGAAGGTTAAGAGAGGTCTCAAGGGGCTCCTTACGGAAGGTTTAGCATCAAAGAAACTTCTGATAAAATTATGCGGCCCCTGCGCTAAAAGGGTCTCCATGTTTAAAACAATGGAAACTATCGCCAGCATAATGATATTCGTGGCCATTATCGGGCCTGTTCTTTTGAAAATACAATCAATGCAGCGGATAATATATGTGGCCGGGGGGGTATTCTGGCTTGGATTGATGTTGATTGGCGTTGCAGAAATGGGCGCTCTCAAGACGATTGGAGCCGAATGCAGGTTTCTTTCTCCCAGCAAATGGGCCCTGAAGTTTCACAACACTTTGTTCAGCGATGAGTTTTCCAGTCTCAACTCAAGACTTATCGAGGGGATGTAGGAAAGCTATTTCTGTTTCTCTAGATGCTTTTTCTTTACCTCACGTTTGAGGATCTTTCCGGCCGGACTCTTCGGCAGCTCGTTGACGATTTGATACTCTTTGGGAACCTTAAAGGGCGCCAAACGTCCTTTCAGATAGGCTTTCAACTCATCGGTGGCGATTGTTTGCCCCGACTTCGGCACGATAAAAGCAGACACGCGTTCTCCCCATTCCGTGTCGGGAAGACCGATGGCAACGCACTCCTGTACTGCGGGCCAGGTATAAAGAGCTTCTTCCACTTCCCGAGGAAAAACATTTTCACCGCCCGTAATAATGAGGTCCTTCAGACGATCCACTATGTAGATATACCCTTTTTCGTCAAAGAGACCGATGTCCCCTGATCTGAACCATGAGTCTTTCTGTCGCCTTCTATTGCCTTCGGGATGCCAGAAAGATTCATGGGTCGCTTGGGGATTGTTTAAGTAACCCTTCATGACATTATATCCGCGAATGCAGATCTCGCCTTCCTGACCCTGCTCAAGTACGTGTCCCGATGTGTGTCTAATCTGCACCTCGACCCCCTGGACAGGCTGTCCCACGGCGCCAACAACGTGTTGCTCAGGATAATAATGATTGAAGGTGATAGGCATGACTTCCGTCATCCCGTATGACTCCGCGATGGTAATCCCCGTAAGCGCTTTCCACTGTTTAACGATCTCCATGGCCATAGAAGCTCCTGCCGAAAAGCAGTAACGCACCTTCCCCATCTTTTTCTTTAGATCAGGAATGCCGAGGAGGCGGACATACACCGTCGGCACAGAAAAGAACTTCGTGACTCGGCCTTCCTCCATGAGTGTCAATACCCGCTCCAGATCGAATGCCGGCAGCAGTTCCAAACACCCTGCGGTCATGATCGTTGAATTCATAACGTGTATCTGACCGAAGACATGGTTAAAAGGCATAAAGCAGAGGGCGAGATCGTTCTCTGTGGACCGTTCGTAGACAGCAATTGCCAGGCTCGAAAAACTGATTCCCTCGTGTGTGAGCATAACTCCTTTGGGCACGCCTGTGGTGCCCCCTGTGTACAGCACGGCAGCTGTGTCATCACGTTCCCTGTCCACAGCCTTGAATAATCCTGAACCCTTTTCCATGAGGTCCTGAAGGGTCAGATCGCAATCGGCGAGGCAAATTATCTTCTCAAGCATTCCGGGACCTTTCAAATGGGCAAGGTCAGACAATCTGTTGGGAGTGGTAAAGAGGATCCGGGGCTTCGCGTGGTTTAACAGGTTGGTTAGTTCGCTGCCCGTAATCGTGTTAAAAAGTGTGACAGCTACCGCGCCCGCCTTGAGAACACCAAAGTAAAAAATAATCCAATCAGCTGAATTGGGGGCGCAAAGGGCGATGAGTTCTCCCGGTTTTACCCCCATTTTGATGAGGCCTGTTGCTACGCGGTTCGTCTGACCGTTGAGCTGAGCATAGGTTAATTTACGGTCCCCTTCACGGATCGCAATATGATTGGGAAAGAAAAATGCGGATAGTTCTAAATTCTTGGCAAGATTCACAGCAGGTCTCCTTGATAAGGTATTTCACTTCATGGTTAGGTTCCCCATGCTCCTTGTCTGATTTCGAAAGCTAGATTATGCATGGCGAATATCATGTTTAAAAGCCGATTAAAACAAATACTCAATATGTTGAATATCTATCACAGCGAGTTGCCTATGTCAAATGAATTTAATATAAGTTGTTTATAATTCTCTGTCATAGTTATAAACTAATTATCGGTACGTTAGGCTTTAAATGCAATATATTGATATTTTGTACATTGACAATGTTATTGTATCCATGCTATGGGAATAAGACAGGGTTAAACACCGGTCATACGTTCACCGGTCAGTATGCAGTTATAAGGCTCAGTCCATGCAGACGGCTGATATAAGACTGATGTAAGAGGGACCGTCAGGAACGCAAAATCATCAGGCAGCCGCTCGTTGTATTCCTCCGAACGGGGATGAAGATGTGGGCCCAGAGAGTGCAAAAGCAATTATCGATTTTGCAAGAGGATGTGGAGTATAGTATCGCATGGGTTTAGTAAAGGAGGACATTGCATGAACGACAAACTAATCAATCTCATGGCAGATCTCATGGAGGACGAGGTGATCGCTCAGGTCAAGGAGCTCGTCTCATCCGGGGCTAATCCCGCGGAGATCCTCGATGATGCGGGGAGGGCCATGGCAGTAGTAGGAAAGAGATTTGAGACAGGAGAATACTTCATCCCCGATCTCATGATGGCAGGAGAGATCCTAAAGAGTATCTCGGAGATCGTCAAACCTCTGCTTGAGAAGGAAGGTCCTGCAGTAAAGAAGGGGAAGGTGTTGATCGGTACCGTGGCAGGAGACATCCACGATATCGGCACCGATATCGTCCAGTTCATGCTCGATGTATCAGGGTATGATGTCTTAAACATCGGTATCGATGTACCCGTCAATGTATTTGTGGAGAAGATCAAGGAGTTCAAACCCTCTGTTGTGGGACTCTCCGGGTTTCTTACCCTTGCCTTCGACTCCATGAAAAAGACCGTCGAGGCCATAGAAGAGGCAGGACTGAGAAACAACATCAAGATCATGATCGGCGGAGGACAGATAGATGATGAGATCCGTAAATACGTCAGGGCTGATGCTTACGGTAAGGATGCCATGGCTGCAGTGACGCTGTGCAATCAGTGGATTGGAGGTTGATTATGGGCAAATCACCCCGGGAACTCTACCAGGAACGGGAAAAGAGAGTACTCGATGCCATAGCACTTAAGAAACCGGACAGAGTACCTATTATGGTGATGTTCGGCTTTTTTCCCGCGAGATATTCAGGGATGACCTTCCAGGAATTTATGTACGACCCAGAAAAGCTCTGGAAGGCACAATGGAGAACCATGCTGGAATTCCAGCAGGATATGGAGCAAAACCCTTATGGTCTCCGTTTTCTCGGTCCCCTGCTGGAGACCCTCGATTTCAAGCAACTACTCTGGCCCGGTCATGGGCTGACCTCTGATCACAGTTACCAGTTCGTCGAAGGCGAGTACATGATGCCCGATGAGTACGATCATTTCCTCTTTGACCCCACAGACTTTATGCTACGATGTTACTGGCCCCGGATATTCGGTGCTCTGAAAGAGTTCCAGAAGCTCCAGCCGTTACGCGATATTATTACATATTCTATTGGTGCGCCTTTCGGTTTTGGCATTTTCAGCTCGCCTGAAGTAGCGGAAACTCTGCAGGTGTTGAAAAGAGCGGGAGAAAAATCCGCAGAAATTGGCTCCTACACAAGGAACTTTTCTGTCGAGGTAAAAGAAGCGGGTTTTCCCATGCAAACAGGCGGATTTAGTCAGGCACCCTTCGACACGCTGGGTGATTACTTCAGGGGTACAAAGGGGCTCATGCTTGACATGTACAGGCGACCTGACAAGATCATCAAAGCATGCGAGAAACTGCTCCCTATTATGCTTGAAATGGCCGTAGGCGCGGCAAAGAATTCCGGGAATCCAAGAATATTTATCCCGATTCATAAAGGGATTGACGGTTTCATGTCCCAGGATCAGTTCAACAAGTTCTTCTGGCCAACTTTGAGAGACCTTATGATCACTCTTATCAACGAAGGCCTAACTCCCTGCCCTTTATGGGAGGGAAATTGTACTTCTCGTCTTGAGATCATAAAGAATATTCCGGCCGGTAAGGCGGTATACGCCTTTGAGTCCACAGACATATTCAAGGCAAAAGAGGTCCTTGGTGATACCGTCTGCATCAGGGGCAACGTTCCTCTTTCATTAATGGCAACAGGGACAACCGATGATGTCAGGACGTATTGCAAGAAACTGATCGATATTGTCGGCAAGGGTGGAGGATTCATTCTGGACGCGGCGGCAGCCCTTGATGATGCGAGAGCGGAAAATGTCCGTGCCATGTTCGAATTTACGAAAGAGTATGGGGTGTATTAAAAGGTAAAGTCATGTTTTGTAGTGGAATGGCGGGTGGATTTTAGCCACCCCCTGTTGCTCTGTCTTAAGTATTTGTGGTCCGTCCACATACCGCATTCCTACCACTGGGGCTCGCATCGCCCTCCTCCGGCAGCAAAGCTGTCGGAGCTACTTCTTTTCGCTCGTGAACGAACTACTGGTGATCTTTCCACATACCGTATTTTTCTCTCAACGCCCTGTGGAGGATTTTCCCGTTGCCTGTTCTGGGCATGGCCTCGTCCTTTATAAACACAACACTTTTGGGTACCTTGAAGCCGGCGATTTTACCTTTACAGAATCCCGATATTTCTTCTGCTGTGGCTGTCTGCTCTTCGTGGAGCACGACCACCGCCATTACCGACTCGCCCCACTTCTCGTGAGGCACGCCGATGACCGCAACGTCTTTAACCTTTTCGTAACCACCTATACAGTTCTCCACCTCGGAGGGGAAGATATTCTCACCGCCTGAGATGATCATGTTTGCCTTTCTGTCAACGAGGAACAAGTAGCCGTCCTCATCCTTGTAACCCATGTCACCGGCGCTGAAATAGCCACCCTCCTTGAAGGCATTGGCCGTCTTTTCAGGATCTTTCCAATAGGCCGTGAAAAGCATGGGGCTTCTTGAATAGACTTCGCCGACTTTGTTAGGCTCGGTAATAAGGCCTCCGTCTTCATCATAGAGTCTAATCAAATCGGAGCCGATAACCTCGCGGCCGCAGGAGCCGAGTTTGGTGAGCTGTTCCTCGGGCTTCAAGATCGTGACGCATCCCGCCTCTGTTGACCCGTAAGCCTCGTCGAGCTTTGAATTGGGAAACATTTTGAGGATACCGAGCTTTGTGTCTCTTCTAGCGGGCGCAGAGGAAATGAGGAGTTTCTTGATAGAACTGAGATCATACCTGTTCTTCACCTCATCAGGAAGGGCGAGCATCATGATATAGTGGGTTGGCACAAGGGAAGTAAAGGTGACCTTATGGTCAGAGAATGTTTTGAGCAGGTCTTCAGGGTCAAAGCTTATCATGTTGTAACACATGACTGTGGCACCTACCCATGTGTTCACGAACGAATAGTTGAGCGAATTAATATGGCAGCAGGGCATGACAAGGAGGTTAACATCATCGTGGCTGAAGAAATGATCATGGATCATGATAAAATATTGGGAAAACATGGATCTGTGGCTCTTCATGACACCTTTGGGTTTACCTGTTGTGCCGCTGGTGTACATAATGATCCAAGTGTCCTCGGCATCCACCGCCGTGACTGGCTCTGTGGGGCTTGCTTTCGCCAATGCGCTCTCATAATCGATATAGCCCCCATATTCAGAGGCATCAGAGCCGAAGGAAATATATTTCTCCACAGTTGGAAGGTTCTTTTTCATCCCGTTGACCATGCTGATCCAAGGAAATTCTTTCCCGTCTTTTTTGTCCACACCCCCCTGAACGACAAAGACCTTACATTCGCTATGATTGATGTTGTATTCCATCTCCGGGCCGGAGAGTCTGAACATGATGGGGACGATTATAAAGCCTCCTTTTGCCGCAGCAGCATACATATCCATCCATTCGGCACAATTGTATGCGAGGGCCGCAAACCTGTCGCCCTTTTTCATTCCCAGTGCGGCAAGGACATTGGCGAGCCTGCAGGCACGGCTGTTCCACTCTTTGAAGGTGAATTCTTTGTAAAGGTCCTTGGAACCGATCTTGTTTGGCCATTTCGCCGCGTTTACTTTCAATACTTCTTTCGCCGTGAGCCACTGAACATTTTGCATAGTTATCCTCCTTCCTTTTTTACATGCTTACAAGACTTGTACACTTTTCGTTTGAGTCATTCTCAGGGTTACCCGTGTCTCTTTTCATCGATCTCTGATTATCAACTAACAGGACAAACTTCCTCAAGATATGAGAGTGCCAGAAGAGCGGCCCCAAGCGCCGCAGTGATCTGTGGCTCATCGGGCACCAGGACCTTCACGCCCAATTCCGATTCTATAGTTTTAATGAGACCAATGTCTTTGGTGCCTCCGCCGGTCACGGCGCAATTCCTGACAAGACCGACACGCGTGACGAGATTGACGATCTTGGATGCCATGGCCTTATGAACACCCGCAAGGATGTCCCCAGCGAGAGCGCCTTCGGCGATACGGGAGACTGTCTCTGACTCAGCGAAGACCGCGCAACCCGTTGTAAACTGCACCGGATTGACAGATGTGAGGGAGAGTGGCCCGATCTCGTCGATGCTGATATGAAGTATGCGCGCGATGAGCTGAAGAAACTTTCCGCTCCCCCCGGCGCATTTCTCATTGAGCAAAAAATTAGAGGGCCTTCCCTCATCATCGAGCCGGATCGCCTTGCTGAACTGGGCGCCTATATCAATGACCGTTCGTACGGAGGGAAATAAACGGTAAATTCCTGCGGCATGACAGGAAATGTCAGTGGCAGTGTGGTCGGCGCATTGGGCCATGGCAGCACCATATCCGGTGGCTAAGGTGGAGGAAACATCCTCAAGGGTAAGGTCGATCTTCTTGAGTGCTTCCTCCACAACGCTTGTGGCTGTTTCCTGGTAGTTCCCACCCGAGGGCATGATTGCATGAGAGCGGATGACCCTATCTTCGCAGACCACGGCTTTGGAGAAACCGGATCCTATATCGATGCCGAGCACGTAAGCCATTTACCAATCCTTTTAAACCGCTTGAACCGCTTAAACTGTTTGAAAGACTCTTATGCACACCATATGAAAACCTTATGAGAAAAACCTGGCCTCCCTGAGTCCCTGTCCGCTCCTTTGCAGTTTCTGCCCATGTCTCAAAGCATTTTCGTACATTTCTTTCCCGATGAGCGCAGCGCCCAGAGCGCCTGTGAGCAAGGGTTCAGGGGGGACCAGAAGCGAGAATCCGAATTTTCTTTCCAATGCCTTGACTAATCCAATGTTTTTGGCGCCTCCGCCGGTGACTGCCACATCCCGCTCTATCTTCAGTTTCTTCACCATGACATATACCCTTGTGGCAACGGCGTCATGGATACCGGCAATCAGATTGGCCACAGGTTCCCCGCTTCCGAGCTGAGAGATGATCTCCTGCTCGGCAAAGACAGTGCACGTGTTACTGATGGACGTCACTTTTTGAGCTGAAAGGGAGAGTTCACCAAGGGCCTCAAGCGGGACCCCAAGGGCGTCTGCGATGACCTCAAGAAATCGTCCCGTACCGGCCGCGCATTTGTCGTTCATGACAAAGTCAATGATCTTGCCATTCTTTATTCTAATCCCTTTGCTGTCCTGCCCGCCGATATCAATGATCGTTTGTGCCGAAGGAAGGAGACTGTGTAATCCTTTTGCGTGACAAGTGATCTCGGTAATCTGTTTATCCGCGAAGGGAACGTTTATCCTTCCGTATCCGGTGGCAACGACATAGGCCAGATCGTCGAAGACAAGATGTGCCTCGTTGAGCGCCTTTTCCATGACTTTATTGGCTAATTTCCGGTGCTCCGGCCCTGTGGGACCTATCACTGAAGGTTTGAGTTTATGGCCAACCATGACCACCTTGGTCATCGTGGATCCGATATCCACACCGGCAAAATACTGATTCATTTCTCCCTACTCTTGCGACCTTTCGAGGTGACGGGAAGCCAGATCCTTCTCTCTTGCCTTCTTATCGTCTCAACCTCTTAGCCTCCCGATTGCGCTAACTGTTTCTTTTCTTGTGGGCCTCCAACGTTTCGATGAAGGCGTCGATCCTGTTATGGGTATCTGCCTCGTTGTAAGAACTGATGTCAACGATGTCACCTTCCATGATAAGCATGGGTATATCTCCGTAGACCTTCCTAAGAACTTCTGCCTGCTGGACTATACCCGCATGCCAGCTCCGGCAGGAAAAAGCGGAATGAAAAACCACACCGTCGCATTTGTAATCTTCGATGTATTCGATAATACGCTCCACCTTCGGTAAGGAACCGAGGCGCTTCCGGGCCTTGTCGTACCAGTGGGTCCAGAACCTTACCCATCGCCAAGCGATGTGCTCGAGAGGATCGTTCGTCTTTGGGAGGTCAAGCCGTTCAAGCCGTTCTGCATTGCGATAGGTTACTTCCACGGGAAATACGGCACCTTTATCATTGAAGTATTGAAAATCGCCCAAAGCAAACCAGGACGGAAGTCCCGCGCCCCAGACCACTCTGTACTTTTCGTTCTCAGCAACGCCTTTTTTCTGTTCTATCTTCCGTTTCAGCTCATCTTTGAGCATCACATAGAAATCGTATGCCTCCTGGGTACCGAGATTAAAGGTAACTGGCACCATGGTGTTCATGGCATCGCCCGTATCCATAGGGGTCGGGATTGCTTTACGCAATTCGTATGTTTCGATGAAAAGGTCCCATGTCCGGTCAGTGAGGTCAACGATAGCCGCCAGTCTGTCCCAGTTCATCTTCTTTCCGATATGTTTCTCGCAAAAACGGACCAGTTCCCGAAGCTCATCGGCTGCATATTTGACATAGAGTTTTTCCTGGTCTCTATAGTCACCATTGGGGTCCCAGGGCGGATAGTACATGCTTCCCACGAAGACAGGTACATCCTGCAGGTAGTGCTGGGTTGCCTGAGGCCATTTGAACCGCGGATCACAAAGCTGCTGAGCACTACCGATAATCATATCCGGTCTCCCCATACCACCCCAAGGAGTGTCGGGAGGGACTTGGCCATTCAACTCTTCGCGCCATATGTCAAAACCGATAGTACATGTCGCATACGTACAGAGCGATCGGGAAAAATTATCCGCCTCCGCCTTTTGCAGGTACTTTTCAGCATCACGCTTGGCCGCGCAGACACCGGCGAAACTCTCACCATAGGCGGGAACGATATCCATTGCCCGTATGATCTCGTCCTGGCCGTCATTGATGTATGTATAGGCCACCTTCTTCCCCTCTTCTCTGGCCTTAAGAGTTGAGGCCATGTTACCCCGCACGAATTTCGCTATTCTCCCCGCAGATTCGGTTGCCAGTGTTCTTGGTTTTTTGTCTTCAACCATGTGATTATCCTCGCGGTACGTTATTATAGAATGATTTCCAGAAATGCCTCTATCCTGGTCTTCACCCTCGGCAGGGTGGAGGTAGAGTATTCATCTTCCAGATAGAGCAAGGAAGCGGCGGACGATTCGATAAAGCTTTTCATTGCAGGAACGTCAAAACCATAGGGGTCGCAATACTTGTAGATGAAGAGGATGACGCCGTCAATGTTGAACTCATCAATATACCGCTTCATATGGCCAAACCGTGCCTCAAGGTTCTCCCGGTAGTTCGAGCCGTCGCTCACAAAGGTTGTAGGAATTTTGAGCTTCCGCAGGTAACGTTCAGCAATCCCCTGAACGGGGTCGCTGGTTACGTCGGTATCGGGCCAGTATATCTTGCTGCCGATTGAAATATCGTCCATGACGAGATGGGCGCCTGTCTTCTCGATGGCGTCGATGACGGCTACGTCGTCGATCTGGTCGCCCACAATCATGATCCGTGGCGACTTCTCCTTAGACGGGATTTTTCGTTGCTTCACCTCCTCGGTAACACCCTTGATAAGTAAACTCGATTCATCCACGGGAAGACTCACGGCGGCGACGAGCACCTTCATCATCTCAACACCTGAAATGAGAGGGGGGTCATTCCTTCTCAAGGCATAGAGTTCTCTCATAAGCCGTCTGTTGTCGTTATGGTCTTTCACTGCTTGATTTATTGCCTCATTGCTGATCTCCGCGCCAATAAATTTTTCCAGACTGGCAATGAAAATACGAAGAATCCCCTTCATAAATTCTATTGAAGGACCATCCGTAACGTGAGGCACATTCAAAAAGTGCCAGTAGGGCAATTTCAGGCTGTAGTTCCAGACATCGCTTGTCCGGTCGATGCTATCGCACTGGTGGGGCAAGACCATCCCGTCAAGGAAGCTATAATTCCCCTTGAGGGCCGAGTCGAAGACATTGCGCACAAATGGGCAGACAATCGTTTCCATGTGGGCATCGGCTTTTGTGATAGGCGCTGATACGTCACCCTTGAGCCTGAGCGGCATGACACCAGCCGCCGTCATGATCTCAACGGGACCCAGCGCGGAGAGATAGCCGATAATCTTCTTCCCCGTCGCTTTCAGCTCCTTTGCCCTCGAACCATAGTCTCTGTAATATGTGTCTGCTGTCGCCAAATCAAATCCCTGTTCCAATCCTGTCATCTTGGCTCCTATGTCCGCCCCGGTACCGTTACCACCCATTGGGGAGAGGCTGTGTTCTGCATATAGAACTCTGTTCTGTAGCAAAAATATTATAGAGTGAAATAAGGCTTGCCGATAAAAATCGGCGAACCATATGAAAGTCTAAACCAGACTCCCTTAAAAGTCAAAACTGAACTTAATAGCAATCAGTCGGCAATTTTGAAAAATGGAATATTCGTTGAAAACAAGTTTTTGGCAGAATTGCCAAATGTGCAACACTACAAATAGCCTTCGGTAATTCTAATCTTAGGCTTGTTCCCTTGCGGCTTTTCATTTTCATCCCGTATATGAATGGAGAGTCAATGTCTTTACCCTCCCCCAGAACCTGTATCTTTACAGATAGTCTCTTCATATTTTGTAGATATTTGCATTTGATGATATCGACACTATAATACTTGCTTTCTATTATGGTAGTCCTTACTATTTTTGGCGTCATCATTCAGCGTGTTTATAGATAGCCCACCCCATTTGCTTTGACAAGGCAAGCTCCCCTGTGGTAAATAATACAGTCAACGCTATGACTCTAAGGGTTTACAACACTATGTCCGGTAAAAAGGAGGTCTTCAGACCCCTCGAAGAGGGTAAAGTGAAAATGTATGCCTGCGGTGTCACGGTTTACGACCACTCTCACATCGGGCATGCTCGTTCCGGTATCGTCTTTGATACGATCTATCGCTATCTCAAGGCCAAAGGTAATGATGTTGCCTTCGTCAAGAACTTTACCGATATCGACGATAAAATCATAAGAAAATCGCAGCAGGAAAAAATATCCTGGCAGGAAGTGGGGGAAAAGTACATAGCGTCATATTACGAAGATATGGATGCCCTCAACGTCTTAAGGCCTACCTACGAGCCGAGGGCCACGGAACACATAGGCGACATGATCGGCCTTGTCGATACTCTCTTGAAAAAGGGCCACGCCTACACCATGAATGGCGGTGTCTATTTTTCCGTGGAAAGTTATCCGGGATACGGCCAGCTCTCCAAACGACCTCTCGAAGAGATGATGGCAGGGGCACGGGTTGAGGTTGATGAAAAAAAGAAGAACCCCCTGGATTTCGCACTCTGGAAAGCTTCGAAAGAAGGCGAGCCCTCCTGGAACGCTCCTTTCGGTAATGGACGGCCCGGCTGGCACATTGAATGTTCTGTCATGAGCACGAAATATCTCGGCAACCCCTTCGACATCCATGGGGGCGGAAAAGATCTCATTTTTCCCCACCATGAGAACGAACGCGCCCAGACCGAAGCCGCAACAGGCTCAATGTTTGTCAGCTACTGGATCCATAATGGTTTCGTGAACATCGATAGGGAAAAGATGTCCAAATCGATCGGCAATACCCTCCTCATCAAGGATTTTCTCAAAGAGTACCACCCCGAGGTCCTGCGCCTCTTTTTTCTTACGACGCATTATAGAAGTCCTGTTGATTACAGTACCAAATCCGTTGAGGACGCCAATAACGTCCTCCACAGACTCTACTACACCCTTGAACGAGCAGCAGCCGTGCAGAAAGGGAAGACCGTCAATCCCACACGGTATCCTGAAGGAGACGAACTTGAGAAGAAATTTTTCGAGGCAATGGATGACGATTTCAATACGGCTCTTGCCCTTTCCTATGTGCTGGAAATTTCAAAAAACATTAACAAAATGATTGACGATGAAGACGAAAGCGTTATTCCTCTCATTGCGTACACAAACAATATCCTCCTCTACCTCAGTGATATTTTGGGGCTCTTGAAAGATGATCTTAATACGATGGAATCACAGGAAAGGGCCCGCCATATGAGGCGCCTAGGGCTTGATGCATCCTTTGTTGAAGAGGCGATGAGACAGAGAATGGAAGCAAGGCAAAACAGGAATTATCAAAAAGCGGATGAGATCCGTGCAATGTTATTTGAGAAAGGCATCGTGCTTCTCGACACACCGAGGGGCACCGAATGGCGAATAAAACATATAGTCACATGAGGGGAGGCAGATAAGATGATAGAAGTCAGATTCCACGGAAGAGGCGGTCAGGGCGCTGTAACAGCGGCGGAAATCGTTGCCCAGGCGGCGATCAAAAAGGGAAGATACGCTCAGGCTTTTCCCAGCTTTGGGCCCGAACGAAGAGGCGCTCCGGTACAGGCATTTTTGCGGGTTTCCGACGAACCTATCAGGCTCCGGTCAAAGATATACAAACCTGATAACGTAGTCATCCTGGACCCCACGCTGGTCAGCTCTGCCAACCCCGCTATGGGTCTTAAAGAGGGCGGTTTTGTTATCATCAATTCAAACAAATCTGAGGAAGATTTGAAAAAGATGTTTCCCGGACAGAACATCGCCTACGTCGACGCCTCAAAGATCGCCAAGGAAGAAATGGGGATCAACATAACGAACACAACGATGCTCGGTGCACTCGTCAAAGCCACAGGGGTAGTCAATCTGGAAGACCTGTCGGAACCGGTGAATAATCGTTTTGGCAAGATTGCCCAGAAAAATATGAACTCCTATACCAGGGCATTTAACGAGACAAAGATCATTAAAGGCGCGTAAAAGAATGACTCGTGCCACGGGCCGCAAGGCTCGGGGCTGCCAAATACAGTCTTGTTTCAAACCCGTGACCTGCGACTTGTGACATGAGACGGTTTTATTCATGTCTTTTCTCGTCATCCCAAAGCTCAGGCTGGGCGACAAAGGCCTCTTTGACAGCAAATCAGTTTCCCTCGTTGATCTCTTTGCATAATCGGGAAAGCCTGAAAATCGAAAAAAATCGGGTCATTCTCTCTGGTTTTCATTTTTCTTTCATCTGGTCCTAGATCCACCATCAAAAATAATGAAAAACCTCGTTGATCCTTGAGTATCAAGGTGATAGAGTAATGTTAGCGAACAAAATCTATCATCAACGAGGTGAATCAATTATGGCACAAGGACTCCTTCCTTACAAGTATGAAAAAGAAAAAAGTGCAAGCGGCATGACCTCTCTTGCTGGCCTTCCCGTCTACCTGGACCTGGCCTCTGTTCTGAACCTGGGAGAAAGCATCTCGTCACACCTGCATACAAAGGTGCAGGGATGGACAGATGAACAAATCATTCTCTCCCTTATCCTACTAAACCTCGCCGGCGGAGAATGTGTCGATGACCTTCGTATCCTCGAAGCCGATGAAGGATTCTGCCGCATACTCCAACGGATTGAACTTAAGGGTCTTCCCAGGAAGGAACGACGACAGACACAGAGACGATGGCGTAAGGAAAAGCACCGGTCAGTTCCCTCGGCCTCAGCGGTCTTCCGGTATCTTTCTGCTTTCCATGAAGAGTATGTTCGCACCGAAGGCAAGGCAGTGATCCCTCCTCTCACTGAGATGCTCTCTGCCCTTGAGCGGGTCCAGAGCGATCTTGTCAGGGCGATCTATATGAAGAATCCCGTTCAGTGCGCCACGCTCGATATGGATGCCACCCTCAGAGAAACCATGAAGAAACAAGTTCTTGGCTCCCTTTTCGAACCGACGGAACGAGGGGTTTATTTGACCGAGAATGATTTCCCTATGAGGCCGGCAAATTTTTCAACAAGATGGGGGTCGAACTGTGTTCCGGCACATTTTTTAAGTTCTGTCAGGGCTTCCCCCGGGGACATTGCCGGACGGTGGGGGCGGCCGGTGGTCATTGCTTCATAGGCGTCGACTATTGCTATGAGTCTGCTTTCGAGAGGGATTGCAGCTCCCTTAAGGCTCAGCGGATAGCCATTGCCGTTCCACCATTCGTGGTGTTTCAAAATAAAATCGGAAATAGGGGCCAGATCAGGGGCAGATTGCGCGATGCGGTGTCCTATGTCGCAATGTTTCTGAATTTCAACAAGTTCGTCTTTGGTAAGGCGACCGGGTTTACGAAGGATATAATCGTTTATGCTTACGTTGCCGATGTCATGGAATTGCGCAAGCAAGTGAAGATCCTTAATGCGCTCTTCGGACAGGCCTACGGCGTGCGCGAATGCCACGGTGAGTTTTTGGAAGCGCTTAAGTGAATGTTTATCCGCCAGGCCTCTTGCTTCGGCTGTATTCATAAGGTTCTTTACGATTATGTTGCGCGCGCTCTGACTACCGTAAAGCTTTTCCTTATACATGTTGTTATCCGCTTCCCGGTAGAGTTCCGCCATGCTCTGATTAAAGTTGCTGCGGATTGCGAATCCCGTGGAAATACTGAGCGGCATGAGACGCTTCTTCCTGTTGTAGGCGACAACAGCCTGTTTGATCCTGCGACAAATATCCTCTACCTTCGGCTTGGGGCTGTTGGGGAAAAGAATCGCAAATTCATCACCGCCAACTCTCGCCACAACGTCGCTTTCACGGAAAGATTGTTTTATAACATCCGACGCGGTAATAAGAAGCTCATCCCCCTTATCGTGCCCGAGGGTATCGTTGATGAGCTTCAATCCGTCTATATCACAGACGATAAGACCGATGAACTCAAGGCGACTATTGTCGAGACGGTGCATTTCCTCTTCAAAATAGGCGCGGTTGTAAAGGCCCGTGAGAGGATCATGAAGACTCAGATATTTCAGCTTCCCCTCGGTCTTCTTAAGGTCCGTAATATCTTTTGAGATTACAGCCACAAATTTGACCTTCCTCGAATTCTTTTCAATAATGGGACTCAAGGTGCGAAGCGTGTATCGGTCCTCTGTTCTGCTCTTATATTCATACCGGTAGGACATACCTGTTTCAAAAATTTTATTCACATAACTCTTGAATTCCCTCGTGTCATCGGCATCATGAAAATCGCTGTACCGCTTCCTGATTATCCCCTCTTCCGGGACGTGAAGCCTTTTCAGGACCCGTTCATTTACGAAGACATAACGGCATTCTTTATCGATCATATAGACCGAGTCGTCGGTAGATTCCACCAGGGACCGGTATTTTTCTTCACTTATCTTGGTTCTTTCTTTTCCTGCAACGATTTCCGTGATATCGACAAAAGAAATGACGGTCTTTTTAGTTCCTTTGATGGATTCCCTGGTAACCGCCACATCCTTTATCTTCCCTTTGCTGTCAACAAACTTGAATTCATAACTCCTTGAAGGGTGATCTGAATGGTTCCCACTAAAACGACGATATTCCTTTGTCTTTACCGGATCGTCATTGGCAAGAAAATCCGTCCATTTTTTCCTGCCTTCAAGACTCTTTTTGGAGTAGCCAGATAATTGTTCAAATTTTTTATTTGCGAGGAATATCTTCGCGTCTTCGTCTACGATGATCGTCGCAACACCCGTTGACTCGAATATAGTCCCACAGATATCAATATCTTTGCGTGATACTCCTCTTGTGGAAGTCTGAGTTGGTGAGCTTTTGGCCATGTCTCTACCCTTTGCCCCCCCTATTACGCCATCAGAGAAAAAAATCTGTCTGTATTTTCATAATATATTTCACAATGTATATCAACAATTTCCTTTGGGTCTTGTCTTCCATCCTTTGGTATTTGTTCTCTGTTTCCCACTCCGGAGCCATAATCCGGAACCCAGCAATGCTTCCGGCGACCCCTCAATCCGGAAAAATTTTCCCGGGATTCAATATCCCCTTGGGATCAAAAGCCTCTTTTATCCTTTTCATAAGCGCCATCTCCGCTGCACTTATCTGGAGCGGAAGATAGTCTTTCACGGTAATCCCTACTCCATGTTCTCCCGTGAGGCTTCCGCCCATTTCAATGGTTTTCCGGTATACCGTTTCTAAAAGACCATAGCCCTCATTAAGTTCGGCAAAATTCCTCCTGCGGTACAGTATGGTGACGTGGAGATTGCCGTCACCGGCGTGTCCGAAGGTGGCTATTGTTATCGCGTCGCTGTGTTCAAGCTCTCTGATGAACTTCACAAGGAGAGGAAGCTCATAATGGGGTACCACAACATCGGCTTCGAGATGGTCTTTTCCAAAGGCCTTGAGCGCCGGCAAGGCTTCCCTGCGGACCGTCCAGAACCGTTCCGCCTCTTCATCATTCCGGGCCGGTCTCGCTTCAACAACACCACGAAAGGTTTCGCACAAAGAGATAATTGCATGGGCCTCTTCGTTTACCGTCTCAGTGAGGTGCCCATCAACTTCAATGAGAATGAGGGCTGCGGCGTCTCTCATAAGAGGCGCGTTGATATAGTCGGCTATGGTATTGATCGTCACGTTGTCCAATAGTTCCATGGCACAAGGGATAATGCCCCTCCGAAAAACCTGAGCGACCAGATCCGCGGCGGCTGTCAAGTCATTGAGATACACGATAATCGTCCTTCGTGCAGCCGGTCGCGGGACGAGCTTGAATATGATTTTTGTAATGACGCCAAGAGTACCTTCGGAGCCGACAAGCAGCGAGGTTATGTCATATCCCGCAACATCTTTGGCGTTCTTACCGCCTGTGTGAATGATCTCGCCATTAGGCAGGACCGCCTCGATTCCCCGCACGTAATCCCGGGTAACGCCGTACTTCACGGCTCTTGTGTAGCCTGCGTTCTCCGCTACGTTGCCCCCAATAGTGCTTTCGACGGTGCTCGATGGATCGGGAGGAAAAAAAAGGTTATGTACTTTCAAGGCCTCCTGGAAATCGTTTGATATAACACCGGGCTCAACGATTGCGAGCATGTTCTTTTCATCAATCTCGATGATCCTTTTGAACCGGAGAAGCGAAAGGACCACGCCGCCGGTAACTGCAAGTCCACCTCCGGAAAGCCCCGTCCTGCCACCCTGGGGCGTAACTGGGATTCCATGTTCCCAGGCAAGTTTCATGATTTTTGACACTTCCTCGGTGCTCTCAGGCAAAACAACAACGTGGGGCATGAATTGTCTTTCCGTCGCGTCATAGGAGAAATGCGAAAGACCTGCGCGGTCAAGGATTATCCGGTCTTCGTTAATAAATGTTTTGAGACCGCTTAAAAATCCCTCAAGCTGCATAATGGTTCATTATAACTGTCGTAGAGAAGGGAGACAAGGAAATAAAAAGAAATGAAAAGACGGTAATCGGTAATAGATGATGGGTGATAGGTGGCGGGTGATGAAATGCAATGGAACATATGGAAAATACGGACAGCCATCAGACATAAATAATGTCGATCGATGAATCGCTCACCCGCTGGAGTCCGCCTTTCCGGACAATAAAATCAACCTCGATACCGACCGCGCCTTCATCGGGGAAGATGAATTTGGGTTCAAAGGCAAAGACCATGCCCTCTTTCAATATTGTCTTGTGTCTCGGCGTAATAACTGGTAGTTCGTTGATTTCGAGACCAAGCCCGTGGCCGACGAAACTTACCTTTCCTTCACCGTAGCCCATGAAGTAAGCGTCCAGTTTTGCCTCTTTCGCGAGGTCGAGGGCCTTTGCAAAAATTTCCGTTGCATCTATGCCTTCCCTTCCAAAACGCATGGTTCTTTCGATGATCTCCCGCGCAACTTGGTAAGCCCTTCGGAAGTGCTCCTTCAGCTCTCCTACCGTGTACACCCTGGTTTCGTCTGTAATGTAGCCATTATATCCGCCGCCATAGTCAACGATAACAGGAATGCCTCTTTTCACGACATTGATGGACGAGCCCTGGCCGATCGCCGGATAAAGACCAAATCCCGATATGGGCACATCAGGTCCTGACGTGACGGCTGCCGAGTATCCCTGGGTGACATAGCCGTTCATCATCTCCTGATTGAACCCTCTCATTCGCAGCATCCCCTGATGACCGGCCTTTCTTCCTTCAGCGATCAGGGCTGCGTCGATATCGACCTCCCTCAGCCCTTCTTTTATGATGCCTTTGGCCTTCTGAAATACATGACTGATAATCTGACCGGATTTGATGATCTGGGCAATTTCGAATTCGCTCTTGATGAGCCGCACATCTTTAATGAGGGGTGACACATCTGTCACGGCTTCATAGTCAAGGATAGACTTCCATCGCTCAAAAAGGGTGACGGGTATGACATCGAGTTCCATGCCGCCTTTGCCTTTGATTATGCCTTTTCCATTCAGAATCTCTTTGACATCCTTGTCTCGCTTGATAGGTATAATATCAAGGGGTGACTCCATTTCCGCCCGATGCAGACTCTTTTCCACAAAGAAAAATGGCGGTCCATCTGCAGGAACAATAAGTACGCCCTTCTGAATTGTGCCCGTAAAATAGAAGAGGTCTACATTCTGAAGAATAACGGCAAAGCTGATGCCCTGAGCAATCATCCTCTGCCTGAAGGCCTCAAGCCGCGCCTCGATTTCTTCCTGTGGAGTAAATTCACCAACGTTTAAGTTCTCTGACATGTTCCACGACCTTTTCGATAACGTCTTCCTTACGCACTTTTTGTGACTCTTTCTGGTTTCTCAGCTTTATTTCGATAAAACCATCCTTGAGATTGCGCTCCCCAATGGTCACTCTCAGCGGTATGCCGATGAGATCACAGTCCTTGAATTTGATCCCCGGTCTTTCATCTCTCTCATCGAGAATGGCATCGATCCCCTTTTCGAGAAGTCCCCTATGTATGGCATGGGCCGTCTCTATACTCTCTACGTGCGACGTATTAACAGGAAGGACATCGACCTCGAAAGGCGCGATGGCAGCCGGGAGAATCATGCCGTTTTCGTCGTTGCCCTGCTCGATGGCCGCTGCAACGGTCCTCCCAACGCCGATGCCGTAGCAGCCCATAACCATGAACTGCTCTTTGCCTCCTTTGTCGAGATAGGTAGCATTCATCGCCTCGCTGTATTTCAAGCCCAGTTTGAATATGTGCCCCACCTCGATACCTCTTTTCGAGGTGAGTCGGTCGACACACCTTGGGCATTGATCGCCGGCGACGGCAACCTTGAGATCATAAAAATCCTTCACGTTAAAGTCGTCGATATTGACACCCGTCATATGGACATCGCGCTCGTTGGCGCCAACGACAAAATCTTCCATAAGCAGAAGATCTTTGTCCGCGTATAACGGAATCGTAAGGCCCACGGGGCCTGAAAAACCGAGGGGCCCGCCGGTTGTCTCCTCGATGACGGACTCACCGGCAAGCTCAACATAGTCGAGGCTGAGGAGGTTTTTGAGCTTTGTCTCATTGACCTCTCTATCTCCACGAACAAGGACCCCGATGATGCCCTTATCGGAGTTATAAATCATTGTCTTCAAAAGTTTATCGGCCGTGACATTGAAGAATACCGCCACGTCTTCGACCTTTTTCACACCCGGCGTAGGAACACGTTTGTAGACTCCCTTTTTCTTTTTCACGCTCTTTTCGACGATCCCCACTTCAGCGCGTTCCAGGTTCGCCGCGTATTTGCAGGAATCACAGGAGATGATCACATCTTCGCCTGTATCCGCGAGGACCATGAACTCATGGGAGAAGCTTCCCCCGATCTGCCCGGAGTCTGCCTCCACGACACCGAAGCGAAAACCGCAGCGTCTGAAGATATTCACATAGGCTTCATACATCTCCCTGTAACTTTTCTCCGCGCTAGGCTCGTCGACATCAAAGCTGTATGCGTCCTTCATGGAAAACTCACGGCCGCGCATAACACCGAAACGGGGCCGGATTTCGTCACGGAATTTCGTCTGTATCTGATAGAGGATGAGGGGAAGTTCTTTATAGGATTTTACTTCACGCCGCACCAGGTCCGTGACAACCTCTTCGTGCGTAGGCGCGAGGCAAAGCTCCCGATTATTTCTGTCAACGAAACGGAGCAGCTCCTTTCCGTATTTCTCCCATCGCGTGCTCTCCACCCAGAGCTCTTTTGGCTGGACAAGGGGCATGATAATTTCCTGGGCGCCCTTCTTATTCATTTCTTCTCGTATGATCTGCTCCACTTTACGGAGTGATCTCAGACCGAGAGGGAGCCAGGTGTAAATGCCCGACGAGAGCCTCCTAATAAAACCGGCGCGGAGCATCAACTTGTGGCTAATAACCTCTGCTTCCTTGGGGTCCTCTTTTACGGTCGGAATGAACATCTTTGAAAATAGCATCGTTTTCCCTTCAAACGCAGTATTTCAAAAACGGGCACTTCCCCAGAAATAAACTTTCTTTCTCTCCCGCTGGATCGTCTGTCTTCCATGAAGATAACCTGTAGCGTCTCTAATTTCAACAGAAAACAGACCATGAGTCTCTTGCAATAAGCATCACAATAAAGGAGAATATTACAGGACGGCAAAAAGAGCAGAGGCCATGAGATCAAGAACAATGATACGGTTTGCTATTATGCTGGTTATTGTTATGTTCCTCATCATGGCGTCACCCGGAGTATGCAAGGACCCGAAACAGGCGGTCAGCGAAAGAGACAGCACATTCATGGATCCGAAAAAGACCGTTCAACGTAAAGTCGGGGAAACATTTTCCATAGTCCTTGACTCAAACCCCACCACAGGCTATCAGTGGCAGTTGGCAAATCCTCCGGATGAGAAAATTGTGAAGCTTATCAGATCGGAGTACAGAGCGTCAAAGACGAACCTGACAGGGGCAGGAGGAAAAGAAATCTGGACCTTTGCGACGCTTGGCCCAGGTCAGACGGCAATTGCTTTCAAATATGTCCGTCCCTGGGAGAAGGATACAGAACCGGGAAGAAATGCCGTATTCACGGTGTATGTTTTCCCCAATATTAAGTTGCGATCAGTTGACAAGCATTAGCATAAGAAAATCATATCTCGCAGCGGACAGTTTGAGAAGGCCCCCGAAGCTGGCCAGGTTTGATTTTCTTGAAGCCGGACCTCTCTATAAAACGATCACGGCAAGGAGCGCAAGAATCTGTAATCGATTTCGTTTCTGGTACAGCGATACAGTTCTACAGGAAAAAATACATGTACCCCAAGATGACAGCAAGACTGCCGGTTATGATAACGATCATCTGAATGTCCATAGTCCCCCCTTATGTGTCCACTCTATCGCGATGGCCATATTTTATCTGAATTGTTCTTTCCCTCAAGGGCCCTTCCCGCATTTGCGGTCTATTTTCCCTGCATGAACATCGCATTCGGAAGTGTATCTAGCAATCGCTGTGCCATCTTAAAGCGACCAATATCATTGAACTTTCCTGGCGGTCACAGGAGGCATGTTCGACAACTACGACGATTTGGCCCTGATTCGTCGACATTATTGACCTGATATTGATACAACGCTTTCCGAAGGAACTGATTTATAGAACTTCCTTGAAAAAAAATTGTAGCGGCAGGGTAAAAAGGCTGATAATAAATAGGGATAGCGCTCTAACGACAGACGCCCCATGAGGTGAGGTGTCTAACCAGGTTGTGGTACGCCTTTAAGTGGAATCGACCATGTTCTAAACGGTCTTCGTGCTATAACTAAGGGCTATATGAAAAGACCGAAACATGTTCGGGTTTGTTACAAGAGCACTGAGCCACCGCAACTACCGACTCTTTTTTGCCGGACAAGGGCTTTCTCTCATAGAGACCTGGGTGCAGCGACTTGTGATGAGCTGACTTGTTTATCGTCTCACCGGATCTCCCTTTCTCCTTGGTGTTGTGGGGTTCATCGGTCAGCTTTCCCTGTTTCACGTTGCATGCATGCCGAAATGTACGTTGACCGTCAGAACCGCTATCGTCGGTTGATTGTAACAGGCACTCGCTATGATTCAGGCATCTTTTCTGGCTTTGCTGAGTTTGAGGGAATCGGTGACAGCCTGACAAATTTTCCCCTCCGCTGACTTTCTTGGTCTCGTCAACGCGTTCGCTATGCCGGGACGCCAACCTTTGTGGTCGACATGGTGGGGCAGAAAAAGGAAGATCTTCCGAATGCGATTGCCCTCAACTCGGTCATGGTGAACGGAGCACGACTGGCAGGGGCCTTCTGCGTAGATATTTTAATCTCTCACTTCGGGGAAGGCGTCTGTTTTCTTTTTAACGCGCTGAGCTTTCTCGCCATCCTAGTGGCCCTGCTCTTGATGAATGTCCCAGATACAAGAACAACGATTAAGACGAGGCCTCTCCGGCTTCTCAAGGAAGGTTATCGGTAAGCCTTGGTTATGCGCCGATGTCGAATGAATCGAAAACGCAACCCGTTACCGCGTATACCACAGGACCACGGGGGACAACTCGACGTTCCTAATGTATTCCTCACGCTATGAGCAATCCGATGGCAAAAAGTGCGGGCGTGGCAAGATTGATGATCACATTCTTTCCGAGATAGGGTGTAAGCCCTTGTATTTCCTCAGCGTGTCGTAAAACCCCCCGTGCCGTATGAATTGCAATGACAGTAGTGATAAGCGCAATAAAAATATGTGCGGGGAATTTTCCAACGAGATAACCCAAGAACAGAGGAGCATACGACGCGGCAAGAAGAAGCGTATATATCTTCGCGACCGATTTCCTGCCCAATACGATGGGCAGATGTTTCCTGCCCACGGTCATATCTGCCTCCACATCAGGGAATTGGTTGAGCAACAGCAGATCGCTCACAAGAAATCCCGGTACTAGGGATGCAATGAAGGCGGTCCATGAGTATCTCCCTGTGAGAACAAAATGGGTGCCCATAACCATAAGGGGCCCAAACCCAAGCCCCGGAGCGATGAGACAAAGGATTGGCCGCTTCGTGATCCATTTGGTGTAGCTCACGATAAGAATCAATCCAAAAAGACCCAGAGGAAGCAGCCCTATTCCCGAGAGGTAAACAAGGTATAATCCTAAAAAGAAAGTTAGCCCCAACGATACAAGACCCGTTATGAGGGCAACATTCGCCTTTTCCGGATTTGACGGAAGAGTCCCGCTCCCGCCGCTGAATGGCGTTTTCTGCGTCCTGAAATCGAGACCGCTCTTGAAATCGCAATACTCATTGAGGGCATTAGCGCTGATATGGGCGCTTACAGCTCCGATCACTATGAGCACTATAGACAAAACATCGGGCTTTGCCCCGGACCAGACTGCCGTGCCTATCCCCACGAGAATGCACATGGGTGTCAAAATCAAGAAAGGAACTCTCATTGGACCAAGTATATATCGCATCGTTTCTCCCTTTCGTATTTGGAATGAGTGCACAATGATACTAATAATTATGAGACATTTTCAATAAAATAGTGCTTGGAGCTTCTAGAGTTCTTCTATCCGCATTCATTCCGGAAACTGAAGGATAAAGGATAATTGAAAGTCAGCCTTTTTCTTTTTCACGACCTCGTGCATGCCGCCCCTATCAGGGGGATTATAAGAACCGCCCGCCATAGATACCCTGCTATAGTCTGATCCACGCAAATAAATCAAATGTCAACTGAATCGAAACCACAATCGACGCTTGTGTAACGTCAGTCAACTATGTCGCCGACTGAAGTCCGACCGGCGTTCGACTGACTACCGAGACGACGGTGTTACCTTCCCTTTTGTCCACCGTATTTCGGTTCCTGCATCATCTCCTTCACGCAATCTTCACAGATCCATCCCTCTTCAGATTCCTCAGCCCCGGCCAAAGGCCTGATCTGGCCGCAACAAGTGCACCTTATTTCAATGGCGCCGTGTGCCATAAGCTGTGCTCTCCTCGATGGAGGGGCCGCTTTGAGTATCAGCGTCCTTTCCTCACATCCATCGTCAGACAGTTCTATACCATCCAGCTCGTCATCGCTTCCAAGAATCTCAGCCGTATTTCTTCCTTTTTTCATGACATCACTCCTTTTTCTCAAGGATTGATCCAAAGACAATCTCTCCATCCTTGATCCAAATTGTTAGCAATTCGCATGCCAAACCCCTTTAGACCACCACTGAGCGTGGAATGACTATCCATTTGACCAAAATGAGGGGCATGGTGCTTCTCAGACGGAACGGAATTGTCGAAAAAAACGGGCTAATTTCGACACTATTGTCGACATTTGGTTTTTGGATAGGCGATTTTCTAGGAAATCCGATCACCATTGCGGGAAAATTGACCTGAGGGCCGTGAAATCACGCGATTTAGCAAGCAAACGTAGGTAACCACGCCCTCCCCCTGAGGGCTCCGTGATAAGTTATTATTGATGGGGTATAGGAAAGGAGGGTGAGAAATTCGTTACGGTGAGAACCTGCCGCTCAGTAAGGTGTTTGACCCAAGAAATTACCGGGAGGATCATAATTGCAGACTATGATCACGTTGCCATCGCACTCTACCTTCGCGCAACCGACGCTTTTGGTGTTTCTCCAGACGAGTTGCGTGTAGTGGCCGTAGGCATACAGATTGGGCATATCGATGGTTTCGCCGTGGTAGGCCGATTTTTCTCTTACCCACGCGGCTACAGCATCGGCTACCCCGTAATATCCGGCTGTTCCCGAGAAAAGGTTTTCTCCATGCTCTTGTTTCCACTTGCCTGAATGCGGGCGGTGTTCCATGCGGCGGCTGGTAGACGCAAGATGATCAGCCCATTCCTGAGCATACATAGCGAGTCTCTTCGACCACACCAGCGGGCCGACGCCAACCTCCGCACGTACCCCATTGTGGACCGTGAGCAACTGCCGGACTTCCTGCGCTGTCAACCGAGAACCTACGGACCCATCCTTCATCTCCGGTGCCCCGAAATGATCACGCTGGGCATTCCGGTTCACAACAGTCTCGCCTGCGTCGGCCCGTGACTCCGCCAATCGCAGAATGGCCCAGGCCAAGCCTCGATGAAGCAAAAAAGGGTCGAAGATCAACGTAACGAGAACTATAACGAATATGATCCTGCGCTCCTTCATCTTTGACCTACCCTGTTTTTCCATTCTATTCCACACTCAGTCTTTCCGTCTCTTATACGCTGTTTATCCAACATAGTCAAACACTAGTGAATAAAAGACCTCCTTCCTCCTACCTTTAAAAGCCCTCTATGGCGAAGGAGGAATACAAAATGAAGGCGGCCACCCCGAGTTGCCTTACCCGGGCACCCATCAGGATCAGGGTGTCTCGGGAAAGAGCCTCGTCGGTACCAGAGCGTGTTCCAAAGAAGGGGTAAATTCCTCAGGGTTTTTCTTAAACCACGTATTGGGCGTATCACCAGCAAAGTGGTACGACGCGTGCCGGTATCCGGGGTAAGGACGGCTTATCCACTCAGTGGAACGGGATTGCCTTTAACCCCTTAGCCTGGTTCGTCCTTGTTTCGGATTCTTACCCGAACGGTTCTTTCCCCCCTCGTTACGGACCGGACCCCTCATGATGGAGGAGGCTCCCCGTGCGAGCGCATGGGCGGGCGCACGTATCAGCAACCGGACTGTCTTGATTGTGTTACCTTCGGAATAAGCCCCTGCCCGGTACCGGTCGCCGTTCTCGCCCTCTTCCCGGTGCTTGCCACAGGATGAGACAGGGGTGCCGAACCCGGAAAGCGTCAAAAGGAAGGCAGAGGCAGGAGCCATAGTGCAGTGCTCGTTTCCATAAGATGCAATCGACGTGAGCATGCCCATCGAGGCCTTGGTCCACTCTATATACCTATGACTATCAGACCCACCATACAGGCAAGAATTAAGCCCAAACCAACTCCTAAACGCGCCTTTATCTTCAGCTTACCCGCATCAATGATCATAAAAACCTCTCGTGGGAACAAGATCAAAATTCAGTACATGTGGCCATTCCAAGATAATTTATCGCAAAATAGAAGTCTTTCTTAATGCTAGCTCGACAATCTAATCTACATAAGACGTGGAAGAGACGACTTAACCAAACCGTGTCATATACGAAGGCAGGCAACTTGTATATCAGAGAATTTTGACTACTTCGTAAGTGCGTTCTCCGCCAGGTGCTTTGAAACTAACCTCATCACCAACACATTTTCCCATGAGCGCCTGCCCCAGCGGTGATGCTATCGATATGGTGCCTTTTTTGATGTCTGATTCGTAAGGGCCAACTATCCTGTATACGACCTCTTCATCAGTATCGAGATTTGTGAGTGTAACACTGCAGCCAAATTCAACGGCCGCTCCATTGACTATTTTGACATCAATAATCTCCGAATTCTTGATCATTTCTTCAATCTCGGCAACTTTTTTCTGGAGGAATTGAAAAGCCTCCTTTGCCGCATCATATTCGGCATTCTCCGAAAGATCACCATGTCCTCTCGCCTCTTCAATCAATTGAAGTATCTGCGGTCTTTTCACATTGAGAAGATACTCGTGTTCTTTTTTCAGGTTTTCATAACCTTCTCTGGTAATGGGGACTTTCATGGTCACTCCGGTCATTTGTAATGGATGTAAAGACTATATCGTTCGGCAGAAATTATCAATAGATTTGTTTGCCAAGTCCACGCAGATGAAGTTTTGCAAGGAGCTTCATTCGTTGAGAAATAGCCGAATCCTAAAATGCAGGGGGCAACGCGAGTCCCTTCTAATTGCTAGGATAACTACGTGATACAGCCTCTGTCAACGGTTTATTGGCCTATTGATTACGGATTCGATTAGAGCTAAAATACACAAAGCTTTATGAAGCAAAGAATACAAACCACTTGTACCGCAGAAGGTTTCATCTTCTCGACGTAGAATTATCAAAAAACCCTTGACAAACTATATCGTTACAAGTAAAAATGTCTAAAGTGGTAAAAAGTGTAAAAAGGTGGGAAATTGTTCGCAGGAAGGTTTGAATACGGCATCGACGATAAAAGCAGAGTAAGCATCCCGGCAAAATTTAGAGAAGCACTCTCGGCAAACCACGACCTCAGGCTGATTCTCACCAATCTTGATGGCTGCATTGTGGCCTATCCATACCAGGAATGGCTTAACATACAGGACAAAATATCGAATACGGGGTCAATACGAAAAGAAGCGCGGGCATTTATCAGGTATTTCTATTCCGGCGCCTCCGAATGTCCTCTGGATAAGCTCGGAAGGATTCTCATACCGCAAACTCTTAAGGCCGATGCATATATCAAGAAAAATGTTGTCATTGTTGGGGTAGGCAAAAAGATAGAGATCTGGGCAAAAGAAAAATGGGAAGAACTGGTTAAACAGGCAACTGCCGACCCCGATCAGATAGCTGATATTGTGTCGGAACTTGGCCTTTGAATGGTGTTACACACATACCCGTTCTTCTCGAAGAAGTACTTTCCAATCTGGTTAACGTTGAAGATGGCTTGTTCGTGGATGCGACACTTGGCGGCGGCGGACATACACACGGCATGCTTGAGCGGTATAAGGCAATACGTGTCATAGGGATTGACACCGATGAGGTCGCACTTACTATTGCTGAGGAGGCGCTTAGAGGCTTCAAAGACAGAGTAAAACTGGTAAGGGGGAACTTTAAGACGTTAAAAGAAATCTTACAGGGGATGGGAGTATCGTCTATCGACGGCATTCTTTTTGACCTGGGAATATCCACTTACCAGATAATGGGAAAACGAGGGTTCAGCTTCAATGATGAAGTGGCTCTCGACATGAGAATGGATATCAGAGAAGAACTGACGGCTTGGGATGTTGTAAACAGGTATCGTCAAGATAAATTGGAGCAGATACTCTTTGAGTATGGGGAAGAAGAGAAGGCGCGCAAAATAGCCCGGGCCATTGTGGAAGCGAGAAAGAAAAAACCGATCCAGACAGCAAAGGAACTGGGTGATGTTGTCGCAGGGGTAAAATGGCGCAGAGGGAGAATACATCCGGCAACAAAGACGTTTCAGGCCATCAGGGTCGAGGTGAATCGTGAACTTGAAAGCCTCAAAACGGGTGTAAATAGCGCAATCGAGATACTCAGCACGAGGGGAAGGATCGGCATTGTCACTTTTCACTCACTGGAAGACAGAATGATAAAGGAAGCCTTTCGAAATTCTGCGGCGCTTAAAGTACTTACAAAAAAACCGATCCGGCCTGAAAGGAAAGAAATGCTTTCTAATCCACGTTCGAGGAGCGCGAAACTCAGGATAGCGGAAAAGCTATGAAGGGGGTATGAGGTGGCAAGGTCATATGTTTCGGCAAGAAGAGAAATGGTGTGTGGGCGATCCCATTCGATCCTTCTTATCATCTCCATCTTTATTATGTTTGCTACGGTAAGTTTCTTCATGATGAGCACCCATAATCGGTTGCGAGAGGACCTCATCGAAACGCTGAAAACAGATGGAGCAACGATGGAGATAAACAACAAACTCAAGACAGAGCTAGCGGGAATCACCCAGACAAGGCTCCTGGAGCTCAAGGCAAAGGAGAGGCTCGGTCTTCAGGAGCCGAAAGAATCAGAGGTATTAGTGCTCAGATGAATAAAAGGGCTCACCGAAAAGGCTTTTTTATACTGGTATGCATAGGGTTAATGTATATGTCCATAGCATTTAATTTTACGGACAGATTTTCTATGAAGAGAACAGCCACGGTGCACACGAGTGCCACTCCGGCCAGTTTGGCCGTCGCCATTCCGGAACGCTCAACCGATACGGCACACGCTGGGCAGAACCTTTCTGCAAAAAGTCCCACGGTGGAACCGTCATTTTTTATAGCCATACCTATCGTCTCATCGGCAATCAAAGATGGTCTCATAGAAAAAGAAGGTCTTGTCTGCATAAAGAGAGAAACAAATACAGGAATTGATTTTAAGAAACCTCTCGACATTCTGAAGGATAAAGATGAAGATGGGCTCAAGAGCATCGCGGAGATTATCGGAAAGAAACAGCTTCTCCATCTTCTGAAAAAAGACGGTATCTCCATTAAGGATGATCTTGACCTCGGCGACATCATTCTGGGCAAATCATACACTGTGGAGAAAAATGTCCTTCTCACTCTTTTCGACAATCACGTGACCGACGATTTTAACGACTTGTTTCCTTTCACCTGCGGCGATTTTGAAATGGCGAAAAGCGCAAAAGGCTTCATAATGTCGGCGGCCCATGGACAGACAAAAAACGACCATCAAACTGTGGACATGGAGTGGATGATGCCCAACCTCGCAAATCTTCCGATGAAGGCAGCCCTTGAAAAGCTCGCGGCGAAGACCTCCAAGGTCAGGATATACGGGAGCGGCTTCGTCACTGATCAGAACCCGAAGGCCTACGAAAAGGTGAAGGGCGAGGCAGAGTGTGAGATTTACGGGAGGTCAGGCAGACAGTGAAACTTTCGAACCTCATAAGCGGTATTCCCGTAGTGAATATGAAAGGGAGCAGAAACATCGACATTACCGGTATTACAAAAGACTCACGCATGGTCAAAGAGGGTGATCTTTTTTTCGCCACAAACAAAAGCAGCGCTTATCTGTATGACGCATTAGCGAGGGGCGCACGGGCCCTCATCACGGATCATGAGACCAATAGGCCTTTCCCCTCAATCATAGTCGTTGATGATGTGGCGCGAGCCATGGGACATGTGGCGTCAAAGTTCAACGGATACCCGTCGAAGCATATGCACATTACCGGCATCACCGGCACAAATGGAAAGACGACAACGGCATATCTTATCGAGTCCATTCTCCGGGCCGCACGGAAAGAGGCGGGCGTCATCGGAACAATCTCATACAGGTATGACGGGAATATACTCAAGGCCGATAATACAACCCCCGGAGTGGCAGAAACGCACAAACTCCTGAAGGACATGTACGCGTCGAAAATGAAATACGTAGTGATGGAGGTTTCTTCACATGCCCTTGACCAGAGACGCGTCGAGAGCGTTGAGTTCGATGTGGGGATCTTCACGAACCTGACCCATGACCATCTTGACTACCACGGTGACTTTGAACACTATAAAGCGGCAAAGAAACTGCTCTTTGAAGATTACCTCAAGGGCAGTCCAAAGGAAAGAAGATTTGCCATCCTCAATATCGATGATCCCAGTGTTCGGGAATTTGCTATTGACGCGCCGATAGAAACGCTTTCATACAGCGTCAAAGGGTATGCCGACGCCCATCTCATCAGATACCGCGAGGACATCGGCGGTCTTACGCTCGACATAGTTCTTATGGACAAAAAAGTATCTCTCGTCTCGCCCCTCATCGGTGTCTTTAATGCCTCCAATATCCTCGCCTCCACGCTGTATGGGGTCACAACCCATATCTCCTATGACAAAATCAAAGAGGGCATTGAAAGCCTTGAAGGTGTGCCGGGAAGATTAGAACGAATAAAGAACAACCGCGGAATCTCCATCTTCGTTGATTACGCGCATACACCGGACGCACTGAAAAATGTGCTCACTCTTCTCAACCATCTAAAGAAGGGCCGATTAATCGTTCTCTTCGGCTGCGGCGGCGACAGGGACGTCAAGAAAAGACCGATCATGGGCGGCATCGCCTCACGCCTTGCCGATCTCGCGATCATTACATCGGACAACCCGAGGAGTGAGGACCCTGCGCGGATCATCGAAGACATTAAAAAAGGTTTGAACGGCACTACATCCTATACGATAATCGAAAACAGAAAGGATGCCATCTTCGAAGCCGTGAAGCTCGCGCGGGAAAACGATGTCCTTCTCGTTGCAGGAAAAGGCCACGAGGATTACCAGATAATACACGGCAGCACCTATCATTTCAGCGACCGGGAAACAATCGAGGAGTCTCTCAATGTGGCATCTAGATGAGATCATAGAAGCGATGAATGGCACAGTCTATTCGGTTACAAAAAATACATTTACCGGCATATCGACCGATTCGAGAACAATCGGCGAAGGGGAACTCTTTGTGCCTATCACGGGAACAACCACCGATGGTCATCTTTTCATCGAGATGGCATACGAAAGATCGCAGGCCGGAGCACTCTGTGAAAGAAAGAGGGAAAATATATACAGGCAACTATCGGGTACCATCATCCTCACCGACGATACTACCCAGGCCCTTCTTGACCTTGCCCGTTGGAAGCGCCGAAAGCTTGCTACAAAGTGCATCGCCATCACCGGGAGTAACGGCAAAACAACAACGAAAGAGATATTGGTCAGGATGATTCAGGGCGCCGCGTCGGTCCATTTCAATGAGAAGAATTACAATAACCTTATCGGCGTGTCAAAGAACATCCTTGCTATCGAAGGGAACCCCGAATTCTGCGTCTTCGAGCTCGGCACGAACTCGCCCGGCGAGATACGCAAACTCGCGGAGACAACAATGCCCGACACGTCGCTCATAACCAATATCAACCCCTCGCATCTCGAGGGGTTGAAAACAATTGAAGGGGTCCTCGAAGAAAAGCTCGATCTCTTCTACCTCACCAAAGAAGGCGGCAAGGTCTTCGTCAATGCCGATGACCCCTGTATCATGCCGCATTACAAGGACATAAGACATATACCTCTAACCTACGGTATCGATCATGGGGCGTCCTTTCATCTTACCGTTGATGCAAATCTTGGATGGGAAGGAGCGCAGATCACCATCGCCTTTCCTGATGATAGTCTTTCGGTAAAGGCCTCTCTTTTGGGAAAACATAACCTCTACAATATCCTTGCTGCCTCCTCCGTGGCGTATAGTATCGGCATCGACACACGGCGTATAGGGAACACGATCGAGACCTTCACGTCGTATGACAAGCGGTTTCAGCCGGTTGTGACAAAGAACGGGGTCATCGTCATTGATGATACCTATAATGCAAACCCGTCATCTGTGGAGTGGGCGATCAAGACCCTCCTTGACCTTCCCGCTCGGGGCAAACGGATTGTTATCCTCGGCGATATGCGGGAACTCGGCGACAAGAGCCGGGAGTATCACCGAGAGCTTGGCAGGTTCCTCAGATCGATCAATATCCCTGTCATAGCTCTCATCGGGGAAGAGGTAAAAGAGACTTACGGCGAACTGGGAAAAACAAGGGCCAAGCTCTTTGAAAATAAAAGTGCTCTTATCGATTACATAACCGGGCAGTTGGAAAAAGGTGATACGGTGCTCGTGAAAGGTTCAAGACTCTTAAAGATGGAGGAGATTGTGGAGGCACTTACCTAAGATGCTCTATTATATCCTCTATTCACTCCATACGAAACTTTCGTTCTTCAACGTATTCAGGTACATTACGTTCCGCACGGTTCTCTCCATCCTCACGGCGCTCATCATCAGTTTCGTCCTTACCCCTGTAGTCATACGCAAATTCCACGAATGGAAGATAAAAAGTGGGAAACGGGAAGACGTGCCAGAAAGACACGAAGCAAAAAAAGAGACCCCTACCATGGGCGGTTTCATCATTCTCATCTCTACCATTATCCCCATGCTTCTCTGGGCAGATTTAACAGACTACTATATCTGGGTCGTTACATTTACACTTCTCTCCTTCGGTACTATCGGCTTCATCGATGATATCAAAAAACTCCGCGTCGGAAACGGAAAGGGAATATCGGGAAAAACAAAAATCACCTTACAGATTCTTTTTGGACTTATTATCAGCTTACTTATCTATTTCAAGTTCAACTTCAATACACAGCTCACCGTGCCCTTCTTCAAGAACGTCACCCCGCAACTGGGTTACTTTTATATCCTACTCTGCATATTCATCATTGTGGGCACTTCAAACAGCGTCAACCTCACCGATGGTCTTGACGGGCTCGCCATTGGCCCCATCATTACGGTCTGTTTAACATTTTTGCTCTTTTCCTATCTCGTCGGCAATATCAAATTCGCGCAGTATCTCCAGATATTTTACGTGCGGGGCGCCGGCGAACTGACGGTCCTCTGCGGCGCCATGCTCGGGGCGGGCATAGGTTTTCTCTGGTACAATGCCCATCCGGCAGAACTCTTCATGGGTGACACGGGTTCTCTTTCATTGGGCGCCGGCCTTGCGACCATTGCCGTCATTATCAAACAGGAGTTTCTCCTAGTCATCGCGGGCGGACTCTTCGTGATAGAAGCCCTATCTGTCATCATCCAGGTATACTCCTTCAAACTCCGGGGTAAGAGGGTTTTTAAGATGGCGCCCATCCATCACCACTTCGAATTGAAAGGATGGAATGAAGGGAAGATTGTGGTGAGATTCTGGATTGTATCGATCATACTGGCGCTCGTCGCGCTCAGTACATTGAAGTTGAGGTGATATGGACCTACCGGATAAGATACTCATCGTCGGTCTCGGGACAACAGGTGTTGCCCTCACGAAATTCCTTCACAGCAGAGGCAAGCAGATCGGAATCGCCGATAAAAAAACTGAAGCAGAGCTTGCGCCGACGCTTAAGGCCCTTGCCTGTACATCTTACACCGGCCATTTCGGATCCCACCGGAAAGAAGACTTTCTCCTTTACCCCATGATCGTGCTCTCCCCTGGTGTAGACAGCGAACTACCTGTGCTCAAAGAAGCGCGACAAAAAAAGATCAGGATCATTGGGGAAATAGAACTCGCGTCGATATTCATAAAAGAACCAATCATCGCCATCACAGGAACAAACGGAAAAACAACGACTACAACCCTCATCGGTGAAATATTCAAAAAGGCATTCGGTAATGTCTTCGTTGGAGGCAATATCGGCAATCCCCTTATCAATTACGTCATCGAAGGTGAACATGCCCCTTATATCGTTCTCGAAATAAGCAGTTTTCAACTCGAGACGATTGAGACATTCCGGCCCAATACGGCCATTCTCCTCAATATCACTGAAGACCATCTCGACAGATACAGGAGTTATGGCGAATATAAAGAGGCAAAATACAGGGTTTTTGAAAATCAGACAGAGAAAGATTACGCCATCATCAATGCCAATATCCTGCCGGTCATTAAAGGAACGCCGAAGGTACTCCCTTTCTCGACCCGCCAAGAACTGAGCGAGGGTGCCTTTGCGAGAAACGGAAATATATACGTGAGACTGAGGGGGCGTGAATCTGTCTATCACAGGGAAATTTCTCCTCTCCTCGGTGTACACAACACGGAAAACATTCTCACAGCGCTCCTGACAGCGCATATTTACGATATCGAACGGACGGTCATTGAAGATGTCTTGAAAAATTTCAAGGGGCTTCCCCACAGGGTCGAGCACATACGGACCATCAAAGGTGTCAGGTTCTATAACGATTCAAAGGCAACGAACGTGGATGCTACAAAACGGGCCCTTGAGAGCATCGATGGAAAGATCATTCTTATCGCCGGAGGTAAAGACAAAGGCGGCAGTTACCGGTCGATTACAGATGTTGCAGACAAGGTGAAGGCTCTCATCGTCATCGGGGAGGCAAAAGAGAAAATTCTTAAAGAGTTGGGTGGTACAATGAAAACCTATGCCGAAGATACTATGGAGAGCGCGGTTCAAAAGGCCTATGAGGTCGCAGAGTCAGGAGACATGGTGCTTCTCTCGCCCATGTGCAGCAGTTTCGACATGTTCAAGGACTACAGGGACCGCGGGAATAAGTTCAAAAGGACGGTGGATTCTCTGTGAAAAAGGCTTTCATTATGATAACGACAATCTGTTTGCTCTACAGCTTTATGAGGGAGCTTAACTTCATGAAGATGCTCCTCATGCTCGGAGGCCTTGCGTCGGTCTACATCATCTATCGCATCCCAGTGCGCGCCATCGAAGCAACGAAGTATCCCTTCATCATCCTGAACTTCCTCGTGACAGCCCTCTTTTTCGTTTACCCGAAAATCCACCTTGCATATCCCCTCCGAGTTGCCATCGTCTTCCTGGCCTTCTACACCGTCATATTCTACCTCGTGAGCGCAGAAGAGAGTCAAAAAGAATTCTTTAAAGACCTTACTGCCCTATCGATCCTCTTTTTTTCCTCTTCTTTCAATCTCTTCATGGCAGGCGAGCTCCTTCTTATCATTTCATTTGCATTGGCTCTCATGCTTGTTCTCCTTATCCTTGACAGGACTCCTGTGATTCCCTTTATCGCCGGATATACTCTGGTCGCTGCCATTATTATGTGTAGACAGGGTATAAGTATTCTTGGGAGCGGCCTCACAGGACTGGGACTCGTCGAAAAATACATACTCCTTTCCTCATCTTTTGTATTTCTCGTTACGAGTTTTGTGATGTTTCTGAAACAGAACATATTGACAAGGGCTTTACCCTTCTTCGGTTTCCTGTATATCGCCATGGATGTCTGCATGGTGCTCGGCTTGCGACTGTCTACGGGGCTTTTATACCAGCCCGCAATATTCCTTGTTGTCGTAACGCCTCTCATAGGCGTTATGTTGAAGTCAGAAGGAGGGCGCGGATGAAGCTCGTTATTTCTGCGGGCGGAACCGGCGGTCACATTTTCCCCGGCATTGCCGTCGCCGAGACGTTGTTGGCACAGGACGAGAAAAACGAGGTAGTATTCATGGGCACCACCGAGGGTCTTGAAAGCACGATCATCCCCAGGGCCGGGTTCCGGCTTCTTTACATAGAGGCGTATCAATTTCTCGGAAAATCCCCAGTTTACAAGGCATTGACCATTCTGCGCCTCTTGAAAGGCATCGCAATGTCAGCAGCCATCCTGAGAAAAGAGAGGCCTGACGCGATACTCGGAATGGGCGGTTTCACCTCTGTCCCCATCATCACTGCGGGCACTCTTCTGGGAATCCCTTGTTTCCTCCACGAACAGAACGTCCAGCCCGGTCTTGCCAATAAATTTCTTTCGAAAATTACGAAAAGGACCTTCATTAGTTTTGAAGAGACAAAACAATATCTCGCCACAAATAAGGTCCGTCATAGCGGCAATCCGCTTCGTAAGGGGCTCGCAAAACATTACGCAGAAAAGAAAGAGTGGACATTCGGCATATTCGTCTTCGGTGGAAGCAGGGGCGCACGAAGTATTAACGATGCAATCCTCACGTTTCTCACTTATCTGGAAAGCTATAAGAACACAGTCATGTATCACCAGACGGGGCAGGAAGATTTCGAACGCGTGAATGCCGCGTATAAAAATACTCTCGTCACACATGAAGTTTTTCCCTTCACCAATGAGATGGAAAAATATTATGGTCTCTCGGATATCGTTATATCGAGGGCAGGCGCCACCACGATCTTTGAGCTGGCCTATTTCAAAAAAGCGGCTATTCTCATCCCCTATCCTTATTCCGCGGGTGACCACCAGTGGAAGAACGCCTCTCACGTCGAGAGCGTGGGCGGAGCCCATGTAATAGCCAACGATGAGGCAACAGGAGAAAGGCTTTTTGAAGTCATCACGCATCTCATGAAGGAGCCCGAGCTTCTGAAAGAGATGGGAGAAAATATTGGGAAGCTTTACATTGATGATGCCGCTTCGCGTATTATCGGGGGGATTGAACATGGTCTTTCATAAAATAGAGAGGGTACACTTTGTGGGTATCGGCGGCATCGGCATGAGCGGCATCGCTGAGGTCCTCTTAAATCTGGGTTTCAAAATTACCGGTTCCGATGCGCGGAAGACAGAAATAACTGAGCGTCTCGAAAAACTCGGAGCCCAAATATTTTACGAACACAAAGAGGAAAACATCATCGATTCCGATGTAGTGGTTATTTCATCGGCCATACGACTCGATAACCCGGAAGTGAAAAAGGCAAAGGCACTTTTTATCCCTGTCATCCAGAGGGCAGAGATGCTCGCCGAACTGATGAGGATGAAGTACTCTGTTGCCGTAGCTGGCGCTCACGGGAAGACAACTACGACATCTCTCGTTTCAACGATCCTCGCCCACGCTGGTTTTGACCCCACATGTGTTATCGGTGGCAAGCTGAACAGTTTCGGCAGCAACGCAAAACTGGGCGACAGCAAATACCTCGTTGCAGAGGCCGACGAGAGTGACGGCACCTTTCTGCTGCTCTTCCCCACCATCGCTGTGGTCACCAATATCGATCTGGAGCATCTCGACTTCTACAAGGACCTCAGTGAAATCAAGACCGCGTTTACCGCCTTTCTCAACAAGGTCCCCTTCTACGGGCTCGACATCATCTGCATCGATAACGCAAACCTCCAGAGCCTTATCCCTCTTTTGAAGAGGCGATACATGACCTACGGTCTCTCAAAACAGGCCGATCTCAGGGCAGAGAATATTGTCTATGAAGGCTTTATCACAAAATTTAAGGTCATCTACAAAGGCTATGAGCTGGGAGAAATCGTGTTAGCGCTACCCGGCACCCATAACGTCGTCAATGCCCTCGCGGCCTGTGGTGTCTGCATCGAACTCGATATACCTTTTACTACCATTAAAGAGGCGCTTAAAAACTTCTCCGGCATTCACCGGCGGCTCGAAGTCAAGTGGGATAGGGACATAAAGCTTATCGACGACTATGGCCATCATCCGACAGAAATAAAAGCGACACTTTCGGCCATACGAAAAATGTCAAAACGAAGGATCATTGTGGCCTTCCAGCCCCACAGATACTCAAGGACAAAGGCGCTTATGGATGAATTCATCACTTCGTTCAACGAGGCGGATGCTCTCATTGTGACAGAGATTTACGCCGCTTCGGAAGACAAGATAGAGGGGATCACAGGAGCAAGCCTCGTGGAAAAGATACGCTCAAGCGGACACAAGAATGTTTTCTTCGCTCCCGCGAAGGAAGAAGTGGTGGAAAAGATTCTGGAGATCGCACAGAAAGGGGATGTTGTCGTCACGCTCGGCGCCGGCGACATCTATAAAATAGACGAGAGATTGAAGAACGCATGGAGTGGAAAGGAATAAAAGGGACTGTATTGCAAGGGGTACCGATGAAACGATACACCTCTATGAAGGTCGGCGGGCATGCTGCATACCTTGTGTACCCCGCGGATGAAGCAGACCTCACAAGAGTGCTTCAGCAGGTAAAAGAGAGGAACGTCAAATACAGGTTTCTCGGAAATGGAACGAACGTGATCGTGAGCGATCGAGGGATCAATGAAGCCCTTATTAGGATTACAAAGATGAAACATATACGGTACACAAAAACAAACAACGGCGCTGTTGCCGATGTATCCGGTGGAGTACCGCTTCGTACCTTCATCAAAGATGCGGCAGAAAAAGGTTTATCGGGACTCGAAAGGCTCTACTGGATTCCCGGTACAGTGGGTGGCGGCATCAAAATGAATGCGGGGAGTTTCGGCCAATCCATTTCCGACACTCTGAAAGATATGCGTACCATTAATGCAAAGGGTAATATCTCTCTCCTTGAGAAGAACCCGTGGCGCTTTGGTTATCGACACTCACCTGTCCGCGCGTCGGACTGCATTATCAGTGCACGGTTCGCCTTTAAAAACAGGCCTAAAAAAGAGATTCTGCAGGATATGGATTACGTCTACAACGAACGAAAAAAGAAACACCCCATGGAATATCCCTCAGCCGGCTCGATTTTTAAAGGTGTAAATGGCGAGTCCGCATGGCAATTTGTTGAAAAAGCAGGCCTCAAGGGGTTTACGATAGGGGGCGCGTGCGTCTCGGAAAAACATACTAATTTTATCGTGAATCTGGGATCGGCAAAAGCACAGGACATAAAAGACCTGATAGACCACATTAAGAAAGAGGTCTACGAAAAACTCGGCGTTACCCTGAAGGAAGAAGTCGAACTCTGGGGGTTCAATGGATAAAATGACGCTGAAAAAAATGACTATCGGGGTCTTCCTGGGGGGGAGATCGTCTGAGCGCGCTATCTCTATGAAAAGCGGAAATGCCATTTTGGCGAGTCTTATGCGAAGCGGCTATCGCGCCTTCGCCATCGATGTGCAAAAGGACCTCCTTGAAAACATAAAAAGGAAAAAGATTCAGGTCGCCTTCATCGCGCTGCACGGACGATGGGGTGAAGATGGAGCAGTGCAGGGGTTCCTAGAAATGCTCAGCATCCCCTATACCGGCTCAGGGATACTCGCCTCCTCTATGACTATGGATAAGGCCATTATGAAATTCATTTGCGAAGCAGCCAGAATCCCCACACCACAATATATGATCTCTTATGGGGGAAAAGATCTTCAGTTCCCCTTGCCTTTGGTGGTAAAACCGGCAAATGAAGGTTCCTCAATAGGTATATCAATAGTCCATAAGAAGAAGGATCAGCCTGCCGCGATCAGGGAAGCTCTGAAATACGACAAAAAGATCATCATCGAAGAGTTCATCAAGGGTCGGGAAATTACCGTTGGCGTTGTGAACGGCTCTCCCCTGCCGATCGTCGAAGTGAGGCCCAAAAAAGGGTTCTACAACTTCGAGGCAAAATATACAAAAGGTATGACCGGCTATATTGTGCCTGCACAGATAAGCAAGACAATGGTAAAAAAATCGCAGGACATCGCTTTGAATATATACAAAACCTTCGGCCTCGCAGGGTGCGCGCGAATCGACATGCTCGTAAATAAAACTAGACTGCTCGTCATCGATGTCAATACCTCTCCCGGTATGACGGAAACATCTCTTGTGCCCAAGGCGTGGGCCGCCCTGGGAAGGACATTCGACGGGCTCGTTGAAGAAATTCTTTTGGAGGCATCACTCAAGATATGAAAAAGATCCTTTATATGCTCTTTCTCGTTCCTGTCTGTATCCTCGCCATACTATCCATGATCTATCTGTTCTCGAAGAAGGAACCGCTCTTCTTCCTTCAGAACGTGAGGATCAACGGGATCAATCAGCTCAATACCAAGGAGATTATGGGGAACATATCTCCATTTTTGAAAGAAAGCCTCCTCAAAATCGACGTGGCAAGGATAAAAGATGCCATCGCATCTCATCCCTTCGTCAAAGAGGTAAGTATAAAAAGAGTCTATCCCTTTTCCATCGTCATCGATGTAAAGGAAAAAATTCCTTCAGCGCTCTGGGTCAATAATGAGGGTGGTGTCACAGTCCTCGATGAATCGGGCGATCCGTACCGTAAGCTTCCGAAAGGGGAGGTCAAAGGGCTCTATATCATCAATGCCAGAGAAAAAGCCGATGCAAAAAGTCTTTTCAGAGAAGTGAACGGATGGGCGACAGAAGGGATTATCAAGAAAGGCAGCATCTCGGAAGTTGCTTACAATCAAGGGAGTATCACGATTTTCGGATACGATGATCCCGTTGAGATCATCCTCGGAAAGGAAGAACAGAAAACGAGGTTGAAACGTGCAATCGCTGTCCTCGAAGACGCAAAGAAAAGAGGGCTTCTTATAAAATGCATCGATGCGCGTTTTGAAAAAGGCGCAATCATACAGGAAAGGAAGGGGTAAGATGGTAAAGGACGATGAACTGATTGTAGGTCTCGACATCGGAACCACAAAGATATGCGTCGTGGTAGGGAAGGTCTCCGAAGAAAAGGTCAACATCGTCGGTATCGGTTCGCACCCCTCCACGGGTCTCAGAAAAGGTGTTGTCGTCAATATGGACAGCACTGTGAGTTCCATCAAGAAGGCAGTAGAAGAGGCAGAGCTCATGGCCGGTATCAAGATCGACGCATGTCTCGCTGGTATCGGCGGAGCTCATATCAAGAGCTTCAACAGCAACGGTGTTGTGGCGATTAAAGACAAAGAGGTCAAACAGGATGACATCGAGCGGGCCATTGATGCCGCAAAGGCCATCGCCATTCCTGCCGACAGAGAGCTCATTCACGTGATTCCTCAAGAATTCATCGTCGATGACCAGGATGGGATCAAGGACCCCGTGGGCATAACGGGCGTCAGGCTCGAGGTAAGGGTCCATATCGTAACGGGGAGTATCTCCTCAGCGCAGAATATTATCAAGTGCTGCAAACTCGCGGGGCTCTCCGTCGACGATATTATTCTCGGACAGCTTGCATCCTCCGAGGCAACACTTACTCCGGAGGAAAAAGAGATCGGTGTCGCAATCGTGGACATGGGCGGCGGAACAAGCGATATTGCCGTATTTTCCAATGGGAGCATAAAGTATACCTCTGTGTTGCCTTTCGGCGGCAATAGTATAACCAACGATATCGCAATCGGGCTTCGTACGCCAATCGATGACGCCGAAAAGATCAAGAAAAAATACGGCTGTGCCTTCTCTAATATGGTCGGTGCCAACGAGACCATCGAAGTGCCGAGCGTGGGCGGCAGAAAACCGAGGACTCTCCAGCGAAAAACCCTCGCCGATATTATCGAACCGAGGGTCGAAGAAGTAGCGTCGCTGATATATGAAGAGATAAAAAAATCGGGTATGGAAAAACTCCTCGCATCAGGGGTCGTCATTACCGGCGGATGCGCGAATCTTGAAGGTATTCCTGAACTGTCTGAAAGCATATTCAATCTACCTTCCCGGAGAGGGAACCCCATAGGCGTCGGAGGTCTTGTAGACGTTGTCAACAACCCATCGTACGCAACCGGAGTGGGGCTTCTCGTCTATGGTGCTAAGCATGCAAGAGGCAGGAGAGGGTTTGATGTGGGAAGATCAATGAAAAAGATGTTCGGTAACCAGAAAGTACTGAGCAATATGGGCAAATGGTTTAAAGAAATCTTCTAGGAGGTGCGGGGTGAGCGCAATGTTTTATATGGATGAGACAAACGGATTTTCAGCAAAACTGATCGTCGTGGGAGTAGGAGGTGGAGGCTGCAACGCCCTCAGCAACATGGTGGATGCAAATATTCAGGGTGTCGAATTTATCGCCATCAACACGGATGTGAAATCCCTGAGTGCATGCAAGGCGCCTGTTAAGGTCCAGATAGGTGCAAAGCTTACCGAGGGTCTCGGCGCAGGCGCAAACCCCGAAGTGGGTAAAAAATCGGCCCTTGAAGACATCGACAAAATCAAGGACCATCTGAAGGGGGCCCATATGGTCTTCATCACCTGCGGCCTAGGCGGCGGTACCGGCACCGGAGCCTCCCCGGTCATTGCTGAAATCGCCAGAGACGTGGGCGCTCTTACGGTAGCCATCACTACAAAGCCATTTGCTTTTGAAGGAAAGGACAGGATGGCGCAGGCAGAAAACGGCGTTATCCAGCTCAAGTCGCGTGTCGATTCACTTATCACCATACCCAACCAGAGACTCCTCTCTATAGGCGGTCGTCACATGACAATCATGGAGGCCTTTCTCAGAGCAGATGAGGTACTCCTTAACGCTGTCCGAAGCATCTCGGATCTTATCATAGGCTCAGGCCATGTTGTCGTGGATTTTGCCGACGTGAAAACGATCATGTGTGAGAGAGGCATGGCGATCATGGGCATCGGGGAAGCGTCCGGTGAGAACCGGGCCAGAGAAGCGGCCCAGAAGGCCATATCCAGTCCGCTCCTCGAAGATATATCGATCCATGGAGCCCGTGGCGTGCTCATCAACGTCACCGGCAATATTGACATGACTCTCAATGAGGTTAGCGAGGCATCTACCCTTATCCAGGAGCAGGCACACGAACAAGCGAAGATCATCTGGGGACTTGTATACGATCACGGTATGGAAGACGCCATCAGGATCACCGTTATCGCCACAGGCTTCGAAGAACAGGTGCGGACTGATGAGGAAAAAACCGATTCATATGCCCACGGAAGGCTTTTTGATGAAGAGAATATTCCTTCTTTTATGAAGAAGAAGGTGGCAATCGATTACAAGGTAGATTACAAGGAAACCAGAACAAAGAGCGACAATATCGATATCGATGACGACAGGTACGACATTCCGACCTTTTTGCGAAAACAGGCGGACTGATAGAAAAAGGACCTACCTTGGAACCTTGGCATTTGCTTTTTATAATTACCGAAGAAAGGAACAAAGCCAACTCTTCCAAGTAAGGAGGGAGAATGATACCTTTCATAGCCTTTTTGGCAGGGTTTTACTTCGGGATTTGCGTATTTGCATTACTGGCGGCAGGCCACAGGCAGGACGAGGATCAATCCCAGGCTCGTTTCTCGGTAACGGACTCGCTTCGGAAGACAGATCTGATGTGATCCGTTAAGGGGGCTCGCGTCGCACCTTTCGACAATAAAGCTGTCGGGACCTCCCTCTCTGTCTCGGTGTGTGAGCTCTGCGGTTTTGCCTACAAGAACCTCAGTATCGAGATGCTTGAGCTTCGCCATACAACTTGCAAGACCGCCGCATATCTCCCTTGAGTGAATGGGCTCGTCCTAACCGGCAGAAGAGCATGGCGACGAACTGTTCCCGGCAGATAAACCCTTTCCCCTTTTCTCCCTTTAACTCTTTTACCATGGAGTAGAACTTCATCTTTGAGAGTATATGTAGAATCTGTCCGAATATGCTGCTAAACTTATTCATGGGGAAGGTTCGTTGTCACGGGTGTGGTTTATCTGGCCAATTTGATTCTACCCGTTTGAGACTCCCCTCCTTAAGTTTATTTTGGACAGGTATATAATCCCATCACATAAATCGAGGATTAGGGTGTGTTTTTAAATAGCGACAACCTTTTAAAATCGTTGCCCTCCAGGCCTTTAGATACCGTGAAGATTTCAGGTGGCATTGTGTTTCCCTCTGGTTCAGAAGGGAAGAACCGGCAGGTGCATGACAAGAGAGCCATTTGCATATTCGCGAGGCTGTATTATATTTTTCGTAGTAAAGTAAAAAGGAGGGACATATGTTCGCGCCAAAAAAGATTCTTGTACCCACGGATTTCTCAAAGTTTTCAGACGATGCGTTGAAACAGGCTTATGATATCGCAATACAATACAAGGCCAAGATTTATCTTCTCCATGTCATCGAGGTGGTCCAGACATGCGCGGTGTACTATTGTTTAGATGATCAAACCATAAAGGCGCTTGACAATAAAAGTATCACATTCTCAGAAGACATGATGCAGAAACAGATCAAGAAAGTGGTGAAATCAAAAGATGTTCAAGTCGTCTCCGACGTGAAACAGGGCATACCGTATGAGGAAATCTTGAAAGAACAGCAGTTGAAAAACATGGACCTTATCGTCATTGCTTCGCATGGCAGGACCGGGCTCTTGAGCCATCTTATCGGAGGCGTAGCCGAAAAGGTGGCAAGGGGAGCACAATGCTCTGTTATGCTCGTGAGAAACAAGTAGGAAAATGTGGGGGGGTAAGAGATTGCCCCCCCCTCTTTGTGCAATGTTGAGGCTTTAAGGCAACGGGCAGTAATACCCCCCGTATCCCCGCTGGTAAAGAGCAGCTTCAGGGATGCCGTAGAATGATAAATAACGGTTGTCAGTTGCTTTGTCTTGGTAATCAACAATTTTCATATTTCTAGGGTACAATAGATTGGGGCAGGTTACAATTGTAACAGTCTCCGGTATTTCAGGAATGACCCATGACCGAAGGGTATCGGGCCATTCTAGAACTTCGGATTAAGAGAAAGGAGAATCATAAAATGCAAATGAACCGGCGGGACTTCATGATATTTGCGGGAGGAGTAATCTTTGCATCGGCGCTGCCTTATCATATGGCAACTGTATCGAATTCACGAAAGTCGGCGATAGAATTCATTGAATCGACATATGAAAAGGATGAAAAAATCAAAAATAGAATCTTGATCATCTATTCGAGCCGGTGTGGGTCTACCGGAGGCATTGCTGATGCCATAGGGCAGGTACTCTGTGCACCGGGGGTAATGGTGGATGTCCGCTACCTAAAAAATGTGAAAGACCTCACTCCATACCAGGCCGTCATTGTAGGAAGTGCTATTCGTATGGGAAAATGGCTTCCCGAGGCAGTGGAGTTTGTGAAGACACACCAGGATGTCCTCTGTCGGGTGCCCGTAGCCTACTTTACTGCTTGCATAACCATGAAGGACGATACGGCCGAGAATCGCAGCAAGGTCTCTGCATACCTGGACCCGGTGCGCAAACAGGTCTCACAGATAAAACCGGTGGATATAGGTCTCTTCGCAGGCGCGGTAAACTTCAGCAAACTGTCCTTTGTTGATAGTACAATGCTCAGAATGAAAGGAGTCCCTGAAGGCGACTTCCGCAATTGGGAAACCATCCGAACCTGGGCTGCCAGTGTGCGCCCGATGCTGCTTAACACAGGCTAAAGAAAGATGGCACCACGAAGGATGTCCACTTTTTCGGGGGAATATCAGGGCCATCATCGACAAAGGGGTGCGAATACCACCCGGCATGAGAATAGGCTACAATATTGCAAAGGACAAGGAACAATTCTATGTCTCGGACGATGGTATCGTAGTTATACCCAAAGGGGAATTTTTATAATTGGTTTTAAATGTCAAAATGTCTATTCTATAAATGTCGTTGATCTTACGTAATACCTGATACCGAAAACGAGACGTTTGCATAACAGGTTACTCATTCAAAGGGAATCATCTGTGATGGACAAATGTGCCACCCCCGGTTTTGCCGATTGTTTCCTGTGCTCTTTACCCACCAAGCCTTCCTAAGCTATGAAGATTACAAGCGGCACCCAATGCAGAGCTAATGATTTTCTCCTTGAAATTGGTATCCAGTTAGGGGACAATGGCTGTATGGGTCGCGCAATTATGTTGAGAAAGGCACGGAAGTGACCAATATGCCTGACAAGCTGGGGGTCGTATATATTGTGATTGAGCATTGGTTGTGCAAATCATAAATTCCTAAACGAGGAGGTAATGCCATGACACAATTCAAACATCACATTTGCGGGGTTCATATCACCGAGCGACTGGAGCATGCTTTACAGGTACAGCAGGTCTTAACCGAATTTGGCAGAAATATCAAGACGCGGTTAGGTCTGCATGAAGTCAACGATGTGGGAGAAGGGCCTAATGGATTGGTGCTGATCGAATTTGTCGGAAGCGACGCCACATTCAACGAGTTTACGGAGAGGTTGAGAGGGATTGTTGGCGTAGAGGCTAAGCAGATGGTGTTCGATCATCCATAATTAAATGTTGGCAACCGGTCTGCCTGGCAAATCACTGTGATGAAAGGGAGCAGACTCTTGGATTATCCTAATCACCTCTTCCCGGAGATGGCCTTTCCAGGATAAGATCCCCATGATGGTGAAACAGCGATCGTGAGGAACAATCTGTGTGTTTCTTGTGCTCATACACCACGCGGGAGATACCCCCCCTTTCCCGGTAATCTTGAATTATTATGATCTACCGGTTTCGATTTGTAGACAGCATTGTTACCGGCTACTTCCTTAAACACCCATGCCAACTTATCGGCACAAATAAAAATGAAAATAATGCGTGGGGTTCTCCATTTATTGCAAGAATATCATAGTAACTATTCCGACAAGAAGGGATATTATGGATATTATATGCGAAAGAGGTGTGGTCTGGATGTGTGCAAGGAGACGGTGGTGGCGTGTATTATGGGACCAGGAATAAAAAAGGAGATACGGACCCTTCAGCGCCGCGACCAATGATCTTTTACATCCTAAAGAAATGGCTTAAAGAACATGGATTACCCGATTACCCGTGTCAGTCATGGAGAGTAAGGGCGTATACTGGAAGCCCATATGCAACATACTGGAAGATACCTTCGAGTGATGCTCATCAATGTACGGCATGTCAAAAATGTTCCGGGAAAAAGACAGATGTAAAAGACAGCGGATGGTTCTGCAAACTCTTAAGAAGCGGAACCGGTGAGGGGAAGCTTCATCCCACCGAAACCGTCCGGGAATTAACGGTCGTGAGTATATATAACACGGAGGAAATTTTTATAAACCGGACCGGCTATTCCACATCTTAAGAAGATGGGAAGGCAATAGGAATTAGGGAGGGGAATTTTCTAGGTAAAGTGAGTTTTCCCTTTATTTCCGAAGATACAACATTTGGTCTTATTTTTCTGGACATAACAAAGACCGGAGAGCGGCGGGAAATAGCTATTAACTCGAGGCTAAAGGCTACACTTAAAACATTATCTCGAAGGCTTGGCGGACGGACATATGTTCTATGATTATGCAACGGGAAAACCATCTCAAAGCGTCAAGAAGGGCTTTCACGCGACATTGAGAAAGGTCAGCATTCACGACTTTCGCTTTCACGATTTGAGGCATGATTTTGCTTCACACCTTGTCATAGCAGGGGTTCACCTAGCCACCGGATCAAAGCTTTTGGGCCACAAAAGCTTGACCATGAGGGTGAGGTATAGTCACCTTTCACCTAATTACATGGCTAAAGCAGTTAACATTTTGGATAATGTTTTAAACGATAATCAAAACTCCACTTCACAGTTACTTCATAATTCACAGCTTTCGAGAATGGCTGATGTTCGGTAAGTTATTGAAAAAATTTGTGGAGGTGACGGGGATTGAACCCGTGGCCCCCTCGTTGCGAACGAGGTGCTCTCCCGCTGAGCTACACCCCCAGTATGTATAATACTATTTCATGTTCCGTATAATATCAAGGACTTTATACTGACCCTTGACGGGTCAAGGAGAATAAAATAGAGTTACTTGATCAATTCTATTCTATGTATACTTAAGCCTATCGCTCAGACCAAGAAAGAGGCAGTCTCTCTATGACAAGCCTATCCGCGATCTAAAATGTTCTTTATGGTCTGCTTCAGTTCCCCGGTGTCCGCCGATTTGACAACATATCCATCGGAGACCCAACTTGAAAAATCTTGTTTAAACTCACCATATGCAGAACAAAGAATGACCGCCTGGTCCTTGTTCGAATTCTTTATCTCGTTGAGGGCCTGTATACCGTCCATACCAGGCATTTTTATATCCATCACCACCACATCGAACTGAGTATCTCTGAGCTTTTGAAGGGCATCATAACCATTTGATGCGACGTGTACCACGTAGCCTTCTTCTTCGAGCTCTTCCTTGAATAGAAGCCGAATATTTTCTTCGTCGTCCACCACAAGAATTTTTGCGTTCTTCATAGAAACTCCTCTTTTATAATATCATTTTTTAAAGGAAGATATACAATAAAAGCCACGCCCTTCCCCACTGTATTCTCCACATCTATGTGGCCGCCGTGATATACAACTATCTTATTTGAAATGGCGAGACCAAGCCCGGTGCCGGTTTCCTTTGTAGTAAAAAAGGGGTTGAACACATTGTCGATAATCTCAGGATTGATTCCACCACCAGTATCGGTAATGGAAACGCTGATGAAGGGCTGGTTATGAAAGTTTGTCCGCTTCGTCTTTATAAGAATCTTTCCTCGGCCATGCATAGCTTCATAGGAGTTGATAAGAACGTTGATAAATACCTGTTTCAGTTGTTGACTGTCGCATGGGATGGCCGGCAGGGCATTATCGAAGTCTTTTGTAATCTGGACCTGTTCCCAGGATGTGTTTGTGGAAAGAAGATAGAGGATCTCATCGAGAAAGTCGTTCATGTTGCATGTTTCTGTAACTGACGAACCCTCCTTGACATAGTTCAGCAATTCACTGAGGATCGTTTCGAGCCTCGTTACCTCTTTCAGAATGATTGTTATGTATTTGTTCTCTGAGCCCTCATTCTTCATTTTTTTTGCAAGTCTCTTTGTAAAACCACCGATAATGACCAGAGGGTTTTTTATCTCGTGGGCGATATTGGCCGTCATTTCACCGAGACTTCTGAACTTTTCCTGTTCGATGAGTCTTTTCTGGGCGTCAGTAAGCTCTCTGACGACATCTCTGAGTCTTGTATTCAGAAGAGTATTTTCCAGTCCGCTGGAAATGTAGTTCGCGATGGTATTTATAACGTACTGGCCATCTTCTTCGAGGGTATGAGGCTGGGTTGTCTTCTCTCCGCAAATCGTTACGGTCCCGAGGACCCGGTTTTTAGAAGCTATCGGCGCCGAATATAGGGTGAACTTAAACGAGTTTTCCAATTGACCGGAAGCCGCGTTTTTCAGGGAAACCGCCCTGAGGAGTTTTATGGCCGATTCCTCCAGATGTTCAATATAGTCTTTGACGGCTGAATCGATAACACCATACGTAAATCTCTGGGAGTCAAGCTTGAGAAAAGCGTGTTCGAGCTTAATGGTCACAAAGGATGCGTTCAGAGATTTCGCTATGATCAGGGCAATGTTTTTCAGAAGTTCGTAAGGTTCAACGTTTGAAATGAGGATCTTCCCAAGCTCAGAGAGCATGGCAAGTTCACTAATCCTCTTTTTTGACGAAAGTATAAGTTCAAAGGAGCGCAGTATACCGCCTAATTCCCGGGAAATAACAGACAAAAGGATCTTGTCCGAATCCTGAATGGCTTCTTTCGATGCGGAACAGAGAACGAGCACCCCGTAAAGATAGCTATCGTCTGCGAGAGGAAGAAAGGAGAATATCCGGTAGTTTGCGATGACTCCGTCCAATTCGGGATAAAAGAGACAGCCGAACCGGGGCGAAATATCTTTGCTCGTAAAGTATTGGGACAATCTTTTCTGGGCCACGCTGCCGATGATGCCCTCGCCGATGTGACACCGGTATTGACTGAGCGTCTCAAAGAGCACGCTTTTCTGGTTCATAAATCTGCAGGTCAGTCTCTTGTCTTTGTCAAAAGTATAAATCATCACCTCTTCAAAACTCATTTCTTGAGAAATGATGTTGAGTATGGGGCTTATCCTTGCAGAGAGCTCCAGGTTCGAATGGGAGATTTCAATAATCTTCCCGAGCAGATCAGTGGGGTTCATGTTTTGCAATTGCTTTTTTATAAAGTCCCAGGTACTCCCCTGCCGATTTTTCCCATGAAAAATCTTCCTTCATGCATCGCTTCATCAAAAACTGCCAGGAACTTTGGTCTTGGTAAATGCCAAGGGCCCTTTTGATTGCGCCCAACATTGCATCTTTTGAATAGTCGTGGAATTTGAAGCCTGTCCCGGTAGCGGCGGATTTTGTGTAATCGATAATTGTATCTTCAAGTCCTCCAACACCCCGTACGATGGGTACTGTGCCGTATTTCAGACTGTAGAGTTGGTTGAGACCGCAGGGTTCATATCTGGAGGGCATGAGAAACATATCGGCGCCTGCCTCGATTAAATGCGCCAAGTTGTTGTCGTAAGCGATCTTTACGGCAAATGATTTCGGGAACTGTTTGGATAGTTGCCTAAAGATATCATGATACTTTCTCTCCCCGGTGCCCAATACAACGTACTGCGTACCAAGCGCTAGTATCTCTTCGAGCGAAACGGCTATAAGATCGGATCCTTTCTGGTCAGCAAGTCTTGAGATCGTTGCAATGACCGGTGTATCCTCCTGGAGTGGAAGCCCAAAGCTCTCCTGGAGGGCCCTTTTGCAGGACTTTTTGTTGGCGGTGTTTTCCTCGTTATATTGGGCGGGGATGTACCGGTCTTTCGCGGGATTCCATTCTTCATAATCAATGCCATTCACAATCCCAAAAAGGTCCTTCTTCCTCGTCTGGAGGATACCATCCAGACCATAGCCGAATTCCGGGGTTTGAATTTCTTGGCTGTATTGCCTGCTGACGGTATTGAGAATATCCGAAAAAACGATGCCGCCCTTTAAAAAGTTGATATGTCCGAAAAACTCAAGATAATCAGGGGTAAAGTATTCCCATCCCACATTTAAAAGATGCATATCGTAATGCCAGAAGATCCCTTGATAGCCAAGGTTATGGATGGTAAGAAGCGTGGAGATATTACGCAAAAGTGGATCGTCTTTGTAAAGCGTTTTGAGAAATACGGGTCCAAGGGCTGTCTCCCAGTCATGACAGTGAAGCACATCCGGGACAAAACCAGTGACCTTCATGGCTTCCATGATGCTTTTGGCAAAAAAAATAAATCTTTCGGCATTATCGAGATAGTCGCCGTCGGGGGTACTGTAAAGATAGTCTCGATAATAATATTCGTCCTTTTCCACAAGATAGGCGGTTATTCCGTCGTACTCGGTTTCTACTATCTCGGCATCAACAAAGGATTGCGATATCTGGCAAGCGATTTGATAGTTCTTGTATCTCATGGGAAAGCCCAGCTCCTCTATGCCCTTGTGTTTCGGGAGGATGACGCGGACTTCAATGCCGAGCTTTTTGAGGGCCTTGGGGAGAGCGCCTGTGACATCGGCGAGACCTCCTGTTTTGACGAAGGGATAAATCTCTGGAGAAGCAATCAGTATTTTCATGGTACCCCCTATACTTGTGCTTCTTTAAGATAGGCAGTTGCCTCCTCGGGAGGCGTAGGATTAATATAAAAACCAGTTCCCCATTCAAATCCCGCTATTTTTGTAAGCCGCGGTATCAATTCGATATGCCAGTGAAAATGGGGCATATCCTCTCTTCCAAAAGGACCGGTATGGATAATATAATTATAGGGTGGTGCATTCAAAACCTTCACATACTTTTTCAGAACCTCGGACATCATTTTGGCAAGAGAGTAGAAATTATCCGCTCTCACATGGTCCGTAAAAACCGCCTCGTGTCTTTTCGGCAATACCCATGTCTCAAAGGGAAAGCGAGCTGCATACGCCGAGATAGCGATGCACTGGTCATTCTCAGCAACCACACGGACATTGTCCTCTCTTTCCTGGGTAATCATATCACAGAAGATACATCTGTCTTTGAATTTGTAGTATTCTAACCCGCCGTTTATTTCCCCAACAACCATCGTGGGGACAATGGGAAGGGCTATGAGCTGGGAATGAGAGTGACCCAGCGATGCCCCGGCAACAGCGCCGTGGTTCTTAAAAACCATAATATACTTAAGCCTTCTGTCTCTTGAGAGATCCAGCATCCTCTCCCTGTAAGCGATAAAGAGGTCCTGAATCCGTTCAACAGGCATATCCGATAAGGTTTCTCCGTGGTTCGGCGTTTCTACAATAACCTCGTGGGCCCCCACGCCATTCATTTTATCGTAAAGACCTATGCCTTCTTTGTCAAGACCGCCCTCTATTCTCAGGGCGGGAAATTTATTCGGAACAGCCCTGAGGGTCCAGTTGGGGGAATTTGCCGCCCCTCCTACCGGCCTTTTTGCGTAAACCTCAGGGGGAGTCATGCCTTCATTGCCCGGACACAGCGGGCAGACGGTGACTTTTGAAGGCACTTCTTCGGCAGCAAAAACCGGTCTCTTACCCCGTTCGGTTGAAATAATAACCCATCTATCGACAATAGGGTCTTTTCTCAGTTCAGGCATAACTTACCCCGCATTTGATCTTTTGACATGTTTTATATCGCATGATATGAAATAATTGTATGATCCCGCTAAAAGATAATATCCCCACGCGCACCATACCCATTATAACAGTGAGCGTTATCTTTGTAAATATATTAATTTTTCTGTGGCAAAGGTTCATATTGCAGGCCAACGCAAGCCAAATGATCTACAAATACTATGGATTTGTGCCTCGTGAGTTCATGACGTCTTTGATAACGCGGTGGGACCTTCTTCCATATAATGTGCTGACGCTCTTTACCTCCATGTATCTCCACGGCAGTTTTTTGCACCTCGCCGGAAACATGCTCTATCTCTGGATTTTTGGAAACAATATCGAAGATGCCTTCGGACACATGAGATTCATTCCCTTCTATATTCTGTCCGGTCTCGTGGCCGCCGCTTTTCAGCTTTTCTATGATCCATCGTCAGGCATTCCCATGATAGGTGCGAGTGGCGCCATATCGGGTATCCTCGGCGCTTATTTGGTGCTCTACCCCTATGCGCGGATAAAAACGCTTTTTTTCGTATTTGTTCTGGAACTTCCCGCAATTGTGCTTTTGACGATATGGTTTTTTGTGCAGGTGCTTTACTCAACTGCCATGGAAGGCGTTGCCTGGTATGCTCACATAGGAGGATTCATCTTTGGTCTTTTGATGGCAAAACCCTTTGCTGGAAAGCCGAGCGCAAAACCACGACGTGCTTCCTCGTGAAAACCTTCAGAGCCCTGCTCATCAACCCCTATATCTACGATTTTGCTGCCTACAGCTTCTGGGCAAGCCCCCTCGGGCTTCTTTACGTAGGAAGTGTTCTCAGGGAAAATGGCTTCGAAATCAATCTTATTGACTGCATGAAGACAAAAGAAGAGAAACGCAAGAAGGACGGAAGAGCGCCCTTTATCAAAGAGAGGGTCCCAATGCCCGATGCTCTGAAAGGAGTAAAAGGAAACTTCAGGCGTTACGGCATCTCTCCAGAAGAACTGAAAGAGATATTATCGGGGATGGATCAGCCGGATCTGATTCTCATCACATCCATCATGACATACTGGTACCCCGGCACCAAAGAGGTCCTCCACATAGCGAGGACATCCTTCCCCAGGGCGAAGATTGTCGTGGGTGGCGTCTATCCCACATTGTGCGATAGTCTGGCCGGCAACCAGCTCAGAGCTGCCGATTTGATCGTGAAAAATAATGAAATAGAAAAATTCTATCATTTTATTGAAGACGGTTTTTCAATGGCACTCTCATTCAAACCCATGATGGATGATTTCGACGTCCTGCCTCTTCCCTGTTACGATCTCTACGACCATATCCCTTTCATTCCCCTCCTCACATCTCTGGGGTGTGTCTTCTCGTGCACCTATTGTGCAACGCCATACATGTATCCCAGAATGATAAGAAGAAGCTCATCATCTGTCATCGACGAGATCCGTTTTTGGCACGATCATGATAATGTGGAGAAATTTGTTCTGTATGATGACAGCTTTCTGTATAAAAAAGAGATGTACGCAAAACCTTTCCTAAAAAGCATCACAGAGCTTCCCTTCACTATCGATATCTATAATCCCAATGCGATGAACGCGGCCTTTATCGATGAAGAACTGGCAATGCTCCTCACGCGGGCAGGTTTTCAAGAGGTAAGAATCGGCCTCGAATCGATTGATCCTGCCGTGCAGAAAAAGACAGGAGGAAAAGTAGATTCACGAAGTTTTGAAAAAGCCTTGAGGGTCCTTCGGGTAGCAGGTTTCGACAAAGAAAGCATCCATGTGTATATACTGGCGGGGCTTCCCTTTCAAAAATGGGAGATGGTAAGAGATACCATCGATTATGTTGTCGGATTAGGGGCAAGACCCTATATAGCGGAATATACCCCCATACCTCATACGTCCATGTTTGAACAATATTATCCTTATACCCGATACCCCATTGCAGAAGAGGCCATTTATCAGAACAATGCTCTCTTTCCCTTCGCCTGGGAAGGCTTTACAGAGGAACACATGACTTTTCTGAAACATTATGCGAGAAAAATGAAAAATTCCCTATAGAATAGGCCTTCGGGTTACTGCATGAGGTACTTGTGCAGTTTCTGGTAACCAGGGAAATCACCGTCCACAAAATTAGCGCCCATTTCCTTCGTATGTTCGATCCCATCAAAAACCCTTTTGATGGTGCATTTCATTTTGATTGGTGTCTTCTCATTGGGTATGGTAAAGAGGGTATCGAATTCACCGTCGTGTTCCACACTATAATCGTCCGGCACAGAAATACGCAGTCCGCTCAACGAGAGGTCAATAATGATACCCGTCTGCAATGGAGACTCCTTTGAGTCGTGTTTATAGACAAAAGCTGGCAGAGATACTTCTTTTCTCGGGTAACCACGCCGCTCACTCTTCAACCCTTTTAGAACGTGCTTGTCTTTGAGGTGGTTATACAGAACGGTCTCAATAATGGATGAAAGCGATCTTCTCTCCCCCTCGGCGATTTTTTCCAATGAAGTTCGGAGATCTTCGCTGGTACGAAAACATATCGTAACATCTTTTTTCATGACTAAGCACCTCTTAATTTTTTCTATATAATCTTATTTCTTAGTCCCGGCATTACGCCCCAGTCTCACAGATTATATTTAGTATAACACAGAAATGTGGAAAAGCAAGATAAAGAAGTATGAAAGGGCATTCTTTCTGTGAAGGTGCCCGTGACCCGGATGGTAAGCCATTTTGGTGTATTACAATATTTTCAAGGACAAAAATGACGTCCTTGTTATATTTTTTGTTTATAATGACCTGTCAATTGAAAAACTTGAGCCCAAAACCTGCATAAAATTGCCTATTATACCCTGTTTTTATGGTAATATGTAAGTCAAATCGGGTTGTTCCGGGTTTGTATAAAAAACTTACAAAGCTCTGTGCGCCCTCTGCGGCATTACAATAGCGGTAGCTTATTGCGATTCATCATGGTACGTGATAAAGCCCAAGGCATTTAACGATATCTACAAAAGGAAATAGCGTATGAAGATCTTTGTAACAGGCGGGGCCGGGTACATCGGAAGTCACGTTGTAAAAGTGTTGGGCGAAGAAGGTCACGATATACTCGTCTTCGATAATCTCTCAACGGGTCACGACTGGGCCATCCTCTTTGGAAAACTTGTCAAGGGAGACCTCGAAGATACAAAGCTTATAAACGAGACACTGAAAACCTTCCGGCCCGACGCGGTAATCCATTTTGCCGCATCCATTCAGGTGGAAGAATCCATGAGAAAACCTCTTTTATACTACCGCAACAACGTCATCAATACGCTGAACCTGTTGGAAGCCGTGGCGGAAAACAACATCGAATACCTCATCTATTCTTCGACAGCCGCTACCTATGGCATGCCAGAGAAGATGCCTGTCGATGAGGCAACACCCCTTGCTCCCATAAACCCATACGGGGCTTCAAAAATGATGATTGAGCGGGTCCTTGCGGATCTCTCGGCATCACGGAATTTTCATTATATAGCACTTCGGTATTTCAATGTCGCCGGCGCCGACCCTGAGGGGCGGATAGGCCAGGCATACAAGGAAGCAACACATCTTATTACGAGGTCGCTCAAGACCGCAAAGGGTGAATGTGACAAGCTACTCATCTATGGCACCGATTATCCCACACCGGACGGGACCTGTGTGCGCGATTATATCCATGTTGACGATCTCGCTCTGGCACATCTTCTTGCACTCACCTATCTCATGAAAACAAAGAAATCGGATGTGATGAATTGTGGCTACGGCCATGGATTCTCCGTGAGACAAGTCGTCGAAAGTGCGAAGAAAGTTACCGGTATCAATTTTACTACCGTCGATGCGCCCAGACGGCCTGGCGATCCCCCCGTGCTCACCGCAGATAGCTCCAAGCTCAAGAAGGCCACGGGCTGGCGACCGAACCACGATGATCTCGAATATATCATTCAAACCGCCTGGGAGTGGGAGAAGAAACAATAAAACTTAAGCAACGGAAAGGTAAAACGGGTTTCAAGGAGTCCATATGAAAAAAGCATTGATCACCGGTATCACCGGCCAGGACGGCTCATACCTTGCCGAGCTTCTCCTCTCCAAGGATTACGAGGTGCATGGCCTCATCCGTCGCGCCAGCACATTCAACACCGGACGGATTGACCATATCTATCGTGACCCTCACAGCCCCGGTACACGACTCTTTCTCCACTATGGGGACTTATCCGATGCGGGGCAGCTCACAGAGCTCATATATCATATCAAGCCCGAAGAAGTATATCACTTGGGCGCCCAGAGCCACGTGAGGGTGAGCTTCGATGCCCCTGAGTATACCGGTGACATCACCGGCCTCGGCACCACGCGACTCCTCGAATCGATCCGTCGAAGCGGGATCACGACAAAATATTACCAGGCTTCTTCATCGGAACTCTTCGGCATGTCCGCCCCTCCGCAGAACGAGAAGACCCCTTTCTATCCGAGAAGTCCCTACGCGGCTGCGAAGATATACGCATACTGGATGACGGTGAATTACCGGGAAGGATATCATATGTTTGCCTCAAACGGTATCCTCTTCAACCACGAGTCGCCGAGAAGAGGTGAAACCTTTGTGACGCGCAAGATTACCCGCGCCCTTGCCAACATCCTCACGGGAAACCAGAAAAAGCTCTACATCGGTAACCTCGACGCGAAAAGAGACTGGGGATTCGCGCCGGAATATGTGGAGATGATGTGGCTCATGCTTCAGCAGGACGAGCCCGGCGATTATGCTGTCGGTACCGGGGAGAGCCGTTCGGTTCGTGAATTCATAGAGGCCGCCTTTGCGTATGCAGGTGTCGAACTTGAATGGCGGGGAGAGGGCACAGACACAAAAGGAATGATACGGTCCCTCTCTAAAGAGCATGCGTCAAAGGCGTATGTCCCGAAGACAGGGGAGGTCCTCATAGAAGTCGATCCACGATATTTTCGTCCCGCTGAGGTTGACTTCCTTCAGGCAGATATTACAAAAGCGAAGCGGGAACTGAGCTGGGAACCTCGCGTAACCTTCCTTGAGCTCGTTCAGGTCATGGTCGATTATGATCTTAAGATGGTTGGCATCGAATCGGCTCATGAAGGCATTCAAGCGTGCCGGGCGAAAGGCTTCTGCTATACAGACCATGCGTACTCATTCTATGAAAAAGTACGCGAGGGACAGTAAAAAGACAAACCGGAGCAACACACATGAACTTCCTCGATAAACGGATCACCATAACCGGCGGGAAAGGTTTTTTGGGTAAGCACCTCGTGAGCGTCCTTGACAAACGCGGATACAAACACATTACGGTTGCTGATCTGCCGGAATACAACCTCGTGCGTATGGCGGACGTAAAAAGAATGTACCGGGAGACGACACCCGATACGGTGATCCATCTCGCAGCAAAGGTTGGCGGAATCGGGTTTAACAAGGACAACCCCGCGTCGCTCTTCTATGAAAATGCCATGATGGGTGTGCAGCTCCTTCACGAGGGATACGCGAGCGGTATCGATAAGTTCCTTGCCTTGGGCACGATATGCGCCTATCCGAAATGTACACAGGTGCCCTTCCGTGAAGAGACGCTCTGGGAGGGTTACCCCGAAGAGACAAACGCCCCCTACGGGCTTGCAAAGAAAATGATGCTCGTACAATCTCAGGCCTATCGTGAGCAGTACGGATTCAACTCTATTTTTCTGCTCCCTGTGAATCTCTACGGTCCGGGAGATAATTTCAATTTCACCTCATCCCATGTGATTCCCGCATTGATCAGAAAATTCCATCTGGCTGATCTCCTCGCGCAGGGAGATTACCAGGGCATTCTTTGTGACCTGGCCATTTTCGGCAACGCTCTGAAAGGAGGCAAGGGCGGTGTAAGAAAGCCCGCACGTGAGAAAGCTAATGCGATCCACAAACACCTCGAATCCTTCGGTATTAGGCCTCCTTCCCGGAACAAGCTCCGAACTGTTGCCGTGGAAATCTGGGGAACGGGCAAGGCAACCAGGGAGTTTTTCTACGTGGAAGATGCGGCAGAGGCCATTGCTCTGGCTTTTGAAAAATACAACAAAAGCGATCCGGTCAATATCGGAGCAGGATTCGAGATATCCATCAAGGAACTCGCTCACCGTATCGGAAAATTGATGGGGTTTGAAGGCAAGATCGTTTTCAATGCAGCACAACCAGACGGCCAGCCCCGGAGACGGGTTGATACCACGAGGGCCGCAAAAGAATTCGGCTTTACGGCCAAGACCGGGCTTGAGGAAGGCCTCCAAAAAACCATTGAATGGTACCGCACGGCCCACTCAGAACATTAAGTAACGTGCTGTTAGATTGAAAAAAAGTACATTGTTTCTGGTGATAAAAGACTTGACCAATATTCGCTTGTCGGATATCATAGAATGATCGATTCATCACGTTTGCAGGCCAAATGAACAATAGATTTCTTGGTACAGATGACGAAATACTTGCCGAGATCAACTCGCGGTTGAAGGATCCTCCTGAAACTGATGAAAAAGTTTCGGATATTGGCGGCATCATCAACAGGATTAGCCGGGCTGTATTTGATGTAAGCAAAGAGCTTGGCAGCGGTTTTCTCGAAGCAGTCTATGAAAACGCGTTGATAATAGAATTAAAGAAACAGGGTTTAAAGGCACGGAGCCATGTTCCGGTAAAGGTTTGGTACAAGGGCTTCCCTGTCGGTGAATATCATGCGCATATCATCGTAGAAGACCGGATCATTCTTGAACTGAAAATGGTTGAGGAGCTGCAGAAGGTCCACAAGACACAGTTAATCAATTGTCTCAAGGCCACCGGATACACAATAGGCCTTTTAATCAACTTCGCAGGTGAAAAAGCGGAGATACGGCGTTTTTTTCTGTAAGGACACTGTTATCTCTCCCCCGCTCACTTCGTAAGTTCCAGGCTACAGGGCTCCGCAGGGCAGAACGACGTGTGGCATGAGACTTCTGATATGTGACAGGCCGTGGTGGACTCTACGGTCTCGGTGAGAGATATCATTTTCCGATAATATTTTATGAAACGATATGGTGTACTGATCATTATATGTATTGCTGTCATCGGCTCTGTGGCCTGTGCGCCATACTGGCTTGCTCGCGCAGACAGGCCCGTGCAGTCTGACGTTATCGTGCTTCTTCTGGGCCCCAAATCTACCCTCAGAAAAGAAGAAGCCTTGAAGCTCATTGAAGATGGGCATTCCCGCCATCTCATTATCCCAGCGTATGGCAAGGTTTCCGATGCGGGGCCCTTTTCAAACGACACAGGCGAGCTGAGTGTGCGCCCCGACCCCTCGATAATACGGGGCCGGATAGTGAACCGTCTGAGCTATCCGAAGTATTATGAAGATACCCACATCGAGATACTGGAATCGAGAAAAATGATGGATAAGGCAGGGTTCAAATCCGCAATATTTGTGAGTTCACCCTACCACATGAGAAGGATCAGCATAATTGCGAAAAAGGTATTCGGAAAAAATGACTATCAACTCATCTTTGTTCCCAGCCGATTTGAGCAGTACAACCACACGCTGTGGTTTTTGAGCAAGCGCGATTTGAAGATGGTCACGAGCGAATATGTAAAAATTGCATGGTTCACGCTGTACAGGTTCTTTGCCATAGACAACGGACAGGCAATACAGACGAAAAAGTAATACGCAAGTCGGCAACTCCTTAGTTCATCCAGTTATAATCAAACGTTGTGTATGGGAATAATAAAGACGTATCTTTTATGGATTCACCAAATCCCACATAGCACCCCCTGAAAGGGGGTGGAAGGAATGATACGTCCTACGGAAAAGAATGAACTGAAACAGGAGAAGAAGCAAGTGTATATAACCCGCGATAGTGCACATGTGGCGAGAACGCTTTTTCACCCTTTGGCTGCCCGGGCTGGACAGAGAAGCTCCTCCCCCTCGTCGTATTCCGAAAATCCCTAAGAAAAAGATTGAGGCAGTTATCGAGTTTACTCAGTATACCACAGCCCCTGATGCGACGCACTGGGGCATCCGCAGTATGGCCAAGGCTCAGGTACTTAGCAAGACAAGTATACACCGGATGCACACACCTCATGAAGCCATGGGAAAACACATATAGGCAATGATACACAAGAATCAGGCAGCAGGGCCACACAAAATCCCGGCGGGGCGGCACGGTTCCGCCATCAGTTCACTTGGTTAAGACAGCAACCTGGGGTTTGTAGGGAATTGTGATTATTAAATGACGGAAGCTCCCGCACGCTCGTTCAGCCGCCGACAAGCTGATCCGCTTTGATGACCCAGCCTCCACCCATGGACTTGTAAAGGTTAACGAGGGCACGGAAGAGGGCGCCTTGCGTCTGCGTATATGAGAGCTCCGCATTGAAGAGGCTTCGCTCGGCGTCAAGCACCTCAAGGTAACTTGTATACCCATTCTCGTAGCGCAGATGGGCAAGCTCTGCATACTTTCGTAAAGCCTCCACCTGTGCTTTTTGTATTCCCAACTGTTCTCTTGTTCTGTGCTGATCGACAAGGGCATCTTCCACTTCCCTAAATGCCCGTTGGATTGCCTGCTGGTACCGAAACAGATACTGTTGTTGAACCGCTTCAGCGGCCTTCACTTGCCCGGCTATGGCTCCCGCGTTGAAGACCGGCATTGAAATGGGCACGGCGTAGTTCCACATTTTTGCCGGTCCGGTAAAAAGACGGGACAGGTCCATACTGTCTACACCGTATAAACCGGTGAGAGAAATGGTGGGGAAATACAACGCCCGTGCCACGCCGACTCGCGCATTCGCAGCCACAAGGTCTTGTTCTGCCTGACGAATATCTGGACGTTTTTCGAGAAGCCCTGAAGGCAGACCTGCAGGCACAGCAGGAAGCACGAGACTATCGAGCGGCTTGCCGCGCGGAATTGGACCCGGGTTACGCCCAAGCAACACGTTCAGGGCGTTCTCTTGCCTGGCAATCAGGTTCTGAAGTGCTGGAACGGTGGCGAGCGCCGATTGGTACTCCGATTCTACCTGGCGCAGTTCTAGCTCCGAGATCAAACCTTGCCCGAAGCGCAGCTTGAAGAGTTTGAAAGAATCTTCACGGCTCGTTACAGTACGCTTTGCAATTTCCAGCTGTTTGTCCAGATCCAGAAGATCGGTGTATGCCACCGCTACGGCTGTCACAACCGTCAAAACAACACCGCGCCGTAACTCTTCCGTACCCAGGAGATCGGCACGGGCTGCCTCAGTAGCCCTCCTCAAACGACCCCATATATCAATCTCCCAACTTGCACTGAGATTCGTTTGAAAGTCACTGTACGGGTTATCAGCGGCCGAGGACCAAGGAACATCCGCAACTTCGCTTGCCCCAATCCCGGCACCGGTACCGCTGGCAACGACCCTGGGAAACAGTGCCGCATGCGTCGTGCGGTAGCGTCCCATAAACTCCTCTACTCTCGCGGCTGCTATGCGAAGATCCGTGTTTTCGTGCAAGGCAATCCCCACAAGATCGTTCAGGACAGGATCATCAAACTGCTCCCACCAGGCGGTGTTAGCAAGATCCTTTGCTTCCGGTTCTTCGAGACGCCAAGATGCCGGCGTCTTAATCGAAGGCCGTTTGTAATCAGGGCCCAAGGCACAGGCGCAAAGCGCGAAGGCAAGGAGGAAGGCAATGATGACTTTATGCACCATTCTCCTCCTTCTCGTTGAACCGCCTCTTCCTCCTGTACCAATCGGAAACCTTGCCCACCACATAAAATGTGGCGGGGATAAGGAAAATTGCGATCAGCGACGCAGCTGCTGTGCCTCCCATTATGGCCGTTCCCATGGTTTTTCGTGCCACTGCACCGGCACCACGCGAAAAAGCAAGGGGGAGCACGCCCAAAAGGAATGCGAGAGACGTCATCAGGATCGGCCTGAAACGCAGTCTAGCTCCTTCCAGGGCTGCATCGGTAAGAGGCTTACCTCGTTCATGTCCGGTCTTCGCAAATTCAACAATCAGGATGGCATTCTTTGCGGAAAGGCCTATGAGCACGATGAGACCGATCTGCGCATACACATTGTTTATCTGGCCACGTAACCACAAGGCCATCAGGGCACCAAAAACTGCCACGGGGGTACCCAGAAGCACGCTGAACGGTAAAGACCAGCTCTCATACTGGGCCGCAAGGATGAGGAAGACACAGAACAGCGAAAATCCAAAGATGGCTACCGCTGAAATGCCTTGCTGCGCCTTCTTTTCCTGAAAGCTCATGCCGATATAGTCAAGGCCCATCTCAGAAGGCATTGTCTCTTTGAAGACTTCTTCGAGCGCTTTCATGAGCTGGCCCGAACTGAAACCAGGGTTCGCCACAGCGTTGATCTGGGCGGAGCGGTAAAGATTGTACCGCATGGTAAATTCAGGACCCGAACTGGGTTCGATCCTTGTTACCGCCGAAAGAGGCACGGGATCACCCCTGTCATTGAGCACATAGAATTGTTTGATGTCATCGGCTTGAGTGCGGTATTCACCTTCCGCCTGCACGTAGACCTGCCATTGCCGGCCGAAACGGTTGAAGAAATTAATGAAGTAGCCACCCATAAATGCCTGAAGAGTCTGGTAGACCTGGCCCAGGTTAATACCCTGCTTAAGCACCTTCTCCCGGTCCACATTAACAAAAAGCTGGGGTACGGCAGGGAGAAGCGTCGTTGTCACGCGGGCCAGTTCGGGCCTCCTGCTTGCGGCCTCGATGAATTTCTTGACGTTCTCCGCCAGAAAATTAATGTCTCTACCGGCCCGGTCCTCCAGAACAAGGGTTGCCCCTCCCGCCAGCCCTATGCCTGGAACGGCCGGAGGCTGAAAGGCGAAGGCCACGGCCTGGGGCAATTTTGCCAGCTCACGGTTCAGGTGTGTCATTATGGCCTGATACTGCTCCTCCGGTTTCTTTCGCTTATTCCATTCTTTCAACGTTACAAAGAAAAAACCGCTGTAAGTGTTCTGGGCAATACTCAAAAGGCTATTGCCCACCACGGTCTGGTAATGTTCAACGCCCGGCGTGCTCGCGATGATTTGCTCGACTTTTTTGCAGACATCATCGGTACGCTGAAGCGAGGCTGCATCGGGCAGGGAAACGTTGACGTAAAGATACCCCTGGTCTTCTTCGGGCAGGAACTCTGCAGGGATTCCCTTGCCCAGAAGGCCGGCTAGAATCCCTGTTGCAGCAAGGATGACAAGGCTCAGAACGCTCTTTCGAATCAAGGTGCCGCACAGACTGAGGTAGCGCCTCGAGGCGTGCCCGAAAATCCGGTTGAAGGACCTGAAGAAAGGATCCAGAAGTCCATGAGACATTTTTCCAGGCTTGAGGAGAAGGGCGCAGAGTGCAGGGCTGAGGGTGAGAGCATTGAAGGCAGAGATGAGGACCGAGATAGCTATCGTCACGGCAAATTGCTGGTAGAGCCTGCCGGTAATGCCCGGTATGAATACTGTAGGAATGAAGACTGCTGCCAGAATCAGCGCAATAGCCATGACCGGTCCCGAGACTTCCCCCATGGCTTTAACCGCCGCTTCCTTCGGTGACAGGCCTTCCTCGATATGACGTTCAACGGCTTCAACGACAATAATGGCGTCGTCAACCACCAGTCCGATGGCCAATACGAGGCCAAAGAGCGACAGGGTGTTCAGCGAAAAACCAAGGAACGGAAACACAGCAAAAGTCCCGATGAGGGATACAGGAACGGCAAGAGCCGGAATGAGTGTAGCCCTCCACCCCTGCAGGAAGATGAAGACCACGAGTATGACCAGGGCTAGCGCTTCTAAAAGCGTCTTGAAGGTCTCAGAAATTCCCGCGTTAATGGATCGTGTTGTGTCGAGCGCAACGGTATAGTCGAGATCAGCGGGAAAGCGTGTCTTTGCCTCCTCCATCAGTTTCCTGATACCCTGAACAATGGCGATGGCATTGGAGCCCGGCAATTGATAGATTGCCAGGTTTCCGGAGGGCTGACCGTCAAAGCGTCCCCTCACGCCGTAATTCTGCGACCCTAATTCGATCCGGGCCACGTCATTCAAATGGACTATCGATCCATCGGGGTTTGCGCGTACAACGATGGAACCAAAGTCCTCGGGAGAAACCAGGCGGCCCTGTGTACGTACAGTATAAGTGAACTCTTGTCCAGGAGGGACAGGTTCACCGCCAATCTGCCCGGCCGGGTTTACGGTGTTCTGTTGTTGCACCGCATTGATGATGTCGGGAATAGTGATACCGAGCTTGCCAAGGATGTCCGGCTTGACCCATATGCGTATCGCATACCGTCCTGCGCCGAAAATGGTGACGTTGGCAACCCCGGGCAGACGCAAAAGCTGGTCGATGAGGTTAATATTGGCATAGTTTGCCAGAAACGCTCCGTCATGGGTCTTCCTTGGTGAGTAAAGTGAGATGAGCATGAGCGGTGAGGACCTTGATTTCTGGACCGTTACGCCATAGTTGCGCACGTCAAGGGGAAGCTGGGACTGGATTTGTTCCTGCCGCATCTCTGTGAAGATCAGGTCCATATTAGGGTCAGTTTTGACGTCGAAATTGACGAACATACGCGTTGAGCCATTACTCGCGTTGACCGAATAGATATAGTTCATGTCGTCCACGCCGCTGACCTGTTCTTCAATAGGTGTTGCGACGGATTGCTCGACGGTTTGAGCATCAGCACCATTATAGTTCGTATTGATCTGAATCTCTGGTGGGACGATTTCGGGAAACTGAGCCACGGGCAGGACCCTCAATGCGACGAGCCCTAAAACCACAAAAATAATGGAAATGACCATCGCTACGATAGGGTGGTTAATAAAGAACTTTGACATATGGGCCTACCGCTTACCCCTTCCCCGCGTGTTGCGATTCTGGCGTGGGTTTTGACTTCGACGGGGCCGGCGAAGTAACCTGCGGTTTGACTTCTGAGTCAGCTGTCGTGCCGGAGCCTAACGGCTTTACGGTTACGACTATACCGTCTTTGACCTTTTGGAGCCCTTCAACCACGACCCGATCATCGGGCTTTAGGCCCTCGGCCACCACCCACAGGTTCTCGACCCGCTCGGCCACCTTAACGGGTCTCATGGTAACCTTGTTGTCGGACGTAACCACGGCAACCTGATATCCACCCTGGAGTTCCATTATGGCCCGTTGAGGAACCAGAAGTGCTGCTTTTCTAATCTCGGTCTCGGCGCGAACCCGGGCGAACTGGCCTGGTCGAAGCAGATTCCCGGGATTAGGGAAAAGGGCGGCGACTTTAATGGTGCCTGTCTTTACGTCTACCTGACGGTCCGCAAAAGCGAAAGTACCTTTGTAGGGATGGACGCGTCCGTCAGCAAGGATCAGCTCAAGCGGTACCCGCTGAGTGGGCCCTCCACCGTTCTGCAAGTACTTAAGATACTCCTGCTCGCTCATAGAGATATACACCTTTATCGGATCCACAGTTGAAACTGTTGTTAATTCCTCTAGAGATCCGGGACCCACGAGATTGCCCATCTGTGCCTTGGCTATGCCGGCGATACCGTCTATGGGAGAAGTAACCTTGGTAAACCCGAGGTCCACCTGTGCTCTGTCAACCATAGCCTGCGCTGCAGCCACGGCAGCCCGACTGGCCTGTTCGGCACCTACGGCATCATCGAAATCTTTCCTGCTCACTGCCCTCTGGTCTACCAAAGGCTTAATGCGCTCGAGGTTCGCTTTGGCGGTTTCCCATCGTGCCTGCTCTTGTGTGAGCTGCCCAAGGGCCTGTTCCAAGGCTGTCTGAAGGAATCGTGGGTCGATTTTGAAGAGTACCTGCCCCTTCCTGACAAAATCCCCCTCTCGGTAATCCTGCTCAACAAGATAACCTTGGACCTGTGCCCGAATTGTGGCGTTTACAAGACCATCTGTCGATGCCGTCCATTCCGAGTAGACTGGAACATCCTTCCTCGTGACATTTGCCACCTCAACCACCGGCGCAATGAACGCGTTCCTTGTGTGTGCTTTCTCGCATCCCGTCAGAAGAAGTATAATCCCGATAATCGTCAGAACGCCTGCACAACAAAGCGCCTCTGCGTTATGCTTCCACACCATTTAACGCCCTCCTCCTCTTTCCTAGACGGCTTTTTTGCGTACACTCAACTTTTCCGAACGTATGGTATGAACGGAAAAATCATCCTTTTAAAGAATTATGCATTGCATCCGGAAAAAGGCAGCACAACACTTAACGCTGCCCTTTTCCGGATGCAATGCCCGAGTGATAACCGCCGCGCGTACGAAACAGTATACCAGACAGATGAAGAAACAGCAAAGCATATTGTGTATGGGCCATTCTAACCGCGAAGAGTGACACAGTCTTCTTGTCCTATCTAAAATATCAGTAAGGCTCCTCCCACAATTTTGTCCTTCAGTGGACCCTCAGTAGAAAAACAGCTTCTGTTTCACTATTCGGGCCAGAACAGCTATGAGTCTTATCACGAATGATCCGATTACAACGATCCCTCTTTATCTTTCCTGGTGTAGCAAAAAGCTTGCCGGAGGATCGTTTTTTGTAGGTCGCCGAAAACACAGTGTAGACAGTGGGTGCTTTCGACAACGTCCCATAGCTCATCGGCGCGGGCTATTCTTTACAAGTCCATGGTGGGCCTTAGATTTCTCGGTCTGTTGCGAACACGAGGAGTAAAGAAAAATCTTGCTCCGAAATTTTCTTCAGCAATCTGCAGCGCAGGCTACCTCCTACCCCACACTCTTCGTCCTCCTGACAGTTCAATAACCAAAACAACGATGAGAACAATTAAGAAGGACGACGATCAGGACCCCGGCGCCGCCGTCTTTGCCCACTTTCAGGTCGTCAATCTTTCTGGCCATGCTGTGTAGCTGCTCGTCGCTCAACTGTGACAGTCTGGAGGCAATCTCGTCATTGCTGAACCCCAGGTCCTGTAATCTCTGACTCACAATTTTGTTTTCGAGGGCGGCGCGAATACTTTCAATATCGGCTGTCCGTGCCGAGACCACGAGCGTAAGCGTCTCCGATGGCGAAAAAGCAGCTTCGACGCGGGGCGCAATGCCCATAACCAGCATTGCGGCTATCAGGTACCATGTGACGTATCTTTTCATCATAGTTCACCTCCGACAACGCATCGTTCGTACGCTCCTTCTTCCTTACTGGTCTTCGTGACCTTTACCCCGCGCCCTTCATATCCCAAAACATCCTCCAGCTTGTCTCCCCTTTTCTTGTCTGTCGCCAGGCATGAGAACGATATGACCCGGCCACACGTAACCATGAGGATTTCGGCCTTGGTCTTCGTGGGAGAGCCGGGTTCATAACACCACGGTCGACGCTTAAGGACCCCCTATCGAATGTGGAAGGGGAAGACAAGGGTGATGCCCGGCGACTGATACGGGGTAGGGGCATAGACGACCGGCGGGGGCGCATAGACAGGTGCCGAGTAGTACTCACGAGGGGGGTGGTGCACACGCCTTTGATGCTCCACCCGACCGCGCTGATGCTCTTCGCGCCTATCGTTATCCCTGCCGAAGGCCGGTGCCATGGATATACCGCCGATCATGAAGACGAAGACGAGCGCCATCACGATCTTGCCGACCGTCGAACTTAACTTCCTGGCTCGCGTATTCGAGGTTCTCATGGTGTCCTCCCATTCTTCACGTGATTCCCTATCGCACCATAGGGTGTGCTGTTTTGACGTTACGGCAGCCGCACTCATTTGGCCTTCGCCTTCGCCTTTGGTTTCTTGGGGCCGTGATGGCGGAATAACATATCAGCATTCTTCTTCTGATCGTCCGACATGCTGGCATAGAGAGGCTCGAAGGCGGGGATGAATTTCTTGAGGCCATCTGCATGTGCCTCGGCAATTTCACTGTAGGATTTGAGATCGTCGACGGCGGTCATGGTACCTGCCTTTTCTGACCTTTCCTTGATGAGCGTCTCCATGGTTTTCTCATTGTCCCTGATCGCCTGGGCGACGTTATTCCAGAGCTCTTCCTGCGCCGGGGTGATCTTGAGCTTGGCATGAAGCTCCTTGATGCGTGCCTCAGCACGGTCGGCCTTTGAGGCCCCGCCAGCGGTCGTCAAACCTTGATTCTCCGAGGCCGCGTGTGAAGGAATGGGAAGTGTGAGAACCATAAAGGCAAAAAGCGCCACCGCAACAGCAAGTGCGGTTGGATACGTGAACTGACGTGTCATTCTTTTCATGATCTTCCTCCTTATAAGTTTAATCTCTGCATCCCAAGACATACAGGAGCCGTAAGGAGAGCTCCCGCTCTCTTAACCCCTTTACGTGAACGTTTCACTCACCGTATGCCCTCTGTCTGTCGACGTATAGTTATGTGCGGCACAACCATAATAACTAAGCTAAGCTCCGAAAAAAGCTATGTCAAGTAAATTCATGAATGATTCTCTTCCCGCTTACATCGAAGGTGTCAGAGACGATGGAGACAAGCTTGATATCTGCACCCTCCGGAACCTTTTCCACCCGTTACTTTTCTGAAGTAACAGTCTGAATTACGGAAGTGATGATTTTCCCGCCCATGTATTCATTCTGTAATCTTCTACAGATTTCGAAAAAAAATCGTCGATTCCGGGTACCGCTTGGAATATTCACAGTTTCGCAAAGCGTGCCGGGTGAAGCTGAGTGGAAGCGGGCGGTAACAAAGTCCACAATTGTTAGCACAGGGGATTACGGCAAGGTGTCAGCCCACTCACTCACGGTTAAAACATCTGCCTGACGGGGAAACAGCTTCTCAACCAACACGCGGTGGACTTCAGGATCGGTGTCTAAACACGCATCGGAAAGAACGACAAGCCGGTAATCCTTGTCCGCAGCTTCCCGCAGAGTCGAAAGGACGACACCGCTTGTCGCAATACCTGTGAGAATCAGCGTGTCGATCCCACGGGAGCGGAGAATAATCTCAAGATCACTACCGGCAAACGCGCTTACGCGTAATTTTGTCACGACAGGTTCATCCGGAAGCGGCGCTACCGAAGAATGAATTTGCGTCGAGGTCTCGGAAATGGTCATGCCTCTATGTTCTGGGACGGCCGAAAACGTTTTGTTCCGTGCGCTTACTTCCGGATAGCCGTCACGGAATGCAACACGAACAAAAATAACCGGAATTCTCGCACGACGGGCAGCGGCCACGGCACGTTGAAATGGATCCATGACTTCTGGTTTTTCAACGAAACGCTGAACGATTCCGTTTTGAACGTCCATCACTAAGAGCGCTGAGTGATTCGCTTGCATCTATCGTCCCTCCTGTATGTGCATAGGAAAATGTTTACTACAAAACAAATTATACTCCAGGTTCTGCAGGACTGACAATTAATAACTCACTTCTCCGTTAATCCTTGAGGTTAAAACATCATGAAGTAAAAACCGTAACCTCGTTCTGGAATGATCGCAGTTGGTCAACAGCCAAGAAAGCTAGGGGGTAGATTGCTGGTATGCCAAACAAACCCGAGAGCTGGTAATGTTTGAGGGCGGCGAACCTCAAAAATGGGGCGGGTTGAACTCCAATGCTCGACAATTTAAAGGAAAGGGTTGCCCTAAATCTTCCTTTTCTAAAGAATATGTCAAAACATTTTCTTACCTCATCCTGTTAAGACCCTGTTGTCGTGGTGGCTCTCCCTTTTGATCCTCTTTATCTAACCTCTTTTGTTCTCCGGGCCCTTTTTAGCCCAACGTACCTTATAAGATCAAAGGGATGAATGGAAGTTGACCAAGCCCAACCATAGAGGGCGTGATGCTTACGAAGACACATGGTTTTCCTTTCACCACAATGATATCTCCTCCTTTTACACTGCTTGCTGGCAGCAGTTTATGTTTTCGGTAAACTCTCTTTTATCTCTCATCAGTGCAAAGATTCCCCGTATGAGCTTAAGAATAACCGCACAGAGCGCTTCTGGCATTATAGCTCTTGAAGAATAAACTCCTGTTGACGACCCGAGCACCATGAAATACGGACATTTCCTCAAGAGCCAGCGTCCTTATCTTCGAGATGATCTTCCGAATCCGTTGGTGATCCATAAGTCGTTCTCCTTAGGATCGTAACCCGCGTACTTCAAGATCTGTCGAGGGTTCTTGAAGTGCTCGGGGTTTCCAAGCTCTCCCAGGAGTTTCCCGCAACTAACCGCCCCATAACGGGGAACCACAGGATGTACTCCGCGAGTGGGATCTTACTGAAAAGATCCTTGATCTGACGCTCCAGTTCTTTATGTCTCGCTTCCGTAGCTTGATTTCCTCAAAATACATCGTGAGCCTCTCGTGGTCGGCCTTCTCGATTGTCTTGAGCCTCGCGCTTTTTTCTGCAGCTTGAAGCACCTGGCGTGCTTTTTCTTGGGCCCGGTTCCTTGTTCTCGTGCTCTTTGCAAGAAGCGCCGTTACAGAGGGGAGGCCCACTTTACATACATCTTCTGGGAAGGGATAAGGCGAAAGGAGTGCTCACAACCCCTTTGTCTTTGTAGACCAGAAGAGATCCCTGAACTCGGGGGAATACATTCCTTGTTTACTTGAAAGTGGCGCGCCTTCTGGGACTGTGAAGATTTCAAGCGGCACTATCTGATGGGAGATTTTTTCTACCACATTTGACTTGAAATTGAATCGAATTTGAAGCACAATAATCGTATGGGCGGAAAAGAAGGGCTGCGCAGGACGTGGGACGTTCAGATTATCTTCACCCTCGGGTCTGTAATCCTCTGTGCGATGTTCTGAAATCTAAGGGGGACTTATGAAAGTATTTACAAGAATCCTTTTCTGGTGCGGTATTGTCTTCGTCGTATTTACCCTCTTCGGTTTCTTCGGAGCTCCTCCCCTTTTAAAATCGATACTTGTAAAGCAGCTCTCCTCAACCCTCCGGAGGACTGTCTTAATCAACAAGATCTCTATCAACCCCCTCACTCTGACGGTGAGAATCCAGGGGGTCGCCCTTCAGGAAAAAGACAAGAGCGGTAATTTCCTCTCCTTCGACATGCTGGAATCGAAGTTCGCCCCTTCCATCCTCAAAGGAACCGTTGCCTTTCGCAGCATGGTCCTCAAAAATCCGTATATCAGCATTATCCGTAACGAGGACAAGTCCTATAATTTTTCCGACATCCTTGAGGGGTTCTCGTCCAAAGAAAATACGCAACCGGCAAAAAAGTCGAAACCCTTTATCTTCGCCCTCGGCGGCATTCACATCGAGAACGGCAGCGTCGATTTCCTGGACAGGCCTTTCAACAAGAAGCATGAGGTGCGGGAGCTAAACATCATCATTCCCCTTCTGTCCGATCGCCCGCGGGACGTGAAAACAGACGTCCAGCCGACGATTTCTCTGAAGATAAATGGCACCCCCTATGTGATCCAGGGCACAACGAAACCATTTATCGACTCGCGGGAAACACACTTCGATATCGACATCAAGGAGATTGACCTCCCCTATTACCTTGTGTATCTTCCCACGAAGATGCCCTACACCATCCGGTCGGGCTTTCTCACCATGAAAGTCGACCTTGCTTTTACAGAATATCCACAGGGCAAGGAACCATCCCTTATCCTTACAGGGGATGTGGCCCTCACGAAACTTCTCATCAACGATGGCCAGGACAGGCCCCTCATAAGCATTCCGGCCCTCACTCTTTCTCTGGACCCCGTCGAGCCCTTCGCAAAGAAGGTCCATCTCGGGAAAGTGTCTATTCAATCACCGGACGTAACGCTCAGGCGGGATAAAAAAGGCGCCCTCAATGTCCTGCCGCCATCTCCCGAAAAAAAGGAGAAGAAAGGCAGCCCCGGTGGCACGTCTCAAACGGAAACCGAAGGAGGACCTTTGGCATTGGTTGTTGATCTTTTCGAGCTTACGAACGGAAAAGTTACGTTCAACGACCAGTCGCTCAAAGACCCTGTGGATATTACTGTCGAGAAGCTTGCGCTCAGGGCCCAGGGGCTGTCCCTGGCCAAGGACAGCAAGGGTACATTCTCCGCCTCATTGATACTCAACAAAAAAGGGCGGGTGGGCCTCGACGGGAGCGTGGGCATGGCGCCACCGGCCGTGGATGCCAAGGTGGCCGTGAAGAATATCGATATCCGCCCATTCCAACCCTACTTCACCGACAAGGTGAAGATTGCCGTCACAAGCGGCGCCGTCAATACAAACGGCACTCTTACCGTATCGCAGAAGGAAAAAGAGGGACTCAGCAGCCATTTTGCGGGAACCGCCTCGGTAAACGGTTTTCAGGCTGTTGACAAAGAAACCGGCAGTGATATTTTCAGCATGGAATCGTTGTATCTCAACGGCATCGACTTCAAAGACCGTCCCGCCGGACTCATCATCAAGAGCGCCGCACTGACCAACTTTACCGCTCAGATTGCCGTCAATGAGGACGGCAGTCTGAACCTCCAGGACATGCTCGTCAAAGAAAGGACTTCCACGGAGGCCTCCGGGGGCAAAACCGGCGGACCCGTGAAGCCTGAAACCGGTGCCGGGACAGATGAAAAACCCATGGCTGTGCGAATCGATACGATCACACTTCAGGGTGGTGCCGTCAATTTCAGCGATCATTCGGTAACGCCTCATTTCTCAAGTGAACTCACGGAAATCGGCGGGAGGGTATCCGGTCTCTCATCAAAGGCCGATACCCTGGCCGACATGGAACTGAGGGCACGCTACAACCGTTTTGCCCCTCTTGAAATCACAGGAAAAATCAACCCCCTGCGCGACGACCTCTACGTGGACCTCAAGGCATCCTTCAAAGACATGGAACTCAGTAGCGCCACGCCTTATTCCGACAAATATATCGGATACACCGTGGAGAAAGGTAAATTGTCCTTCGATGTGCAGTATCTCATCGAAAAAAGGAAGCTTGATTCGAAAAACACCATCTTCGTGGACCAGCTCACCCTAGGCAACAGGGTGGAAAGCCCTGACGCGACGAAACTTCCGGTGAAGCTTGCCATAGCGCTTCTGAAAGACAGGAGTGGACAAATCAAGCTTGACATCCCCGTCACAGGGAGTCTCGATGACCCGCAATTCAGCATATGGAGGATCGTTCTCAAGGTCATCATGAATCTCCTGACCAAGGCGGCAACCGCGCCCTTTGCTCTCATCGGCTCCCTCTTCGGAGGCGGTGAAGACCTCGGATATGTGGAATTCGATTACGGGAGCACTACCCTCACCGATGCCAATCTCAAGAAAGTGGACGATCTCGCCAAAGCCTTGCAGGACAGGCCTTCATTAAACCTCGATATCACCGGCCACGTCGATATGGAACGCGACAGGGAAAGCCTGAAACAGTACCTGTTGCAAAAGAAGGTAAAGGCACAGAAACTCAAAGACCTCCTGAAAAAGAGCACCACCAACATCGCTGTCGATGACGTAAAGGTAGAACCGAAGGAGTACGAAAAGTATCTCAGGCTTGCCTATAAAGCGGAGAAGTTCCCCAAACCCCATAACATAGTGGGCCTCGAAAAAACGATCCCCGTTGAAGAGATGGAAAAACTGATGCTGACCAACTCCCCGGTGAAGGAGGAAGACCTGCGCTCACTGGCGATGGCACGTGCCGAAAAGGTCAAGGAGACCATCCTGAAGGCAGGTCAGATAGACGCGGGGCGGCTCTTCATCATAGAACCGAAATCGCTTGCACCGGAGAAAAAGGAAAAGCAGAAGGAAAGCCGTGTCGATTTTACCCTGAAGTGATGCCTGGAAAGGTGATGGGCAAAAACGTTAGTGTCCTGTGCCTTAAATTCCGGCTCTTTACTTTTCGGCACTGAGAAAGACCAGCAAAAGAGGGCAATCGAGTCAAATATTTGACCGCACCAGCCTGTCACTACAGCAGCCTTACTTCAGCCCGGCCTTTTCCTTATCAGCCACAATGATGGTGACAAAGGCATCGGGGTGAAGATACGCCCTGGCGACACGGAGCACATCTTCTGTCGAAACGGATTCCACAAGAGACCTGTATCGCTTCACATAGTCGACACCGAGACCAAAATATTCTAGCTGACCATAAAAGGCTGCTATTCTTGAATTGGTACTCAGCTTCTGCGGAAAACTGCCAACGAGATACCTTTTCGCCTTTTCCAGTTCTTCCTCCAGCACTCCTTTGCTTTTCATTTCTTCAACGGTTCTGATCGCAACGTCGATGGCTTCCTTTGCAGAGACATTTTTTGTCTGGAGAACAATCTGGAAGGAACCGCCAATTTTGCCCGCATCAAAGAAAGAGCCCACATCATAGGCCAAACCGCGCTTGTTTCTTATCTCTTCGGCAAGGCGGGAGGTGAGACCTCCACCGCCAAGGATGTAGCTCATCACCTGAAGGGCATAATAATCAGGATTGTCCCTGGATACTCCACCATGGCCCATGACAATATTTGACTGTGCCACGGGCCTATTGATAATCACTCTTTCTCCGTGACTATTATAGCTCACCTCTTCCACCTTATCTTTTCCACCGCTCCCTTTCCATTCCTCAATGCAAGGTATGAGGAAGTCCCTCACGGTGGCCTCGTCAATGTCGCCCACCACCACAAGAATACTTCCGCCAGGGCCATAACCTAGGCGGTAAAAGTCTTCTACTGTCGCCTTGTCAATCTTCTCAACCGACTCTTGCGTTCCCTGTACCGAATGACCGTAGGATCCATTGCCATAAAGGGTCTTTAGAAAAACCCTTTCCGCCACATAGCCGGGCCGGTCTTCAAGGGACCTTATGGCTGCCTGGGCCTGGGCAATCTTCTTCTTAATCTCAAGCTCGGGAAAAGTTGGCTTTGCAGCAATATCCATGAAGAGCGGAAAGATTGATTCCACGTCTTTTCGTAAGACTTTTAGATTCAACGTAGTAAAGTCCTTTCCTGCCTGAGCCGCAAACTCGGCGCCGCAGAAATCAAGGTCTTCACTGATGTCTTTCTCGCTTCTTACACCGGCACCGAGGGATAGGGCCGACGCGGTGAGCTCCGCCAATCCTTCCTTTCCCTCAGGATCATCCTTTGACCCTACGTTGATGAGCAACTCCATGGCCACCACAGGAATAGAGTGCTCTTCTACGACGATGAGAGTAAGACCATTGGCAAGCACGGACCTCTTGACTGGATCAAATGCGAAGGCACTACCCGCAAAGAGAAGCATTACCAGAATAGCTAAAAGGATGCCGGTATATTCTATTCTTGCGGACTCTTTCATCGGATTGTACGCCCCCCTCCGGAAGAACCCGATTCAATGCCTTTTCCTTCCTTTACAGGCAGGGGTACGAGAATCCCTGTGGTGCAATTATCGGGCACCAGGTACTTCCTCGCCGCTGCCATCACATCCTGACCGGATACCTTTCTTATTTTGGGAATATAGCTATCCAAATCCTTCCATGATCCCACAATCTCATACTGCGCCAGAATCATGGCCTGATAGAAAATAGAGTCTCTCGTGAACATAAGAGATGCCTCAAGCTGATTCTTTGCCTTCTCCAACTCCCGTTTCCCTACAGGTTCTTTCTGTAGTCGCTCGATCTCGGCAATAAGGGCGGCTTCTACCTCCTCAGCCGTCTTTCCAGGCATGATATCGGCAGAGATGGAAAAGAGGTTGGGATCCTTTGACATGGAACGATTGTCAGCATCGATAGACAGCGCCAATTGCAGCTCCTGCACCAGTTTCCGATACAGTCTCGAACTTTCTCCCGACGAGAGGAGCGTCTGAATCAGATCAAGGCTATAGCTGTCATCGTCCAATATGGTCGGTACATGATAAGCCTTGGTGATGGCCCCAAGCTGGGCCTCTTTCTTGACCACAATTCTCCGCTCACCCTTTTGAGGCTGCTCGCGCATCCCGTCCTGGCGGGACGGAGATCCTCCCTTAATGGCGCCAAAGGCTTTCTCGATCAAAGGAAGGAGGGTCTTTTCGTTGAAATCTCCAACGACCACGATAAAGGCATTGGATGGTCTGTAGAAGGTATCGTAGTAACTCCTGAGGTCATTTACGGTAAAACCTTCAATGTCTTCCATCCATCCTATCACCGGCCAATGATAAGGCTGTACCTGAAAAACAGCGGCCTCAATACCTTCACGAAGGAGAGCCTTTGCCTCGTCCTCTGTTCTGAGACGGCGCTCTTCCATCACCACCGACCGCTCCATCTTAAACTCATCTTCCTTCAACACGAGGCCCTGCATACGGTCAGCCTCAAGCATGACGGACACCTCGATGCTATCGGCTCCCATATTCTCAAAGTAGGCCGTATAGTCTGCCGAGGTGAAGGCGTTTTCATCACCACCATTCTCTTCGACGATCTTTGAGAACTGACTCGGGCCTATCTTTTCAGTACCTTTGAACATCATGTGTTCGAGCATGTGAGAGAGTCCTGTTTTGCCCCATTCTTCATTGCGGGAACCCACCCGATACCACACCTGAAATGTGACGAGGGGCGCTTTGTGATTCTCCAGAAGAATTACTTTGAGTCCATTCGGCAGGGTCTTCTCCACTGGTGATTGAGCGGCAGGGAGTGAGGAGGCTAATACAAGGAGCATAGAAAGGGCCAGCGCATAAAAGAAGAGACGACATGGTAGTCCTACAGGGTTGCATGTTCTATTCATAATGGTGATGATTGTAAGAGATTGCCATCACCGTTGTCAAGATGAATAGACCTCGAGTTTACCCAGTTTTTCTACCCGCATTTATCCCAAAAGCTGACGGCTAATTGGAATTCGGTCTTCCTTGCCCGTTTTGTCAAAGCATGTATGCGGGTCTTATCAGGCAAGTGAAGGGGTATAAAGACCGTGGTCAATGGCACAAGGAGAGAAGGTTGCAACACCGAAGAACCGCTTTGAGACAAGCGAGGCCCTCTCCACAAGAACCTTGAGCCGCAAAGTTATCTCCCAGCCAGGCTTGGGCAGAGCAAGCGACAGCGGGGATGATACGGTATTTCGTATACTATAACGCCCCACCCGTATATCTGCCAGGTTATCACGCTGTTCGATAGAGCGGAAGGGCTCATCACACCGTACGCGGGTCAGATAGGTTTAAACGATACGCCAGATTGTTGCCTTGGCCTTTGTGCTCATCGGACAGTTCGTGAAAAGCATCATCGGTTCTTTGCCGAATTCTTTTGCCACAATGAGAAACAACGGATGGTCATGCTTGAGCAGTTCTCCGGGACAGACAATCGCAGCGGATGGTAACCTTCCGTTCTTTCCTCATACCTCATAACTGCTTCGTCAGGTGAAAAAAGGGCACAAGGCAATATCAGAGCAATGCTTTCCCTCACCCGTATGAACGAGATCTCTCGTGCGGGTGAGACGGATAACAAACCTTTTTCCTATCCTTCTCAAAAAGCTTGTCAGCGTGCCCCGGCGCCAATGGCGTGAACACCTTTCGTGCCGATATGCCTCATGGGTATCGATGACCCCGAAGGGTTGATTATCCTCGCCCTTGAAGTCATGATCCATGCCTTACGACCAGAGAGGGAAATGACTGTTGTATGTTCGGTGTCGTCCGCTACCGCCGACTTTCACATATCCTTCGCCTGTCTCGTGGTCACTTCCCTCGTGATTGGCACAGAGGTATTCCTTCTTCGTTGGTATATCTTAAGGATCAACGGCAATGACTATATCATCGAGAACCAACGCATGCCCCACGTGGCAAATTTGGTCGTTGATCTCTTCCGTAAGGCCCCTATCATCGAGATTCCTAGAAACATGGTTTCCTGTCTTGATACGATGGATACGTTCATTCAACGTCTCGGTGATGCACGATTGTCGAATATCTTTCGCTGCCAAATCCCGTGTATCATCTCTCGTAGAAGTTTCTGTTTGGGCTTTCTCAAGCCGTTCCCGCTAACCCCTGAGAATCTTGACATCTGTGAAGCCACGTTATCTTAAGTCACGGATCATACCAACTCCACCTTAACGATTCTCAACCTGTTATACGGATGAGAGCTCAACAGTCAGGAATCTCTGGTGAAAACAGACCGGCCGAGACAATGAAAACCACCCTTATCATAACAACGGTGGTTACACATTATGGGAGAGAATAACCGGGGAAAATCTAGGATCCATGGGGCTGAAAGGCGCTATCCGCTTCGGCGGAAGGTTGCTTTTCTACAAAGCGGTCAATAAGACTTGGGGCATTACTCATTTTAGCCGGTATTTTGGCAATCGATTCATTCTTACGATGCCGCTTCCACAATCTCATTACGACCGCGTATGGTTTTTGCGCCCCGTACTGGGCTCTGTGACTCGCAGAACTTAAGTGAGATGGAAAAGAGTAATCTCTGCAGGGACACCAAGCCTGACAGGGGTGAACGTTGTGCCAATCCCACGGCTCACGTATAGACGGGAATCACCCGTGCGGTATAATCCCTCCGGGTAGGGCGTCATCAAATGAGCCAAGCTGATCGATACGTACGGGAGACTAAGCTTGATCTGTCCTCCGTGGTAATGTCCGGCAAGGGTAAGGGGGATCCTCCGCTCGGCGGCCTGAGGAAAAATCTCGGGATGGTGCGACAGAAGGAGCGTCGGGATCTGGTAATCAAGCCCCAGCAAGGCTCTTTCAAGGGAAGGATCGCCGCTTCTGAGATCATCGATTCCGGCCACAGCGAAAGGTCCGCGTGTTGTCTGAACAACCTCATGGGAATTGACAAGAAGCGGGATACTGTACTTTTTGAAAATCGTCCTAAGCTCGGTTAATGTTCCAAACCAATGCTCGTGATTGCCCAATATGGCGAAAGTGCCATACCGGGCTCGAACCTTAACTATCTCCTCCATGCAGTCCGGAAGGAAAGCCATAGAGTCCGAAATGAAGTCACCGGTCAGCACAAACAGGTCCGGGTTGAGTGCGATGACCGTCTCCACATAACGCCGTATATCATCCCTCACCATGTAAACACCGGCATGGATATCGGTAAGCTGGACGACTCGCATCGGGCAACCAAAGGGCAGGGCTAGTTCCATGACTTGGCCCTTTCTACCGACGTAGGCCGCTCCGTAACCCGACATGATAAATGGCGCCATGGCAAGAGCAGCCGCCCCGGATTCAAGAAACCGCCTGCGGCCGGGGTCATGGACAACTCTCTTGCGACCGATGTAAATGACCATCTTGACCAAGCCACCAACTATATGAGCGAGACCAAGAAGCAAAGCAGAGAGTATGGAACCAAAAACCCACACCGCCGGGAGATAAAAAAGGAAGGTGCGTACCTCCCATGATGGATCCACCCAGACGACATTTCTGAAAAACATCCGAGCATTCGTGGCGCAAAGAAGACCCATGACGAGGCCGGTTACGATGACGGCCACATGCTTGAACTGACCTTTCCAACGCGAGGACAGGATCATTTTCCGAATACAGAGGAAAAGATATATCTGGGCTAGGAGTAGGGGAACGAGTATGGCTAGGCGAAATGCGGCAAAATGCAGTCCGTGAAACATAGAAGTAATATACTATAAAACTAGATGGGATATAAAATCGCCAATCCGACAATCGAATGCTGCTTAAAATCTTTGTAGTTCGGTGAGGCTTGCCTGTTTTGGAAGTGAGCGAGAACAATATTACCCACGAAGGGTAACTAACTCATACACATCTCCAAGTAATGATTACCATGGCAAAGATTGGACCTGCCCTTTGTCAATGCCCTGTACCCTAAGGCATAATTTTCCGGAGGGGGCATTATTTTTCTACCATGAAAAAGCAGTCAGGTTCCAAACCGTTTAAACTATTCACTTTGTCATCCGCACATCTGTTGCGCCTCTGACTACGCACTCGAGGATCGGCCTGGCAAGGGGCGAGCTTGCGAATCTCAGTAATTAAGAAAGGAGAATAGCAATGATTAGCGGAATCAGTGGAGCGAATAATTACGATTATCTGGGACAAATGGACAATCTATGCCCCAAAAGGGAACCATATCGATGGACGAGTGTTTGGCAAAATTAATACCGACGAAAACGGCACGATCATTAAGGACGAGTTGAGTACATTCCAGTCGAGCATGCAAACCCAGTTTGGAAATTCCGTCATGGAGTCCCAAGCCGATTTGGCTTCACTGCCCAGCCTGCTTGAGGCCGCAACAATCAATAGCGCATAAGGGATGACGGCAGGGTCGGTGTCACGGAGAGCTGGTGGATGGACGGACACACTTTTCAACAAGATCAACATCAACGGTGACACCACGATCAGCAAGAAGGATGAGTTGAACGTGTTCCAGCCGAACCCGGAGGCGCTGTTGACAGGCTCCGTGACCACATCCGAAACGAGCGTGACCGGCACCAGCAACACAACGCGCACGGTTTCACATCAGCAAAGACGGGCGAACGACATCCAGTCCCTTTTGACAGGGCGATGGGCATGCATACGGAGTTCAGCCAACTCAGCCCGCTCCTGTCCGGTATAGGCAGTTTTGCGGTGAACGGGTAAACTTATGGTATCTCACACTAGACAAGGGATTCGTGCTTTCGAAAGAAGCGGAAAGGTCGAACCTTTATTCTCTCAGATCAACATGCCTGGGCGCTATCGAAATGAAAGCAAGCAACTTGCCCCAAGCCTTATAGAAGCCTCATATTCTCAGTCGTACCTGCAACAACCCACCTTATTGAGACCAGGTGCGTATATCCAACACATCTCCAAGCCTGCATTGTTTAAGAATGATCAACACTATATCCAATATCCCCAATTGGCAAATCAGCACTGTGTTCTTTAAATATGATTAGAACGGTCCTGTCTCCGTGTTTGTCTCGTCGGAGATTACATAACGCGGATGTTCATGGAAGACCTTGAAATAAGGAGTATCCCACTGTATATCTTCGACCGGTACGAGCCGTCTGAAACGACCTTCGGTCTCTGCATCTTCCAAGGCCTTTATGTAGACGCTCTTCCCGCGCCGTCTCGACTTTTTTACAAAAGCATCGTAGTCAACATAAATAGCTCCTTCAGGGCAGATCATCTCGCAAAAATGACAGGTGTGACAGTTCTTACCGAAAACAAGAGGGGTCACCGACAGATTGATACCATTGACAGGGCAATGATCCATGCACAGTCTGCATGCAGGATAGCGGCATCTTTGGCTGTCAAATTTTGGCCGGGGCCTTACCAGTCTCGTTGCTCGTGGTAGCACCATCTTCGGGATCTTCGGGGTCACCCGTGGCCCTTCAGCTTGTATGTTTCGACACAGTTTAGCCATTTCTGTGCCGAACGATGTTGCTTCTGTGAGGTCTATCGCATCGGGATGTCCATCCGTGAGATAGGGTTTGGGAAGCATGGGCAGGTAAACACTCCCGTACCAGTCACGAACCCCGATTGTTTTCAGACCTTTCTTTTTCAACAGTTTCAGTAACATCGGGAAAAATCTCCCCCCTCTCGCCCCGTGAGTGGAAAAGGCGAAGGCATACTTTCCCCGTACATCTGGCATGGCATCGATGAAACGCCCGACATGCATGGGCACTCCGCCCCACACAGGACTACCTATACCGATTAGGTCGCAGTTCTGTAAATATGAAGTTTTAATGTCCTTCAATGTGACTATATCGCATTGCTCCATCAAGGGGGCCATTCCTTTATGAATAGCCTGAGCTATCTTTCTTGTATTACCCGTGAGAGAAAAATACATAACCATGCCTTTCATGTTAGCCTGCCTTCTTGGGCCTTTGTACAAAAAACTGGTAAGGGTGAGATTTTGACATGCGTCATATCTGTCGTTCGAGTTTATTCTGCTGCATTTTCGATGAAAAGGCAAATGGTTTTCGTGTGAGGAGAATAATCGCCGATCCGATAAACGAGTCCGGGTAGAAATCTTCATGGTTTGGGAAGGCCTGCAAAGTGAAGAAGACACAGAGTCGCTGATCTACGAGGCGTGAAGAATGCCGACTCCGGTAAGAGCGAAGAATGCCTAAAAAAAGTGATTTGTTTATAGGCGGCAATGCAAGCAATAACGTGCCTCCACATCTTGACAGGAAGGATCCGGATAGCTATAATAAAACCAGCACCAAGGAGGCACAGCATGTTTGAAGGTCTATTCCAGCCGATGCATCTTGTGATAATCTTGCTGATTGCCCTGATTATCTTCGGGCCAGGTAAGCTTTCCGAGCTAGGAGGATCCCTGGGTAAGGCTATACGCGATTTCAAGAAATCGATGAAGGATGTGGACGACGAACCCGCGAAGAGTTCCGGAGCGAAAAAAAACGAAGATAAAAAAGAATAACGTGGACTGGCTATTAGGACAACCAGCCTTCTACCCTCATATCTTACCGGGAAACCCTGTTGTTTCTTCGTCTGTGAATAATCCAGAGCCCTGTTCCAATAATCGCAATTGCCGATATAGCATAAATCTCGTATTGTTTAACATCCTTCATGAAACTTTCGAGAGCATATCCAAAAAAATAACCCCCTGTCGCAACAGCCCCTGACCATATCGCCGCTCCAGCCGCATTGAGTAACACAAACCGAACGACCTTCACCTCTTTATCCAAGCCCAGTACAAAAGGCGTCATGATACGCATGCCATAGATAAACCTGAAACCAAGCATGATCAAATAGTGATACTGCTTGATGGCTTCATGGATTCGATCCACACGTTTTTTCCACATAAGATGTTTACTGAGGACTGTTTGACCCTTGAAATATCCGATATAGAAATAGAGTTGGTCGCCGGAAAAACTGCCGATGAAAGCAACCACTATCACAAGGGGTAATTTCAACAACCCCAGCCTTGCTAACAGTCCTCCAATGAGTAATACGGTTTCACCCTCAAAAAAGACGCCCGTTAACAAAGCCCAGTAACCGTATGACCGTATCAAACAATCAATGTGATGCATAAATCTCCCGTTCTCTGCAACCCCAAAGATTCAATTGGCCCTTGGTGATACGACTGTTGACTCTACTCCTCACAGGTATCACCATGCGTCCTCCCTTCATCGGTTTGTGTTGGCACCTATTATAACGCAATCACTCATTAATGCAAGTCGATATTAGTTCTTATCCCAGACGATTCTGGTTAAGGAGAATGAGGGTATGGTGACTGGCCCCCAGGGTCCTACATCCCTATTTTTGCAGCTGTTCTATCGAGATTCAGAAGGCCTGACTTGGCCAGGGTTTCGACCCGGCTTGGATACCGTCCTTTGACCAATGTTGAAGGATCAAAGGAAAAATCGGTGGATGAAACGTTCTCTACGAGAAGCGTCGTACGTTCCGGAGACTCAAAAAGTCCTCCCTCGACTGGAAGATAGGATTCACTCTTCGCTCCACCGCCGGGAACGGGCTGTTCGCCTTCTCGAACGAGACGCTGGAATGAACTGCCACCATTAGCAGCCTCACTCAACCAGCTCAGCGCGGCAGCCGTGGGAACTGGTGCGTAGGTTCCCTGTCCATCCCGAACAAACATCGCGTCGGGATCTCGCAGTCTAAAACTATACATGAAAAAGAGCGAGACGGTTATTGAGGGATGGCGCAGGTGAACCAGCGCCATGCGCTTAGCGGTTAGCATCTCCATCGCAGGAGACATTGGCTCAATGGCATTGCCGCGCTGGGTGACCATGTTGGCTCCACACGTATTCCATTCCGTAATCCAGATTTCTTTACCGGGTAGTCGAGTTCTGTAATCTGAAGGATTCGCGTAACTCCTTCATCGACCCTGGCCATCACAGCCTTCGGCGTGCCATTGCATTCGCCGCCGTTGGCGGAGTTGCTCCTGCCTCGGGGTCTCCCATCACTTCGCGCAAACGGGGATAGAGATGCAGAGTAACGGCATCAAACCAGGGTTCCGGACGCAGATCCTCATCCCACTGTCGGAGCCGTTGCCCAAACTTGCCCCTTCGCACATCAATGGCACCTGCAGCGGCTTGTATGGAGACTTTGGCATTCGCGGGTAGGTAAGGCTTCAAGGCGTCCAGATATTGTTTCGTAATCCGCATGCTGGTCGGTTCATCAGGCCAGCGAGCGAGGCTCATACGATCGTTACGCGTCGCGACCCAGAATTCATTTCCTAATTCAATCCTCTGCGGAACGATGCCTTCTCTGGCCAAGCGCTTGAACCATTCCACCTGGTCGGAGACGCTCAACGACTCCAGATTCGGCACAAGGATTACTTGGGCTCCTATCTGCCGAGAAAAAGATTCATATTGCTCAAATGTTATTCCATTGGGCATGCCACGAGCTATGTTTACGGCAGCTTTGGCCCAGAAATGCACATAAGGAGAACTGTTGGGGCGCGTCTGAATTTCGATCAGTCCTGTACGCCAATTGTAAAAGTTGGCGTCGGATCCACCAGGAAAGCGGTCTAGAATAGACATCTTTTTCAACACTGTTATTTTGGCTGGATCGTCTAGAAGATGTTCGAAAAACGCTGTCGTAGAAGCTCCAAAAATGGGGCCGTGTAAAAAACGCGGTTTACCTAAGGGCTTAAGCGTGACAAGCGCGGCCTGAGCAGTAAGAACATTTATAAAAAGGGAAAGGGCCATTGTGATCCGAAATGAGAAAAATAATCTATTCATGCCTATCAAACCCCTTTAAAGATACTCATCTCCGTGCAAGTATGAGATATAATTATATCTTCGATTGACCGTATATTCAAGATAAGCCGTACCACAAATTGCGTATATTAAAAAAGCATTTGATGAAAATCTGGAATCTATAAAACCGGGGGTTTGGCGTTGTACTTTTTCTTCTTTGCTATTACGATCCCATTGTGACCCCTAGCCCAACTTGCGCACCCTGCTGGCTGAAACGCCCTATTCATGCGGGTTTCGTTTTTTTTCAGTCACTATATTCCATCTCGTGCCAGGTTTTCACCGGCTTCATCACCTGGGAAGGAATTTTGAGAATCTCGTAGATTTTTCTCTGCTCAGGGTCAGGGCTGCCTCCCTTTCTGATCTTGAGCACCATCCCGGTATCGGTCGGCAGGACGATCGTGGCAACCTGGTGTGTGCTGAGACACTGCCGGATGGTCCACCATGACGTGTGGATCCCGTGATCGAGGAATCGCTTCTCGATGGCACAGAGCAAATGATACGCCAGCACACAGAGAAAGATGTGTGTCTGGGTGCGGTGCTTGAGGTGGTGAAAGATCGGACGCTCCGCCAGCGGGCTCTTTAAGGAGCGGAAGGCACTCTCCACGCGGGTGAGCAGGATGTAGGTGCGCCAGATCTCATCGGCCGAGAGGTCCTGCCGGTCTGTCTTGAGCACGTAGCTACCGTCGAGCTTTTCGGCAACCGCCTTCTTCTCGAGGTCTTCTTCCCAGGTGAGACACTTGTGATAGCCGATCAGGTAGTAGCGCGCGACCCGGGGATAGCGCTCTTTGAGACGACCGATCGCCTCGTGGATCTTCTCCGGCTTCTTGAGGCGTCCGGTCTCGATACGTTTCTGCAAACGCTCGAGATCGTGTATGAGGCGCTTTTCCTGTTTGGCCCGGATGGCCTTGTCTTTCTTTTTTCGTCCCTCACTCACGCAGAGCACGTAGGTCTCGTCTTTTTTCGTGCGGCATTTGATCGCGACGTGCGATTTTTCCTGGAACGGATTGGACACAGAGGGCGTGCGCAGGATTTCTTCCCAGTCGTCCTCCTCGAAGGCGTCGAGCCACTCGTTTCGTCTCGGACTGCCGGCCCGCCACGAGGTAGTGAAAGCCGCGGGAGCGGATCTGCTCAAGGTTCTCGTCAAACGCCATGCCCCGGTCCACGACGACCGTCGATCCGGGATGCTTACCCGTACGTTTCTCCAGGGCGACGAGCATGTCGTTAACCGTCGTTCTATCCTGGCGGTTGCCCTCGAAGATCTCGTGGGCTTTGGGAAAGCCGTCCCGGTCGATGACGAGGCCCACGAGCACCTGCTTGCAGTCGGCACGCTTGTCGCGCGAGTAGCCGAGCTTCGCCTGGGGGTTTGCTGTTACCTCCCCTTCGAAGTAGGTCGAGGTCAGATCGTACAGGTAGACGGTGTCATCGAGGGTGAAGAGCGTCTTCTCCCGTTCGGCAAGTTCCCGCTCTATGGTTTCCCGTTGGGGATAGAGCCTGTCCAGGTTGCGATAGAGAGCGTCCTTGAGCGAGCTCAGAAAAGTCTGTCTTTAGGATATCTCCCAGGGCGGTTGTGCGAATCCAGTCCGGCATAGAGAGTTCGGAAAGCGGGAAAATAAGCCGGTTGAGCGTCATCACCTCAGTCAGAAGACAGGCGCGTTCCGATAACCCGGCACGCGTGAGGATCTCATCCAGACCGAGCTGGCACCAGAGCTGATGGCCCACGTGCACCGGCCCGGCTTCACGGTGTTTTTCGGTTTCGATCCGGTCCGGATCAACGACAATTGCGGCTGGCTGTCCCTTCCTGCCCTTGCGTACCCGCTCGATGAAAGGTTCAAGTTCTTCTTTTTGGCCAAAAAGTGCATGCTGTCCCTCAAGTGCCGCCTTAAGCTTATGGGCCAGAGCACGCCATTGTTCACGGGGTGCGGGTTCCAGGTTACCGAGTGAACAGACCGTCCGCTGCCTGGGTCCCTGGGGGGTCATGACCGACTCGACGAGCAGATGGTTCGTGTAGGTTTTGCCCTTGTAGACCCGCTTTGTTTTTCTGATATACATTTGCCACTATTATAACCATATTAATCATATTGTGTCAAGTAAAAAATCATTACTATTAGTCACTATTTACAAAATTCAGCATCGCCCCCCTTGAAACTACAGGCTTTTCAGGGATCAAAAACCGAAAATTTGCTAAAACTGTCCACCAAAACGCGCAAGTTGGGTTAGGAGGCAGTATAAAACACTTGGTGGATCTCACAGGAGAACTGGCCCAACAGGGCATTCATTTTAGAAGCCTTGCCGATTCCATTGATACTGGCACACCATCGGGGAGATTCTTCTTTCACGTGATGGCCAGTTTCGCCCAGATGGAGCAGGAACTCACCATCGAACGCACCCGCGCCGGACTGGAAACGGACAGGAGGTTAGGCCGCCGTGGGGGTCACAAACGTCAGATGACCGACAGCAAGGTCAAGTCGGCAAAAAAACTGCTATCCGGAGACATACCGTCCAGAGATGCGGCCGAGAATCTGGGTGTCTCCATCCCGATCCTTTATCGTTGGATACCGGCAAGTGATACTCTTACCAAACCTTAGCGTATATTTTCGCACGAATCCTCGTGATACCCTGCAAAGGGTTTCTCGGTATTTCTCGACCTTCACGATCTCCGTTTTATTCACCCCGCTGCGGAAAGATCGTATGCCTATTTTTTTTCGAAAAGTCTCACGTATTCCCCATAACCCGCTTTCTGTAAATCCTCCTTCGGAATGAACCGAAGTGCGGCCGAGTTCAAACAATATCTGAGACCCGTTGGCGGCGGTCCGTCATCAAAAATATGCCCCAAGTGCGAATCTCCGCGTTTACTGCGGACCTCGGTACGTTTCATGAAAAAACTCCTGTCCGTCTTGGTCACGATATTATCCGGTTCAAGAGGTTTTGTGAAGCTTGGCCAGCCCGTACCGGATTCAAATTTGTCAAGGGAACTGAAAAGAGGCTCACCGGATACGATATCCACATAAATTCCTTCCCGATGATTGTCCCAGTATTCATTCTTGAATGCCGGCTCGGTACCATTCCTCCGGGTCACTTTGAACTGCATGGGTGTCAATATCTTCTTCAGGGTTTCATCATCGGGCTTTGTGAAGTTGGCCCAGGATCCGGGACTGTGATTTTGCGCCAGTTTCACCTCCGTTCCTTTGACGGTTTGGCTTTCGACAGGAGCAGTTCGACTTTCAAGGCGTTGATCGGTAGCAAACTTCTTACACCCCTGATACCAAAATAGAGAAAACACTAACAACAGAATAATCATGAACATGCTTTTCATAAGTTCAAGGTTTTCCTTATTGTAAACTATGTATAGCCGGTCATTTTGTAAAGTGCCACTCGAGGCGGCGTTTGTCGGGTACCGTTTATCAGCAGTTATGCCCGACAAGACGCGTTACCTGGAGACTCCCGGTTGTTTAAACCTCTCCATATGCTCAGATTCCATGAGGCCTGACCACACTCTTGGACTCTTGAATCTTTTGTGCATCCCGCTTGACATGGCAAGGCAGTTGACTTACGTTTGGTTTAGCTCACAACGTGCGCTCAGGCGGGAGGGTAGAGTCCATGAGAATAGAATTCATAGCCGGTCTGGTAAGCGCCTGTTTGTTACTGGCATCTGTTCTGGTCGGGACCGGAGAGGCGGAACCGCCTGTGAACAACCAGAAATTCGAAAAGGCGACGTTCGCCGGCGGATGTTTCTGGTGCATGGAGCCGCCTTTTGACCGTCTGGAGGGTGTCGTATCCGTAACTGTAGGGTATACGGGAGGAGAAAAAATGAACCCTTCTTACGAGGAGGTATCTTCCGGCACGACCGGCCATGCCGAGTCAGTTGAGGTCATCTATGACTCCTCAAAGATCAGCTATTCCAAGCTCCTCGATGTATTCTGGCACAACATAGACCCCACCGTAAAGGACAGGCAGTTCTGCGACACGGGCTCACAATACCGCACCGCAATCTTTTACCATGATGAAGAACAGAAAAGGCTTGCCGAACAATCGAAGAAAATGTTGGAAGCTTCAAAACGCTTAAAAAGCCCAGTCTATACGGAGATTAAGCCAGCTTCCACGTTCTACAAGGCTGAAGAATATCACCAGAAATACTATGAAAAGAACCCGGTGCGTTACAAATTTTATCGTTGGAACTGCGGACGTGATCAGCGTCTGAAAGAGATTTGGGGAGACAAGGCCGATATTCACGAATAAAGAAGGCATCATGTGCACTTGAGAGAAACCGCTCAGAATTTCGGCCCCGCTATACGCCCGTGATGCTCGTACATGATTCGGGAGGTACTCACAATGTGTTCCGATATACTACCGGTGGAGGAATCAATATCAAGGGAAGAAACACCCTTCGATCGGCAGATAACGAAACTTGACGGCTGCCTGTGGAAAGCAGAAGAAATTGCCACTCTTCAGGTAAATGTAGGCTATCGCTGCAACATGGCCTGCTGGCACTGCCACGTGAAGGCGGCTAGTGATCGTTCGACGACGATGGACCGCGAGACCGTGGATGCGGTACTCAAGGTATTGGAAGATGCGAGTATCAATACACTCGACATTACCGGCGGTGCGCCGGAACTCAACCCCCATTTCCGTTATTTCATAGAATCCGCGAGGCGGCTGCGACGTCATGTTATGGTAAGGACCAATCTCACCGTATTTTTTGAGGAAGGCATGGATGATCTCCCCATGTTTTGCGCGGAACATGGCGTTGAATTGATCGCGTCCCTTCCCTGCTATACCAGAGAAAATGTAGATGCGGCAAGGGGGAACGGGGCATTTGAGAAAAGTATCAGGGCCTTGCATAAACTCAATGAAATTGGCTATGTCTCAGGCGATGGCGGGCTTATGCTCAACCTTGTCTACAATCCAGGCGGTGCCTTTTTTCCTGCCTCACAGGAGGTCCTTGAAAAAGATTACAGGACGCATCTTACCAAAGAACATGGGGTCTTTTTCCATCGACTTTACGCGCTTGCCAACATTCCCCTGGGGGGTTTCAGGAATTTTCTCATCAACACCGGCTCGCTAGATCACTATATGAGGGATGCGCGCGAAGCCTTTAACCCCGGTGCAGTGCCGGGACTTATGTGTCGTCACCTGATCAATGTGGGGCCTGACGGCTCCCTTTACGACTGCGATTTCAACCACATAGCCGGAAGGCCGGTGACTGGAAACTGTCCAAAAAATATCCGGGATTTTGATAAAGCCGCCCTGATCCACCGTTCCGTTGCTTTTCAAGAGTACTGTTGGATATGTACGGCAGGAGGCGGTTCGACGTGTTTTGGAACGCCTCGCATTTCAACCGGTCCTGATCGGGCCGAGGACATTTATGGATGATGGCGATCTACTGCTCATTTTCGTCAAGTTTCCGGAAAGGGGTAGGGTAAAGACAAGACTTGCCGTAGAGCTCGGCGACGAAAGGACGCTCTCACTTTACCGCTCCTTCGCGGCTGACACAATCGCCCTCTCACACCGAGCGGGCTACCCATCGGTCATCTTCTTTCACCCGCCTGAAGCCGAAAGCCATATGGTCGACTGGCTTGGAGGCGAGCTCGTGTACAAAAGGCAACGGGGCCGTGACCTCGGGAAAAGAATGTATGGGGCACTTCAAAAAGCCTGCTCAACACATGATCGTGTTGTGCTTATCGGAAGCGACTGCCCCGACCTCCCGCCGGATATTCTCCATGAAGCATTTGCGGCTCTCAGGACAAAAGATGCGGTTATCGGTCCCGCCTCCGACGGCGGATACTATCTTATAGGCTTCGCCTCGGACCGACTGTTTCAGGCCCCTTTCCTCCACGTTCCCTGGGGCAGCAACCCGGTCTATGACATCACCTTGGGGATCCTGAAAGAGAATGGTCTCCGTGTCCATGTTTTGTCTCAATGGCGGGACATCGATGTTCTGGACGATCTCGAAGCCTTTCATACACGACACAAAGACCTCTCGCCGGGAGTTTCCGCGACCTTTGACTGTATTCAGGAACGTCTGAGGCGATAATATGGTCATCTCGGTCATCATCCCTGTCCTTCACGAGCAGGACCTGATTAATGATACAATCAGACATCTGCGTGCTATGGCGTCCCAAGTGTTTCCCGAGATACTCATAGTCGATGGAAGCCTTGAGAGGGACACCCTCGCCGCTATCTCGGATAAAGACGTTAAAAAAGTTCCGTCAGATCAGGGAAGGGCGAAACAGATGAACAAAGGGACGGCTCAAGCCATGGGAGATACACTCCTCTTCCTCCACGCAGACACACGGCTTCCTGCCGGAGCGTTCGAAGACATGGCCTCTGCCCTTGAAGACGGCCGGTACGTCGGTGGCGCCTTTGATCTGGCAATAGACGGAGCAGATTTCATGTTCCGGATCATTGAGAGAGTCGCTTCTTTTCGCTCCCGTCTCACAAGGGTCCCGTACGGCGATCAGGCAATCTTCATCAAGCGCGAACCTTTCATGGAAATAGGTGGCTATCGGGAAATACCTTTAATGGAAGACATGGACCTCATGAGGCGCATAAAACAGGCAGGCGGCAAGATCTGCATCATTCATAAAAGAGCGAAGACATCAGGACGTCGCTGGCTCAAAGAAGGAGTGGTACGATGCACCCTGCGTAACTGGACTATCAGACTTCTGTATCTAGCCGGGGTTGATCCCAACAGGCTGGTCAAGTGGTATGCCTGACTTTCTCGCATATACACGAACTATTGGCGCCTCTCGAGATGTCCGGCAGATCTTATTCGGGACAGGTTTATTCCGAAAAAAAATGCCCGCAGCGTTGCGGTGTAAGGGGGTCAGAGTCAGTTGAAAGAACAAGAAGCTAAAAAGACCAGTGGCGGGGCATCAGGTTTCGTTCTCATGCCAGCTGCTCTGGGAATTATTCTCGCCTTTGTGGCCGCTTTGTCGGCGGTAGGGGCAGGACTAGGCTCATCGGTCAATTGGTGGAATTTTAGAACCGGCTTCACCATACTTCGATGGTCGGCATACCTGGCGGTTGCGGCGGGCCTGGTGTCGGCAGCTGGCGGCGTAGCTGCCTTGTTTCGAGGAGGGAAAATTGTCTTCTTCCTTTCCATTGCCGGCTTCTTTCTGTCTCTCGCAGTCGCCGGCACGGCGGGATCATGGTGGGCCACCGCCAAGCGTGTTCCTGTGATCCACGACATAAGCACGGATACAGAAAACCCGCCCTCTTTTGTGGCTATCCCATCCATACGACAGAATGCCCAAAACTCCCTTGAATACGGCGGTCCCGAGATTGCCCGAATGCAACATGCCTTTTATCCAGACATCGGGCCTCTTATGCTTGCCTTACCTACAGACAAGGCTTTCGAAGGTGCGCTCGCCGCGGCCCGACTCATGCGCTGGCAGATAGTCTTTGCGGACACGACACAGGGGAGGATTGAGGCAGTGGCTACTACCAGATGGTTTCATTTTAAAGATGATGTCGTGATCAGGATCTCGGAACATGACGGGCAGAGTCGCATCGATGTCCGCTCAATATCAAGGGTCGGCAAGAGCGATCTCGGTACCAACGCCAGGCGTGTCCGGGCATACTTGAAAATCCTCAGAGAACAGAAATGAGACTTCGTCATGTTATTAATGCCGGCGTGGCCTCAGTTTATTCCACAGGACCGGTACAAGAACGAGCAATGACAGGAGTACGAGGGCGCTCAGCATGGGTCGGGAGATAATGTCCTCCGGTGATGTGACGTCACCAATCCTGCTTCCCGAGAATGTATAGATCAATGACGCCGGAAAAATGCCAGCTGATGTGGTCCAGGCAAAGGTCTTCAAAGGAACTCTGGTGAGACCTGAAAGAAGGTTTATAAGAAAGAAGGGAAAGACGGGAATGAGCCGGACTGATAAGAGATACATATGCCCGTTCTTTGTGAGTTCATCGTTGAACGATCCGAGTTGGGTTGAATATTTCTTCTGAGCCCAGTCACCGAGTATATATCGCGAAAAGAGAAAAGCAAGTATTGCACCGATAGTCGCCCCTATATTCACATAAATTACCCCCGGCAGGGTATGAAAAAACAGGCCTCCTGCAAGGCTCAAGACGAGCGCTCCGGGAATGCCCAGGGCCGTAGAGACGATGTAGAGCAATATATAAAGCAAGACAGATAGCGCATAGCGGTGCGCAACAATCTGTTCAATACTGTGTTGATGTCTCTTTAGGTTCTCCAGAGTAAGATACGCATTCGCGCCGGAAATATCTATGACCACCACTATAGCAATAAGCAGGCAAAGGAGTGCTATCTGTATCAGATGCCTTTTCACGTGCGGACTCCCGTCACCGCTTCTTGCCGCCGACGAATCTGCTCAACGACCTGACAAAAACATTCGTCAGCAGCCTGTCGATGTGGGCAATCTTTGCAGGCTGCCGAACAACATCGGAAAACGTCGGGTAGACATGGATGACGGAGTCGAGCTTGTGCAGGGGTATATCGAGGGTTTTTAGTATCTGTGCTTCGTGAATCAGCTCTCCTGCCCTTGCACCGAGGATATGGGCGCCGAGCAATCGATAAGATGTGTCGCAGATGAACTTGCTCACGCCCCACTCATCAGCCTCGGTCCTTGCCCGGTCAGTGTCCGCATATTGCCACCTGTAAATCTTGACCTTGTCACCGTAACGCTGCCGCGCCTCCTCCTCGGTCAAACCTGCGTGAGCAAGCTCCGGGTCCGTAAAAGTGCACCATATGTAGTGGTCATAGTTTACACGGGCCTTGATGGGGAAAAGTGCGTTACGGGCTGCTATCCGTGCCTGGTACTCTGCCATATGGGAAAACTGGTACGGACCGACAACGTCGCCGCAGGCATATATGTTGCTCGCAGTGGTCCGGAGCCTTTGGTTGGTTTTGATGTTCTTCTGTGAATACTCGACGCCCGCAGCCTCCAGATCAAGACCCTCTACATTGGCTTTTCTGCCGACCGCCACCAGGACTGTGTCGGCGCTCACAACGCTCTGCTGCCCGTGCACATTTTCTACCGTTACCGTTAGTAAACCGCCATTTTCTTCCACTTTCGTTGCCTTTGCTCCGGTCTGAAGGGTAAGACCCTGTCCACGGAGCCTCCCGGCAAGGAGGTCTCGCGTCTCCGCGTCCTCTCGTATGAGCACCTGCTCTCCCATCTCAACAACCGTTACGACAACCTCGAGATAATTGAGGGCCTGAGCCATCTCAATACCTATGGGCCCGCCACCAAGGATTGTCATGGACCGGGGCAGATCTTTCATTTCGAAAAGCGTGGCGTTGGTCATATAGGGTACCGTATCGAGCCCGGCGATGGGCGGCACAAAGGCGGAGGATCCCGTACAAATGATAAAGGAGGCTGCCGAGAGTGTTTCCCCGTTGACTGTAAAGGAATGGTTGTCCCTGAAACGGCCGTCCCCTGAAACAACACGAATGCCTTGTCGTTCAAGTGCCTTCGGGCGATGTCCTTCGTATATTTTCTCAACCATGCGGCGTACATGCCCCATCACATCGTCCATCACCACAGAGGGTCTTTCACCATAATTCAACCCGATCTCGTCTAGGCGACCTATCCGGTTGAACATTTTGGCAGTCTTTATCAGCGTCTTGCTCGGCACGCAACCGTAGTTGGTACATTCCCCGCCAACCCTGTCCTTCTCGACGATTGCCACTTTTTTGCCCATTCCGGCTGCGAACTTCGATGCCACCAGGCCCGCTGCCCCTCCACCGATGACGATTAGATCAAAGTCGTAGCCCATATCAGTCCCTCCGGTTGTTCTCCGGGCACTCGCATGCACCCGTGGTCTTCCTGCTTAATCTGTTCATACGCCATAATCTATTCATTCATCCGTTTTTCGGCAAGTAAGAGACCCAGCAGAGACTATGGCATGGTTTCTCAATTAACTTGCCCGGTGATTACGTTTGGCAACAGAGCAAATTGGTCAAGCAGGGGCGATTCCGAACGCTGCGAACTCATGATGGAAGCGAAGACAATGCCATGACCTTAGCGTGCGATTTTTTCCGTTTCGTGAGCAGACCCCTGATATCCTATAGACCTTCCCCTATTGAGAGACAAAACCCATCAGAATCAGTCCAGTTCCCGGATTGTTTCACTCTCCTGCTTTATGATAAAGGGGAGGTCATGAAAGACGAAGTCGCACCTGTGATTCATTGGCCTCTTTAGATGATTTTACAGATGCGGCATGTTGGACTATGGAGCACGACTAAGGAGCATGTTCGGTATAGCAGGTGCTCTGAAATCAATTGATATCATGATGCTCAGGACGATTACGGTCAGAATGGAGAAGACGAACAGCTTTTTGGCCCAGAGCCGGTCATCGGATTTCTTGTAGCCCGACCAGGCCATACACAGCCAGGACAAGCAAAAAGTTGCCACCACGGCAAGGTATCTATAGCCGGTGTACCCACAGAGGGTCAGCATCAGCACGGCTGCTGTAAAGACCAGTATGTAACTGATGATATGCTTCCTGGCAGCAGGAATTCCCTGACTGACCGGCAGTACCGGAATAGCTGCCGCAGCGTAATCATTAGATCGGAAAATGGCAATAGCGTATGAGTGGGGCATCTGCCATGAGACGAAGATCGAGCATAATATCACCGCCCCCATGTCGAAACAGTTGCTGCCCGCGCAATATCCCGCGAGAGGAGGTGCAGCCCCTGCTAGGCTACCAATCAACATGCCATAGATGGAACTGCGTTTCAAATACATGCTGTAAACGCACACGTAGATTGCGAAACCAGCGAGCACGATGGCCACAGTCAATATATTTGTTGCTGTCCAGAGTAGCGTCGTACCTGCAATACCAAGCAAGGATGCGTAGAAGACAGCTACTTTCGGCGACATGAGTCCTTTGGCAAGGACGCGGTCGCGCGTTCGGCTCATTTTCCGGTCCACATTTCTATCGATACAGTTGTTAAAGACGCAACCGGAAGCGATAACAAGGGATATGCCGATAATGCTCCACAGCAGAACGGGGATATCAACCCGCCCCTTGGAAGCAAGGAAAAAACCACCTGCCGCGGAGATCAGGTTGGCGAATACGATCCCTGGCTTAGTAACAAGCAAATAGTCTTTGATGACTTCAGACATTTTCACATCATGCGGTAATTCAGGTTATGCATGATCCAGATTGTTCCGCAGACAAAGAGGATCATGATCAACAAGGTGAATAATAGGGCCAGTATGTTCCAGCGCGCCGCCGATGCCGTATCCAGATGCAGGAAGTAGTGCAGGTGTACGAAGATCTGCACAATGGCGGTGCCAAATATGACGAATAATTTGCCTGAGCGGGATAGCACGCCGCTCATCACCAGTGCAAATGGAATGACGGTAAGAGCTATCGAAAGAATGAATCCGGCGGCGTAGGACTTGAAACTTCCCTCGCTCGCGCCAATACTGTCGATGCGCGTTTCGCTCATTTATATAACCCCCATCAGGTAGACAATGCTAAACACACCGATCCAAACGATATCCAAAAAGTGCCAGAACATGCTCAAACGCATCAATCGTGACCTGACAGGTACTGTCAACCCTTTGATGATGACCTGAACCATCATGACCGCCATCCAGATCAGTCCGAAAGTCACATGGATTCCATGAGTGCCAACGAGAGTAAAAAAAGCCGAAAGGAAAGCGCTGCGCTCCGGTCCGTTGCCCTCCAGAATCATGCCATGGAACTCATTGAGCTCCATGGAAATGAATCCGAAACCAAGTAAAAACGTGACAGCAAGCCCCATCAGGACGAAGTCCTTTTTGCCATTATGGGTGGCCAGTATCGCCAGACCATATGTTGCACTGCTGAAAAGCAGGAGCGTGGTTTCACCGAATACGTGGGGCAAGTCAAACAGGTCCTTCCCCGTAGGTCCGCCTGCGTAATTACGGCCCACGACTGCGAAGGTCGCGAAAATAGCTGCGAACAAGATGACGTCGGTCATGATGTAGATCCAGAAACCGAATGCCTGGTTTACGATGGTATCGGAGCGTTCATATTTTCCGGTTTGAACTGAGTCGACGGTAGAAACGGTGCCTGTCATCACTCATACCTCCGGCAATGGTTCTGGAGAAGTCTGTCTGCCTGCCGGGTGCGTCGCCCCGGCGGATGTTAACTGTCGATAGCGCTGATTTTCGATCCGCTTAACCTCCGCAGCGGGTATAATGTAATCCGTGTCGTCATCGAATGAACGGGCGATTATCGCGAAAAGTATACCCAGAACGCTTAGGATGGCCAACCACCAGATGTACCAGACCACGGCAAATCCAAACACAAAGGCCGATGAGCCGATAACAAGGCCGTTGGTCGTATTCTTTGGCATGTGGATGTCGTGGTATTGCTTCGGTTGCTTATACGCGATGCCTTTTTCCTTCATGTCTGTGAAAGCATCGATGTCGTGCACAACTGGGATTGTGGCGAAATTGTAGACAGCTGGGGGGGACGAGGTCGCCCACTCCAAAGTGCGTCCGTCCCAGGGATCACCGGTCATATCACGGGTGATATGCCGGTCCCTGACGCTCACAAACAATTGAATCATTTGGAAGATGATACCCATCAGGATCACGGCGGCACCCCCAGCGGCGACTATCAGATAGGGTTGCCAGGCCAGGTTGGTGTAATGTTCCATGCGACGGGGCATACCCATGAAGCCCAGCACATACAGGGGCACAAATGCAAGGTAGAAACCGATCAGCCAGCACCAGAATGCGCGTTTGCCCCAATTTTCGTCCAGGCGAAAACCAATAGCCTTCGGAAACCAGTAGCAATAACCTGCGAAGAAACCGAACAGCGCGCCTGGAATCAGCATGTTGTGGAAATGCGCGATCAGGAACAAGCTGTTGTGGACCACGTAGTCAGCGGGCGGTAAAGACATCAGCACGCCTGACATGCCGCCTATGGTGAAGGTCGTGAGGAACCCCAGAGTCCAGTACATCGGAGTGGTGAATCTTATGCGCCCGCGGTACATGGTGAAAAGCCAATTGAAGATCTTCACCCCGGTGGGGACAGCGATCAGCATGGTCGTGATACCAAAGAAGATGTTGACATCAGGGCCAGCGCCCATCGTGAAGAAATGGTGCACCCACACTGAAAAGGACAGGACCGTGATCACCGCGGTGGCATATACCAGGGACCTATAGCCAAACAGCCGTTTTCCGGAGAAGGTGGCAACGACTTCTGAGAAAATACCGAAGGCCGGGAGAACGACAATATAGACCTCAGGATGTCCCCAAATCCAGAACAGGTTGGCATACATCATCATGTTACCGCCTAGTTCATTGGTAAAGAAGTGCATGTCCAAATAGCGGTCGAGGGTTATCAGAGCCAGTGCGACGGTTAGAACCGGGAAAGCGAAAATCATGAGTACATTGGTGAAGAAAGTTGTCCAGGTGAACATCGGTACTCGCATGAGCTTCATTCCGGGAGAACGCATTTTCAGGATAGTGACAAGAAAGTTGATGCCGGTCATCAGTGAGCCGATACCGGCGATCTGGAAAGCCCATATCCAATAATCCACTCCTGAGCCGGGGCTGTATTGTTTTTCGGTGAGTGGTGCGTATCCCGACCAACCTGCTTTGGAAAACTCACCTATACCCAGCGATACCATGACCAGCAGTGCGCCAGCCATGGTCAGCCAGAAGCTGACCGAATTCATAAAGGGAAACGCTACATCGCGCGCCCCGATTTGTTGCGGTACAACGATATTCATCAAGCCGACCAGAAACGGCATCGCCATGAAGACGATCATGATAGAGCCATGAGCGGTGAATATCTGGTTGAAGTGATCGGGTGGCAGATATCCCTGTGACGTGCCCGCGGCAAGAGCTTGCTGGGAACGCATGAGAATGGCGTCGGAGAGTCCGCGCAGTAGCATGACCTGCGCCAGGATAATATACATGATGCCTATTTTCTTGTGATCAAGGGTAGTCAACCATTGTTTCCAAAGGTATGTCCATTTTCCGTAGTAAGTTATCAGGGCCAGGATTGTCACCGCCAACAGAATGGCGCCGCTCACGGCACCCATAGTGATTGGATCGTAAAAGGGTATCACCGAAAGGCTTAACTTTCCAAACATGTCAATGTCCTTCCACGACCACAATCTTTTTGTTTATAGAGATGGAATCATTGCTCATCGTGTTGGCTTTAACACCCATGGTCGTATTGTATTTGCCCATGATGCCGCCGAACAGACCAGCCTTGACCGAAGAGAAGTATGTCACGGGGTGGCCGATCCCCGGCCGTCTGAGTTCCTCGTATCTGGCCAGATCGAGTTTATCCGATGTCTGTTTGATTTTTTGTACCCATACGTCGAATTGTTCCCGGGGTGTGGCCATCGCTTTGAAATTCATGTCTGAGAAGCCACGGCCGCTGAACTGCTGATTCTCGCCGTAGTAAACACCGGGTTCATTGGCCATGAGGTGCAAGCGGGTCATCATGCCTGCCATGGCATAAATCTGGCTGCCAAGTTGCGGGATAAAAAAGGAAGTCATTACGGTGTCCGAGGTGATCTTGAAGTTGAGAGGAACATCGACGGGAAACACCAGTTGATTGACGACAGCGATATTGTAGTCCGGGTAGATGAACAGCCAGTTCCAGTCAAGAGACACAGCCTCGATGTTGATGGGCTTGGCACAGGTATCGATGGGTTTGTAAGGGTCCAGACGGTAGGTTTCGCTCCAAGCCAGAATCCCAAGGGCCATAACAATGGCAACGGGAACCAGCCAGATGACCGAATCAATCTTGGCGGAACGACTCCATTTTGGAGTATAGACCGCTTTGGTATTGGATGCCCTGTACTGCCGCGCAAACCAGAAAACCATAATAAAGACTGGAACCACGATGATGAGCATGAGAGCGAATGCCGCAATGATGACAAACCGTTCAGCGTCACCGATAGGTCCTTTGGGATTGAGCAGAAGTAAATGGCTGCAACCACCGAGGGAAGCTACAGCACACCATGACAACAACCCGACAAAAACGAAATAGCCACTTCTCTTCATTTGACAACCCCAGCACAAACACACCACACTGACTTATCAGTCGATGAGTCATGGCCCCCCAGAACTGGAGACCAATAAATCTCAAATAGAAGTTTAAGGTCAGTTAGCGAGCATTGCAAGGGACCTAAATCCACCGCCTAAAATAGCGCTCCATCGTATTGACGAAAAGGGCAATCGGCCACATAGTGTGGAAGGACCAATAAAAAGGGCCAACAAACTGAAAAGGAAGGTAAAAACTATGGGCTTACTTCAAGAAAAAGAAATCAGAGCATACCAACTCAAGAACAAGACGCTCGTGTGTCCGATTTGCGCGACTGATGAAGAAAGGGAGACTGCTGAACCGGATAAGGTGATTACTGAAGACGCGATTCATGATGATAACCCTATATTCTGCGCCCGGTGCAAGAAGAAAATTAAATAGAAAATCGTGTCGTTAGGATGAGGCCTATTTTTCTTGATGATACCCTTGACTGCGGTCCCCTCCCTGGTACTGAAATTTTTTTTATAAGAAAGCGGGAAGGGGTAGTTTCAGGCTATGGCATCCCCTGTTTCTGAAGACTGTAGGCCATAAGTCCTGTGCAATCCTTGAAACATCGGGCAAATCGGCTTATATTGTCTCTGCGTATGAACCGGCTCAAGAGAACAAAATCTACACAGTGTAGAGTTTGCCTGTCGGAAATAGCGCATACCCAACGGAGGCTATACGCTTGAATACCTTACCAGTACATGCCCCCCAATCGGTCCTGTCACGGTTGAGACTTTTTCTGGCCCTCTCCAGGACTCCTCATGGATTACTCGATATGGCAACGCCGGCCGTAGCAGCGCTCCTCTGTTGCGGGGCCTTCCCATCGCTCTGGGTGATTTGCCTGGGAATTACCACGGTCTTTGCCGGATATACCACGGTATATGCCTTGAATGATCTTGTGGATTGCCGGGTCGACAAAAAGAAATCTGAAAGGATACCGGTCCCTGAAAAGCAGAATGACCTTGACGCCATTTTTGTCCGGCATCCTGTGGCTTGCGGTCTCTTGTCGTTTCGGAAAGCTCTTCTGTGGGCCATGGGCTGGGGGGTTCTGACGGTCGTAGGAGCGCTTCTGCTCAACCCTTTCTGCGTGGTCATATTCGTGATGAGCTGTCTCCTTGAAGTGGTCTATTGCCTAGCTTGGGGAAGCAGTTATCTGAAGGTCATTATCAGTGGGACCGTCAAAACATCAGGTGCTGTGGCTGCGATCTATGCCGTTAATCCCGACCCTCCTTTCCTCTTTTTGGCCCTGGTTTTTCTCTGGCTCTTTTTCTGGGAAATCGGCGGACAGAATGTTCCCAACGACTGGGCTGATATCGAAGAAGATACAATACTTGAGGCAACGACAATCCCTGTGCGTTTTGGACTTTTATTAACCACTTGGGTGATTTGTATCTCTCTCATTGTCACCGTTGCCTTGAGCGGATTACTTTTCAGCTTTTCGCCTGTCAAGAACCCGTTTTTTAGTTGCGTGCTGTCTGTCGGGGTTGGTGTTTATCTCCTTCTTATCCCTGCCTACAAGCTCTGCAGGATGAGAAACAAATCGGCCGCCCTGGCCCTCTTTAACGGAGCCTCCTATTACCCCGTTGCGGTTCTCGCCGGTATATGTTCCGGTATGATTCTATGAAATATCAAACAGGAGTCTGCCAATGAAAGAGTTCAGCGTAAAAGATTTGTCAAAGTACAACGGCAAGGATGGAAACCTTGTCTATGTCGTATATCAGGGGAAGGTCTTCGATGTGACGAAGAGTGAAGTCTGGAAAGGCGGCATCCATATGGGGCGTCATGAGGCGGCTGCGGACCTGACTGCAGAGATTGAAGTAGCACCTCACGGGCCTGATTTTTTGGAAAGGTATCCGCAGGTGGGACTCCTCAAAGAGGGGACAAGCGTTGAACGGAAGATATCGGCGATTTTGTCCGGGCTCCTCGAGCGCTTCCCCTTGCTCAGACGCCACCCTCATCCCATGACAGTCCACTTTCCCATTGTCTTTATGTTTTCTGTCGCGATTTTCACTCTTCTTTACCTTGTTACGGGAGTTTCCAGTTTTGAGATGACGGCTCTCAACTGCCTCGGCGCCGGTATTCTCTTCATCCCGGTGGCGATGGGGACAGGTTATTTTACCTGGTGGCTCAACTATATGGCGCGGCCCATGTGGGCTGTAAGCATCAAAAAGCGGCTTTCGTTTATTTTGTTCTGCGTCGACGTTGTCGCCTTTGTGTGGCGCATGGCTGTGCCGGACATTCTTACTACCTGGAGAGGGGAAAGCTGGATGTATCTGATACTGGTTCTGACGGTGCTGCCAATGGTCACGATAATCGGCTGGTATGGGGCGAGCCTGACCTTCCCCCTCAAAAAAGCATAGCGCACCCGGCGGGTGCTTGGGCTTTCCCTACGATAGCGATCAGGACCGAACCATATCATGGACAAAAGGCCCCCAAAATCAAATCGTATAAGGGCACATTATGTTCCCTACGACTTCGTTCCGGTCATTTACGAAAACTGGGAATTAAAAACGGGACCCTTTGTTTGTATTGCCGTATCGGCTGTGTGTCTTTCGCTGCCTTTGCCGCATCTTCGTGGGTTTCGGTGTTCGTGTGGTGCTGCACCAGGCACGCAATCGGGATCAAGGTGTCTTGCGGATTCCCGTAGCACCCCTTGTGTATCACGGGAAAGAGCCTCGGTCGGTACCAGAGCGTATCCAAGGAAGGCCTACATTCCCCATGGTTTTTCTTAAACCACTACCCGGGTTCATGGCATCATAAGCAGAACGATGCGGCACGTGCCATTATCCGGCTCAGGACGGCTTATCCACTCAATCGAAACGGGATCGTCTTTCACCCCTTGATTTGGTTCGTCCTCCTTTCGGATTCTTACCGGAGCAGTTTTTCCTCCCCGTTACGGACCTTATCCCTCATGAGAGAGGGGGGCTCGCCGTGCGAGCTTGTTCGCACGTGCACTGTGGGCAACCGGACTGTTTCCGGTGAGAGAAGTTCTTCCGGCGGGCATGGCATCAGCCGCTTCGGAGGCCGCCCCTGCACGGTACCGGTTCCCGTTTCTTTGTATTGCCCCTTCCCTTGACCCTCTCGCTCTCTTCCCGATGCTTTCCGCTTTACGACAGGATGGGACGTAAGGTATTGACCTGAGGGAACCCGACCGATCGGCCCGGTCTTAAGCATGATGGTGGAGAAAAGGATCCTTCCCACCCCGGGGGCGTGAGGAGGAAGGCAGGAAAAGGATCCCTCTTGCAGTACTTTTTCCGTGAGATGCAATCATTTCGATCTGGCGTGTGGGCATATGGACCCGTCAAGGCGAGGCTCTCGTTTGAGAAAGCTGGCCGCTCACACGATCCTGCCTGCCCTTGAGAGGGTGGCCTTCGCCCTGGTGTTCTCAAGACTCATAAGAAGCTCTCTCAAGGGGCCCCACGCGTGCTCAAGGAGATCTCTCACGGGAGGCACCTTTCTCGGGTAGATATATCCCTTTGTGAGGATACCCTCTAAGGATACGAGCTAAAGCGAGCGAACAGGCGTCATGCGTATCATCGAGGTGCTTGAGGCCCCTATACGGTTTGAGAGTACGGGGATTGGCGGGATGGACCGTGTAATCCTCCTTAGTGAGCGTAACGACAAGCCGGTACCCGTTGAACGTGGACTCCACGACGATCCCCGTGAGCTCTGTCTTGTATGGGGCACAAAACCGGAGGATCGTTTCCCGGTCGTTCGTGACATCTCGGTTGAAGATCCTCTTTCTCTCGTCATCGGTGATTGTACAGTAACTACCCTTTGCATGAAGATCGATTCCACCGTATCATCTCATGAGGCACCTCCTGATTGGGATTTAAGTCTTCTTAATCACAGCATAGCAGAAATTTCTCTGTGCTGCGGAGATGCCTTTTTATGATTATCATTCGGTGCTCATCAACGCTTATGCAGTTATCTGGTTGTCAGTGTTAGGCGTAAGTTTAGCCATTCTGTTCTTTTGAAGAAAAGAAGTACGAAATTTTATTGATACCTTTTTTTGTATTGATAATTAGCGTGAACCGGAGTTTATATTTATATACAATCAGAGCTAAAATAAGCCGGAATGGCGTTACGGAGGCAACGAATAATGTTTTTATTTACTAAAATTGTTGGACTATTTGTTTCCCCGCTTTCTTTGTGTCTGGAAGTACTAATTATTGGCTTAATTATGCTCTGGTTCACAAAAAAACAAAGAGCAGGCAAGATCGTTATATCCGTGGGGGTTGTTTTGCTCGCTTTATTGAGTTATGGGGGGCTTTCAGAGCCATTCCTAAAACCATTGGAATATCGTTATCCCCCCCTTTTAAAAATAAACATCCTCCCAGAGGTAAGATGGATTGTAGTCTTGGGCGGTGGTTTGATAGCCGATCCGAAGCAACCCGCTAACAGCCAACTTACAAGCGACTCTCTTTTCCGTCTTGTAGAAGGCATAAGACTGCATAAATCCTTACCTGGAACTAAGCTAATCCTCTCGGCTGGAACTGCGTTTGATCGTGTTTCAGGGGCTGAGGTTATGTCCAATGCCGCATCGCTTCTCGGGGTAGAAAAAAAGGAAATGGTTTTAGAATCCGAATCCAAAGACACAGAAGACCAGGCTAAACTGATTAAGAAGATTGTAGGAAGCGAACCCTTTGTTTTGGTTACCTCCGCATCTCACATGCCCCGTTCCATGGCTCTTTTTGAAAAACTTGGACTGCAACCCATCCCGGCACCAACAGATTATTTAGTAAGAGAATGGCATGGAGGAATAAACCCGAGCATGTTTTTTCCAAGGGCAGATAACTTAATATCGGCAGAAAGGGAGGTTCATGAGTACTTGGGCTTGGCTTGGGCAAAACTGAGGGGTAAAGTTTAGTTCATTAATACTATAATCGTATTGGTATAAATCACAAGGGTTACTGGATAAAGATAAAACCCGCACAGGCAACGGACGGGACGCAGCAGACAATCCTTATATTATGAAAACAAGGCCCTTAATTTTGTATCGATAGGGGTCTTATTCTGAAATACTTCAACTGGCAATCATCACTTTTTGTGGTATGCTAATCTGCAAGATTGGCAGGTGTTATCGAGATTATTCACGCCACCGCTTCCTTCCTTATCAACGAAAATGGATTTCTGAACAGAGTGCAAGATTAAATATGGTAATCAATAATATCATATCACAGCATTATTATTGGCAACATACACTGTAAAGACTGCTATTGGGAAAATTACTGCTTGCGGAAAATGATATGTCACCGAGGAGGGAAAAATGAAATTATGCAGTCGCATACTCGGTTTAGTATTCATTCTGCTAAGTTTAAGTGGATGCGCAACCACATTTAAACTTCCGCCAAAAGCCGAGTCTCGCTACCCTGAACATTCAAAGATAGCTGTTGAGAACTCAATAAGCGAAAAACTGCCGCAAATGCATGTGGGGATGACGATCTTCACGTATTCACAAAAAGAGATAGATCCGGCGCTTAATCTTAAGCGCAGGGCGCAAAGCCATCTAAAAGACCGACTATTAAATGATTTTGGATACGACTTGGTAATGATACAACCAGAGGAATAGAAGAGCAAAACAAACAATGAAAAGATCTTCGACTTCAGCATATTCAAATCCGACAATGACATTAAACAAGACAAGAAAGACCTGTAGAAAACATATCCAGAAAGGAGGGTTATGTGGCTGTTATCGTCATGAACTCCTATGAAAATAATGATTTTATAGCAGGCACGAATCGTAAAATATCTCACTATGGGGTTTATTCGGTCAGTATGCTTGGATTGTCAAAGCATTACGTGTTTTACAACATTGGCATCACTGGCATATCTCTTGATCCGCCTTACCATTTGGGCGGTGATAGAACAAAGGACTTGCACATTCTAAGTTCAGATTGGAAGATGGAAATGTACAACCACCATCATAATAATGACGTTCCTACTTTTCATATTTAATCCCTCCCTGTTTGGTAAATTTACCCTGTGCTCATACGCTGCTGCAATCTTGGCATTGGCTTGCAGATGGTCTCAACAAATTGGATTCTGCTTGATTATAAGCAATACTTGTGCCAATGCTCCTGCAATTCTTATTGAGTGTGGGGTCTGACTAGTATTTATTGGAATAATTCCTGCCTTGGCTGGCTTACCGCCTTTCGAGGCCGATAAGAATCGATTATAGAGCAAATGACGAAGACAACATTTCGAGAAATCCTTAACGTGCTTTATAATCCGAATTTCCTGGTAACCCCTAGTAGGTCACAGAAATACGCTCTGTCGTCCTCGTGTTTCTTCCATCCTTCCGGGACATGCAGCATTTTAATCAGTAATCGACGGTATCTTCATTCTGCTCGCTCTGACAATAATGAACTTCAACATTTATCGACTTGCAATATCGTTACTATTCCAATGTCATGCTGCATGTAGTATATTAGTCGTCGACTGGCCAGTATTCTTAAGGAGAAGGAAGTATGTCTAAGATCAAAGTTGGGTTAATCATAGGGACATCGGTCATAGTTGGAATCATGATTGGCGGATATCTTTTTTCCCAATCACAACCCCGATCTATTCTGTCCGTCGCTCACTGCCAAAACTGCTTAAGTCCCGCCGACCTCGCAGGATTAGTTGCTTCGGTGGGGATTCAAAAGTTTCCAGGTGCAATTCCTTTTGTAGTCCTTGAAACGGAAAGGTCGGTGGTTATTAAGGATCCATTTGCGTCAGAACGAATTCACTATGTGGTTATTCCCAAAAAAGACATCAAAAATATAGGTTCACTATCGGATGAGGATATGGGATATTTAACCGACGCTTTCTCAGCGATGAGAGAAATAGTTAATCGAGAGAGTCTCACGCAATATCGGATTTTCACAAATGGTCCAGGGCACCAGAATATGACGTATCTTCATTTCCATTTGGTTTCAGAATAAGCGACCGAACAGAGAGATTAGGTAACGGATTATTCCGGGACGATGGGTAACACTTTTTGTGGTTCTTTCTTAAATAAGTTGCATTTATAGTACCTAATCTCGTGGTTAAAGGCCTGCGGTTCTGGAGAATTTTCACTTCGAAGAAGTTATTGTGACTTACAACGTTATGCCAATCATATCAATCTATTGATCTAATTGTTGAGACTTTCAAAGATAGCGGATCCTATCTATATTCGTGAACCAATTATCGAACCAAAAGCATACAAGGTTTTTCTAATTAATGCTTTTTGCGTATTGTCTTGTATGTCAACTGATTAGAAAGATTGTTGCACTTTATTTAAGAAAGAACCCTTTTTGTTAGTAATCTTCGCTTGCTCTGCATTTGACAAACGCATCAGTTGTTGACTCGATACTCGAAAACTAAAATAGAGCCTCTTTTCGTTTTGGCCATCATCGAATGTTTCGCTTGGTAATATTGCATAGGAATAATTGAGACAGCTCTTGGAACTTTTAGGATTCAGGGTCCCATCCCGCTCTCCATCCACTCCTTGAACCGTACTTTCCCCCCGCCCGCTTGCAGTAATCCCTTTCTCCTGCAACGGTTGAACAGGGATTTCTCATTTCGCTGGTATGGCTACAGTGTGACCTTCAGAAGTCGCAGTATCTTCTTCTGATCCTCATCGGGTTGTATGATGGTTTTCCAGGGGACCCCTGCGGTGGACACGACCTCTCTTCGTATGCTCTTCAATCGCTCGATGGCCCTTTCGAAGGACCATCGCCTTTTCTTACCTTTCTTGTCGGCTTCAAAGAGGGGCCTTAACCTTTTTGTCATGTGCCACTGGAGGTAATAGGCGAGCATGCAGATGAAGACATGGCAGCGTATCCGGTGGTCCTTTTTGTGGTAGACGGGCCGTATCTCGAGCTTCACCGTCTTGAGATTCCGGAAGGCCTGCTCCACAAGGGTAAGCTTTTTATAGGAAGCGACGAGCTTTTGTGTGTCAAGTCTGTCGGGGGGAGTATCCGACTTCACGATATAGCAACCGTCAAGGAGTTCCTCGAGTGTCTTTTTCTCTTCTTTTATCGTATAGGAGAATCTCCCTTCCCTGATCTCCCAGTCAATAAGTTTCCCCATCCGGGTCTTCTGGAGGATTTTTCCTACCCTCGCCGCAATCCGCTCGGGGGTGCTCTTTCGTTTCGCCTGGACGATTTTATCGAGGGCCTTTGTTGCCCTCTCAAGGAGGGCGCCCCTTGTCTTTGCCTCCTTCGCCCTCACCCGTTCGTTTCTTAAGAGGCAGTACCGGAGCGAGGGACAATCGGGGTCGATCACCTCGACGATCTCCTTCTCGTCGAAGAGCTTAGGCTGAATCACCTTCCTCTCGAGGAGAGAAATGATCTGGGGGTGGGTAAGGGCGCTTATCGTGAAGAGGCCGGGGTGACCTTTCATTTTCTCGTAATTCGCGCTCGTCACCATGCCTCGGTCTCCCACGAAGATAAGTTCACTGATGCCGTACGTTTTCTGAATCTCTTCAATCTTTTCAGGAACCGTCTTCGCATCCTGGGTGTTGCCGGGAAAGACCTCAACGCCAATGGGACATCCCTCTTCATTGCAGATAAGCCCGATGACCATCTGCTCATGGCCCCTCTTCCCGTCACGGTTGTAGCCGAAGGCGACCAGGTCGCTTCCTTCATACTCCCCTTCGAAGTAGCTTGACGTGATGTCGTAGAGAACGAGGTGGCCATTGGCGATATGTTTGTTTGCGAGCGCCTTCTGGATCGCATCCTGTCTCAAAAGGAGCCGATCCATGGGCTCATAGCAGTGGGTATCCACATCGACCGTTCCCTCTGTGCCCGAGAGCTCCCAGAGAGCGGTGTCCTGAAAGAGACACGACAGATGGAGCTTGCTCCCCGCATAGACGACCCTACCAACGATCATGGCCAAGGCATCTTTTACCCATTGTTCATGGGGACGGGAATAGATAATCTTATCGAGTTCCAGTTCCTTCGCAATCTCAAGGAGTGCGTAGGAGGCACCGAATTCCTTCGACTCTGTGGTTGCCACCGCATCGGAAGATGTCTTCATCACCGCATCACCCCGAAGCGCCGCCTGGACAATCTTGAGTGCTTCCAGGGTCATGCCCGTGAGCCTTCCATGACCGGTATGCTTTACCTTGCCGTCTTCACGGAAGGAGGTGCGGATCAACCCGGAGTACTTGCCCCCGTACTCCTGGATATCGAGGTGGTATTTGAGGGGTTTTTCTCTTCTCATGGCTTCTATTATAGAGTATAAAATACATTCTGTAAAGAAAACACTGCAATTCTGTGATGGCTACCAAAGAACGATAACAACACCACTTATTCATTGACTGATAAGGTTATAATGGGAATTTAGTGAGGGGAAAACAAGATTAAACAAACTCATGGAAGTGCGTATTAGTGAGGAAGGAGGTCACAAATGGTTATTTTAGGTATCAGGTTTTGACTGCAACACCGAGAATGCCCACACCCTTCAATTCTTTATAATCCTTTAAAGGGAGTCCGACGCCGGTCAAAACCTCCTTGAATTCCCGGCTGGAAAAGCGTCCCCCAGCTGGGTGGAGAAGGATGCGCCTGGTAATGAAATTCTGGTAAAGGGTAGGATAAAGCTCTTCCAGAAAAAAGGTGCCTTCGGGTTTAAGTACTCGTGCTATTTCAACAACGGCCGAGCCCCAGTCCGGTATATGATGAAGCACGCCGAAATCAAATACGGCATCCACGGAGCTGGTCTTTATAGGGAGCCGGTATCCGTCAGCTGCAACAAGAGAGATTTTCTTCAGTTTTTCTGAAGGAAGATAGTACTTCGCTTTTTCGAGCATCTCCACATCGAGATCGGTGGCGTAGACCCGCGACGGTTGAAATTCATCAAGGATAAGCCCCGCGCCCGCGCCTCTGCCACAGCCTATTTCAAGGACCATAAATCCGGGTTTACAAGGCATCATAGTCCTAAGTTTGCGAAGTTCCATGCGTTGCTGCACAACCCGCAGAGGATTGTTCACCACCCACCGTTCAGCCCAGTTCAGTTTCATTGAGATAGTCTCGTCCTATGAGTATGAGAATACTATATATACTAATAGCCGCTTTCTGCTCCAAAAGGTTTTAAACCCACGTGAACCGTGGCAATGCCGTTGGTGAGCCAGCGGCACGAGATGTTACCGAAACCCAATTTGGTGAGCAGTTCCGTAAGTTTCTCCGGGGAGGGAAATAGACGGATCGATTCAGGCAGATACGTAAAGGGTTGTTTTGAGCCGGTGAAAAGAAGACCTACGTAAGGCATGATACGGAATGAATAAAAGTCATAAAGCCAGCGGAACCAGCCCGGCGTAGGGCTTGAGAATTCAAGACACATGAACCGACCGCCAGGCCTGAGGACCCGATGCATTTCCCGGAAACCTTCCTCCATGTGGGTCAGATTTCTGATTCCGAAACCTACCATGGCAACATCAACAGAATTGGATTTGATGCCCATCTGTTCCGCGTCGCTCCGCAGATAGGATATCCTTTTCCTCTCCGCGATGTGTGTCCGCTTGCATTTACCCGCTTCTATCATGGCCAGGTTTATATCAGCGAGGACGACGTTCCCTGAGGGTCCCACCTCTCTGACGGCAAGGACCGAAAGGTCGCCTGTACCGCCGCAGATATCAAGGACCGAATCTCCTGCCTTCAGATCCAGGAGCCTGATTGCGGCCCGTTTCCAGAAGTAATGAATGCCGAAGCTGAGCAGTGTATTCATGAGATCATACCTTCGGGCTATTCGATCAAAATGGTTTTTCACCCATGCAGCCTTTTCTGCTTCCGGGACCTTTTGAAATCCGAAAGAAACGAGCTTTGGGTCCGGCCGAGGAGACCCTCTTTCTGCCGACCTCCCGCTTTCAGCATCTGTCCGTGGTTCCTTTTTGTGAGTCATTTCTCAATAGTATGGTGCGGCGCACGGTGGAAGTCAATGGACCGGCAGCAAACTCCCCAATATCCATTATCGTGACCCTTTTTTAAAAGAATGGGGTAGGCTGTTGGACCTACCCCTTAATCTTTACGCGAAGGAAAATCTATTTCCCTTTGGTTTGCAAATACTCGTCAATTGCCTTGGCCGCTTTCTTTCCCGCTCCCATTGCAAGAATGACTGTTGCTGCACCGGTAACGATATCTCCCCCCGCGAAAACACCTTCACGGTTTGTCTTGCCGGTTTCCGGATCCGCATCGATATTGCCCGATTTTCTCAGTTGCAGCCCCGGTGTCGTCGAGGTCAGGATTGGATTAGGGCCCTGGCCGATAGCGATGATCACAACATCAACGTCGATAACATAAAGAGCGGGGTTGAAAACTTGCCGCCAGTGATTAGAATCTGAAAAGATATGGAATAATGATATGGAAAATAAAAGTGTTTATGTTTTCCGAAAATGGATATAAAAAAAACCACGGCATTGAAATAGGGGGCGCGAAATGGAGAATGAGAGCCTGTCGAGAAAGATCAGTTTCTTAACACCTCTCTGGTGGCTTATTCACTTCATCGGGATTTCATTAGTTTATATAGTCGGGCATTTATTATGGAGGCAATATGATCCAGTATTTCATGAGGTTCAAGCCGGGATGGCTGATCCTCCATATAGTCGCTTTTGGTTTTACGCTCTATCTCGGACATATGGTTCAATTTTTTAAGGGATAGAAGGTATGACAAAAAGAACACTGCTTTTTGCCCTTATTCTGCTGGCCCCGGGGGGATGGATGCTGCACCAAAGAATCCACCCTTGTATGGTGGCTGATAAACTGCACCCCGGTAGGTTTTACTTCAGCGAAACCTTTTTTCTTGCCAATATATTTCCCTCCATAGATGTACTCCTGGTAACGATCCTCTTCCTATTGAGAAAAACGACGATCTACGGGTATCTGCTCAATGGTCTCATAGTTATATTCGGAACCATATTGATGACCCATTTCAGTATTACCGATTTCATGACCAACCCGATTCCACCGGGCAAATGGACCATGAGCTCCATGTTGCCTGATATCAGCGTAGCGTGGGCCGATTTTTTTGTGGGCAGAGCCCTCTATGATGTCTACCTGGCAAGAAAATAGAGCATGTGGTCAACTTGCATCTTGTCATCTGACAACACCTATGGAGGATGGCCGAGTCGATGCTGATGATAAAACAACTCATTCAATATACAGGATGTCTTTGTGTGTTGGCCCTGATCGGGCTACTCCCCGGCTGTGCCAAGGTAGGGCCTAATTTCATCCGGCCGGAGTCAACTGTCGCGCCGAATTGGCTGGAATCAGGCGACGCGCGGTTGAAGGGCGGTTCTTCCCAAGACCGTGAATGGTGGCACGTCTTTAATGATCCCGTGCTAGATGGGCTTATCGATCGTGCCTATAAAGAAAACCGGACCCTCAGAATCGCCGGTCTGAGGGTCTTCGAGGCTCGTGCCCAACTCGGCATAGCCATGGGTCAGTTCTTTCCCCAGACGCAGCAGGTCCTCACCTCTCTACAACAGGAACGCTCCAGTGATAGGTCCCAGGCAGCCCTTCTCAACAATTCTCTCCTGGTGAAACAGGATCAGTTCGGACTTTCAGTGGGTTGGGAACTTGACTTCTGGGGCAAGTTCAGGCGGAATATCGAATCGGCCCGTGCGGCTCTGCACGCCACAGTGGCCGATTATGACGCCGCACTGGTCAGCCTTACGGCCGATGTGGCCAATACGTACATTACCATAAGGACCACGGAGAAGCGGCTCGAGATCGCTGAAGAGAATGCAGCAACCCAACAGGAGGGTCTCAGGCTCGCCGAGGCGCGTTTTGCCGGGGGCACAACCACGCAGTTAGACGTGGAGCAGGCAAAGACCTCTCTCACCGAGACCCAATCTATTATACCTGCCTTTCAAAGCCAGTTGAGGCAAGCCAAGAACGCTTTGTGTACGCTGCTCGGGATTCCACCAAGTGATCTCACCGCCGTGATCACTGGCCCTTCAGCCATTCCAGTACCTCCACTGAAGGTCGCCGTGGGCATCCCTGCGGACCTCCTTATCCGCCGTCCTGATATACGAAGTGCCCTATACCAGGCAGCGTCCCAATCCGCCCGGATTGGAGTAGCCAAGGCTGATCTTTTCCCTAGTCTATCACTCAACGGTACCTTCGGCTTCCTGTCCACCGATATTTCTGACTTTGCCCTCAGGGACGTATTCCGTTGGGGAAGCAGGTACTACACGGTCGGACCCGCTGCGCAGTGGAGCGTCTTTAATTATGGACGAATAAAAAACAACGTGCGTGTCGAAGACGCGCGTTTCCAGGAGTCGTTGACTGCTTACGAAAATACTGTGCTCAAGGCGCAACAGGAGGTGGAAGACGGATTGGTGGCCTTCCTGCGCACCCAGGAACAGGGAACGCACCTGGCCGAAAGTGCGGCTGCCGCACAGCGCTCCCTCGAAATCGCAAAGGCCCAGTACAGGGAGGGGGTGCGAGACTTCACGGCTGTGGTGATCGCGCAGCAGGCACTCCTGCACGAACAGGACGGTTTGGCTGTAACGCTGGGGGCTGTATCAGCCGATCTGGTAGCTGTCTATCGCGCTTTGGGTGGCGGCTGGGAGTTGCGAGAGGGGTACGACTTTATCCCTCCTGATGTCAAGGAAGTGATGGCAAAGCGGACTGACTGGCGAGTGTTATTGGGGCCTCCGGAGTCCATTTCTCTCGTTGGAGAACAAGAAAAGAAAAGGACTCCGGGGCTCATTCTACGGTGAGGAGGCGGATGCAATGGAAACTGTCGACATAACTTTTTTATTTCGGCGGATGTTAATGACGGCGATGGCCGGGTTACTCTGTATGATATTGATATGGCAAGCAGGCTGCGGACGAAAACAGCCGCCTTCTCCTTCCCCACTTCGTGTGAGCGTTGCCCAACCCCTTAAAGAAAGGGTCACCGATTATATCGAGGCAACGGGCAACACTGAGGCCGTCCAGACTGTTCAGCTCCGTGCCCGGGTTGCGGGGTACCTGGAGAAAGTGCTCTTCAGCGACGGCCAGGTTGTCATGAAAGACCAACCCCTCTTCCTGATTCAACAGGACACCTATCAGGCCAATCTTAAGCAGGCAGAGGCTTCTATCGAACTGATCAAGACCCAGCTTGCTTATGCTGAAACTGAACTGGCTCGCTACACAGAATTACTGGAGCAGAAGGCGGCGGCCCACACGGATGTTGACAACTGGCGTTATCAGCGGGATTCCGCCGAGGCCAATCTTAAGCAGGCAGAGGCCAAAAGAGACCTGGCCAGGCTCGACCTGGGATACACAGAGATACGAGCGCCTTTCACCGGCAGGATCGATCGTACCCTTATGTATCCCGGCAACCTTGTGGGCCTGGGGGATGCCACCGTTCTCGCCACCATGAGTCAGATCGAACCCATATACGTGTACTTTACCATCAGTGATGCCGATCTCTCACGCTTGACCGGTGAAGCTCACTGGAGTCCTGGCAAAGCCTACGCGTTAAAATGGCCCGTCGACCTGGGCTTGGCCAATGAAAGAGGTTATCCCCACCGGGGTAGCATCGACTTTGCGTCCATAACTCTGACCCCCACTACGGGAACCCTTTTGGTTCGCGGGGTATTTCCGAATCCGAATGGCACGATAATGCCTGGGCTGTACGCCCGTGTCCGCATACCCCTTATTTCAGGTCCCGCTCTTCTCATCCCCGAGGAGGCGGTGGGCCGCGATTTGCAAGGTCCCTACGTGCTGGTGGTCAACGGCGGGAACAAGGTCGAGCGGCGCAACGTGACAATGGGGAGTCAGGAGGCTAGTTTACAGGTGATCCGGGCAGGTCTCGGCGAAGATGAGTGGGTCGTCATAAAGGGTACTCAGAGAGCCATGTCCGATAGGCCCGTAAGTCCCGAAAGGCTCAGTCTTAAGGAACGGACAGCTTCCTCCCCAGCACCGGCCAATCCGGGAGGGGTCACACAGTGATCTCCAAGTTCTTCATCGAACGACCCATTCTTGCCAATGTGTTGGCGGTCGTCACTGTCATCATCGGATTGGTCTGCTACTCCCGATTGCCTGTAGAACAGTACCCTCCCATTGTGCCGCCCACCATCCAGGTGACCGCCCGGTATCCCGGGGCAAGCGCCTCAGTCGTTGCCGAGACAATTGGGGTTCCCATTGAACAAGCCGTCAATGGTGTGGAACGGTCGATTTACATGTCCTCCACGAGCGGCGGTGACGGATCGTATACCCTCACTATCACCTTTGATGTGGGGATCGATCTCGACAGGGCTCTTGCCCTGGTGCAGAATCAGGTCAACACGGCACTCCCCGAGTTGCCCAATGAAGTGGGAGCACAGGGTGTCAACGTGCGGAAAGTGTCTACCAACATTCTCATGGTAGTGAGTCTCTATTCCGATGATAACCGGTTCGACGAGGCCTTTCTGTCCAACTATGGTGTTATCAATCTGCAATATCCTCTGGCCCGCCTGCCCGGCGTGGGTCAGGTACGGGTCTTCGGCGCCGGGCCCTACAGCATGCGGGTGTGGCTCGATCCGGCAAAGCTCCTTAACCTCAATCTCACCGCCCTCGACGTACAGACGGCCATCCGGGACCAGAACACGCAACTGGCCGCCGGCCAGCTCGGCGCCCCACCGGTGCCCGCCGGTCAGGCCTTTCAGTTCACCATCAACGGCCTAGGCCGTCTTTCGGACGTAAGGCAGTTTGAAGATATCATCGTGAAGAGCGTCCCTGGAGAAGCCCCTCAGATCATACGCCTTCGAGACATTGCCCGCCTTGAGCTGGGCCAGCAGTTCTATAGCAATTATGCCAATGTGGGCGGTGTCGGCTCCGCCCAGGTGGTGGTCTTTGCCCTACCCGATGCCAATGCCCTTGCCGTGGCTGACCGGGTTACAAAAGAGGTTGCGGCCATCGCCAAGGATTTTCCCCAGGGGCTGAAGTATGCCGTCCGCTTCGACACCACAAGGTTTGTCCGAGAGGCCGTATCAAAGGTCTACGAGACACTTGCCGAGGCGGGCATCCTCGTTCTCATCGTTATCATGGTCTTTCTCCAGAGCTCTCGTGCCCTACTGGTGCCGGCCACGACCGTGCCCGTAACCATCATAGGCGGATCCATTGCCATGGTGGCTCTGGGTTTCAGCATCAATCTCATGACTCTTTTCGGTCTTGTCCTTTCCATAGGCATCGTGGTGGACGATGCCATCGTTATTGTGGAAAACAGCTCTTATTACATCGAGAGAGGTCTCAATCCCAGAGAAGCGGCCACTAAGGCCATGTCGGAACTCTTGAGACCCATCATGGGCATCACCATGGCCCTGATCTCTGTTTTTCTCCCCGCTGCGTTTCTCCCCGGCATTACCGGTCAGATCTTCAGGCAGTTTGCCCTTGTCATAGCAGCAACGGCTGTGATCAGCGCCATCAACGCGGTAACGCTCAAGCCGACCCAGTGCGCCCTCTGGCTCAGACCCCGGCCCCAGAAAAAGGCAAACTGGTTCTATCGGGGTTTCAACAGGGCTTATGACGCCACAAAAGGCCCATACATGGGGCTTGTTCGGAGGATGGTGCAACATTCAGGGAGCATGCTCATTCTCTTTATCATCGTCATTATCATTACGGCTTGGGCCTTTGCCCGTCGTCCTACCGGATTTCTGCCCACAGAGGACCAGGGCTACGCCATTCTGCTTGCCCGCCTGCCTGACGCAACTGCCCAGCCACGCTCGCGGGAACTGTCAGAGAAGATCGGCGACATCATACGGAGGACCCCGGGCATTTCCGGTTGGGTCACCATTGGCGGATACTCCGTGCTCGACGGTGCCAATGTGGTCAACGCTGCCACAACCTTTGTCATATATAAAGACTGGGGCCAGCGGGGCTCCGTACTTAGCCAAGAAAATATCGTAGCCGGTCTCAACAGGGAGCTTTCTCAAATCCAAGACGCTCAGGCCTTCGTGGTAATCCCTCCCCCAATCAGGGGGCTCGGACAGACTGGCGGTTTTCAGATGATGGTGCAGGACCGGAAGGGCCTTGGCATGTCACGCCTCCAGGACGCCGTTGATGAGCTTGTCCAGACGGGCAACACCCAGCCGAACCTTCACGGTCTGGCATCCACCATTGATGCCCGCAGTCCCCAGATATACCTCGACATAGACAGGACAAAAGCCAGATCATTTCAGGTCCCCGTTAATGACTTATTTCAGACCCTCACCGCCTATCTGGGATCTTCCTTTGTTAATCTCTTCAATAAGTATGAGCAGGTCTACCAGGTCTATATCCAAGCCGATAATCGTTCCCGCGTGAACCCGACGGACATCAGCAAACTCAACGTGAGGAACGGACTGGGGGAAATGGTTCCCCTTGGAGCATTGATCAACGTCAAGTATACCGAGGGACCGGAGTTGATCACACGTTACAATCTTTATCCCGCGGCGTCTATTTTCGGGGCGGCAGCACCGGGGTTCAGCTCTGGAGAGGCCCTCAGCACAATGGAGGAACTGGCGGCCTCTTCTTTGCCGCAGGGCATAGGTTACGAGTGGACAACGACGAGCTACCAGGAAAAACAGGTGGGGCATGAAGCTTACATCATTTATGCCATCTCTATAATCATGGTCTTCATGGTACTGGCTGCCCTTTTCGAAAGCTGGATCTCACCGGCCGCGGTCATCCTGGCCGTGCCGCTCGCTCTCGTGGGCGTTCTACTCGCCCTGCTGATCAGAGGATACGACAACGACCTCTATACGCAAATTGGCCTTGTCCTCATGATCGCCCTGGCCAGCAAGAACGCAATCCTTATTGTTGAGTTCGCCCGTGATCTTCAGAAAGACGGCATGCCTCTTGTTGAGGCTGGTATTGAGGCTACGAGCCGTAGGTTTCGTCCCATCATGATGACGTCCTTTGCCTTTCTACTGGGCGTAGCCCCCTTGCTCCTCGCGAACGGTGCGGGCGCTGCAAGTCAGCGGGCAATCGGAACGGTCGTCTTCGGAGGGATGCTTTCCTCCACCTTCCTGGCCATTCCCTTTGTTCCTGTGTTCTACGTGTTTATCGAATCAGTAAGAGAGCGAATAGGGAGAAATGAGAAGGTGAGTCCAGTTCCTTCAAAAGATTGAGCGTCTCGCGACCTCCCTGTAATCATGTTCAAATTTTCCCTGAACGTGGATATTCATGCTTATTTGTGCTGATGAGTCGGCATGGCTGTTTCAACAAGGAAATAGTCGGCAGAGTATCGCCGCTTGAAGTTTTCATAGTTTCTGAAGGCTTGCCAGGTGAAGATTACCAGAAGACGCTGATAACATTTTACACTTCTAATTTTCTAAGAAATGAGAATGGCAAAAATTGGACTCGTGCCTTGCCAGTTCCCTGCTCTATGCCCTCACGGGCCTCGTTATGAAACATTACTGTGTCGATTTTTTAATCATTCACGGTCTGTCAGTTTAGGTAATCACGGTAGATACGCCAGCCTACGTAAATTCCAGCCACGCTGCCGATGCCACTAAGCACGTAACCGGTCATGAATCCAATTTTGTCCCCTATCCACCATCCAATCCAACCAAGAACTGTCATACCAACAAAGATACAGAGCTTGTTCATGACTTACCCAGCTCGAATCATGGCATGGCGAAAGTTCATTTGTCAAGAAAAGTTTCCGGGATTGTGTTAGTGCGTTGCGTAGAAACACAGCTCTGTTTCCGCTGGTCCTTCATGTCTTTTTTACATGCTCGTGGTTTGAGATATGTTCACTGCAATAGCCGAGACTACCGCACTCCCGACAGTACCGAAATTCCATATCCGGATGAGACAGATCGGTGATCCCGCAGGTTGTGCAACGATGGAAAGGTTCCTTCTTATCTGAAATTGTTTTTGCCTTCCAGATCATCTGGCGGTCACCGATCTTTATCCTCCATAGGATGTCCTTACCAAAGAACAGAAGAAAATTAGTGACCGATGCAAGCACGACCAGACGTGTCGGCCATGGGCCGGCCACTATCTGGTAGACATAGCCGATCCCGGTGAGAAGGGCCAGCCATTTCACCTTTACCGGGAGTATGAAAAAAATGAGAATCTCAAAATCCGGATACAGGAAGGCAAAGGCAAGGAAGACGGAACCGGCGATAAAAATGTTTGTGACCGGGTATGCAGGAAACAGGAACGACACGGCAACGGTGACGATGTAACCAATGAGGAGAAAGAGATTGAACCGGAGAGTCCCCCAATGCTCGTCGAGGGCTTCCCCCATGAGATAGAAGAGATACCATGCGAAAATGATAAGGAGCGGGTGGGCAGCAGGCGGGATGAAGATGAAGGAGATAAGCCGCCACCACTGACCCTCACCCACTAATTCCGGAATGAGTAGGACAGATGTGAGATCGAACTTACCGGCCAGGTTGAGGACGAACAGAACCACCTGACCGATGATGAGGTAGAGGGTGATATTCGGTATGGCGAAACGCCGGAATTTCTTCTCCAGATAATTTGAAATATTCATGATAGCAGGAGCTATTTAATGTATAACCAACCGCTTGTCAAGGCAATTTTCTCAGGTATATGGTTCAAGGCCATTTAGTAAAACGGAAGTTATATTGGATAAAAACGCAGCTTGACCTTACTAGATATGCGCGGCCCTATTAAGGACTTCCTCAGCCCATTGATTCAGGCTTTTTCCTGATGTCTTTGCTACGGCAAGAGCTCTGGCGTGGATCTCGGGAGAAACACGCAGCATGAGCCTACCGGAAGCTGCTTTCAATGGCGTACGCCCTGTGGCTTTGCAATCCGCTATGTAGTGCTCGATAGCGGCTTGGAAATCGGCCTTGAGTTTTTTCACGGTCTCTCCATGGAAAGTAATACTATCCGCGATCCCTATGATTTTCCCTATAAAAATATTATCCCTTTCATCAAATTCGATCCGGGCCATATATCCTTTATAGGTCATTACGTTTTTCATGGGTTTACCTCCAATTCTCTGAACCATTCGCGCAGTTCTTCGACTTGATATTTCTTTGCTTCCTTGCCCGGGTGAGGCCGATGAAGATATCTTCGGCTTTCCTTTAGTTCAAACATAACACGAGAGCCCGCACCTTCCCGTACACCACCGCCGATGGCAATTACCATAGCTTCAATGTCAGAAAAAACGATGCCCCCTCGCGTAGGAATTGCAAAGATTGCCTCAAGAACGCGGCGGTTTTTTGCGGTCATATCTAATGATAGTATTATATGCTATCGAATGCAAGCAATTTGTGATAGCAAGAAATCTTGACGATATACACAGTCAGTATAACCTACCAATAGAAACATTATGTAAACCATTCGGCGGAGTCAGACCTAGCGGATTCGGCCCTCTCAATCATCAGTTTCAAGTCCTCATTACGCATTTGCAGAAGCCGGCCTGAGATCTACTATTAATAGGCTATGGTTAAAATAAGGGTTATCAATGGTTTAGGCTGTATCTAGCGATAGCTCTCGCTGCTTTGCTATTTTTGTCTTTATCAACTCAGTGCTTTTAATAAGTTGGGCATTGGAGAGCAACGGAACAGAGAGTACGAAGAAGGACTTCATGTCAACCCGAAAAATGCGATTACAATTGACACACCTATAGCCTAAGGCCCGACAAGGCTTTTCCGTATAACCCCTCAGAATGACTATTACTGGTGCGGTTTTTTTGGCCCACCTCCCCTTTGTGTATCTTCAGGTGCCCCCAACTGCAGTGCAATTGAGATCGAGGCTCGGAATGTATTGTCTGATGCGGGTAAACAGGTACGAGAGTTTTGAGCGTGCCTTCCTGCTTCGTACCGATATCCGGAGAATAGTATCTCTCCCGTCGCTTCCCATCTGTGCAGGAAGGACGAAGTACTTGTACCGTATGGTCTTGAGGTGCTGCCTTCTTTCTCGTGTGCCAAAGAATTCCTCCCGGAAAAGCACAAAGAGGTTGTAGGCAAGAACTCTCATAAGCATCGCCGCCTCTACCGCATAGAACCTCTTCATCGAGAAGCCGCCCAAGGCAAAGTCTTCTTTGAGTTCCTTGATGGTATTTTCATCGTTTGCCCGGGGCTTGCACAGGGTCCATACGTCATAGGGCGGCTCATTCGAACTGGTGATCCAGGCGCTAAAGCGGTAGTCTCTGATCTCGATCTCGTTCGCAAAGAGGGGCAATGTTTTCCCCATGGCCTTGTTTCTGTGGATGATATCCTGCCGGACCACGATGTAGCGTCTCTCTTTTCCCCAGAAGGGATGCATGAAGGAGAACTCCGATACGGAAAGCCCTTTGGCTATCTCCTTCCAGTCCGTGAGGGAATAAATATGCCGCTGGATGGGTTGTATGAGTCTCACCGCAATGATGTAGGTGAGGTGTTCCTCCTCAAGTGTTTCGATGAACTGCTTGAGGTAGAACCCGCTGTCGGCGATGACACCCAGTACCCTGATACGGGTACGAATACGCTCATAGGAATCGGTGAAGAAGGCAAGGATGTTGTTCCATGAGGCGGTGTTGCCGGAGCGGTTCCAGAGGTGGATCACGTACTTACTCCTGTTGAGAAAAGCCAAAAGAGGATTATGGCTCGGTCTGCCGTGCTTGGCAGGATTGTATCCTCTCTTTGCCCCTTCCTGTTCCCCATACCGGACAAGCACACTTGAGTCGAAGGTGAGCCAGTCTTCCCCAATCGTCGTCCAGGGAATGAGGTGCGTAAGATATGCCCATACGTTACGGGAGAGCATGTCCGCTGTCTTGAGATTCTTAAGCTTACCGAACATCCGGGTGAGGGTCGTTGCCGCATCGGGGAATCTTTTGACCCCGAAGATCTTTGCCAAAACATCCTTGTTACCCAAATAGATGAGGTGGGAGAAACGCTCCGCACCGGCAAAGACCATGGCGATGTAGGCGGCTACCTTTCCGTATACCCCCATACCGTTCGGGGAACATTCCGTGATCGGTATGGCTTTCTCGATCATCTCTCCCAATCCGATTCGTTCAAAGAATGCGGCAAGAAGGGCAAAGCCTCCATAGGCGGTCATCTTCCTTTTGGTAAAGGCAATTCTCACTTTGTTTACTTGGGGCATTGTGGTAGAATGTTGGTGCATAGTTTTGTTCCTCCTTTTGCATGGGGTCTGTTGTTTGAAGACGATTGATTCTACTGCAAAAGGAGGTTCTTTGTTAAGGGCTAATTGAAGGCAAATGCATTATTCGGGTCAAGTTACAGCCCCAAGATAAACTACGCCGTTGCAAGAGGGGGGGTATTAAGGACCAAGGGTAAATTCGGAAACAATAGCACGCTAAGAAGCGAGATTGTTACCGATCGTAAGCAAAAAGAGTGGTGTCTTGTGTCCCTGTGCTACCGGGTGTCCACGGCATTCGAGTATACGACTGTGCGCGCGGTTCCCTTTCCCTACATTTGTCCTTCTATCCTACTTTCGGGACCCTACACGGCTTATCCTATCCGTTTTCCTTGGCCCTTTCCACAAAGACACGTTGCGACGATGCGCCCTCGATGGCTTTGACGGCAATCTTCTGGACCTGTGTCACCGAGTCATCCGCCTTCTGGATGAGCTGTTTTATCTGCCCTTCCTGTTCTTTTATTTTCCCTTCCATGGCATCGATGATCTGCTTGCTCAGTTTGCGCTCGCCCTCGATCTCCTTTGCCGCCAGATCCGTCTGATATTTATATTTTAATTCGATCCTTTCTACTACCGTTTTTTCTGTGTCTTTTATGGCTTTGTCGAGTTCCTTAGGGAAGGCTTCCACCTTAAGACACAGTTCCCCAAGCTCTTTCTCTTTTGAAGCAACGGCCACCTCGCGTTGTGAAAGCTCATTTTCCGCAGCGGTTTTCTTCTCTATGAGATCTTTTTCAAGGACCGCCCTTTTCGTTTCGTAAGCATCAGCATCTTTCTTGCGGGCACGTTGCAGGTTATACATATAATCATCCTCTTCCCGCTGCCTTTCCTTTTTGAGCAATGCGTCTCTTTCCTTCTTTGTAGTCTCGTATTCTTCCTGTTCCTTCTTCCACTGTTCCTTCTTCTCCCCAATAATGGCTTCTAGTTCAGCCTTTTTGCGTTCCATTTCAGCCTCAAAGGTCTCTTTCTTCTCTTTCTGCGCATTGATGAGGACTGTCAGGCTTTCCGTTTCGGCCTGGATGCCGTAAATTTCTTCCAACGACTTGGCCTGCACATCAATTGCCTGCTGAAGCTCCACAAACCGTCTGTATTCGGCAATCAGTTTTTCTTCGAGACTATCGATATTTTTTACGATCTCAAGTTTCAGCCCGGCCAGCCTTTTGACGATCTCCTCAACAGAGTTCTGTGAGGCCGATTTCACAACCTCTTTCTCCTCCGTCTCCTTTTTTACTGCCTTCTGATCAGCGGCCTTCTGCTCTTTTGTTTGGAGCAAAAGGCTGTTGTATGCCTCCAGTATCTCCGTCTTTGTGCTTTTCTCGCTTATTCCTTTAGCCATTGGAACCTCCCCGGTGAGCGTTTATGAAAACATAATGGTTTGTTATTCTGTTCATCATTTATATCACTTCCGTTTCCATCTATTCAAGCTGTTTTTTGAAGAATGTTACTGCAATATAATTATGTCACCCTTAAGTGTAAAATGAAAATGTCACCCCTCTCATATTATAACAGGAAGCATCTGACCGCAAGGAGGTGCTGTTTTTTGAAGAAGCGTAACGCCATTGCACGGAGCGTAGTGGAAAACGCCTCTGCCCTCGCCAGCTTCTCTTGCCTATTTAAGTGTCTGTTAGATTCCCTGCCCGCAGGTCGTTCTCCCACAAGCTTGATGGAAGACCTTTCTATGTTGGCTGATTAGGGTATTCTCATTTTGTATCCTCTGCAACAAGTTTCCTATCGGCTAATGTTTTTACATCGAATATCCGATAATACTCCGTTGACTTTGTCTTTTCCAGAAGTGCGTTATTGACCGTACCGCAGGAGGTCGTAATGACTCCCGCGAGAACTATAATAAGTATTTTTTTCATGTGATTGTCTACTTTGAGTGTTGTAAGGGCATGGACCGTTAAATCCATGCTCTAAAAGTGAAACCTCTTTTAGTTGTTCTTCTCAATGTGACATTGCCCTGGCTAGGATGATCATGACCCCAAGAATGATAACGAGGTATATGTCGATCCTGTGCCTCTGGCGCTTCGGCAGATTAAGAGATGCAGAGAAAGTGTTCACCCGTATGCTCTGGCTCAACCCGACGGACAACCAAGGCGCACGGTTCAACCTCTCCGATGTGAAGAAGGGAAAGACCTGGCATGAATAGAACGGCCCTTGAAAAAAAGAAACTCAATGTGGAACTATGGAAAGCTGTACCACCTTCCCACAGTTCCACATTACGGCGGCGGTACAAAAGATGGTTATACTATATATGATAGAGACGGCTCTAAAAAAGGCAGAAAATTCTCTTGACAGGGATGTACAGAAAAGAGATAATGGAAAATGGTATGTAACTAACTGATATAACAAGAAAAAACAGGATTTGTTACGTATAGCACCTACGAGTCTTGTATAGAGCATTTCGAACAAAGTTAAGGATTACGGGTCAAAATGCACAAATAGAAAGGCAGAGCCATTGCTGACCCTGCCGCTGATTTTACCTTGGCCTTAGCAGATTTTCCTGTACTTATTAGGTCCGCTGCTTGGTCTTTTTCCCCATCTCCCGAGCACTATGGCTCGTATAGTCAGTTACCAGCCGATCATATTCACCATCCATTAGGGGAGATGAAATTATGAAATCGGCGGAAGCTCTATTACAAGCAATCGGGATGTTCCATACCACATCGAGGATTTTCGACAACGAAGATAACGAAGTTTGCCGCGAAAAGCGCGAGGCCCCCACAAATAAGGTTAGGGTCAGGAGAGAAATATACTACTTCTCCTCCTGACCCTAAATGTGATATACTTCAACCCAGGAAAGTTGCTCTAATCGCGTGCTTCAGGAAGGGTAACCCTGCCTACCGTTCGAACAAAGCAGCTCAGCCGAAAATCATCCTGTCTTTTCCCTCTATGTCGGGGCGGAGAGGCCGTCCTGGGGCCCGGCATGACACCAGGCTTCCGGACGAGGCATGATCCGATTGGGTTGGATGCGGCGGTAAAGGACTGACCCGGAAGCCATACATTACAGTTAAGGGAGGTTATATGAAATTATCAGTTCGCATTCTGATCGGAGTGGTCACAAGCGTGTTCCTTTTCGTGGCCATCGCGACTCCTGCTCCGGCTGCCGGAATCAAGATTGGCTTTGTCTTCAGCATGACCGGCGGTGCAGCGGTGTACGGCACCAGCCAGAAAGAAGGTGCCGGCCTGGCTATCGATCAAATCAACGCCGCCGCCGGCAGCAGCGGATTGCAGATCGTTCCCATTTGGGAGGATGACGCCAGCGTGCCTCAGCAGGGCACCAATGTTTTCAACAAGCTCATAAACGGTGACAAGGTTTCCATTATCATCGGCCCGACCTTGAGCAACACGGCCAAGACCACCGACCTCATCGCTCAGAAGGCCGGGGTGCCGGTACTCGCCATCAGCAACACCATCTCCGGTATCACCGAGATCGGCGATTACATCTTCCGGGACTCATTGACCGAAGACGTGGTTATTCCCCATACCGTCAAGATTGCAAAAGAGAAGCTGGGACTAAAGAAGGTCGCGATGCTTTACGGAAACGATGACGCGATGACCAAGGCCACCTATGAGGTATTCAAAAAGGAACTGCGCTCCGCGGGCATCCAGATACTGGGCGAACAGATCTTCGCCAAGGGGGACCGCGACTTTTCACCGCAACTGACCCAGATCAAGGCCCAGAACCCTGACGCCATCATCGCCGCTGCCTTGGCAGAAGAGGCATCCGGGATCGCGAGCCAGGCGCGCCAACTGGGGATACCCAAGACGGTGCGCATCATAGGGGGTAACGGTCTCAACTCTCCCGGCCTGATCAAGAACGCGGGTGACGCTGCCGAAGGGATAATCGTGGGTGCTGCGTGGAACATCACGTCCCCGGCACCGCTCAACGTTAAGTTTGTCAACGACTATACGAAGAAGTACAACCACGCTCCGGACCAGTTTGCGGCCCAGGCGTATGCGGGCGTGCAGATCGTTTATCAGGCAGCGAAAGCGTCCGGTGGCGGTGCAGATCGAAAAGCGCTTCGCGACGCACTCGTCAAGGTCAAGAACATCGATACGGTGTTGGGCCGTTTCTCTTTTACCAAAGGCCGCGATGCCGACCACGCCGCCATAGTGCAGGAAATCAAAGGCGGAAAGTTCGTGGTGCTGAGCAAATAAGGCCTCAAGAGAACGGTGAGCATACTTCTCCAACAGTTGATCAACGGTCTCTTCATCGGCAGCGTGTACGGGCTGTTCGCGGTGGGCTATACGCTCGTCTTTGGCGTCCTTGATATGTTGAACCTCGCTCACGCTGCCATCTTCACCCTCGGGGGCCTGATAGCCTTGTGGCTCGTCGAGAATGCCGGATTCTCCATCTGGCTTGCCTTCCCTGTGGCTACAATCATTGTGGGCCTGCTGGGACTTTTGCTCAACCAGGTCGCCTTCGCTCCTTTGCGTAAACGCAGCGACAGCCAGTTCTCCGGTTTGATATCGTCCATTGCCATGGCGATTATCTTCGAAGCGGGGGCTTTAGGGTTGTTCGGCGCCCGGTCCGTGCGTTTTCCTGTGGGCACGTTCGCAGTCCATATATGGCATATTGGCGGAATAACCATCACTCTGCTGCAAATCGGAATTGTCTGCGTGGCTGCCCTGTTGATGGTTGTCCTTACGCTCTTCATCGGGCGCACCCGCATGGGCAAAGCCATGCGTGCAATAGGCGAGAGCGAGCGAACAGCCACTCTCCTCGGCATCAACGTGAATGGCATCATTGCCCTTACATTTTTTATCTCTTCGGCCTTGGGCGGAGCCGCGGGCATTCTATTTGGCCTCTACTTCAACAACCTCACGCCGGATATGGGCCGTTCCATCGAGCTCAAGGGGCTGGCGGTGATCATCCTGGGCGGCATGGGAAGCGTTCCCGGGGCGATCCTGGGAGGCCTTGCTTTTGGTTTGAGCGAAGTGCTCACCGTGGCGATCACCGGCACGTCCAACCTGCGAGACGCCGTCGCCTTCGCGGTCCTTTTCGTGATTCTTCTGATCCGACCGTCCGGTCTCTTGGGACGCGGGAAAACGAGGGAGGCGTAAAGGGGTACGATGGAGTACTTGCTTCACTTCTACGCGATATATGGCAGTGTAATAAACTTCATCGGCATTAACGCTCTGCTGGCTTTAAGCATGAACGTGACCCTTTCGGCGGGTATGCTGTCCCTTGGTAACGCGGCTTTCGCGGCCATAGGGGGCTATACCGCCGGTATCCTGAGCCTGCACTTCAAACTCCCGTATGTGGTCTCTCTTGCGGGTGGTACCTGTGCGGCGGGGCTCGTAGGACTGGTCATTGGTCTGCCCGTGCTGCGGCTCCGGGGGGTTTTTCTAGCCATGGCGACCCTCGCTTTCGGTGAAGTGGTGCGCCTCGCGGCAGTCAATCTCAACGTTACCGGCGGCGCTGAAGGCCTGACGGGCATCCCCAATGTCACCACAACGTGGATGATCTACCTGGTTCTCGCTGCGGCGGCCTATTTCCTCGCGGTGCTGCGGCGTTCCCGCCTGGGATGGGGGCTGATAAGCATGCGCGAAGACGAGACTGCCGCCGGCTCTCTAGGAATCCGCATCACCCATTACAAGGTCGTTGCCTTTGTCATTGGTGCCATGCTGGCCGGGCTGGCGGGGGGTATGTACGCTCATCTGAATTACCTGATTACGCCCCGTGATTACGGCTTCTTTGTCGCAGTGGATCTACTGACCTACAACATTGTCGGTGGCATAGGCGTCTGGTATGGGCCCATCCTGGGAGCGGCGATGCTTACCGCGCTGCCAGAGGTCTTGCGCGGCACCGGTGTGACTGCCGGACCTATCCGCCTGGGAATTAACGGACTCATTCTGCTCCTCGTGATTCTCTTCCTTCCCAACGGTCTGGCTTCACTCTTTTCAAGGAGGCGAAGGTCGGATGCTAAGGCTTAAGGCACAATGAACAGACTGCGCATCGAGAACGTATCGCGAAACTTTGGTGGCGTGCGAGCTTTGGATGACGTTTCCTTCGTCGTTGAACCGGGGACCATCCACGGCCTGATCGGCCCGAACGGGGCGGGCAAGACGACACTCATCAATATTCTGAGCGGCCTGATTCCGCCGAATGCCGGCCGGATGAGCTACAAGAATTGCGACCTCCATCGTCTCGCCGTGCATCAAATGGCGGCCATTGGGATAGCGAGGACCTTTCAGAACATTCGTTTGTTTCCGCATATGACCTGTTTGGAGAACGTCGAGGCCAGCCAACACCTCACGTCGCGGCGATCGCTCTTGCCCCGATTGCTCCAGTTGCCGTCGGCCCGCCGCGAGGATCGCCAACTTCACGAACGTGCCATGCAGACGCTTGGCCGCGTTGGCCTTGTCGACAAGGCCAACTATCAATCACGCAACCTGTCGTACGGAGAGCGCCGCCGCCTCGAGGTCGCCAGGGCCCTTGCCCTCAACCCGAGCCTGTTACTTCTCGATGAGCCGGTGGCCGGCATGCGCCAGGGGGAGGCGTCCGTGGTGGCGGATCTCCTGCGAACCCTCTGCCGGGAAGGTATGACCATCCTTTTGATCGAGCATAACATGTCTTTTGTGATGAGCCTCTGTTCTCGCATCACCGTCCTCGATTTCGGCCGGGTGCTCACCACAGGCAACCCTGCGGAAGTGCGGGCGTGCCGTGAGGTGATCGAAGCCTACCTGGGCGCGGGAGGACCACATGCTTGAGGTAAGCGGACTCACCGTATCATACGGCCACATCGAGGCGGTCCGTGATGTCTCCTTTCACGTCGCCGAAGGGACCATAGTTTCCCTCGTCGGGCCCAACGGGGCCGGCAAGACTACGACACTGAATGCCATTAGCGGCGTCGTTCCTGCAGCCCAGGGAAGCATGCGATTCCAGGGAAAGGATATTACTCGCGTGAGCACCCATCGAAGAGTCTCGGAAGGGATCGTCCAGATCCCTGAGGGTCGGCTGGTGCTGGCCAACATGACCGTTCGGGAAAACCTGGAACTGGGGGCTTACCGCCGGTCAGCCAGCGAGACCCGGGCGGCTATTGCTGCCATGGAGGAACGCTTCCCGATCCTCGCCGAACGTCGCAAGTCGCTCGCCGGCACGCTTTCCGGCGGGGAGCAGCAAATGTTGGCCATCGCCCGCGGTCTTATGGCGAAGCCGAAACTCCTGCTGCTGGATGAACCTTCCCTCGGACTGGCACCCCTTCTCGTTCAGACCATTTTTGAGATCATTGGCGAGCTGCACTCCGAGGGTCTCACAATCCTACTCGTGGAACAAAACGCCCATCAGGCCCTAATGGTTTCTTCTCACGGCTATGTCATGGAAAGCGGAAAGATCGTTCTCGAAGGCTCGGCAAAGCAGTTGATGGCCGATCAGGCCGTGATAGACTCCTACCTGGGCCAGGTCCAAGCAGACGCATGCGACGAGTAACTGACACGAGTCACTTCAAAAAAAAGAGAACTGTGTTAAGTTTTATGTTTTAAGTTTTAGGTAAAAAAAACAACAGGACTGCAACGCGAAATCCAAAGACAGAAAAGATAACGCGAATCGCGGACTCATACCTCTCCTTTCTTTGATTATAGTAATAACTCTATGGTTATTACTATAACTTTTTTTGGTTGTATGAGTGTCCGGTTAAAATGGGGGCTACTCCATACCCATCTGCTAATTATCTGCTACTCCAGTTAGCATTAGTATTTGGCTGATATAGGGCCTGCCTTTGTTGGCCGAAGCAATTTTCGATGACAAGGCAGGCTTAGTAGCTGAGGACTACAGAAACCAGTCCGTACACGATAACACAACTCAATAAAATGATAACAGTTGAAATGTATCGACCAATGGAAATAGTGGAGTCTCCATTAAGCCCCCACGATACCTGTGCCTACCACCGGTAGCGCACCCCAGGGATCCTTCCTGCTCCATACGGTCCCCCGAGATAGTAGCATCATAGGCGACAAAGAGGTTGAGGTCCTTTTTCGTTAGACAGGTTAGTCCGAAGCCCAATGCGACTGAGTCCCTCTTCGGTCCATCCTCCTGGACAGTGAACGTGGCTGCGGGAGATCCCGCAAAGGCGGCATTGAGCCTATAATCGTCGTTTGAGAACTCATGGAGCCATCTCGCGTTTAGTTCCGGAATGATCGTAGCGGTATCTGTTGCAATATCCTTTCTCAGCCGTATCCCCATCGAGCTTACAAAAGATGAGGTATGATCGCTGTCGACATCGAGGTCCAATGCGCCTGCATCCCTCTCGGTAAAGCTGTTCCGCATAAGGTAGCTTGCCTGAAAGCCTGCCAGGGGGATGATGCTTATAGTGTTTACCTTTATGCGGTACCCTGCCTCCGTATAGGCACCGAAGGCATTTCCGGCATAGTCTGCGTTTGCTGTTGTCATGATGCTGCCGAAGGAGATGTCCCTTGAGGTATCATAACGGTTATACCCGTATGCGGCAATAGAGTCCACATACCAGGGACCGCTTGCATATGCCCCGTAGATGGAGCCCTGGTAGCTTGACACCGTTCCGGCATCGGATAGGTCCTTCATGGTAACCTTTGTCTGAGAGTATCCTGTGGAGAGGCCCATAAGGAAGGTGTCGCTTATCTTCCTGTCGAAGCCCGCGGTTACCCCTGCGAGGCCGTAATCGTATCTCGATGAGACGTCGTTGCCCGTTCTCTCTCCCGTGTTCCCGTATCCCCGTGCCCAGAAGCCCCACGTGGGTTGCTCCTCGGTTCTCTCCATGGCGGTTAACAGGGTATTGCCCGCATCGGCTATCACATCGGTCCGGGAGGCGAACATGGTTCCCTGGATGGACGCCTTAGGACCCCCTGAATTAAGACCCCCCATCCTGCCCGTTAGGATACCCATATACCCGTTGAGGGAAGAGAAGGTTGCCCCGATGAGAGCGGTATGGGAAAGACCGCCCATCTGGTCGAAGGCGTTTCTCGCTCCCTGGGTGGAAAGGCTGTTGATGTTGTCCATGACCGTTTGCATATCCCCCGTGGCTCCCGATGAACGATCCAAGGCAGAGCCGACAGATGCCTGGTTGGAGGTGGCGGCAACGCTGGCATAGGTCGTAGAGTTCCTCAAAAGGGCAAGATAGACATCATGCGCATCGTAGCTCAAGGAAGGGGTAAGGAAGAGGAAATTGCTCGTGGCATTTGCAAAGGTACCTGTGACACCCCCGGTGGAAGTGAGGATCGTATAGGTGGTCCCCTTCGGATAGGCTCCCCAACCTCCAAGGACCGATACCGTACCACCACTGAGGGTAGTTATGCCTGAGACTACGAGCTTGTTTGATTGGCCCGCCGCATTGATCCCTACCATGTAGACTGCGCCTGCACTGTTCGTATAGTTGCTTGTAATCGTCATGGGACTGGTGGAGTTACCCGGAACCATGATACCGGAGTTGATCACGTTACCCTGGATGGTGCCGGTTCCCATCAGGGCACCGAGGTTCTGGAAGGTAGTGGTGGTGTAGAAAGTGCCATTGTTGATAAAGATAGCACCAACGTTGTTGGCGAAGGTGCCTTGATTGTCAATCACGCCCGTGGTGTTATTTATAACCATGCCCACGTTGGTCAGCGCAGCCGTAGAGTTGTTGGTGAGTGTGCCGTTGTTGGTGACTATGCCGTTGTTCGTGAGGGTACCGCCTGTGTTGTTCGTAACTATGCCGTTGTTCGTAACTATGCCGTTGTAGTAGTTGGTCAGCGTGGCATTGTTGGTGAACGTGGCATGGGCGATGTTGTTGAACGTGCCGTTGTTGGTGAACGTGGCATTGTTGGTGAGAATGCTGTTGTAGTTATAGAGGGTGCCGTTGTTGGTGAGCATACCATTGTTGATGAACGTGGCAGTGTTGTCGAGTATGTAATTGTTGGTGAGCATACCATTGTTGATGAACGTGGCATAGTAACTATATGGGATGACGCTGACGACCGTGGCATAGTTGTTGTCGAGGGTACCATTGTTGGTGAACGTACCATTGTTGGTGAACGTAACGTAGTTATCGAGGTAAAAATAGACGCTAGTGGTCAACGTACCATTGTTGGTGAACGTGCCGTAGTTCTCGAGGAGCCCCCAGGAGGGATCGTTGAACGTGCCGTTGTTGGTGAATGCGCCGTAGTTATCGAGTATGAAATTAACGCCGCTGTTCATCGTCCCGTTGTTGGTGATTGTGCCGTAGTTCGTAAGCCCACCGATTAGTGTGCCGTTGTTGGTTATTATGCCGTCGTTTGTGAGGCTACCGCCGCTGTTCATCGTCCCGTTGTTGGTGATTGTGCCGTAGTTGCCGAGCCCACCGTTGTTCATCGTGCCGTAGTTGATGAGTGTGCCGTAGTTATCGACGGCGCCGCTGCTGGTGATTGTGCCGTTGTTGGTAAGAGTGCCATCGTTGGTGAGGAAGCCGATTAGTGTGCCGTTGTTGTTGAGAACGCCGTAGTTGGTCAGCGGGCCGAGGTTATTGGTGATTGTACCGTTATTGGTGATTGTACCGTTATTGGTGATTGTGCCGTTGGTGTTGGTGATTGTGCCGTCGTTGGTGAGTGCGCTGGCGTTGGTAAGAGTGCCGCTGCTGGTGATTGTGCCGGCGATGTGGCTCAGCGAAGCGTTCCTGAAGAACAGGGCGGGGGAGGTGTTGGTGAGGGTGCCATTGTTGGTGAATGCGCCTTCGTTGGTAAGAGTGCCGCCGATGTTGTTGAGCGTGCCGTCAGAGTTGTTGGTCAGCGTGCCGGGGGAGGTTACTGTCAAGAGGCCTTCGTTCATAAATACCTCATCATTTGAATCACTGCCTATCACTGTGATCTCACCATCATTAGGATTCGGTGTGATCTGATCAGCATGTATCGGAAGAGAAAAAGAAAATAGTATCAACAACAAGATCAGTATTTTCCCGGGAGAAAGGTGCAAGGGAAAATATCGGTCTCGAAGAATATTGCTGCACCCGTGAAAAAATGCGTGCTCCCCGAATCCCATCATAGCCCGCCCTGCAAATGTAGATTTTTCCGCAGCTTCACCGTCATCTGGTCCTTTCACGTAAGCTCCCTTTGGCACCGTCAGGGTTGCGAGTAATTTTCTTGACTCGTTAAATCGCGTGATTCTCCCGCCCTCACGTCAATTCTGCCAAAATAGAAATCGAATTACAAGAAGAAAAATGGCCGAGCCGATAAACGAATACCGCTTGAAATCTTCATAGTCTTGGAAGGCTTGCTGGGCAAAGATTTCAGCTTGCTATATTGTAGTTCAGGGTTGAACTAGACGAGGAATAGAATATATCCTCCTTATCGCAGCTATCTATTCAAGCAAGAAACCAAGGAGGAAAAAACCATGAGAGGATTGAGAACAAAAAGGATAAGGACAGTAAAGGAAGGGACGCTCATCGTGGCCGTTGACGTCGGCATGACAAGCAACACGGGCTATTGTACCACGATCGATGGGAGGGACACAAAGGTCTTCAAGTTTGGCAACACGCGGGAGGGGTTCGATAAACTGTAGAGTATAGTGGTAGCGATGAGGAATACATTTGAATGCACCGAGGTTACACTCGGCTACGAATCGACCGGTCCCTATGCGGAGCCGCTCGTCCATTACCTCACGAGTAAGCCCGTAAAAATCGTTCAGGTGAACCCCATGCACACCAAGAAGATGAAAGAGCTCAATGACAACTCTTCCCTCAAGACAGACGATAAAGACCCCCGGGTTATAGCCGACATAATAAAGCTGGGCCACGCCTTGAGCGTTGTCATCCCGGAAGGAGATGCGGCCCACTTGAGGAGGCTCAACAATGCGAGGGAACGGCACATCGGGGAAAGGACGGCATTACTCAACCAGCTTAAGCAATTGGTCTTTCTCATCTTCCCCGAATTCAAAACGGTATTCAAAGATATAGCGGTCAAGACGGCTAAGCACATCCTCACCAACTATACCACTCCGGAGAGGATAGGTACTCTCAACAAAGACAAACTTGGCGAAGAGATGCGAAAGAGAAGCATGGGCAAGTTCAGGATCAAAGAGGCGGAGCGCCTCATCAGCCTGGCGAGAAATACCATCGGCATCAAGGAAGGGATAGCAGGCATCGTCCTGGATATACGACATATCCTTATGCAGTTGGAGACAATAGAGGGTTTCGTTCAAGAGATAGAAACCGACATGGAGAAAACGCTTGAACGGATCCCTTTGAGTACCAGGATCCTCTCGATGAAAGGTTTCGGGGTAGTAACCGTGGCAGGCCTCATTGGGGAAGTGGGTGACTTTTCACAGTTCAGGACCCAGTCGGAGATCATGAAGCTTGCCGGGCTTGACCTCTATGAGATAAGCTCTGGCAGGAGGAAAGGACAGCGGAAGATAACAAAAAGAGGAAGGAGCCTGCTCCGGAAGATCCTCTATAACGCAGCCATCGCGACCATACGAAAGAACGGCATCATGTATACACAGTATACAAAACTTATTGACAGGGGCATGGTGAGGACTTCGGCGGTTATTGTGATAGCCAAGAAACTCCTGCGGATCATCCATGCGATGGTGAGGGATAGCCGTGACTACATACCGAATTACGAATCTCCGAAAAGGGTGGTGATAAGAAAGGCGGCATAGGGTATAATTGTGTAGGCGGGGAGATCTTCGTTTTCTTCCATTGAGGCGCTTTAAGCGACCTCCCATTACAGAAACAGGACTCCCCGTCGACATCCTAAGGATCTGTTCATAAATAACTAATGCTTTTGAGCGATGGTATAGTTCCACTCTCCATGAAAAGGTTCAGGGTGATGGCTGAGTGCCTTCAATTCAGTGTCGCTCACTTTGATGCCTTTTGGGTAACGATTGGTATCCAGGATGGCGCGTACCTTGAGACCGGTCCTGGTCGTCGTGGACTCAATCAGATTGATGATAACCTCGTGGTTAATGAGTGGACGCCCACGCCAGTTCAAGCTGATAGCGCTGAATAGACGATGTTCAATCTTGTTCCATTTACTGGTTCCCGGCGGGAAGCGGCTCACGTGAATCTCTAATCCTATTTCGTTGGCGAACTTTTGCAGCTCAGCTTTCCAGAGTCTGACGCGAGCGCCGTTGCTTCCTCCACTGTCCGCGGTGATCATCAAAAGCGTGGCGTCAGGATATCGTTCCTTCCCCATCATGAGCCACCACCGTCGAATGCTCTCCACCGCAAAAGCTGATGTATCGTGATCAGTGCCAACATTCACCCATGCTTCATTATGCTTCACGTCATAGATCCCGTAGGGGGCTACCTTGCCGAGTTCTTTATCCACAAAATCGTGTACCTTCACCCTGACGGGATCGCCCTTGGGGCGATAGGACCGTCCTCCGTTCTTGTAAAACCCTACCAGTTCTTTCTTCTTTGTGTCCACCGAGATGACCGGTTGTCCCTGCTCCATAGTGGCCTTCACTCGCTCCGTAATAAAATGGAACTGTGCGTCGCGGTCGGGATGAACGCTTCCTTCCAGGGTCTTTCGGTTTCCTTGCAAACTGTAGCCTTGCCCAGTGAGAAGGATTCCGACCGTGACATGGCCAATGTGGTGGCCCATGGCACGAAGATGTGCGGCAAGCGAACGGAGACTTTGGGTCGTCCATAAAAGAGGGGATTCAGGATCACCCCTTGTGGTACCTTCTACGAGCGTTTTTAAATCCTCGAAAAGTGTCTTGTCAATTGTTTTGAGTAACTTCCTGCCTGCCCCGGCGCGCCTGATCCGTCCTTCAGGGAGAAGGCGCTCGCCGGTCAGTTCACGAATTCCTTCGGAAATGACACTTCGCGACATCCCAGTTACCTCGTGGACCACCTTTATACCGCCTCGTCCAATGGCTTTCGCCTCAGAGGCGGCCCAAAGTCTGCGACCTTTCTCGTCAAGGTGGGGCCATATAGTCTGATACCGAGTATGCATCCGGTCGGTCGTCGTCATGCTGTAAGTATGGCAGACCGAGGACAAAAAGTCAAGTTAATTTATGAACAGTTCCTAACTCCGATTAAGCAAGGTAAAAGCGCAAAATAAGCGACTTTCTAATTTATAAGGGTTGGGTTGGATGTCGTAATTACGATGGGGAATAACCGCCTACAAAACAAAATCCCAAACGCCTAAGAGAGATAAAAAAAGACTTGACTTGAATAAATAAGGAAGGAAGCAACAGAATTTACTGCAACAAATCCGCTACCCAGTCTTGCCGAAGATACCGTCAAGGAAGACATTCTGAACAGGCTGGTTGAGCCAGCTTATCTTCCATGAAGTGACGGTCTTTGTTTTGTTATCGAAACTGTAGTCCACGCGAGCGGAACCCCGCATGCCTGGGCTGACTCCCGAGAGAACCACCCCATGCCCTTCGTCCATTTCAGTTAGTATGATAACGGTGGAAATATTCTCTGCTAACGCCTTCTCCCTTATCCTTCCAATGAGCGCCTCCTTCCAATAACCGTCCCTGAGTGGGAGAGATACTGTCTTTGTCGTACCATCTGGATGCACGAAAAACGCCATCGGCTTGATCTCTCCCTCAGAAGCTAGTTTACTTCGCAACCTGTCGGCTGCTTTCTCGATGGTGGTCTTCAACGCATCGGTCAGAATGGAAGGGGTCTTGGTTTCATGATAGACGCCGGCAGAGATGAGAGGAGGGGCAGAAGAATCAGGTGCGGGAACTGAGGGTTGAGGGCTTGGCTGAGAAACAGCCACTGTGTTACTCTTTCCTTTTTTATTCCTTCTCCAAGGCATCTCTCCTCCAATATATGTATAGTCTACTGTTCTGTCCAACATATTGATATGAAATGTTTGATTCCCATAAAGAAAATCTCATACCTTGTCCGGGTGCTTTAACGGTATGGCCCAGCAAAGACCCATGGCAGGTCGGAAAAACCGATTGTGAGGCATTCTATGGTGTGTATTTTTCGTTGACACACTTTTTAAGGATGATTATCCTCATAGGCAGAGATACGAAGACCGATAAGAGGAGAGAAGGCATGGCCATGAACGTGGAGATCAAAGGAAACAAGCTCATCATTGAAATCGATTTGGAGACGCCAAAACCGTCTTCATCGGGTAAATCCCTGGTTGTAGCGAGCACCCGGGGGAACGTAGTTACCTCTGCCCACGTCCACGGTAAGCCGGTGACCATCGGGTTAAACGCCTATATTAAAACAAAACCGTGACAAACACCTGGCTTTATTGTATGAGCACTTCTGAGAATTCGCGAGTTGGATTGCCGTCAAACAAGGGCGCTACCCGCTTACCCGCCTCACCATGCTCAGGGCTCTTGTACATAGCCATGAAGGTTTCATGGCTCTCGTGCTCCACAATGGCCACATAGTTACCTTCTTTTAAAGGTTTTAGAAGCCGTCGGTTTTTAAGTCAAAACCACCAAAACACGCAAAATGGCCATTATTGGCTATTCCGATGAAATTGGCCGCCTGTTCCGGGACAAATTGGCATACCGTTATGATGAATATGACCACCCCGGTCGGAGCCGTCAGGCGACGCTGGTAGTTTCTTACTTTACATCCTTCCCTCCTGTTGTGTCAACGATGTTTTCTTCTTTCTCATCGATTCCCCCTTGAGATTGATCCGATGGGCGTTATGCACGAGTCTGTCCAGAAGGGCGTCGGCGATGGTGGGGTCCCCTATCGACTCATGCCAGTGCTCCACGGGCAACTGGCTTGTGATGATGGTAGATGCTGACCCGTGCCGGTCTTCAACGACTTCAAGGAGGTCCCTCCGTTCCGGGTCTGTAAGCGGCGCAAGCCCCATATCATCGAGGATAAGGAGCGATGCCCTGGCCAGCTTCGCAAGCACCCTCGCGTAGCTCCCGTCCGCCCGGGCCATAGCCAGGGAATGATAAAGCGTGGGGGTGCGCAGGTAAAAGGCGCTGAGTCCTTCCCGGCATGCCTTATGTGCGAGGGCGCAAGCGAGGTAAGTCTTACCCGTACCCGTCGATCCCACAATAATGACATTCTGATGCCTTTGTATCCAGTCACAGGTCCCGAGGCTGTGCACCACGGATTTATCGAGGCCCCGGGGTGTCCTGTAGTCAACGTCTTCCAGGGAAGCGGATAATTTTAGCTTTGCGTTGTCCAAAAGCCTCTTCATCCTCTTGTTCTCCCTCAAAAGATATTCGGCATCGGCGAGCATGCCAAAACGTTCCTCGAAGGAAAGCCCGTCCATATCGGGCCGTCCCATCTGGTCCTTGAGAGCCTCGGCCATGCCGACGAGCTTCAGGGCGTAGAGTTTTTTAAAGGTTTGTTCATTTAACATAGCGTCTCCTCTTATTTATAGTAATGATTGCCCCGGATGTTCTCGTGGGCGATGCACGTCCCGGAGGGTCTCTCGGGAAGTGTTTTGCTGTCCAGATTGTTTTTGAGGATGGACTCCACATTCTTATACGAGTAGGCCCCCATGACAAGGGCCCGGGCACAGGCAGCCTCCAGCCTCTCAACCCCGTATCTTCTTCCCAATCTTATGATGCCGAGACAGGACCTGAAACCCTGCTCGGGGTGGGGCCTTCTCTCCATGATTTCCCGTACCATCTTCCCTGTTGAGGGTCCCGATTTTTCCGCCCAGTGAATGATGCGTGATGGTGTCCATTCGAGGTAGCGCTTGTGGGATTCGGGCATGTGGGCGGGTAACGTAGTGTGTCTGCCAGGCAGATAACTCCTCGCATGGGAGGCCACCCTTTTGCCCTTGAAGAGGAGCTCTACCGTTGTCGGCGTGATCCTCGCGTCCACCGTTTCTTGTCTGATTTGGTAGGGGACGCTGTAGTAGTGATGGTCTACTTCGACATGATAGTCGATGTTCACCTTGTGTTTCTCCCACTCTGCATATTCATACCGTCTTTCCGGCAGGTGTTTCATTGCGGGCTTATCAACGGTCTCGAACAGATCCTTTCTCGATACCTTCATCTTCTGCAGGGGTCGGGTGTTGAACTCTTCGAGCTTCTCCCCGATCGCCCCGTTGAGATCGCCTAAGCTGAAGAACGTGTGGTTCCGAAGCGCGGCGATGATCCATCTTTCTGCGATCAGCACGCTCGCTTCGACTTTCGCCTTGTCCTTTGGTTTTTTCACCCTGGCCGGGATGACGGTTGTGCCGTAGTGGACCGCCATATCCTGATAGGTGGGATTGAGATCCGGTTCATACCGGCAGGGGTGGGTTACGCCTGTCTTCACATTATCGATCACCAGAATCTCGGGAACGGATCCCATGAACTCAAACGTGTGGATATGGGAACTGATCCATGAGGGAAGTTCCCGGGAGAGGACCGCCTCCGCGTAGGTATAGTTGCTCGCCCCGAGGGTGGCCACAAAGAGATAGGCCAGGACTGTTTGCCCGGTCACAGGGTCATGGACCGGAATCGTGTCTCCGGCGTAGTCGACGAAGAGCTTTTCTCCCGCCTTGTAATCCTGACGGAGCGCGATGTCGAGGGTTTTGACCCATGCCCGATAGCGTAGGCAGAACTGACTGTACTGATAGCCTTCCGGGTTATCCTCCCTGTATTCATGCCACAGGAGTTGAAGGGTGACATGCTTTCTCGCGAGTTCCTTGAACATATAGTCGAAGGAAGGCATATTCCGCTTTTCAATGGAGAGGGGGACAGTAGACGGAAACAGCAGGTTTTCGAGGGATGTCTCGTCGAGGTCTTCGGGGAGAGGCCAGGAGAGACCGGCCCTCACTGCCCGGTTGAGGATATTCTTCACGGTACCCCGGGCAACACTACAGCTTTCTGCCGTTTGTCTGGCCGACAGGCCGTTATGCCAACATAGACGCAATACTTCTTTGATCTTTCTCATGGATAACCTCTTATTCGCCATCATCGCTCCTTGCCGTTTTTGACAAGAGCGTACCATGGCGTCTTATGGAATTATCCAGCGTCTCCTGCGGTTTTTACGGGCCAGCCACTTTCATCATAACAGGTGGCCAATTTGGATCATAATGCGTGGCCAATTTCGGTCATAATACCCAACATGGTTGGAGAGGATGCATTGAAACGTGTCCGAAGGGTGAAACTTCTGGAGGAGAATAACCGGCGCCTACGGTATCTCTCAAAAGAAGAATGTAAGACCCTTATCAATGCCTGTAGCAGCCACTTAAAACCGATTGTCATTACTGCCTTGAATACGGGCATGAGAAGAGGGGAAATACTTTCCCTCACATGGGAGAATGTAGACCTCAAACATGGTTTCATTCTTCTGGATAGGACAAAGAACGGTGAAAGAAGAGAAATACCCATTAATGCAACTCTCAGGGACACACTGGAAGCATTACCCAGACGTATAGACGGCGGGCCGGTATTCTATGACCCCATAACGGGATTACCTTATGGTGACGTAAAGACTGCTTTTAACGGCGCCCGTAGACGGGCAAAGATAAGAGATTTTCGGTTTCACGATTTCCGTCACACCTTCGCAAGTCACCTTGTCATGGCAGGGGTAGACCTCACAACGGTATCTCGTTTACTGGGTCATAAATCCCTGAGCATGACCTTGAGGTATGCTCATTTGTCACCTATGCATATGACAAAAGCCGTTGACGTTTTGGACGGTGTTTTGAATGAGTCGATGGTTGATCCGCTTACGAAGCATACAAAAAGCATACAATCCTTAAAGGCTGAGCAACTATGACTTTCTGTAAACCCTTTATTATCAATGTGCGCCCAGCAGGAATTGAACCTGCAACCTTTGGATTCGTAGTCCGTTTTTAACACCTTTTTGTCAAAATCACACAATATCACTTGACATAATTTAGCCTTTAAATATAAAATAGTTACAAGATTGAAGTCGATAACGGTCGTCACGGTGTATCATTCATATTCATTCTAAATGTTAACTATAGGTTAACCGTAACTAACCGACGGACTTCCGGGAAGTGGGACCAGAATCTTTTGTGGAGGTAGCAATGACAGAAACGAAGAAACCAAAGCGGAAGAGGGAACCTGAGAGATTTGTCGGTGTATATGAACGTGTTGCCCGAAAGCGAAAACACGAGGGTAAACCGGATGTCTGCTATTGGATATATTACCGGAACACTGATCAGAAACTTATTGGTGAAAAGGTGGGTTGGGCATCGGAGGGCTACTCGGCAAAAATAGCCTCAATAGTAAGGTCCGAGAGGCTCCGATCAATTCGGCATAGCGAGGAACTTCCGAACGAGAAGCCAAAGGCACCTTTCTTTAAGGAAGTCGCATCAAAGTATCTGAAATGGGCGGAAGAAAACAAGGCAAAAAAAGGCTTTGACGACCATAACCGGTACAAAAATCATCTTGCCGGTCGCTTTGACGATAAACGTCTCAGCGATATTTCTCCTTTAGACCTTGAGCGAATGAAGTCTGAACTGACTAAAGAAGGTAAGGCTCCCGCAACGGTAGCACACTGTTTGAAACTCTTCAGACAGATTTTCAACAAGGCTGTTGCCTGGGGACTCCACAAAGGGGACAATCCCATCAAGGCCGTCAAGATGCCAGCCATTCAGAATCAACGGGAACGATTTTTATCGCATGAAGAGGCCACATTGCTCTTAGATGAGCTGAATAAGGTATCAAAGACGACGCATGACATCACCATACTTTCTCTCTATTGTGGTCTTCGGGCTGGAGAGATATTCAACCTCAAAGGCCATGACCTTGATTTCAAAAACGGCATCATAACGATCCTGGAGCCCAAGAATAAAAAAACTCGCAAGGCATACATGAATGCCACAGTGCGCGAAATGCTCTCACGAAGAAAGCCCCAGGATCCTACCAGTTACGTGTTTGCAAAGAAATATCATCGAAAAGAAACCGATGACAAGATTGATGAAATAAGCCAAGCCTTCAGCAAAGTGGCAGACAAGCTGTTTAATCAAGGCGTGAAGGATAGACGGCAACGGCTTACTTTTCATTCATGCAGGCACACATTTGCCAGCTGGTTGGCCCTCAATGGCGAGAGTCTTCTGACAATCAAAGAATTGCTTGGACACAAGACCCTCACAATGGTCCAACGGTATGCACACTTGACACCCGATGATAAGAGACGGGCCACGCTAAAACTTGAAGAGGCATTTGTGCAAAAGGATGAAAACAACGTCGCTGAACAGTAATGTCTCTTGTGTGGAGATGGGTGAGGGGGACGAGTTCGTAATGTGTAACTTAGGGGGGTGAAAGGTGATCCCCTCTAAAATGAAAAACACATATCCGAAGTATGATATCGGTAATTTCTTACCCTCTCCCGGAGAGGACTGGTTCTGGGGAGAAGGCACACTCAGTGACGGCAGGCCCTATCATGCTGAGGTTTGGTTTCAGACGCAGATTACCTATCTGGACCTCCATATGTCTTCTATCGATATAGAGGATTATTCGGCAAAGCAGCTTAAGGAACTCCTCATCTCAGAAGGGGTTGTTACCTATAATGACGATCTCTACCATCAATCCGGTTTCAATGGTGAAAACCTGCAAGCCGAGATTGAGGAAGATGCCTCAGGAAATCCCATGTGGAAACTCACCATCACCATCGGTGATGAAGATGGCACCTTTGTGACAACCCTTTTTAAGGGAAATAGGTATGATTTCTTTGACCTCCTGAAGGAAGCTCCCACAACCGAGGACTCCCTTCTTGCCATCAGGGAAGACAAAGACAGATTATACTCCTGTATCCTCGTCAACAATACGGATTATCCAATTGATGTTGCTATCGAGAGACCGCCTGCCATGAAGATACTTCAGGGGCTCGGCACGCAAGAGATCGTCGAAAGTATCGAAACGGGCAAATCAGATAGCTTCATTCATGGACCAATATCTCCACGTAGCGTTGAATGTTTGAGGATGCACTATCATGATTGGGATTTTGATTTCGTGAACAAGAAATATCTTTTTCTGAAAACACAGAATAAATAAAGAAGTTCTCATCGGCTTTTTCATGCAGAAATATTTCCCCGCCTACGAAAAACCCCAGAACATCCCCTTCACAGACGAGCAAGGAAGTCTGTGCCCTGCAAAGATCATCTTGGAGCGTAATCTTGTTCCAGACGCCAATATCGATGATAAGACTGACTTTCAAGAAGACGACAACGTTGAGAACGAAGATGCAAAAAAGCAGTATGGTGTGGACGAATTAGTCCGGAACTGGGACACCCCAATCCGGTGGGTCTTGCACCTCGCTAACCCGGAGATTCAATTCTTCGGAGATCGTCTCCGCGTTTTTCTGGAGAACCTCGATACCTCTGAGAGGTGGCAGGTGCAAGTTCGAGGGGTGGTTGGATACAAGTTCACTCAGCACTTTGGGACTGAGCGGCTCGCTAATACCTTCTTGATCGCGGAATCCAGCTGGATTGCAGCACTCTATCGTGAGCCCTACCTTATCCCCCGCCAGCTCGACGGTGTCAGTCACTACCTCATAGAAACAATGAATGGAGCCATTGAAGTGCTCACGAAAGACGTGCCTGCGATTTCTAAAGTAGAGGTGCCCTAACATGGATTGCAGCGAATCGGCCGAACTGTCGCCCATGGCTGACCCGCATGTTATACGGAGAGATGAACAACGATGATAAGTCTGGTGTCCCCTGAATATAGTTTGGAGACGTTCTGCTATCAGATGCGCGGCAGAGACCCCGTAGCTGTTATCGAAGCCGCTTCTGCAGAAATCAGCTATGCTCGCCGTTTCCACCGCGAAGCCACGAAGGACTCTGATTTCCGCAAAGGATCGAGAGGCAGAGAATACTGCGAAAATCTCCAAAGGCTGGTTTCACTGGTTATGAATGGTTCAGTTCCGGCTGGCAGCACCCCTGAATTTCTTGCTGCCGTGAAACCCCTCGTTCATCAACTCCTTGAGAGGTGGGAAATAGGGAATCTGCGTCAAGTATTCTCGAATCTTCAGGCACCCGAAAGCCTTAGTCTGTTCTCAAAGATAATTAAGCCACTTGTCCTGATTGTTTCGAGAAAGGAAGTAGAAGAGGGAGACATATCGTGCGCGCTCGCCGTCTTAAAGAGGCTCTTGGAATCTCCTGAGGTGGCAAAGTCCTATCAAGAACGAGTTGAAATCGCATTTCATGGCTACGATAGCGACTCGCGAGAACTATATGAGATACCTGAAGTGCGCAATTTCGTATACAGCCTGGATAACGAATTCCCTTATTGGCTCTATTTCCTTTCCAAAAAGTATTTCGGTCTTCAGGCCCTGGTTTTGTGTTTTCTTCCACCATTCCTAACGGAGGAGGGCAAGGCCAAGCATTTTCCGACAAGGATATATGACCTTCTCACGGAAAGATGGCTTCCAGCACTGAATCATATTGGCGCCTTCGTGGGGATGAGCATCCAAGAGAACGAAACGATTACAGACAGAACTCTGCAGTACATTTCTAAGGGCCCACTGCGAATCAAAGGCATAGTACGAGGCGAAAGCGACGATAGTTGAGAAACGCAGCCGTTCCTTGAAAATTCATGAATGGCTCTTTCAAAAATGAACGAACGGCTGGGGGGTAACCAGCTGCTGAAAAAAGGCTGCCATATAGAGGACAGGATGAGGACCGTCTTTCATATTTCAATATGCGAACGTACTCAATGAGGATTTAGCCATTTAATCCTTCCGTAATCGACGCCTGCTGAGCCTTCGGAAATTGTGAAGATTTCAAACGAGACTCAATATCAGATTATCGATTTTATGATAGTAAATTACCTTGCATTCCCCTTTGACCTTTGATAGCATGTTAAAAAGTAGCATTTTCATAGGGTTAATTTCAGGAAGGATGATAGACGACCGTCCCAGCTGGACGATGGATACTTGAGAATATCCAGAGCGGGAGATCGTGAATTGATTAAGCCGAATTTGGGGGAAAGATATGGCTAAAGATAGTGGCGCAAAAGTAAACAATGGAGCTAATCTCGGCTTCGAGGCTAAGCTCTGGGCGGCTGCCGATGCCCTGCGGGGGAGCATGGACGCCGGCGAATACAAACACGTGGTCCTTGGGCTCATTTTCCTCAAGTACATATCGGATGCCTTTGAAGAACAGCACGCTAAACTTGAGGCCGAGAAGTCACAAGGAGCAGACCCGGAGGACCCAGATGAGTACCGAGCGCAGAGCATCTTCTGGGTGCCCCCTGAAGCACGTTGGTTGCATCTAAAGGCCCAAGCGAAACAATCCACCATCGGCCAACTCGTAGATGATGCCATGGCCGGCATCGAGCGCGATAACCCGCATCTTAAAGGCGTACTGCCCAAGGAATATGGGCGACCCGCCCTCGATAAACAACGGCTCGGCCAGATTATCGACCTCGTTACCAACATCAAGGTGGGTGACGAGGAGAGTCGCTCCAAAGATGTCCTCGGCCGGGTCTACGAGTATTTTCTTTCACAGTTTGCCAGCGCTGAGGGCAAGAAGGGCGGCGAATTTTATACGCCACGTTCCGTCGTTAAGCTACTGGTGGAAATGCTCGAACCATACAAGGGCCGTGTGTACGACCCCTGTTGCGGTTCATCGGGTATGTTCGTGCAATCCATTGAGTTTATCCGCGCCCACGCCAACGGTAACGGTAACGGCGGTAAGGCAAAGGGCGACATCAGCATCTATGGCCAGGAATCGAACTACACCACTTGGCGTCTTGCCAAGATGAATCTTGCCATCCGCGGCATCGACGGTCAGATCGCCCACGGCGACACCTTTCACAACGACCGCCACCCCGATCTCAGGGCAGACTTCATCCTCGCCAATCCGCCTTTCAACGTGAGTGACTGGCGGGGGGAGCTTTTACGAGATGACAAGCGCTGGCAATATGGCGTGCCTCCCGCGGGTAACGCTAACTTTGCCTGGGTGCAGCACATGATCTACCACCTCGCACCCAGCGGCCTGGCAGGCTTTGTGCTCGCCAACGGCTCCATGTCATCAAATCAGTCCGGTGAGGGCGAGATTCGGAAAAACATCGTAGAGGCAGACCTCGTGGACTGCATGGTGGCCCTGCCGGGTCAGCTCTTCTACTCCACACAGATACCGGCCTGCCTATGGTTTCTCGCCCGCGATAGGAAAAATAGCCGGTTCCGCAATCGCCGGGGTCAAGTGCTCTTCATCGATGCCCGCAAACTCGGGCAGCTGATAGATCGAACCCATCGGGAGCTGACCGTTGAGGAGGTCGCCCGTATCGCCGGTACCTATCACGCTTGGCGGGGCGAGCAGGGGGCAGGTGTATACAAGGACATTCCCGGTTTCTGTAAGAGTGTAACACTGGACGAAATCAGGAAGCATGATCACGTGCTCACTCCCGGTCGTTACATAGGCGCAGAGGCGCTGGAGGACGACAGCGAGCCCTTCCATGAGAAAATGGGTCGTCTCACCGCAACTCTGAAGGAGCAGTTTGCCGAATCGACACGACTGGAGGCTGAGATCAAGAAGAATCTCAAAGGGCTTGGTTTTGAGCTTTGATGCGACAGAATAGGGTTTTCAGCTTTTAAGGTCGCAAACTGCGATCTTAAGAAGAGGGGCAAGAGGAACATGTTGGACGAGGCTGATATATTCCATAGCGTAAAGGCCGCTTTCATTGGGTTTTTCGAAGAAGACTATGGGTTGCTTCATGTAGACGCGAGTGAGAGATCAATCTCCCACAAGCTGGCAGAACATCTTCAGAGACAATTTCCTCAGTTCCACGTTGATTGCGAATACAACCGGCACGGCGATGGCGTAAAGCGATTGAACTTTTACGATACAGAGAGAACATGCCCGAATGATACCGAAGCAAGAACAGTCTTTCCCGATATTATTGTCCACGAACGAGGGCGCGACAGAAAAAACCTACTCGTAATAGAGATAAAGAAATCAACAAATACTGATAACGTGAAGGATTTAATGAAGCTCAAAGCGTTTACTGATCCAAAACCTCTAGCGAAGGAACGATTTGCGTACAGGATAGGACTATTCCTGGAAATTGATCCTGCATGCATGTGCGTGAGCGCGGTTAAGGTGTTCAAAGATGGAAACGAAACGGAAAGTGATCACTGGGATGGTTTGAAGGAGTTGGGGTATGGCAAATGAGTGGATCGAGTGCAAGCTGGCTGATGCTTGTAACTCAATTGACTATGGGCTCACGGCGTCTGCTGTGGATAGCGTGGTAGGTCCTCGCTTCCTGCGGATTACGGATATAGCCAGTGGTTTCATTGAGTGGGCCACTGTCCCTTCAGTCGTCGCAGACAAGGCGGTCATTGAGAAATATCAGCTCGATGATGGCGATATCGTAATCGCGCGAACAGGCGCGTCCACCGGAACAAGCGCTTACATCAAGGAGCCACCACCAGCAGTCTTTGCGTCATACCTTGTGCGCCTCAAGACCAAGAGCGACTTCGACAGCCGTTTCGTAGCATATTACCTCAAGTCCGACACCTTCTGGTCATTTATCCGAGGTGTACTCGGAGACAAGTCGGCACAACCGAACGCCAGTGCCTCAACAATGACGCAGGCACTGCTTCGTGCGCCAAAAAGCAAGGATACGCAACGCAGCATCGCCCATATCCTCGGCACATTGGACGACAAAATAGAGCTGAATAGGCGGATAAACGGGACGCTGGAGGCGATGGCTCGCGCCCTTTTCAGGTCTTGGTTCATTGACTTTGACCCTGTCTGCGCCAAGGCCAAAGGCCACGACTCCGGCCTGCCCAAGGATATTGTTCGCCTCTTTCCGGACGGCTTCGAGGATTCGGAGTTGGGCGAGATACCGAAGGGTTGGACCGTTACACCGCTACTAAATAGTGCGACCTACGTGAACGGCGCAGCATTCAACGACAGCCATTTCTGTGAGCAGGGTGTGGGCCTGCCTGTCGTAAAGATTGCCGAATTGAAGAATGGGATCACTGGCCAAACAAAGTACTCGCAACAACAGCTTGACCCAAAACAGAGAATAGATACGGGTGACATGCTCTACTCATGGTCGGGAAGTCCTGACACATCTCTTGACGTGTTCCTCTGGACAAAAGGGCCAGCGTTGCTTAATCAGCATATTTTCAAGGTGAGGACAGAGACAGCCGCTCAGAAAAGGTTTGTCTACTATTTGTTAAGACAGTTGCGGCCGATCCTTGTGGAAATAGCTCGAAACAAGCAAACGACAGGCCTTGGCCATATAACAGCAGCAGACATGAGACGCCTATTAGTCATTCGACCTTCCGATCCTGTCCTGAAAGCTTTTGACGAAATGGCTGGACCGCTGTTTGACCGCTGCTTTTCAAATGAAATGGAGATCGCCACACTATACTCAATCCTTGGCACGCTCCTGCCAAAGCTAATTTCCGGAGAAATGCGATTGAAGGACGCAGAGCGGTTCATCGGGGGGCATGTCTGATGGCCGACGACCTTCTAACTCCTTTCATGATGCATGGTGCGCGCGAGGCGCTGGATGCGGGGGCTGTTCACCTTGAACAACAGATCGTTGCTATCGAAGAAGCGGTCAGCGCGAATCCGGGCCTGACCTTCGATCTGTCCAAGACACTGCTTGAGAGCGTTTGTAAAACAGTGCTCTATGAACGTAGTTGCGATTACGACGGCGGCTGGGATCTTCCGAGGCTTCTCAAGGAAACCTTGGCGCAACTTAGGCTTGTTCCGGTTGGTTTGGATCATGAGCAGGAGGTATCTGACAGTCTCCGTAAGACAACGGGAGGACTTCAGACCACGATACAGGGAATCTGCGAACTTCGTAACACTCACGGTTTTGCTTCACATGGAAAGGATCCTTCTTTTCACCAACTCGAAGCAATCCAAGCTCTGTTAGTTGCGCGCTCGGCAGATGTCATTGTGAACTTTCTGTTTCGCATTCACCAAGGCTATCCTATCCGCCAATCAACGCCCGTAATCGCTTATGAGGACCATCCTGCATTCAACGGTTACGTGGATGAGGCCTATGGAATAATCAAGATTTTTGAAACCCAATTCAGGCCAAGTGACATCCTTTTTCAGATGGAACCGGAGACCTATCGTATCGCTCTCGGTGAATTTGAGGCAGACCTGTACGAGGAGAAGGGCGACCAGATCAAAGAGAGCACAGGGAAGACTACACCATGAGCGACCGTGGAGTAACCGAGTCAGTTATCGAACAGGCTGCCCTTGCCTGGGTGGAAAGCCTCGGTTATGAGGTTAAACATGGTCTGGAGATCGCACCCGGTGAACTCTTTGCCGAACGTACCGATTACGGCCAAGTCGTGCTGGAGCAACGACTGCATGACTCCCTTGTACGGCTAAACCCGCAGCTTCCTTCGGAGGCGATTAACGATGCCTTCCGTAAGCTAACCCGCCCCGAGGGGCCAACATTGGAAGAACGCAACCGTGCTGTTCATCGTTTGCTGGTCGATGGCATCACCGTCGAATATCGTACTGCCGACGGCTCTATCCGGGGCGCCCAGGCGGAGGTGATTGATTTTGACGATCCGGCGAACAATGACTGGCTGGCGGTGAATCAGTTTACAGTGAGTGAGAACAAACATACCCGCCGCCCTGACGTGGTGCTCTTCATCAACGGGTTGCCCATTGCCATAATCGAACTCAAGAACGCTGCCGATGAGAATGCTACCATCTGGTCAGCCTTCGAGCAGTTCCAGACTTACAAGGCGGAGCTACCCAATCTTTTCGCCTTCAATGGCCTGCTTGTCGTCTCCGATGGCATCGAGGGGCGTATTGGGATGTTCACCGCCGGACGGGAATGGTTCAAACCCTGGCGGACAATCTCGGGTGAGGCATTGGCCGATCCGCACCTGCCAGAATTACAGGTAATAATCGAGGGCGTCTTCGACAAGCGGCGTATCCTCGATTTGATCGGGCATTTTATTGTATTCGAGGATTCGGGTGATGGAATCCTCATTAAGAAGATGGCGGGGTATCATCAGTTCCATGCGGTAAATGTGGCTGTTGGGGACACATTGCGGGCTGCACGGATTCAAGATGCTGAACGTGTGGCTGAGGAGCGAGGCCGCTACGAGGTAGGGCTGAGACATGGCGGTGATCTTGGCGACCGGCGCATCGGTGTCGTGTGGCATACCCAAGGGTCCGGCAAGAGCCTCACCATGGCCTTCTATGCTGGGCGTGTGATCAGGGAGCCGGCCATGACCAACCCTACAATTGTTGTTCTCACCGACCGGAATGATCTCGACGATCAGCTATTCGGCACTTTTTCGCGCTGCCAGGACCTTCTGCGCCAGCCCCCAGTGCAGGCGGAAAATAGAGCTGACCTCCGAGCCAAGCTGTCCGTTGATGCAGGCGGTGTTGTCTTCACTACCATTCAGAAATTTCTCCCTGAAGAAAAAGGCGACAGACACCCGGTCCTATCGGAACGCCGGAACATCGTCGTCATAGCAGATGAAGCTCATAGAAGCCAGTATGACTTTATCGACGGCTTTGCGCGGCATATGCGGGACGCGTTACCCAAAGCCTCCTTTATCGGGTTCACCGGCACCCCCATCGAGCTGACCGACAAGAACACTCGCGCCGTTTTCGGCGACTACATTAGCATCTACGACATTCAGCGGGCGGTCGAAGATAAGGCGACCGTACCAATCTACTACGAAAGCCGCCTTGCCAAGCTGGAGCTGGACGAGACAGAGAAGCCGCACGTCGACCCTGAATTCGAGGAAGTAACAGAGGGCGAGGAGGTGGAACGTAAGGAGAAGCTCAAGACCAAGTGGGCGCAGCTTGAAGCTGTTGTGGGCTCGGAGAAGCGACTGAGACTCGTAGCGAAGGATATTGTCAAGCACTTCGAAGAGCGCCTCTCAGCTATGGACGGAAAGGCCATGGTGGTCTGCATGAGCCGGCGCATCTGCATGGACCTGCATGACGAGATCATTAAGCTACGCCCGGAATGGTATCATGTGGATGACGACAAAGGAGCGCTTAAAGTTGTAATGACCGGGAATGCCTCGGAGGGACCACGGGTGGCTGAGCACGCGCGCAACAAGGCGCGCCGCGAGACCCTCGCCAACCGCTTCCGTGACGTTGAAGATCTGATGAAGATAGTATTGGTCCGTGATATGTGGCTTACCGGTTTTGATGCGCCATCGCTGCACACGATGTACGTGGATAAGCCCATGCGCGGCCACGGGCTGATGCAGGCGATTGCACGGGTGAACCGTGTTTTCCGCGACAAACCGGGCGGGCTTGTGGTGGACTACCTGGGACTTGCCCATGAGCTCAAGGCTGCCCTCGCCACGTACACAGAGAGCGGTGGCACCGGAAAGACGGCCATCAACCAGAAAGAAGCCGTTGTCGTGATGCTGGAGAAGTACGAAATCAGCTGTGGCCTCTTCCACGGATTCGACTGGTCCAGGTGGGTGACAGGAACCCCTGCCGAGCGATTGGGTCTCTTGCCTCCCGCTCAGGAGCACGTCCTCGCTCAGGAGGACGGCAAAGACAGACTTCTTCGAGCAGTACAGGAGTTGTCGCAGGCATTCGCCCTTTCTGTACCGAACGAGGAGGCGCTGCGCATCCGGGATGATGTTGGCTTCTTCCAGGCCGTACGAGCGAGCATAGCGAAACGAGCGCCGGGTGAGGCAAAGACCGAGGAAGAACTCGACCATGCTATACGTCAGATTGTCTCGCGAGCGGTTGCGTCCGAAGGGGTAATAGACATCTTCGCAGCCGCGGGCCTCAAGAAGCCGGACATCTCAATTCTTTCGGAAGAGTTTCTTATCGAGGTCAAAGGAATGCCCCAGCGCAACTTGGCCGTTGAGCTGCTCCGCAAATTGCTTTCCGGCGAGATCCGCTCCAAACGGCGTAAAAACGTGGTACAGGCGAGGTCCTTTGCCGAGATGTTGGAAGAAACGATTCGTCGCTATCAGAATCGAGCCATCGAGGCAGCGCAGGTGATCGAGGAGTTGATCGGACTGGCGAGACAGATGCGCGAGGCGAACAGACGTGGCGATGCGCTGAACTTGACGGAAGATGAGGTCGCCTTTTACGATGCGCTTGAAACGAATGATAGTGCAGTGAAAGTGCTGGGGGATGACATACTGCGGACCATTGCACGGGAGTTGGTTAAGACGGTCCGAGCCAATGTCACTATTGACTGGACCGTGCGGGAGAACGTGCGTGCTCAACTTCGTGTCCTGGTGAAGCGTATTTTGAGGAAGTACGGCTATCCGCCGGACAAACAGGAAAAGGCAACACAGACGGTGCTGGAACAGGCAGAGGTACTTTCGGAAGACTGGGTGCAGGCGTGAAGATGGACGGAGAGCCACCAGACTATGATGTTCCCTTTTCAATTGGCGATTGGGTGATAGACCGGTACAATCCCGGGCAGCCTGGCCAATACACTGGCAAATGCCGCGCTGCAGGACCGCACATCATGGTACAACTCTCTTATCCCGGCGGTTCTACGGGCTTCCGCCCGCTATCCTCTCTTGAAGCGATGCCGGCTCCAGCCCCCATACCTGAGCGTTTACAAAGGGGCCATTATGGCAAAGTTCGGGATCTTCAGCGCCTTATCACCTTCGAAAAGCTCAAGGGCACGCTCCACGAAGTGATCTATTCGATGGAAGCAGCACAGATCGATTTCTACCCTTACCAATTCAAGCCTATCCTCAAGTTCATAAACTCACCCACGGAGCGATTGATTATCGCAGACGAGGTGGGTCTCGGCAAGACTATAGAGGCCGCCCTAATCTGGCTGGAGCTTCAAGCCCGCCGTAATGCCCAGAGACTGTTGGTAGTCTGCCCGAAAATTCTATCAGAGAAATGGCGCGATGAACTGCGCACTAAGTTTCTCTTAGACGCGCGCATTGTCGATTTCACTGAGCTTCAACGAGAAATTGCCGATCTTAAATCCAGTGGGCCAGGTCACCCTTTTATTCTGATCGGTACCTATACAGGCCTTCGTCCTCCTAAGAGCGAGCTATCGTTGCTCAGGGATCCTTTGGGCGACAATACGGGCTGTTCAGAAAAGACGACACTCCTTCGGGAATTGCGTCACTGGTCGTTGGACTATGATCCCTTTGATATGGTGATTTTCGATGAAGCCCACTACATGAGGAATCCTGCCTCAGCAACGTTTGGTCTCGGGGAAAGCCTCGCCTCTACCGAATGCGCGGGTTCAGTGCTGTGCGTATCCGCCACACCGGTAAACAACAGTAACATTGATCTCCACAGTCTTGTTCGCCTGGTTGACAGAGATTTTTTTGAGAACCAGGGAAGGTTCGAGGAGTTGCTTGAGGCGAATCGTCCAACAGTGCAGGCAGGTAATGCTCTGGCCCGTATCCCCGTGGATACCAAACTCCTTGAACAGGCTATAACCGGGATGGGCACAAGCCGGTTCATCAGCCAATCGCCCGTTTTTCGTCAGCTTATAGAAAACATTGAGCACCTTGAGCCTGGTAACAAGGCACTACTGTCTAAGTGTCAGGACATGACCGAGAAGTTGAATCTTTTGGGCGGTTACGTGAACCGGACACGGCGAGTGCAGGTGAAGGAGAACAGACCTCTCCGGGACCCGTTAGTTCTACCTGTTGACTACACTGCTGAGGAAATGGCTCTCTACAAAGCAATTCTTGCCATCGTTCGGCGGAAGTGTCACCAGGACAGTAGACCCTTCCATGTTTTTCACGTACTGGGTCTACAGTTGCGTGCCGCAAGCTGCCTGCCGGTAATAGCACAGGAGATTCGAGACGGGCGGCTTGGGAATGTTGAGGAACTTTTTGACGAAGCCTTGGGAGAAGACGTGTTTGGCGATCTCTTAGAAGAAGAACTGAACGAGGATCTTGATGTATCCGAGATTACCCGGCTCCTTGCTTATGATTTTGAGAAAAATGATAGCAAGTATCTTGAGTTAATCAGGCTGGTTACAGAAATAATGCCGGACGAAAAGCTGATTATCTTCGCCTACTACCGCCCGACTCTCAGTTATCTCAGACGTCGCTTGACGGCGGACGGCGTTAACGTGACCGTAATCCACGGGGGAGTCCCGAATGAAAGGCGCTGGGAGGAAATTGAGCGCTTCAAAGACCCACGCGGGCCACGGGTCTTGCTATCCTCGGAGGTGGGGAGTGAAGGTATTGACCTCCAATTCTGCCACGTGCTTGCGAACTATGACCTGCCATGGAACCCAATGCGTGTTGAGCAGCGCATTGGCCGTGTTGACCGTGTCGGACAGCAGGCAAAACGAATCTCTGTTGTCAATTTCAAGGTCCGGAATACTATTGAGGAACGTCTTTACGAGCGGCTCCATGGAAAACTACTTCTGTTCGCTAATAGCCTTGGCGACCTCGAGGCCGTGATTGGCCGGGAGGTACAGCGGTTAACCGTGGAACTCCTCAGCAAGGAATTGACACCCGAAGAAGAGCGGCGGCGAATTGAGCAGTCCAACAGCGCGATTCAGACTAAGCTGCTTCAGATACAAGCGCTTGAGGAATCCGGGGACGCACTCATCGCATTTTCCGATTACGTGCAGCGCAAGATCGAGGAGGACCGTGAGAAAGGCCGATATATTCAGCCACAAGAGTTGGAGGATTATCTGTCGGACTTTTTTGAGCGTGAGTTTCAAGGCTGCGAGGTCAATTACAATACACCTGCCGAAGGCTGTCTTAGAATCAGGCTTTCCCCACAAGCGTACTCCTCCTTGACTGATTTTATCGGCAGCGACCGATCCTTGAGCGCGCGTCCATTCCATCAGCGCGAGTTCAGCATCACCTTCCGTCGGGAGATAGCACAGCGTCTCACGTTGAGCCAGCGATCGGCCATTCATTTCGTTAACCACCTCTCCCCGCTGATCCGGTGGATTACAAAAATTAACAGAGAACGTGCACACGGTTTCTTCGACTTGTCGGCAGTGCGGATCAGCCACCCCGACCTGAGTCCTGGAGATTACTGTTACAAGATCGAACGCTGGAAGTTGATCGGACTCAACGCTCGGGAGTGGCTTGCCTATGGAGTTTGCTCCTTCGCAAGCAGCAAGACTTGTACCCCAGACGAGTCCGAGGCAATCATTCAGCACCTTCTTCATCATGGAAAAGACTGGGACTATGTGGATTGCGACCACTATGGGCTATCTATCGCGTACGAGGCGTTGGACAAAACATTGGAAGGTCGATTTTCTGAGGCGGTGAAGGATTTCGAGGCTGAGAACGATACAATCTACCAGATCAAGACTCAACGCGTTAGAGCCATTTTTGACCGGCGTATTGCTGAGCACGAGCAACGATTGCAGACTTTAAGGGAAAAAGGCGGCAGCGATCGAATGATTCGCCCCGCCGAGGGTCTACTTCGGACTGCGATGGAGAACAAAGAAAAGCGGCTTGAGGAACTGGATGAAAAGGCGAAAACACATTTTGAAGCAGACCCGGTGGCGGTGGGTATCTTTCGGGTAATGGGAGTGCAGGCGACATAGAACTGGAGGAAACCCATGAACGGATTGAAGGATGTTTTTCGGAAACTGAGAGAGAAGCTCTTTGGGAAGGGCCGCGTAGAACAGGCGTCTGCCCCATCGGTCGCGGGGGGGAATGCAGCGACCGGCGTTCGAGTGATTCCAGAGGGGCTCCGAAGCGATCGGAAGCGGGATCCGTATTTTGTTCAGATTGGATTTGATTTCGGGACCTCTTATTGTAAGTGCGTTTGCCGGGACGTGATGATTGATAAAGCATGGATCTACATGCCAGCCGGTTCCGATACACTGGAGTTTCCGTTCTTGATCCCCAGTGTGCTGCAGTTGAACGACGGAAAGTTGTGCCATGTAGAGCATACGCGGACTGACTACCATGCCCATGGGCTCTATCATCTTAAGCAGGCACTTGTGAAAGTCGCTCTTCAGCAATGGAATGATCCCGCTCTTGAACCCTATCGAGATGGGCTTGGAACCTTGGACGTGGATCGCATGGGGGCACTTGTACATGTTTGCGCCGTGTATTTTCTGGCTGGCGTCCTGGGTGAGGTCAGAGAACATGTGCGGCGGCAACTCCCCGGTTTTGGAACGAACGCTCAGGACTATATGGCCGTAAATCTCGCGGTGCCGGTTGCTTATGCCGAACAACACGAAGTAATTGATCTCTATCAGAAGGTTCTGTGTGAGGCTTGGATTATTGCAGACCAGCTCAAAGGTCATCCAATCCTTGATGTTGAAAAGATTGACGCCCTGATAGGGGAAATCAAGGAAGAGCAAGTTCGTTTGGCCAGAGATGTTGCTTACGTTTATCCCGAGACCAGTGCGAACGTGCAAGGCTTCGTTCGTTCCCGTGTTTCCAGCCCAGGAATCTACCTGTTTTCTGATACAGGAGCGGGAACAGTGGATCAAAGCGTTTTTATTTTCTCTCGGAAAGACAACAGCGAACTGCTCGCATATCTTCACGGCAGTGTTATCCCGCTCGGATCCGCTCTCATCGAACACCGTGCTGCTGCGGCCGTTGGAAAAACCGACTGGGAGGAATTGGAATCCTGGCGAGTCAGAAAGGAAAACGGAGAGACACCGGCCCCGTTGGCCCAAGCCAAGCATTGGATTTGTGAGGGACTCGATCAGGCTACAGAACGAACACTTCGCAAAGCAAGGGACAAACTTTTCGTGGCGGTCCAGCTGGAAGAAATCCGAGTGATCTTTGGCGGAGGCGGTCACTCCGAATACCCGTACAAGGCTGCTGTTATCCGGCCATTTTCCGGTGGGCTCTTCCGCCACGGTATCACACCGGAGACCATCGGAATGCCAGTTCCCAGCGACCTTGAGCTTGAGACGGGCCAAGCCCGCTGGATGCGCCGCCTCTCGGTAGCATACGGGCTCTCTTATGAGAGGAACGAGCTGTCAACCTTCATCTACCCGGTACAATTACAATCACCAAGGCCAGAAGAGATCTGGCGACCGCACCGTGTGGTTCCGGAAGCGCCGAGCATGGACGAATGTTAAAACCGGTACCCCGGCAGGCATGAGATCGACAGATGCCTATGCGAGCGCCTTTGAAGACGGAGGTTAGAGCGCAATAAACCCAACAAGGAGGTCAGAGATGACAGCGAAAGATGAAGTCGCCTCGAAAGAGGCAAGGCAAGGCGAAAAAATGATTGAGGTGAAAGTCAGGTTCTGGACGAACGATATAGCCCCGGAACCAGAGAAGATCATCCCAAAGAATGCTTGGGCCTCGGGGGTCGTCCGTATTGAGCGCAACAACTCTCACGGTATAGAGCCATCGAAACCACAACCATTTCATTCACTGTTGGATGTAGGGGCAGTGATCGAAAAAGTGCTCATCGAGCATGGTATAATTCTCCACCCGAGCCGCAAAATGCGAAAGTACTTTTCTGCTGAGGGAGTTGCGCCTTAGGCGGCCGCTCGGCCGGACCCGCCTCGCGTTAAAGAGGTTTTGAAATGACAGATCTGCTATTTCACTACACGTCACCCGAAAGCCTGATTGGGATTCTCACAAGCCGGTGCATATGGGCGACTGATATCAAATACCTGAATGACTCCGCCGAGCTTGAATATGCTTTGACGTTTACCAAATCCAAAGTGAGCCAAAAATACATGACTGACGATTACGACAGCCATGTAAGCTATCTGCTTAGTTCGGGTTTTGCGAAACTTGACCCTATGCCAATCTACGTGGCTTCTCTGTCCGAAATGGCAGACCTATTGAGCCAGTGGAGAGCATATTGTCCTCCAACGGGGGGTGTGGCTATTGCGTTCGATAGACGCAAGATAGATGAATACGCTGATCGTCATAGGCTTGAGTTAACACAATGTACTTATGATACCAGTGAACATAACGAACTGCTCACCAAACTATACGAAAAAGTTTATAAAGCGTTCTCTCACAATGAAATGAGTGTAGATGCGTACAATTTGCTTTCTCCCAAACAGCAGGTCGATTTTGAGATAAAGTGTCTCAAAGACTTGACGGAGGATGGTGATATCTTGAAAGAGGAGGTCAAAGAAACCCTCTCAGGTTTTTTCAGGGAACTATTGGCGTTGGCTCCACGTATCAAGCATCCTTCCTTTTCTGAGGAACGTGAATGGCGGCTTATTTGTCGGGATTACACAGCTTCTGGCTTCAGAATTGCGTTTAGAACGCGCCAGTCGTTGATAATCCCCTATGTAGAGATTGGTCCTTTGGAGCCCGAGGCGATCTTTGGAGTTGTGATCGGGCCTTGCTCGCATGGCGAATTGTTAGAGCAATCGGTAGCGCGCCTCACTCAAAACCTTCTCGGACGGAAAGTCGATATTATTCATTCAACTACGCCCTATCGAAACCTGTGACCGAACGGGGAGATAGGTAACAGGTTGTTCTGGGTTGATAGGTAACACTTTATATCATTTCATAGACATCAGAGGAGATGTAAAATCAAATGGGTCTAATCTCCAGCATTTGGAAGGAACAGCGACTCATCGAGTCATTTGATGTAGACACCTTGGGTCGATTACGCCCGCAGACACTCTTTGCATACCTGTTGAACTCAGCCTGGAACCATGTCAAAGAAACACAGTACGGACACGACGAACTCTTAGCACGAAATTTGATGTGGGTGCTCATCAAAATTCAGATACTCATCAAGCGACTACCTAAATGGGGTGAACAGATCACAATCGAAACATGGGGAAAACAGGTCGTAAGGCTCTATGCACTCCGTGACTTTACCATGAGCTCGGGAGCAGGCGAAAAACTGATCTCAGCTACTTCCTCTTGGACGATACTGGATAAAAGGAGTGGCCGGCCTCAACGATTTGACCAGAAATCAGACAGTTTTCTGTGGCAACCAGGAAAGGATGAGATAGAAACCAATCTGGAAAAGGTGCCAGCGCTGACCAGCGGCAATGAGCTTGCACGGTTCCGCGTGCTTTTCTCCGATATTGATGTGAACCGACACGTGAACTCTGCTAAATACTTGCAGTGGTTGATAGATAGCCATTCATATGAACATCTTGAAGCGACAGAGGCCTCATCAATTGAACTCAGCTTTCTTTCAGAGGCACTGCCGAAGGACGAAGTGATAGTTCTTTCGGATGGAACCGAAGACAACGAATTGTGCTCTGTGAGACGCACTGGCGATGACAGGGAACTTTGCCGGGCAAGGCTCCAATGGCGCCGATCAAAATAAATGGCAGCTATCAGACAGGGGTTGTAAGCAAAAATGCGACCGAACGGGAGATAGGTAAAATACATTCCAGTCACACCGGTAACGCTTTTGATCGAAATATCCCTCACCTTTTTTTCTTCGGTTAATCTGAATTTTATAAGACCCGATGCCTCAGCATGAATTACCATGCAAGAAAGAACGAGACGTAATAAAATTACATAGAGTGGTTCGTTATGTCTCGATATAAATTCCGGGTAAATGACACAGAGTACATTACCGTTGATGCCCCCTCTCTTAAGGAAGCCTTAGAACAGGCTAGCCTTCGCTGCAGGAGGGACGATTTCCAAACATACCATAGAACATAAACGAGAGGGCTTCTTTCTGTATTCGCTCGACATTCAAAGGACCTTCTGGGCGATACCATCGAAGATGCCACTGTATCACGCCAAGGATGTGAAAAGTTAGTATGGTGAGGTTTTTACCTTTGAGAAAGCCGGCTTCTCGGAGTCTTCGCAGTTCGTCACGGTAGATATTTACCATGTTAATCTGGAACCGCCTATTTATCTCGTTGGTATCAGGAGAAAGTTCATCGTCCTGGAAGAAGAAAAGCTTAGCCTCGCTGTGGCGTTTAATCATCCCCGCGAGATGGGTCTTGACGAGGACCTTAAATCGCTCTACAGGATCAGTCTCCGTGTCGACAACACGGCGCAGTTCCTCGCATAATACCTTTGAAGCGTTTTCCACGATCGCGACCAACAAGCCGGATTTGCTCCCGAAATGGTGGTAAATATTGGGTATAGTCATACCCGTAGCACGAGCGATATCTCGAATCGATGTGCCCTTGAAGCCGTTCGCTCCAAAGAGGTTAATGGCCGCTTCCATCAGTTTAGCCCGAGTTTCTTCGGCATTCCGCATTCTCTCAACAACTTATCTATCGTTTGATAGATTGTCAAGTATAAAATGTTGCACAAAATGTTGTACAGAAAGCGGTCCCAGTCTAATTTCGGGCTTCAGCTAAGACTGCCATCGGTGGTGAGGCGCTTTGTCCCACCCTGACTAGGCGCGGACCGCATTTGAACGGTGATCTTTTACTTACCATCAGCCCACTGTATATAATCATAATAGATTTTCCTAGAAGCTTGTCGGAGAAATACGTTTCTGTGGAATTCTGTGTCGTGAAGTGGGTAACGGTCAGGTTCAGGAGGACCAAGGTGGGAAATAATGCCTCTATTAAGGCATTGGGTGGCAAAGAACAAATTGTGCGTCTATTTCTTCCACAGGCTTCTAGGAGAATCAGACCACGAAAAAATTTAACAAAATGCTTGACAAGCAGGCTACGCTTTTGGCAAAATGTCTATGTTATCGAACGATAGATAACAGTAGCAAGCCAGTTTATAGATAATGAACTGTGCGCATTGCGAACTGAGGGGGTAGATTCGCTTTAGACGGGGAGTGAGGGCATGTCAGAATATTTCAATTCATTTATTGAGCGGATGAGCGCGGAGGAGATATCACAGCTTCAATGGAAGAGGCTAAGGGCCCAGGTAGATTATGTCTATCGCACCAATCCTTTTTATCAAACGATGTTCAAGGAGCGAGGAATCACTCCCGACGACATCAGGACTTTTCAGGACTACTCGGAAATGGTGCCTGTTACAACCAAGAAGGATATCCTGCAAGATATCGAAGAGTTTCCTCCATACGGCCGGAGACTGGGGGTTTCGCCCGAGAAAATCAGTCAGGTGGTTCTAACGGGAGGTACATCGGGCCTGAGGCAGGAGGTCCATGCTCTCACACATTTTGACGTAGAGACTGCTTCAGCAACCCACGCATGGGGGTGTTATTGGGCCGGAATTAGGAGGGATGATGTAGTAGCCGATACGACACCGGTTGGGACCACCGGCGGCGGGCTTTGGCTTTACAAATCCCTGACCAAACAGCTTGCCAATGTTTTTAGTCTCGGTGCCCTCGACACACCCGAAAAGCTCGAGTTTATGAAAAGGTTTAAAGTTACGGTTCTTCAGGTTACCCCTTCTTTCCTGCTCAGGTTCGAGAAGGTTGCCCGTGAGGTGGGGATGGATCTCAAAAGGATTTTTCCCTAAAAACGATCCTTCTAGTGGCGGAACCCTATACGTTGGAGTGGGCGAAAGAGAGAGAAGAGAATTGGGGAGCCAAGATTTTTGAGTGGTACGGAAACACGCAGAAGGCCATGGCATGGACGTGCTGGTTAGGGGCGAGACATAAGGAGGAGAGAGGTGTTCTTCATCATCTCTCTCCCTTCATCCTGTTTGAAACTATTAATCGAGAGACAGGGAAACAAGTGCAGCCGGGCGAAGAAGGTGAGATTATCACGACCCACCTTTACAGCGAGGCCTCCCCCATTCTTCGGTTTGCAACAAATGACAAGGCCCTTCTGGTTTCGCACAGAGAGTGTGACTGTGGCCTACCTTTTGATGGGTATCGGGCCGGCAGTATTGCCCGGTACGATGATATGCTCAAAATAAAAGGAATGAATATCTGGCCCCAGACTATCGATGGCGTGGTATTCAGTTTCGCGGAGGTAAAAGAGTACCAGGGAAGAACGTTTATCAGTCAGTCGGGAAAGGAAGAAATCACGGTGTGCGTGGAATTTGTGAAGGACGTTCAGGATTTTGAAAAAAAGGAGATTTTCAAAGATCTCGTCAATAGACTCCGGGAAAAAACCGGAATCAGGATGAATATAGAGGAAGCATCAGGGCCCCTACCGGAGTTCAAGGCGGACCGGAGCAAGGCGAGAAGGTGGAAAGATGAAAGAAATGCATGATCCAGATATCGCGGACAAGGGAAGTATCGTTGAGAAATTGAGAACCATGAGAAGCCTGGGCGTGGATCTCGCAAAAGAGGATATCCCTCAACTCAGCAACAACATGGAGTTGGCATTAGCATTGGTCAACGAAGTGTTGTTCCTATTGGACGACGAGTATGAGAGACCTTAAACGAAGGGTATACACGAAAATCACGTAGGAGGTTTTTGTTATGGCGTATGAAACTATTAAGTACGAAAAGCAAGACGGGTACGCTCTTATTACACTCAATAGGCCTGAGGCGCTCAATGCCCTCAACTGGCAGATGGAGACAGAAATCGATGATGCGTATGATGAGGTCATGAAAGATGATGATGTAAAGGTGTTCATCTTCACAGGATCGCCAAGACCGGATGGGAGGCCTTGCTTCTGCGCCGGGGGTGATCTTAAGGAATATGCCGAGGGTAAAATGAACCTTGGGGGCGCCGAGCATTTGAGGGGGAATACCTTTCCCTGCACCACTCCCGCCATGGCGTTGTGGACCCAAAGGAAGTGGAGATTGGGAATCCACGGCCCAAAAATGCCCAACATCGCGTGGTCGCCAAAGATATCCATAGCCGCCATCGACGGACCCTGTACCGCGGGCGGTATTGAATTGGCCCTCGCCTGCGACATCATTCTGGTTTCAGAAACGGCTCAGATGATGGAGTTGCACGTAAAGAACCTCGGGGTGATAGGCGGTTCCGCCGCCGGGACCCTTCTGGCGTGGAGAGTGGGGGTCGCAAAAGCAATACAGATCTGTTGTACCGGCGATGCTATTGACGGCAAGGAAGCGTACCGTATCCATCTCGCCAACGAGGTATATGCGCCCGATAAGCTCCTGGAAGGGGCAAAGGAAATGGCAAGGAAAATTGGCAGTATGCGGAGTATAGCCCTCACAATGACCAAAGCGAATTGCTCAGCCGTACGAGACATGCATTACAACGAAGCGTGGGCCTATTCGGACGCCTGTCAGTATGCTTTGGAAGTTGAGCCAGATAGTGCCGAATGGGGGGCAAAACGTTGGGTGAAAAGCAGAAAGCGGTAGCTTGCACGTTGAAGCGAAGCGGCATTCATGCCAAAAACGGAAGCTGATTGGAATGGAAATCGCCGTGGGAAGAGTTTCTCCTGACCCTTGCAGCCTGGTGCTTGCCCTGTGGGAGGAAACTTGGCAGATAAGGAGAATGAATGATGGACATCGATGGATTCCTTGAGTTATTGAAAAAGAGGAGGAGTACCAGAAAATTCAGGCCGGACCCTATCCCCGAAAAAGCTTTGGAGAAGATACTTGAGGCCGCCCGCTGGGCCATGTCCGGTGCGAATGCCCAACCCTGGGAATTCATTGTGGTGAAAAACCAACAGACAAAGGACGGGATAGCCAGAGCCGTCTTTGAACAACGGAAGATAGAATACTCGGTGGAGCAGACTAGGGTCGAGGATTTGCGGCACAATGGTTTTCTCCACCCTCCCGATGTGCCCGATTTCAGCGAAGCGCCGGTGTTAATCGTCGTTTGCGGTGATAAACGCACGCTCATGGCCACGGTTCTGTCCCACAACTTCATCGGAGGAGAGGGAGCGACGGGTGCCCCTTATTTGAAAAATATGGCGAACGCAACACATAACATGCAGCTTGCCGCGGCAGCATTGGGACTGGGATCGGGGTGGATAAGTGTGGCCAGTAGTTCGGAAAAATTGATTAAGGGCCTGCTGGGCGTGCCTGATGTCCTGGATGTGCACACTATCGTTCCTATCGGCTACCCTGCCTATCAACCAAGACCAGGTTATCGCAGAGAGCTTCAAGAAATGGTTCATGTTGACAGGTACGACAGAAACAAACTCAGGTCGATGGACGAGGTCATCGACTACCTGCGCTCCCTGAGGAAGCAGACGAGGCCGGATTACGGAAGGGGAAGTCCACATTGAAAATAGAAGAATATGACAAAGATTTTAAGGCGCCTCATACCATTGTATGGGGGGCGAGTACAACAACTATGCTTGTAACAAAATTGTGCGACGAGCATCGTACACGGTGGCTCCAGGAAGGAGTGTTCGACCGACGTCTAGGTTCTATGAGAACTACCATCTGTTAAATTCAACAGACTCGGGCCCGCCAGTCTTCGCTTCATCACAGTGGTGAGCGACGAATGAGGCCAGCAGCAACGGGTGCATAGGATGAATGAGAGTATCCTTCAACTCGAAAGGGTTACGAAGTACTTCGATGGGCTGTGCGCCCTGTCGGACGTGAGTTTTGCGGTAGATGATCGCACGATCAAGGGCCTGATTGGCCCGAACGGCGCTGGCAAAACTACCTTGTTCAACATTGTTACCGGCGTTTTTCCACCTGACGCTGGAACGATCACTCTGGTTGCAGACAATATCACAACTAAGAAACCCGAAGATATCGCCGACCTAGGCATCGCCCGCACGTTCCAGCAACCCCTCACGTTCAAGACTTTGACCGCCCTCGAAAACATAATGCTCGGCTATCACCATCGAACACGATCGGAGGTGTTCGCCTGCGGATTTCAGCTTCCCTTAGCGCGAAAAGAAGAGAAGGCAATGCGGGCCGAGTGCCTCGACTACCTTGCCATGCTGGGTTTGGAAGGGAAGAAGGATAGAATCGCCGGGCAACTTCCACTCGGCGAACAAAGGTATATTGAGTTGGTCCGGGCGCTGGCCATGAAACCCAAGTTGATTCTCATGGATGAGCCCGCGTCGGGGCTTAATGAGAAGGAGACCGACTATTTACGGGAACATGTCATCAAGGTTCGGGATCTTGGAATTTCCTTGTTAATCATTGAACATCATTTGGATTTCATCATGGGTGTTTCAGACGAGATTGTTGTCCTCAACTTCGGTGTGAAAATAGCAGAGGGGTTTCCGGAGAAAGTGCGCCGTTCGCCTGCGGTGATAGAGGCCTATCTGGGAAGCGAGGAAAAACTTGATTGAGGTCAAAAACATAGATGTATTTTACGGAAATATCCAGGCCTTGAAGCAGGTTTCCCTGTCGGTAGACGAGGGCGAGATCGTTTCCGTCATCGGCCTGAACGGCGCTGGCAAGTCGACCCTGCTCAAAGCCATCGCAGGCCTGGTGCCGAAGAAGAGGGGAGAGATCCACTTTGAAGGGAAAGCCATCACTACCCGATCAGCGTACGAGATCGCACGTTTGGGCATCGCCTTGGTGCCCGCGGGGAGGAGCCTGTTTGGTCCTCTTTCGGTTGAGGATAACCTGTACCTGGGAGCTTATGTGCGCCTTACCGGTGGCAAGACACGGGAGGTGAGGGAGGATATTGAGCGTATATTTGACCTGTTCCCCGGGCTGAAGGATCGAATCCGCCAGGCAGCGGGAAGCCTTTCAGGAGGAGAGCAGCAAATGGTGGCCATAGGAAGGGCGCTGATGGCCCGTCCCAGAGCGATACTTATGGACGAGCCCTCCCTTGGTCTTGCGCCCCTTATGGTAAGGCAGATATTCAAGACGATCAGGAAACTGGGGGAAGAGAAGAGAACTATTCTGCTTATTGAGCAAAACGCCGCCATGTCTCTCCATGTCTCTAATAGGGCCTATGTATTGTCTTTAGGCGAGATCAAATATGAGGGACGATCAGGGGATCTGTCGGCCAGGGGATCGATTGGAGAACTGTACTTTAATGGTTAGCGGTGGAAACCAAGTGGCGGGCTTTATTTCCACGCAACGGAGATGAGAAAAAGGAGGTGAGGGACGAGGTTGATGTGACATAGGGTGTTTGATCAAATCATATGAAAAAGGGAGGCGTACAATGAAATATCGAAAATGGATACTTGTGATGATGGTAGGCATCGTCGCGGTTGGTTTGGCCGTTACCACCGGCTTGGCCGCTGAACCTTACAAGATCGGCTTTAGCGGCCCTTTGTCAGGACCTGCAGCCTTCATGGGGGATGTAAACAAAAAGACGGCCATCATGCTGACAGAGCAGATGAATGCGGCGGGAGGTATAAATGGCCACCCCATAGAACTGATTGTCTACGATTCAGAGAATAAACCTGATGTGGCGCTGGAGGTTTTCAACCGTCTGATAAAGAGAGACAAGGTCTTGGCTATCGTGGGCCCCGTTACAAGCGTGGAAGCCGTGGGAGTAATTGGTGTCGTGGAACAGGAGAAAGTCCCGACCATAATGCTTCCGACCACCAAGGCCATAGTGGAGCCTGTTCGCAAATATGTGTTCAAGGTTGCAATTTCAGAAGCAGATGCTGTCGCAAAGGACTTGGACTATCTGAAGGAGCAGGGTAAAACGCGTATCGCAATGGTGACCTCGCAGGACAGTTACGGAGAGGCGGCACGGGAGGTCATTGAAGAAATGGCTCCCGCGAAAGGCATTGAGATAATCCTGAAAGAAAAAGTCTCCATGGACGACAATGATATGACGCCCGTAGTCTTCAAGGTCAAGAATTCGGGCGCCCAGGCCCTTTTCGAATGGACCCATGTGAAGCCGAGCATAATTCTTACCCGCAATATTAAGCAGGTAGGGCTGGACATGCCCGTTATTCACAGCGTGGGTTTTGTCAATGAAAGCAACATCGAGACTATTGGTCAGGCGGCAGTCGAGGGGCAGTATGGCGGCACCTACAAATTTATGGACGCTGTGGCTCTCCCTGATTCTGACCCTCAAAAGCCCATATTGTTGAAATATCAAAGGGACTTTCTGGAGAAATACCGGGAACGACCCACGCAGTTTGGGGTTAACGCCTATGACGCAATGCAAATTCTCGCTGCAGCGCTCAAGAAGGCAGGGCCCAATAGAGAAAAGATCAGAGATGAAATCGAGAAGACAAGGAATTACATTGGCGCATCTGGCATCTTCAACTATTCCCCCACCCATCACAGTCCCGATGCCGAGAAGGTCATGATTATGTACAGGGTGGTTAAGGGGAAATGGACCATTGTCAAGTAGAACGGTAGGATGACCATGCAACTTCTCGCTCAAACCATGCAAGCCCTCTTTTCAGGCCTGTCCACCGGAGGGATCTATGCCCTTACAGGTGTCGGAATCTGCCTCATTTACAACGCAACCCGCGTAATCAACTTGGCCCAGGGGGAGTTTGTCGTGCTCGGTGGTTTCATCATGTTCTCTCTCTACGGACGGGCAAAGTTCCCCCTTACCGTTGCCTTTTTCCTCACCGTGTTGATCGTGGCCGCTGTCGGTGCCACGCTCAAGTTTGTTGTATACCGGGCGAAGAGGGAGGTCCCAGTCGTAGCCGTTTTGATCATGCTTCTGGGATGCGCGTTCTTTATCAGCGGGACAGTGAGACATATCTGGGATATGGACGTTCATACTTACCCTGCTTTTTCCGGAGAGAACCCCGTTACGGTCTTGGGTGCATCGATAGTACCGCAGAGTCTCTGGGTCATCGGTGTTACCATCGCCGCATTGGTTGTCCTGGGACTTTTTTTCAGAATATCCGTTTATGGGAAGGCTATGAAGGCGTGCGCGATCAATCCCGTTGCTGCAAGCCTGATGGGGATCAATGTGAGCAGAGTCGTACTGAGTTCCTTTATTTTCAGCGGAATCTTGGGTGGCATCGTAGGTATCGTCATAACCCCTATCTCAATGGTTGAGTATAGCGGTGGAATGCTCGTAGCTCTGAAGGGGCTTTCCGCCGCGTTGTTCGGCGGTATGGGAGGCATTGGAGGAGCGGTTCTCGGCGGGCTGTTGATCGGGCTCTTCGAGTCAATGGCTGCCACCTTCATTTCCTCGGGATACAAGGATTTGGTTACATTCATTGTGATCATAAATGTTCTCATATTCCGGCCGAGGGGGTTGCTCGGAAAGAAAGCACCTGAAGTGCTGGAGGAGGAAGGTCATTAAAGCACTGGTGCGGAGAAATATTGCGATAATATCATTTGCTGCGGCGATATTATTGCTGCCGGTTATTCTGGGTTCAGGCTTCTACCTGAATATCATGATATCCATTGCCATTTACTCTATGACCGCCATCGGGCTCTGCCTCCTGATAGGATATGCGGGGCAGCTGTCTCTTGTTCACGCTACGTTTTTTGGTATCGGCGCGTACATGTCGGGTATCCTCACTTCCAGATTGGGCCTTCCCCCTGTCCTGGCTTTGATTGCGAGTATCGTTCTTGTGGGTGCCATCGCCTATCCGGTGGGTCTTGTCGTACTCCGCTTCAAAAGCCACTACCTTTTTATCGTTACTCTGAGCCTCCTTACGATCATTGAAATACTTCTCAAAGAACTGGTATCCCTGACTGGCGGTGTTCAGGGGTTGAGCGGGATCCCTCGGTTCTCCCTCGGCGCCTTTCTCTTTGACAACGAACTGAAGATCTACTACCTCGATTGGACGATCCTGCTTTTTATCATAGTGGTTTCACTGAACCTTACGAGGTCGAAAATAGGGAGAGCCTTGAGAGCCATCAAAGAAGGGGAAGGCGCTGCGCGGTTAATGGGTATCCGGGCTTCCACCTACAAAACGAAAATCTTCGTTTTGAGTTCAGTGTATGCAGTTGTTGCAGGTAGCCTTTATGCCCATTACACCGGTTTTATCACCCCCGAGGTTGCGAGCCTAGTTTCAGCCTTTGAAATGATTGTCATGGTAGCCTTTGGGGGCTTTACGAGCATATGGGGCGCCATTTACGGTGTAGCAGGAATCAGGCTTCTTTCTGAGTATTTGCGACCATTCGTTGACTATCAACTGGCCATCTTCGGTCTTGCCTTGGTGATCATCATGTTTTTTTTCCCCAACGGGTTGCTCCAAGGTGTGAAAGACTCAATGGGCCGCATTTTCTTTGCACCGTGGCAGAACCGACAAAGTGGGCCGACGCGCACACAGCGGAAGGACATTCGCGCATGAATCGTTGTTACCCGAGAATTGAGATAGGAGGAATGCAAAGATGGAGGTCTAGGAATTGAAGAAGGTGGGAAACATTTCCTACGCATCGTACGTGCCCTTCTGGCGACTGAGCCGGAACATGATCGAGCCGAACCTGAAGAGGGAGAAGCCTGTGGCAACTTACGATGAAGACAGCATCGCTCTGGCGGTTGGCGCTGGTGTCGAGTGTGTCTCGGGATTCGAACGGAGCTTGGTGGACGCGGTTTATTTCGCTTCAACTTTCTCGCCATACAAGGAGAAGCTGGCTGCAGTTACGGTAGCCACGGCACTCGATTTGTGTAGAGACATAACCGTTGCCGATTTTGCAAACTCCGTGAGGGAAGGAACAATGGCTATTAAAGCAGCCCTCGATGCCAGTAAGGCAGGCTCATCCCGTCAGGCGCTGGTGGTTCTGCTGTTCGAATGGAGAAACTAATTATGATACGAAGAATTGATCACATTTCGATCGTGGCGAAGGATATTGACAAGATGGCTTCTCGTTTTGCCTCGGTTTTCGGGTTTGAAGTGGAGGAGAACCTCCAGGTACCAGACCAGGGGTTTCGATCAACCCTCATCCGTAAGGAGGATGTAGTGATTGAGCTCGTGGAACCCCTCGCCCCTGAGAGCACCTTTGCGAAGTTCCTTGGAGATCGACAGGCGGCTCTGCACCACGTCTCTCTGCAGGTAGACAGCATTGAGAAGGATCCAGAGGATTTGAGGACGAAGGGCATTCGTCTGACGAGCGATAAGCCGTTGCAGGCGTCGGAGACAGCGAGGACAAATTTCATCCACCCGGCATCGATGGGAGGAATCCTGATCGAGCTTATCGAAAGGTCCTAGCGGGCAACTGTTTTGTTCAAGGAAGAGCGGTGTTCGGAGAAGACAGCATTCAAGGACCACAGGGGTCTAAACAAATCGGATTAGGAAGGGGTTTACCATGAAGATTCTCGGACTTTCTGCCGGGAGAAAAATGGGCAACAGTGAGGTTCTGCTCAAGGAAGCAATGATGGCCGCCGAACAGGAAGGAGCTGAAATTGGGATGATCCGTTTACTCGATCTGGACCTCAGGCCCTGTACAGGCTGCTTGGCCTGTTATTCGAGCTTGACCCAGGGAGGGGCTGGGAATTGCGTGTTGAAGGACGACCTGCCCTTTCTTGACGAACAACTTATGGAATGCGATGCATTGATTCTGGCCTCCCCCGTGTTCGTCCTGGGACCTCATGGATTGATCAAAGTGTTGAACGATCGTTTAGGACCTTCCCACGACATGGGCTTCCGGCTGGAAGCCAAGAGGATTAGGGCGGCCAAGAGCGTAATCACAGGAGAAGGTCCGGACGAGAGATCATTCAAAAAGAGAGTAGGGGCCTTCGTAGCAGTGGCTGGCGCTCCTACGCCCAAGGCTGCCCCTTTTGCGCTGCCCCTTATGAATCTATTTACCTGGCCATCTCGTATTGCGGTCGTTGATCAGATGCAAGTGCTTGGCGCCAGTCTTTATGGGAGCGTGGTATTGATGCCGGATGCGATAGAAAGGGCTGGAAGGCTGGGCCGTAATGTAGTTGAGGCCATGAAGGCGCTACCAGACGAGACCACGTGGCTGGGCGATGAGCCCGGTACGTGTCCCGGTTGCCACTCCAACCTGTTGTTAGTAACAGAAAGGAATCCGGTCAGGTGCCCGATATGTGGTATTAAAGGTGAATTACGAATGGAAGGGGACAGAATAGTAGTTACCTTCAGCGAGGAGCAACGGAAAAAGTCCCGTTTGGTTTCTGTTGGTCGGGAACATTGGGCTGCGCTGGAAAAAGATATCCAGAAAGTGCAGGACAGGAGTGAGATACTTAGGAAACTGAAAAAATATGAAGGATATGGAGAAAAAAGGATCAAGGAATAGCTTCATGTGCTTTGGGGCGAGAAGTATCAGAGGGAGAGCGTTTGAAATGTTCAGATACTCTAGGGCCTTATTCCAATTCGCATTCGAGTTGATATTTTCACCGGGGAAACTTCCCATCACAGTGGACACCTGCGCACTTTGTCGGGAGCGAGGAAATCACATTCCCCGTGTGGGTCATTGGTTAGCCCGTTGAGTTAGTTGTTTAGTAGCTCAACTGAATCTTAATTAACCTCTGTAAGAGGGAAGGAGCGAGAGCATGGTAGGAATTACGTCAATTGGCGCCTACATCCCAATGTACCGGCTGAGCCGGGAGGACATTGGCAAGATGTGGCAAACAAAAGGCAGCGGAGGTGAGAAGGCGGTCGCCGGCTACGATGAGGACGTCAACACCATGGGCATGGCGTCCACTTTGGACTGCATGAAACGGTGTGGCCAGGCCGTTGATGGCCTCTATTTTGCCACCACTACGGGGCCGTACAGAGAAAAACAGAACTCCGGGGCGATAGCTGCTGCTATCGACCTGCCCGAGACGTGCCGGACGGCGGACTTCGGGAGCTCTTTGAGAGCTGGGACAATAGCAATAAAAGCAGCAGCGGATGCGATAAAGGCGGGTTCATGCGAGCACGTGCTGGTAACTGCTTCCGACTGCCGTGTAGGAGCACCCGGAGGAAGACTCGAACAACTCCTCGGCGATGGAGCTGCGTCGGTGATGTTGGGGCAAAAGAATGTGATAGCTGAGATCGAAGGCAGCCATTCCGTTTACAATGACTTTACCGGTTATTGGAGAACCGACCACGACACTTTTATATCGTCTGGAGAAGACCGATTCATGGAAGAAACAGGCTACACACCCACGATGCAGCAATCAATATCGGAGCTCTTTAAGAAATGCAAACTAACGCCTGGGGACATATCTAAGGTGGTATTCTATGCGGAGAATGAAAAACAACACGCCCAGTTTGCCCATCGTTTAGGGTTCGACCAGTCTCAGACCCAGGATCCCCTCTACAAGGTCATGGGCAACACCGGCACCGCAGCCCCCCTGATGATGCTGGTGTCGGCCCTGGAGGAAGCAAAACCCGGGGACAGGATCCTCTTCGCAAGTTATGGCAATGGCTGCGATGCGTTCCTCCTTTGTGTCACCGAGGAGATATCAAGAATACAGACGAGACCGATGATGCGGGACAGGTTAGCACGCAGGCAGCCTACCGCCTACGGACGATATCTCGATTGGCGCGAACTTATGTCTGTTGAGGCGGCAAATCTCCCCGACCAGGCGAAGCCTTCATTAGCCGCGCGATGGAGAGAGCATAAGGGGATTGCCGCACTTTACGGTGTTAAGTGCAGGAAGTGCGGGGCTCCTCAAATCCATCCGATTGGGCAGATGGTCAGGATCTGTGCGACGTGTCAATCAAAGGACGATTTTGATCCTTACAAGTTTTCTGATAAGACAGCAACACTTTTCACGTTCTCTATCGACAAACTGCAGCCGACAAAGAACCCCCCCGGCGTAAACGGGGTTGTCGATTTCGACGGCGGAGGCAGGCTGCTCATGGAATTAACTGACTGTGAAATCGACAAAATAAAAGTCGGCATGCCCCTTGAAATGACTTGGAGGATATTCATCGAGTCCGGGGGTGTGGTCAACTATTTCTGGAAAGCAAAACCTATTCAATATTAGAGCAATCAAATAGTAGGAGGAAACCAGATGGAAAGTATCAAAGACAAAGTTGCCATAGTAGGCATGGGATGCAGCAAGTTTGGGGAACGATGGGATGCAGGAGTGGAGGACCTCCTCGTAGAAGCCGCCTATGAGGCGTTTGAAGATGCAGGCATCGAGCCGGGGGCTGTCCAGGCAGCATGGGTAGGAACAGTCTTCTCTGGGATGAGCGCTATTACGATGTCTCCTCTGGGACTGCAGTACATCCCTATGACGAGGGTCGAGAACATGTGTGCCACTGGCTCCGAGGCCCTCCGGGCAGCGAGCTACGCTGTCGCTGCCGGAGTGTATGATATAGCGCTGGCGATTGGTGTAGAAAAGCTGAAGGACGCCGGGACAACCGGGGTGAAGGGCCCTGCTATAGTAGGGGACAATACAGATGGAAGCTCGGCTGTCGGTCCAGGATATAGTGCGCCCGGTTCTTTTGCCTATCTCGGAACACGGTATTTCGAACATTATGGAATATCACGAGAGGAAGGCAAGAGGCTTTTGGCAGAGATAGCCGTGAAAAACCACCAACATGGAAGCCTGGCGCCGAAGGCACATTTCCATAACATAATAACCGTGGAGCAGGCGATTAATGCGCCTATAGTGGCTTGGCCACTGGGTCTTTACGATTGCTGTGGGGTCAGCGATGGTGCGGCAGCAGCCATCGTGGTCCGTTCTGATATGGCGAAAAGTTTCAGGAAGGATCCCGTCTATATTAAAGGGATGGGCATCTGCGTAGGGTCTCGACAGGGTTCGATGCGGCAGGATTATGATTTCGTGCATGTGGAAGAGAATGTACGGGCGGCACAAAGAGCATATGCGGAGGCGGGCGTCAAGGACCCTCGGAAGGAGATCGGTATGGCCGAAGTCCATGATTGCTTTACCTGTCACGAGCTTATTATCTATGAAGATCTCGGATTCAGTCCGCGAGGCAGAGCCAAGGAGGATATTGACGCTGGGACCTTTACCCTCAAGGGTGAACTTCCCGTCAACACTGACGGCGGCCTCAAGTGCTTCGGTCATCCGCTCGGAGCGTCGGGTCTTCGCATGATGTATGAGGTGTACAAACAGCTTCAATACAAGGCGGGACCTCGGCAGGTGAAGAACATCAGACTTGGATTGACGCATAATTTAGGTGGTAACGCGGGGGGTAGCATTGGGAGCGTCATGATTGCAGGTAACGAGAAGTAGATTCCTGTGATATTAACGCTAGAGGCGGCCATCATCATGGCAGAGCCGCCCAATGCCGCGGGTATCAACATCGGCTCAGCGGAGCACTGGGTCGTCGTGCCGGAAGACCGGGATGAAAACCCCGTACGCTCCTTCGGTTGTTTCACGGCCGACCTTTACGCCATGGCCACGTGGCTAAAAGCGTGTGGGATCACCACGGTCGCCATGGAATCAACAGGTGTGTACTGGATACCTGCCTACCAGATCCTTTAAAGCGCACGGATTCGAGGTTACGCTCGTGAACGCCCGCCACGTGAAGAACGTGCCGGGACGCACAAGCGATGTCTTAGACTAAAAGTGGCTTAAGCGTCTCCACACCTACGGCCTTTTGTCCGCATCGTTCCCCCCGACGATCAGGTCTGCGTGCTTACGTTCATACTTTGGGCACAGGGATAACCTTGTTTGCTTTTGCCTCTCCCATATCCAGCACATGAGAAGGCCTTGACGGAGATGAACGTCCAAGTGCATAAGGTGCTTTTGACATCACGGGGGTGACGGGCATGAGGATCATTCGGGCCATCCTCGAAGGGGGGCGGGATCGTGAGAAGCTTGCCCTCATGAGGGCGCCGGGGGTAAAAAGCACGCCTGAAGAGATTGCCAAGGCCCTTGAGGGCGACTACCGGGAAGAGCACCTCTTCGCGCTCAAGCAGGCAGTTAAGCTCTACGACTTTTACCAGCGCCAGAGAGAAGCGTTGGACCACGAGATTGAGGCGGGCCTCAGCCGCTTCGATACGAAGGCGGACCTGGAGTCCAATCCCCTCCCTCCCCTCAAAAAGGGAAAGAAAAAAACCCAAGGACGGACCTCTCGTTGATCTTCGCGCTCACCTCTACCGGATGGATGGCGTTGACTTTACCCAGATCGACGGGCTCGATGTGCTTACGGTTCAGACGATTCTTATCTGAGACCGGCCTTAACCCCCGAGCATTCCCCACCATGAAACATTTTACCTCACGGCCCGCCCTTTCCCCCGATAACCGTGTTACCTAAGGAAAGCTCAAGAGCACGAGAACGAGAAAGGTCGCCAACCGGGCTGCCATGGCCTTTTGTATCGCGGCCCAGTCACTCGCCAACAGTACGTCTGCCCTTGGGGGTTTCTACCGGCTGATCCGTGCCCGTCTCGGTGCCCCGAAGGCTATCACCGCCACCGCCCATAAACTGGCTAGGATCTTCTATACCTTGTGGACGACCGGCAAACACTATGTTGATCTCGGCGCTCGGCACTACGAACAGCGGTACAAGGACAGAATAGTACGCAGCATGAAGAAGAGACACCCATGACCTGGGCTATACGGTCACGATAGAACCGACGGCAACCGCGGCAACTCTATAGGCCAGGTGCCTGGAGTTTCTCAGGAGGTGAAATTCCTGCCCCCTGGGCTCAATACCGGCGAGGCTGGTAACCTGGTTGTAAGTCGCTCCCTCCATCTATTTGAAACTTGCCGACCACAAAACAGAGGGCTCTGACCGCGAAGAACTTTTCGGACATATTCGCAATATCAATGTCCTGAATATGCTTCATCTGATCAAAGAGGGTTGTATCATCGGGGATCTCAAGAAGAGATCGTTTCTCCCAGTCCTCCAGATTGCCTATGCCGATTCCCGGGTTCTTCCAGAAGGGTGCCTCTTCCAATATGCCCCGGATGTGTTGCTCGCTTATGCACTGATTAAAGAATCGTGTTTGCTCTGCGGAGTCTTCTTCGCCTGTTGCGTAGATGCTGGTACAACATAGCCGGGCCGTATCTTCACCCAGTCGCCGGCAGAAATCTGACAGAGAATATTTCTCAAATACATATTCGGCGAGCAATCTGAGTTTTCCCCGAAGATCCTGATAACCCTCAAACCGGCTTTGTTCGATCCACTCCTCGCCCATGATACAGAAGTATCCCGGTATACTCTTTTCATTGATGGGCCAGACTATTCCACCCAGGACTTTCCTGCTCAAATACTTCACGTCTTTCGATGTGGTGTTATGGACGATGACTCCGTTTTTTGATATCTCCGAGTTGATGATACAATTTCGACCCATGATGATAGCCCTCCTTATAGATTTGGGAATAGAAGCCGTGGTGCGTCCTGTCGCGCCATGGCCTCGTAGTTGAAGGCATGGCGGAAATGATCAGGTCCCAGTTTCACGTAGACATAGCGCTTGGAGCCGGTCTCTTCATTCTCATCCAATTTCTTGGCAACATTATGGAGGTGGTCGGCAAATATCCTCGTTATCTCACAGTCCCTTGGAAGCACTATGGTACCATCAGAAATTTCTCTGTGGCTTGCGTCGAGACTCTCCGTTCTGTTTGAACTCACGACCAGCTCTTTGTCATTCCAGGCATATGAGCCTTTCTGATGTTCGTTATAGAAATTAAGGAATACCCGTCCCTTATGACGCAGGGCAAAAGCTCTCGCATTCCTCGTTTCGGGAAGTGCATCGACAACGCACCTTGATACATGAAAATTCTTCATTAACCTGTCCAGTTCCTCCCAGGCCTTGTATATACCGAGATGAACTATCCGCCCTGCCTTGTTCCGGGATCGTTTGCCAATCACAACGTGGAGGTCCTTTCCCTGGTCCACCCCCATGAAGCAGGGTCCATCATCACTGTCGGCAATCCCCTCGTTTCCGCACAGAGAGAGAACCTCCTCGACGGTGAGCCTGTTGGTAGCCTCCACGTATGCCACTCCGATCTTTAAGTTATAGAAGTCTGTCAGATTATTCGTCGTCCTGAACTGGTGAAGGATAGAGGCAGGATCCACAAAGTGAGAAAAGAGCTGGCTGTAGTGCCGGCCCCTCTTGTCTGTGATGCCTGGTCTCTTTGCTACCCACTGACCAATGGAGGGGTTGAGTTCGGATTTACACTTCTCACAGGCTCGGATGACCTGATCGCCGGCGGTTATCAGGCAATCCGGAAAGGTGTCCTCGAGGCAGGTGTACTCTCCGCATTTCTCGCATTTCAGAAGCCAGTAACGTTGGTCCGTTTCCTGGAACGCCTTGTCGATACCGTAATCCGGGAGGGTCGGATTCGACAGTTGGAATACCTCTTTGTATTCACTGTGAGCCATACGCTCCATGGCCATGTCGACGGCGTTCTGTGGGGCTTCATCGAGTTCGTCAAAGATGATGAAATCGGCCGGCACGGACTTAAGCCCTGTTCGTGATGCCATACCTCTGAGATAAAGAAAGCAGTTCCAGATGCGCTTGATGTTCGCGGAGTCGGTGTCTTTGATCCATTTTCCTATTGAGTCGGGGTTCTCATCGATCAGAGGATCGACACGGCCTTTGGAGAAATCCGTGACATCTGTCTTAGACGGGAAGAGGTAAAGAATACCCCTGTAGGCACCGTAACGTGCCTTGTAGATCGCTTTCAACATCGCCCTTGAGGTAAGTCCCATCTGGGCCGCTTTCATTTCAATCTGGAAGGGATGATCATCTTCGTAGGGCTCAACAAGGTACTCGTGATAATGAAAAGAGAAGGGATGGCCGTCCAAGATGACTGGTGTCTGTTCAGCCCATTCACCAAGAGAAGGGATCTGGCCAGTATGGTTTCCTGAAAACCGCTGATCAATCGATTGAAATAGACCCGCGAACAGCGCGTCTTTCTTTGAGTCTCTGGACAATTGCGTTTCGGACATCAGGGTTCACCTCTCCTATGGTCGTTAATACTTCCTGCTGAAACTCCGCCACCGCCTCCATGTCATAAAGGGTCTTGAAGATATCGAGTTGAAGACCGAGCTGTCCTCTGATCTCGGCCATGGCCTTGAGTGCAAGCTCTCGGGGGTCTTTGAACCGGTATTCAAGAACCTCCTCTGGCTCTTCTTTCGTGCCTCTCTTAACTTTTCTTACCTGTGATTCGAGGATTTGGAGGGCCTCCGTGTCGCCTTTATTCCAGCGCATAAGCAGATCAAGAAGCTCATTAGCATAATCATTGATCTTCTGAAGCTGGTCTATGGTGTTGAGGCCTTTGTTCACTACCTTGTGAGCATTCTCCAGAGCAACGTTCTTTACAACGGCAATATTGAGGCCCTTGGCAGCCTTCGATATGGCCCCCTCAGTCACGCCAAAAATGTGAGCAGCCTCCCTCTGTGACTTTCCAGAGCTAAGTAACCGATGTAATTTGACTTTGTCTATTTTTGGCTCAGGCATCTGGTAAACCTCCTGGAAATCTTGGTAAAGTGGGTAAAGTAGTTGTCTTGCCTGTGCCGATGCCCGAAATACGCCGATGCCAGCCTGCTTGAATAATATTTTCTATATGGAGGCTCGTGAATCGGTCTCTATTCATACTTTCATCCTCCATTGTTATGTGCCCATGGCTTTCACAACCGCCTGTTTCGTCGCGGCAACGAAGGCGTAGTCTTCTTTCTCCATCGCCAATTCTCCTTCGAATATTTCCATATCGAGACAACTCTCGATTGCATCTCGAAGTTTGTCCTGAAGTAGGTCCACGGGTGCCGCGTCCAGTTCGGCAACGTGTACCCCGTGATGCGCAACAAACTTCTTATAGTTCGGTGATGATACTTTTGCCTCCATATCAGAAGGTAGTCCGTTCTCCCGAACATCGTCCGCGGATATCGCAACCTTATGACTGAAGTTAAGTACTCCAAGAAACAAAACTTCGGCAGGACAAGGCTTTACGGGTTTTTACTCGCTCAGGACCTCATCCAGGGTAGGTACCCTGCACAGCGTCAGGATCTTCTTCACCCTTACATCAATCCGAGAGAGTTTGGTGTAGGTTTTGCCCCTTGCTTCGAACTTCGCCAGACTCACAGTCCCCAGTTCCCGCCAGATGTCGGCAAGACTGCCTGCCTCGCAGCGTTTCGTCTGAGGATCCCGTTCGAGGAGAGGAGCAAGACGCTTCCGAAGTTCCCATATCACCCGGTAGGCAAGAAAACAGGCAAAGATATGTCCCCGTACCTGGGGTTCATTGAAGTGACGGATAGGACGGGTCTGTATATCGGTTGTCTTCATGGTGCGGAAGGCCTGTTCCACATGCTTCAGGTCCTTGTAGTGGCTGAGGAGCTCTTCCGTGGTTTCTCTTGTGTGTGAGGTGTTGGAACGGATGACATAACATCCGTCGAGTCGTTCGTACCGGGTAATCTCTTCTTCTTTTCGTCTGTAGGAGAAGCTCCCTTCGTCATAGGTCACCTCGAAAAAGCGCTCCATACCCCAGCGGTTGATCCATCGGAAAAAGCGGCGGGCAATGACGTCCTTCTTCTTGGCCCTCCCCGCAACCACGTTCTTTTGGATGCAGGCAAGCTTCTTTTCAGTCAGGTCCAGGAGGCGCTGTCTGGTCCTTCGATCCCGTTCTTTCCGTTCAGGATTGTGGCAGAGTACATACCGTGTTCCTTCTTTTTCCACCTCCACCAGTTGATGGTGATTAAAGAGATCCAACTGGATGGGATGGTCTTTTGTCTCAACGGCCCGCATCATCTCTTCCCGTGTGAGCGCCGTGATGTAGCTGAAGCTCTCCCACCAGCCCTCTTTGTGGAGTTCTTCAATGCGCGCATTCGTCACCATCCCCCGATCGCCGACGAAAATGAACTCATCAAGTCCCAGCTTCTCCTTCAGTGTGATCAGTTGCGACTTGACTGTGGTCTGGTCTGCGGTACTGCCCTTGAACACCTCTATCCAGATCGGACATCCCTGTTCATCGCAGATAATGCCGATGACGACTTGCATCTTCCCTTTCTTGCCGTCCCGGTTATATCCGTAGTCTGCAAGCGGGCAGGTGCTCCCTTCGAAATAGCTCGAGGTGATGTCGTAGAGGTAGACTCTCCCCGGTGTGTGGTTTCGCAGGTATAGTGCTTTGAGGATCTCTTCCCGGTTTTCTTCCAGGGCCGAAAGCGCCCCGTACCATGTCTTGAGAGAAGGGGCCTTCTCTTCGTGCAAAAGCAGGCAGGTGGCTTCTTTCTCGTAGAGCCGTCTGAGGGCCATGACCGAAAGAGGTTTCGGTGAGATGACACGCTCTATGACGATGGCCATGATGGCGATGAAGTGCTTTACCGACAAACAGGCTTTCACCATCTCACAAATACAAAGCTGTTTGAGTACGGACAGAGCCACGAAGGTGGGTCCGATCATGAGAGATCCCAGATGGGTAATCTCTTTGAAGTGAACGTATTCTTCGAGCACCCCCGCATCGTCGCGTTTGAGCGCCTCCGCGATGAGGGTAACAATGAAGCGAGGCAGTTTTGCCAAATTGGCGAGAGTCTTGTTGCGGGGAGTACCCTGCTCATCCCGGTAGGAGGTAATGACCAGGGGGGTCTCATAGATCTTTCCCTTATAGCTACGTCTCGCATACCCTACTCGCATCTTCATAGGCACATTATAACAGTTAAAAACGCATAAGTCAAGCAAAAAATCACACTTTACTAGCTACATAACCCATTATCAATCATCGGAATACGTCCGTAGGTGTGAGGTTTACGACATTGCGCCGCTGAGGAACTACTTAACTTCCGTTATGAGCGATAACATCAGACAGTCCGAAATCATCTCTTAATGACCTGGGAAAACTCTTCGCTATCTCTTCACCGTCGGGGTCGAAATCGCTGAGAATGAGAAGCACTAACAGCGCCTTGCCCGACTGAGTAAACCTCTGGACCATCTTCAATCTTGGAGTCAAACTGGAGTACCCCCGCCCCGTTGTATATGGGATACAATACTCGTCGGCAACCAACTCGACGTGCCTCCTGATCGCGTTCTTCTCAACAAGAATCTCAATATGACACGGCTGGCCCCGGAGAAGGTCCCTGGCATAATGACGAAGAAAGTCCTCAGTCTCTTCTTTGATGTAATCAGCCGGGTTCTGATATGTCGCCACCACTCTTATGGGCCTCGTCTCATCTTCGATAGCTGCATGGGGAATGTCGCCGGTAAGTCTCGCCCGCAATAGTAGGTTCGTTAATGCTTTATAGCTGCCAAGATCATTTTGATAAGCCGACCCGGGCTTCCTGTCGTGTCTCAGCGGTGGGTCGTTCAGCAGCAGGTAATGAACTCGTCTGACCGTCAATGGCCAGTATTCTTTTTCCGAATCAATAACTTTTTGGGCCGCCCGGAGAAAGGCCAGGGTGGTGATCCGTGCCCGGCCTCTGTAGTCGCCTAAAGTAACATTATCTTCGATATCAACCTGACGCCGTTCGTTTCGATCCTGTAAAAGGCGTTCATATGCTTCGTCCGGGTCAATTTCAAGCATGGCCTCCCGGAGGCGTTCGGCATGACTTTTGTCGCGCTGCTTATTGTAGATGGCGAGGATGTTCAAACGTTCATCGGCTGTCAGGTCATTGAATACAATATTTTCGGCAACAAGACAGGGTACCGTCTCAAGACTCAACCACCTGGCAGCGGCAAAGCGTCTATGTCCGGAAAGAATAATCCGGTCTGCTGATATGTGGAGCGGTTCCCGGATTCCTTCCTCCTTAATCGACATATAGAGCTTGTAATCATCGTCATCTGTCTTAGCGCAAAAGTTGTCATATAGCAGCGCGTTCTCTGACGCCGGCCTGATCTGGTTTAGAAAAAAATAGGATATGTCCTGTTTTTTTAACTCATTCATTTTCATCAATATCCGCACTCCCGTGCGCGGTCATAGATTATCTTTCCACTCACGAAATGCATGATCCTATAATCGCACCCGGTGTATTCTGTTTGAAAATGTTTGTCGATTATTGTTTTCATATCTTCATAGGTGAGACCGTCTATTTCTCGATCCTTCTCCTCATCCTGGGCGCAAAGGATAAATGTCATTACTTCATCCCACTGGTCAGGTTTTAGGTATGGATGTTCATCACGCATTGCCTTCTTGTAGCTGTCCAGGTAATAACCGATGGTCTGAACTCTTTCCACGGTATCGACTTCTGCACTGGCTATGTCTATGCCTTTCAATTTTAAATAATTCAAAAAAGAAAGCGGATAGAGTTTCTTCCCCGAAGAAACTCCATTATCATTTTTTTTCTTGTTTCCTTTCTTTTCGTTCTTTAATTCTTTACATTCTTGTTTGTGGTTAGTTGTTGGTGAGTTGCTGGTTACTTGTTGGTTAGGTTGCTGGTTACCTTCATCGTCTCGGTGCTGGTAACTATTCCAATTTACAATAGATATTACGGTAAATTTGTTGGTTGGTTTGGTGGTGATATTTTTCAATTTTTTCAATGTTGCTATGCAAGTCTTGATATTTTGCTCACTCATACCAAGTTCTTTCGCCGCCTTCTCGCGACCAAATATAAAATCCCCAGGAGACAGTTTGATTTGCTGATATCCTAGGACCTGGGAGTGCTCTGTATGAGTGGCTTTCAAAAGGCACCAAGTCCAGAAGGCCCACAGTTTATGGTTGCGTAGCCAACCATTCTTAAGAGAGGACCGGTAGAGCTTAATCCATCCGTTTTCAAGATTGTCCGCGTTCATGCCGTTCCCCGGTACGTTCCCCACTATAAAGATCAGGGAAGGCCAGTGGGGAGACTGGCCTTGTCGGGTGTACAGCCCTATCCCTGAAATCTGATAATATGCTTTTGACTTCATCTGTATCTTTCCCTTCCAAAACCCCCTGCTGTCGAAGCAATTTCTGCCATAAGTCGGGCCTGTTGGCAGTGCCTGATAGAGCCTTGTGACATCCAAGTGGCGGGACTTGATTCAAGGCGTCACGATAGTCGGTGTTGCCGCTGGAGTAACCGTGGGGTTTCACGAAAACACAGGATATCTCCTGATCCTTAAGCCGTGTATTGAGATCTCTGTAATCGTTCATGGCTCTATTCCTTCACGGAATCGATGGTGAGGATGGGCTGAGAGAAGAGCCACTGCTCGATATCTTCAGGTTTGTAGACTATTCTCCGTCCATTTCGATAGTACTTTGGTCCCAGCTTCGACCAGCGAAGATTCGCTAAACTGCCGAGATTGATCCCGTAAATCTCAGATACTTCTTTTGCGGTTAACGCCTTCCGTTCTTGTTTCATCATGGATGAACCTCCTTCATATATTTGAGGAGATTAAACAGTATTTTGACGTCGTTTGTCCGAAGCGTTGGGCCACCTATGCAGAATGAGATTCCACGTGCAGATTGCGGTTTGCAATTACCTAATTTGATGAAGTAAATAGATGTGAGCGTTAGATATAGTGCAGATATGCAGATTACATCGTGCAGATCATTCTTGGTGTTTTAGAAGTTTTCTCAAGCGCTTTTCTATGGTTTCTTGTTTTGGCTTCTTACCACTTCGGCGTCTGCCAAGGGACAGGAAGTCTTCTTCCTCCCTCAGTGCCAGTTTCGCTATGCCGGGGATAGACAAAGATGGATTCTTCTTTTGCTTTCTTTTCGCGAATGCCAGAAGACCCCTATCGAATTCTGACATACGTATGTTCTGTTTTGTTTCCGCAGAAAGGTCCTGATTTGGCGGAACATCTTTTTCGACGGGAATGAGCTGATGCTGGAGTACGGCCCCCTGCACAGCCGAAACCAACTCTTTCTTCAATGTCTCGGTCGCAAGTATCTGTCCGGCGGCAGAAATAGAGGGAACCGCGTTAAACTCCACACCGGGATTGTACAGAAGCCATGACGGGTTAGACTCAAAATGACAAGGTTTCTGAAATGGTCTTTTTGGAAAAAACTCCCACTCCTCTTGATAGTTTTTTGTTGCTCCCCATCTGTAAACGTTCGTGAATACTGGTGTCATGAACTCTCCGTAGAGAACACCATTGCCGTTTTCATCGCGAATAGTGTGGTTGCAATTTGTGGCATCCTCGAATGCTACTAAATCAGATTTCTTTCCGGCAATCTCAAAGACGAGGGCATACTTAACCGGTACGTTCCCAATTTGTGGATTTTGAGGCGCCAAGGAACGATCGCGAAAAAGTTTTATCGTCTTGATAACAGGCCATCTCTTTGCCCACTCATCAGCATATGATTTTAGAGTCGCGAAGCACAGTTCTGAAAAAAGGTCAGGATCATTTTTGACAGCGCGGTGCACATAAAGACAAACAGGTTCCTTATCCTGGACAAAGTCCCGTAGACCTTCCGCCTCAATGTTCCTTCCATTGGCTACTTCCCACCCCTTCCATTCATTCATGGGTCGATCATCCTGAGAAATGGGCTTCTTGTCCCGGTATACTTGATGGAGTTCCGGGAGGCAAAAATTGAGAGAATCGATGTCTGCCAGGAACCGGCGATGGTCCCTTGCCATCTTTTTTGGTACTGATAGTACCTCGAAAAGAAGGGTGTAAGGTTGTCTAATACCGGGGTAAAGATAGACGGCTCGGACAAATGGATACCACCTAAGATAGGATGTTAGGAGACGGTTCAGTTCATGGAGGTTAAGCTCGGGGTATTTTCGTTCGCTGTCTGACGGAATTTCCATGCCACCTCCTGACAGAAATTATGTTTTGTATCTGGTGAGACAGTGAGATGAGCCCAGATGGTTCATCCCTGTTGTCGCGCATGGCCAATATCTCTACAATATTATGCTATTGCTCTTTCTTTGGCAAATCAATAATTTTCTCTTCCTTCCCTCGGGTAAAGTCTGCTTCAAGCCGCAGGGCTGCCTGTCGCCGTGCATCTGATGTATGATGGTGTAAGGCGCATCATATTGAAACATACTTCAATCCTCAGCCCGAAAAACGAAAGAGGTCAATATTAGATGTGATGTTAACTATAGGTTAACTGTATTTTTAGGAAGATCTTTAGGTGATCTGTAACTTATTGATTTTTAAGTGCGCCCAGCGTGACTTGAACACGCAACCTTTGGATTCGAAGTCCAACACTCTATCCAATTGAGCTATGGGCGCGTATTCGTAATGACTTAATCATAACATACCTGTTAAAAAATGGCACCTTTCCTTTGAACGAAATAGTAACATTCCAAAAAGAGCATAATCGCCTCCGCCAGTCCATGTAATAGGGCTTGACGTTGCCCAATTAGCGCCCACTACAATTTCCCAGATCAAAGGCAATCCCGCCGACCGGTTAACGGAGATAGTAAAGGAGAGTAACAGGCATGATAAGAACATCATCTTGCGCGATTCTGGTAGTTGTCATGGTCTGTTTTTTTTGAACTTCCGGACATGATCATCCACGATAGTCTCAATGCCAGGCAGCGAGCAATGGCATATGTTGTCTGGACGATCAATTGACGCCTTCTCTTCATTTCAGCCAGTGTGAACAGCACCGTGGCCGTTTCTTCATCGGTCCCGATGCTGAAAGGCGTACAAGTCGATGGCCAATCGCTACCGCTGCGACAATGGTGTGTAACGCTGACAACAGTGGGAGCATGCGGTATAAAGACAGCCGTTACAAAACCAAGAAAAAAGCGGCGAACCACTATAAGCTGCCCTGTTTCTGTCCTATCAATGGTGACGGTAAGCCAAGTTTCTCAACAGGCGTGTAAGTCAGAAAACGGCGTCTGCCACACATCATAGAATGGCCAAACAGCGATGTTGGAAACCGAAATAGACGATACTCCGGAGTCGTACCGGGAAACCGGCACCCCATTAATTAAAACCTGATCATACGTCAGACGGGATGGTGTGGCGATGTCTGCGCCGCCTCTTTCTTCGTTTTCTTTTAGGGACTTCCTTGGCTTGCGGTTCCGGAGTTGGTAAGGAAGGGTCCGTCGAAAGAAAGGTGTCCCACCATCGTAGAGGGGTTGGATTCTCGCCTCTCGCCTCCGACATAAGACGGAGATATACCAGGGCGTCTGCAAACTCAGGCCTGCACACTATGGAAGAGGGCCGTCGCGGCGGTATCCTGTGCAGGAAGGGCTGGAGGCCGAGAACGGCGCGCAGTTGACTGCCAGCACGTCCCGGGACACAAACGGTTGTGCGGATCTCTTCCATGAAATTTGCACATGCGCCATCCAGTGCCTGCTGGCGGGGGATGCCGTCGCGCGCACGCGCCAGTGCCTCCTCCTCCAGGCCGGGGCCGAACAGGGTTACGAGGAAAAGTGCCGGCGATGCGGGCGTACCGCTTCGATAGAGCTGATCGAGGCCTTCAAGGTTCGCCTCCAGTAGTGCAGAACGACTGCTGTTTCCATATATCCACTGATTAAGGCCGGGGAAAAGTGCGGCAAGGAGCCCGCTTTTGTCCAGAAGGCTGAGAGCCGGGCGAGCTGATCCAAGGAGGAAAATCTTCTGTACCTCTTCGTAGAGTCTTGCTGTCGAGACGCGGGATATGGTGGAGGAAAGCTCACAGAGGACCCCCCAGGTAGCAGGTTCTATGACAAAATCATGAGATGCGGCGAAACGGACAGCGCGGAGCATTCGGACCGGGTCTTCCCTAAATCGGACACTAGGATCGCCGATGAGGCGAATGAGTTGCTGCGTGAGATCGCTTAATCCGGTGCTGTAGTCGATGACCGAAAAATCCGCGACATTGTAGAAAAGGGCGTTGATGGTGAAGTCACGGGAGAGGGCATCTTCCTCAGGCGTCCCGAAGACGTTGTCCCTGAGAACCATTCCGTCGGCATCCTTGATGTGGCGGTAAGGACGGCTACTGGGTCCTGTCCTTTCCATTCCGGTGTTGTCGGAAGTGCGGGCGGACTGGCGGAATGTGGCAACTTCAATAATTTCATCCTGAAAATGTAGATGCGCCAAACGGAACCGGCGGCCTATGAGACGGCAGTTGCGAAAAAGCCGCCTGATCTGGCCTGGTGTGGCATCTGTGACTATGTCGAAGTCCTTAGGGGTGCGCTCCAGAAGCAGGTCGCGGACACATCCGCCTACCAGATACCCGATGAAGCCATTCTCACGTAGTCGGTAGAGCGTGCGCAGGGCATTCGGGCTCACCTGTTTTCGCGATATACGGTGTTCCTCACGGGGAATGATTCGCGGGCCCATGGTATATCACCATAGCACACTTGATCGACAAAGCACCATAGAGGCTGGGTTGGCAAACTCAGGCACGAAATGCCTTCTCGCAGAAGGGGCACAGGCGCATAACGACTCAGACCAGCGTCTTCTGCTTCTTTGTGGTGGGCTTTTTCACCGGGATTTTATCAACCTTCGTTCCAAGGCCCGTAAGCTGTCTGGTGAGACGCTCCACCACAACTACCTGCACATCGTTAGCCACCATGGTTTTGAGTGTATCCAAATGCTGGTTGGCTTCTTCAAGACGCTGTTTTGACTCGGGTGCCTTGCGTTCTGCCAACAAGGCGATCTTCACGGCGAGCGCTTCAATGTGTTCTCTAGCCTTAACAAATTCTGCTACGCTGGACATGTGTTGGTTCCTTTGAAATCATATTTACCTGATCATCTATCGGGAATCGACAACCGATTGTGATCCTTATCAGCCGACCCGGTAAAAAGCCGCGGAGCGAACAAGGTGAGATCGACCAATGTTATAGTATACCACTTTTTCAGGATCATAGGGGAAATAATTGGGAAAAGCGGCCTGACCAGATGCCGCCGCCAAAGCACCGGTATCTCCTTCCGGTGCGGCTGTCCACCCTTCGAAGACATCACTTGTGGGCTTTCTGATACGGCTATAAATATTGCCGAACTCTTTGAGGGCAAAAAGGTTTGTCGCACGTTCTGTGTTGTTGAACACATAGGATGGTGTTTGATAAATGGGTACTGCACGGGTGCCCGTGGTGGGATCAGGGTTCTCCTGACCCACATGGATTGGCACTGTTTCCGGTCTTTTCTTTGTCATATCAATCCCCTTCTCACGCAATAGTGTGTTTTAGATATAGTACATTGCAGATTCCTGTTCGGTTTTTTCTTCCTGCAATTTCACCAGATCAGCCAGCGTGTAGCTGGACAACACCTCTTCAATCTCGTGGCTCAACAATGTCCATATATCCCGAGCAGAACATATGGCGGATTTGGAACAGGTTTCCGGCTCACTCACGCAGCCGACAAGGTAGATGGGCCCTTCAAGGACTTCTACAACCTCGCTCAATTTTATCTCATCTTCCGGTTTACTGAGGAGATATCCACCCTTTCTGCCCCGCACGGTTTCTACAAGACCTGCTCGGTGCAATTGAGTCGCAATGTGCTCCAGATATTTGTCGGAGATGCCCTGTCGTTTCGTTATATCAGAAAGCAACACCGGAAGTCCGTTCTTTCCATGAATGGACAGGTCGACAAGTGCCCGTAAACCGTATCTTCCTTTTGTTGAAATTTTCATCCCCTCATAGCCTCCCTGATGTTTGTAATCCTTTTAAGCTTCATTCGCCGTACACGCCGAAAATTTCACTATATTTTAATTCTATACTAAAGTAGTAGACATAATGTAGTATACATATTTTATTTTGTCAATTATTTCTATAGAATAATTAATAAACGGCCCTGTAGCTTGCAACAGGGCTTTTTATTAATGGTGATGGTTTTCTTCATCCGGTGAGATCTGACAATAAAGTCCGTTTGCCTGGCATTCAGCGCATTCCATCTGCAATACGGTGTGCTTTATGCCAAGCCTTTCGAGCTTCTCTTCTATTTTTTTTCTGATGCCGTCTGTCTCACTCACTTTGAGATCATTGATGAGGACATGAGCGGAAAATGCCGGTATCCCATGACCGATAGACCAGATATGAACGTCGTGAACACCCTGAATATCTTCCATAGCGCAGATCATTTTTGATATCTCCTCGGCGTGGAGTCCAAGAGGACTCAACTCGAGAAACACCCGTAATACCTCTTTAATGACAGGCCAGCTCCCTATAATAATGACAATTCCCACGATAACGCTGACGATGGGGTCTATCAGGTACCACCCGGTGAGCCTGATGATGACGGCCGCAATTATCACACCTCCGGATGTAAGGGTGTCGCCCACAACATGAAGCCAGGCGCTCTTGACATTGAGATTCCCGTGACCTTTTCCGAGTATCCACATCATGATTATATTGCCCGCAAGTCCGGCTAATGCCACGAAAAACATCGTGCCCGTATGGATTTCGGGCGGTACAGAGAACCTTTTATATGCTTCGATGAAGATAAAAACAGAGATCAAAACAAGTGTGCATCCGTTCACCAGTGCCGCCAGTAGTCCAATTCTCTGGTAGCCGTAGGTCGCCCGGTAATTGGAGGGCATGTGCATAATGTGCAGTGCAATGAGACTCAGGCCGAGAGCAAATACGTCGGTAAAAACATGACCGGCATCGCTCAAAAGTGCAAGGCTATTACTAAGAATTCCGCCGACAATCTCTCCCGTAAATACAATGAAAGTAACACCTATCGACCAGCCAAGTCGCTTCTCATAATGTGCTTCATGGGTTTCGTCATATTTCATGTTCATTTTATTGTGCAGCATTACCGGGTCGGTGTCAAGCATGCCCGAAAGCTTGCCCGGTACCGCACTGACTCGAAAACTGCGGTTAGATTCACACATCTGTAGCATGAAGAAAGAACTTTAAACTAGAGCGAGCGATGCTTATAGTGGGATATGGGTAAGAATGGGCTCTTATCTTGTTTTCTGCTGCTATTCGTTGTTATATTTCTTTTTTCTTCCGGTGGATTAGGAGGCGAAAGGCGGCTTACCCTGACCAAGGCTATAAAAGTAGCTCTGAACATAGAAGGGCATAATCGGCCAATACTCTTGTTTGTGGAAAGAGGGGTACAGGTTCGATTAAGCGGGGGATAATATGGCAAATGTAATTCTCTACATTCTGTTGGGCTTGGCAGCGGGCGTTACGAGCGGTTTCATCGGAATTGGCGGGGGAGTAATCATCATTCCTCTTTTTGTCTTTCTGTTTGGCTTCACGCAGCAACAGGCCCAGGGAACTACACTTGCGTTGATGGTACCCCCCCCATCGGATTACTTGCCGCGTGGATATACTACAGACAGGGATATGTCAATGTGGAGGCGGCGGCGTATGTGTGTATCGGATTCTTTGTCGGCGGCTTCTTCGGCGCTAGGCTTGCTACCAGTTTGTCAAATCCTGTGCTAGAGAAGATATTCGGCATTATCCTCTTACTGATTGCTTTGAAAATGATATTCGGTAAATAATCATTAAAACAGATTTCCCTTGACAGCATTAATCCGCATCCGATACCCATCCTGTGGTCAAAAGAGCATCTAGGGCCTATCCGAAAACGTTGAGTCGCATGCAAATGACCACCGCGGAAAACCAACAGCGCAATAAAAAAGGAACACAATTGCTATCAAAGAGGAACATTCTCAATGGTTTGGTCCCGCCAGACAGTCTCGACGAGGCATAGACAAACGCTTACGGTTTTTGTCAGCACAGAGGTTGACGGTTCCTGTATGTAAATGAGGAAAGGATTGGTTGGCTTGCATTTACGAAACCTTGTCAGAGCGGCTTACTTTTTCTATTTGGCAACGATGGCGTCGATCTCAAGGGCGGCGCCCCGGGGGAGAGCGTCTACCTGCACAGTGGTCCTGGCAGGGAAGTCATGAGACAAGTATGATTGATATATGCTGTTGACTTCACTGAAAGCACTGAGGTTTGTGAGATAGATTGTCGTTTTTACCACATCTTCCATGGTAAGATCTGATGCCTCGATGATTGCCTTGAGGTTGTCCATGACCCTCTTTGTCAGCTGCGCGTAGGATCCCGTGACCAATTGTCCGCTGGCAGGATCAACAGGTAGTTGTCCTGAACAGAAAAGCATCTCCGATGTCTCCACTTTAACCGCCCGAGAATAGGGTCCGATAGCTGCCGGTGCTTTGGTTGTCTCGGTAATTTTCTTCATGCCTTCTTTCCCCTCCGGTTTGTCCTCGTTATGTGACAGCAAATACTACAAGCTCAAGAGCGTTTTGCCAAACAGGTCTTTTATTCAAATAGCCTGATTCTTAATGTGTGTCTCATCCTTCTTTTTTGCACCATCGTGTCCATTCCCGTTGCCCAATTTCTTTTCGAGCTTTCTTACCCTTTCGAGCAAGGCTGTCAAGGCCATTGATTGAGGGTCAGGCATAAAGGCTTCATCCAGCTTGATGCGTTTTTCACCCTCTACTCTGAAGACCACCTTACCCGGAATACCGACGACAATCGAATTGGGCGGGACGTCATTGACGACAACAGAATTCGCACCGACACGCGTATTATTGCCGACTGTGATGGGACCCAGTATCTTTGCGCCTGCGCCGATGACAACGTTGCTGCCTATGGTAGGATGCCTTTTGACCTTTTTCCATGATGTGCCGCCTAATGTGACGCCATGGTATAACAGCACGTTGTCGCCCACTTCTGCCGTTTCACCTACCACAACCCCCATGCCATGATCGATAAAAAACTTCTTGCCTATTCTTGCACCGGGATGGATCTCTATACCTGTGAAAAATCTCCCCACATGGGAGAGAAGCCGTCCGATAAAATACATCCTTTTTGTCCAGAACCAGTGAGCAATCCGATAAAAAAAGATCGCATGAAAGCCAGGATAACAGAACAACACTTCGAGCGCGCTTCTGGCTGCCGGATCGCGATCAAATATAGATTGTATCTCTTCCCGTAAGCTGGTTAGCAAAAAAATTGCCTCCTCCTTCATTCACACAGCTTGAATGGTCATTAACGAATACAGAATTTGCTTTCTTTATTCATTGACTATCCACTACCTTAAATCACCGCACCTGAAGCAGTCGCCTTCTCCACACCCGTAAAGAGACCTTCGAAAAGTACAGTCGAAAGATAGCGCTCCCCCGCATCGGGCAATAAGACAACAATGGTTTTGCCAGAATTCTCAGGCTCCCGCGCGATCTTTGCTGCAGCTACCACCGCGGCGCCGCAGGAGATACCGGCAAGTATACCTTCTTCATTGGCAAGCCTCCGCGCCATCTTGATGGCTTCATCATTCGTCACTTGTTCTATGCGGTCCACGAGGCTCAAATCAAGAACCTTGGGCACAAAACCCGCGCCAATACCCTGGATCTTGTGAGGACCCGTTTTCAGTTCTTCGCCGTTTCTCGTCTGTGTGAGGACCGGTGAATCGGAAGGCTCTACTGCAACGGAAATGAGTTTCTTACCTTTGGTCTTCTTAAAATAGCGGCTTACACCTGTAATGGTGCCCCCTGTACCCACACCGGCAACAAAGACATCTACATTGCCGTCCGTGTCATCCCAAATCTCAACCGCCGTTGTTGTCTCGTGAATGGCCGGATTTGCAGGGTTTTCAAACTGCTGAGGCATGAAATACTTCGACGGATTGCTCTTTACGATTTCTTCTGCTTTGGCTATGGCGCCCTTCATCCCTTTCGGGCCTTCTGTGAGAAGAATATTGGCACCGAGTATTTTGAGGACTTTTCTGCGTTCGATGCTCATGGTCTCTGGCATGGTAAGAGTGATCTTATACCCTCTCGCCGCCGCGACATACGCCAAGGCTATGCCGGTATTACCTGATGTGGGTTCGATAATTTCCATACCAGGCTTCAGTTTTCCTGTTTTTTCGGCATCCCATATCATGGCGGCGCCAATACGGCATTTTACCGAATACGCAGGGTTTCGTCCCTCGATTTTCGCAAGCACTGTGGCCTTTGCCCCGCCAACGACCCGGTTAAGTCTTACAAGGGGCGTCCTTCCTATGGAGTACGAGTTATCTTCGTAAACCCTCTTCATTGAAACCTCCTCTTCCTAAAATATCCCTACGCTTTTAAACCCTACTAATAATATAGACTTTATATACATCAAAATCTTATTTGTCAAGTAGTAATAATAAAACCAATCTATTCATTCCAAGCTGGTTACGCAATCATCGGCCGGCCCTGTTGATCAACCAGAGGTGTGGTCTCCAGGAATATGGTAAACTACAGTCATGAATGTGCGAGAGCGGTCCAGTTAGTTTGTGAACCAGCTAACGATTAGGAGTTGAAATGAGAATTAATAGAAAGGCTGGACTGGGTCTTACGAATATTGAATGGTATAATGGTATTATACGTCCGGCGTTTCATTGTGAGCCCCTTATGGGGGCAACGCAACGTAACTGCAGTTTTACCCGGTGGGGGATTCCCTGTCATTGAATGGCCCCAGAATAACCCCATGCCGGGCCAACTGAAGCATAGCCAGGGTTTCGGCCTGCAGGATTTCCTCATGGTATTGTCGCCGGGGTTGTCCGTATACCGTTTTTTCCTTTCCAGATGTTCAGTGGCCTTAGGGGCCCTCGTATGGGTGGGCTCATGGGGTAGTCTGGTGTCCGTGGTCGGCTACGTCTTCTCTCTCATGAAGCGAGGCCTCGAAGAATGTGGCGATATCGTTTTTGAGCTTCTTTAAGGACGGTGCGTGAGTATACATCTGATGCCCCGCATCGTAGTACGCCATGGTGACGCGTCTGAGTAGGGACGGGTCTCGATCGAGGTGGTTTGCCACGTACGTGGCGCCGAAGTAGGGCGTGTCCAGATCAAAATAGCCGCTGGCGATAAAGACCCGCAAAGCTTTATTTTTTGCCAGGGCGTGATCCAATGTGTCGGCCACATAGGGAAACCCCTGGGCGGCCGAGCCCCAGTTCCATGATTCGTTGACCTTTGTCGACAGGAACTCATAGACGGCGTCGTTCTCATACTTCAGCTCCCCGCGTGCATACTCGTTCCACGTTGCGACGAGCGGTCCGGCAACAGTGAATACGCTCGGGTCGTCCATAAAATGCCCGAACGTATAGTCGCCTATGATCCTGGAGTCGAGCGTGCCGATTCTCACGTGCTCGTCCCGAAGCAATTCCCGTATGAACCCTTCACGTCCTATTCTGAGATTGTGATCCCTGATATAAGCCTTTGAGAGACCGGTATACGAACTGAGCCTGTCGATGAGATGATCACGCTCAGCCTCAGGGAGGCTATCTCCTTTGGCCAGTGCCGGGAGATATTCGTTCAGAGCGAACTCTTCAACCTCAAGCCTCGTACGCTCCAGATTCTCCTGCAAGGGTTGGGCGAGCTTCTTGTGATACCATGCGGCATGGGTATACGTGGGCAGAGAGAGAACGTACGGCAGATCATTACCGGGAGCGAAGCTGATCACCTTAAAGTCGAGCGCCGAAGAGATAAGGATGATCCCGTTGAGGTGCATGCCCACCCTGTCCTGAAGAAAGCCCGATAATCCCGCAGCCCGTGTTGTGCCGTAGCTTTCTCCTGCCAGGAACTTGGGCGACAGCCAACGACCAAACCTGGTACAGTAGAGCCTGATACACTCTCCAACGGATCCGATGTCGCCTTTTACGCTGTAGAATTTCTTCGCGTCAACCCCTTCCGCAGCCCTGCTGTACCCGGTACCCACAGGATCGATAAAGACGAGGTCCGTGAGATCGAGCCACGTGTCTTCATTGTCGATGAGCCGGTAGGGGGGTGGAAGCGCCCCTTCTTCGTCGACGATGAGCGCACGTTTCGGGCCTATAGCACCCAGGTGCAGCCAGACTGATGCCGCCCCGGGGCCGCCGTTGAATGCGAAGGTGACAGGCCTCGATGATGTTTTCTCAACATCGTCTCGTGTGTAAGCGGTAAAAAACACGTATGCCTCCGGTTTACCCGATTCATCTTTGAGGGGCAAATAGCCCGCTGTGGCCGTATATTTCAGGGTTTTGCCGTTGATCGTTATAACGTGGTGGGTTACGGAGGGCGCCCTGCTGAAGAGCTTGTCCTGATAAGCCTTCCCAGGTTCTTTGTCTGGCTTTGGGGGCGCGGTTTTCTCTGTCTCTTCGCCAATCGCGGTGAGGCAGCCCATCGATGTGCTGACAAAGCAGATGAGACTTATAAGGACAGCTGTAATAAGGTGTCTTTTCACCATGGGTCTCCAATAAGGCTCGTAGAGTCTTCCGACCAGGAACACCCTTTCGGCCTATTTGATCGTCAGAGTCACATAGCCTGAGTTTCCCGTGGTATGATCAATGGCAAGAAAGGTGGCCTGACGTTTCGGTTGAAGCGTGTTTACCATCTGGGCAAAACTCTCCATGCCATCAACGGCCTGATCGTTGATTTCGAGTATAATATCGTCCTTCTCAAAGCCCACACCGCCGAGAGGCCCCTTGGGATCGACCCGTGTGACCACAATGCCCTGACCGGGATTCAGGCCGTACTTGTCCTGCTCGGCCGTTGTCGTGGGCCTGAAGCTCGCCTCCAGTTTCTGTTCAACTGATGAGACGAGGACCCTAGTCGCATCTTCGACGTTTCCCAATTTGACCGGCAGAACATAGGATTTCTTGTCTCGGAGAACCGTCACATTTACGGTGCTGTCGATGGGCGTGATGGCCACCTGGTTGCGGAGTTCGCTGCCGTTTCCAACCTCTTTGCCGTCAATGGCGGTGATTACATCCCCTTTCCGTATGCCGGCCTTGGCTGCGGGGCTGTCCTTCATCACATCTACCACATAGGCCCCCTTGGGTGCGGACATTCCCAGAGTCTGCGAGCGCTCATACGTTACATCGTCCACGGAGACGCCGAGCCAGCCGCGCTCCACCTTGCCCTTGGCAATCAAAGTCTTGCCGATATGGACTGCGATGTTGCTGGGGATGGCAAAGCCGATGCCCTCAGATCCACCTGAGGATGATGCTATTGCAGAATTGACGCCGATCACCTCTGACTGGAGGTTGAGGAGCGGACCCCCGCTGTTGCCTGGATTGATGGCAGCATCGGTCTGCAGAAAATCCTGATAACTGGTTGGGTCCTCGATGCCGGTTCTGTGCTTGGCGCTGATGATCCCCTGCGTAACCGTCTGGTCGAGGCCGCGGGGCGCTCCGATTGCCACTACCCACTGGCCTACCTCCATCTTGTCGGAATTGCCGAACTTCACAAAGGGAAGCTTCTCCTTTGCGTCGATGTGTATGACGGCGAGGTCTGTCTTCGGGTCACCTCCCACCAACGTGGCCGGATACCTCTGGCCCGTGGAAAGGACGACCTCGATCTTCGTTGCGCCACCTGCTACATGATAGTTGGTAAGGATGTGGCCCTGGGCATCCATGATCATCCCTGTTCCCAGTCCGCGAATCTCCTGCTTGAATTTGTTGGGCATCTTCTGCGGGCCGAAGAAGTGTCGGAAGAAAGGATCGTTTTCAAAGGGCAATAGCGGATTGGCGACCTGCCTGCGCTCTGTGATCTCGATATGGACGACAGCTGGAATGGTCTCTTTGGCCACACGCACGAAGGCGCTGGTTAGGTCCTCCGTTGTTGCAGCAGCGGCATTGCCGCAGCTGCCGATGATCAATGCCGTAAACACCATGGCAACAACAAACAAACACGCCTGCTTGATCGTATGGGTTTTCAGGTTATTATACAACATATCTACCTCCTGCAGATTTCATTCTATGTAATGCCCGGCAATTGCTTGATGAATGATAATTTAATTGCTCGAAGGTCTCTATGGATAGTCCCTATCTCTTTTTCAACCTTCTTTGCCGTCTGCAACTCCAAGGCCAATATCTTTCTGGCAATATGCTCACCCTCACTGCCAGCACGATAGAGCACAGAGTGAGGATCGGCCAGCACCCATACTTTGTGAGCCGAAACCCATTTGCCATTTGCCCATCGTCCCGGCACAACAAACCATTGCGCCACCGGAGTGTCTTTATTCGAGACCATGCCATATTCGGTGGACCGACGACCATAGATTGTTGATCCAGATTGAAAAATGTGGGACGCAGACCACTGCGTATTGGAGTATCCCGCCTGCAACATAGTGTTTTTCTGGTTAAGCTCAAAGGAATGACTGTAACCTATGACCATCATACATGCTGCCAATAATGCCAGAGAGATAACAAAAACTGTTTTTATCTTTACACTTCCCAATCATTTTATTCATATACTCTGTCCACAAAATAAGAGAAAGCAATATCCGTGCCACCATCCTTACCAAAATCTCTACTCGTTTGAAATTGCAGATATCTCCATCTAAAGTATGTCTCAAAGTCTTTGGCTTACCTGCAACATTTGTCGAAAACGACCTTTTCATTCGACAAAATTGTAACCATTGAATAAGCTTAGCAGATGCTTGGGGACGTCCTATCACACGACACAACTGTAAGACCTGGCAAAAGCAGAAGCTATCTGGGTGTGATGTTCTCTGTTTTCGTACCTGATTTTTCACGAGATGGGTTAGCATATGAGATTCGATATTATCTTTAGGGATCGCGCTATCCGTGACCGCCAGACCATGTTTTGCGCCCCCTTCAAACACGGGCGAGGTCCATTGCGAATGACATGAGCACCATCGGTCTGTTGGAGCCAGTACATAACATGAGAACCGACCCCGCTGTGTGCAGCACCTTATGAGAATTCTACTCAGGGACCTTGGGTGATCTGTCCGCGTATCTCGCCATCGGGGTGGTCCTTGGTATGCACATTGATATACATATCTCCGCTCCTTATCTGCTTGATGAGGTCGGACAGGCCTTTTCCTTTCAACGGACCGAAGAGGTCTTTGGCCGTGATAACACCCGCCGCCAGCATGCCGCTGAAGGGCCCTTCCTTTGCGGGACCGCTGAAGAGAAATGCAACCGGCGGGCCGTTCTGGCCTTTCTTCCCAAAATGGATGTGGGCCGCGGTAACATTAGGAATATCCGTGACCGTGAGCTTGTAGGTCAATGTGTCTGATCCTTTGGCTATCTGAAGCTGCGCTGTTCCGCTCGCCTTTGTCATGACAGGCGGAACCGATTCAGCCCCTGAGAGCCTTGCCTTGAAAGCGGTCTGGCCACTTGACCGGCCGACCAAAAGGGTTAGTGAGAGAACCACGACCATCGAAAGAATGAGTGCAATGAATGCCTGTTTCTTCATAATACCTCCTTGGCATGAAATCTTCCTTTCAATCTAATACCGGGATAATCCCCGTGCAAGATCTGTGAGAGAGGAAGGAGCACAATGCCGACAGGCAAAAGATGGCCCGCATTGACTCCCGTAAAAACTTTTTTACCACACGATCACGCTCGTGGCGATTATCCCTCCTGTGAAAGCATCTGTGCTTCCCGCGTAAATATGTCCTTAACAGAGTGTAATTTTCTTCTTCATGCCCTGCTCACTTCCTTAAGGGGTTTTACCAATCACCCGGGATCTTTTCGTCGGTTTTGAGCGGAGAGTTGTCTTTTAGCTTTTGTATCTATGAGGTTTACCTGGACGATCTTTGCGAGCTTGTTTCTTAGGTCATGAGCGACAAGCCCTGTGCAGGGATTCGTGTCCTGCAATAACTTCACCACCGCAAATCGGCACTTGAACCATGTACCCGGCTCGCGTGCCCATGCGGTTTTTACCCCTCTTCCCTTGGGACCACCTCTGTTCCCCAAAAAGGGTTGTCTGTGCATGCACCTTGACAATCGAAAGAGGGTAACTACATTTCATTCATGATGCGGTATCACGATACACAACAAGGAGAGGTACAATGCGGATACATTTCTTTCCGACAGGTATGAATATGAGAAGATATCTTTATCTCGGAATCCTCCTGCCTTCTTTGGGACTCATTGCCTGTTCTTCCATTTATAGCCAGAATATGTTTCAGGGTAAGGATCTCTTGGCTCAAGAGGAATATGGGCAAGCACGGAGTGATTTCTTGAAAGCCTATGAAGCGCGCAAGGATCCCGATGCCCTTGTCTTTGCCGCAACGACCAGCTATAAACTGAACGACCTGCCGACTGCGGAACAGTACATTACGGATGCCGAAAAATCCATGAAAGCGACAAGTGTATATTACCTGCGCATGCTTGGGTATAAGGCCCTTGTCCTTCTCAGGCAACGCAAAGACAGAGAAGGTCTTAAGGCTCTGAGAACCTACCTCGACACCTATAGAAATCTGTATCCCCTCTTAACGATCAACAAGACAGAAACCATGATGAAACAGGAAAAAATCAACATGACCCTCCTTGAGGAACTTTTGGACGAACAGATAACGGTCTATGAAGATGAGGTGACTGAGTACCTCGAGACCGGCAACGGTTTTCTTGACAGAGGGGTCCATATCGGTCGATGAACCTATCGGTAAAGAAATAAAACAACAAGAGAACCCCTATGTAAAGGCAGAGGCAAGCCTACCGTTACTATCGTCGACCAAATAATACCCTTGGGTAAGGATTGGGAACAGTCTCGTTTCCTAGACATGTTAGCCAAACCCTACCTTAAGGTGCGTGCGCGTTAGGCTTTAAGGTGGAAAAAACCGTTGGCTCAGGGCCACAATTGCGAGTGGAACGATCTGGGGGTTGGACTTTTATACCGCGGCCCTTAGTGACGCACGCTTCTCCATGTTCATGCTGGGAAACCATCGTCAGAAGGTGTCCCGCAGATGGTCATTCAGGACCTGTAGGTGGGTTTGCAGCAGCAAATGTGTGCCATGACGGGTTGACCGAATCTGCTGTTTTTTTACAAAAACGCTTGCTGACCATATAGTTCACGGTCGATTCGATAAACGCTGTAGAAATCGTCTCGCCGTGCCGGTAACGATCGCCATATTTCGGGCTGCTGCCCGCTCTAGCTAACCCTTTTCTTCTATCTTTCCCGTTCCTGATTTTGTCTTGGACCCAAGCAGGTATTCTTGCCGTACCCTTGTGAGGCTCCTGAAAATATTCTTTTTTACGTTGTTGTTATGTTTTTTTAGTTCTCTTACGATGCCCCTTACGAGTTGTCTTTTGGACGTCTCGCCGTGAGGGCACTGCGAAGATACTACGGGCAGTTCAAGGAGCTTCGAGAGGCGCATAAGGTCTGTTTCTTGTACGTAGGCTAGGGGCCGTATGAGAGCAAGCTCGCCCTCAAAGAGTTCCTGATAAGGCCGCATAGTCCCTATTTCACCCTGAAAAAAGAGATTGAGGAGCATCGTCTCGATGATATCATCCATGTGATGGGCAAAGGCGATCTTGGTGGCGCCGATTTCGGGCGCAAGGTCGAAGAGGGCCTTCCTGCGGTTCCAACTGCACCAAAAACAGGCGAAGTCCTCGGCCTCTCCTTTCCATTCTTCGGGCGGTTTCGCAATGATGTAAGGGATGGATTGCTTTTCGAAATAGTTTACAAGAATATTCTTGTCCATCCACGAAAAACCCATGTCGACGAAGCATGCCACAATCTCATAGCGAATGGGAACAAACTTGATCCGCTCTTGCATGATCTTGAGAAGGCATAAGCTGTCTTTGCCCCCAGAGACGGCAACAATTACCTTGTCGCCTTCTTTGAGCATTTGATAATCCCAGATAGCCTTGCCGACTTTTTTCGTTGTAAAGTAGAGAGGCCCTCTGAGGTTCATGCGATAGAATCAGCGAGTTTTTTCGTTTTTTTTGTATACGTTTCTTTTATGGTCCCCTCTTCGCAGCCCAGCGCCTCGATGCTCCCAATGTAGCTCAGTTTGAGGAGATCGAAGGTTTTTTTAAAAATATCGATTGTGGGCCCACAAGTATCAATGTCGTCGCTTCCGCACGTCATAAGAGTGACCGCCTTTTTTCCCGCAATACGGGAGTTGTAATCTTTATCCAAGAATGCAATGGACCGGTCCATAGCCAGTTTTAGCTGGCCGGAAGGCCCAAACCAGTAAATAGGAGTCGCGTAGACGATGAGATCGGACTCGATGATATATTTCCGTATGTCCTTCATATCGTCATTGATCTTGCACATCCCCTTGCTGCGGCACATGTAACAGCCCTGGCACGGTCTGATATTGAGATCATTGAGATAGAGCATCCGAACGCTATGTCCTTTTTCTTTCAATGTATCGGCCATGACCCGCGCGAGCTGGATCGTGTTGCCTTTCTTCCGCGGGCTTCCTAAGAGAATAAGAGTTTTCATTCTGGTCCTCCCTATCCTGAATTTGTGCCTTATTATATGTATAATCACCGGCAACGGTCAAGGACGCCGTTGATGTTCTATACCTTTCCCCGGTATTGTCCACCCGGCGGGCAGGACGTTTATATGGGCCTTGATTTCACAGATTGCAAAGGGAGGATGCAGTAATTATAATGTAAGGTAGTCATTGCTTTTGATGGTAACCTTGTTTATGGAAGAAGCTGGGTAGCTCATATTTAAGGGGGTGTTATGAATAGTCTTTTTTTTGGTCTTGTCACTCTTGCTTTCCTGGTACTTGTCGGTTTTGTCGTCTACACACTTCTTGAGCTTAAGAAGACGATCAACTCCTTGAAACAATTCATAGAGACAGCGCAGACAACACTCAAGCCAACAACCGAAGAATTGCAGGATACTCTTAAGAGTGTGCGAAAGATTACCGATGATGTTGGTATAGTTACGGGAGATGTGAGATTGATTTCTGGTTCTATTCGGGAGATTGGAGAGAGCGTGCGGCAGATGAGCGAAGTTGTCAGTGCGATTACAACGACTTCTGTTGCGCAAGCTTCAGGTGTAAAGGCAGGTGTAAGGGCAGGATTTGAGTATTTTATTAAGAATATCTTTGCTAAAACTCAATAAAAAAGGAGGCAATATATGGGACGTGAGGATAGTGGATTCAGTGCCGGTACGGTTCTTCTTTCGTTTTTTGTGGGTGGAATAATCGGAGCGGGGGTCGCGCTCCTTGTGGCACCTAAAACAGGAGAAGAAACCAGAAAGATGATAAAGGATATGGCTGAAGAAGCGAAAGAAAAGGCAGAAGGCTATTACGAGCAGGCGAAAGGAAAGGCAACCTCTTACATAGAAAAAGGTAAAGACTTAATAGATAAGGAAAAGAATATTATTGCCAAGGCCGTAGAGACCGGTAAAGAAGCATACGAAAAAGAAAAACAGCGTAGCTAAGATCGCGATTGCATCAACGTGAGACAACTATGTATCATGGAAGAGCTCGCTCTTTGCATATTTTTGTAGATGGCAGATAACAGGTTCTATTTCATTATAATGACCTTTATCATTCTGGTACTCGGCTACCTTACATACCAGATAATGAGTCCTTTTTTGTCTCCCATCATGTGGGCCATTGTTCTCTCGATCATATTCTATCCGATCTATGCCTTTGTTCTCAGGTACGTTAAGAACAAATCTGCCGCATCTTTCATCACGCTCATTGTTATATTGGTCATCCTCTTCGGCCCTGTCTCTTACGCGTCGTATCTTATCGGCCAGGAAGCCTTGTCCGTTTTCGGCAATATTGAAAAGCAGGGCTTCGGATCCCTCGGTGACGTATGGAAACATCCTGCGGTGAGAATGGTTATGAACAAAGTGCTCTTGTTGTTTCATGTTACCGAACAGGAGTTACAAAAGTCCGTGGCGGACAATGTGGCGAAAATCGGTAAAGAGTCCGCCGGACTCGTAACGGCCGGTTTGGGCAATATGCTAACCGGGGCAATCAGTTTTATTTTTATGATCCTCTCAACATTCTTTTTTCTCGTGGACGGACCTCGATTTCTCGAAGTAATCGGCGAGGTTATGCCCTTTTCAAAACCGCAGAAGGACCAGCTGCTGCAACAAACCAAAGATATCGTTATATCTACAATCTATGGCGGCGTTACCGTTGCCATTGTTCAGGGGACGATAGGAGGCATTGTCTTTGCAATTCTTGGTATACCATCACCCGTTCTCTGGGGTCTCACCATGTTCATGGCATCCTTCATTCCTCTGCTCGGTACTTTTATAATTTGGGGACCGGCTGCGGGGTATCTTTTTTTTCAAGGCATCTACATAAAAGGTGTAATCCTTGTTCTAGTGGGGGTCTTCGCCATAAGCGCTGCGGACAATATCATACGACCTCTTATCATGAAGGGAAAAATGAAGATGCCTACTCTGGCCGTATTCTTTAGTATCCTCGGCGGCATCAGACTCTTTGGATTCGTAGGGCTCATCGTGGGTCCCCTTGTACTCGCTCTCTTTGTGTCGGTCTTTGAAATATTCAGATACTCGCAAGACGCAGGAGCAAACGGATCTCCTTGATCAGTCATTGCCTGAATTGATTGCTTTCTTTTACCATCAACTCAGCAATTTTTTTCCGGAAGCGAGGGACGAAAGGGCGTCCTTCTTCAAAAACTTCATGCGACGACCTTTCACCTCAATGAATCCCTGAGCGGCCATCTTATTCAGGATGCGAGAAAGTGTTTCGGGAATCGTACCCAAAAGGCTTGCAAGCTGCCCTTTAGAGATACTCAAATCGATATCGGAAGAAGTATTACGGACATCGCTGAGATAGAGAAGATAAGCAGCGAGCCTTTGAGGGACCTCTTTCAGAGAGAGATCCTCAACAAGCCGCGCAAAATATTTTAAGCGACGGGAAAGGATCGCAAGCATGTTCATGGCAAGGTCCGGATCTCTTTTGATGAGTCTTTCAAAGGCCGCTCTTGGGAAAAAAATGACAGTACTTTCTCTTAATGATTCTGCGTGGGCAGGATAAGTCGATCCGGCGAAGAGCGCCGCTTCCGCAAAGGGTTCTCCCGGTTCGATAAAATGGAGAATCTGTTCTTTGCCTTCCGGAGAGAGTTTGAATATCTTGACCCGGCCTGAAAGAAGCACAAAAAATCCCTTGGCTTCGCCGCCCTCTGAAAAGATGACTTCGCCCTGTTTATAGCTTCTTTCGACGACTATGCGGACAAGCTCCGAGATCTGGTCATCAGGGAGCCCTCGAAAGAGAGGGATTTTACCGATGGATTCGTTGATCGTCATCATCATAGCCCAATCTTTATACTACAAACTACGCAAAAAAAAGACAATACCGGATCATAGCGAGGTCTCTGTAGAAAAAACTAATATTTTCATGTATGATGATATATTAACAATTTTCGTTTCAGGTATTGACTTTGGGATTAGCAATGCTTCATGCGGAGGGCTTGATCGCTTAAAAACGAGGGCTGTTCCTACGAAAAAGGAGCTGTTATGAAGAATGCAAAAGTATTGATCCTTATGGGGAGTGACAGCGATCTCTCTGTCATAGAGGATGGTCTCACATTTCTGAAAGATATGGGCGTTGAGTATAAGGTCGATATATCCTCGGCACATCGCAATCCGGATAAAACCATGCAGTACGCAAAAAACGCACGGAAAGAAAAGATCGAAGTCATTATTGCCATAGCAGGCATGGCGGCCCATCTTCCGGGGGTGGTGGCCTCTCATACGACGCTCCCTGTCATCGGCGTCCCCACAACCGGAGGCGCGTTGAAGGGGGTCGATGCCCTTCTTTCCATTGTGCAGATGCCCAAGGGCATACCGGTAGCAACGGTGGGCCTTGATGCGGGAAAGAACGCCGCAATTCTCGCATGTTCAATCTTGTCTATCAAGGATGACAGTGTGCGAAAAAAACTGGAGAAGATGAAAGAAAATTTGAAGAAAGAAAACGAAGACAAGGCGGCAAAAATACAGAAGATTTTGTCTCATTGACAAGAAATTTCCCATCTGGTAAGGTGTTTGCACATGTTAAATGCCATCACTGATATTCAAGGCCTCAAAGTGGGACATGCGTCTGATCGTGAAGGATGTACCGGTTGTACGGTCATTCTCTGTGAGAAAGGCGCTGTCTGTGGAATTGATATCCGGGGGAACGCTGCAGGCACGCGACAGATAGATGCCCTGAGCACCAACCATATCGTGGAGCACGTTCACGGAATACTCCTTGCAGGAGGCAGCGCTTTCGGCCTTGACGCGGCAGGGGGCGTTGCCCGCTATCTCGAAGAAAGAAGTGTGGGCTTCGATGTGGGTGTTGCCCGTATACCCATCGTGCCTTCTGCCGTCATTTTTGATCTCGGTTTGGGAAACCCAAAATCAAGGCCCACCCCAGAAATGGGTTACGAAGCCTGCTTAAATGCTGGAAATGAAATAGAAGAGGGAAGCGCCGGGGTCGGTACAGGCGCTACGGTCGGAAAACTTTTCGAACTACCCCGGGCAATGAAAGGGGGCCTCGGCACATGCAGCCTTGCAATGCCGAATGGTCTTAAGGTCGGCGCACTGGTCGTGGTGAATGCCTTTGGGGACATCATCAACAACATAACAGGAAAGATCATCGTGGGCTTGCGTAAATCTGAAGGAAGCCTGGAATTCGCAAACACAGCATCATTGCTCAAAGAAGGCGTTGTTAAGAAGCAGTTCGGCATCATCAATACGACCCTTGGGGTCGTAGCCACCAATGCTAAATTCGACAAGGGAGAGACAACAAAGATGGCCCAGATGGCCCAGGGGGGACTCATCAAAACGATATGCCCCGTACATACGACATTCGACGGCGACCTTGTCTTCGCGCTTGCCACAGGTGAACTGGAGGCGGATGTCAACAATGTGGGGGTGTTGGCCGAGTTTGTGCTTGCCGAAGCAATAAAGAGGGCAGTCAAAAAAGCGGACGGTTTCGGTCTCATACCTTCATTTCGTGATATATCGAAAGGCTGGAAGACTGTCTGAGAGAAAACTGACGGATTGTCGGCTCCTCTGTACTGCACGGAACAAAGCCGGCCCGATATAATGTTACCTGGTTTTTCCTGAAGGAGTGATGACGATGGATGAATATCAGAAGGTCGCGGATATTATCAAAGAACAAAAATGCCTCGTTGCCTTCACTGGCGCAGGGATTTCAGTGGATAGTGGTATCCCTGCCTTTCGCGGCGGCCAGGGATTGTGGGAAAAGTACGACCCCATGGAGTATGCCCATATACGGGCTTTCGCGGTGGACCCGGAGAAAGTCTGGGTCATGCTCAGAGAAATGTCGAAGGTGATTTTTGAATCAGAGCCAAGCCCTGCCCACCGAGCACTGGCTATACTGGAAGAAAAGGGTTATTTGAAGGCAGTGATTACGCAGAATATTGACGGACTTCACCACGTCGCCGGTAACAGCGATGTTATAGAATATCACGGCAATCATCGCTGGCTGACCTGTATTAGCTGTGCAAAGCGAATTCCGCTGACACCGGAAATGATTGAGCTTCGTCCCTATCCGCGATGTGAGAAATGTAACAGGGCCTTGAAACCGGATGTAGTATTCTTTGGTGAGGGTATTCCCATGGTCGCCATGCTCCGGGCAAACGAAGAAGCCAATAAGTGCAGGATCATGTTTATCATCGGTACTTCCGGGGTCGTTTATCCTGCTGCCGAAATACCCTATATCGCGAAAGCAAAAGGCGCGACAATCGTGGAAATTAACATTGAATCAACGCCTTTTACCTCGTCTATTACGGACTATTTTTTTACAGGATCCGCTTCAAAGGTGTTACCGAAAATCCTCGAGCACCTGTAGTAGAGAGGAGATGTATTTGAAATCTGAAATTGCAAGTTTCAAATTGCTTGATCATACCTACTGCGTCATCATGGCCGGAGGCAAGGGCGAACGCTTCTGGCCGTTAAGTACGGGAAAAGTTCCCAAGCCCTTTTTGCCGTTAACCGGAGCAAAGAGCCTCATTCAGCTGACCGTCGAAAGAGCTCTGCAGTTTGTATCCAAAGAACGGGTCTTCGTCGTTCTCGGGAGGGCTCACTTGAAGGTGGCGCAGAAGCAGCTTCCTGATCTCCCCGATTTGCATTTCATCGTGGAGCCTGTGGGCAGAGATACCGCCGCCTGTATCGGCCTTGCGGCAATTGTGCTGTCGCTTAAGGATGAGGAGGCCACCATGGTCGTTCTTCCTGCCGATCAGTATGTTCCTGATGCCAGGAAATTTGCCGACACCATGGTCAATTGTGTGGCCATGGCACACCAAGGCGACTACCTGGTGACGATGGGGATCACTCCCACAAGACCGGAGACAGGGTACGGATACATCCATGCGTACAAGAAATTCAATCCCGAAGGAAGGGTCGCCTGTTTCATGGTCGATAAGTTTGTTGAAAAACCTGATGCCAGGAGGGCTGCTCTATATCTGAAAGACGGCCATTATTACTGGAACTCCGGCATATTCATCTGGCGGGCACAGACGGCCCTTGAAGGAATGCGACAATATATGCCAGTGCTTTATGAAGGCTTACGGGCAATTGAGAATGCTCTGAGACAAGGCAAGAAGGCAAGAGCAAATACTTTGTTTCGCGGCTTTGAGCGTAAGTCCATTGATTACGGGCTCATGGAAAAGGCGAAGAATGTACTCATGGTACCCGCGACCTTTCAATGGGACGATATCGGTACCTGGGCATCGTTTCACCGGGTCCTCGATCTCGATGGGAAGGGAAATTATACGAGAGGAAATACGATCTGTATCGACACGAAGGACTCCGTCATTGTTGGAGATGCGAGGATGGTTGGTACGATCGGGGTGTCAAACCTCGTTATTGTGGCGTCGAAAGATGGTATCCTCATCTGTGGCAAGGACAGGGTGCAGGAGGTGCGGGAGATAGCAAAACACATAGAGGGCAAGAAGCGGTTAATAGGCAAGGGAATAAACAACCATGTAGCAATAAGCCACGGGGTATCAAAAACCAAAAAGCGGTAGCTGCCTGAGGTCTTGCTTTGGTAATCCTTGTTTCTGGACATACCTTTCGACCGTTCTCCAGTATGCCCTTTCTAGCCATTTTGACGCAATCGTTCCAAACGATAATCATGGCGCAGCAATTTTTTTCGCTTTCTTATCAGTAACCATCATCTTTCATCCTCAACAGATTTTAAACAGGTGTGTCAGGAGCATCCGTACCTCAAACGGAAAGATAACCGGATACGGGAACCGAAAGAGTAGCAACAAGTATCTCTTTTGGGCCTATGTTGAAGCTGCCAACTTTGAAGAAGGTACCATGAGGAGGTGCGGAGCTCCTATGAAAGGAAAAAGGCACGGACAAATAAGATCGTGGCTATCAAGGCGGTAAGCCACAAACTTGCCCGGGCATCCTCCTCTGGTATGCGGGATAAGGTAGACTATGACCAGGCACGTGTTCGTGTAAACGAATGACAGGAAAAGAGGTGAACCAGAAAGATTTGTAGCCTATAACCAGGCACCTCATTGGCAACCTCTTTCCTCTCACATGAACATACATCCCACAGATAAAGAGTGGGAAAAAAAGGTGCACCGGTAGAGATCTGTGCTTTAAGCCGGAAAGACCGTCCGGCATCTTATCCGCCCCTGTCATGAGCCTAATCAAGGTCGGTTTGTAACCACGACTCCTGCGATACCACTTGGACTGGCAGGGAACTGACGATTTTCTGGAAGACGAAAGAGATCGCATATCCCGATGGGTGGGTGCATGGTGCGGGAAAGACCGCGAACCACAAGACAGAAAAGACAAAGGGATGAAGAGGTTGGAACGGGTAAACGGGGGTATATGGGCTCGTACCTGCACGAAAGTCGGTCTTTCTTGTCGGAGGGGGATATTATTCTCTTGACAGGTGCCCTTTAATGAGAACGAATGTTGACAGTCGAGGATGCTCAGAGGGGAACGATTATGAAGAGAAAGAGCATTAGCGTTCGTCCACCACTCCGTCCTGTCGAAACTGGGCCATAGTGTCACGAAAAACCGAAAGTATTCCCTTTCATACCACATGACGTCTTTACTCCCAATACGCCTACCATATGAATTCAGCGGACGCCAGAGGTGGTCTGCTAGGATGAAGGGTTAGACCTCGGGGGCCCCGAAAAAGGTCCTCGATTCCTTATCTCGCATACACAACCCTGGCACGTGCAAAAGAAATGCCTCGGCAACGTTACAGAACCGCATAGAGAATGTTAGTTTGCTTCGGTACGGGAAGATCTCCTGGGTGCTGCCGGAAGTACCGTTCCTCAGCCTCTACGGGTGAAAGGAACTCCGCTTTGGAAAAACCGAGGCCACGCAGTTTTACTTCGAGCGCATCAGGCTCGAAGTAACTGACCCAAGATTCGCCAAAGCCTGCGGCCCGCTGGGCAAGTTGCGAAGGAGAGTCGACTGGTGGCTGTGCGAATGTAAGCACGATCTCGCTTCCCGCTGGAAACCTTGCGACAGACCGAAGCATGGCATCAATGGCGTCTTCTTTGAGGTACATAGTCACACCCAGACAGGAGAAGAAGGTCGGCTCGTCCATCAAGACATGATACCTAAGCAGGCCATCAAGTAACGATTCGTGTTCGAAATCGATATTGGCGAAGGCTGCGTTCCCGGGCATGGTAAGACCAGCTTCGGCAAGATGGGAACGTTTCATTGCTTGTGTTCCTGAATGGTCTACTTCAAGAATCTTCAATGCCTGCGCCCATGGGGGTTGCCTGAGTGCAAAGGTATCGAAGCCTGCTCCAAGGATCACATACTGCGTAATTCCGCGAAGAACCGCAGCTGCGAGCCGGTCCTCGGCGAACCGCGAACGCAGAACGACATGAGCACGCAACGCAAGCCTCTCAGGAGTTCGATAGTGATCCGCTGTATCTTTGATCCGCTGCAATGCAGCCGGTCCAAGCAGTAACAAGGCAACCGGATCATCAAGGATCCGCGGCTGCGTTTCAAACAACTGATGTGCGGCTCTAAGGTATGCGGTTCCTATTGCCATGCGACTTGCTTCATGATCGGACATTGTGTGAGTCTCCTTTCAGTTTGTTGACTGAGGTCTACATTAAATGTACAAAAAGAATTCCATATAATCCAGTAGGGAGGCACCACAGCAGAGGCCCCGAGGCCAGTACTGATGACGACCGGTAGGTACTTGCTTTTCGGTTCTATTAAGGAATGTTTTTGACATTAGCCTATCCGGCATATCTATCTCGCTCTCATCCATTTTGCTTGCCTAACCTAATATAGCAACGCGGCAATTTCCGAATATTCAATATCATATTAACATCACATTCTGTCATGTTGAAGGAGGGTCTGGGAATCAGTCGCCTCGGCGATATGGTCCACCAGGCCAGCGGCTATTCGGAGGAGTTCCTGTTCAGCTGGCGTCAGCTCCATCGCTATGATTTGCGCGAGTCTTACCCGCTGGTCATGAATGGTTTCGATGAGCAATTGCTCCCCCTTGGTGGTGATCTCCAACACACTTTGCCGTCGATCCGAATGGTTTGGCCGGCGTGTGATCAGTTTACGTCGCTCCAGACCGGCAACTAGACGGGTCAGCGATTGCGGCTGAACGTGTAAATAAGCAGCCAGTGCCGTCGCGGTAGCACTACCGTCTCGGTAGAGGCAGCCCAACACGCTAAGCCCCGACAAGGTCAATCCTTTCCCTGGACGACTGGCCCGCAGCACTCGAACCAGACGTAAAATGCTGCGATGCAGCTGGTTCGCCGTGTCAATTATGGTGTCTGGTACGTTATCAGAGAAGTTCATAATGGTAAGTTTATCTTATTAATATAAGAATGTCAAACTTAATTTCAGTTAAGACTTCAGGGCGTAATGCACAAGTTTAATAATATATTTGTTGATGACCAGCCGTCATAAAGATATTACGCACTGCTTCCATTTATATCCCAGGGAATCCGACTGCTTACTCGCGGTCCGGCTCCGGAATGAAGCGATCCGAACAGGTTCTTTGAGATCTTTTTGCAGACGTTCCAGCGGATACCCGCAGTACGACCAAAAGAACCCGTACACTCAAAGACATTAGCCATTGATATGGGAAAGGAAAATGATCCCTTAATTACCCAGAGTATTCCTACAAAAAATAAGCGTGCAAAGGGCAAATAAAAAGCCCTTGCAAAACATGATGACAGTCGATGTAAGATGTTTTGGATAACAGGCCCTTGGCATCAGGGGCCAGTTTTTCGCAGTTGTGGTATACTAAGTTTTTGGACACTAGAAATGAAACAAGCACATGCCATTCTCATCTTGTGTGTAGTGACGATCATTTTTGTCATCTCTTTTTCATCAACCCAGGCATGCACCATCTGGGCTGCGACAGGGGAGCGGGTCAAAGATAAAGGAAGCATCATTGCGAAGAACCGTGACAATGTGTCCTATCTTTATACGGCATTGAAGTCCGTGACACCGGAAAAAGGATTCGCTTTTTTAGGCATCTTCGATATTCGCGCAGGCGGCTACGTCACAGCAGGCGTAAACGAAAAGGGTCTAGTAGTCGTGAATGCTTCAGCGAATAGCGTTCCGAGAGAAAAACGACATGTGGCAACAGAAGACTTAACGGAAAGACTACTGACCTCCTTTGATTCGGTTCAGGCTGTTCTTTCTGAAAAAGATCTTTTTCATAAAAGCCATCCGGCCATCTACATCATCGGCGATGCCTCCAAAATAGCCAGCATTGAGGTAGCGCCAAGGGGCAAAACGGCTGTCGTCATAAGGGAAGGCAATGGAACCCTTGCTCTTACAAACCACTACACTCATCGAAAGCTCCTTCGGGCCAACGAACGATTAAGCGTGAACAGCCTGAGGAGGCTTAAACGCATCAACTCTCTTATGAAAAACCACCCGCTTCCCTTCACGGTCGATGATTTCATCGCCTTCGGTAACGATAGAAACGGCGGGCAGGAGGGCGCGCTCTGGAGAGATCCGCATCTTCCCGATAAAATACGGACCCTTGCGAGTTTGGTCGTCTATGTACCCGTAAAGGGTTTTCCGGAGTTGTCTGTTACGCTTGTAAATCCTGACGAGCCGGAGAGCGTGCAGAGGATGACGCTTGATAGTACTTTTTGGGAGCAGAGCAAAACCAACAACTCCCAACCTGCATCAAATTGATTTCTTGAAGCGAGACTTGAAAAAATCGACGATCCTTTGAGCAAAGCCTGACTGCTCCTTACTATCTGTCGATTTAGTCACTTTTAGGGCCTGCGACAATGTTACGTCTTCCGCAACGCCTGATTCATCCTGAATGAGTTTGTCGATCTTATGCCAGTCTACTCTGTCTGAGACCCCTTTATCTTCAATCACTCTTGAGACATATTCTTTGATCGATCTGTGTTGTTTGTACACATCGGTCCTGACCTCAAGATAGACCCTTCCGTCATCGACGATTGCCAGCTTAACAGGTTCGTAAATGATCTCGCCTTTGGTCTTTATGTTGACCATTGGATAGAGCTGTTCCATGTGTTCGGGGAGCATTCTGATGCACCCGTGACTCATGTATCGGTAAACGCTTCCCGGCCAGATCGTCGCATGAATGAGAGTGGCGGGGAGAGAGGTCTCAATGGCATATTTGCCGAGAGGGTTGTCTGGTCCCGGCGGTACCATTTCTTCAACTTCTTTTCCTTTCATGGCACTTTCCATCTGGATTGACTCAGGCACATACCATATGGGGTCTTTTCGCTTACTCACAACATAGAATTTGCCGGTCGGCGTTCTCCAGTCCGAAATCTCGGTTTTGGCGAGGAGTCCGAGGCCCACAGGAAAGAAGGTTAGTCTGCCGTTCTTAAAGAAGTAGAGTGTCCTGTCCGGTATGTTGATGATGATGCCGTTATCCATAACCTTGGGAACGATCCTTCGCGTATTGAGTTTTAAGATAGTTCCCTCTGCTGGGGGTTGTTTGATATCGAGATTGTTGTCTCGTGCTATGGTTTTCCAATAAACGCCTTGCCTGGCTCCGATAAGATAGAGGTTATCTTTTTTCTGAACGACATAGGTTGTTTCTCCGCCGACGATCATATCGGCTGCACAAGCCACACCTGCTGATAAGCAAAGAGAGAGAACAAAGAGTGACTTCGATATGACTTTCATTGTCGATTAACAGCCTATTGTAGTATATGTTTTTGCAGTTGACAATAAAATTATGTGCGCTGTGTTTTTTTGTATCCTTGCGGAAGCACAGCCCTATGGTTTCACATTTTACTTGAAAAGAAGGTTTGATGCGTGCATAAATTAAGTATGGAAGTCATATCTCCTGAGACCGGAGATAGAAGTTTTTATATCTTAGGAATGATCCACAAGGACAAAGACAACGGCAGGCTTATAGATAAATGGCTTGGTCAAATAAAACCTCACGTCGTAACCCTTGAATTTTCACAATATGGTCTTATGTTCAGAAAAGAAAAGGGAGCCATATACAGAAAACAGATTGAATCGGTTATTATAGATATGCGGCAGAATAAAGAAGCCTTCAATGAAGAGGCCCTATCTTTTTTATATTCCTATATCGATCTACCCTCTGAATATGAGTCTGCTGCTCGCTACTGTAATGCAACCGACGCATCGTTGCACCTTATCGATATTGACCTCTTTTCATATCTGAAGCTTAAAAAAGTGGAGGAGCTACTGAGTACCGAGAATATAAGAAAACTCCTGACGACCTATGATAGACAGGTAAATGACAGCGAACGGGCGATGGCGAAACTCTATTTCGATTCGGGGGTGCAGATTGCCCCTTATACGGATGAGATGCTTATTCGCGACAAATATATGGGTCGCAGAATCGGAATATTGATGCGATACCATCATGGTAGACGGTTCGCCCATATTACCGGCTGGCAGCATTTAAGAGATCCCTCAGGCGTCTTTGCCCCCTTTCATCCTGTAAAGGTCTTTCCCTATGATTAGGCTCTTTGTTTTTGATCTCGGTAACGTTGTCCTTCCTTTTGAGCACAAGCAGATCGCGACGAAGCTTCATGAAGTCTCCAGAATACAGGACCGCTTCACCCCTCAGGAAATATTCAAGTTTATCTTCGAGAGAGACCGTGGCTTGGTAAACACCTATGAGGAAGGCCGTATGTCATCCTTGGAGTTTTTTGTCAGACTCAGGGAGAGATACAAACTGGACTTGGAGATTGAGGAATTCAAAGACATCTGGAATACTATATTCTGGGAAAATCCGGAGGTCAATGACGTGATCCTCTATCTAAAAAACAAGGGTCATTCGGTTTTTCTTTTGAGCGACACGAATGAATTTCATTTTTCTTACATTATGGAACGCTATCCCATCGTGCATTCCTTTGATGAATGGATTCTTTCCTATGAAGTCGGCGCAAAGAAACCAAAACAAAAGATATACGATACGATTTTCGAGAAGAGGGACGTGGCGAGGGAAGAGGTGCTCTATATCGATGATATACCCCGGCATGTCGAAGCCGCCAAAAGCCTTGGCCTACAGGGTCTTATTTTTAAAGAGCCGAAAGATCTCTGGGAATTTATCAAAGAAAATAGTATATAAAAACAAGTGGTAAGTTTTAAGTGTTAGGTATTAAGTAAAAACCAACGTTTTATATCTCTTACGCATTACCTTAAAGCTTAGTCACATAAAACTTAAAAAGGGGCTTTTATTTTATGCTGCAGTTTCCTCATATCGATCCGGTTATTTTCAGAATAGGCCCGCTGGCCATGCGATGGTACGGTCTCATGTACATCCTTGGTTTTGTTTCTTCGTATCTGCTGGTTCTATATCAGGTGAAGAAAAAATCACTCACCTATGACCGAGCAAAGATCGACGATCTCTTTTTCTACCTTATCTTGGGGCTTATCATAGGGGCACGGCTGGGTTATGTCCTGTTTTACAATCTCAGCTCGTATATCGAAAACCCTCTAGAGATATTTGCTATATGGAGCGGAGGAATGTCGTTTCACGGTGGTCTTATCGGCGCCTTCAGCGCCGGATATATCGTCATAAAAAGAAAGAGGCTCAACTTTTTTACAACTGCTGATCTGATCATTCCGACGTGCCCCATTGGCATCGGCTTCGGCAGGATAGGCAATTTCATTAACGGAGAGCTTTTCGGGAAGCCCTCAACGGTCCCTTGGGCCATGGTTTTTCCGGGCGGTGGCCCCGTACCTCGCCATCCGTCTCAACTGTACGAGATGTTCCTCGAGGGTATTGTGCTTTTTACGATTCTCTGGATATATAAGGACCACAAGAAGCGGGAAGGCGACGTGTTTGCCCTCTTCCTCATTCTCTATGGTTTTTTCAGGATATTCTGCGAAGTCTTCCGGCAGCCCGATGCGCAAATCGGTTATATCTTCAAACTGATGAGCATGGGGCAGATCCTCAGTGTCTGTATGATCGTTGGGGGAATTTTTGTGGGATATGCCGCGAGGCGATGGGCCAAATAGATTCTTAAATCGTTCTTGAAACGAACTTGTTATACCAATTCTAAATCAAAGATGATATCGAGGCGGCAAGAAGGAGGTGACGAGGCGTATTGGACATACGTTGAGGAAGCTGACGACGAAACCAGCAAAGACAGCACTTTGATTCAGAATTGGGATTAGTCGTAGACTTTGCTGTCCAGCGCCCGTCGCACTGCCTGGGCCAAATCATGCTTCGTAATAGGCTTCATGAGGAATTCTTTTATACCCGCTTGTTTTGCGGTATCCGGTGAAATACTCTCGCTGTGTCCCGTACAGAGAATAACCGCTATGCCCGGTCGTATTTTCATAAGCTCCTGAGCGAGATCCATACCCGTCATGTGGGGCATTGTGTAGTCTGTAACAACGAGGTCAAACCGGTCCGGTTCTTTTCTGAAAAGCTCCAGAGCATCGACACTGTTTGTTCTCGCGGAAACTTCATAACCGAGTCTGCTTAATCTTTGCGTATTCAGTTCCACGAGGATAGTTTCATCATCCACAACGAGGATGCGTTCCTTCCCCGACCTCCCCGATGCCGTCGTAGGGTCCTGTTTTTTTCGATCTTTGCTTGCTCCTCAAATTTAGGCAAATATATGTGAAATGCTGACCCTTTTCCCGGTTCGCTCTCGACAGCTATATATCCTCCATGATTAAAGATTAGAGGAAAATCATCAAGACTTACTAATCCGGCCATTAGTAGCCTCACACGTGACGCTCGCAACATGCCTTCTTAAAAGGTTTTTTATGGACTGTCATGTGCCTTTACTTAAGATCTCCTTGGTAAGTGATGAGTTTCCTGATTTTTTTCTTCTGTTATAAAATGGTTTCTCAATATCTGAAACGGAGTTACCATAACACGTAGTTCAAGAACTGTGGCTGTCGTCAACGGAGATATATCTCTGATTCCCACGGACGATCCGCAGGTTTCACCCTGCATTGGCGATGACAAGGAAAATTTAATGCTTGACATTTTTCGGGAGAATAATATGATTAACAGAGGGGAAGGGGGCAGTTATATGGGTTTGCGTTTCGCCACAGTTTGTCCTTCGGTTCATTGTTTTTCATCCACATTTATTCATAAAAATCAAAAGGGAGGTGGTAATAGCACAGAATCCGCTACTGGTGTAGTTTCAAAAAAATAAGGGGGTTATTATGCAACCAACCGTTGATGAAATGATGTTCGCTTGGTACGTATGGGCATGCATGTTTATCGGCACAGCTCTTATGACGATCATAGGAACCTGGCTGGTGACAAGGGGGTGGAAAGAATGAATCCTCCAACAGCTCAACAATTTCTTGCAATTCCCAAACCATCGGCTGAAGGTGTTGTTTTTGGTGTCGTCGCCCTCGGAATTATGCTTGTGATTTGCATGCTCCTCGGCGTTGCGGCGAAAAAAAAGTGGGCCACCTTTGAAGAATACCTTGTCGGGAAACGTGATATCGGGCCCTGGGTAACGGGCGCGGCCCTTTCCGCATCCTATATTTCAGGATGGGCCTTTTGCGGCAGCACCGGTATTGTCTATACGCTGGGGTTTTCCGGCATGTGGTTCGGGGGCATATTCAGCCTTGTCGGCATTATTCCCTGTATCTGGCTTGCGGCTATAAAAACCAGGGAGTTTTCCGTAAAGCTTGGCGCCACAACGGTCCCGGAAACAATTGGAAAAAGGTTCGAGTCCAAGGTGCTTCAGACCGTTATTGCCCTTTCGATGCTTTACTTTCTCTTTGTGTATTCTGTGGGGCAGTTAAAGGCGGGCGGTAGCACTTGGTACGCGTTGACCGGTCTTTCACCGGTCTGGTGTTTGTTACTCTCTGTTGTCGTCGCATGGGTCTATATGGTCCTCGGCGGCTATGTGGGCAACCAGTATGCCATGGCTGTTCAGGGGTTCATATTCGCTTTCGTGGGTACCCTTATCGGCCTCATGGCGCTTTTTTACATAGGAGGTTTTCATGACCTTACCGCTAGCCTTGTGGCACAGAACCCGAAACTGATGCAGCTCATCAGGCCGGAACTTCCGACGAAGGGTTCGACCCAGCTCATGTCCAGTTGGGTTGGCATCACCGCCTGCGCCGTCCTTTTCTTTACCATGGCCGTTGGTTTCCCCCATAACGTGAGCCGTTTTCTCGGCATGAAGAAGATGACGAAATCAGACTACTTCAAGATGGTCTTTATCGTATGGCTCTTCACGGGCATTCCCATCATGCTCGATTGCTCCAGCAACGGCCTCGTGACACGGGCGATTTACGGCCCGCAGCTTCTCACCCTGGAACCCTGGAAGGGTGACCTGGCAGCGCCGATGCTTGCCCAGGCCCTTGGCGGGAATACGCTCCTTGCCCTCTATGTGGCAGGCCTTTTCTCGGCGGCCCTTTCAACCCTAGCGGGCATGGTCTTCATTATGAGCGCCAATGTTACGAAGGACATCATCAAACTCTGGGCGCCCAGCGTATCGGATAAGAGCATGCTCTATCTGGGTTATTTTCTCATTGCCCTCTTTCTCTTTATCCCGTTTATATGGACCTTGAAACGCCCTCCTGATCTCCTTGCGGTCTTTATGGGTATGGCTGCCATGGGTCTCGGCGCGGTCTTCATCTTCACCACCGCCATCTCATACTACTGGAAACGGGCCACTTCCGCCGGTGCGATCTGTACCGTCATCTACGGTACCGTGATGTCCATCTACGGGGGATGGGCGGTCCTGGTTGCCAAGCCTCCGAGAATCGGCATGGGTACCATGGAATGGATACTCGTTATCGGCTGCGGCGTCATCTATTTTGGTGTAAGCGCCCTCACGAAACCTCCATCCAAGGAGCATATTGACAAACTGTTCCCTGCAAAGAATTAACTAAGAGGGGCCTTCGGGCCCCTTTTTTGAAGTCCCACAACACCGGTAAAAGAGAGACGGGGTAAGGAGGAAAATCGTGAGGATATATGTGATAACCTGGCTCGCGACAGGTCTATTTCTGCTTATCTGGGGCATCGCGAAAATAATAGGGAAGAAGAGGGGAGGGGCAGGCAATGACAGGAAAGAGAAAAAACTTCAGTAGCATCCTCATTATGGCGTTCCTCCTTTTCTTTCTCCTCCTTCAGAACGGAGTATGCACCGAATGGCAGCATTACTCCACCGATAAAGACGGCAGGTACTATTTTGATAAAGAGACCGTGAAACAACCCTCTCCCGGCATTGTGCGCGCCTGGAGCCAGCTTCTCTATAGCCCCGAAGGGAGAAATGCCTATATGACCAAGAGGAAGAATAACGGTATGGCGACCTCGGGCATGGAAATGCTCTCGCACCGGAACGTGCTCTACGAATTGAACTGTTTCAGTGAAGAGAAGGAATTCTGCGTTCTTGAGGTTTATGAAGTCGATAAAAACGGAAAGACAGTGGACTACGCAAAAGCAGGCAGTTACAAAGACTGGAGCAAAATTCCTCCCGGCTCCTATCTTGAAACGCTCCATAGCGCCCTTTGCCCGAAAAAAAAACTGAAATAAATCTTTAGCTGTCTTGAAAAGAGTTCTTAAACCCTGTACAAGTAGATACCCACGGGCTCACGCCCGTGGCACTAAAAGCACTGAAACCCAAAACTCAACTGCACCGGCAACCTGCCTTTGTCTACTTTTTCCTGGAATTCCACGTACCCCATATTTCGCACTCTTTCATAGCCCATAATTGGCATTTTCTTCTTCTCTGACAGCTGTCCTACGGGAAGAGTTCCAGACTACATTCTATCAAAACACATACGTAAGTCAATATATTTGTTGACAGACATACTCCGTAATGCTATGCTGACGTATGGAGGTGAACCATGGAACTTACCGAATGGGCAAAGCTCCAGGAGGAGCTTCTCAAAGCACAGCTTGGAGTCGTTCGTACTTATCTCAGAAGTGAGGAACCGGGTGGACGCGAGCAAAAGGCCTCGCAACGTAAGTCACAGATGAGTATGCTTACAGACATACTCGCGTCGGCGGGCACACCGCTTCACGTGTCGAAGATCATCGGCCAGGCGAAGGCGCGGTACGGAGTGGACCTTGACCGGGAATCGATAGTCTCGGCTTTGACCAAGAAGGTAAAGAGAGGCGCTCTGTTTGTTCGTACGGGTCCCAATACCTTCGGGCTCAAAGGACGATGAGATGGAGGCGGGTTTCGCCCCGGCACATCTGCCGATCGTGAGGGAGTGTTGGCGACGATCATTTCGCCCTCATTTCTGACGACCCGTACACCTGCAAAAGTGACAACGCGACAGACCTCACCTGTTTTCGGGCATCTGTCTGAGGTTCGGGAGAAAGCCCATCTCACCCGACAAGCGCAGCTTCAACGTTTCCAGGTTTCCGCGTCGTTTCTGGCCCCTATAGGGTTCCCTTAAGAGGTATTCTATGATGGGTCCGACCGACCCGATGATACATCCCTTCATCTTGCCTCAAGGAAAGAGTTTCTGCAAGAGAAAAGTGCAGAAACTGGCACGCTCTCGCGTTGGTCACCGGCTTTGAGCCCGGCGATTCCTCAAAGTCGGAAGCACGCCTGTGAGGTCAGAGCTGAAAATCCTCTATGAAGATTCACAGGCGGCACCAAAGGCCCTCAAGATAAGGTACTACTGTGGCAGAGGCGCATAAAAGGTCTGGGGCAACGGGTGAGGGTCTACTACCGATACTTATGAGGGTAAAAACCCCGTCGCTAACAGGGAGTATGCGTCCCGGATGGGGTTCGTAAAGATCGTTGACAAGGCGCTTGCCTGCGACATGCGGGTAAGCCCCGGGAAGATTCTGATAGCGCTCGTGATGAATGTCCTCTCCGGACGCTCGCCCCTTTACCGTGTGGAGGAGTTTTTCCGCACCCGTGATGTGGCGCTCCTTCTCGGAAGTGACATGACCGTAAAGATGCTCAACGACGACGCCATCGGGCGGGTGCTCGACCGCATTTACGAGTATGGTACGTGGAAGATCTTCTCGGAGGTGTGCGTACAGGCATTTCGTGCTTTCAGCGTAGACGCATCCGTGGTTCATCACGACACCACCTCGGTGAGCGTGTGGGGAGAGTACGCCCCGGCACCTCACGATCCCATCTGCATCACGAACGGATTCAGCAAAGACAAGCGGCCCGATCTCAAGCAGTTCATGCTCTCTCTTCTCTTGGTCGAGGGCAATCTCCCCTGCCACGGTGGTATTCTCGATGGCAACGCGTCCGACAAAAAGACCAATGGAAAGATCCTTCATGAGCTTCCCCGGATCATGGCACGTCACGGAAAGAAGGAGTTCATCTACGTGGCCGATGCCGCCCTGGCCACGAAAGAGAATCTCTCCCTCATGGGAGACACTATCCGTTTCATCACGCGGTTGCCGGCGAACTTCGGCGTCTGTGGCCGGCTCATCGGCAAAGCCGTCGCTTTAAGCTCCTGGCAAGAGGTAGGACCTTTGTCTCACCGGACGGTGAAGGGTAAGGAGGTCTGCGCTGGATATCGGCTGCAAGATTTACGCGTCGATCTCTATGGGAGGACGTACCGTGCGATCGTAGTCCACTCCGACGTCCACGACAAACGCCGACAGAAACGCATTCACAAGGCGGTCGAGAAAGACGCGCGGGAGGTGTCGACACGAGTCAATGCACTTTCGCGGAAGGAGTTCTTCTGCCTCCCCGATGCAAAGGCAGCGGCAAAGGCCCTTAAGGCTGGAGACCTCAACGAGGTCTCATGTTCATTCGAGAGCCGCCCGGTGTATAACCGGGGCCGGCCGAGTAAAAGCGGAATACGCCTCGTGAAGGATCTCCGTCACCGGGTAGTCATCGAGGTGAGGCAGAACAAAGAGGCCATCGAGAAGCTCCAGGAAGAGGCCGGTTGCTTCGTCCTTCTCGCCAACGTGCCAACGGAAGAGAAGAGCGGGATCGATATTCTTAGGACATACAACACATGTTCCACCCCTCCGATGTAACAACACTTGGATAACACAGGACAAATAGGAATATACAGCTGATAATTATAGACATGTATATAATGCTTTTTGTGCTTGACATAAAGTAATTAAGATGCTATATAATAGGCATGTATATCACCGATGTGCTTACAAAAACAAAATCAGGGAAAATCTCTCACCGGTGCACCTTATTACGAGAGGCATACCGGGAGGATGGAAAGAACAGAAACAGGACCATTGCGAACCTTACCCACTGCGATCCGAAGGAGGTGGAAGCCCTGAGGCTTGCATTGAAGTATAAGCATAATCTTACAGAGCTTACTTCTTTAAAGGGGGTTGAGTTACGGCAGGGTGAAAGTATCGGGGCGGTATGGCTTATTAGCAGGATTGCTCAAAAGACAGGTATCGAAAAAGCCCTTCGGACAGACCGGCAGGGAAAGCTCGCACTCTGGCAGATCTGTGCGAGAATCATCGATGAGGGCTCTCGTCTCTCTTCAGTGAGACTGGCAGGTACCCATGCTGCCTGTGATATTCTGGGAATCACCGAGACCTTTACTGAAGATCATCTTTACAAAAACCTCGCATGGCTTGCAGATCACCAGAAGGCGATTGAGGACCGTCTTTTTCATACACGGACAAAACCGGAACTCTTCCTCTATGATGTAACAAAAAGCTACCTTGAAGGAGATCAGAACGTGTTTGCTGAATGGGGCTATAACAGGGATAAGAAGTCAGGAAAAAAACAGATCGTCGCAGGGCTTCTCTGTGATGAAGAGGGAGAACCGGTTTCTATTGAACTGTTCAGGGGCAACACCCGTGATCCCTCTACGTTTGAAAGCCAGGTGAAAAAAACGGCTGAAAGATTCGGGTGTGATCGGGTTACCCTTGTGGGTGACCGGGGGATGGTAAAAAGTGGACAGGTTGAAATGCTGGGACGGGTAGGTTTCCATTACATTACTGCCATTACAAAACCGGAGATAGAAACATTGCTGAAAAACGGGGTTATTCAGATGGAGTTGTTCGAAGATACCCTGTGCGAGGTGATTGATGGTACTGTCCGTTATATTCTCCGACGCAATCCCTTCCGAGCGCACGAGATGGAGAAAACCCGTACCGGGAAGAAAGAAGCCGTCCTGAAACTGCTTGCTAAAAAGAACATGTACCTTGCAACTCATCCCGGGGCACACGTTGATGTGGCCATGGGGGATGTTAAAGAGAAGATACGCCGCCTCAAAACGCAGAAGTGGCTTACCGTATCAGTTACTGAGCGGACCCTTTCCCTTGACACAGATAATGAAGCGCTGAATGAGGAAGCAAAGTTTGACGGCTGTTACGTGATTAAAAGCGACCTGCCCGGGGTTGACAAAGCCGTTATCCATCGACGATATAAAGACCTTGCCATGGTAGAGGATGCCTTCCGTACCTCAAAAACAGACTTTCTTGAATTACGGCCATGGAATGTGCGAACAGAAGGGAGTACGCGGGGTCATGCCCTGGTGGTCATGCTCGCATATATCATCATCAAATATCTGAAGAAGGCATGGGCATCCCTTAATGTCACCGTGGAGGAAGGCATCCATTCCCTCTCATCCTTGACTTCTCTTGAAATGGTCACCGAGGGCAAGGGATCGACACATCATATCCCTGTCCCACAGGGGATAAACGCCCAATTATTGAAAGCAGCCGGAGTCTCCCTGCCAACGGCCCTACCTCACTTCGGAGTGTCTGTAGTCAGTAGGAAGAAACTGCTCGATCGCAGGAAACTCAAGAAATAACAGAAGGTTATCCTCATAAAAAGGGATGGAGTGAAAATGGAACATCCGATACAAGGAGCAGGACGGTATCGAGAGAAACTTCGGATTTCTCAAAGATCCCCTCGTCGCCAATGATATCTTCCTCAAGAAGCCACGGCGCATCGAAGCCATGGGGCTCGTCCTCGTGCTCTCTCTTCTCCTGTGGCGTCTTATGGAGCGGACCATGAGAAGAAAAGCAACCGACGAACACATCACACTTAAGGGTTGGAACAACGTAGATACGCTAAAGGCCCACATCCTTCATGATGGCGTCTAAGTTTTCAGCTGTCTTCGTCGGCGTGAGAGACCACAAGAGATCTCTTCGCTCCCCTCACCAAGGTACAGCTCGCCTATCTCGTTGCCCTTGATGCTCACCCCGCAATCTTCACGGAGATGGCCCTGAAGGCGGGAAACATGGAGTCCAGGGCCCCCTGATCCCCTGATGCTGGGTCAGAAAAATACCGTTATCGGAGCGCGAGGAGGTGCGAAATATGGGACGTACCTTTTTATGACTTCCTCATTGATCCCTACTGTGGATGAAAAGAAACCTGGGGACCAAAACTCGTTCCTCCCATACATCTTTTTCACCCATTCAAACTGTTTGCTCACGTCTCTGCCGGTATTCGCTTTGATCTTCCCTACTATGTCTGATACAGCGTATTTCGGGGGTATGATTATTATACGATGCACATGATCCATCTGAATACTAAAACGTTTTATCTAAACATCGGGATGATACTCCTTAATCAGGTGCATCCGCTTTGCAACGAATTCTTTAGGATCCCCCTCCAGAATTCTTCCTCCGGTATTTCGGTATCCACACTATATGAAACTGATGATGATATAAACCATGAGCGCTGAGCCGTATATCCATGTTTCCATTCTATCACACTATTTCAACCCAAAAGAACCTGACGCTTTCACCCACGGGCTCACGCCCGTGGTCCTCGGCGTCAATTCTGATAGAAGCCTATAGGAGGGACCATGGCGAAACGATTTGTCATAGGAATATGTCTCACAGACACGGTGGAAAACGCGCCTGAATTGCAGAAAATTCTCACGGAATGCGGACGATACATCAAAACGCGCCTGGGGTTTCATGAAACGAGCGAAAACCTCTGCTCAACGAGCGGCCTTATTCTTCTTGAGGTGTATGGAGGCGACGAGGCGGTAGCGGCCCTGGAGACAAAACTGAAGACGATAAAGGGTATTCAGATTCAGAAGATGGTTTTTGATGTGTGAGTTCGCTCATCCGTCTATTTCAAGAAACTGAGTTGAAGTAAGTTTCCGCTGAGCATCGTTGGTGTCGAACGAAGACGCCCGCTTATTGCGGGCGTCTTCGTGTTTTTCATTTTAATTTTTTACTCAGGATTGTTTTTTAAACTCCTTCTCCATGGCGTCCTTTGCGGGTTTCACATAGATTTCCCTTAATTTCGGTTTTTCGATCTTGCCAGCGGGATTGCGGAGTATCGGAGCGTAGACCATCTTTTCCGGCCACTTATACTTGGCCATGCCCCTGTCTTTGCAGAAATTTATGACCTCTTCATCGGTCAGAACCTGGCCCTCTTTTGTCTGGATGATGGCCATGACGATCTCCACAAGTCTCGGATGGGGATAGCCGAGCACCGCAACGTCCAGTACCTTCGGATGCTTTCTCAGGACATCCTCGATCTCTGCGGGGAATATGTTCTCGCCGCCCCGTATAATGAGGTCCTTTGCCCTGTCCGCGAAAAAGATAAAGCCCTCTTCATCCAGATACGCGAGGTCGCCCGTGTACAGCCAGCCGTCTTTGATCGTTCTGGCCGTCATCTCGGCGTTGAAGGCGTATTCTTTCATGAGCCGGGGTCCCTTCAGGATAAGCTCACCCACTTTACCGCGAGGCAAATCCCGGCCGTCGGTATCGACGACCTTTGCCTCCATGAAGACCGTGGCCTTACCGATTGAACCCGGCTTCCTCATGATGTCTTCGTCATAACAGTTCGTGAGCCCACCGCCTCCCCCCTCGGTAATGCCGTATATGTTGGCTATAGGGAGGTTAGGAAATATTTTCTTTGAATCCTCAAGGAGCACATATGGCACGGGTTGGGCCCCGATCTCGATGTGTCTCAGCGCCGAGAGATCATAGTCCTTGATGTTCACCTGTCCTGATTTGATGGCGCTTATGACATCAGACCAGGTAGGCACCGTGTTCCATCCGCCGGTACACTTCTCGTCGGCAATGGACCTCAAGTAGAATTCGGGCTGTATTTCCATGGGCATGAGCACCTTGCCTGCCGCGATATAGCAGGGGAATGACAAAAAGAGGGTCCCGCTATGGTAGAATGGATGCGGCGAAAGATAAACACTGTTGTACCCTTCGTTGTAAGTGAGGGCATTGCCGATGCCGATATAGAAGAGAGTCTTGTGAGTGTGTGAAACGGGTTTCGGTGCCCCCGTCGTTCCTGAGGTAAACATGAGTTCCGCCATATCGTCATCATCTGTCTCGGCACAGATGTCGCTTCCGTTACCTCTCTCGACGATCTCTTTGTACGATTTCACGCCGGCGGGGATTGTTTCGCCGAGACAGATGAAGTTTTTGCAATAATCCATCTGTCCCATAATCGGTTCGACACGAGCGTTGAAATGATCGCCGAAGATGAATGCCTTGCATTTTGTAACATCAGCGGCATACTGAATATCGGCGCTGGCGAACCGGAAATTGAGCGGCGTGACGGTGGCGCCGGTTTTCAGGACGGCAATATAGCTCGCGTACCATTCCATGCAGTTCATCATGAGGTGGACAACGATGTCGCCCTTTTTGATACCGCAATCTTTCATCAAATAGTTTGCTATCTTGTTCGCCTGAGCGTCGAACTCTTCCCATGTGAGGCTTCTGCGCAATTTTTTTGACGGATAAGTTTCGACAATAAATTCGCGTTTTGGAAATTTGCTTGCATTGAGGCTCGAAAACATTGCGAAATTCATGATGTTCCTCCTTTAGCCGATTCTTTTTTTATTGCTCTCCTTCTATTAGCATGATAAAAGGATTTAAGTTGTTTGTCAATATTGGCTTAGCAACGATTGAGAATTATCAGACACAGGCAGTCGTGCCTTGGTAGCACCGAGAGACGAAGCTCATGAAGAAACACCCGGTATGAAAGAGGTATTGAAGTGGAAGGGAACATACACAGGGCAGAGGATGAAGCATTACCCTGATTCTTCCGGTTAATGATACCTATGCATTTGACGACGCTTGAAAAGACGATTCATTACACATTTACAGATCGGAAGCTATACGAACAGGCCGTGACCCACAGTTCCTGTTTTAATGAAAAAAAGGAAGTCAGGCGTTCGGACAACGAAAAGCTCGAATATCTCGGAGATGCCATTCTCAATACGGTCATCAGCATACTTCTCTACAGAAAGTATAAAGATAGGGATGAAGGGTTTCTAAGCAACGCGCGCTCAAGCCTCGTAAAACGGGAAACGCTGACGGAAATCGCGAAAAAGATCAATCTTGGAAAACATATGAGCTACGGAAACGGCGACGCCGCTGTGCCGGAAGAATCAAAGGTTCTCTCCAATATGATGGAAGCCCTAATCGGCGCCATGTACCTGGATGGCGGTATGAGGAAGACAACGAAGGTCATCAAGGGGTTTTTCTTGCCCTATTTCAATGAAAAGAAATTGACTGAAAAAAACCCCAAGAATACTCTTCAGGAATATTCTCAGAAAAAATGGGGGCTCCTTCCGAAATATAAGTTTTCACGAAAGACAAAGAGTGGTTTTACTGTCTTCGCTTACGCAGGAGACGAGTTCAGAGCAAGAGGTGTCGGAAAGAGCAAGAAGGAAGCGGAGCAACAGGCAGCGAAGCTCCTTCTCGATATTCTGACAGAGAATGAAAAAGAATAGGAAACCGATTTCAGATTGTATGGTTTAAGTTTCAAGTAAACGAAACTGCGGTGCGGCGCTCTGAGTCTACCCTTCACGCTTTCCATCCAGTACACATCTGATTGTCCCGGACAACCCTTGCTTGACAAGGGGTTGTTTCACGAGGAATGCTTTAATACCGATCGCAGCTGCCGCTACAGCCTTTTGTCTGAGTACTAGGGGACCCTCCTTTGAAAAGAAGATAGGAGTGATGTTTGTCATAACGGCCAGAGCAACAACGAAAAAATGATGAGAATGCCGAGGTAGCCATAAAATACATCGCGTTGCCTGGTTCTCTGGTCCTTTTTAGGAGATTTTCCCTGCATGTCGGCTACCATACCAGTCATATGAGGTATTCCCGCTAGAAAGGCAAGTATGTTGTGTATTGAGACAGTTGTATTCGGTTCCCGGGGAAGGCCTAGCCACCCTGCCAAAAGAAACCCGATGCCCAATCACAATACCCCTCCTCCGCATAGGATGATAGATGACCCGCTCGACAGATAGCTCTTATGGCGATATGGGCCACAAGGCCTGATGCTAGGAAGATAAAAATGATGTTTAAAGTTGGGAAAAGAAATGGGGGTTCGAAGACCGTGCAGGCAATAGGATTAGCCGAAAAACGGGGGGACGTGAGGCAACGATGAAAACGATAAGGAACAAAAAAGAATCAGGGCGAGATAGAGCGATAGGTTATTAACCTTTTGTTCGGACTGGGTGCTGTTTCAGTCAAGGAATTCCGTCAGCACCAGACGCTCCGTCTTGGACCATGGAAAAAAACAATCCGCAGGCTATTGCCAATCTAAATCTTAACAAATTGTGGTTATTGCATAAACCGGGGCTTGCGTTGCTGGATATGCTCATGCGCGTAACGGACTATACCTGCAACCCGGCATTATTCATTTTATAGAATTTCCCGTACGAGCAGATCGTTTGTACCATCCGGCACTTACTGCAACTGCGAGCGCCAAGAGAACAAGGAGGATAAAATAATCTCCCTGTTTCACATAAAATGTCTTTGTGTCACGGATGGCGAAAGAGCCCTTCAGAATCTCTTCAGTGAAGATCGCCGTCTTCTCTTCGACGTGTCCTTTCGGATCGATTATGGCGCTTATTCCTGTATTGGCAGCCCGAAGCAGATAGCGGTCCGTTTCTATGGCCCTGAAGATATAGAAGGCAAAATGCTGGAAGGGCGCCGATGTCCTGTCGTACCAAGCATCGTTCGTCAGGTTGACAAGGACCTGGGCCCCCTTACGGACCGTTTCGTTCGTTATAGAGGGGAATACTCCTTCATAACAAATGAGGATGCCAATATTGCCGGCATCTGTTTTGATGGGTTTGTGTCCTTCACCAGAAGAGAAGTCACCGCCTGCTGCGGTCAGCTTTTCAAGAAAGGGAAAATATGAAAGAAGGGGCGTATATTCGCCGAAGGGTACCAGATGTACTTTGCTGTAAATTCCTTTCGTTTCGCCATCCTTCCCGATGACGTAAGCAGAGTTACGGAATCTTCCTGATGGGTCCTGAGACATCGTGCCGAAGAGGAGGTTTCCGTTGACAGCCTCCGGTAGTGCTTTGATATATTTGTTTGCATATATCTCACGATCGAAAATAAAAGGCATGGCTGTTTCCGGCCAGATGATAAGGTCCGCGTCTTTGCCCGAGGACAGGGTCATCTGCAAATATTTCTTGATCGTCATGACCTTGAAGGCCTCATCCCATTTTACGTCTTGTCTGACGTTTCCCTGCACAATCTTCGTTTTTAAGAGGGCTCTGTTATTTTTTTCCGAGAGCGAAATAAAACCATAGTCGAGCGTGGCAACAACGAGGACCGCTATGACGGCAACATAGGTAAGGGAAATTTTCCTTTTTCGCCAGAAGGCGTAAAGAATGGTATTTATCGCAACGATAAGGAAGGATATGAAGTATGTGCCTGTAATGGATACCACCTGGATGAAATGAAGAAAATTATATTGGGAATGGGCAAGAAAAGACCAGGGAAAACCGGACAACAGGAAACCTCTCCCATACTCCAGCAATACCCACACCAGAGGCGCGGAGAAATAGAGGGGCATTGAAAACCGTTTTTCGAGCCAGGCGCAGGAAAGCGCAAAAACGCCGGTATATAAAGAAAGATAGGCGACAAAAAGAAGGAGGATCAGAAAACTCAAGGAAATGTCGATTCCGCCATAGCGGTTCATGGCAATGATGACCCAATAGATAAGCCCGAAATATGAGACCACGCCGGCCACGTAACCGGAAAAAAATGAGAAACGGAGATCATCTTTTCTGATCGAACCCAAAAGAGGTATGAGGGCAAAAAAGGCAAGGGGGAACAGAGAGACCGGCGGCTGGATGACTATAAGTAGGATGCCAGAAAGTAGAGGCAGACTGTAGTCGTATATGCGAGCCCGAAGCGCCCTCTTGGTGATTGGTTTCAATGTACACGTCCCGCGGTCTTGTGCTCGCTGACCAGTTCCTGATATTCTTCATGGGCCTTGACTAAATCCATAAACCTTTTTTCCCTGTAGTGCATCCTCCGGCTTTCTGCGCCGCCTTTTTCATGGTCATACCCCATAACATGCGCAAGGCCGTGGACAATTAACGCAAGGAGCCGCTCGTAAAAGGGTGTGCCCGTCGCGCGGGCTTCCTCTTCTGCTCTCTCAACAGAAATAATGATATCACCGAGCACTTCTGAGGGCAAGCCATCCAGATAGGAAAATGATATGACATTGGTGGGATTGTTCTTTCTGAAAAGATGCTTGTTCAGCACCTTTATCTTTTTATTGTCAACAAAGAGGAGGCTTAAATCCCTATCTTGAAGCCCCGAAAAGGCGAGCAAATCTTCGGTAACTTTTTTGATGTTCTTTGCGTTTATCTTCAGAAACTTTTGGGAATTTTTTATCAGTACCGTCATTTGTCGTCCTTTCAGGATATTCTATCCTATGATGGAAAATTCCGATGAGGATGGCTATAAAACTTTTCTGAATTGCATGAAGGTCTTTCAGGGTCAGCTCACACTCATCGAGTTGACCGTCGAGGAATATATTTTCTATGATGTTCTGCACGTAGTTTTCAATCCTCTTCGGCGTCGGGTCTTCGAGGGTCCTCGACGCGGCCTCAACGGCATCGGCAAGCATAATAATGCCGGCCTCTTTTGTCTGTGGCTTGGGTCCGGGATAGCGGAAATCCTTCTCCTCGATAACATGGAGATCAGGATCTTCCTGTTCTTTTGCCACGCTGTAAAAATAGCTGACAAGGCTTGTGCCATGGTGTTGCTGTATGATGTCGGTAATTTTTGTTCCGATCTTGTATTCATGAGCCAGCTCTACCCCTTCTTTCACGTGGGAAAGGATAATGAGAGCGCTCATGTTGGGCGTCAAACCCTCGTGAGCATCCTCGCTGCTCATCCTATTCTCGATGTAATAGTGAGGCATCTTCAGTTTTCCGATATCGTGATAGTATGCTGCCACTCGCGTGAGCAGCGGATGTGCCCCGATGCTCTCAGAGGCAGCCTTTGAGAGATTGCCCACAACAATGCTGTGGTGATAGGTACCGGGCGCGTTGAGCATCATATCTTCGAGGAGCGGATTCTCGAGATTTGCAAGCTCGAGAAGCTTGATGTCTGTCGTGTAATTAAAAACGTTTTCGATGAGAGGCAGAATGCCGAGGGAGAGAAAACTGCTTATCACCCCGCTTAAGAGTACAAAGGCGATCCAGGTCGGGATGTTATCCGGGGCATGCCCGAGAAAGAGACCGAGCATGAGCACCAGTAAAACAGTTATGCAGGCCGCGTAAAATCCTGCTTTGAGTATGATGCTTCGGTTCTCGCACTTGCCGGAGAAATAGGAGGCAAGGATGTTGCCGACAAAGGCATAGAGAAAGATGGCGAGATTGTTTTCGAAAGCGAAACCGAGAACTATTGCAAAGATCAAAGAAAAAACAAGGGCCGCTTCTGAGAAGAGAACAATTCTGAAAACGATACCGAAAAGAAATACGGGTATAACGTAAAATAACTCAGTGGCATGGCTTTCCACATAATATTCAAAAACGATAAAACATGCTTTCATAAGAAGGGTGCTGAAAACAGTGAAGACAGTTGCAAAGAGAAGGTCTTTCAAAGAGAGAGCAAATTTTTTGATATTTTTTTCCGCATATTCAAAGATAATGGCGATACATAAAAAGATGAGCACAAAAAAAGAGAGAAATTTTTTTACGGAAAAAGCTCCGGCACTTTTGAGGGCGTTGAGAGCAGCAAGCTTCTTGAGGTGTTCCTCCTTTATTCTTTCACCTTCCCGGACAATAATCTCACCCTTTTTTACGTTTGTATCGCTATCGGGGATAGAGAGGTCTGCAGGCGACTTAATATTCGAAGGGGCAATATCATTCAACTGATATGTCGTATTTATACGAGGATTTCCGATGCTGATAATCAGCGAGAGAACAAGTGAAAAGAGAAAAAGGATGAGCAGTTTTCGATAATCAATGTACGAAGGGGGTTTATCTTTGCCATTAGGCATTTTTTCCATCCTTCGGCACTTGTCCATGGTTTTCGTAAGCTTTGATTATTTTCTGAACAAGGGGATGTCTGACAACGTCTTTTCCGGTAAAATAGACAAACTTGATGCCTTTGACCCCCTTAAGGATGTGCTGAATCTCCACGAGACCGCTTATCTTTTTGTCGGGAAGATCGATCTGGGTGATATCTCCGGTAATCACCGTTTTTGAAGAGAACCCAAGCCTCGTTAAAAACATCTTCATCTGTTCCGATGCCGTATTCTGAGCCTCATCGAGGATAATAAAGGCGTCGTTCAGGGTCCTACCACGCATAAAGGCCAATGGTGCGATTTCAATCACACCCCTTTCGAGAAGCCTTGCTGCCCTGTCCATGTCGACCATGTCGTAGAGAGCATCATAGAGAGGTCTCAAATAGGGATTCACCTTCTCATACATTGTTCCCGGAAGGTATCCGAGTTTTTCACCTGCCTCAATGGCGGGTCGTGTGAGGACTATCCTGGAGGCCTCCTTCCGGTAATAAGCGGAGAGGGCCATGGCCATGGCGAGATAGGTCTTACCTGTGCCAGCCGGACCGATACCGATAACCATATCGTATTTTCTCATGGCGTCGACATAGAGCCTCTGGTTACGGGTCTTTGGCGTTATGATTTTTTTTGAGGCGGCAATATATAGCTGATCTTTCCGGATCTCTTCCGTGGGGTGATGCGTGTGAGATACAAAACGAACCGCATTATCGATGTCGGAATGGTGTAACGTGAACCCCCTTTTGATGATGCCCTGCAACTCGCTTATAACCTTGCCTGCGTCTTCAATGTCCTTTTTGCTGCCGATAAGGGTGAGATGAGTCCCCCGTATACTTGGCCTGATGTTAAAGTACTTTTTGAGATACTTTATGTTTTCTTCACGGGGCCCGAAGAGATTTCTGGCCACGTCGATGTCCTCGAAGGATAATCGTAAAAATCCTTCTTCAGTCTTTTCGTCCAATAAGCCTCGCTTTTCTCCTTACGTCTGTATTTTGTACTATACCATAAAAAACTCCTTTTTCAAAACGTCCTCAATTAGCCCACAAGCCCCGTAGGTTATAATATTTGCGGTCTTCGCACAATTTCATACCGATCTGAAAGCCGAGTTTCCGATAAGCCTCAAATTAAGGTTCGTCGAAAAATTGGTCCGCTGTGCTCTGATTGGGAAAGGCCCGTTGGCGCACTGATATACGTAAATATCCTCCGGTAGACCCTCGGCGAGGATTGCTTTGTCTCGATGTGTCATGTAGACTCCGCCCCACCATAAGCGGACTCACAATGAAGCTATGGCCCCGCGCCGTCTGAACTTTAGATTCTTTGAGGCTATGGCAGCATATTGGTATTGATGAGATGATAAGGCACCGCTCTCTGCGGGATTTCGGAGAGATAACAGCGATCCGCGTCATCGACTCAAACCTGAGCGACCTTACACGATAAATAGGCCTCCATGAGCCGGTTCCGGTAAAAACGGTGCCTAGGGGCGTGATTGATATCGGCCAAGACAAGGAGGACCAAAGAGATGACCGGAATGAGATAATAGTAACGGTTCGCACATGAGGGCGCCGGAACCAGATGATAAAACCACCGGAAGATGCCGTATACTACAAGAGATAGACCTGCCGTGAGAAGTACGGAACGGGCTCCTTTCGGGCCATTACCCGCGTTGGGTTCTCTCACTGCCTGCAGCATGGAGAGGATGTCGGCCAGAGATATTGAGGAAATTGCCGTTTTATACACCCCCCGAGGTATTCAGACAAGGAAATCACGGAGCCAAGGTATGGTACTGATAATGAGAAGGAGGACGGAAACCGCAAGTATCCGCCCCATGTATTTGCTGATTCTTCTCTGTTGTCTATGGCCCCGAAAAAAAGAGAACAGCGTGGTAAAGGTGTAGCGGATGCCTGTGAGCAGGAATAGCGCGCCAAGTATGATGCCAAGCCCCCCGGATGACGGATATACTGTTTAATCCGGAGCTTGTGGGCATTAGGGGACCGCAAAATCAAAAACCTTCGCTATGGGAAGAAGGCGATGCAACTCTTTGAAGGCAAGCACAAAGACAGGTATGAGGATCAAGAGATTCACGATAAGTCCTTTCATAATTGCGCTCAATGAATACCAGAAGGACAGACCATCGTCAGGGGATGAGATAGTTGCCGTGAGGACGGAGCCATGAGAGTATCTTTTCTCCAGATCGGGCGTGGTCCCTGCGAGACGTGCCGAATGAAAAGGGTTGATCCAGTTTCAACATGAGCCAGGCAAGCGTTGAACCGATATATCCGCCGCCGGAGACGGTAGAGAGATAGTCAATCTGTTTGAGAAGCCCGCAACGTTCCCGGACCATGGGGATCCCCAGATTGAACGCGGCAGAACGGATACCACCGCCTGAAAGAGCTAAACCAATTGCATCAGAGGAGAGGGCCTTCTTCTGAGTCCTGCTAATTGGCGCCTTTGCTGTATGTGTCTTCCTTCCTTTTATGTACTTGTTCAAATTTGATTGTTTTGTGTTTCCCCAAAATCAATCATCCCCCTAGTGTGTGGGATACACGCGAGATAGCCATGTCTTCAATGATCATTCCAAATGCCTTGAAATCATTCATTATAGGTTATTGATTGCCTTTTACCAGAATAGCCTGGGAATGTAAGCTAAAATTTTAGCCGCCCTTTCAGAATCGCTTTTTGGTATCTGAAATGCTATGATATTCAACCTATGGGCCTTGCCGGCATTGAAAAGAGCCATGTCAAACTTATCATGGTTGGTGGAAAGGGGGGTGTCGGAAAGACCACCTGCGCCGCCGCCATTGCCTTGCGGTTTGCCATGGACAAAAGAAAGGTCCTTGTTATTTCCAGCGATCCGGCGCCGTCACTCTCCGATATTTTTGAAAGGCAGGTCGGTGACAAGGAAATAAGGATTTATGAGCAGCTCGAATTGTACGGCTTGGAAGTATCATCCGATATTGTTCTCAAACGCTGGAAGGAGAGATTTGGACCGGAGATTTATGAAGTGCTTTCTTCCTTTGCCGGCGTCGATTATGATTTCGTGGACTATATCGGGTCTGCGCCGGGTATCGAAGAGGAGTACATGCTCAATTTCATTATGGAGCTTGTCCTCGGCGGGGCATATGATATCGTGGTTTGGGATACGGCTCCGGCAGGCCACACGCTGCGGCTTCTGAAGTTGCCTGAACTGTTTCTTTCCCATATGGAGGCGGCAACGAAGTTTTATATGAACATTTACGGCTACCTGGAAAAGGTAAAGGATGTCGTGAAGTTGAGGGAATCGAAGAAGACCCTCCTTGAGATCATCGCTGGCTGGGAATCCCTTGCCGAGAAGATCGTTGCCTTTATCAGAGATTCTATAGCCGTACAGTATCTCATTGTAACGATCCCAGAGGCCCTGGGGGTAAAACTTACCGAAAGAGTGATCGGGGAACTGAGCGAAAATAACCTCACAGTCGACAACATCATCATTAATCATGTTATAGAGGATGCTGACTGTGAGTTCCACAGAATGCGCAAGGCCATGCAGGAACATTATATTGATCTTATCAGGAATCTTTACAGGGATAAGAATGTTATGCTTCTCTATCTTGCGCCCTATGAAATGAAAGGATTTGAAAGGATCGTGGAGGTTTCTCGGGCCCTTTTTGCCTGAAGGAAAAGGAATCGCGCATGAATAACTTGAGGATCACAGGCGGAGACCTGAAAGGCAGAACCATAGAACTCTCCGAAGGCTCTGACGCGAGATATACATTGTCGAAGGTCAGGCAGGCAATCTTCAATACCACAGGTAGCGTCGAAGGTAAGGACGTTCTTGATCTGTTTGCAGGCTCAGGGTCCTTATCCATCGAAGCTTTGAGCAGAGGGGCTCGATCGGCAATGTGCGTTGAAAAGGACAGAAAAAGTGCGAATATTCTTGAGAAAAACCTGCATGTTCTGTCGCTAAATAAGTATTGCCAAGTGCTCAATATGGATGTAAGATATGCCATCCCTTTTCTCAGCGGTAAGGGGATGCTTTATGATATAATCTTTATGGATCCGCCCTATGAAAAAGGGTACTTGACAGAAACGATGTCCTATATTGATAAGCATGTAATTTACAAAAGAGCCGCTATGATTATTATGGAATACTCGAAAAGAGAAACGCTGGCTATTAAGGACTTTCAGACATTACATCCCGGCAAAACAAAAACCAAATACTATGGCGACACATTGATTACAATATACAGCATCGAGTAATTCATCATCGAGTAATTCATCAAGGAGTCTTTCGTGAAAAAACAAATTGCTGTTTACCCAGGTTCTTTTGATCCCATTACGTATGGGCACCTGGACATTCTTCACCGTGGGCTTGCGCTTTTTGATAAGGTCGTTGTTGCCATCGCGAATAATATCGAAAAGAAAGCACTCTTTACGATAGAAGAGAGAAAAGATTTGATACGGCAATCCATAAACGGCAATGACAATGTCATCATCGACAGCTTCAATGGCCTCCTTGTCCAATATGTGAAAGACGTCGGCGCGCCCTTTGTGATTAGGGGGCTTCGGGCCATGAGCGATTTTGAATATGAGTTTCAAATGGCATCGATGAACAGAAACCTGAACCCGAACATGGATACCCTCTTTATGATGACGAGCAAGGATTATTTCTTTGTAAGCTCGAGAACCATCAAAGAAGTGGCGGAGTTCGGCGGTTCTGTGGACGAGTTTGTACCGGCGGCTGTTGCGCTCCGTCTCAAGGAGAAGATGCACAACCCATGAAAACATGGTCTATTCTTTTCGGATCGTTGATGCTCTTTTTTTCGGCAATTGTGCCTGCCTTACCCGCAGAGACAAAAGACGTATATTACATCACCATTAACGGGGCCATCAATCCACCTGTGGCAAGCTTCATAAAGGAGTCCATCGAAAAGACAGAAGAGAAGGGTGGAGAAGCCCTGATTATCCTTCTTGATACGCCCGGTGGCCTCGATACATCCATGCGGGACATCGTGAAAAATATCATGGATGCCAGCGTTCCTGTCGTTGTCTATGTCTATCCGTCCGGAGCGCGGGCCGCATCGGCAGGAAGCATTATCCTCATGGCATCGCACATTGCCGTTATGGCGCCGGGTACCAACGTCGGCGCTGCACATCCTGTATCAATCGGGAAAGAAAAACCGGACAAGGTAATGGAGAAGAAGATACTTCAGGATGCCGAAGCATATTCCCGGAGCATTGCCATGAAAAGAGAAAGGAATGTGGAATGGGCGGCAAAAGCGGTCACCGAGAGCTCCTCCATTACGGCAAAAGACGCTCTCGATAAGCATGTCATTGATCTAATGGCCGACAATATGAACGACCTTCTCGCGAAGATAGACGGCAGAACAGTGGAAACCAAAGCCGGCAAGGTGACTCTGAAAACAAAAGGGGCCGCCAAGACTGAAATCCCCATGTCTTTCAAATATAAACTTCTCTCTTATCTCAGTGACCCCAATGTGGCCTATCTTCTTATGATGCTGGGTATCTACGGGATACTCTTCGAACTGTACAGTCCCGGTACCATCTTCCCCGGAGTCATCGGGGCAATCTCCATCATCCTCGCCCTCTATGCTTTTCAGACAATACCGATCAGCTTTGCGGGGCTTGCCCTTATAATACTGGGAGTCGTTTTCTTTATCCTTGAGTTGAAGATCATTAGCCACGGGCTTTTGGGGATTGCCGGTATCATATCTATTATCATAGGTTCCGTCATGCTCGTCAATGTGCCCTCCAGCGCGTTTTCGATTTCATGGAAAACAATACTGACAGTGGCGGCAGCTTCCGCCATCTTTATTTTTGGTATTCTCGGCTATGCTGTAAAAGCCCAACTGTCCAAAGTAAAAACCGGCATGGAAGGCCTTATTGGAGAGATAGGCATTGCAAAAACAGATATCCTGACTAAAGGGAAAGTTTCGGTTCATGGAGAATTATGGAATGCGAAAAGCGATGAGCCTGTGCGTGAAGGCGACGAGGTCGTGGTAACTCATGTGGAACGGCTCGTCGTAAAAGTCAAAAAAAGAAAAGGGGGATAAGATGTTCCCAGCGTATGTATTTATCATTGTGTTAATTGTTTTTTTTCTTGCCAGTGCCATCAAGATATTGAATGAGTATGAGAGGGGCGTCATATTCAGACTCGGCAGGGTCCTCGGCGCTCCCAAGGGGCCCGGACTCATCATCCTCATTCCCATCATCGACAGGATGACAAAGGTGAGTTTGAGGACTGTTGTTCTTGACATACCTCCACAAGACGTTATTACGAGGGACAATGTGTCCATCAAGGTGAACGCCGTTGTCTATTTCAGGGTCATCGATCCCATGAAGTGCATCATCGATGTGGAGAATTATCTCTATGCCACAAGCCAGCTCTCACAGACGACACTCCGAAGCGTTTTGGGCCAGGCCGAACTGGACGATCTCCTGTCGCACCGGGAACAGCTCAATGAGAAGCTCCAGGAGATACTCGATACCCATACAGAGTCTTGGGGCATAAAGGTGTCTAATGTGGAAGTCAAGAATGTCGATCTTCCGCAGGAAATGCAGAGGGCCATTGCCCGCCAGGCAGAAGCGGAACGGGAGAGAAGGGCGAAAATTATCGGCGCGGAAGGTGAGTTCCAGGCTTCCACAAAGCTTTCGGAGGCATCCGATATTCTTTCCAGAAACCCCATGGCACTGCAGCTTCGGTATTTACAGACCCTGATAGAGATCTCCACGGAGAAGAATTCAACGATCATCTTCCCCATACCCATAGATATTCTGAAGGTCTTTATGGAGAAATTAAGTAAATAATTGACTAAAAAGAGAAAAAATGAAATTGATGAAAAAACTATTTGTTATTCTCCTTATTCTCCTGTTCTCTACAACGGCAGTTGAGGCCCGAACGGCAAGCGGTAAAAAGGCCCATCCGGTAAAAAAGCCGACTGTAGGGAGTAAAATCAAAGAAGCCCAGCCGCCATACCAAGCGTACATTGTCACTGAGGCGAACACGGGTAAAATACTGGAAGGTGAAAACACCAATGTGAAAAGACCGCCTGCGAGTATTACGAAACTTATGGTGGCCAGCATCGTTATGGAGAAACTGGCAACCGGCGCAGTCAAATTGACGGACCGGATCGCTGTCTCAAAGGAGGCTTCGAAAATAGGAGGGAGCCAGGTCTATCTGAAAGAAGGCGAGACTTTCACCCTTGAGGAGCTTATGAAAGCCATGATGATCCATTCTGCCAATGACGCGGCATACGCGATCAGTGAACACGTGGCGGGAAGCGCTGACGAAATGGTCAAGCTCATGAATGAGAAGGCGAAGCTTCTTAATCTTGCCAATACAGAATACCATTCCGTTCATGGATTACCTCCGGGTAAGGGTGAGAAAGAAGACCTTACCTCATGCAGCGATCTTGCAATCCTCTCGCAGGAGCTTTTGAAATATCCGAAGCTCTTGGAATGGACGTCGACAAAAACGGACAGTTTCAGAGATGGCAAGTTTGTCCTTACCAATACGAATAAATTGCTTACAAAATTTCCCGGCACTGACGGTTTAAAAACCGGATATTACCGGAAATCGGGATTTAACATTGTGGCGACGGTAAAGAGAGGGGAACTGCGTTTTATCGCTGTTGTCATGGGAAGCCCAAGCGGAAAGATACGCGATGATGTGGCCATGGAAAAGTTGAAGAAGGCCTTTTCTCAGTATAAAATGTTGAACGTCGTCAAGAAAGGTGAAGTCGTTGATAAAGATGTTTTTCTTGTTGACGGAAAATACAAGAACGTGAAAGGAGTTGCGGAGAAAGCGTTTTTGTACCCCGTCCCTGTCGAGAAAAAGGGTACCGTAAAAAAGGAAGTCTTTCTTCCCGAAAGGGTCAAGGGTGAAATACGGGAAGGACAGAAGCTGGGTGAGATGGTCATTAAGCTGGACAACGACGTGATCGGAAAGGTGGATATCGTTTCGCCGGTTTACATTCCGAAGGCGAACCTCTTCACGAGGTTTATCCGGAGGCTTGGCCTCAACGTTTAGGGGATATGAGAACAGAATATTATACCATGCTGAAAAACAAAGAGATTATTGTCGGGGTAACCGGCGGCATTGCGGCTTATAAAACCGTTGAACTTATACGGAACCTTACAAAGAGGGGAGCCAATGTCCATGTCGTCATGACGAAAAACGCCATGGAATTCGTAACGCCCCTCACCTTCCAGACGGTTTCAGGAAACACGGTTATCCATGAAATGTTTGAACTGTTCACAGGCTCCAAGATCGGTCATATCACCCTCGCCGATATCGCTGATCTGCTCGTTATCGCGCCGGCCACGGCGAACATCATCGGCAAGATTGCCAACGGTATTGCCGATGATTTCCTCACAACGATGATCATGGCCACTACGGTGCCTGTTTTTTTTGTACCCTCCATGAATACAAAAATGTGGGGAAGCCCCATGGTGCAGGCCAATATCGAGAAGCTGAGGAACGCTGGATATGAACTAATGGAACCGGCAATCGGCGATCTCGCCTGTGGTACTGAGGGAAAAGGAAGACTTCCCACCGTTGAAGAAATCCTTGAAAAAATGGAAGACATCTTTACGGACAAAGATTTTGCGGGGGAGAAGATACTCATTACCGCCGGCCCTACGGTGGAATTTATCGATCCCGTGCGGTGTATTACCAACATCTCTTCCGGCAAGATGGGATACGCAATGGCAAAAATTGCCAAGAGAAGAGGAGCGGAGGTTACGCTCATTACCGGCCCGACCGCGATCCAGCTCCCAAGAAACGACATACCGACAGTCAGCATCAATAGCGCCTGCGACATGAGGAACGCGGTGATGAAACACTCCAAAGATGCGACGGTCATCATCAAGACTGCAGCAGTTGCCGATTTCAAGTGCAGGAGCGAAAACCGTCAGAAGATCAAAAAAAAGGCAAACAGCAATTACCTCACGCTGGAGCTTGAAAAAAACCCTGATATTATCGGCGAACTCGGAAAAAACAAAGGTGACAGAATCATCGTGGGTTTTGCCGCGGAGACCGAGAACCTTATCGAACATGCTTCGGAAAAACTGAAGAAAAAAAACCTAGATCTCATAGTAGTGAACGATGTGTCAAAAGCTGGCATAGGGTTTGGCTCCGATGAGAACGAAGTGATCATTATCGAGAAATCGGGCAGTACCAAACGGGTGCCGCAATTGAGCAAAGATGAGGTTGCGAAAATTATCCTCGATTCTGTAAAAAAGATTATGCGGAAGAGAAAAAAGGCTAAGGAAGACTGGTATTAGAAAGCTGTTCATGGTATTAGGTCATCGGGAATCCGCTCTACAGATAATTATTTCTGCCATCCGCACAGATATGCCTGGTGTATCGCTCATCGTTTTGTTACTTGCAACCATTGCTGGGTGCTTTTTACCGTTCGCGTCCTCTGCGGCAGAAGACAAGGTGGTACAGGTTGTCGAAAAGGCAAGCAAAGCCATCGTGTTCGTTAAGACAGAGGAGTTGTCGACGGCACCGGATGAGGAACAAAAGCCCTCCCTTTTTAAGAAATATTTTGCCGGCGAGGAAGACACGGAAGAACTTATTCCAAATAAAGGCTCCGGCGTCGTCCTTGACGAGAAAGGTATTGTCGTGACAAATGAGCACCTTATTGAACGGGCGATTAACATCCGGGTCAAATTCATGAATGGTAAGGAATACGACGCCTACGTGCTTGCGAGCGATCCTGAATTTGACATAGCACTTCTGAAAATCATAGCAAATAAGGCCGATTTTCCACACCTAACAATAAGCCCGAAGAGAACCGTCCGGGTCGGTGAAAGGGCCATTGTTATCGGCAGCCCTTTCGAACTGGCAAGCTCGGTCACTGTGGGCGTCATCAGTTTCATAGGGAGAAATCTACGGATCGAGGGAAAAATCTATGCGAATCTCATTCAGACAGATGCTGCAATCAATCCGGGTAATAGCGGTGGGGCGCTCCTCGATGGTGATGGAAATCTGCTGGGGATCGTGACGGCAATCTATGGCGAAGGCAAGGGTATCGGTTTTGCCATACCGATAGATGATGTTGCAGCCATGCTTTCCGAATTTCTCGAAAACAACCCCAGGAGGCCAATTCTGGGCCTTTTTATTGAAAAAAGAAGAGACGAACGAGGCACTTCTCTTTATGTGAATAGGGTGATTCCGGGAAGCCCCGCAATTGCCTACGGGATGAAGGCGGGAGACAGGATCGTGGAGATCAACAAAAAGGCGATCCAGGAAGGCACGAAACCGCACAGTATCATGCGGAGCGTCAATGGGGACAGCACATTACAGCTCAAGATCCTGCGCGGAACGAAGAAATACACGCTGAATGTGGACGCCTTCGATCTGGAAAAGTTTACGCCCCTTCCCATTGATGAGGCGCTCTGCGGCATGAGGGTCTCCGACATTGAAGGGTATCCGAAACTGAAATACAAGCTCAGAGATAAGGAAGGTGTTGTCGTGATGAAGGTCCTGAGCGGTGGGATTGCTGAAAAAGCAGGCCTTAAGAATGGCGATGTGATTGTAAAGATCAACAACAATATCGTAAAAAATGATCAGGACTTTAACTCCTTCATGATCGAAGGGCTGAAGAGGAATTATATTCTCTATCAGGTGAGGAGGAACGACAGTCTCTTCTTTTTACCTGTCAAGCTCGATACTCTACTTTAGGGGGACCCTATGGAAGACAAGAACGATGTGACGAACAATGAACACGGTGAAACATCGGAAAAGAGGAATGAAGATATTTTCTCCACCATCAATTTTTCAACCTTTCTCCTTTCACTATCTACATCCGCTCTGGTGTCTCTGGGAGAGCTGCCCGATCCTTTGAGGAACGAAAAGAGCGTCAATCTTGCCCTAGCGAAACAGACCATACACATCATCGAGATGTTACAGGACAAGACAAAAGGTAATCTGAACGGTGAAGAAGAACGACTGATGGATAGTATACTTTATGATTTGCGGTTGAAGTATGTGAAGGCAGCCGGATAGCCGATAATCACGGATGACCGATCTCAATAATCAATACAGGACTCCATCAAAGGGGCTCGCGTCGCTCCCTCCACAGGCGAAGCCACACCAGCACTCCGGTGCCTGGTCTCCCGCTCAGTGCTCGCTACACTCGCTCGTAGATCCTAACACCCGGAAAAAAATACCACGGGCGCTCGTCATGCGAGTTAGGCAGAAGACCCTGGGCGCAAACCCAGTGGTGAATGCTCGAGAACTGTGAAGACGCTGATCAAGACCCACGAATGTGGGCCCTTGGGAATCTACTCACCGGTTGTTTTTGTATGGTAACTGATTATTGTTTTAGCTGTATATTCTCTTATAGATTGTATCGATGTGATGGAAATAATGTTCATTGGTGCAGATGTTTTCAATTTCTTCAACGCTTAAGTATCGCCGTAATGGTTCATCATTTTTCAGCTCTGTGACGAAATCACGGTGGTTTTCATAACACCTCATGGCAATGCCCTGGGTGAGTTTGTATGCCTCCTGTCTCGTTAATCCTTTCTTGATAAGGGCAAGCAGTATGGCTTCGGAGTGATAAAGCCCACGGGAGATATCAAGATTTATCTGCATTTTTTCCGGATAAACGATGAGGTTTTCATAGAGGTTTTTCACCCGTTGAAGCATATAGTCGAGAACGATTGTGGCATCCGGCGCGATGACCCTTTCCACAGAAGAATGGCTGATATCCCGTTCATGCCAGAGAGGCACATTTTCTAACGAAGACATGGCGTAGCCGTGAATCAGACGCGCAAGACCACAGAGATTCTCCGAGCCGATGGGGTTTCGTTTATGAGGCATTGCGGAGGATCCGGTCTGGCCTTTTTGAAAAAATTCCTCTACCTCTGCCACCTCTGTCCTCTGAAGGTTTCTTATTTCCAGGGCCATCTTTTCAATAGATGAGCCGATAATGGCAAGGGTCGTAAAAAACTCCGCGTAATAATCGCGGGGAATAATCTGTGATGATATGGGGGTTACCTTGAGCCCAAGTTTCTCGCATACGTATTCTTCGACGAAGGGCGGCACATGCGCGTAGGTGCCTACTGCTCCCGATATCTTGCCGTGACGGATGCGCTCTTTTGCGGCCTTCATCCTCTCCAGATTCCTTCTCATTTCGTCGTAGAAATGGGTTATCTTAAGACCAAAAGTCACCGGCTCCGCGTGGATTCCATGGGTCCTGCCAATAGCCGGGGTATCTTTGTATTGAAAGGCCTTTTCCCTAAGCACTGCCATGAGGGTCCTTATATCTTCGAGCAAGATGTCGGATGCCTCGTTGAGTTGACAGGCGAAAGAAGTGTCAAGAATATCCGAGGATGTAACACCCATATGGACGTATTTTGAGGACGGTCCGACGAATTCGGAGACCGATTCTATGAAGGCCACTACGTCGTGTTTTGTCCGTTTTTCGATCTCGTGGATCCTTGGTACGTCAATTTTTGCCTTTTCCCGGATCGTCTTCAGGTCACCTTCAGGCATGAGAGAGAGTTTTGTATAGGCTTCACAGATAGAAACCTCGATCTCAAGCCATTTTTGAAACTTGTTTTCGTCCTCCCAGATACGGGCCATTCTCGGTAAGGTATATCGTTCGATCATGCCTGTATATAACCTAATAAGAACTATGATGTCAATGATATTAAACGCATAGAGGTCTCTTGGTCCCTGCTCCTGACCGTGTTGACTTGGGAGCGCGGTCCTTTAATTTTCTATTACCTACTCACGACATACGGTTTTGCGCTCCACATAGGGAACCTGTCATATGAACTGTCATTAACGCTTACATTCTTTTGGTTCCTCTGGTGGCATTGAAAAAAGCACGTGCAGGATGATTCTGTAAAGTTTCTCGGTGAAGATAACGCACGGCTTGTGGGTAGGCTATAATGCGTGGCAGAGAGTGGGCCAAGTGGGAATTAAAGTTTTAGTCATCGACCAATTGTTGTTCGGCGGTTGTAACACAGGGCCAGGAAAGAAAGTTTCCGCCTATTGTAGGAGATGAAGCAGAGACCCGTGAAAAAGCCTGGGAAAAATAGACAAAAATAGCTACTACCTTATCATATGCGAGTGGCAAATGCCCACAATGAATGGAGAAGAACTGTTACGATGAATAAGAAACCACCCCGTTTCGTATGGTATCCTATTTATCATGCTTACAGCAAGATAATGAGGAGGCTAGCTTGATGAGAGCTAAGCAAGCGCAGGTGGCCGCTTGTTTGGTCAAACCCTTTACCATTGACGGACGCATATAAATAATAAATTACCGCCGCTGTTGACAAGTTTAATAGAAGATAATGTGAGTGCTTTGAAACTGATGGATCCCTCACAATAGGATTCGATTCTCATCGTGCAAGGGGAAGGTTAATGAGATGCAGTTAACCTGATTCGATTGTCAAAGTGCCGATGGTTCTTCCGTGCCGGCGACCGGGGTATCATTTCTGGATTTATACGAAAAAATGATGCTTCCAACAAAATTGGTAGATGGAAAGCTATTGGTGTGCCACACCATAGCCAGCACATAACCGGCAGTATACGATTACAACAAAACAAATATGAGGCCTCAGAAACCGCCGGAACAACATAACACAAAAGGTTATAACTCATCGACATTATTCGTATAATTGATACATTTGAAGAATCCATCCGCGCCTTGCTTAACGTGTCCTGCACCATGAAATTGACCTTTCATGATTCTTTAACATTTGAATGGCATTTTTGTTGCAATCTGAATCTCCAAGACAGGTGCTATTCAATGTATGAAAGACATAACAAGAATGAACGTTACGGACAAGTAAATCATTGTCATTGTGGAGGTGATTTATGTGTTTGAGCCGATTATTAGATGATTCTATAGAAAGACGAAAATATAACGATGCCAATGTGACGATAATAGAAACAATGCTTACTTTTCTGAGAGAAAAAGATGCTTTACCGCCCAATAAAAGTGATGATCATCTGGAAGGAATAGTTCCTTTCGAGATACTACGAGCGGCGCAAAGGTAGCCTTTATCATTAGTGACATTTGCAGCACCCAAAAGGAGTCTGCAAGTATTTAAGGACCCCTACCGAGCTATTTTATCATGGCATATTGGACTTTAAGAACTGTATGGACAAACTCATTTATAACGTTCGTTTGCTGGTCAACGATACGCTTGTGAGCTTGAGCAAAGCCAATTCTCTTGTCATCAATTCCATCATCTATCCTGAGGTCTTCGTTGGTTTCGAAAAGATAGAAGACCTTGAGGATGTTTCGGACCCGCATTTCTTTCGCCACGACCAGATACCTTAGAAAGCGGTTTTCCTGTTAGCAAATGTTTTTTCGTATAGGAAGAAACAAGGCGGAAAGAAAGAATCTTCCCAGGATTTCTTCATAGGGGTTTACGCGGCGGTGGGCAAGATGCAACTTCTTGGGCGAGACGATTCCCTCTATAAGACTTATTTTCCACAGTAAGGATCATTAGCCTAAAACAAAATGAATAACCGAGGCGAGCAACTGTGAGGAAAACCGTGTTCAACATGAAACAGGGGACGGCCGTCCTTCGTTCTAATGAGCCCTGTTCGACAGGGTGAATGATGGCCCCTCAGTTATTCTTTCATACGTCGGTGAGCGGCCTTTACATGATAAGGGACCCGTCTTATGTTAACATTTATGGTGGTTGGAAGAGAAAGTACATCTTCAGAGAGGAGAGATTTGTGAGAATTGGTGCTTTTGAATTACCCGTTCCCCTTCCGGAGTGCAATGAACCTTACGTCCTGGCCGTCCTCCGGCCCTGGATAGATGTGAACAGCGTCGGGACCCTGGTCCTGAGAGAGTTGTCGGCACGATTCGGAGCCACCGATTTAGGGAAACTGTCAAAACCAGGTCAGTTCTATGATTTTACCAGATACCGGCCTATTATTCATCTCGAAGAAGGTATTCGTGACATGTCCATTCCGAACACAACAATTCGCTACGCGAAGCGGGAAGGACAGAACGACCTTCTCTTGCTCCGCCTTCTGGAACCGCATGCTCATTCAGAGTTCTATATCAGTTCCGTTTTGATGCTGCTCAAAACCTTTAGAGTGAAGAAGTATATCCTTCTGGGGAGCATGTATGATATGGTTCCTCACACTCGACCTTTACTTGTCAGCGGATATGGTATGGGAGAAAAGGCAGCCCGGGACGCGAGAAAAGCCGGTGTTCTGCCCACGACCTATCACGGCCCGTCAAGCATTGCGAATCTGATCACGAAATCGGCGGCGGCGTCAGGTATCGAGGTAATCGTGCTCATTGTCTCTCTGCCCCAGTATGTAACGCTCGAGGAAGATCATCTGGGGAAACTCAGGCTCATGGAAGTATTGAATACGCTCTATAACATTCCTGTTGCAAAAGAGGACTTCGAAAAGGCTTTGGAACAGCGCGACAGGATAAAGGAGAGACTGGAAAGCTCCCCGGAGGTGAACCTTCTTCTGCCTCAGCTTGAAAACATGTATGACACGCGGACCAAAGCGATGGAGGGAGAGGGCGGGCCGTCTCTGACCCCGGAAATGGAAGAGCTTTTCTGGAAAATAACGGGCAAAGATGTGGGGAGGGCATAGTGTTCGAGGCTTTTTCCTATCATCCTTGTATATTCAATGCAAGAATGATAGGAAGGGTGGCATTGGGCCGAAGCGCGTTGTGTGCCTGACCGACTTCCGCTTCAGGCCGTGCTTCTTCGCCGTACTGAAGCGGTCTTTTCAACGCCTCCAGCCCCCGAAATTGTGCTCACAGCGTGTTTTCCGTCCGTTAAGTTATTGATTTTTGTTATATCATCCTCTCGCCCTACAAATCCTCCCTCATATTCATAATCAGGCGTTGGAATATTGTTCTGAATATGAGAGATTAGACTTTTGTCAAGATGAAGGAAGAATTATTCCTCGGATTCAAAGTGGTGAAGAAGAATAACTTTTCAATTCTCAAGGCAACGAGAGCCAAGGCGTTCTTTGTTTTTCTCTATCTTCGGAAAAGATTGCCTACGGACAAGAGTACAGTCCGGGGACTCCGGCTCAACCTTGATGAATTCACTAATAAGGAGTTAAAGGAGGTTAAAGGATACGTTGAAATAGAAGGATCACCGCCAACGAAGGAAACCATCAATTGACTAAAATAACAACCAGTATGGAAACTGTCAAACCGGTTTTTGCCAATATCATCAGTGAATCTCCGTCCCGAAACAATCTTATTAAACGGAACCTTCTCAAAGAGTATCTTCAAGTTGTCGTTCTTGATTTTATTTACTCGCAACAGGGCTACACCCAGCTTTTTTTCTGCGGCAGTTCGGCTCTTGTGCTGTTTTGACCTCCAGCAACCTTCTGAAAATGTGGATTGCATGGATGAAATGAAAAAGATTAATGTTCCGAAAGTGCCAAAGGATTTGGAGGATTAATTCAGAAAGCGCACCGATCTTGACACAAGAACAACTGTTCAGAAATTTCGCATTTATCTGAGGTTTCCAATCCTCCATGATCTTGGCGTTACTACACGAGAAGAAACGGACATATTATTTCTCAACGCGGATATTTATTCCGAGTTTGGTCTCTGTAAAAAATACTGTATGAACATCCGCCCGGTTTTCAAGTTTAACCACTCCGTTCTCATTAAAACGCTTGATCCATCTACCCTTATGGCGACAAAAATCAGGACGATCCTTTTCCGTAAATCGGAAAAGACGGACAAACGCGGAAAGACTACCGTAAACGTAAAGGGCGGGGATTATTTTAGCCTCCTCTGGTATCTTCAGAAGGCTATTCAGCCTAGCGTCTTTTGTATAAAAGGCTTTGAGAACATGAAAGACTTCAAAAAAGGACTCCTTCCAATGATTGCCAACATAGACGGTAGGAGTATCCAGCATGACCTGGAAGCCCTGATTGATAACTCCAATTTCGTAAATAATATGGGTAAGAACGTGAAAGCGATTCTGGAGCGGAAGGTTTCAGAAAAACTATAATTTTATCTAGAAAACACTGCAGCTCTGCCTTGATAGTTTTCCCATCCTCTCATGCTTTCTTATGATCCATTACCTGCAAGTATTCAATACGCTCAGTGAGCGGCGGATGGGAATAATAAAACCAGACATAGAGAGGATGGGGATGCAGATTGGTAAGATTGTCTTTCGCGAGGCGCTTGAGGGCATTGATAATGGGTTGGGAAATTCCGGTCAACTCAAAAGCCATGCGGTCGGCTTCGCGTTCATACTTGCGCATGACTGCCGCTCCAAAAGGGTTTAGAAAGAATCTGATAGCGCCCAGATAAAGAGAAACCAGAAACAGACCGGCATAAACAGGGGTATGCTGAATACGGAAAGCGGTGTATAAAACCGGAGAACCCACAACCAGATAAGCAAGATAGAGCAAAACCAAGGAAGCGCTAATCATAAAAATCAATTGCTTGAAGATATGTTTATTTTTCCAGTGGCCGATCTCGTGTGCCAATACAGCAATGATTTCTTCCGGCGAATGCGAGGCCAGCAGCGTATCATACAAAACGATGCGCTTGGTTTTGCCGATGCCCGTGAAATAAGCATTCGTATGTTTGGAACGTTTACTTTCATCCGTCTGATAAATGCCCCCGGCCTTCAAGCCAACTTTACCGAGCAGAGCAACTATCTTTTCTTTGAGTAATTCGTCTCTTATCGGTTCATACTTGTTGAACAGCGGAGCAATTAACACAGGGTAAAGCCAGAGAAGGATAATTTCAAAGAGCGTAAAAAACACCCACACCCAGAACCACCATCTTTCAGGCAAATAGTAAACGAAAGCCATAAACGCACTGATCATAATGCCTATGAGAATTACAGAAATAATCAGGGACTTGATAAGATCGGTAGCCCAGATTTTCCATGTGATTGTAGAAAACCCATATTTCTTTTCCAGCACGAACGTGTTGTACAGTTCGAAGGGCAGACTGGCAACACCGACGATAACTAACAGAACGCTGACAAAAATCAGCGCCTGTAGGATGATATGAATATGTAATCCGACTAACCAGTCAACCATGAGCGGCACAAGGAGAAACAGTATAGCCAGTTCAACAATATCCTCAAACAGATCTTCTTTTGTTGCAAGCCTAGAGTTATCGTAGGTATAGTCCACCATTTTGTCCAGCGTGGGTTCATCAATTTCGCCCGCAAAAACTGGCGGTATCACCTTGCCGTGCGTTCTTAAATTGTTTATGTTGAGCCGCTGTAGAAAATAGCGCAAGCCTATACGCCCGAAAAACAGAATGAGAAATAATGCTACAAGCTTGTTTTCGTACATTCTTAAAGCCTAAGAAGAAAAGAGTTTATAGAGAGTCTTGATCATGGTGTGTGTTTTTTTTGATCGGATGTTTGACCAGTTAACGGTTATACCATTAATAAGAGGAGGATCGACATCGTCAAGAAGCGACGAGTCGCCGATGTACTGGTCCATTTCATCGTGATCAGTGGCGGGCGTGACGCGGTATTGCATGGTTCCTGTGTTGAATTCAACGAGACAGAGTGAATACTGATAGTCTTCATATCCGGCAACAGGAAGGCCTGCTTTTGTTCTTCGTTCAAGGCAGCGCTTTCTTGTTGCCTTTTTTTTGAAGGCGAGGGATGTCCAGACCCCGAAGCGCTCCGGGAGCGGTACATGGCATTCCGTTCCCGCATAGAGGCCCTCTTCATCACCGGCGGTGTCGATGATTTTATCGAGGTCGCAGTAAAAAGCGTATGTATCGTCTTCATAAACTGCTTTCCAGTTCCACATCATTCACCGTCCCAGATTGATACTCATTGAAGGCTGCTTACGTGGATGTATTGAGCAACCTCTATGGCCGTAAGCGCCGTGCTCGATCGATTGAGGAATTCCTTCAGGTCGGGATGCTTCAGGAGAAATATATTTCGCAAACGTATCCAATGGTTTTCCTCTTCTCACAGGTTTGGCGCTGCCGATTATTGTTACCGTCTCTGTTTCAAGGAGATTTTTCTGTTTTTTTGAATGGTTGCCGATGAGAAGGGAAATCTGGGAGAAATGGAGAATATTTTGGTATTTGCGGGTATTTCTTGGCATAGTAAGAATGATCTTTTTCATCTCCGGCGTGAAGGTATAGGGGACCAGATAAGTAGACGGTTTTCCTCTATCGTTGGTAACGAGGACTACAAAGTATTCCTCTGTATCAAGGGCTTTCAGCCTCTCATGGATTGCCGTAGCCCCCTCCATATTTTCACAGGAATCTGTTCTTTTGTTGTCATCCTTATTTCCGGGCAGTTTATTGTGACCTATTATGACCTTAACTTCTCAATATAATCTTCTACATTGAACTTCGATGCGCAGCCATTATAACTCATATAACGGATTTTTCCAAAAACATTTTTTACATTCCATGCCCTGTCACGGACCACGCCAATACTCGAGGCGATGCCCGAGTAGTCATTGGGGTCTCTGCCGTCGAGTTCGTACTTGTCGTTGAGGCGGATCGCATACTTTATTGCCGCCTTAGGCTATGGCGTCCATTCGAGAATTTTCTTTGCCCAGTACATCCTCATATAACCGTCCATTTTGCCTCTTTTCACCATCTCCATCTGAGCGGCATTCCATAGCTCATCCTGGGTACGCGCTGATTCAAACTGATCGAGGCTATAGACATAGGGCCTCTGGTGCTTTGTGTGTTCTTTGAGTGTTTTTCGTGCCCGTTGCGGAAACCTCCCTCGAAGCTGTCGTAGCGCGGGTTCTAATAACGGTCATTGTCTGCAAGCTTACGATGGATAACAAGCTCTTCGAGAAAAGCAGTTTTCAACTCACCGGGGACGCTGGAGCCTGTAAGTGTTTATCTGTTCTTTTTGATCGCCTTGAACTCAGCTTCGTCCAGATAGCCGTCACCGTTCTTGTCATACTCTTTAAACTTCTCCATGGTTAAATCGGGGATGATGACACTGAGTTCTGCGGGGCTGATCTTGCCGTCCTTGTTGTTGTCAACATCCTGAAAGCTCGTCGGACGTGGCTTGTCTCTGAAGCGTACCGGGCTATTGCTGTTTCGGAGCTTCGTTGTTTCCGCTTTGCCGACCTTCTTCTGGGCTGTATCCTTCCCTCTCTGAGATGAGGGCACCGTTTCGGGATGCGTCCCTGAATAAAAGCCTTTTCTTATCTGTATGCCCGATGGCACATATCCCACGGAGACAATATCCCCCCTTTTGATATCGTGAATGTTCCGATAGCCCGTAAGCATTGGATTGGTTATATCGAAGGTGATGGTTTTCCCATGAGACTTGAGCGATATGATATTTGTCTCAGGATCAACACGGGTGACCGTCCCGGAGAAATCAACCGTGTTCTTCGTCCTAACCCGGATAATAGCATTCTGTCCTTGGTCATTTGAAGGTCTGTCAGCACCTTCTGCTCCTGCTGCGAAAGAGGGTGCTGTTGCCCCCAGTGCCTGCCCCCCGCTCTTCTGCGCAAAAGAGTGCAAGGCGGTCATAAGACCGCACAAGAAAAAAAGGATAATCCATAGAGATATTTTCATAAGGTCCTCGTTAAAACGATGCCATGTTTTATATAGCTTTGTCGCATGAGTCAATCTTTTTCTGAAAGATTTCTTCGGTGTAAACCAACAAATAATACTACTTGATTTTTTTGCCCGTTAACCGTAACATTCTCTCGTTAAACAGAGGCCCCAGCATATGTTGATCGAAAAATTCATCGGCTACATGGCACGGAAGAAAAATGAAAATTATCTCAACTTTTTGCCGGGTGTTTCATATTCTCTTCCGGACAGGAGAACCGATGATATTCCTCTGCTTCTCTATATCCATGTGCCTTTTTGCGAGGAACTTTGCCCCTATTGCTCATTCCACCGCATTGTCTTCCGTGAAGACCTCACAAGGGCCTACTTCAAGGCGCTCAGGAAAGAAGTCATTATGTACAAGGACCAGGGCTACGATTTTAAGGCCCTCTATGTCGGCGGGGGCACGCCCACAGTTTTGATCGATGAACTTTCCGCCACGATCGAATTGATCAGAAAAACATACGAGGTAACAGAAGTATCCGTCGAGACGAACCCCAACCATTTGAATGATCGGAATATGGCGATCCTGAAAGGGGTAGGAGTGAACCGGCTTTCCGTGGGGGTGCAAAGCTTTAACGATAGCCTCCTGAAGGCCGTGGAGCGGTATCACAAGTATGGGAGCGCCGGCGAAATAGCAGAGAAGCTTGCCTTTTGGCAAGGATATTTCGATACGCTCAACGTGGATATGATTTTTAATTTTCCCACGCAGACAAAAGAGATGCTCACGCAGGACCTCTCCGTTCTTCTCAAGCTAGGGGTGGACCAGATTACCTATTATCCCCTCATGGTATCGGCTGCGACGAAAAACGTGATGGGAAGAAAGCTCGGCATTGTCAAGTATGGCCGGGAAAGGGACTTTTACACAATGATCATGGGGGTCCTCGGACAAGATTACCGCGCGAGCACGGCATGGTGTTTTTCGAGAAGCGATGCCATGATTGACGAATATGTCATTAATTACGACGAATACGCCGGCCTTGGGAGCGGCTCCATCGGCTATCTCAACGGCAGTGTCTATGCCAATACCTTTGATATTGAGGATTATATAAAGCGCGTGGATAGAGGAGAATTCCCCATCACCGCGAGGCGTGATTGGGGTCTTAAAGAAAAACTTCTCTACGACTTTCTCATGAAACTTTTCGGGCTTACCCTTGATCTCAATGAGCTTACAAAAAAGCATAGCGCCAACTCCCTCCACTATCTCTTTCCTGAAATCTGTTTTTTCCTTTTGGCTGGAGGACTAAAAAAACATGGCAATACTATCTCTCTTACCCGGAGAGGCCAATACTACTGGGTTATCATGATGCGCGAATTTTTTATTGCCGTCAACAACTTCAGGGATCACTGCCGATCAGTTGCGAATCTTTCACTTGCGCATTGACAATCTTCCACGTTCATCATAGATTATCTAACGGAAGTGCCGGGGTCCTGGTGGGCCTCCTGGTCTTCAAAACCAGTGTACGGTCCAAAAGTCCGCAGGTGGGTTCGATTCCCATGCACTTCCGCCATTAATAAAATCAATGACATACATGGCATGGGATAAAAGGTGCGGATCATTGTTGACCTCTTAAGGGTAGGATTGTGCCCGTAATTGTGCCCGTCTGTGCCTGTTCGATGGTTTCTTTTGTTTCTTCATAGGCCATCGACAGTCTTTCACAAGCGGCCCTTAAATCTTCTTCATTGGTGATATTGTACCGATCAAAAACACTTCTTGTTTTATGTCCGCTGATCTTCATTGCAACACGTTCCGATGTCCCGGTTCGTACCATATTTCTTACCGCTGTTCTGCGGCAATCGTGAAGCATTTTGTTGCCGATCTGTGCCCGCTCAACTGCTGCCTTCCATGCCTTTCGATAGTCCTTGATCTTCCTGCCCTCATAGCAAAATACATAAGGGCAATCAGGGAAATAACTGTCTCGTACCTTCTTCTGATTCAATAATGCTTCGTACAATTGCCCAGTCAAATAGATTATGCGGGCCTCATTGTTCTTTGTTGTGCCTGCTTCAAGAGTGATCTTCTTTTCAAAGATATTTACCCGCTCCCATGTCAAGGAGAGGATTTCCTGTTTCCTCATACCCGTAAAATAGGCCATAGTGAACACGCCCTTGAGGTGTTCCGGCAGTTCCGTCCTTAGCTTCTCGAATTCCTCATGGGTAAAAAAACCTGTGCGGGCATTGTTTTCTTTGAGTTTTGGGATATGCGGAATGTGAACAACCTTAGACGGTGTGCAGCACGATCCCAATGTAAACGTCCTTTTCAACGCCGCCAATTCCCGGTTGATTGTGCCATTCTGGGCCCTCTCTCTTAATCGGGCCTCAATGTATTTGTTGATATGCGTTGTGGTAATGTCGGCGGCCTTCATCCCCTTGAAGTGCTTCTCAAGATGTTTGATACTGATCTCAATACGGAAGAGGGACTTCCTGTTATTGATCTTGTAATCCCTGATAAGATCATCTCGTAATTCGTCCCATCGGGTGCGCTGCGCCTGTAAGCCATAGAACTTGCCTTCTGTGACCTGTCCTTCTCGCTGTCTCAGGAGTCGTTTGGCATCACTTTCTTTTTTGGAATGACTGCTCTCACGGTAGGACCTGCCGTCCCGGTAGAATTTGACCCAGTAAACTTCACCTCTTTTGTAGATCATACCCATTACTAATCACTCTCCTTTTTCGTTTTTCATTTCCCTTACCTTGTTTACCTCCTTCTCTATGCATTCCAGGCGCTCAAGGGCTAAGCGCAGGAATGGCGGAATCTCTTTTCTGTGAACGCTTCTTTCCCATCTGCTCACAGTCATAGGATGAACCCCAAGGACTTCAGCGAGTGTGACCTGTGTATATCCATTACGTTCACGCCATGCTATCAGCTCATCGGGTCTCATAGTCTTCAGTATAGTATCAGCGTTACGCTTAGTCAAGATTATTCCCAAGATATTTTTTTAACTTTGCAGTCCCAGGGTGCAGGTCTTCGTTGCGCTCATACATTGCTTTCAGATCACCAGCCTTTTACTCCCCATAAGCCCGCACCATCTTTTCACGAGACTGGGAAAGAACATCATGCGCCGTCGGTGTCCCCTACCCACTCGTAAGTAAAAAATTGCCCCACAATTTAATAATTCTTCGCGTTTCATGAGTGCTTTCCTCTCGGACATCCCGGTGAGTTCAGAAAATGCTTTCCATCCCGTAACCGCTTTCTCATCCACGGCACTACCTCCTTTTAATCCTTACTTTTATCCCCGCTTGTTGTCGTCATTTTGTATCCTTTTGTACCCCTTTGATACCCCTAAAAGTTAAAATTTTGCTTGTTACGATCAATAAATTCATCCATATCCTTTATATCAAGAAGCATTCGTTTACCGTCACGGAAATAAGGGAGCTTACCACCCCATACCATTTCTCTGAGAGCATCGACGGTACGGCCCAGATAGAAGGCTGCTTCCTGTAGGGTGTAGAGCCTCTTCATCGGCCCATTCGGATTCTTCCTGGCCTCCTTATACTTTTCTATGCGCTCAACCTTGTCCATATTTTGTGCCTAAATCGTGCCTACATTGGATTGGCTATCCAATGTGCCCTTATAACTTCTTATAAAAAGCCGTACCGCAGAACCTGTGCCCGTAATTGTGCCCACCAGATTGATTGCCATTTCAATCATATTCTGCCTTGAGATTTGATTTCCTCAGCGACCTTTTTTCTCAGTTCCTGCCAGTATCGGTCCTTGCATCCTCGGCTACAAAACCTCTGCCATTGCCTCTGAGGAGTAAATGATTTTTGGCACTTCTGGTAACCACAGGGTATTGCCTGAATAGTTTGGGTCATCTTCCCCTCCAAAGTCTCATCAGAATGAATGCTACGCATTTAGCCACCCCTCCTGCCGTTTTAACCTCGATAAATTATGTTTTTCGCGGACTTCAATGCCGCATCCCGAGAATCGATTGACTAATTCGCTTATCTTCTCGGCAGACGGCTCCGGCAGCGCGTGGTTCTTAGAATCGGCCCCTATATTCACAAATTCCGGCTGGATCATCGCAATCCAATCGGACAGAATATCGACATCAAGGTTCAAGATTGGTTCGACGGTGATGAATTTCCTTTCCCTCAGTGCTGCCATAGCCTTCATCCGGTCTACTGGCCGAGGTGCCTTGCTGATGTCGTCGAGGTCCCGATTCGTCTCGATGGTGGTTCCAAAGAGACTATGAACCGGGAAGCCATTCACAGAATGGTATCGCGACGGGTTCTTGGTCTGCCAAACGTACATGTTATCCGGCCACTGATGACAATGAGCCATTACTTGGTCAATGAACGTCTGCGGTACCTCGTTGGCGAAGAGGTCGCCACAGTTCTCCATGAAGATGGTTTTCCCACTGCCATATCGAATGCAGAACTCAGTTTCTACGAGTCTGAGCGGACCTCGATATTTTGCTGGTCGTCCGAAGCGTGGATTGTCCACGTAACAATAGACGCACTCATGGGGGCATTGGCCGGCCAAGTGGGAGTGCGTATGAGTGACCCAGCGGTACATGTTACCCCGCGCCTTATTCAGCATATATACACCCCCATAGTTTCGTTCTCTGGGTCGGGCATGATCCCATAGTGACTGTAGACCGGAGTGTCACAGTCAACACGTCCATCGAAATATCCGGCATTGCAGCTATAGCACTCTGCAAGGACAGCTTGCTTCTGGGTTAATTGTTCCCCCGCAAGGTGCCTCAATAGTTCTTTCTTGCCTCTGTAATCTGCCCATGTTTGTACATCATCGACCTTCATTCTTGTCCTCCATGTGAGACCCGTTGTCTCCTAACGACCTTGTGGCCTTTATTCTGGGTGTCACACTCTCTGTCACAAGTGATTTGTGACACTCTAATGCCTTGATGGTCAATACTTTCTGATATAAAAGAGAGCATTTCTTATAGACGGAAGTTAAGTAGTTCCTCAGCGGCGCAATGTCGTAAACCTCACACCTACGGACGTATTCCGATGATTGATAATGGGTTATGTAGCTAGTAAAGTGTGATTTTTTGCTTGACTTATGCGTTTTTAACTGTTATAATGTGCCTATGAAGATGCGAGTAGGGTATGCGAGACGTAGCTATAAGGGAAAGATCTATGAGACCCCCCTGGTCATTACCTCCTACCGGGATGAGCAGGGTACTCCCCGCAACAAGACTCTCGCCAATTTGGCAAAACTGCCTCGCTTCATTGTTACCCTCATCGCGGAGGCGCTCAAACGCGACGATGCGGGGGTGCTCGAAGAATACGTTCACTTCAAAGAGATTACCCATCTGGGATCTCTCATGATCGGACCCACCTTCGTGGCTCTGTCCGTACTCAAACAGCTTTGTATTTGTGAGATGGTGAAAGCCTGTTTGTCGGTAAAGCACTTCATCGCCATCATGGCCATCGTCATAGAGCGTGTCATCTCACCGAAACCTCTTTCGGTCATGGCCCTCAGACGGCTCTACGAGAAAGAAGCCACCTGCCTGCTTTTGCACGAAGAGAAGGCCCCTTCTCTCAAGACATGGTACGGGGCGCTTTCGGCCCTGGAAGAAAACCGGGAAGAGATCCTCAAAGCACTATACCTGCGAAACCACACACCGGGGAGAGTCTACCTCTACGACATCACCTCGAGCTATTTCGAAGGGAGCACCTGCCCGCTTGCAGACTACGGATATAACCGGGACGGCAAGAAAGGGAAGATGCAAGTCGTCATCGGCATTATCTGCGATGAACAGGGATGTCCGATCTGGATAGAGGTGTTCAAGGGCAGTACCGCAGACCAGACCACAGTCAAGTCGCAACTGATCACACTGAAGGAGAAGCTGGGACTTGATGAGTTCATTTTCGTCGGCGATCGGGGGATGGTGACGAATGCGCGCATTGAAGAACTCCACAAAGAGGGCTGGTGGGAGAGCTTCAGCTACATCACGGCGCTCACACGGGAAGAGATGATGCGGGCCGTTGAGACAAAAGACCATCCCATCCAGTTGGATCTCTTTAATCACCATCAACTGGTGGAGGTGGAAAAAGAAGGAACACGGTATGTACTCTGCCACAATCCTGAACGGAAAGAACGGGATCGAAGGACCAGACAGCGCCTCCTGGACCTGACTGAAAAGAAGCTTGCCTGCATCCAAAAGAACGTGGTTGCGGGGAGGGCCAAGAAGAAGGACGTCATTGCCCGCCGCTTTTTCCGATGGATCAACCGCTGGGGTATGGAGCGCTTTTTCGAGGTGACCTATGACGAAGGGAGCTTCTCCTACAGACGAAAAGAAGAAGAGATTACCCGGTACGAACGACTCGACGGATGTTATGTCATCCGTTCCAACACCTCACACACAAGAGAAACCACGGAAGAGCTCCTCAGCCACTACAAGGACCTGAAGCATGTGGAACAGGCCTTCCGCACCATGAAGACAACCGATATACAGACCCGTCCTATCCGTCACTTCAATGAACCCCAGGTACGGGGACATATCTTTGCCTGTTTTCTTGCCTACCGGGTGATATGGGAACTTCGGAAGCGTCTTGCTCCTCTCCTCGAACGGGATCCTCAGACGAAACGCTGCGAGGCAGGCAGTCTTGCCGACATCTGGCGGGAACTGGGGACTGTGAGTCTGGCGAAGTTCGAAGCAAGGGGCAAAACCTACACCAAACTCTCTCGGATTGATGTAAGGGTGAAGAAGATCCTGACGCTGTGCAGGGTACCTACCCTGGATGAGGTCCTGAGCGAGTAAAAACCCGTAAAGCCTTGTCCTGCCGAAGTTTTGTTTCTTGGAGTACTTAACTTCAGTATAGAGAGAGGGAGTAATATATCTTCTTATCTCTCCCTCTCTTGGATGTACACCACAAAATGCTGTGTAACTCTTTGACAGGTAACGGTTTAACCTGTCACAAAATGGTTGTGACAATAGTTGTGACAGTCTCACCTTAACTTCCATCGATTTGTTTTTTTGTCATATATAATTTCCTGTGCATTCTTAAGATTCTTTTGTGCTGTGTTGTAAATCCATAAACCCGTTTTATTGACGTGTGCGTGCCTTTTTAAATCCCGGTCGGTCATGGCGTTATAGGTCTTTAACAACCGTCTTATTTTCTCCTCCATTTTAGCCACCTGTGAATCTGCATCGATTGGATCGTACAGGCGGCGAACAGTTAATTGCCAATCAGCCAGATCAATAACCTTTTTGACAATGCCTTCATCTATGTTATCTTTCAATTCATTAATGGCAAGTAGTATCATCAACCTCAGAGCGTATGTGTCGAGCCTCTTTGAGTGCGTTGACTGTTCCCGGCCCATGTACCACTCATGGTATAGACCGTTCGCCTTCTCAGTAAAATCCAGTTCTAACCCTGTACCGATCTTTTGCAAGATTTCCGCAAGATCTTTTCCAAGCCTTTTAATATCCTGTTCAGCGATCTTTACAGGTAAAGAATATTTTCTGATGCCTTTCCCCGGTACAAGCCACAAACGGTTATTGAAGCCAATATCGGTAAACTGCGCGTTCCATGTGCGCTCATATGTATCTACCGTACTCGCCGCAAGCAGGCTCAAATGCGCATTGACAAGGCAGACCTCATTCTTTGCTGTATGGTTCTCATATCGGTTCGATTCAAACAACGTGTTAACACAGGGTAATAGCACGCTCCCTTCTATCCCGGCCTTTGAAACAAATTGTTTGAATTCGTCGAAGCAGAGAAGCACGTTCGTCCGTCCCGTTTCCTTACCTTCTTTTTCCATCACTTTTTGAAGGCCCTCTGCACTTCCCACACCATGACACAGGGAAAAAGAACTGAGAACAGCACTGAAGAAGTCCGTCGTCTTGGCAATCGCAGTGCTTTTCCTCTCGTCTGCACTCTCTCCAATGATATTTGTAAATAAACGGGGCTGGGGCCTGAGTTCGATGTTCAGTGTGGCTCTGCCTGAAAGAACCGTCCCCAAACAGGTGAGAAAAGCCATTTCAAAAAACGACTTTGGTGATTCCAAAACATCTGAATACACCTTCCCAAACTCTGCCGCGAGCCCTCCGATAACATCGGGAAATGGCGGTGGTTTCACTTCCGGGGTCTTGTCTGAAGGCGGGTCTGTTGCCTGTCCTTCAACGGTAATGCTCGTTGAGGAAACAGGATAAGACAGAGCGGATTTAACCTTGTCTCTTACCGTCTTCTCATCAAGGGGTGGCTCACAGAGAAAACAATTAACCTGTTGTATGATCTGTTCGATATTATCTTCAGACAATCCCAGGCGATATTTCACATTCCACTCTCTTAGCCTGCTTGCATGCCGAAAAATAGTATCGTCCCGGCAACCTTCGGCAATAGGGCAAGAAAGAATTATGTCCTCATCATGCTCTTGATTGTATTGTCTACTGGGAAGAAAGAATACGGGCATTTCGTCAAGGTCACTGTCCATGTGCTCTACATACCGTCCCGGCGTATTCTCTGTGGGCAAAACAATGTACCCCCTACCCGATAGGCGATAATCGACCACCACGCCCCCGACTGTAACCTTCTTTACGCCTTGAGACTGTACCTTGCCGTTGTCTCTGAAAAAGAACTGCCCGCCCTTCGGGGTGGTAATGGCAATGCACTTTACACCTTGATGGAGAAATCGCACAAGTAGGTGCTCATATACTGGCTTCTGGTCGACATCAACGAGGATGTTTCGGTCCGGAATAACAAGCCCGATCCATCCATTCCTTGCTAAGTGGGAACTAATCTCTTCCTTTGACAGACTCTTTCTTGGCTTTGTCCAGCCTTTATTAACGGCGTGCTTTGCTTCTTTGTAATCGGTGTTGCCCTGTGCGTATCCCAAGAGCTTATTGAGAATAACTTCAATACCGCGATCTGAAAAGAAATCTCGGAGGCTGTTACGATTTGTTGTATTCAGGGTGCAGCCCTCTTTCATTTCTTTTCATTATCATTTCGGCCCGAAGGCGTTTTAAGTTTTGGCTGAATTCGAAAGCGTTCAATTCAGCTCCACTGTTGTACTCGGACATTGCCCGATAAAGATCATCGCTGACAGGGAAGACAAAAATAGTTCTTCCGTTTTCTACTTTAAAACTGGGTTGGATGTTTAAGATAATTGAGATTGCAGATGAGAGATACAAATCTGTGGTTTCAAACTCTTTCTGTTTCATTCCCTTCCTCCTTTCGGCTTCATTTCGGGGCAGCCCCTGTGATGAAACCAGTAAATCATAAAAGGTATTTTCTTGTCCCGAAGGATAAAAAGGGGGGTTAAAACAAATAAGAGGGGGGTTTATTTTTCCAAGTTAAGGTATTTTCTGTACCTGCCATTTATAAGGGCAAGTGCGTTCTTGTAAAAGTCCCCTATATTCTTTGCGTCTACCCTTGAGAGGTATTCAGGGTAGGCCTTACTCAATATATCTGCAAGAATCTCTTGGGTGATATTTGGATGGGTTTTCATAACATCATATACGATGAGATAATATTTCCATTTGTCGGTTCTGATTTTTGTTTTAGGTGGTTCGCTATATTTATCAAATATTGCTTCTAATTCTTTCATAACAATTTCTTTTTTTGCGGTCTTGGAAATACCAACAAAAACAGTATTCTCTAAAGTGTCAACTTTCAATTCGTTCGGTACATCCATAACGTGTAAATCCAAACCAAAAATATTGTAATTAGAAAAGCCGCTGAATTGCCAATGAACTTGTTCTAATTTTTCGTTATATTCTTGACATGCTTGATATGTTACTACTCTTGTGTTTTTGAGTTCGCCCATGAAAGGTAAAGGCATATTCACAAGATCAAGATAGTTTTTTTCTGGTCGTGGAATGACAAAAGTCCTATACGAATCATTATTTACCACTTTGACAACATCTTCATTGAACGGCTTTGGAGAACGGTCAAATACGAGGAGGTATATCTCAAGGACTACGCCAATGTCGCAGAGACGATACGAAGCTTAGGAGTATACTTCCATCTCTACAACGAGGAGAGGATTCATACGGCAATCGGTAAGAAGACCCCTTATGAGGTCTACTATGGGATGGCAAAAATCCCAAAAACAACACCAACACTGAGGGAGGGAGTCCACCTTAAGTATGCTTAACTTTTGTCTTGACAATGGGGGTAAGCCCAACTTGCGCACCCTGCTGGCTGAAACGCCCTATTCATGCGGGTTTCATTTTTTTTCAGTCACTATATTCCATCTCGTGCCAGGTTTTCACCGGCTTCATCACCTGGGAAGGAATTTTGAGAATCTCGTAGATTTTTCTCTGCTCAGGGTCAGGGCTGCCTCCCTTTCTGATCTTGAGCACCATCCCGGTATCGGTTGGCAGGACGATCGTGGCAACCTGGTGTGTGCTGAGACACTGCCGGATGGTCCACCATGACGTGTGGATCCCGTGATCGAGGAATCGCTTCTCGATGGCACAGAGCAAATGATACGCCAGCACACAGAGAAAGATGTGTGTCTGGGTGCGGTGCTTGAGGTGGTGAAAGATCGGACGCTCCGCCAGCGGGCTCTTTAAGGAGCGGAAGGCACTCTCCACACGGGTGAGCAGGATGTAGGTGCGCCAGATCTCATCGGCCGAGAGGTCCTGCCGGTCTGTCTTGAGCACGTAGCTACCGTCGAGCTTTTCGGCAACCGCCTTCTTCTCGAGGTCTTCTTCCCAGGTGAGACACTTGTGATAGCCGATCAGGTAGTAGCGCGCGACCCGGGGATAGCGCTCTTTGAGACGACCGATCGCCTCGTGGATCTTCTCCGGCTTCTTGAGGCGTCCGGTCTCGATACGTTTCTGCAAACGCTCGAGATCGTGTATGAGGCGCTTTTCCTGTTTGGCCCGGATGGCCTTGTCTTTCTCCTTTCGTCCCTCACTCACGCAGAGCACGTAGGTCTCGTCTTTTTTCGTGCGGCATTTGATTGCGACGTGCGATTTTTCCTGGAACGGATTGGACACAGAGGGCGTGCGCAGGGCCTCTTCCCAGTCGTCCTCCTCGAAGGCGTCGAGCCACTCGTTTCGTTCGGACTGCCGGCCCGCCACGAGGTAGTGAAAGCCGCGGGAGCGGACCTGCTCAAGGTTCTCGTCAAACGCCATGCCCCGGTCCACGACGACCGTCGATCCGGGATGCTTACCCGTGCGTTTCTCCAGGGCGACGAGCATGTCGTCAACCGTCGTTCTGTCCTGGCGGTTGCCCTCGAAGATCTCGTGGGCTTTGGGAAAGCCGTCCCGGTCGATGACGAGGCCCACGAGCACCTGCTTGCAGTCGGCACGCTTGTCGCGGGAGTAGCCGAGCTTCGCCTGGGGGTTTGCCGTTACTTCACCTTCGAAGTAGGTCGAGGTCAGATCGTACAGGTAGACGGTGTCATCGAGGGTGAAGAGCGTCTTCTCCCGTTCGCTGAGATCCCGCTCCAGTGCTTCCCGCTGGGGATAGAGCCTGTCCAGGTTGCGATAGAGGGCGTCTGTGAGCGAGCTCGGAAAAGTCTGTCTTTAGGATATCTCCCAGGGCGGTTGTGCGAATCCAGTCCGGCATGGAGAGTTCGGAAAGAGGGAAAACAAGCCGGTTGAGCGTCATCACCTCAGTCAGAAGACAGGCGCGTTCGGATAACCCGGCACGTGTGAGGATCTCGTCCAGACCGAGCTGGCACCAGAGCTTATGGCCCACGTGCACCGGCCCGGCCTCACGGTGTTTTTCGGTTTCGATCCGGTCCGGATCAACGACAATTGCGGCTGGCTGTCCCTTCCTGCCCTTGCGTACCCGCTCGATGAAAGGTTCAAGTTCTTCTTCCTGGCCAAAAAGTGCATGCTGTCCCTCAAGGGCCGCCTTAAGCTTATGGGCCAGAGCACGCCATTGTTCACGGGGTGCGGGTTCCAGGTTACCGAGTGAACAGACCGTCCGCTGCCTGGGTCCCTGGGGGGTCATGACCGACTCGACGAGCAGATGGTTCGTGTAGGTTTTGCCCTTGTAGACCCGCTTTGTTTTTCTGATATACATTTGCCACTATTATAACCATATTAATCATATTGTGTCAAGTAAAAAATCATTACTATTAGTCACTATCTTCAAAATTAAGCATCGCCCCCCTTGAAACTACAGGCTTTTCAGGGATCAAAAACCGAAAATTTGCTAAAACTGTCCACCAAAACGCGCAAGTTGGGTAAGCATACGATACACGATACTGAAAATTGGGTAACAGACTTTTTTTTGTTTTTCAGGTTTCCCTCTCCTTCCTTCAAATAAGAATTCTTTTCCGTTAATCCCCCGTTATACGTAATAATTGTGTATTAATAAATTATGTCAAAAGGTCATTTGAGATTATTGCTTTCACCTACAACTAAACAGCTTCAGCAGAACGATAATTCAACGATTACTATTTGAAATGTTGTACCTTGAGAAAAACAGGCGGAGTGCGAATTACAGTCAATTATGACTACCGCGGCCTTAAGTGGGGTAGCCAGCTGTGGCCAGGTTAAAAAAGGTCGAACAGAGCAAGAACGGAAAACAGTAATCCTCCTTACGATCCCTGAAAGATCAATTCGGGAGAGATAACCCTGCCTATCTCAAAAGGTGGTGGGAGAAGAGGGGCAAGGAATGATAAACAGAGTTATCGTGTGAAGCATGAGAGAGAAGCCTTATTTGGCTTTCTGTTTGAGGGCCTTGCCCGCGGTGAACTTTACCACCTTTCTTGCCGGGATCGTGATCTCTTTGCCTGTCCGTGGGTTTCTTCCCTTTCTGGCTTTCCGTTTGGCAACGGAGAAGGTACCGAACCCGACGAAGGACGCTTTGTCACCTTTCTTCATAGCGTCACCGATCGCACCAAAGACAGCGGCAACAGCGGCCTCAGCCTTAGCCTGTGATACACCTGCTTTCTTTGCTACAACTCCCGTAAGATCTTTTTTGTTCATACACCCTCCTTGTGACAATGAGTAACTTTACTACAATCATACACAACTATTCGGGTTTTGCAAGGAGCTTTTTTTGGGAGAGGTAAGACTCTCGATTATATCCTGTAATCGTCCTGTCAAGAAGAATACGAAGTAAACAATAATATCAATCCGCTATTCATATGATCCTTATACAAGCACGCACTATGGCAGATCTGTTTTCTGCGTTGTACCCCTCGCACGCCAAAAACGATTGACCCAACGGACATAATAAAGGCAAGCACATGTAAGGATATCAAGTTTAGTTATCTTCTCCCTCCTATGAATCCATTTTCCCGTAAGCGGAAATGAATTTCAAGGAGGAAATCGTCAATCCGATAACCGAATACTGATAGAAACACCCATGCCGACTCGCCGGCACAAAAGAGAATGAAAACAATATATGAAGCTTCTCTTTTTGTTATAAGAATATCGATGTACCTATTCTAACAAAAGGAGGAATATCATGGATATTATCGTCGAAAGAGTGTTGTATGGTAGTTCCCGATCACTCAGCTTGTCGCCACGTATTCCCTTCGACTCCCATCTCCCGTTAGCCTTTCGACTCCCCACATAGTGCACCGGTGCAACCCGACAAACAGAGCCGAAGTCTGTGATTGCTGACGAGGCCCCGCCAAGCGACGAAATTTAAGCGCTTAATCCGCCGTCAATACCGATAATTTGGCCGGTGATAAATCGAGAAGCGTCAGACACAAGAAAAAGGACCGTCCCGACAATATCGTCCGTATCAGCTAACCTGCCAAGGGGGATGGTAGTTTCAATGTGCTTCATTGTTTCCGGGGCGCTCCACAAGGGTTGACTGAACTTTGTTTTGACAACGAAGGGAGGAATTGCATTGGCCCGTATGTTGTATTCCCCCAGTTCAATTGCCAGTACCCGAGTCAGCATATTGACACCCGCCTTGGCAATGCAGTAAGCGCCCATCTGTTTATCGGCCTTGAAAGCGGCCATGGATGAGATGTTCACAATGTTGCCTCTTTTCTTCTCGACCATTTTCTTCCCAATTGCTTGACAGCAGAGCCAGTATCCCTTGAGATCCGTATCCATAACCCGGTCCCAGCCGTCTTCCCGCAATTCCACAAGAGGGGCCCGAATGTTCATAGCGGCATTGTTAATCAAGATATCTATAGCTCCAAAGGAACTCGCCACTGTTTCGGCAAGCTGTTCCACAGCTTCTTTCTTTGTGATGTCGGTAGGAATGGCCATGGCTTGACGGCCAAGTTTCTTGATTTCCGCAACCACGTTGTCCATTTCTCCGTCATCAGCCACCCTATCACACACAACCACATCGGCGCCCTCGCCGGCCAGTGCAAGAGCGATGGATCTTCCAAGACCACGTCGTCCCCCTGTAACTATTGCAACCTTGCCTGCCAACAAAAAATTGTCTGCACACATATCTCAATCCTCCTATTGATGAGTTATTTTGCTATCTCACTTCTTTAGTCACAGGCCTGTTATAATTGCACCAAAGGCTCATAACTTATCTCTCGTAACGTCTCCACATACTACCACGTCGATAAGATCAGGGCTTAAGAGATAATATATATAATTGAATGTCAAATGAAATCTTCATAGTTTTAGAAGGCTTGCAGGTGAGGCTTTCAGGAAGGAGTCTTGTGCATCATTCCCCGACTGAAGCGGCGTGACCTCATTTTTTGAGTTCGCATTATAGCCACAATAGACTTGTTAAGTGAACAGTATTGGCCCTAAAGGACAAAAGCACGGATAGAATAGCATCTGGATAAACCACCAATGGCGCGTCTGCTTCAGATGGGAGGATGGCAACGCATGGGATGTGGAGATTGTGGATTATCATTAGGAGGTAAGAATAATGAACAAGGATAGGCTGCTCGATTCGATCCCACCGGGGGGGGGAATCCTCTACCAAGAGTTCATGAAGCCTCTTGGGCTAAGCATAAACGAGCTGGCGCGCGATATCGGTGTCCCGTCCGGACGTATCAGTGAAATCATTCGCCGAAAACGGACGATCTCGGCAGATACCGCATTGCGGCTTGGCAAGTATTTCAATGTTTCTCCCGAAATATGGCCGAGTCTTCAAGCGGATTGAAATCAGGATTACCCGCTGCACAACGTGGCCAAAGGTTGAGCCACAAGTAAAGGCAAGGGTGGCCCGACTACAATGATAAGGATGGTTTTGTTGATTTCGAGATTCCCGGTCTATGGTACTTATGAAACCAAGTCCTTCCCAAAAAATTAAAGAGAGAACCCTTACCGGCCTTGACACAATTCATGAAAGGATGAAAGACCTCGAAGGACCTTATGTTTCCTACGCTGGGTTTTTTGAATTTACCGGCGGGCGTGCACGGCAAATTTGTTCTCCGCTCAAACATGTGTAGATGCACATGAGTTCCCCGTCATCCGCAAGTAGTCGAAAACCATGCGAACATTGAAAGTCAGTTCCCGCATTTTCTGTGCGACACTCCGTACCCCTTTCGATTTGATCACTCCAATGGCAAACCGCCTCAGCCTTGTGATGTTCTCCGGGCCGTGACCGGTGCGTATCCGACTGCGATCTTCATCATAGTTCCAGTCGAGCATGTAGTGACAGCTCTCGATAGCCCAGTGGCCGCGATTGGTCTTGAGCACACGTTCGGGATCGGCTTCGTGGGGCCTTCGGCTGGTGATGCCGTATGCAACCTCACTGCCATGTTTACCACTTTTTTTCTCCGTGGGCTGCCGTTCGATCACGAAGGCCTGCCCCACATGGGGAAAGTCAAGGTAACCGTTCAGTCCGGTGGTGGTCCATATGCGGCGAATCTCAATCCGTCCGTGATCAGCGGACACGCACTCGACGAAATCAGGTTCCTGCCGGTCTTTGAAGAAGAGGGTAAGGTCGTGAAGGAGTGTGGGTTGATTCCCCTTCACGGTGAAGTGGTAATGGGCCTTGCGCCCCACAATGTAGTGGGCGATGTCGCGTTGAGTCAGAAGGGCGTCAGCGGTGATGTCCTTGCCCTTAATGGCGATGGCGTCAAGGAGCGGGATGGCGCATTTGATCTCGTTCGTGCGTTTGACTTCTTCATTGCTTACCCTAAGACTGCCTACTTTTTTTGGGTGTAGCAGGTCTTTGTCTCATGACCAATGACACTCATGATGTGGACCTGACCATGCACATCGATGGCGTTGCACATGGTCTTGCCGTCTATGGCAAGGCTTTCATCTCCCTTCCCATAGGCTTCGTTCCAGCGTTGAAGCGCCCTATCAAGATGCGCAGGATCGATGCGGATGAGGACATCACGGATGATGGACTCACTGGGAACGACCCGCCGGCCGTTTTCCATACGGCAGCCGAAGCGCTCCCGGGCCTTCTGACCCAGGCCATGTGCCCAATCTGCCATCGCCTTGTAGCCCCGCATTCCACAGAGGCTTGCAGCTGCGGTGATGGCGAGCACCGTGGGAAGATAATGGCGTCGTCCCTGGGAACGGCGGGGATCAGGGATATCGGCAAAGAAACGAGGTAAGGAGTACATTGTATCGGCTCTGAGCATAATTTTGGAACCTCCTGTACGATAAGGTGGGTTAAGAGAGGCCTGGGAGAGAAGCGATTGTGCATCGCGGTGTAAAGGCCTGACGAAGACCATTTTGGGCGAGCCTTGGGGGGTGTATCCCTTTTGAACCCTGCGAAAGCCCTTGCTATCACCCACATGGATCCAGTTTGCAGCCTTATACACCGTTCCCCGGAACCGTTCTGGATCGACAAAGGTCTCAAGGAGCAGTACCGGATGGCCGAAACGCTGCTGCCAGTCACAAAGGAGCCTTCTTTCACACAACGCCAGCACACGGGAACCCAGATTCGGAACATGCCAGTTGGGCAGAATACAAAAACGGCTGTTGTTCACCACCAGCTTCAGGCGATCATACTGATGCCGGAAGTTCCATCCGATCCAGCGATCCCGTGCTGCACACTTCCACGCTGCAGCGGAGAAGGTGACAAGGGCCACCCATTCATCCTGCCATAAGGCCACGTACCACAGCGTCTCCCCGATTTTGGGCAAAGAACCCAGGTAGTGATACGCTTCCATCAGGCTTTGATAATCCTGTTCTTCAGTAGGACAAATGGGTCGAACAACGACTTCCGATAGGTTCAACATGCACACTCCTGACAATCTCGATGAAACAACCTCTGGTTCCACCATACCATATCAGGAGATAATTGTCCAGAACTATCAGTAACTGCTTGATATGCCTATGTGATGAGACCAGCACGAAATCACCCTGTACCTTTTGTATAGATTATTATATATATTTATCTCAGTTCGACTGAGACACTTGACCTGTAGAATAATCCGGCCGTCTTACAAGAAAGGCGAAAAATGGTGGATTTTAGCGGATCACAGAAAGCAAGGATGCAAGTATGAGGACATTTTTATGGCCAGTTGAATGAAAAACAGTATGTGAGAAAAAGAGGTGAATCATGGAAGAAAGAAAGGATGCACATGGAACTGTCATAGGAGCCGTATGCTCATACATCTCGAAGAGCGGTACGGCGGAGATCCCCGGCGAGGTGATGCGCAAAGCTAAACAGCATATCCTGGACAGCCTCACAGCAAGTATCTCCGGGTCGAAACTGAGGCCTGGTACCCTTGCGCTCAGGTACGCGGAACATCAAGCGGGGGTCGAGGAGGCACAAATTCTCGGCTCACGCTTGGTCACTTCAGCAGTCAACGCCGCCCTCGTGAATGGGATGATGGCTCACGCTGATGAAACGGATGACGCCGACCCGATCTGTATGCTCCACCCAGGCTGTGCGATCGTTCCGGCGGCTCTGGCCATGGCGGAGACAGTGGGAGCCGACGGCCTCAGTTTCTTGAAGGCCGTTGTTCTCGGCTATGATATCGGTGGCCGTATCAACTACGCTATAGGACCGGAGACGATGCGGCGACTGCATCGCTCAGAGACGAGCATTGGCTGCGGTTTTGGGGCGGCCGCAGCAGCCGCTTCTGTGGCCAGACTGAACGAAAAAGAGACAAGATACGTATTGTCTTATACGGCCCAGCAGACATCGGGTCTGTTCTACTGGTATCGGGACTATGAACATGTAGAGAAGGCGTTCGTATTCGGTGGGATGCCTGCGCGAAACGGTGTCGCAGCTGTTACCTTTGTGCAGTCGGGCTTCACCGGGGTGAGTGATCCATTCAGCGGGGAACATAATTTTTTTGAGGCCTTTTCTCCTGATCCCAAACCTGCCCTTATGCTCGACGGCTTGGGTACTCAATTCCAAATCATGTTGACGAGCATAAAACATTACCCGGTTGGTTTGCCTATACAATCCCCGCTGGATGCTCTTATGATACTGAAGGAAAAGCACCAGCTCACCGCCGGGGACATTGAGAGGATCACCGCCTTCGTGCCGAGCAACGTAGCTCAAGTGGTCAACAACCGGACCATGCCCGACGTGAATGTACAATACATACTGGCTGTCGCCATGCTTGACGGGGATTTGACCTTTGAAGCTGCCCATTCTTACGACCGCATGGACGATCCTGAGGTTGTTGATTTGAAACAACGTGTTTCGCTGGTGGCGGATGCTGAACTGGGGGGTGCCAAGGTCCCGCGGCAGGGTATCATTGAGATTATCACCAAAGACGGCTCTAGGCTAAGGGAACATGTGGTAAACGCCCGCGGATCGGCTGGAAACCCCATGTCCACGCAAGAAGTGGAGAAGAAGAGCAGGAAGTTACTCTCACCCATCCTTGGACGGGATCGCTTGCAAAAGCTAATCAACGCCGTATGGAACTTGGAGAAGGTGAAAAATGTGCGAGAGTTGCGGCCCTTACTTACAGCCCCTTGATTATGTTGCGGCGAAAATCCTCGTTTTCGGTTCAGAACTCATCCGTATTCAACATTCAACGCGCACCGACTCCGCAGTCATATCATTATGAGAGCGGAGATGGGTATGGCTAGGGTCCAGTGATGAGAAACATCCGGCTCATTCCGAAAGCGGGCAGAGCGACTGGTCCGGGCCAGGAAAAGAAGGGCCGGTAAGACCTTCAGGAGAAAACGGGGTCATGGGTCGCCGGGGTCTTCGAGGACGCACTCTTCATACTGAGAACGGTACGCCACCAGACAGCCTTGCCAAAAGAACGGTTCGGTCGTGCAAGCTCAATCCACAAGTGCCTTCAGGAATGGGTAAAAGCAGGGTCTTTCATCGTTTTATGGAGAGCGGACCTAGCGGAGTGTGACGAGACGGAAGGCATCGCACGGAAGTGGCAAAGCCTAGATGGAGCCATGGTCAAGGCACCTCCGACCATTGATACCGCCAAGTCGAATCTGATGGCCTGGGAAAAAGCAGGAGGCAATGACATCTGGTGGTGGCCGCGAATGGCCGCCCCGCCTTTGTTGATCGCTACTGGGAGAAATAGCCACGAGGCAAAACAGTGACCACAGGGATGATGGTGCGAACTGTAATCGTAATACTCAGCCCCCTTGACGAGCGTTCTGTAACAAAAGCTGTGCACTTTTTTCCGTAAACCAATGATAATTAGGAGAATACCTGTGGCTGTTCTCTGGTCGCGGCTGGAACATTATGACAGAAAGTTCGAAAAGGGTCAATTCAAGCCGGATCATCTCCCCCCCCCCTTCTGGAATCACATGGCCCTGAAACTCATTCCTTAATTCTTGCTATTTTTACCGCGTATGGGTTGCATGCTGCCATCTCTTAACGTCATCTTCAGCAACTATCTGCAGCTTTAATTTAGCAAACTTAGCAATATACTACAATCACCGATATCCGGATTATTCTCAGGTCAAGTGTCTCAGTCGAACTGAGATAAATATATATAATAATCTATACAAAAGGTATAAAAAACTTGACAAATGTTTTTAGGATCTGCTATTTTGAGAAAGTATACGGAGGAAAAAATTACATGGAACATTTAGCGCATCGGATTAGATCAGAACGAAAGAGGCTGGGGCTAACCATGGAAGAGCTTGCAGGAAAGGTGGGTATCAGCCGTTTGACCCTCCAGAAAATTGAAACCGGTAAAAGCAGTCCCTCAGTGGCCCTTCTTTCGGAAATTGCTCAAAATCTCAATAAATCCATTGTCTCATTATTTGAAGGTGCAGAGAAACCAACAGTTTTCATCAAAGACAAAGATCAACAAGTCATATCGACGGCTTCTCTCAGGCTGAAGGTAATTGGACCGAAAGATATGGTGGACCGTGATCTCGTAATAAGCTATGGAGAGATGAAAAAAGGCCGGTCCATTGATGCTCACTCTAACTCCGGCATCGAGTGGGCGTATGTGTTAGAAGGCAAGAGTGAATACACATTGAATGGACAGGGCCTTATTATGGAAGCCGGGGACAGTTTGTCTTATGACGCAAGAGGTGAGCATTCGGTTAAAGCGCTTGAGAACTTGAAATTTATTGGGGTGCACTTAATGGATACAAAGCCATGAAACTGTCAATTGAGACATCGATAGCTCCGGGTTTGCAACCTCCGTCCAGAACAAGAATGTAATTACGGCGAGATCCCTTGAGCGTTGTGCCCAACCACACACGATATCTCCTACAGTGCCCTTTGGCCCCGCATGAACCCCCAATGGTCACAGGGGCCGCTTCTCTGGACGTTTCTGGGGGTCGCGCAATATGAGACGGTTTCAAAAAGGGCGTCAAATGAAGGGGAATCAAAAATAAGGAGTAAAGCTATTAAAAACATAACTACAAGGAGGAGCAGAGTATGTCAATCCTAATAACCGGTGGAACAGGGTTCATTGGTTCATATCTCGTCAAGAAGCTTGTGGAGGAAGGGGAGGATAAAATCGTCCTTATGGACGCTATGCCCAATCCTCTTGCGGTTGAGGACGTCAAGGAGCACGTGGAAATCATACAGGGTGATTTTTCAGAAGCAACTCATGTTATGGCGGTGCTAAAGAAGTACGATATATCCTGCGTGTTCCATTTGGGATACCTCGGCGGACCCGAATTGGAACGTTCTCCGTCACGTGCCATCAGGGTTAATTGCGAGGGACAGTCCAACCTTTTTGAAATAGCACGCATTGCTGGAGTGAAGCGAGTGATATGGGCCAGTTCGGGCTCTATCTTCGGTCGCGCACCGACCAGTAGCAGTCCCGAACTGTTGGACGAAGAGGCCAAACCGGCACCGGATAGTCTGTATGGGGCTAGCAAGCTCTTCAACGAGAATATTGCAGAGATCTATGCTCAAAGATTCGGACTTGACCATATCGCCCTGCGTGTTACCTCAATATATGGCTTGGGGCGTCTTGGACGAAGAGGCCTTACCGGTGGTCCCGATATCTTCTCGCAACTCATTGAAAAGGCTGCTCGAGGCCAAGCAGTGATTGCCCCTCCAGCGAACCACCGTATCTATTGGTCATATGTCAAAGATGCTGCAGAAGCTTTCTATTGTGCGTACCGGGCCCCCAAGCCGAAGCACCGTATTTTTAATTTTAGTGGCGAGATACGAACAATAGAAGACACCATTGGTTGTCTCAGAGCCCTCTTTCCTCAGGCATCGATTGATGTGGGCACGGAGCCGGCAACGGTTATTCCTTACTTCAAAACGAACCGGATTCAGGATGAGCTTGGATTTGAATCCCATTATCCTATGGAGAAGGGGATAAAGGATTATGCAGACCGCCTATTGGGGAGCTTGGCGTAGCCATGATCCATCACTTTTTGGACGGAGTTGCCATTTTCATAGATTCACAGAAAAGCAATTATTGCATAAGGAGGGAGTATGAAGGTAGTAGCAGTAGACAAAGTTTCCAAAGTTGAGCGTACCGGCAACTTTTTCACAGGAGGCCTCGTTACAGCTCAGGAACTAGCTCAGGAAATGGGAAATCACTTCACGATGAGCCAAATCAACTTCGGTAAAGGGTCGAGGACTAAATGGCATACCCACTCGACATATCAGCTGCTCGTTGTTACTGCGGGAAAAGGCATGGTGGCTACCGAGGATGAAGAAATAGTCGTGGGCGTCGGAGACGTTGTTTTTTTCCCGGAGGACGAGAAGCACTGGCACGGGGCCACGAAGGACTCCGAGTTTTCTCACTTGTCTATAGTGCCGTTGCCTTCAAAGATGACACAGTTGGAAAAGTAGGCATGAAGTGGCGGCGGCTCGCGCAAGTTCTATATGGTCAAAATAGAGGCTATAGATGGTGGTCGCCCACCGCGACTTGGTAGACAATACGTTTACAGTAATTCCACCAGAGAGATATTCACGAGGACGTGGTCCCTCATGCTGAGGTGGTGAAGGTCCCTGAAAATCGTCAAAAGAAAGTGATTGAGCCTCAAGACGGGTAATGCCGTCCGAAACCTCTGAATTCTGTGTTGTGATATCAAGAAGAAGGCGAGCAGAAAATGTATAGTGGGTTAATGGGTAAGATTGTAAGGATCGACCTTTCTACAAAGAAGATCACGGAAGAAAAATATCCTGATCGATATCTTGAACAGTACATAGGAGGAGACGGGCTGGCAGCCAGGTTGCTTTACGATGAAGTCTTGCCGGGAGTGGGCGGTCTTGATCCTGAGAACCTGTTCATTTTATCGGCTGGCCCCCTTGCAGGGACGGCAGCTCAGTCTTCCTGCAATATCTCGGTGGCTGCAAAATCTCCGTTAACCGGGTTTACCGTCTACAACGGACATTCCAATGGGAAGTTTCCCCGCCTTCTTAAGTTCGGTGGCTTTGATGCCCTTGTCATCAGAGGGAAGGCGAAAACACCCGTTTTCCTGTGGATTAACGAGGGGAAGATAGAGATAAAAGATGCTGCGTCGCTTTGGGGCAAAGACGTGCGGGAGACCGAAGCGGAACTGAAGAGTGTGCTGGCGCAACCAAAACTGAGTTGTATGTGCATTGGTCCAGCCGGCGAAAACCTGGTGCTGATATCGGGTGTCGTGAACGATACTTCCCATTTTGCTGCGCGCGGTGGACTGGGGGCAGTCATGGGATCCAAAAACCTGAAGGCTATAGCGGTGTACGGGAGCAAAGAGGTCCCTATTGCTGATCCCGAGAGGTTTCAGACCCTTGTCGGTGAATGGCGGACGATGAACATGGCCAATCCTGCTGCCCAGGGCTTTCACAAATTTGGCACGGCAGTACTCGTCAGCGGCTACCTCCTCGGCGATCTGCCTATTAAAAACTGGTCACAGGGAACCCTGGAAGGATGGGAAAACCTGACAGGCGAGAACATTATCGAGAAAATGTTTAAACGGCACACTACCTGCCCCAGTTGTACTTTGGCCCATATGAAGCTTCTCGACTTGAAAGGCGGGGTGTTCAGCGGTGAATGTGAGTTACCGGAATTCGAGATGGTGGCCGCCATGGGAAGTAATATCGGAGTCACTGACCCAACAGTGGTCGCCAAGGGCTGTGAACTTGTTGACCGATACGGGCTCGATGGTCTCGGAACCGGTAATGTCATCGGGTTCGCCATGGAGTGCTATGAGAAGGGTTTGATAACCAAAGAGGACACCGGGGGCCTGGATCTCAGGTTCGGGAATTGGGAAGCAGCCTTTGAGATGGTTGAGAAGATCGCAAGGCGTGAGGGGTTGGGAGATATCCTTGCCGACGGGCCAGTGAGAGCCGCAAATCATGTTGGTAAGGGCTCTGAAAAATTTGTTGTACACGTGAAGGGCATGCCGTTGCCGATGCATGATCATAGGAGTGGGTACGGCTATGCTTTGCAATATGGCATAGGAAGTGCCGGTCCTGCACACGAGGGCGGCCCGGGAGCAATCGAACTCGCTGGTGTTATACCCCGCTTCACTACAACCGGGAAAGCAGCGGTGGTCAAGTCAAACCAGGAAGTCCGATGCTTTGTAAATACCTTGGGTGTCTGTGTATTTGGTACTATAGGCGTACCTCTGGAGAAGATCGCAGAAACAGTGTCTGCGGTAACAGGCCTGAACCTTAGCGAGACTGAGGCTCGGAGAATTGCAGTGCGATTGATAAATCTTCGGCGGGCGTTCAATATACGACATGGTTTGATTCCCGAGGACGACACCTTGCCGGATCGGTACACGTCGCAACCCTTACCGGATGGCGGTGCCAAGGGGAGTACTGTACCCATCAAGCCAATGGTTCACGACTACTACAAGATTATGGGCTGGGACATGAAGACAGGCAAACCTTATAGGCGAACCCTCGTTGATCTGGGCTTGGAAGACGTGGTCAAGGATTTGTGGGGCTAACCCGATTGGTCAAAAGGAAGTGTTGATGATTTTCCCGCCCATGAATCCCTTTTTCCGCGATCGTAAGCAAATTCAAGGAGAAAATCATCGATTCGACAATTGAATGCTGTCTGAAATCTTCACAGTTTCGGAAGGCTTGCCGGTAAGCACTTCAAGAGGTTAGGGGCTTATTGACCGCACCGGGGCGGAGAACGTTAACAATGACCGAGTGGTTCTGCTTCTCTGTCGGCTCTAATCCCATGACCTTGCAGATGTACTTCATGGCTTCAAGTTCAGACCTCCTGACCTCAGGGATATTGTGATGATACAAGTTCATAAAACATACGCAGATCCGTACCGGGGAATACAGTCTCGGCAGCATTCAACTCATTACACAGATGACGGATAGCATCATCGGAACTGCGGTTGGCAAGATGGTGCAACCGTACCGTCAGGATACCTTTTTCGGTATCCGGCAACAGATCTGCCTCAGTACGATAGATAGCCCGGAGCAGACTATGGGCGTCGTCATTGCGTGACATCCTTTCTCTCAGCACATGAGCCATGGCTACTTCAGCCCGATAGGCAATCATCTTTACCGTGTCGATGAGATGTCTGCTCTCTGCGCTCAAGGATTTAAATCGGTCTTCTTCCGGCAGTTCGGATACCCGTGCGTGGTGGACAACATTTTTTCGCTTTTCTTTTATGTCGGCCACTTCTCTCTGGAGGTTTTTAATATCCTCCTGCATGTCGGCCTTCTTTTTCTGATAGGCCCCTACTTTTTGAGGATCGATATTGCCTTCAAGGCTTAAAGCGCCGAACTGGGCCAGCTTCCTGCTGAGAATGGAGGTTTTGCTCCGTACCTGACTATCAAGGCGACGATAATCAGGATTGACTACCTGTATGGTATCAGAAACATCGGCACAATTATATTCTATGAGGTGGTCTAAACTATAGTGTTCCCGCATATATTTAAAGAAGTTTTCCTGAGACCACCGGGAGAACATTGCCGCTGCAATCGGGGCAATATCGGATATATAGTCGGTAGAGAGTACGGAGGTCTGATGATTGCTTCCGGTAAGCGTGCGGATCTCCCGGACCCAGATTTTCCCTGACAGGTGAGTCCCCCGTTCGGCGAGTTTCATGTCGACGGTGTTGCCATTTGAGAAAGAAACCCTGACCATAGAGAATTCTTCCTCCGGCCAGTCCTCTTTCTGATACTTGTGATAGGTCAGACAGGCAATGCGGTTTTTTTTCATTTCCAGGAGGAAATCGGGGCTGTATCCTTCCCGGTCAAAGACAAGGGTAAAACGGTGTACAAGAGGATTTTCCGTCAATGATGGCTGACCGGGGACTTCTTTCATGAGCCGGGGGACAATATCCTCACGGAGGGTTTGAAGTAATCCGGGGTCAACTGTCTTCGTGACGACAAAGAAGGGCTGACTGTCCATGGCATTCACCCAGTAGTCGGTTTCAGCGCGAAGGCATAACCGTTGCCGGGCTATCAATGACGGGGAAGCGTGGTCTTGTGTCCGTGGTATACCCGCACATGGCCGTCTATATAGAGAGTTCCTGCGCTCTGTGGATCGGACTCCATCCAGTCCGCACATAACCGTGCGCTCCACTTTTCAGGCTTTCTGCCCGACAGGATCTTGATCTTCCGGCGCAGCGTCCTTACTTCAGGGATGCGATCCAGGCCCAGAAGCTTGCCCCATTCCCCCGGTGCACAGTACCGCAACGATTCGATGGTTTTGATCCGGGACAGGGCCATACATGCCAAGAGCACAAAGATGGTCTCCAGTCCGTAATACCCTCCCGGTAACCGAAAGAACTCTTTTGTGTGACTAAGAAGACCTATCGACAAAAGAGCCGGCAAAGCCAGGAGGACTCCCCCTGAAGGGACATCCAATGACGGCGTAAATGTGATGGGAACATCGCCTATAGTGCCGATGCTCGCAGCGACCCGGTTGATGGTATTGGTAGCGCCCATGCCCATAGCTGCCGCGCTGTCCTCACGGGTGCGGTCGCTCTTAGAGGTTATCCGTTCTTCGTTTTTTTTTAGGTCGATCAAGACGACCTGCTCGAAGGGCTTTTTCTACGGTATTGCAAAGCAGCCCGAGCGTTGAGGCAACCTCCGGTATGGTTATGTCCGCATCAAGCATCTGTTGCACCTTCTTGAGAACTTCCAGGGTCAATACGGCAGGGCCTCGTCTTTTCCGTTCGGCATAGAACCCGGCAGGACCCTTTTCACGATAGAGTTTTGTGTAGCGTTTCACCGTTATCAGGGGCAATCCGAATGCCCGGGCAATCTGCGACTGCTTTACGTTCCCGTTGATGACAAACTGACTGGTAATCATCCGGAAGGTACACAGATCGTGTTCGTCGTGGATGAATACCGGCATATGTCCATTAAAGTACGTTATCCGACCGTCTTGCTTTAGAAACGCCAGGATCGGCGTGATGTGGGTTACCCCTTCAGGAAAGATGGGAAGGTGCATTTGCGGCATGGGATGGCTCCTTATCTCGTGAGTATATGTCCTATCTATACCAAACCCATCCGGCTTTTTCAGCAAAAATGGTATCCTCTCAAAATCCGTGGGTTGTTTCTCGGTCCCCTGGCTGCCAAGGGGTCACATGAATCTCAACATGGTGTTATGAAGAATGTTTTTATCGTCCGCGTGTAGAAAGTCATGCTGATCATGCGGCGCAGAGGTCAGGATGTCTGAAGTTTGTCATAGAGTTCGTACTCGAGCCGGCTATCCTTCCAAACCTGGTTGCCTTCCTTTGTCTCCTTGATGGTGGTGTGGTTTTTTACCTTCTTGATTGCGAAGCGCTTCTTCTTGGAGGTCTGTTTCAGAGGAATCGCATGGATTGCTCCGCCCTCGTCGATGTGAATGTAATTGGCAATGTCAGAAAAGGCTATGGAATAGAAGAGTGCGGCAATCTTTTTTGGAGTGGCGCCAGCGCTGACAAGTTCGTCCAGCATGGAAGGTGCGTGTAATTCGTTAAAGGCTATAGACATGTAGAAATGATATGCCGATAGCCAAATCTTGTCAATATATGCAGTTCCTCTTTGCTTAAAGAATTACCAAGACTTACAGATGGAAATAGAGGATAACGCGCTCTGTATAGCCAGAGTGAGGCAAATGTACGGAATGAAATTAACCCTTATGAACCAGACCAGATATCGTTAGTCATAACCGATTTGATGCTCCTATCCTTGGAAATATCTCCCTCGACGATCTCATATGAATCGTCCTCTTTTATGCCTGCCTGTTCTAAGGCCTCCTCAAGAGAAGGAGCATCAACGGTAATGTATTCTGTGTCATTTACCCGGAACTTGTATCGAGACATAACAAACCACTCTGTTTAATTTTAGCACATCTCATTTTTTCTCGCATCGTAATTCACGCTGAGCCTCGGATGACAGAGAAAGTAACCTGTTGTGTGAGGACCCTTTGAGTGTCTCCGTTGCCGTGGATCAAAGAATGCTTCATGCGGGTATCCTAAGAAATAAGAACCCGCCGCTTCTACTTGGGGGGGATGATTTGACCAAGGGTACGGTCAATGAAGCGACGGGTTTGTTGGCAGTGTGAAACAATAATTTACCATATCGGAAATATCTAATCAAGCACAGTCCCCTGCCAAAATCCACCACCTCTTTCCCCATGACTCATGTTGCTGCTCCGGATGGGCCGGTTTTCAGAAAAACTACCCGAAAAATGGAATCATGGGGTGACTCCTTGCCCTCTATTATGCTATCCAGACATCATGGAACCTCTCTGAAGGCGAATTTTAGACAGGGCTCTCCTTTGCCCCCTTAAAGAATGCGATTTCATTGTCAGAGCGGCTTTAATCTTATCCTGAAGGCGCATAGCTAAGCTCCATGATTCTTTGTCGTGCAGAGAGCACTATCTCA
>CAVWHH010000026.1:0-57709 GCA_963754785.1 uncultured delta proteobacterium | reverse complement strand
GAACGGCGGGGATCAGGGATATCGGCAAAGAAACGAGGTAAGGAGTACATTGTATCGGCTCTGAGCATAATTTTGGAACCTCCTGTACGATAAGGTGGGGTGAGAGAGGCCTGGGAGAGAAGCGATTGTGCATCGCGGTGTAAAGGCCTGACGAAGACCATTTTGGGCGAGCCCTGGGGGGTGTATCCCTTTTGAACCCTGCGAAAGCCCTTGCTATCACCCACATGGATCCAGTTTGCAGCCTTATACACCGTTCCCCGGAACCGTTCTGGATCGACAAAGGTCTCAAGGAGCAGTACCGGATGGCCGAAACGCTGCTGCCAGTCACAAAGGAGCCTTCTTTCACACAACGCCAGCACACGGGAACCCAGATTCGGAACATGCCAGTTGGGCAGAATACAAAAACGGCTGTTGTTCACCACCAGCTTCAGGCGATCATACTGATGCCGGAAGTTCCATCCGATCCAGCGATCCCGTGCTGCACACTTCCACGCTTAAGCGGAGAAGGTGACAAGGGCCACCCATTCATCCTGCCATAAGGCCACGTACCACAGCGTCTCCCCGATTTTGGGCAAAGAACCCAGGTAGTGATACGCTTCCATCAGGCTTTGATAATCCTGTTCTTCAGTAGGACAAATGGGTCGAACAACGACTTCCGATAGGTTCAACATGCACACTCCTGACAATCTCGATGAAACAACCTCTGGTTCCACCATACCATATCAGGAGATAATTGTCCAGAACTATCAGTAACTGCTTGATATGCCTATGTGATGAGACCAGCACGAAATCACCCTGACCTTCAGGGGACCTTGCTTGATTAGATATGCCCAATGTGGTAAATTATTACTTCACACTGCCAACAAACCCATCGCTTCACTGACCGTCCCATCGGTCAACTATCTCCCCCCCAATACTGAAGCGGTGGGTTCTTATTTCTTAGGACACCGGCATGAAGCATTTTTCGATTCATAGGGGATATGATGGAGTTGCTGTCTCCATGGAGCTACACTTTAGAATCACAGAATTTCTTCAGGTCTTGCAACGATTCATCTATTACAGAAAGAGATAGGGTGGTCAAAGGATCTGCGCATAACAGTTTACTCTGTCTGTTAACCTATGACACAGCATGAATTACGATGCAAGAGAAAATGAGATGTGCTAAACTTTAATAGGGTGGTTTGTGATGTCTCGATACAAGTTTCGGGTAAATGCCACAGAATACATTACCGTTGATGCCCCTTCTTTTGAGGAAGCCTTAGAACAGGCAGGCATAAAAGAGGACGAGTCTTATGAGATCGTCGAGGGTGATGATTTCCAAGGACAGGAGCATCAAATCAGCCATTACTGACAGGCCGGCTTAAATTTCATTGAATTGTTAATAAAAAGCAAGCCTGTTGACTATACCGGGGCGGTGACGAATAGGACGACGAAGGAAGCGCTACTTACGGATGTATAAAACGTGCCCGTCGCTTGCGAGCGTAAACGATAAAGCTCACCGGACATTAAAACGATGGAGGAAATATATATGAAAGTGATTGCACTTAACGGAAGTCCAAGAAAAAAATGGAATACGGCGACGCTGCTTGAAAAAGCCCTTGAAGGGGCCCGATCGCAGGGAGCGGAAACAGAACTCATCCATCTGTATGATCTGAATTATAAAGGATGCATAAGCTGCTTTGCATGCAAGACGAAAGGCGGCAAGAGTTATGGTATGTGTGCGGTGAAGGACGACCTGACCCCGGTGCTGAAAAAAGCCGGGGACGCGGATGTGCTCTTTTTCGGTTCCCCGATTTATTACGGAACTGTTTCCGGAGAGATGAGGTCCTTTATGGAGCGCTTGATGTTTCCGTATTCGGCATATTCTAATCCTCCGCTGTCGCTTTTCCCCGGAAAAATTCATACGGGGTTTATTTATACGGGGAATGCAACAGAGGAAGAGATGAAGGAACGCTTCGGTCAACATCTCGGTATCAATGAAATGGTAATGAAGATGATATTTGGAGCCTCAGAGTCACTTATTAGCTCTGATACGTATCAGTTTGAGGATTATTCGAAAGTGGTTTCGGACCGTTTTGATCCTGCGAAGAAAGCAAAGAGACGGGCGGAGGTATTCCCACAGGATTGCGAGAAGGCCTTCGACATGGGAGTTAGATTCATCCGGGAGCGTTAATAGATAAAGACTCTTTTCAATACTTCAACGATGCCTGACAACTGATCGTCGTCGAGCGCTTCCTCTGTAGCCGAATTGTCCGATAAACGGGCTCCCATGGATGCCATCTTCTTCCCGCAAATCATCACTTCTTACCATCGTCTGGCCCTAACTGATTGTAGGTGTACAAACGCTCAAACTCTTCCTTTAATCGTTGCCCGGCAAGCCTTCCGAGACTGTGAAGATTTTAGATGACATTAGATCATGGGATTGAGACTTTCTCCCTCAAAGTCTGTTTGCAATTCCAGGAGAATGAATATATAAGTTGAAGCATGCACAAAAAAAGGCAAGGAGGTATCTTTCATGCTGCAAGAAATTGATCTGAGTCAGGAGACAGGGTTGTTCAATGAAACCAGAGCGGGTGTTGTAATAAAGAATCTGCAAAGAAGGAATATGAACGGTCAGTACGCACAAAACCGCGAGGAAGCACTTTCCGCCGTGATGGGAATGATTCCCCCGGGGCAGTTGTTAGCAGGGGGGATTCGGTCACACTCTTCGAGTTAGGAATTATTCCTGCAATAGTTAAACGGGGTGAGAACAGACTCATCAATCCTTTTGAGAAAGATGACAAAGGTTTCTTCCCTGAGATTGAACGAAGGCGCCAACTTCAACATGAAGCTCTCCTTTCGGATATATTCCTTACCAGTACGAATGCCATAACTTTGGATGGAAAGCTCGTCAATATTGACGGGTCAGGGAACAGGGTCGCAGCAATGGTTTTTGGCCCTAGGAAGGTGATTGTTGTTGCCGGCATGAACAAGGTCGTGAAGACTGTGGAAGAGGGATTGGACCGGATTCACAGCATTTGTACACCCATGACAGCCATCCGTCATCGTCTGAAACATGGCGACAAGGGGTTTGATGAGGTGCCTTGCGCAAAAACAGGCAAATGTGCTGACTGTTACCATGAATGGAGGCCCTGCAGATATACGGTGATAATCGAAGGCGCAATGCCTCCCGAAAAAGGCCGTATCAACGTCGTGTTAGTTGGAGAGCAAATGGGTATATAGTAGTAGATCAGGATTTGTGAGAGACGCTCAGCACGAATTACCATGCAAGAAAGAACGAGATGTAATAAAATTATATAGGGTCGCTCGTTATGTCTCGATATAACGCATCTTCACCTTTTAGCCACGTGCTCCCGGTATCGATAACGTAGTGGACTTCAAGGGAGATTTCTGTTTTCAGTGAGTTTTTTTCTGGTGACTACAGGAACCTCCCGGTGAGGAAGGGCGAGGGGCATGCTCACCTTGAGGGCTTTCAATAATTGTCGTGAAGTTTCCCGTGGCCGGGGGATCTTGAGGCACGGTGGATGGTTCTTCACGGTCATCTCTATCGAGCAGAGCGTGGACAAGTGCCTCAAGCCTTCTTCGACTGTGACATTGAGCGGGGCCCAGGCCTCTTGAAGCGCCCGGACAATCATGTAGGCAAGCATCACCACCAGGACGTGTCCCCGGGTGCTCTTCTCTCTCTGGACATACACGGGCCTCACTTCGAGAAAGTCGGTCTTGCACGAGCGAAATGCCTGCTCAACCGCTGCGAGGTCTTTATACTGAAGTTAAGTACTCCAAGAAACAAAACTTCGGCAGGACAAGGCTTTACGGGTTTTTACTCGCTCAGGACCTCATCCAGGGTAGGTACCCTGCACAGCGTCAGGATCTTCTTCACCCTTACATCAATCCGAGAGAGTTTGGTGTAGGTTTTGCCCCTTGCTTCGAACTTCGCCAGACTCACAGTCCCCAGTTCCCGCCAGATGTCGGCAAGACTGCCTGCCTCGCAGCGTTTCGTCTGAGGATCCCGTTCGAGGAGAGGAGCAAGACGCTTCCGAAGTTCCCATATCACCCGGTAGGCAAGAAAACAGGCAAAGATATGTCCCCGTACCTGGGGTTCATTGAAGTGACGGATAGGACGGGTCTGTATATCGGTTGTCTTCATGGTGCGGAAGGCCTGTTCCACATGCTTCAGGTCCTTGTAGTGGCTGAGGAGCTCTTCCGTGGTTTCTCTTGTGTGTGAGGTGTTGGAACGGATGACATAACATCCGTCGAGTCGTTCGTACCGGGTAATCTCTTCTTCTTTTCGTCTGTAGGAGAAGCTCCCTTCGTCATAGGTCACCTCGAAAAAGCGCTCCATACCCCAGCGGTTGATCCATCGGAAAAAGCGGCGGGCAATGACGTCCTTCTTCTTGGCCCTCCCCGCAACCACGTTCTTTTGGATGCAGGCAAGCTTCTTTTCAGTCAGGTCCAGGAGGCGCTGTCTGGTCCTTCGATCCCGTTCTTTCCGTTCAGGATTGTGGCAGAGTACATACCGTGTTCCTTCTTTTTCCACCTCCACCAGTTGATGGTGATTAAAGAGATCCAACTGGATGGGATGGTCTTTTGTCTCAACGGCCCGCATCATCTCTTCCCGTGTGAGCGCCGTGATGTAGCTGAAGCTCTCCCACCAGCCCTCTTTGTGGAGTTCTTCAATGCGCGCATTCGTCACCATCCCCCGATCGCCGACGAAAATGAACTCATCAAGTCCCAGCTTCTCCTTCAGTGTGATCAGTTGCGACTTGACTGTGGTCTGGTCTGCGGTACTGCCCTTGAACACCTCTATCCAGATCGGACATCCCTGTTCATCGCAGATAATGCCGATGACGACTTGCATCTTCCCTTTCTTGCCGTCCCGGTTATATCCGTAGTCTGCAAGCGGGCAGGTGCTCCCTTCGAAATAGCTCGAGGTGATGTCGTAGAGGTAGACTCTCCCCGGTGTGTGGTTTCGCAGGTATAGTGCTTTGAGGATCTCTTCCCGGTTTTCTTCCAGGGCCGAAAGCGCCCCGTACCATGTCTTGAGAGAAGGGGCCTTCTCTTCGTGCAAAAGCAGGCAGGTGGCTTCTTTCTCGTAGAGCCGTCTGAGGGCCATGACCGAAAGAGGTTTCGGTGAGATGACACGCTCTATGACGATGGCCATGATGGCGATGAAGTGCTTTACCGACAAACAGGCTTTCACCATCTCACAAATACAAAGCTGTTTGAGTACGGACAGAGCCACGAAGGTGGGTCCGATCATGAGAGATCCCAGATGGGTAATCTCTTTGAAGTGAACGTATTCTTCGAGCACCCCCGCATCGTCGCGTTTGAGCGCCTCCGCGATGAGGGTAACAATGAAGCGAGGCAGTTTTGCCAAATTGGCGAGAGTCTTGTTGCGGGGAGTACCCTGCTCATCCCGGTAGGAGGTAATGACCAGGGGGGTCTCATAGATCTTTCCCTTATAGCTACGTCTCGCATACCCTACTCGCATCTTCATAGGCACATTATAACAGTTAAAAACGCATAAGTCAAGCAAAAAATCACACTTTACTAGCTACATAACCCATTATCAATCATCGGAATACGTCCGTAGGTGTGAGGTTTACGACATTGCGCCGCTGAGGAACTACTTAACTTCCGTTTATACCGGTCGTGGATGACCTGTGTGTCCGCTGCCTCCCGGGGAAGGTCTGTCTTGATGACGTAGCAGCCATCAAGGAGGGAGGCTTGTTTGAGCGCCTCTTCATCGATCTTAAGGCACAGCGTTCGTTCCGATACGCTCAGGTTTAACCATGGGGTAGTCTTAAGCTTGCTCATCTTCTTTTCCACATCCCTCAAGGCTGTCTCTACCCTGGCTTTGGCATGTTCCCCCAGATAGTCGTTCTTCTCTCGCACCAGGGCTTCAAGGCTCGCAAGCTTCGCCATCCGGTTTGTCCTGATCTCCTCAGCACGAACGGGGTTACGCCTCAGGATATAGCGGATGCCCTTATGTGCCACTTCAGCGATATCCCGATCAAAGAGGCCAAGCTGGATCACTCCCCTTGCAAGGAGTGTCCTGATCTGAGGCTTGGTGATGGCGGTGATGTAGTGAAACCCTTCCGGCAGGTTTTCTATCTGTGGCATCTTGATCATGCCCCGGTCTCCCACGAGCGTCACCCGATGACAGCCGAAGCGCTGGGCGGCTTTGGCCACCTGGGAGTCAAAGGTCTCGGTGTCGCGCGTATTGCCGGCAAAGACCTCGGTTGAGACCGGTTCACCCCATTTATCGCAGAGCAGGCCGATCACGATCTGCTTCTTGCCCCGCTTGCCGTCCCGATTGTAGCCGTAGGCGCCGAAGAAGTTCTTCTCTCCTTCCAGGTAGCTACTCGTGACGTCATAGAGAAATAATTCAGGATCCTCTGTGTGCCGGGCAGAAAAGAGCGTCTTCTCTATACGCGCCTGGTGGTCGGTAAGCCACCTGAGGTTCTCATAGAGATCGTTTTCGTCAAAGCCCCGTGTGAGGGCGAGCACATCACCTATGGCATGGATATTCGCGAGACGCACGGCTGAAAGACGGGAACCCTGGTCGAGGACCCGGGCGATCACCTGCCAGAGGGCCAGCTTTCCGGTAAACTCGTTGCCCAAGGCCCGTTCAATCCCGGTCCTCTTGGCAAGCTGGTAGACGGCCCAGGCGGCCCCCACCGCACGGCCCTCGGCGAGGTCAACGTTCTCCTTGAGGGATCCGAGTTCCGCGAGGTTCTCTTTGTGGCTCAAGGCAAGCTTGATGGCAGCGATCTCCCTCGGCGTGCATGAAGAAAGGTTTGCGATGGTCCGCTTCCTTACCTTTTTACCCACCCGGTAGGATTCTCTCAGCAGCACGGAGTGGTAAATCTTTTTCCCCTGCTTTGATCTGTTCTCCACGATATGCATACCTACATATATACCGCATAATAACCTACTTGTCAAGTAAAAAATACCATATTATGGTTATTATTAGTGACTACATTATCTGCACAAAAATAACCTAAAACCAATCAATTCAGATTGTTACGGATATAGCCGAGGTGAAGATGTGATATAAGTTTCGGGTAAATGATACAGAATACATTACCGTTGATGCCCCTTCTCTTAAGGAGGCCTTAGAACAGGCAGGGATAAAAAAGGACGATTCATATGAGATCGTCGAGGGGGATACTTCCAAGGATAGGGGTCTCAAATCAGCCATCGCTGACGATAGCTTGTTTGGTTTATAAGGGTTAGTTTTGTTTCAGCGTGGGTGCTCCACGCTGGTCATAAAAGATCGTGTTACCCTGGAATTAGAATCCTTTAGTGGCGAAAACAACTTTAAAGGTGATACAATAGAAGGGGGCAGGTCATCTTAGTAAAGCTATTTAGGGGCATCAACAGCCGATCGGCCACCGACTATTTCCTGTACTAATTAGACTCAACACTTCACAAAATATGCATTCTTGTGATGTATTTTCAGACCTTGTTCTGATTTGCTATCCCACTCGGTCTCTCGATGTGCGCTTCATCTACTGGTTGTGCGCTGCCTTTAATATTTTACCTAAGGTTGTGCATCAAAAACATTTGCATCTTTCAAAATCGCACATAGGGTGTGGAAGCATGATGCGGCCACCCGCCTCTCCCCTCGAAGTTAGGGTTCTTCTTCCGCAGAGGCCGCCACTTCGTCCCCTTCCCATCGGAACGTCGTGTGAAGCCCTGTCTCCTTCGTGATAAAATCGACGTACTCGAACACCTCCGCGCCCCTTTCGTCGTTCTTCAGGATCTCCGGCTGGTTGTCTCTGTTGATGAAGCACGGGATGTAGCCCGTGCGCACTATCTTCCCGTGCTCTATCTCGCACTTCGCAATGATCGTCTTCCTCGAATCGCGATGAAAAGGGTAAGAAGGGTTCAGAGGGTCCGGCTCGAATCCGGCCAGCTCTTTCCGCAGCTTTATCCACTGCCCCAGCCTCCAGTTCGGAGCTTCGGTGAGCGCCATGGTAGCGGTAATAAAGTTCCCGAGGCCGTGAAAGATCGGCCTGCCTCTGTAGAACTCTATGCCCCGGAGGATGTGCGCATGGTGGCCGAGAACGAGGTCGGCGCCTGCGTCGATAGCCGCGTAGCAGATAGGCTGCTCGTACATGCCGAGGTAGGCGGGAATATGAGTGACGCCCTTGTGAAACACGACGACGAGGACATCGCACGCCTTTCTCAGTTTTCGGATGTCGTCCGTCATGGCCTTGACGGTCCGAGGGTCGGCGAAGGTGTAGATAAACGGACGGATCCCCGGGGTAGGCCCTCCCTGCTCGTAGTGCGTAATGATGTCGAGGTACGCGCACCCCGGTTTCTCCGGCGTGGCCCACGAGTCCTTCGGGCCCGCACAATTGTAGTCAAGGAAGCCGATCCTGGTCCCCTTGCGCTCGATGACGGCCGGCTTCCTTGCCTCGTCGATGTTCATTCCCGCGCCGGTGAACGCCACGCCATAGGACCGGAGACCTTCAATCGAGTCCTCTATTCCGGGCGGTCCGGAATCCCAGACGTGATTACCGGCAAGGGTCAACACGCTGAAGCCCGCCGAAATCATCGCCCCCATGTTGCGCGGGTCGGTGGGAGGGGAAGGGACGGGCGTGTACTGGCGCTCGCCTCTTGCCGTGAAGACAACCTCCATCTGGCCGACCACGACGTCTGCCGATTTCAGCGTGGGACGCACAAAATCGGCCAACCGGTCGGCTTCGGGGCTGTCGAAAACCAAGTCCCCCACGCAAAGTAGTGTCAGCTTGTCGATGCTCATCGCTTCCTCCTCACACCTTTATTTGCTCACCCGAAGACAGATCGGTATCACTTTCCTTCGACCCACGCCTCTTCGGGCGACCAGTTGGCGGCCGTGGGGGTGGCGCAGAAGCCATGATTATGGACCGATTTCCGCGACACGTCGATCTGCTTGAAAGAAGCAATCACGAGGCGGAGACAGTACTTGTCGATCACGAGCTTCTGCAGCTCTTTCGCCCATTTCTGTTTGCCGTTGAAATCACGGGCAGCAACCGCGTTGTCCATAGCCTTCAAGTAATCTTCGGGTGTTGCCATAGAGACAAAGGCCCGCCCGATGCCGCCGAACATTCTCACCTGGTGGGCGACAAGATCGGGGTTCGACGAGACGGTGCTCTTCACCATTCCCTCCCAACTGTGGCCTTCGTACATGATCTGGTCTCTCCTCGCTGCCTGCATGACCTCGATCTCGGCGTTGATGCCGACGTCTTCCAGGTAGCCCTGAACGGCAACGTAGAGTTCCATGGAATCGCCGAGGTCGCCGGCTTGGACGAGCATCTTTGTCTTGAAGCCGCCGGGATAGCCCGCCTCGGCGAGAAGTTGCCGCGCTTTCTTCGGATTGTAGGGATAGCCGGCGATGCCTGCGTTGTAAGCCCAATTGTCTTTGGGCACGAGCTGGTTCGTCGGGTCGAAGAAACCTTGGAAGACTTTTTTGCATATCGTTTGCGTATCTACCGCATACTGGGCTGCCCTCCTCACCCGCACGTCCGCGAAAGGTGACTTCGGGTCCGCGGAATCGAAGATGAGGCCGAAGGCGCCGGAGCCTACCTGATTCGCCTTGACGACGTAGCCCCCTTTCTCGAGGTCCGCGACGTCCTTCGGATCTATCTGGAGCAGTATGTCGGCTTCTCCCGCTTTAAAGCTCAAGACGCGCGAGACGGGATCGATGACGTACACGAACTTCAGCCCGTCGAGATAAGGCTTCCCTTTCTGCCAGTAACCGTCGAATCTTTTGTACGTCAGGTCGACGTCCTTCCTCCACTTGACTATCTGGAATGGACCGGTGCCGACGGGGTTGTTTGCGCTCCATTCCTCCCCGTTCTTTTTATACGCGGTCGGCGATATGATCTGACCCGGCATCTGAGCCGCAAGGTTCGGCGTCAGCGTGCTGTCCCACTCGGTAAGGTTGATCCGCACCGTATAGTTGTCGACCACGTCTATCGACTTGAACTTCTCCGCTCCGGCCGTTTTTGCGACGATGCATTGGTCGAGGTTCCATTTGACCGCCTCGGCGTTGAAGTCGGTGCCGTCGTGGAACTTGACGTTCCTGCGAAGCGTGAGGGTGATCGTCTTCGCGGCCGCATCTTCCTTGAAGCCGGTGGCGAGCCACGGGATAGGCTTCCCCCTCTTGTCGAGTCGAAGGAGCGTCTCGATGGCCGGGGCGCCCTGCCTCATGGCCCTGGCTCCTCCCCTGCTCTTCGGCGGAAAGCCGATAGCCTCCGTCGCAGGGAACTCGCTTATCGTCAGTATGCCGCCGCGATGAGGCTGTTCGGCAGCCGTCTCGCTCTTTGCCGCTACCTCCGCTGCGGTGAAAGCCCCGGAAGAGAAAAGCACCGACAGCCCAACGATACAGACCAGCCCGATAAAGAAATAAACGTTTTTCATCTCGCCCTCCCGGCAGTTCTTAAAAAAAGCCTAATCGAAAACCCCGTCTACATGGCACCGATTCATCTCCTCCTCGTCAAGACCGAGAAATTCCCTGAAAACGTATTCGTTGTGTTGGCCGAGCCCCGGCCCGGGCACCCGGGCCCTCCCCGGGCTCGCCGACAGCTTTATCGTGACCTGCTCGCAGACGACGTCGCCCGCCTCTGGGTGCGTGAGCGTCGAATAGCATTCCCGAAATTGTACCTGGGGATCCCGGTCTGCCAGATCTTGCGCGTTCTGGACAATCCCGGCGGCTACCCCCGCCCCCTGCAGCAGCCTCATGACATCTTCCGGCGGCCTGGCTTCGGTCCATTCCTCGACGAGCCGCTCCAACTCCTCCTCGCGTTCCTTCCTTCCTTCCAGGCTCGCGAATCTCGGATCAGCCGCCAGGGCCGGCTTGCCGATCGCATCGCAAAAACGCCGCCATTCCTCATCGGTCGAAATTGCGATGGCACACCATCTGTCATCTCCTGCGCACCGGAATACCCCATGGGGGGCGGCGTCCGGCGAGCGGTTGCCGTTTCGGCTCCCCACTCTGCCATTCGCCGCATAATCGAGAAGCGGGAGCCCCAGGAAACAGACCGTGCTCTCGTATTGGGCCACTTCTATATGCTGCCCTTGCCCCGTTCGGTTCCGGTAATGGAGGGCGGCCATCACGGCCGTCACCGCATGGAGGGGATTCGGGCCCCAGTCCGGAAGGGCGATCGTTGACGAAAGAGGAGGCTGGCCGGGCAGGCCGGTCAAGTGATTGAATCCGGCCATTGCCTGGAGCCCGGGTCCGTAGCCGCCGTAACGGGCGCGCGGTCCGGTCTTGCCCATCGCGGGCATTTCCAGCATGATGATGTCCGGCCTTATTCGCACCAACTCTTCGTAACCGAGCCCCCACTTATCCAACGTTCCGGGCCTCAGATTGTTCGCCACTACGTCGCACAGTCGAACCAGTCTCTTCGCAAGCTCCCGACCTTTGGGATGATTCATATTCAGGCTTATGCCCAGCTTATCGCTGTTCGCATCCAGGAATTGCGCGCTGAGCCCGCCGCCTTTCACCATAGGCGGCATGAGCCGACCGCCGTCGGGCCTTCTCATCGATTCCACCTTCAGCACTTCGGCACCGAAGTTGGCTAAGAGCCTGGTGGCAATGGGACCTGCCATTGCCCAGCAGAAGTCTAATACCCTCAATCCCTCCAGAGGTAATCCGGGCGAAGCGGTCATATCACTCCCTCTTTTCTGAGCGCCCCTATCTGTCCGGCCGTCATCCCAAGCTCTTTCTCATATATGTCGGTGTTGTGCTCTCCGATGATCGGCGGCCGACGATGGATCGCCCACGGAGTGCGGCTCAGCCGATAAGGGGCGCCCGGGCACCTCAGCTTCCCCATTTCGGGATGCGCCACGTCGACGAAGAAGCTCCTTTGGCTCAGTTGAGGCTCCTCGGCGATGTCTGCCGCATCGTAGACAGGCATCAGGCCCACACCTCTTTCCTGAGCGCCCTTAAACAGCTCCTCCTTCGTGTGGGTCTTGAGCCACGTTTCCCATACCTCATGCACGTGCGCGTTCTCCACGCCGCGCTCCGTCAGCACGTGAGGATCGACGGAAAACCTACGGTCTTTCTGCAGGCGCCTGCTGCCAATCGCGGCAATCACGTCGGCGTACTTGTCATCCCTCAGGTCGGCGGCCTTGCCTTCTTTCTCCATCCAGTCGAGCATCACGTCGGCCCCACCGCCGCCCAGGGGCGCGCACAGGACGTAGCCATCCTTGCAGGCGAACGTGTCTTTGATGCCCCGATACAGCTCGAGACCGCTCCTTTTAAGGATCTTCCCGCTTGCCTTATAGCTGCTCACCGCGAGAAAAACGATTTTCAGAACTGCGTCTTCCATTGACACGTCGACCTGCTGCCCTTCTCCATTGACGTCCCGCCAGTAGAGGGCAATAAGGGCGCCGACGGCTGCGTTGGCCGATGCCAGGTTGTAGGCCTGTTCGCCGGCAATGCACACGGGGGGACTGTCAGGAAAGCCGAAAAGGTTCAGGAACCCACCCATCGCCATGCCGATAATGTTCGATCCCTTGAAATCGGCATAGGGACCCGTCAGTCCGAAGGGCGTCACGGATACAACGATAACCCGTTTATTCACGGCCCTGAGAGCTTCGTACCCGACTCCCCGCTCGACGCACGAGGAAGGAGCAAAAGTCGTGAGAACCACGTCCGATTTTCGTACCAGGTCTTTGAAAATGCTTTGGCCCTTCGCCGACTCGAGGTTGAGCGTGATGCTCTTCTTGTTCGTGTTGAAATAGAACCAATAGAGGCTCTTCTCGGGATGCGGCTCGTCATGGTAAAACGGTCCTATTTGCCGCATCTTGTCCCCGCCCGGAGGCTCTACTTTTATCACGTCCGCGCCAAGGTCGGCAAGAAGCTTGCCGCAGTAAACGCCAAGCGGGTTAGACAGGTCTAGGACCCTGATGTCGTCGAGTGCCTTTCGTGCTTCCATTGCAGGACTCCTTAGATTACTCCCAGGCCCCTCAGTTTCGAAAGCTCATCCTTCGTGTAGCCGAGATGCCCCGTGAAAATCTCGTCATTGTGCTCTCCGAGCCGAGGCGCCAGCCGGACGACCCGCCAGGGCGTAAGCGAAAATCTGTACGGCGCACCGGGAAATCTCACGGCTCCGGCGTCCGGATAATCGAGCTCGACGAAAAACTGACGCGACTGAAGCTGCTCGGAACGAGCGAGATCCTCGGCTGTATTGACCGGTAACGCCTTAACCCCCCTTTCTTGGAGCCTCAGCGATAATTCCCATTTGCCATGGCGCGACGTCCACTCCGTGACGAGCGGCTCTATCGCATCCCAGTTTGCCGCCCTGACAGCCCGTTCCTTGAACAACTCCCCGGCCGCCCAATCGGGCCGCCCATGGCCTCTACCAGGCCCTCCCACTCCTCCTCGGTGAGCGTCTCGATGCACACGTAGCCATCTGTCGTGGGGAGGATCATCACGGTTCCCAGGGCCCCGAATCGTCCTCTCGTCCGGGGCTCCAGCGTATAGAGGAAAGGGCTGAGGGTCGCGCTCCCGGCTGCGCAGACTGCCTGCTGTTCGGAAATATCGATATGCTGACCCTCTCCATCGCTTGTCCGCTGAATTACTCCACTCATGGCCGCAACGGCGGCCGTGGCCCCCGACGCGAAGTCGCTCTGCAGCCCCGGCGCCCTGAGGGGATATTCCTTATCCGGCTCGGTCACGCCTCCGGCCGGGGAGAAGCAGGCGAGGCCGCTCATCGCGAAGATAACGAGATCGGTGGCTTTGAAATGGCGATAAGGACCATCCTGGCCAAAAGGTGAAATCGAGACCATGATGAGCGTCCCGTTGATTTCCCTGGCGACCTCGTACGGAATGGCCAGCCTCTCCATGGTCCCCGGCTCGGTGCTTTCGACGAGCACATCAGATTCGCCGAGGAGAGCCTTGAAAGCCTTGAGGCCCCAAGGATCGGCTAATTCCAGAGTGATGCCCTGCTTGTTGGTGTTCAGGTAAAGAAATGGTAGACTCACCGCATGGGAGCCGCTCCCGAGAAAAGGTTCCATACAGCGTGTGGGGTCCCCGATTCCCGGCTTTTCCACTTTGATGACCTCTGCCCCCATATCGGCGAGGAGCTTCGTGCAATACGCACCCGCGATGCCGGACCCATACTCCACCACCCTCAACCCGCTCAACGCCGCCTGGCCCCCGTCACCGCCCATCAGTAAATGACCCTCTCTTTCTCGAGGTCGGCAATCTCCTTTTCCGAAATACCCAAGAGTTCGTGAAACACATAGTCATTGTGTTCTCCAAAGAGGGGCGCCCTGCTGACCTCGGGCGAAGGCACCCCGCTCATCTTCCATGGGAGACCTGTCCCCAGTCTGGTCCCGGCTTCGGGATGGTCCACGGCGACGAAGAAGCCCCGATGGGCGAGCTGAGGGTCCTCTACGAGGGGCTGGTTCTGCAGGCAGACCCCGCTCGGCACTCCCGCCCGCTGCAGCATGGCCATAATTTCATATTCCGTGTGGCTCCTCGTCCACGAAGTCACAAGTTCATCGAGTTCCTCCTGGTGCTGCCAGCAGCCGTAGCGATCGGAGAACCTCTCCTCTTTCGTCCAGTCGGGGTTTCCCATGGCGGTAAAGAGAGCCTTCCTCTCCTCCTCGGTGCGCACCGCTATTGCCACCCACTTGTCGTCACCCTTGCAGCGGTAGACGTTGTGGGGCGCCATAACGTCGTCACGATTGCCCTTGCAGCCGGTCGTGCGCTGGTTCGCGAAGTAATCCATCATCGGATGGGGCAACTGGGCGAGCATCGCTTCGTCCATCGCCACCTCGATATATTGGCCTTTCCCTGTCCTGTGCCTGTAATACAGGGCGATCAGGACGGCCACAGCGCCGTGGAGTCCGGCCATAGGGTCAGCCCAGCTCGCGCCAACCCCCTTGGGAACGTCGTCTGCGTAGCCGGTAAGTCGGGTAATGAGCGAATAAGCCTGAACGCAGTTCCCATAGGCGGCTATGTTCCGTAACGGGCCTGTCTGGCCGAGGCCTGATATGGAGAGCATGATGATGTTCGCCCTAGCCCTTGTCAACTCGGAATAGCCGAGGCCGAGTCTTTCTATCACCCCCGGGGCGAGGTTTTCGACCACAACGTCGCTTATGGCCACCAGCTTTTGCGCGATGTCACGGCCCCGTGAAGTTTTGAGATTGAGAGAGCAGGACTTCTTGCTCATATTACGCTGGTTGAATGCCGAGCTCCTGTTCACGCCCGGTATGCCGTCTGCAAAAGGTATCATGTTTCTTGAGGAGTCCATCGCCGCCCGGGACTCGACCCGAATGACCTCAGCGCCCAACTGGCCGAGAATCATGGTAACGACGGGACCGGAGAGGACCCGGCTGAAATCGGCGACCCGGACCCCGTCGAGGGGTAGTCTGCGCATTCCTCCTCCGCTCACGACGTCACCGACGGCGCGGCAAGCCGCTATTCACGATCATTTTTCTCCTCGCTCGGCTCCACCCTGTCCCGCTCCGCCTCGAGGCCGAACCCGCCAAGAGGGGCATACAGTTCTTTCCGGCGCCGCATTGCCTGTTTGAGGCCTTCCTCTCTGACGACGTCCAGAAAACTGAATTCACCCGGTTGATGAACGATGGAAAGAGCAAAACCGGCCCACATGTACCCCGCGCGGAGCTCGTCGGCCGGTACTCCCATCTCTTCCAGGGCCATATGAGCGAAGGCCTTGCCGCTCACGAGACCGTCCAGAGGGACCATCGCTATCCTTCTCGCTTCGTTCCAGGCCTCCTCGTTCAGCCTTTCCCTCGGAACTACCCTGTTTATCAATCCCATCTCGGCCGCTTCCCGGGCGCTGACAGTCCTGCCGCAGGTCATCATTTCCCGGTACCGCTTGTACCCTATAAGGTTGCTGATTGCTTTGAAAGGTCCTATCCCGCTTATGCCCATCACTTGGCCGAGGTGTCCGAAGTGGGCGTCGTCACCCGCTATCGTCATATCCCCGTGGAGTTGCATGAGATGCCCGTACTCCAGGCAGAGACCGTGGACCTGCATTATCGTCGGCTTGAGCGAACACAGAAGGCGCATTCCGAAAAGCCAGTTGTCGCGCTGGAGCAATATGTTCCATCGGTTGGGCCGCCGGTGCTTGCTTTCTTTCACGACCGCCCGGGACCCGCTGCGCGCCCCATGCTCTTTAAGGTAGCTGTTGAGGTCGTGGCCGGTGCAGAAATTCTTGCCGCCCCCCTTTATTATGACCACCTTGACGTCATCATCCCTCTCCCATCTGTTTATGGCTTTGATTCCCTGATAGGGAGTCCAGAACGGCGCACTGTCCCCCGCAGCAGGATTAGTGAGGGTCACGGTGGCTATCTTCTCCCTTTTATTTACTTCGTACTCGAAGTACTGATACGGGTACTCCCTTTCCCAGGGATCCTCTTCCCACGGGTCTCTCGCCCGCTCATCCCTCTCTTCCGGCATACATACCTCTTGGAGCGTTCTTTGCGATGACTACTCTCGGTCCTGCGGGCCTCTGCGCATTCGTGAATCGCTTTTATGCGGAAACGACCTTTCCCATTTGCGCCAAGCTCTTCACATGCTATGGTAAAATACGCAGCGTTGTCAACAAATTTTTTCTTATTGTCAGTTAAGAATCAAAACCACACTGTTTTGGGAAGATTTAAAATTCAAAACCGCACTCTGTGATAGAATGCCTCAATGTGAAATAGTCATGACAGGAGGATATGATGAGCGAGCAGGTGCACAGAAGGCTGGCCGATGAACAGGTGAGAATGATACTGGGAAGATATGCGGCAAAAGAGCTGACAGCCGCCCAGGCGATGGAGTTGATGATCTACCGCTTGTCGTCATGGCGCCTGCCTTATTATATTGGAAGGATATTTTCAGCGATAGCACCGAGGCCGTCACTTCATGGAAGATAAGCTGGCTCAACCAGCCTGTTTAGAATGTCTTCCTTGACAGCATTTTCGACAAGACTGGGTAGCGGATTTGTTGCAGTAAATTCTGTTGCTTCCTTAATCGAGGATCTCAAGGTTTATACTTCCGCACAAGCTTACAGCTGTTGATGAACAATGGAATGTGAATGTATGTTTTTATCTGCAAAAAAAGAAAATATAGAGATCCCTATGAACATTGACAGCCCTCCGTGCTGACGATATAATCGAAGGGCAGAAATTTTGTTATAAAATAGTTAACTGCTTACAAAGGAGAGATATATGAATAGTCTCGCAAGCGATGAAGAATTTGTTTCTGCCATCAATGAAGTGTTCGAGAACCTCCCATTTAATAAAGTACTGGGCCTTAAAGTTGAATCGATACATTCTGACTGCGTGAAGACCCTATTTGAAATGCGGGATGAATTGATGGGAAACTACCAACGGGGAATGTTGCATGGAGGGGTTATTTCATCTGTCATTGATGCTACAGCTGGCCTGGCAGCGGCTATGAGTATTCAAAAGAAGATGCATGATGAGACCTTAGAAGCAAAACTGAAGAAGGCTTTCAGGATGAGCACTATTGATTTGCATGTTGATTATTTACGTCCAGGTCTTGGTAAGCGGTTTGTTGTCACTGCCTCTATTTTGAGAACAGGAAATAAAGTTGTTTTTACAAGAATTGAACTACATAACGATCAAAATGATCTCATTGCCGTTGGTACCGGTTCATATCTGTTGTCCTGATAGCAAATTATACAAAGTGAAAGCATCCCACATTTTATGGCCATCCAGTTTTGAGGCCGCAGATTTGCTTAAGACACCGGAAGCGACAATAAGTGGATACAATGTGCGATAATGCCGAAGGGCAGGTGCGTCTGTCGCTGAATGAACAGTTTGGGATTGGTGCCGAAAGGCCCGTACTTCCTTCTGTACATATTTCATCCAGTAATGGTTCATTGAGGCGATTACCTCCATGCAAGACTTGTAGGTGCTATACGTAACAAATCCTGTTTTTTCTTGTTATATCAGTTAGTTACATACCATTTTCCATTATCTCTTTTTTGTACATCCCTGTCAAGAGAATTTTCTGCCTTTTTTAGGGCCGTCTCTATCATATATAGTATAACCATCTTTTGTACCGCCGCCGTAATGTGGAACTGTGGGAAGGTGGTACAGCTTTCCACAGTTCCACATTGAGTTTCTGGTTTTGCCCTTGCGTGCGCGGAACTCCGGTTAGTCATGCCAAGCCTTCCTTTTGTGCACCTCGTCGAGCAGAAAGTGTACACCTTGGTCGTCCGTGGGATTGAGCCAGAGCATACGGGTAAAAACCTCCTCCGCTTCTTTGAACCGGCCAAGCCGCCACAGACAGAGGCCGTAGCCGTACAAGCACCGGAGAAAGGGACGGGAGCGCAGCACACCGTTGAACCCCTTACCGAGGGAGAGCTCCCCGATCTGTACCCCGACTTCGTAATGGCGAATGGCCATCTCAGGGTAGTGATCGAAGGTGAAATTGCCGAGGTGAGCGTGGGCATCCAGACAGCGGAGATCAATGGCAAGAAGGGCCATGAGGATGCCGTGTGCCCCCTCATGGTCACCGGCCTCTTTCAGCTCGATAGCCTCGAGGATCGGGTCGGTATCACAATCGAGAGGATCCTCGCCGGGAATGATCTGTTCCATCTCGTAGGCGGGTCGCGCCCCCCGATTGATGATCGGCTTGGCCCACGATTCTATCGGTTCGTGAGGCTCTCCCCAATACTCCTCTCGCGGGTCCCACATCCCCTTTTCTTCGAGCTTGAGAGGTGTAAGGCCCAGGGCGCCTACATCGAGGTGCCAGGCCTTGATCTGTCCGGAGAGGTATGGATGTCGCGCGTAACGCCACATTTTGTGGGGTGCCACGGTGATGAGTTCGCCCGGGACCACTTCCGCAAAACCCGCCTGCCGGAGGGTGATGATACGGTCTTTGTCAGGGAGAAGGCAGGAGATGGCCCTTTGTTTCACGGCAAGGGCGATGAGGGTAACGTCGTGGGTCAGATCGATATCATCCTCCATCGCTTTCTCTGGTTTGCGTTTTGTGGAGACTTGAACCTGAGGATAGGGTTCGATCCCGAGCCACCTGCGGTAGGCAGCCACGTAGCGGATACCGGTCGAGCCTTCCGGGAAGAGAAGATCGCACGCGGCGATTATGTGCTCAGAGCCGTCCCCCTTTAGGCATCTCGCCGTTAACCCCCGTCGTTCATTTCCGTCGTAGTCGATGGCAAGTACCGTCACCGGTTCCCCGAGGGCAAAGGCCTCGTGGGGCAGCACCACATCGTCTTCAAACACCTGCCGGAATGCCCAGAGCTGGTGGTCGGTGTTGTCAGTGTCAGCCGTGATTTTCGCAATCAATAGGTCCAGTTCCTCATTGCTCGTTTTGTCGCTCACCATCCATCACTCCTTTCTTCGGGACTCGTCCACATACTTCGTTCGTTTCTTTCATCGGGAGGACCGGCGCTGCGCCTTCCCCACACGGGAGACACGTACACGTCCTGTGGCCTTTTTTGATCGGCAGGGGCGATACGTTCTCTTTGTCTTATGCCCTGTTCTTGTGGGCCGTCCCCTTCATCCTCCTCCACTGCCTGCGTCCGTTGCAGGACCACCTTAATGGCTTTGTAGTAGTCCCGCTCAACCTTGAGGTTCGCCACCCGGCAGTACCGTTGCGTCGTGGTGATCTGGCTATGCCCCAAAAGGTCCTGGATGGTGGCAAGGTCAGCATCGGCGTTCAGAAGCTGTGTGGCGAGCGTATGACGAAGGCAATGACACGACACGTTCAACCCGCTTTTATGCGCATAGTATTCGATCCGCTTCTGGATACCCCGAACGGAGATCGGTTTCCCTTTCATCGACCCCTTCTCGACCAGGAAGAGTTCTCTTCCCTTCGATGACCGTTTCTCAAGGTAGGCAAGCAGGGCAGCACAGGCATCGTCACTCAAATAGGCCATACGGTCCCTGGCGCCTTTGCCGTTTGAGACAAAGACCTGTTTCCTCCGGTAGTCTACCGCATCCACGGTGAGGTGCGCAACCTCTTCTACCCTGAGGCCCGAGCGGAGCATCAGCATGAACATCGCCCGGTCACGCACCTTGGTGATGACTGCGAAGAGGCGCGCAACCTGGTTGTCCTTCAGGTGACGGGGCAGCGGTTTCGGCAGACGGATCGAGATCCTGGCGACTGGATTTATCATCTCCATCCCTTCCTCGTCAATGAGGTAGTCGAAGAAAAGACGGATCGTCTGCAGGTGACAGGTGATTGTTTTCGGACTCAGGCGTTTCCGAAAGAGGTGATCCACGTAGGCTCCTATATCAGTACGGGTCACCATAGCAAGCGGGACCGTGAGCCATCGGGTGAAGTGAGCAAGGATGTTCATGTAGGTCTTTACCGTGTGGGAAGAACAGTTCTTTCTTTTTAACGACCTCCGGTATCGCTCAGTAGTCTCCATCGATCCCTCCTTTCTCAATAATCGCCATGGCTCTGAAGTATTCTTCCTCCCGGGTCCTGTCGGTGAGTCTCGCATAGCGCCGGGTTACCTCGATGTCCTGATGACCCATGAGTTGCTGGAGAACTTCCAAACGCATGCCGGCGTTCAGCAACTCGGAGGCCATGGTGTGGCGAAGTGCATGGATCGTGTAACCCTTATGTTCCAGGTCAGCCTTCTTGAAGTACGTTACGATGCGGTTCCGGGCAGCGCTGTAACAGAGGTGGCCATGGCGTTGTCCGTAAAAGAGATACTTTTCTTCCTTGTTCCTTATTGAGAGCCAGCGTTTGAGGGCGAAGAGCGCGTCATCGGAGAAGTAGACCACCCTGCCCATGCTGTTCTTTTCTCCCTCGAAGAGATGGACCTTCCTGTCCCGAAGATCGAGGTCGTCAAGGGTGAGACCGAGGGCTTCTCCGATCCTGATGCCGGTTCTAAGAAGGAGCAGGATAAGGGCCCGGTCCCGGGTGTTGTTGATGACCGAAAGCAGTTTCCTCACGTCCTTGGGGTTTATGGCCCGAGGGAGGGAATCGGGCAGTTTAAGCTTGATCGTTTTCTTCAGGGCAGTTCCGGGGATGAGATCCTCCTCGACGAGGAAGTGGAGAAAGGCAATGATGGAGGCCATCCGTGTTCTGACCGTCGAGATCTTGAGGCCCCGGTCCTGCTCGTGCTCGATAAATGCTTCCAGGTCGGAGCGTTCGAGTTCCTTGAGGTCAGGCTTGCCCGACCTTCCATAAAAGTCGAGAAAGAACATGATTGAGGTGAAGGAACTGTCGAGCGTCCTCCGCTTGTGGTTCACGCGCGACTTGTGGCGCAGGTAGAGCTCGAAACAGTCCTTGGCGGGGAGCTCGAGAGGGGAGAGCCGCTCGAGGATATGGTCGATCGGGGGTCGCGTACGATGCTGCTCACGGAATACTTCACGTTCACTTTTGACTGGTTCATGGGTGGTTGGTTGTGTCTCGGTCATTTTTTTCCTCCTTTTCTTTTTCAAGAAAAAGCAGGTTAGATAATGACCCTCAGGCGTTCTAAAGGTCAACCAATTTTGTTACGTATAGGTAGGTGATACATCGCAATCCTGCCTATCGGTTCATTTTGACAATTTTTCTGAGCGCAAATCTATTTGCTTTCTTCCTGTAAATCTTGTTTCTCAATTCTTTCGTTTTATGGTAGATTTCAAACAGTAATCTTTAGCGTTTGGAATATTAACACCGATCCATATAAACAATGTTTGGCAGCCGCTGGAGCGCCGAACAGTTAAACAGGGACTGAAATGGGAAGCCAGACGGTCAGCGCACTCTACGTAGTCTTGATGGCAGCCGTAATCGTCGCGATCGATGTCTTGTTCTTCAAGAACCGGTTCTGGGAACGGCTGATGGTGAACGTAGGAATCGTCCTGGTATTCGCAGCCTTCTACTTCAGATTCCTGAAACGTCCATGAGCAAGGTGGGGGCGCGCCCCTGAGTTTAACCGTTGCACCTTACAACCAATAATCCTCAATTTTGGCGACTGCAAAATACTGTGGAATAGGTGTACTCAACATTTTTCCCAGGCAACGGATTTTTTACAAATTGGTGTGAGCAATTCTATTCATTGCTGTAGTTCACACCTTGCCATTTTCCCTGAATGTGCTACATTTCAGTCGGTAATCGAGCGTATCGCTAGCGCACCATTATTATTGACAATATATCCTGTAAATACTAACATATTTAAAACTACTTCTCTAAGAAGATGAAACATAATTTGCGGAAAAGCCGGAAGGAGCAACTCCAAGGGAATCCAAGTAGGAGGTCCCCCGTGTTGATGAAATTAGGAATTTTCGGGCTATTCTTTTTTGGATTAGCCCTCGGAAATACCGCTGGCGCTGCCTCCTCCAGGCCTACAGCCGACATCGTCTATTCCGCCCGCTACTACAAGCCAGGCACGCGACCAAGCCATTACAAGATTTGGCGCATCAATTCGGCCGGTTCGGGACGCGTGCAAGTGACGTCGGGCGGTTCCGACGATCATTCGCCGATCTGGCTTGCGGACGGGAAGACGATCCTGTTTGTCCGAGAGGTGGGGAAGACCCGCACTCTCTGTACGGTAAGTGAGCGCGGGGGTCCTGTGACCCAGCTTGTCGTCCTCCCCGACGGGTACACTTTTATTGAGAGCGTGGTCCCAAATCGCCGCAGTGTGGTCTACCTGGTGCACGATCCCGAATGGAAGCTCGTTCTCTTTGATGTCGCGACGCGGCAGGAACGCGTGCTCGCCGCTGGCAATACAACCGCTTGGTCCCCCGATAGCCACCAGTTCTATATCTCAATGTGGGGTGAGTCGAGACCATCGGCTCAGATCCTCGATCTGGCCACCAGCAGCCAGCTACCACTCGCCGACGATTTAGGAGCAGCGGTGTGGCTCGATGACAACACGCTGGTCGCGGAAGCATTCGCGCAGAACCCCGGGCAGGCCCGGCTGGTTATCCTGCGTGCCGATGGCACAAAGGAACGTGAGGTCCCGTTGCCATTCACCTGGGATGACGATCTTTCTCCCTTTGCTGATAACTTGTTCGCCATTCCGGGAGACCCCGATAGCGTTCTCTATGGCCGTCACGCCGGTGACAGCACAGCGGGTCCTGCCCAGATGTTCTACCGGGTGAGTCTCACAGGGGACCCGCCGACGGTGGTGGCGAAGGGCCGTGATTTGGCTTGGTCCGCGGACCATCGCCTTTTTGCCACGGGAGACGGCCGCCAGCTCGCACCGCTCGACCGAAAAAGGGGCGTATGGGTGTCGCCCCTGTCCGTTGTTTCACTCGCGAACGGTCAGACCCGCACGCTTGTGCAGGGGCTGGTGAGCGTTGAAGAATTCGACTGGAGACTGCCACCGACATCAACTCCATAGACATCGGTGGCCTTAGCGATCCTGTGCGGCCCCGGAGGACTATATGGCTAAAGCACGCGCTGCAGTCGACGTCCCAAAGTGGCACGCTCTTGAGCGCGAACGTTATGCCACATTTCCATCCGCAATCCGCAGTTCTTTATGATAGGTCCAATGCTTGATTTGAAGGTGCAATAGCTACCCCCTGGGCTCAATACCGACGAGGCTGGTAACCTGGTTGTAGTCCATTGCCTCCATCTATTTCAAACTTGCCGACCACAAAACAGAGGGCTTTAACCGCGAAAAACTTTTCGGATATATTCCCAATGTCAACGGACTGAATATGCTTCATCTGTTCAAAGAGGACCGTATCGTCCGGGATCTCAAGAAGAGATCGTTCCTGCCAGTCGCCCAGAATGCCTATACCTACTCCCGGATTCTCCCAGAAGGGCGCCACATCCAATCTGCACTGGATGTGTTGTTCGGTTATGCACTGATTAAAGAATCGTGTTTGTACTGCGGAGTCTTCTTCGCCTGTTGCGTAGATACTGGTGCAACATAGCCGGGCCATATCCTCACCCAGTCGCCGGCAGAAATCTGACAGAGAATGTTTCTCAAACACATATTCTGCCAGTAATCTCAGTTTTCCCCGAAGATCTCAAGAGCCCTCAAACCTAACCTGTTCATTAAATTCTTCGCCGATGATGCAGAAATATCCCGGTATGCTCTTTTCGTGTATGGGCCAGACTATTCCACCCAGGACTTTCCTACTCAAATACTTCACGTCTTTCGATGTGTTGTGGGTGACGACTCCGTTTTTTGATATCTCCGAGTTGATGATAAGATTTCTATCCATATGCCCTCCTTGTTACATATTTGGAAATAGGAGCCGTGGTGCATCCTGTCGTGCCATGGCCTCATAGTTGAAGGCATGGCGGAAATGATCAGGTCCCAGTTTCACGTAGACATAGCGCTTGGAGCCGGTCTCTTCATTCTCATCGAGCTTCTTGGCAACGTTATGGAGATGGTCGGCAAATGTTTTGGTTATCTGACAGTCCCTTGGAAGCACAATGGTACCATCAGAAATCTCCCTGTGGCTTGCATCGAGACTCTCCGTTCTGTTCGAACTCACAACCAGCTCCTTGTCGCTCCAGGAATAGGACCCTTTCTGATGCTCGTTGTAGAAATTAAGAAATACCCGTCCCTTATGACGCAGGGCAAAGGCTCTGGCATTCCTCGTTTCGGGTAAAGCATCCACAACACACCTTGATACATGAAAATTCTTCATCAACCTGTCGAGTTCCTCCCAGGCCTTGTATATACCCAGATGAACTATCCGCCCTGCCTTGTTGCGGGATCGTTTGCCAATCACAACGTGGAGGTCCTTTCCCTGGTCAACACCCATGAAGCAGGGTCCCTCATCACTTTCGGAAATCCCCTCGTTTCCGCACAGAGAAAGAACCTCCTCGACAGTGAGCCTGTTGGTCGCCTCCACGTAGGCGACGCCAATCTTCAGATTGTAAAAGTCTGTTAGGTTATTCGTCGTCCTGAACTGGTGAAGGATAGAGGCAGGGTCCACGAAGTGGGAGAAGAGCTGACTGTAGTGCCGACCCCTCTTGTCTGTGATGCCTGGTCTCTTAGCTACCCACTGACCTATGGACGGATTGAGTTCTGATTTACACTTCTCACAGGCTCGGATGACCCGATCGCCTGTGGTTATCAGACAATCCGGGAACGTGTCTTCAAGGCAAGTATACTCTCCACATTTCTCGCATCTCAGAAGCCAATACTGTTGATCGGTTTCCTGGAAGGCCTTGTCGATGCCGTAATCGGGGAGAGTTGGGTTCGACAGTTGGAACACTTCCTTGAATTCACTGTGAGCCATACGCTCCATGGCCATGTCGACAGCATTCTGCGGGGCTTCATCGAGTTCGTCAAAAATAATAAAATCGGCCGGCACGGACTTGAGCCCTGTCCGGGAAGCCATGCCACGAAGATAAAGAAAACAGTTCCAGATGCGTTTGATGTTGGCGGAGTCGGTGTCTTTGATCCATTTGCCTATTGAATCAGGGTTCTCATCAATGAGAGGATCAACACGACCTTTTGAAAAATCCGTAACATCTGTTTTGGACGGGAAAAGGTAGAGAATGCCCCTGTATGAGCCGTAACGAGCGCTGTGTACTGCTTTCAACATAGCACGTGACGTAAGACCCATTTGAGCCGCCTTCATCTCTACCTGAAAGGGGTGATCATCCCGGTAGGGTTCCTTGAGGTACTCGTGACGCTGAAAAGTGAATGGCTTACCGTCCAAGATGACTGGTGTCTGTTCAGCCCATTCACCAAGAGAAGGAATCTCGCCAGTATGGTTTCCTAAAAACCGCTGTTCAATCGATCGAAATAGACCCTCGAACAGCGTGTCTCTCTTTGAGTCTCTGGACAATTGCGTTTCTAACATCCGGACTTACCTCCTGTATTGCTGTCAATACTTCCTGTTGAAACTCCGCCACTGCCTCCATGTCATAAAGGGTCTTGAAAATATCGAGTTGCAGGCCAAGCTGCCCTCTTATCTCAGCCATGGCCTTGAGTGCAAGTTCCCGCGGGTCTTTGAAACGGTATTCCGTAACCTCTTCCTCTGAGCCTTTGATACGTACCTTACGTACCTGTGATTCGAGGATTTGGAGAGCCTCCGTGTCGCCTTTGTTCCAGCGCATAAGCAGATCAAGAAGTTCATTAGCATAATCATTGATCTTTTGAAGCTGGTCTATGGTGTTGAGGCCTTTGTTGACTACCTTGTGGGCGTTCTCCAGGGCAACGTTCTTTACGACGGCAATGTTGAGACCCTTGGCAGCTTTCGATATGGCGCCCTCGGTGACGCCAAAAACTTGAGCAGCTTCCCTCTGTGACTTTCCAGAGCTAAGTAACCGATGTAATTTGACTTTGTCTATTTTTGGCTCAGGCATTTGGTCAACCTCCTGGAAAGGTGGTTAAGTAGTTTACCAAACGTGTTAATAGTGCGAAAACGCACGAAGGAATTTCCGTATCAAGGGCAGGTTTCTTTTTATGCTTCTTCTCGATGTAGTGCCGAAAAAGTGTCGATGAAGTTTTGGCACCCTTGACAATCAAGGGTTTACAGCCATTGAAGGTGGGTTCGATTCCCATGTACTTCCGTCAATTTCCCTTGATATCTTTGATTCTTTGTAAGTTCAACCATAACTTTACCCAAAATGTAACATTATGCTTATAGAACATTTGTACAAGTTTATGCTTTATCTTCTTAATGGCGGGCTTGGCATGACCACTCAGTGTGAGAAAGAACCATAAGAATTTGTCACCTGCAGGATTGTCCCCGATACCGGTGTGAGGTTCGTTGTTATTTTCGTGGATCTCTGTCGGGTGCGTCAAGAACCTGAACCGGCATTGCCAAGGTAAAATCGGAGAATTCCGGCGGCTGGTTGAAGGTGTTTTCACCGTTCACACCGGCGTATTTGCCGAGCGTCGGAGAGTAAGTCCTGAAGTGGATGGTGTTCTTGCCCATGTCGAATTCCATGAAGCGCAGCCAGCCGGCGCCGCCGGGGTTGTTGAGGGTGTTGCCCTGGTAGTCGGTCAGGACTTGATAGACCGCGTGACCGGCATCGTTATTGTCAATGCGAAGGTTCTCCGACTTGGAAACGTCTTGGATGGTGGGACCCCACGCATGCCCGCAAATAACCAGAAAGATCTGGTCGTTCTTGGTGATGAGCTTGTCCCAAACTCCTTGGGCATCGTTCCACCCTCCCGGAGAGTTCTTCAGGTACCTTGTGCTGGCGGCAATGCGGCGAGCGGGGACCTCCAGGGGCAAATGGTTGTCGGTTTGGCCAGGGGGACCAAGGTATTCGTGGGTGGTGATGATGGTCGCATAGCCCTTGTGGAAATCGATCACGCCCTGTGCCCAAGCCAGGACATTGTCGCTGGCTTCCATCTCCAGGGAGATGTGCAGGAAGGTCTTGCCACCGGCCGAGAACGTTTGGTAACTGGAGATTCCGGGGCTGTGGGTAAGGACGTCTGAGGCACCGCCATACCATGACTTGCCTGCAAAATACGACGAGCCGGATCCAAAGCGATTTTTCCACATGACGTTGCTCTTCAGCGGGTGGTTGCCCTCGGGGGTCGAATAGCTGTAGTTGTCGTAGTCGTGGTTGCCGATGCTCATGCCGAAGGGTACTCCGGAAGCTGCCAGGATGTCCATGGCCTGCTTGACCCGGTCCCATTCACGGCCGGCGCCGTAGGCCGTGTTGCCCGGTGAGCCGTTCGTGCCGTCGCCGTGTTGCACCACATCACCGACGTGCGTGACGAACGCCAGGTTCATGTCATTCTTGTGCTTCGCCAGATACAGGGTCTCTGCTTTAAAGAAGTTAAGGCTGTCCGGTTGCGGCTTGGTATCGTCTACGTAATTCTGGGTGTCCGGGATGACGGCGATGGTGAAAGAATTGCCAGCATAAACAGCCCCCGCCATGAAAAAAGCGGCGATCCCGACAAACAGGAGCACAGCCAACACTGCCCTTGAATATCCTGATTTATTCATGGTTTTTCCTCCGCAATGACTCTTTTAGACCACATGGTCCATAACAACCCGTTTGTTGTCTCTTCCATCGCTTTCCTTTTCTTGGGTTGGCAGAACAGAACCGATGCAAACCTGACCTGCCCCCACCCATTGTACCACCTCTAAAGTTAATTTCTCCACTAAAACGACTTCCCCGTACTTTCGGTGATTTCATCTTTAAGCTTATTGGCGTTGCAACCTACCAATGTCACCATAGCTTGCATCTGTTACGGAACAGAAACGTAAGCAGGCAGATGACGAAAAATGGCACCCAAACTCTTCAATGCAGGTGGGGTCATGGAAAAGCGAATCTTAAGGAAGCACCCCTCGCGGCAGCAGTTTTGGGTGCATTACAGATTTCAAAAGTATAGATGTTTCGACCTTATTTTTGCTGTGAGGATTGGTGGCACAAAGAGTCTGCAGCAGTTGAAACGCATTTTCCCCCTGCAAATTTCCCTTAATACCCTTGGCACTCAAGGCAAAAATGGTGTTATGGACGTTCTATTGTAGCCATTAAATAGAAGTATTATTGTCTTGACATATAATAACAAGTGTCGTATTATAGAAGCCATGAGAAGAAAGAAGCCCCTGAGATATCACCTCGAGATTCAGGAATACAAGGGGAACTACGCCGGCCTCATTCGTACTTCTTTTCGTGATCAGGGAAAACTGAAGCACACGAGCCACGGCAGGCTCACTGGTATGACCCTCGATGAGCTCAAAGTAGTCCAGGCGGCGCTGAGGGGAGACGTGGTCATCACCTCCTCTTCTGACGCGGTGAAGACGAGAGAGTCCAAAGAGTTCGGCGCCTCATATGCCCTCCTTAAGCTCGCGAAAGAGCTCGAACTCGATCGCATTATTTACTCCCGCCCCTATGAACAGTGGGTGAGGGACGTGCTCGCCATGATTTCGGGGAGAATCGTGTATGCGGGAAGCAAGCTCCATCTTTCCTGCCTCTTTACGGATAGTACCCTCTGGGAGCTTGCGGGCATTGAAGGGGAGGTCGATGTAGACACTCACTGCTACGAGCCCATGGACCGCCTTCTTACACGGCAGGAGGCGGTACAGAAGGCACCCGCCAGGAAGCATATTAAAAACGGCCATCTCGTGCTGTACGACATCACTTCAAGTTACTTCGAGGGGGCGTATGAGGAAAGCGACATCGTCTCATTTGGCTACAACCGCGATGGAAAGAAAGGCCACGAGCAGATGGTGATCGGTCTCATCTGCAATGAAGAGGGGTGTCCGGTTGGTGTCGAGGTGTTTCCTGGCAACACCCAGGATGCGAAAACCGTCCCCGAGAAGATCGAAGAAATCCAGAAAACCTATGGCATTACCGAGCTCATCTTCGTGGGAGACCGGGGTATGGTGACGAGCGCAAACTACGAGAAGGTAAAGGGTGTCTTAGGCCTCTTCACCGTGAGCGCCCTCACCCACCCCCAGATCGTTTCCCTCCTCGAGAAAAAGGTCATCCAGCCCGAGCTCTTCGATGAAAAAGAGATCGTCGAGGTGCTCGATCCCGACAATCCCTCGCTCCGGTACTGCCTCTGTAAAAACGAACGGGTGGCGGCGAAGGAAGCAAAGACAAGGGGTGCCCTCCTGAAAAGGGCAACAAAGGCCCTGGATACGATCGTCACGGCAAAAAGGAAGAGCACCCCCGAGCGGATTGCGGCAAGGGTGGGCAAAATACTCCAGAAAACCCGGATGGGGAAATTTATTGACTGGGAGGTAAAAGAGGGGCGGCTCTCCTATACGATAAAAGACGAGAAGAAGAATCTAGAGGAACTCCTCGACGGTTGCTACATCGTCAAGTCTGATGTTCCCCCCGACAGACTCGATAAACAGGAGATGGTGGCCTCTTACAAAAAGCTCACCCTCGTCGAGCAGGCCTTCCGTAGTCTCAAGACCGTACAGCTTGAGATAAGGCCGGTCTATCACAAGAAGGACCACCGTATTCGATGCCACGTATTCATCTGCATGCTTGCCTACTACCTCCAATGGCACATGACGAAACGATTAAAGGCCCTCCTCGCGTCAAACAAGAAAGGCAAGAAAAGACAGTGGACCTTTGAGCGGGTTATCGAGAGGATAAAGAGCATAAGGAGAGAGGTGGTCTTGACCGCAGGCGTTCCCTGCAAAGTAGTCACCGAACTCGACGAGGATCAGAAAAAAATCCTCCGACTTCTCAAAGTCAACCTGTAGCCATACCAGCGAAACGAGAAATCCGTCTCCAACCGTTGCTAGATAAGGGAATTATTGCACACAGGCGGGGGGAAAGTGCGTTGAAACACATCTTCACCTCGGCTATATCCGTAACAATCTGAATTGATTGGTTTTAGGTTATTTTTGTGCAGATAATGTAGTCACTAATGATAACCATAATATGGTATGTTTTACTTGACAAGTAGGTTATTATGCGGTATATATGTAGGTATGCATATCGTGGAGAACAGATCAAAGCAGGGGAAAAAGATTTACCACTCCGTGCTGCTGAGAGAATCCTACCGGGTGGGTAAAAAGGTAAGGAAGCGGACCATCGCGAACCTTTCTTCGTGCAAGCCCGAAGAGATCGCCGCCATCAAGCTGGCCCTTTCGCACAAGGATAACCTCTCGGAAGTGGGATCCCTGAAAGAGAGCGTTGACCTTAAAGAAGGTCTTGCGATAGGGGCCGCCTGGGCCGTCTACCAGCTTGCCAAGAGGACCGGGATTGAACGGGCCTTGGGCAACGAGTTTACCGGAAAGCTGGCCCTCTGGCAGGTGATTGCCCGGGTCCTCGACCAGGGTTCCCGTCTTTCAGCCGTGCGTCTCGCAAAAATCCATGCCATAGGTGATGTGCTCGCCCTCACACGGGGCTTTGACGAAAACGATCTCTATGAGAACCTCAGGTGGCTTACCGACCACCAGGCGCGTATAGAGAAGACGCTCTTTTCTGCCCGGCACACGGATGCCCCAGAGCTCTTTCTCTATGACGTCACGAGTAGCTATTTGGAAGGAGAGAAGAACTTCTTCGGCGCCTACGGCTACAATCGGGACGGCAAGCGGGGCAAGAAGCAGATCGTGATCGGCCTGCTCTGCGATAAATGGGGTGAACCGGTCTCAACCGAGGTCTTTGCCGGCAATACGCGCGACACCGAGACCTTTGACTCCCAGGTGGCCAAAGCCGCCCAGCGCTTCGGCTGTCATCGGGTGACGCTCGTGGGAGACCGGGGCATGATCAAGATGCCACAGATAGAAAACCTGCCCCAAGGGTTTCACTACATCACCGCCATCACCAAGCCTCAGATCAGGACACTCCTTGCAAGGGGAGTGATCCAGCTTGGCCTCTTTGATCGGGATATCGCTGAAGTGGCACATAAGGGCATCCGCTATATCCTGAGGCGTAACCCCGTTCGTGCTGAGGAGATCAGGACAAACCGGATGGCGAAGCTTGCAAGCCTTGAAACCCTGGTGCGAGAGAAGAACGACTATCTGGGGGAACATGCCAAAGCCAGGGTAGAGACAGCCTTGAGGGATGTGGAAAAGAAGATGAGCAAGCTCAAGACTACCCCATGGTTACACCTGAGCGTATCGGAGCGGACGCTGTGCCTTAAGATCGATGAGGAGGCGCTCAAACAAGCCTCCCTCCTCGATGGCTGCTACGTCATCAAGACAGACCTTCCCCGGGAGGCAGCGGACACACAGGTCATCCACGACCGGTATAAAGACCTCGCAGCGGTTGAGCAGGCATTTCGCTCGTGCAAGACCGACTTTCTCGAAGTGAGGCCCGTGTATGTCCAGAGAGAGAAGAGCACCCGGGGACACGTCCTGGTGGTGATGCTTGCCTACATGATTGTCCGGGCGCTTCAAGAGGCCTGGGCCCCGCTCAATGTCACAGTCGAAGAAGGCTTGAGGCACTTGTCCACGCTCTGCTCGATAGAGATGACCGTGAAGAACCATCCACCGTGCCTCAAGATCCCCCGGCCACGGGAAACTTCACGACAATTATTGAAAGCCCTCAAGGTGAGCATGCCCCTCGCCCTTCCTCACCGGGAGGTTCCTGTAGTCACCAGAAAAAAACTCACTGAAAACAGAAATCTCCCTTGAAGTCTACTACGTTATCGATACCGGGAGCACGTGGCTGAGAGGTGAAGACCTGTTGAAAAGAAACTTAAACCTTTAGGTCAAAAAAACCTGACAATTTCTAACATTCCACAGGATTTTCTGCGGGCATCGCATACCAATTCGCGCGGTAATTTCTTCATGATTCATGCTTCGCTGCAGGCTATGTCTTGTGCTATAATAATGATTGACAGATCGCAGCCACATCATGGGAGGTGCAACATATGCTTCTTAAGATACAATATCAGGACATGAAATATGACTATGTGGATTCTTTGGCTCTTGACAGGCTGATTACCTCAAGAGAGATCCGGCAGTTCTTTCGTCCGTCAGAAAATGCCTGGGTCCTTACTGACGAGGGTCCTCTGCGCGGAATGGGTGGCTCTTATTCAGGCCCGGAAAGACGATTGGCTCAACCTTCGGCACGGCAACCCCTAAAAGCGAAGAAGGCAGGAAGTTGAGAAGGCAAAACATGATGGAACGTAAGCCCTTTAACTCACAAAGTGAGCAACAGAGAGAGATTTGCCTTCCAACATGAGTCCGTTACAAGAAGTCTGTCAAATTTGACCCTTGTACTGTCTACGTCCTGCCGGCAGCAATACGAATACGAGAATTCCGAAATACAGTCCTGCCAAAAAAAGACAATAAAAGGTATTGACCTGCCCTCAAGAGATCGGGCCGGCTTCCGTGTTTGATCCGGATTAAGAAAGGGATTTGATGCTTCTCACTTTCATCGCTCTCTTCCTGATGCCATCATCGCCGCCATGGTGGCCGCATACTCCTGGCCTTCGTACATCGCATGTATGGGTCTTCCGCTGAAAGGTATTGCATTGACGATTTCGTCGATTTCACCAAAGAGCCGCCCAAGATTGGGTCTATCGGCCACAAAGGTTTTGAGGTAAAGCTACTTTACTTCTTCATAACTCCCAGGAATGAAATCATACTCCGGGGTGACCAGCCTGATTCTCTGCCTCACGAACTCGATCGTATCTTTGAGCCCGATATGTTTCATGGCCTTGTGTACCGTGAGAGAACCCTTCAGGGAGACTGTGCCGCTTTCGAAATAAAAACCCTCTCTCCAGAAACCCGCTGCGTGCCAGCTCGGCGTGGCATGGGATTCAAATATCGTTACCTTATGCCCTTTCTTTGTTATGAGATTACCACACAGGAGACCAGAAAACCCCGAACCGATGATGACAACATTCTTTAGGATGCTCTGTCCTTTGGATGGATCTTCTTTCGGCTCCCTTCATTGTACCGGTTGCCGCCGTTTCATCACAGCGTTCCGTGCTTCTCTCGTGTAATTTGTCACAATCCTATGCTGCCTGAAACGGCCGAATTGAGCCGGCCTCAGAGTTTATGCTGGACGATCCTCGTTCTCAAAACCTGCTTCCAGAAGCAAGACCTCACCTGACAATGACGCTCTGACGGTCGGGCGGTTTTCCAATGAATTGTCAGGCACCAAAGAGGTTACAGATTATTCAATCGATTTTATATCTTTCTCCTCATCTTTCGGTACGTTTTGAGAAATCATTTGTGATAACCATGCGTTGAATAGGTTTCCGCTCGCTAAGGCATCCCCACCTCCAACCAGAACTTGAGGCACAATTTGAATCTTACCAGCCGCTATTTCCTGAATGAGTTTGATTATAGCTACATTCTGCTGGCCAATGGCCGCTTTCTGGGCATTGTAGGCAGCGGCAACACCATCACCCTCAATCTTACTTTTGTAAGAATTCCCATCAGCCACCAGTATTGTGGATTCTTTAGTCCCTTGAGCTTGGAGAATTACAGAGCGCCTATTACCGTCAGCTTCCTTAACTTTGGCTTCAGCCCTATCACTATTGATATCTATAGATAATTTGGCATCAATAACATCTTTTTGTTTATCTGCCCGGGCCGATTTTTCCATGACCGCAATGCGTTTTTCTTGAGATAGTGCCTCTTGGTCATACTGGGCTTGCTGCTGATTGGCAATTTCCTTCTTGGTTTGAGTGTCCAGCAAATCCTTAGGTATATCGATGTAGGCAATGAGTAAGTTTTGAGCCTCTACGTTGTACTCAGAAAACCTTTCTTTGGCATGTACCAGCGCTTCCGTCTGTAGGTCCGTCCGGCTTTGGAAAAAATCAATCGCTTTTTTCTCGCCGGCTTTATTCCTGAAAGATGAATCAATCAGCGGATGTACGATTTGATCAATCAGATTGGCCACTGACCCGAATCTAGCTATAATGTAAGCCGCATTGCCCGGTTGAATTCGTATCACCATTCGAACATTGACTTCCAGTTGGAAGCCGTCTTTAGAAGTCACCTTCAAGGGATCAAAACTATACAGGACCCCCGCAGCCTTAGCCTCCGTTGGTTTAACTCCCTTTACCTCTGTCCCGATTCTTCCCTCGGTTGCCCAATCGATGGTGACGGCGGAAGTAGGCACTTGATAGGCTGTAAAAGCAACCGTATTCAGATTGTATTTTCCAGGTGCTATCGGCTCTCTCCAAATACCGCGAGTATATTTATCGGTTATCAGTATTCTCTCAACATCTTCATGGATCGGACCACCGAATTTTCCTTCTTTGGTAGCTAGCTTGGGCTCTCCGGGCGCCCTCTCCAACTCCAGCCCCACGTTAGACCTGATGACTGCCACATATCCCGGAAGGACCTCGGCTACATTTTCAACTTTAATATCAAACAAATTCGGATTGATGAAATATATTCCCGGTTGCAGGGTATCCAACTGCGGTCCCCGGTATCCTTTGCTATCGATAAAGAGCTGCCCATTTTGATAAGCTTTGTGGTCTGCTTCGGTACCGTCCTCATTGAGAGCCTTCGGGGCAATGACATAGCCAGTCGGCAAGGGGATACCATCTTTAGCAACGGCGATACCAATGGTATTCTCAGCTAGCTTTATTGCGGGAGCTTTGGTAATATTGAACAGTTTGGAATTTATCCGGTAGGTGCCTGGACGTAGAATTCCAACCTGCGGTCCCTTCTTTCCATGGTTGGCTAAGAACATCTCTGCATCTTGAAATTGATTACTCTCGACTTCGTCGGCTAACACTCTACCTTTAGGGAGTGGTTCACCGTCAATAGATTCGACGATACCAATACTAGCGATATCTACTGTCACTACCGGAACTTTTGTAAATGACCAAATTATAGGTAGCTTCCAATAGAGCCCTGGCATTAAAGTCTTCGCCTGAACCCCTATTTCCCCATGACGCGCGATTATTTGTCCTTCAGGCATTTTTTTGCCAAACATGTTTTTAGTAAGGATGCCGACTTGATTGGGACCAATTAAACAAAAACCGCGAAGAATACGGAGCAGAACAATAAAAACAACGAAACCTAAAGCAATCCATCCTATCATTCCTGTCATCATTATGTTTCTCCTTCTTATTTATTCTCAATGCCCTTCGGGCTTAGAGTACTTGCTCCAGTGAGATTGAAAGCCAAGCCCTATAAGCTTTTTTCTGATGCGTTAGTTTCAGAAAAAAGCCGTTGAACTATGCCGCTCCGCACTGCTACGGGTTTTGAATATTCTTTTTCCTGTTTAGTGATTGCCCTGAAGGATGCAATCGAGGCGGTCTTTCCCACAAAACGATCGTTTTGTTTTGTAATAGGCATATAATTGATATTCATGATCCCCCTTATCAGGGCAATTATATACCAAGGGAGGATTATTTGACAACAATATTTTGTAGCCACGGGGCTAACGGATCCGACAACCGTGCCGCTTGAAAGCTTCACAGATGTGAAAGGTTTTCAGATTGAGGACTTCAGGTTACTATAACAGGAAGATATCCTATGGCCGCTTGGTGCGCCTACGAGTTTACAGTAAGGTATTATTATGCTTTGGAATGATTCTTGTAAAATTCTTCGTAATCTTCTAACATCTCTCGTAAGAGTGTTGGAGTATCCAGATGATAAGGACAATGTTCCTTACATTGCCCACAATCTTGACAATCTTTAATCAACATCATTTGTTTGTGCCAATCATCCTCCATAAACCGCTGAAAAGGCATCCGTCGGAGCAACAATGACATCCTGGCCGCCGTTGGAATGGGAATCCCAGCGGGACATGGCAGGCAATAACCGCAAGCCCGACAGAAGGATCCGCCAAGTGCGGCCCGATCTTGTTCAATCAATTGCCACATTTTCTTATCCAATACCGGTGGCTTCTTTTCACATCCAAGGAACTCATCCAACTCGGATTCCCTCTGAATCCCCCAAATCGGAATCACGTTCTGATACTGCCGCAAGAACGCGAAAGCCGCGGCTGCGTTCGTGAGTAGACCTCCCGCTAAAGCTTTCATCGCGATGAAACCGAGATCATGTTTCCGGCATTCCTCGATTGCTTTTAAATCGGCGTCAGTTGCAAGGGCGGACATAGGATACTGAACTGTATCATATAAACCAGTAGCTATCGCCTCAAGAATCGCCTCTAACCGGTGATTGGTAATCCCGATAAACCGGATTTTCCCTTGTTTCCGTGCTTCCAATAATCCACAAAAAGCACCGGATGGATCATCCGGATCGGGTAGGTTGGGAGGGTTGTGAATCTGATAAATGTCGATATAATCTGTCCTTAAATTACGAAGACTCGTTTCCAAGTCCTTTAAAACAGCTTCTTTGTCCCCAGCATGAGTCTTGGTTGCAATAATAATCTCTTTCCGGACATCTGAAAGGGCCACACCGATTTTTTCTTCACTATCGGTATACCCTCTTGCCGTGTCAAAAAAGTTTATTCCGTGATCGTATGCTTTCCGGAGCAGGCGCCCGGCATCCTCAAAACCGATCCGTTGAATCGGAATTGCACCGAAACCACTTCTGCTGACCGATAGATCAGTCCGACCAAGTCTGATTTTTTCCATCAAAGAACTCCTATTAATAGATTTTCTATACTTTTACCTTCCATTGATTAACTCGGAGATATGTTTTTAACTGACCATATATTTTATCTTAACATGAGTTGATGAACAACTCAAACCTCCAGCAACGTTTTTGCACGTTACGTTGGCGGATGCCACGTGTAATCCACACAGTTCTTAATGACTCTCCGGGGTGAAGAGTAAAAAAGGAGTGATAAAATTGCGCTCGAAAAAGTTCTCAAAACGATCCGGACATCGCGAGGGTACGCCGCGTATGTACAAAAAAAGCTTGATCAAATGACCGAAGAAACGTTAACTATAGTATGAGGCATCTGCAGGGAAAGAAGTACTGGCATGTCAGGCACGGTGGTTTCGAGCAGGAACTCGGAAGTACCTATGATTCTATGAACTACCTATCGAGGTCCCATGGCTAACTTAAGCCTTTCAGAATGGCTGGCGCGCGCTGAGAACGACAAACGTTTCCGGGAAAATGCGACATCCATTAAGCACATCCCCGCGTTAGAAGGTAGTTTTGATCAATACCCTCGCTGGATAAATCCTCTTTTACAGAAGGTCCTTACCAAACGCGGCATCACAAAACTCTACAGCCACCAGGTACGTGCCATCGACTTGGTCCGTCAAGGCAGGGACGTGGTTCTTGTCACTTCTACGGCCAGCGGTAAGACATTGTGCTATAACATCCCCGTACTCCAGAAGATCCTTGAGGAACCCGAAACCAGAGCCATCTATCTTTTTCCCACAAAGGCCCTGGCCAATGACCAGATGACAGAGGTGCATGGCCTCATTGGAGAACTAAAGGCGAACATCAAGACCTTCACCTATGACGGCGACACACCCGACGATGCCAGACAGGCCATCCGCAAGCAGGGCCACGTGGTGGTCACCAACCCGGACATGCTGCACGCCGGCATTCTGCCGCATCACACTAAATGGCAGAAACTCTTTTCCAACCTGAAATATGTGGTCGTTGATGAACTTCACGTCTATCGTGGCGTTTTCGGCAGCCATGTGACCAACGTGTTTCGGCGTCTAAAAAGGATCTGCCGCTTCTACGGACAGGACCCCATTTTTATCTGTTGTTCGGCAACGGTGGCGAACCCCAAAGAGCATGCAGAAGACCTCTTGGAGAAGGATATAGCTCTCATCGACGAGAGTGGTGCGCCAAGGTCGGCCAAAACCTTCATTCTCTACAATCCGCCCATCGTAAATAAAGAACTGGGCATACGTCAATCAGCCCTGTCCCCTGCACGCAACATAACGAGCGACCTCATAGATAACAAGATACAGACCATTGCCTTCACCACGAGCAGGCTAACTGTGGAAGTGCTCACCAAGTATCTCAAGGATATATTTAGGGGGAGAATTCCCGGCAATGATCACTATGTGACAGGCTATCGCGGCGGTTACCTGCCTAATCTCAGGCGGGAGATTGAAAAGGGCCTGCGCGAGCGCAGCGTCATGGGGGTCGTAAGCACGAATGCCCTTGAACTGGGCATCGACATCGGCGACTTGGAGGCGTGCATCATGGTGGGGTATCCAGGTTCAATTGCCAGCACCTGGCAGCAGGCTGGCAGGGCAGGCCGCAGAACAGGGCACAGTCTGGCGATCCTGATTGCAAAGAGCAACCCTATGGACCAGTTCATTGTGGAGAACCCGGACTACTTTTTTACCCGGTCCCCGGAATACTGTCGTGTCAACCCGGATAACCTGTTGATCCTGCTCCACCACATCAAGAGCGCGGCATTTGAGCTTCCCTTTGAAGAAGGTGAGCGGTTCGGTAAAGAAGATCTCATGGAACTGCTCGCTTACTTGGAGGAAAAGGGTGTGCTTCACCGGGTGGACCAGCGCTGGCACTGGGCAGCCGAGAGCTATCCGGCGGATGAAGTGAGCCTACGGACCGTCAACCCCGAAAACATTGTCGTGGTGGACACCACCGAGACGGTAAATCATAAGGTGATCGCCGAAGTGGACTGGGACAGCGCCTTCACTACAGTCCACGATGGTGCTATTTACATGGTGGAGTCGCAGCAGTACCACGTCGACAAGCTCGATCTGGAGCGCAAGAAGGCGTATGTCAGAAAGGTGGACGTGGATTACTACACCGATGCTATGACTTATACCGGTGTCCGCGTCATAGACGATTTTGACAAGAAGATGAAGGGTAACGTCATTGTTGAGCATGGCGAGGTGCAGGTGTCCCGCAAGGTTGTGGGCTACAAAAAGATCAAGTTCTATACTTCGGAAAACGTAGGCTACGGCGATGTGGACCTGCCCGAAAGAGACATGCACACGACGAGTTACTGGTTTACTATCCCTTGGGATCTACTCAATTCGCTACAGCTCACCCGCTTGGATATCGTTGACGGGCTTGCCGGGCTTGCATACTGTCTGCATCACATTTCGGCCATGCTCGTCATGTCGGATATCCGTGATGTCGATTGGGGTATCGGCGACAAGAGCGGCGAATGGTATGTTCGCCCCGCGAGTAACCGTAGAGTCATAACAGCAAGCCCAAGCCAGCCCGTGAATGTCATGGAAAACGCCTATGACCCAACTGTCTTTATCTTCGACGCCTATCCCGGCGGCATCGGCTTTTCGGAGAACCTGTTCGAGAGACACGATGAGTTGATACAGGCTGTTCGGTCAGTCATTACCTCGTGCCCTTGTGAACACGGGTGCCCTATGTGCGTTGGACCCTTGCTGGAGGTGGGACCTTCGGCCAAAAACGCGGCTGTGCAGATTCTCGATCTGGTAGAGAGGCAATGAGTCTTAAGAGCCGCTTGGATCGCCTTGTCAGCGAAACAAACAAACCTTTCAGTGATAACACCCAACAAGAGAAGATGAGCGAGCTCCGCAGAAAGATAGACAGCGTCATGAACCGCCGGGAACGCATTGTTCCGGCAAGAATGCCTGAGACGCGAAGAAGTGCAATGCCACTGGAGGCTGTTATTGCCTGTGAGGAAGCTCGGACAGCGTACGGAACCTTCTTCTTGTCCCGCAACACCCTGAACGCGGATGATGCCCACGGCCATTGCCGTATCTGCGAATTCGCCCGTCCCAGTATGAAGGCAGCAGCCTTCCTCGTCGGCCATCAGGCTCTTCAAGACATGTCAATAGCGGGTGGCCTGTTCCTTGATACCGAGACCACAGGCCTTGCTGGCGGCACTGGAACCTTCCCCTTCCTTATCGGGCTCGGATGGTTCGAGGAAGATTCGTTCATTACGTGCCAGCTCTTTGCACGTGACTTTTCCGAGGAAAGGGCCATGCTCGCTTATCTCAGCGAGTTCGCATCGACCAAAGATTTTCTTGTGACCTTCAACGGCAGGACCTATGACTTGAATCTTCTTTCAACACGGTTCATCCTCAATCGCTGTCAAGACACCCTGTCAGCCATGCCACATATTGATCTGCTCCACCCGAGTAGAAGGATTCTTTCCCACCGCTTGGAGAACGCATGCCTTGCAACGATCGAAACACATGTCCTCGGGGTGAGGCGTGACGAAGATGTGCCCGGCTTTGAAATTCCCCAACGCTATTTCGACTGGCTTCAACAACATGATGGAAGGCTACTGGAAGACGTGTTCAAACATAACAAATTGGACATCGTCTCCATGGCAGCACTCTTGAAATACTTGACTGACCTCGTACAAGGAAGCGAGGAGATAAACCACGGCCATCATGGGGACCTCCTCAAATTGGCTGGATTAATCTACGATCGCGGCGATCTTCAAAAAGCTGGAAGAATGCTCGAATCATTAATCATGTCCCCACACTTGGATGTGGTGATGGGCGCACGACGATCACTCTCCCTCATATACAAAAAAATGCATCGTTGGGAAGATGCTACCAAACTTTGGCAGGATCTTGTTGCAGCAAACCCGCGTGACCTCTTCGCAGTCGAAGAACTTGCCAAATTCTATGAACACCATACCCATGAATTCGGAAAAGCCCTGGAAATTGTACACAACCTCTTACACGAAGAGACGCGTTTGAGTGATGCTGAACGTATACCACTGGAACATCGTCTCCAGCGCCTGCTTCATAGGGTACCTTCTGGATAAGCGTGCCGATCTTTGTGCACTGCTCTCAACCTTTCACTGTTAACCTTTTGCGGAAATCTCTCGGTCTCTCATATTTTTGCAGTGACCATGTTTCTTTTTTGTTGGCCTTGCTTTCTATTTTGTCTCTATAAACCGTGACCGGTAAGGCGCTCTATGATATTCAACAAAGGCTTCGGTATATCCTTCGCTAAGTATCTCAAGGTTGATATTGCGGTTGTCTATCCATATTATCCCCACCATTCTTTTGGGTTGGTCAATGGTGATGATGTTCAGCCCTACGGGCTTTCTCATAATTTTACTTTTTTTTCAAGAGCTTTTCATGATTCTCCTCCATACGGTTGTCCTGGTATGTTGATGCGGCATGTGTGATTGTTGATCTTACCCTTTTCGGATGCATCTATACCATATAGCAGTCTAGCTCTAAGTTGTGTTTGCTCTGGCGTTGTGATGTGTACAGTATTCCCATCTGATCTTTTGGTAACTGTTCCGGTGACTGTGCGAATAATGGCATGGGAAAGTGAGACGTCTATGAATGTTATGAGCCCTAAAATCAAGAATAAGAAAAGAAAAGTTCTAAAAAGAAGTATTTTTAAATGTATAGCTTATAGCATTTTCTCTGTTGGTCTTATAAAATTTGGATTAACCGGAGAAAAGAAGGCGAGCAATATTTCGACCAAAGCGTTACCGGCGTACTTGGAATGTATTTTACCTATCTCCCGTTCGGTAGCATTTTTGCTTACAACCCCCGTCTGATAGCTGCCTTTTATTCTGATCGGCGCCATCGGAACCTTGCCCGGCAAAGCTCCTTGCCTTCACCGGCGCGTCTCACAGAGCACAATTCTTGGTCTTCCGCTCCTTCCGAGAGTACTCTCACTTCGTCCTTTGGCGGCGCCTCTGAAAAGGAGCTAAGTTCGATTGATCTGGGCTCCGTCGCTTCAAGATTTTCATATGAATGGCTATCTATCATCCACTGCAAGTACTTGATAGAATTCACATGTCGGTTCACATCAATGTCGGAAAAAAGCAAGCGGAACCGTGCAAGCTCCTTGCCGCTTTTCAGCGCCCGCACCTTTCCCAGATCGGTTTCTATCCCATCCTTTCCCCGTTGTCACAGAAGGCTATCTGATTTCTGGTCAAATCATTGCGGCCGGCCGCTTGTCGTGTCGAGTATCATCCAAGACGAAGTAGCCGAGATCAGTTTTTCGCCTGCACCTGAATTTATCGTGAAGTTGCGCAGTGCGTAGAGCCTTACTATCCGCTTTCCCTATGTTTCGATTGTGATCTATTCACCCCATTCGGGTAAGCGTTTGATTAGTATCTGCACCTTTATCAACACCAACACCAGGCTTCGTGTTAACATTTCGTCGTGACCGTGGTGTGTTCCATTGACATGGTTCAGGCCGAGTCTAACAGATACGCAAAGAGTGCCTGCGGACGTAGTCGGCCCAAGGTGTCTACATCACATGACTCGACAAGTCGCTGTTCCTTCCAAATGCTTGGGACTGGCCTCATTTGGTTTTTGATCTTCTACACTACTGGTCTTTGTGCATTCTTAGGCTCACTTACCTGCATGACCGACCATCAGATTGCTATAACGACGAGATCAGCGCGACTGTGAGACGTCGGCTATATTGCCTTGTTGGAAAGTCTTTTTCATTTCAACATCCATTGGTGAACGAATGCCGCTATCACCCACACACCAAAACTTGACACAAGAACGATCGGCAGCGGGAGTTGCTTCTTGAAACAGACGAAAGCTACGAGATAGAAAAGAACACTTGGCAGAATGCCCCAAAGGGCACCTTTTGTAAATTCCTGCATGACGTTAGAGTCACCCTTGTTTTCCACATACATCCAAACAAGGACAAGGGCACCCGCAAGAGGCATAACACCGATGAGCCCGGCGGTGGAGGGAAGCTTCTTCCCAATTGCCGTGGCAGCAAGAATTATAGCCACGCTAATAATAACTTTGACGAGAATCTGCATTACATTCCTTCCGATCCAGCAGCCGTAATTTTCAATCTTTTGATAGCATATTCCTGCCAGATTGAAAAAGCAATTATAGCAAGCTATGAAAATTCAGTATAGTTGAAACACATATTTTCATGAGAGTGGGTATTGAGGATCGGGCACAAAGCCGAAAAGTTCTTTCCGCCTTTGTACCCATTGCGCCGGCCCTTTGGCAGGGTCCACCGTTAGGTGTTGCACAGCCGTCACAAAATTACATAGGCCATGAAAGATGGTCTTTCCTCTATATACTTCGATACCCTGATATCATCAAGCATGGCTTGAAAGCTTTTCGGCTCCGGAAATGTATAGATAGTCGGTGGCCCACCCGGACAGGCATAGTCCAATTCATAGTAAGTAATTATATACACATAAGCGCATCCAGCCTTATTCCTGCCGGCCCACGCCTCTTTCAGAATATGCTATCAGAACAGCGCAAATTACGAGGCTCTTGTAGCATCAATTGTTAAAAGACGAGCTTTTTGAGCTTCTTCGCCTGGTCTATCTTCTTGCCCCCGAACTCTTTCCTCCATTGCTAGTACGTCTGCTCGGTGGTAACCAGTTTTCTTGCCACCTCGACAGCCGTGTTTTCCTGAGAGAGCAATGTTTCCGCCTCTCTGAGCATAGCGATGATCTACTCCGGGGTAAATCCATTCTTCCTGCCTCCCTGTTTTAAATGCAGCCCAGAGCACGCCACATCGTCTCTGTAATATAATCTTGACAAGAAAACCTGTCTTGCGTATCATTGATTAATATGGAGGTGATACTTATGACATGTGGAATGAAAGGGTGCGGAACAACAAAGGCCGCGCCAAAGAAAGAGACCAAGAAGACAGCGCCAAAGAAGGCAAAGAAAGGCAAAAAATAGAAACGGTCACCTTTCGAATTTGAACTATTTGGCTGGTTCTCTTACAGGGGAAACGATGCTGTCAGTGTTCCAATCAATAACCCTCTCGGCATTGTTTCTGACTGTGTGTGGTGTTTTGCCCGCACCCCAGGGCTAAACAGTAATGGCCGCTTTCTGCGCGGGAAATTCCTTTTTTGCTATCTCGATTTCCTTGTCGATTCACTTGTTGTGTGGGGTATCGACCCCAGCAAGGATTGTTACAATCTATCATTGGGCAATTTGTTTTCTGATGGCTTCGTAGAGTCGGTCCTGATCGGAAGCATCGTGGACGGGATCGTCCTTTGCGACAGCATAATTCTTGTACGAAAAGGTGGATTCCCACCGAATAAATCGAGAAGCTTCTCGTGAGCATCGGCATAGGTCCATGAATGGCTGATAAATAGTTTGTATTGCGGCATTTCAAACTCCTTTTGACTTCTGCGCGTTCTATTCATACACAGAGACCGGAATCGCTTAAGCCCCAACCCCTGCAAATACCTTTTGTTAATGGAAGACATGGAAGTATAATGTATGAGTACCATGAAGTTTAAGCCAGCGATGGGAACCTATGCGTTTCCGGTTGCACCGCAGCACGAAGATAACTAAAGAAAAACGGGTCTTGGGGGAAAAGTTTGCCGCGGCCAATCATACAACCTGATTCATGGGTGAAGCTTTCGAAACAAAAAAAGCCCCCAACGCCTCAGAATAGAAACCGCCGCATCGGGGACATCGTATGCGAACATCGGTCTGCCGCTTTTTCTCCCATGCTTCGTCAAGAAACGCGGCATCGCAAACCATTCACGCTGCTGCAATAAAAAAACACTGCAATCTTGCCTCTATTCTTCCCTTCCGTGCAGGGTAATTTAGAGACAGACATATTAGAAAACGTTCAGCTTGCCATTTTCTTTGAGAAACTAAATTGTTTTGTTACTTGCTGACTTTTTCTTTTAGCTTCTTTCCTGCTGAAAACTTTACGGCTTTTCTTGCCGCAATTTTGATCTCTTTGCCGGTCTGCGGATTTCTCCCCTTCCTGGCTTTTCTCTGGATTACCGAGAAACTGCCGAACCCTATCACTGAAACCTTACCACCCTTCTTCAGTGTTGTACCAACTGCATCGATAACAGCGGTGAGTGCTTTGGCTGCGCTCTTTTTCGGTATCTTGGCTCCTTTTGCAATTGCTGCAATCAATTCACCTTTGTTCATACGTGCCCTCCTTAAGGATATTTTAACTTACATGATACATGTAATTTTAAGAATTGCAACGAAATTCTGAATATATTTAGAAAAATTTTCTATTGATTCGACCCTTTTACGGTCGGAAGATTTCGGGATGAGAATGGGAGGCTTAAAATAGTAGGTGACGTAAGTGCGTGGGAATCGAGCTTTCGGAACATTACACGGAACAAGAATTTTCGCAAACAGCATGCAAACTAAACGGAAACGTGGTCAACAAATTGAGCATCTTGGAATGCGATATTATAGATCAGGAAGAATCGAGTTTTGGGTGGCACCCGTGCTTTCCTTTGAATTGTGTTGTTTCTCTTCCAGCGAAGCCCAAGAAACCATGCTTGCCGAAGAGCAGTGTTGCGACTTTCATTCGCAAATCCTCTCCTCACATAACAGTCAATATCATCGCCTTGTATATTCAACTATGGACAGCCGAATACAACAAATTAAGCGGTCTCAAAAAAAATTCCGTGTTTTTTCTGGTAACGATCACCGACACCGCACCCCATATTTTGTGGTCAAGCTCATCTGAATCTTGACACACAAGATTTTTCTTCATATGCTTCCAGCGTGGAAAAGGGATGCCTTGCCAACTTACAATATCGACTCGAAAGAGAGAGCGATGGCTGACGACAACCATGTATGCACCGCCAGCCGGTGGACTTCGGGTAACCTACTTTTTCCGGTGCGTATTGAAGTAAATCAAAACCGGGTTACGCGGATTAAGCCGCGACTCTTTGGTTCCAACGAAGAGAGCATTGCGATCCCTAAAGTGGCTTCGGTCCATATCCAAACGGGTTTAATATGGTCCGACATCCGAATTGATTCGGTGGGAGGAAGCAACCCCATCGTGAGCCATGGGCATCGTAAAGACGATACACGAACCATTCGTGATCTAATCGAACGACTCCAGCAAACCCCGCGGACCCCGCAGAGGCCTGACGTCTAAGTGTTTCAGTGGTGGACTTCGAAGAGTGGCTGCGATGTCCTGAAAAAATTCTCCACCGCAACTTCATCTTCAGCGTCCCGGAGATGCTCCTCGGTGTTTTTTCTATCGTAGAAACATGCAACCTCAGAAGAACTGCTTACAAACATTATTCCTCACCCCAATTCCAAATCGAAAAACTTTTCATTTGGGGACCACCCTGAGAGCTTCTTCCTTATTGTCACCAGGCAAGCCTTTCGAAAGTATGAAGATTTCTGATGGTACCCATAAAAAGGCCTTTCTCAAGAAACTAAGCCTCTCCTCTTGCAACTCCTTTTGACAAAGTTGCCTTTATGCACCAAACACGGTTCTGCCGTATGGGCGTTGTGCCTCTCACTGCCTTTGCCGCATGTTCGTGGGATCGGTGCTTACGTTGCCTTACCCGGGCACCCATCAGGATCAGGGTGTCTCGGGAAAGAGCCTCGTCGGTACCAGAGCGTGTTCCAAAGAAGGGGTACATTCCTCAGGGTTTTTCTTAAACCACGTATTGGGCGTATCACCAGCAAAGCGGTACGACGCGTGCCGGTATCCGGGGTAAGGACGGCTTATCCACTCAGTGGAACGGGATTGCCTTTAACCCCTTAACCTGGTTCGTCCTTGTTTCGGATTCTTACCCGAACGGTTCTTCCACCATCGTTACGGACCGGACCCCTCATGATGGAGGAGGCTCCCCGTGCGAGCGTATGGGTGGGCGCACGTATCAGCAACCGGACTGTCTTGATTGTGTAACCTTCGGAATAAGCCCCTGCACGGTACCGGTCGCCGTTCTCGCCCTCTTCCCGGTGCTTGCCACAGGATGAGACAGGGGTGCCGAACCCGGAAAGCGTCAAAAGGAAGGCAGAAGCAGGAGCCATCGTGCAGTGCTCGTTTCCATAAGATGCAATCGACGTGAACATGCCCATCGAGGCCTTGGCCCACCTTACCCGTTCGGGCAAGACCCTTATGTGCACAAAGCTAAACCGCTCACACGATCTGTGCCTCTCTTGACCCCGTGGCTTAGGGATCTTCACCCTTGAGACACTCGCCCTGATGTTCTCAAGACTGATACGAAGCGAGGTGCGAAGCCGTATTAAGTGCTCGCGGGAGGCTCCTTTCCCGGGTAGATGAGAGCCCTTTGTGGGGATGCCCTTAAGGATACGAGTTGGGCGAGCTTAGAAGGCGTCATGCGTATCATCGAGGTGTTTGAGGCCCGCATACTGCTTCATGGCACGGGGACCGTGTAATCCTCCTCTATGAGGGTATAGACGAGCCAGTACCCGTTACAAATGGACTCCACGACAATCCCCGTGAGCTTTGTGCTTCATGGGGCAAAAAAACCAGGGGGATTGTTTCCCGGTCGTTCGTGACATCTCTCTTGAAGACCCTCTTTTCGCTCGTCATCACTGATCGCACGGTGACTATTCTGTGCATGAAGATCGATTCCACCGTATCGTCCCATATGGCACCTCCTGATTGGGGTTGAGTCTCCTTGGTCACGGCATAGCAGATACTTTCTCTGTGCTGCGGGGATGCCTTTTTGTGATTATCAATCCTTATATATGCATATTTTCCCATAGGCATATGGTTACTGGCCCGGATGGCCGCCATCCACGGAGCTGCCGGGAATTCGACTTACCTGGATTTTCCCTATCATTTTTGACTTCGTGCCACTGTTTACAAACAAAGGAAGATGGGAAGGAATTATCCGTTGGTTAATGTTAAGGATCGAATTACATCCGAGGAAGAAACTCGAATTGGTCCAGTCTTCCGAAAGAATTGCCTCAAGACCGAAGGCTATTAAGCCGCCATCTTTCTTTCACGGGCTCTCAGGATAGATGGGCTCGTGGGGTTTGCTACAAGACGTGCTTATCTTTGAGAACCGGAGAATAATAATGCTTGCCACGTAGAGGATCACAGCGAAAAGCGCCAAGAGGAACTCATCGTAATCCAGTTTTGTTGGGAATAATATGTCTTTGAACCCCCTCATGAAGCCATCTGCTTTAACCTCGATGATCAATGTTATAAATAACGCTGTAGCGCAGAACCTCGTGATCCGGGAGCACTCTTTGAACGTTATCCTTTTGACAGAAAATCCAGTAAATAGCGCTCTGATATTTCTGATAGAGACTATGTCCGGAAAAACTTGGGGTATCTCCAGACTTTCCTTGACAAATGATTCACCATGCCTGGTAAAGAGCACTTGCTCCTCTCCTCTTAATGTAGGTCCATAGGCCCAGAAAAAGAGGAACGGATAAAATGCTACCAGAAAAAGGTTACCGCTCAGAAGACAAAAGCTGAAATCAATGAGGTAATTGGCCAGATAATAAGGGTGTCGTACCACTTGGTAAATGCCTCTATTACACAAGACAACATTTCTTATCAATACTCCCTTGGAGATAAAATGCAGGAAGCAGCCAAGGCCCAATAACCCATATGCGAGGCACATTTTGGTATTGCTTACCGGAAATAGAGCGGCAGACAGTACGGACAATGCTATGATCAAATCCCTCAGGTTGCTCCGGGTAAGAGAATACGACTTATACCATGTTCGCAAGAACTGCTCCTCTTATATCAGGATACAAGAAACACGATTATTTAGCATACCACCCATTCCCCTGTCAACAGCTGGTCAAAGCCGCACATATATGTTATCTGTAAACGTTAGTTGCAAAAATTACTTTTTTTACGATGTTTGCAGGTATACAAGCGGTAACAGGATACCTTCCCTAATCAATGATCCGACAGACTTATGAAAACTTGATCATCTCGGATGGCAATCAGTATCTGACAGTAAACAGGGAACAATCTTGCATTTCCGGGAAGAAATGTTCATAATTGTTATTGTAAATGAGTTCACGGATAAACTTGAAACATAAGGAGAATAAGGATGGCAGAAGGAAGGGCTAGATGGTTTAATGATTCAAAAGGATTTGGTTTTATCGAGCGGGAGGGTGGCAAGGAGCTATTCGCGCATCATTCCGCTATCCAGGGAGAGGGTTTCGAGTCGCTAGCCGAGGGTGACCGTGTCAGTTTCGATTTTCTCCAAGGCCCTAAGGGCCCTGCTGCTGAGAATGCTCGCATGCTATAAGACCTGAACTTCATTGAAAGCCTCCCTTAACTCGAAAACTGCGGTTATAATTCATACATCTTAGCATTACCTTCTCGATCATCTCTACAAGGCCAATTCGCTCAAAGAATACTGTGATCATATACCTCATACCGTAATTTTCGAAATAGGTTGGCATGATTATTGCTCATTGTAATGTATTTATGATGTCAAGCCCACAGGATAAGAGGCTCTGCTGTGTCAGGGTCTCAAGACATGGTAGACATGTCGGGTGGTCGCAAGTCAGCCGACATAAACTTCACTCGATCTTGAGCTTTTTCTCCTTTTTGATCGTCTCTTCGGTCCTCGGTATCCGTATCTCGAGAATTCCGTTTTTAAACTGCGTCTTTGCCTTATCCGTCTGTACCTCAGCGCGCAATGTAAAGGTCCGCACAAACGAGCCGTATGAATACTCCCACCGGTAGTAGTTCTTCTTTTCGACCTCTTTTTCCTTCTTCTTCTCACCGGCAATTGTAATGGTATCGTCGGTAGGGGTGACATCGATATCCTCTTTGTTGACGCCTGGAAGTTCCGCCTTGACAACAATTCCACCCTTATCTTCGAGGATATCGACCGATGGAACGATTTCTTCGGCCTGAGAAAACCGCATGACAGGCTGGCCGAACAGAGAGAATGGTCTCCGGAAGGCATCCTCAAACCATTCCTCCATGTCCCAGAGTGTAGGCATCGGCCGCTCGGCTTCTCACTTTAGCAATTTCCTTTGATTCTTTGCGTGTTTTTTGTCGGAACAAATATCGGTGCTATACCGGCCGTTGATTCGCCAGATAGCACCTTAGTTCTCAATGATGAGGACGCAGTTCTCTGTGCCGAACTCATTCGGACGCCGCAACATATTCGCGGGGTCATCACACCAGACTCCGTCCACGACAAACCGGTACTCGTACTCCCCGGGCTCTATTGCCAAGGTACAACTCCACATGTCATCCCCCTCCGGATTCAACACGTTGGCGATGGGATCCCATTCATTGAAGGAGCCCACGATAGAGACTTGTCCTGCTCGCGGTGCTTTCAGTTTAAGGGTTCTTTCAGTTTTTTTGCCGGGCAACGCCGGTTTCTTTTGTGTTTTGGCCGGAGCTTTCGCTTCAACCGGCTTGGTCTTGACCGGTTTTGCGGGTCGGCTGGTTTTCTTTTCCTTCCCGGTCATCTTTTTTACTTCATCCTTTTTTGGCATGTCTATTACCTCCTTTTTCCAAAGGGAACTATCCCAATGACATTTGTTCGGATTATAAGTATGGTTGCAAAGCATGTCAAGGTCGCAAAAAACGCCAAGCATGAAAAGAAAACCTTTGAAAAACCTGATTTTACTCTTAAGGGGAGTGGTCACACCAGGGTCAGCGAAAGGCCAATTTATAGCCCTCAATTCGTTGCAGTTACGTATCCTTCCTGGCTTCAGTCTGGGTACGTTTAATAAGCCGGAGTGATGGGATTCCCAAATCGGGTCTTGGTGCTAAGGATTTGTCGTCTTTTCCTGCCCCATAGGCGTATACTTTCTCGGCGACGACCACGTTCCCAAGACAAGACGTCCTTGATACCACCCGCCACTCCCAAAAAAATGACGATACTCGGGTTAAAATAGGAGATGGAGTGCGATCCGTAATTGAATAATATCCCTCCGACAAGAAAGATCGACTTTCTTGCAGGTACGAGCCCATATACCCCCGTTTACCCGTTTCGACCTCTTCATCCCTTTGTCTTTTCTGTCTTGTGGTTCGCGGTCTTTCCCGCACCATGCACCCATGGGGATATGCGATCTCTTTCGTCTTCCAGAAAATCGTCAGTTCCCTGCCAGTCCAAGTGGTATCGCAGGGGTCGTGGTTACAAACCGACCTTGATTAGGCTCATGACAGGGGCGGATAAGATGCCGGACGGTCTTTCCGGCTTAAAGCACAGATCTCTACCGGTGCACCTTTTTTTCCCACTCTTTATCTGTGGGATGTATGTTCATGTGAGAGGAAAGAGGTTGCCAATGAGGTGCCTGGTTATAGGCCAACAAACCTTTCTGGTTCACCTCTTTTCCTGTCATTCGCTTACACGAACAAGCGTGCCTGGTCATAGTTCTACCTTATCCCGCATACCAGAGGAGGATGCCCGGGCAAGTTTGTGGCTTACCGCCTTGATAGCCACGATCTTATTTGTCCGTGCCTTTTTTCTCTCATAGGAGCTACGCACCTCCTCATGGTACCTTCTTCAAAGTTGACAGCTTCAACATAGGCCCAAAAGAGATACTTGTTGCTACTCTTTCGGTTCCCGTATCCTGTTATCTTCCCGTTTGAGGTACGGATGCTCCTGACACACCGGCAGTATGAGGAGTAATCCCCCACAGTGGGGAAGCGATCGATATGGCCCACTTCCAGCATAATGGTAAGGCCAAGGATCTGTCCGATACCGGGCATGGTAAGGAGCTTTGTAAACTCATTTCTGATCTTGAGCTTTTTGGTAATCATCGCTTCGATGCCATCGATCTCTTTTTCCAGATGAGCGATGAGGCCCACGCTTGCGGTCACTGCGACGCGCATCTTTGTGTCGGGAAAGAGCGCCATCACGTCAGGGACCGTAAGCTTCTTCACCTCCTCGCTTTTCATCCTGATGCCGAGGTTCTTGGCGAGGATGTTCTTGACACTTACGATGTGTGATGTCCGGTGGCGGACAAGGTTAAGCCTCTCTCTTAAGAAGATCTCTGGTTGGCCGCTCTTCCCTGGGGTAAATGTAACCCGTGGGAAGGATGTTGAGTCTCAAGAGATTGGCGAGCCAGAGGGAACTTCTTCTTATCATCGATCTGCTTGAGCCCTTCATACTGTTTGATGGCAGATACGTTTGCAAGATGGACACGATAACTGGCTTCCATAAGAGTGTCCACCAGCCAGTACCAATTGTACGTCGACTCCACCACCACACCCTTCATATCCTTTTTGAAAGGATCGAGTGAAGAAAGGATAGAAGAAACGTCATTGCTGTGCCGTTGCTTGTAGAGCACTCTGTTATCCCCGTCGATCATTGCCACATACGTATTTGTTGAATGAAGATCCAATCCAGCGTACACTTCCATAAGGGCACCTCCTTGTGAAGATTTGGATGTCTTTTGCCATAGTATAACATCTTGATTACTATGGCGAGGTGCCCTTTAGATGATTATCAGGTGAATTTTGCGGAGACAGTTGATGAAAAGAAACTTAACCCTTGGGTCGAAAAAGCATCTCCAAATTTCTATCATCGAAGTACAATTGTCTATCATGCTTGCCGGGGTTGCCATTGAAACATCGTTTGCGCGACACGTGAGAAGGGCAACACCCGGTCAGGCTATTCCCCGAAGAAATCGAATCCGCTGTTTTTGAAGGAGTCGATCATCTTCCGATTCAGTTTCACCATCACATTGGCGGGATACCTGAGCTTAAAGAGAAACTGAGCATTGTTCCTGATCTCCAGCCTCGCCATCTCCGTCACTACCCTGGCTGTCCAACCCTCGTCTCCCTGTTTGTCTGCTTCAATCATCTCAATGAAGGCCTTTTCGAGGTATTCCTCAGCCTTTCCTCCAAACTGGCCGTACTTCTCCTCCAAGGCGAGCCTGATCTCTTCATCGGTGGGCATCCGATATTTTTCCTGGTGAACAATCACGTCCCGCTTCAATTTAGGGATTCCTCTGGGGACTGTCTTCGGATACCCCAGAGAAAGGACCATCATGGGCAGCACATACTGGGGGATTTCGAAGGCCTGTCTGGCCTCGTCCACGCTTGACTGGATCGTGCCCACGTAGACCGATCCCAGCCCGTAGCTCTCCGCAAGGAGCACCACGGTCTGGGCTGCACACATGAGATCGGCATAGGCGATGAGGAAATGGGCGCAGGCATGTTCTCCTTTGAACTCCGTCTCGTATAATGCGGCCCATCGCTTGACCCGGTTGAAATCGAGACAGAAGATCAGGGAGAGCGGCGCATTCTTCACCCAAGGCTGCCTGCCCACAACTTCGGCTAGCCTTCTTCGGCCCCCCGCCTTCCTCACTACAATCACCGAAAGAGGTTGTATGTTTCCTCCGGATGGGGCATTATTGGCCCCATCGAGGAGCTTCCCGACGATCTCTTCCGGGATTGCCTGATCTTTGAAGTTTCTCACCGACCTGCGTTTCATGACTAGTTCGTACATGTCCATAGACGGCGCCTCCTGATCGCTTTTAAGAGAACAGAACTGTGGCCTCTGAAGAAAAAGCCCGGGACATGGTTGACCTGCCCCTATTCATTGTACCACTAAAGTTAGTTTCTCCACTAAATGATTCTGATCCCAGGGTAACCGGGTTTCGGGGACAGGTCATTCTGACGCCTTATTTCTCCTGGTAATCGTTCATTTCTAAGCATCTTGAATTGTCAAAAGTTGTGTTATAGCGTACGGACTTCTTCCTCTAATCGGTGCCCAGCAAGCCTTCCGAAACTATGAAAATTTCCCCTGAAAGTTGTCAAAAAAACAGACATACTCTATAATTCGAAGAAAGACCCATCCTCGTTATGGGCAATGGCGAGTTTCGAAAGGGGGAAATAATATGTCAGAGGAAGAGAAAAAGGACAACGGAATCAGCCGGCGTCAGTTTCTCAAAAGGACCGCTATCGCAACAAGTGCCGCCGCCATAGCGAACTTCATTCCACCGACCGATGCATCCGCTAAAGCCAAAGGACTGTCGATAAAGTGGAACAAAGAAGCGGATGTCGTTGTGATCGGGGCAGGGGCAATGGGGCTTCCCGCTGCCATTGTGGCCCGTGAAGCTGGAGCACGAGTGATCCTCCTCGAAGCGGCCCCTGATATCGGCGGGCACGCCATAACAAGCGGCGGCAATATTCCGCTGGGTGGTGGTACGAGCGTGCAGCAGAAGGCAGGCATCAAGGATTCGCCGGACATCCTCTTTGAGGACCTGACCGACTGGTCCATCGTCCAACCCAATGGATTTCCCGACTATCGGTATAACGATCGGGAGATTATTCGTGCCTTTGCCGACAACAGCGCCCCGAGCTTTGAATGGCTCATCGCCCACGGAGTCATCTTTATAGACAGGCCTCCGGATACTCTAGGCGGAACCTCGGTCGGGAACTCTGTTCCCCGCGAGATGCATGCCGTCGCGATGAACTGGCCCATGGTTCAAACGGGCAGGCCGGCGGATCCGACTGTTCAAGCCACGACCTCCACGGGCAACGGCCTCGTGCGGCCCCTGGAAGTGGCGGCGAAAAGGGCAGGCGTACAAATCCTCCTTGAGCACAAGATGACGTCCATTTACCGGGAAACGCCGAATGCGGGAAGGGTCCTTGGTATCGCCGTCGATAACAAAGGCACAAAGCTGAACATTCGTGCCAGAAAGGCCGTTATCATTGCAACGGGTGGCTCCACAGGAAACGTGAACTTCCGCCGAGTGTTCGATGCGCGCCTTACCGAGGAGTATTGCGGCCTCGCAGGCATGCCCTGGTCCGACCAAGATGCCAGCGGAGAGATTGCCGCTATGGCAATAGGAGCCTCGCTCTGGGGTTTGTACAACCAGACCGGAGAATTCGGTTCAAATATTACCAAACCCGGTACGATTGGGTGCCAGTACAATTACAGAAATTTAAGGTGGATGCCGAGCAGCCCGGTGTTCAAGCTTGCCCGCGCGTCCGGCCTGCCGGTAGCCGATTGGCAGAACGTTATTCTCGTCAATATGTTGGGCAAGCGATTTTATGATGAAACCGGAGACCAGTTCACCGCTAACGATGCCGGACAGATCAACCCCTATACTCCAGGCAGTTATCTGAACGCAGCCAACGTAAAGTATAACCCCAACAACTTTATCAATGCGGCTCTGGCCGGAATCGGCGATGGGAAAAACGGAGGCGGCCCGATCTGGGCAATCTTTGACGCTGACGCTGTGGCCCGGCAGAGATGGAATCCGAGTCCTCCTAACGTCGATCTCGACGCCGGCTTCTTTTTCAAGGCAAATTCCATTCCGGAGTTAGCAACAAAGATCGTTATGAAATATCAGCGAGTTCCCATGCCTCACAGAAACTTGGAAGAGACCGTGACTAGGTATAACTCCTTCGTGGACGCAGGGAAAGATGAAGACTTCGGCAAACCTGCCCCTCAGTACAAGATCGCCAGGCCTCCCTTCTACGCTGGCTGGGCAACGCCTGTCGTGCATGATACACGCGCCGGCGTGAGGATCAATGCCAAATGCCAAGTGCAGGATATGAATGGCCAGGTGATTCCAAGCCTTTACTGTGGCGGGGAATCAGCCGGGGGCTTCAGCCAGCATGGCCTGGCCAGGGCAATATGTCAGGGTTACATAGCCGGTAAGACCGCCGTGTTGGAAAAGGCGATGTAGTTTGTTGTGAAATGTATCTCGGAGCAAAAGAATTATGAAGAGACAATTTAAATCGTTCTTTACAACTCCGTTTCTGTTCCTGACGGCCGCATTGATCATCCTTGAACTCCGTCCGGCACCAGCTGGAGTGGTAGCCGATGCTTCAGCCAGCGCACCGCAAACCGCCACCTCCGCACCGGTCATCTCCAAGGAGGTCTGCCTGAATTGTCACAGGCCTTTCGATAAGCTCGCAACAGCGAGTGCCAACTATGTGGCGCCGAGCGGGGAGAAGATCACTCCGCACCGATTCGTGCCGCATAATTCGAAGGATGCTTAGACAATTCCCGAGTGCAATAATTGTCATGAAACGCACCCGCTTCCGCCCACGGCCGCCGGCGTTGCTGCCCTTCCCAAGCCGGATGTTGAATGGTGCTATACTTGTCATCATAAGAATAACTTCGCACGGTGCGAGGAGTGCCACAAGTAGTTGCATACAGGCACCGATGCGTCCCCGGGTGGATAGCTGGGAAGGAAACCGTTTGTTACCGTATTTCATTATTTATGACGCCTCATTCACGGCGACATTGAATTATAACAAAGTGTGCAGCCATTCGCAGACTGAATGACCGACCGGGGAAATAGGTTAGAAATTATTCCGGGTTGGTGGGTAAAACTATTTGTCGGTAATCTTCGTTTTCTCAGGATTTGACAAATACACCAGTTGTGAGTAGAAACGCCAATTTTTAATTGAGGCCTATTTTGAAAAATTTGTAAGGGGAAATTCCATGTAGTCCTTCCTATAAACAAACACTTGCAGCATTTTCTGTGTCATAGCAGGTTTCAACCGGAAATCATGTGAAGTGGATGCGATCTATACTTGATTTAAGTCCATTACCATATCGATGCTTTGTTTTATAAATAATCAATAAATGGTATTCTGATACATGACGGATTGCACATTTATGCCACAACCGATGAGGTAATATATGAACGGATCGTTACTGGATATACCCGCTGAAAAGCGGTTTTTTGAAGATTATGTGGAAGGTTCGGTCTACGAATTCGGATCGGTCAAGGTAGAAAAAAAGGAGATTATTGAATTTGCCCGAAGATATGATCCGCAACCCTTCCATGTTGACCCTGACGCTGCTCGGGCTACTAAGTTCGGCGGTATTGTTGCCAGCGGGTGGCACACCGCGGGAATGGCCATGAGATTACTTGTCGAGAACTATCTTCCCCGCGGATCAAGTCTCGGTTCACCCGGCGTGGACCAGCTACGATGGCACAAACCAGTACGACCAGGCGACAGCCTCTCCGTTCGTGTAATGATCGCGGAAACAAAACCGTCGGAATCAAAGCCCGACCGGGGCCTGGTGCGGTCCTTTGTTGAGGTCATGAACCAACGAAGCGAGGTTGTAACAAGCTGGCGGGGGATGATGGTTCTTCTTCGCCGAAACAAAACATGAGATCATACCCGAGATTCCGAACATCGTCAGACGGTCAAATCTGGTATTTTCAAGCCTGGACGCTTATGTACGTTTTGTCTTACTAATTGCAAGATCCTTTTGTTGGAACTGTTGATCAATTTTGGGCATTTCCATTCACCAAAAAAGTTTCTCGTCAAGGACTAATAGAGAGACAACCGGTGTCGCCCCGCATATGGATCATGATAAAAGACTGAAGATATAGGTATAACAAGAGAATTCAGCCGGCCTAAAAACCACGCGGCTGATTTCATCGTTATGCATTATTTTTGGCTGAAATCGTCGGCATTTTATTCAGGTGAAATTATTTAGTTGTAAGTGTTTTTCCACACTCTGCATTCGTGTACTCCTCGCCCGCCAAGCCTTCCTAAACTCTGAAGATTACTAGCGGTGATGAGTACGGAGGAGGAGCATTGTACAACGGCTCCTTGTTATCAATATTTAATTGGTAACCCGCTAATTGTATGGCGACTGAGGTTTTGAAATGGCCAATTCAAGGGTTGGCTCCCAATGCTTGACCCAGAATTGTTGATAAAGTAGGTTTTTTGATACCAAGCTTATTCATACGGAAAAGAAGTGTTGTCGGTTTTAATCCGAGAATTGATGCCGCTCCCCTGGGTCCGCTTACCTTCCAGTGCGTAGCGGCAAGGATTTTTTCTATATGGTCCCGCTCCACATCAGCCAAAGAAAGAAGTGGAGGGTCTTCGCTCATCGCGCGATGAGTGGAAACCTGCAGAAGACTGGAAAAATTGAATCCGCTTCCGTCAGACAATATAACCGCTCTCTCGATAAAATGCTTCAGTTCCCTCACATTCC
>CAVWHH010000025.1:0-17012 GCA_963754785.1 uncultured delta proteobacterium | reverse complement strand
TACCTCATGGAAAAATCTCACCTCATTCCCCGGCCTTTGTACATCCCCCCCGGTCTATCAGACCATATATAGAACGGTGGATGTGGCAGGCTATGTACAGATCGATACCAACCGTTATTCGGTGCCGGAACGTCTGATCGGCAGGGATGTAGAGATCCATAAATTATGGGACCGGATAGAGGTCTTCTTCGCAAATCAGAAAGTAGCCGATCATCCGAGGCTCCTTGATAAACGGGAGGCCCGGACAACCGCATCCGGCCACCATCTTCCCCTGAGCAAACAAAGGGTGCACAGCGGTCCCTGCGAGGAAGAAAAGGCCCTGCTCGGTCATTATGAATGGCTTGACCGGTTTGTCGGGGAGCTGAAAAAGCGTTCAAAGGGGAGAGGCGTCAGGCATTTACGGAGACTTTTGAACCTGAAACGCACCTATCCCCCGGAGGCATTTGAAAAAGCCATCGGCGAGGCCACCCATTACGACCTGTATGACCTGTCCCGCATAGAGCAGCTGATCCTCTCCCATGTCGCCGGAGAGTTCTTTACCATAGAGGATGAACTGTGAACCGGAAGCTCCATGAACTCCTTTCGCAGCTCAGACTCAAGGGCATGGCGGAAGCCCTTGAGCGGGAGATCGAAAGATCGGAAAAAGAGGGTTCCCCTGTCTCGGAGGTCGTAGAGCGTCTCTTGCTGAGTGAGCAGGTATACCGCCAGAACCAGAGCCTCCTCAATCGGCTCAAGGGGGCAAAAATCCCCTGGGAGTGGACGCTCAAAACCTTCCCCTTTGGCAGGCAGCCTGGTGTGAGCAAGGCACAGATCAATGAACTCTCAGGGCTTGCCTTCGTGGAACGTAAGGAGAATATCGTCTTTATAGGAAACCCCGGCGCCGGGAAATCGGGCCTCGCCATAGGGCTTCTGCGCCAGGCGCTTCTATCTGGATACAGGGGAAGATTCTACCACGCCCAGGACCTTCTTGACGAACTCTACGCCTCTTTGGCAGACCGGTCAAGCCAGAAACTCATTCATCGCCTTTGCCACTATGACCTGCTTGTCATTGATGAACTGGGGTATCTTACCTTGAAACCTGAACAGATCAACGCCTTCTTCAAACTGATGGGGGAACGCTACGGGAAAAAATCGACAATCCTGACAACGAATTTAGACTATCCGGAATGGTATGACCTCTTCCAGAGAAAGAGCCTCGTCGACGCCCTTCTGGACCGCCTTACACACCATTGCATTACAATACGCATCGATGGTCCCTCTCTGAGGACATCTCCTGATGGCAAAGGGAAAGTCCATACCAAACCCTGATCTCTGCCGCTATTCTCTCTCCTATCTTTCAAACCTTCCTGTTCGATGCCTGTTCTTTTGTCTTCGAGAAAAACTAAAGACTTATCAACTGCGCATTGTGAGGATCATTTTTGATGAGTACAAAAGGGTCATTTTTGATGAGCGGCGAGGCATTCCCCGGCCAGTGGTATTCTATGAGTTTTTTCAATTCTTCGGCTGGAATTCTCCGTATTCTTTTACCCATCTTTTTGCTGAATTTGTCAATGAAGTGGTGTCCGATAGGGTGCACGACATAGAAGTTGGTGCAATGAATTGACGTTGTCTTTCCGGTGTGCTATTGTAGCTCATGAGCTACATAGAGGAGGCTGCCATGGATCACAAAAACGCACTGGAGACAAAGCGGAGAGAAGTCCTTGAGGAGATGGCTGCAATCACTTGCATGCGAAGGGGTACGGTCAATGAGCAGTATTTCGAGGTGGGGCAGAAGGATGGTTCGGTTGTACAGCACGGTCCATACTTTCTCTACAGTCGGACGGAGAAGGGCAAGTCGTTCAGCCGCCGTATCGGCGTTAAGGAGGTGGAGCGGTACAGAGAGGAGACCGAGAACTGCCGCAGGTTCAAGGAGCTGTCCAGCCGCTGCGTGATGATCTGCGAGGAGCTGGCCGAAGCCGACGAGGAGAAGGTGGAAAAAAAACAAGCGAAGCGGAGTCGGAGAAGCTCGGGGAGATAACCCGGTTTGCAGCCCTGGCAAGGAACGCATATGCGCGAACCGGCGTAGTGGACATGGAGGCCCTGGAACAGGGGATGCGGGCCGCAGCCATGAAAGACGGAGCGGTGGCCTTGACTGCATTTCTCCGGGGCATTGCCGAATCGGGACCTGTAGCCTGCCCTCACTGCCATGCCTCCATGGAGAGCCATGGGAAACGGTCAAAGGCGATGATCACGCTTCTCGGAGAGGTTGCTCTTGATCGGAGATACTACCTCTGTCCCGGGTGCGGTGAAAGCCTTTTCCCAAAAGACTCCCTGCTCGACGTGGAACGTACATCCTTTTCGCCGGGCGTGCGCCGTCTCATGGCCAGAAGCGGAGCCAGGGACTCATTCGCCCGGGCGGAGGAAGACCTATGGGACTATGCAGGGATTCGGGTAGACGCAAAGGATGTGGAACGGATTGCGGAAGCGATTGGAGCGGATATCGCGCGCCGAGAACAGATTCGCCAGGCAGAAGTGATGGCAGGTGATGTTCCCCCTCCGGAAAGACCGATTCCGGTCTTCTATGTTGCCTACGACGGCACGGGAGTTCCCGTGACCAAAAGAGAGACCGTTGGTCGCAAGGGAAAGCAGGGCGACGCCAAAACAAGAGAGGCAAAGCTGGGATGCGTCTTCACCCAGGTGGAGACCGATTCGGACGGGTTCCCCATCAGGGAAAAGGAATCGACCACGTACACGGGAGCCATCGAGACGGCAGAGATCTTCGGCGAGCGGCTCTACGCCGAGGCATTGATGCGCGGCCTCAACCATGCAGAACGGGTTGCCGTCCTCGGCGACGGGGCACACTGGATATGGAACGTGGCTGCCCTGCACTTCCCCAATGCCACCCATATCGTCGACCTCTATCACGCGCGGGAGCACCTCTATACGCTCCTGAAGCTCATCTTCCCTCCGGGGGAGCTCTACGAAGCCCGATGCAGGGAATGGTGCGACCGGCTCGAAGAAGGGAAAGTAGAGCAGATCATCTTTGCCGCATCTGAGTTGCTCCCGAAGGAAGAGAACAGCCGGAAATTTGCATCAACGGAGATCGAGTACTTCAAAACCAATGCAGAGCGTATGCGGTATGCCGACTTCAGAGCCAGGGGTCTCTTCGTCGGTTCCGGTGTTGTTGAGGCCGGGTGCAAGACCATTATCGCCGCCCGCATGAAGAAATCAGGAGCCAAGTGGTCCGTCCGGGGGGCCAATGCCATTATCGCCCTCCGTTGTGCCCTCGCTTCATCGCGCTTTGAAGACTACTGGGCAGAGCGTGCCTGTGCCTGATCACAGGATAGAAATGCCACTCGGCCCCCACTTCTATGTCGCACACCCCTATACGGTCCCTTCTATTATGATTGATGGCAAGCTTGAGGTGAAGGGGTTGTCGACAATTATTCAGAGTAACAATGACAGCAATATTTAAGGATTGCCGAGAGAAAGAGTGAACTATTACTTCCCAAAAGTTGTTTATTTTCTTAGAAACGTCCCTTGGCTCACATGGGGTACGATAACGATTCCTTCATTTTGGGGCCACAAGGCAGACACTGCCCTAATATGAAGTCCTTAACTGAACTTTCTGTCTATATGCTCTCAATGCCCCGGCCCCCGCAAGATGGCTCTACAGCATAACAGAGCCAAATCTGTCTGACTGCCTGGAGAAACAAGACATCAAACTGTAACAGAGCTCTTAGCGGGCAGAGCCAGTACGATACTATTTATAATTACAGTACATTACAATCAAATGGCCCATTTTCGCACGAATCGTTGTCGTACCCCAACATACTCCAGAGAAAATATGCGGTTTCTTCAAAGAACCCAACCTCAGGTATGCAGCATAATTATGGGGCTTTACTTATGAACTCATTAGTAATGGAAGGATACATCGTTGTGTGATGTCTCTGTCGTCTAAATTCACGTTGTTTTTTGTCAGGGATGATGTTATAATTTTAAGTAAAGATAATTTCTCAAGGTATGATCCAGGTTTCGAATCGGGACAATGCTGGTTCAGAATACATGGGGTGGAGGCATGAGATTCTTTAGAGCTTACCTTTTATGGCTTCTCTTGTCGATTCTTGTATTCCCATCATCACTCCTCGCGACGGAAGACGCTGCGCTTAAGCAGGAGAATTATTACGCTATGGCTGCGATGGCGACTGGCGTGGTAGGGTTGCTCATGGCCGCATTGGTCTCGAGTCCGCTAGTCAAAATGTTGGAAATAACCCGGGGCATGATGGCCGTTTACGGCGTCTTCGGACCGTTCTGGGCAACACCAACGCTCTTTCTTGCGGGGGCATCTGCCGCAGTCGGGATGGCGATAGTCAGCTCCTTCAACGCCTTTGGACAGTTCATATCGGGTTTTATCAGCGGTTTTATCATGAAGGTCGGCGGTGGTAACAGCGTGCTCGCTTATTACGGGTTTTGCTACGTTGGCCATAATATTTCTGCTTATATTGCCGTTGAAGAAAGGACAGAGAGCCGCATAGGGGTAACTGGGAACCCTTGCGGAACCGTTGCACCAGCGAAAAGGAGGAACGTATGAGTATGAGCGTGGAGGATCTTGAAGCAAAGATCAGGACTCTGGAGGACCAACTCGAATCTCAGGAGAAAACACTCAGGATTCTGGAGGACGTAGAGAAGATAAAAAGACTTCAGAGGGCATACGGGTATTATCTCGAACACTGGATGTCCCAAGAGGTAATAGACTGTTTTTCTGACGGCCCCAATGTCGCTTTAACATTGGCCGAAGGCACCTATTTCGGAAAAGATGCGGTTAGAAAGTACTTCGACCACCTTAAGAACCGGACCAACGAGTTCATGCATCAGGTCATGCAGCTCTCGCCCATTATCGACGTCGCCCCGGACGGGAAAACGGCAAAAGGGCAATGGTATGGCTTCGGCGCATGCGCGCTGCCTATCGAGACAGGCGTCATAGAAATATTCATGAGCGGAATATATGGCGCTGATTATGTGAAAGAGGACGGGGTATGGAAGTTCGAGAAACTTCGCTTCGACCAGGTATACAACGCCACACCTCTGAGGGGTTGGGTGAAGCCGGAGCGGGTCACCGTGGTGCCTCCTACACAGCTGGGGTCAGTGACTGCCCCCGATGTTCCGCGCACGCACAGCCCCCGTTACCCTTCCGGATACATTTTCCCCTTCCACTACAGACACCCCGTCACCGGGCAGGTAACGAGCGAAGGAGCGCGCAATAAAGCCTTGGACGATAAGAAAAAACAAGGCTGAGAAGGCGGCCTGGAATGAGATAGAACGTCAATCAGTCAGGGAGGAACTATGACCACAGAAGAATTGGAGGCGAAAGTTAAGGCTCTTGAGGATAAGGTCGCGTCCCGGGAGAAGGCAATCACGACTCTGCAGGATGTCGAGAAGATAAAGAGACTGCAGCGGTCGTACGGTTATTATATCGAACACTGGATGGTCCAGGAGATAATAGATCTTTTTGCCGACGGCCCCGATGTCTCGTTAACGCTGGGTGCAGGCATGTACGTCGGGAAAGAAGGAGTGAAAAGGTATTTCAATCGCCATAAAGGCACACCCGCGGACAATAATCCCGAGTTCATGCACCAGGTCATGCAGCTCTCGCCTATCGTCACCGTCGACCCGGACGGCAGGACGGCAAAGGGGCAGTTCTACGGCTTCGGCGCAGCCGCTATACCTGTGGCTGGAAAGGTCGTGCAGAGTTTTTTCAGTGGAATATACGGGGGCGAATACGTAAAAGAGGATGGGGTGTGGAAGATCAAGAAACTCCGGTTTGACCAATGGTACAACGCGACGCCTCTGAGGGGTTGGGTGGCGCCGGAGCGGTTGGCCGGGGAAGACATCCTGGAGAAGCTGCCGGACGCCGATATCCCCCGTAGTTTCAGCGTGCGCTACCCGTCCGGGTACATCTTCCGCTTCCACTACAAACATCCCGTCACCGGGAAGGAAACGAGTGAGGGAGCACGCGATGCAGCGATAACGGGGGGGAAAGATCTGTGATGACGGGGCGGGCCTGCGAACGACCGTTGTGCTTTACGTTTTTTTGGAGCCGACGGTATCGGTTGGTGTAACATCAGGTTCTCTTTTCGGTCTGGGGCGATGAGGGGCCATGGGATAGGTGAGTACCTGCGGCCCGAGTCGTTTCCGTAAGCCAAGATGTTCTGCCGAAAGAGCTTCGGAAGGAAGCGATGAAACACGCTTCTGAAGGTGGTTTTACTGTGCAGGAAGTGGTGCAGAGACTGTCGATCCCGTACCGGGCGGGTGCTTGGCAGCGGGACACGCCAAGACATCGAGCCTGGTAAAACCAAGTACCTGCTATATGCTCTATAATCCGGATGCATTCAGTTTATTTATCCCTGTACTTCCTGAAGTGAAGCCGAGGTATGAATGAAGCTGAAAGCTAAGCGAGCATTTAAGTGAAATCCGATTTTCTCATTATCGGCGGCGGGATTGTAGGAGTTTCGCTCGCACGTGAGCTCGCACGGTATGATCTTGACGTCATCCTCCTTGAAAAGGAAGCCGAGCTGTCTTTCGGTATCTCCAAGTCAAACAGCGGAATTGTCCATACAGGGTTCCAGAGTGATTACCGGTATCTCAAAACACGTCTTGCAGTGAGGGGGAACGAACTCTACAGGAAACTGGCAGGGACCCTCGATTTTCCTTTCGTCCCGACGGGTGAGCTTGTCGTGGCATTTCATGGCGAACGGGAAGCTCTGGAGGCCATGAAGAAAAACGGTGAAAAGCTGGGGGTCCCCGGACTCGAAATTGTTGATAGAAACTGGCTCAGAAAGAACGAACCAAACCTTACCGATGAGATTGAATGCGCTCTTCTGGGACCCACAGCTGGCGTTATTAACCCCTATGAGATTGTTTACGCAATGGCAGAAAACGCAGCGGACAATGGTGTCCGGATATGCTACGAGATTGAAGTCACCGCTATCCGCAAAGAACCGAATGCTTGGAAGACAATCGCGTCCGGGGTCGAGTATGTATCACGGTATGTAATCAATGCGGCAGGGTTGTACGCGGACAGGATCGCACGGATGGCATGGATGGAGGTCCCCCCGATCATACCCCGGAAAGGCGAAGAATTCATTCTCGACAGACACACCGACAGGCTCACAAAGAGAATTATTTTCCCCTTGCCTCAGAAGGATACTAAAGGTATTCTCATTATTCCCACAGTGGACGGGAACACGATGATTGGCCCGACTTCGGTGGAGGTCAATGATCGGGAAGACCTGGCCACAAGCAGAGCAGGCAAGCAGTTCGTGATCAATAAAATCCACAGACTTGTTCCATCGGTACTGCGAGAAGACCAGATTATTACCTCCTTCGCGGGCCTCAGGCCGACCACAAATGGAGGGGATTTTTATATTCAAGAAGACCGAGAAGGGTTCGTCAATATTGTGGGCATCCAGTCTCCAGGACTTACGGCAGCCCCGGCAATTGCCGAGCATGTGGTAAACATGCTCGCCGGAAAAGTTGATTTCAAACCGAGGATAGAATACGTGTCAAAAAGGACTGCTATACCCCGGTTTCGCCATCTCAGTACCGCGGAACGAAATGCCCTCATCAAGGAGGACTCTGAGTTCGGAGAGGTTGTTTGCCGCTGTGAACTGATCACAAAAAAGGAGATCAAAGAGGCAATCAGAAGGGGCGCGAGAACAATGGACGGGATCAAGTTTCGCACCCGCAGCCAGATGGGACGTTGCCACGGGGCGTTCTGCACCATGAAGATCATGGCCATTATGGCCGAAGAGCTGGGCATTCCATATGAAAAGATCACGAAAAGGGGCAAGGGCTCAGAACTAATGAAAAGATATGGATTCTAACCATTACGATCTGATTGTCATAGGCGGAGGGCCTGCGGGCATGGCTGTCTCTGTGGGAGCTGCATCTGTCAGTATTAAAAAAATTCTCCTCCTTGAGAGACATTCCAAGCTGGGTGGTATCCTGAACCAGTGTATCCATGTGGGATTCGGGCTCAAGTACTTCAAAGAAGAGCTGACCGGTACTGAATACGCGGCCCGGTATAGGAAAATCCTTCTGGAAAGGGATATTGAGGTAAAAACTTCCTCCTTTGTTCACCGGATCACACCCCGTAAAGAATTGACCTTTGTATCTCCCCAGGGAGAGTTGGTTGTTTCAGCGGACAAGATTGTCGTGGCTACCGGGTGTCGCGAGAGGACCAGAGAAATGCTTACCGTCGCAGGTACCAGACCGGCGGGCATATTTACCGCTGGATTGGCCCAGGAGATGGTCAATATCTATGGAGTAACACCGGGAACAGAAGTGGTCATCATCGGTTCCGGAGATATTGGTCTTATCATGGCACGACGGATGAGTCTTGAGGGTGCTCGGGTCCTTGCTGTGCTGGAAATACTTCCTCATCTCTCCGGGCTTGTACGGAACAAAATTCAGTGTCTCGATGATTTCGGTATACCTCTCTATTTCGAACACGAAATTCTGGAGATTATGGGTAAAGACCGGGTAGAAGCGATCAGGTACCGAGAAAACAAGACGGGTAAAAAAAGAGAGATGGTCTGCGATACGGTCCTTTTCTCCGTCGGTCTCATACCGGAAAGGGATCTGCTCATAGACGCAGGCATCGAACCCGGGAAGGGCATATATCTGTCCGGGAACGCGGATTATGTTTATGATACGGTTGACAAAGTGACAAGAGAAGGAGAAAAACTGGGTAAGTCTCTGGCAGGGTAAAAAAGGATTACGAGAAGTAAGGCATTGCTTTCGGCTTTGAATCTTAAGTCCGATAATTGAGTTATGGAAAAAAGAAACACAAAGAAGAAGACAGGCAAGACAAGCATCGCCTTGAAGGATTCTAGGAGAAAGTACATTTGTATCATATGCCCGAATTGTTGTAAATTGGAGACAGATGGCAAAAATGTTGTCGGGGCCCGATGCAAAGAAGGCCAAGCCTTTGCCCTCCAGGAATGGATAGAACCCCTGAGAGTACTTACGACTGCGGTGCGCTGCGAAACCGAACGGGGGGTAAAAATCCTGCCTGTAAAGACTGTTACTCCTGTTCCTCTTTCCCGTACACCTGCCATTATGAAAGAGATTAAGACACTTCGCTTATCCAAGATCCCGCCTATCGGTTCGAAGATCACCGTGAGAAACCTCGAGGAACCATTGGACATTGTTATTACGGGTGAATAAGATCATGTATATTTGTTTGGGGGCATCCCATGGCTGAATATATTGCTGCTATCGACCAAGGTACCACTAGTTGCCGTTGCATTCTTTTTGACCACGGAGGAAATATTGTCTCCGCTGGCCAGAAGGAGCACCGTCAGATCTATCCGCAGCCCGGTTGGGTGGAACACGATCCGTTCGAAATATGGACACACACAGGAGAAGTCATTCAAGAAGCGCTTGAAAAGAGAAACGTTTCCCCGAAAGACGTTGTCGCTATTGGTGTGACCAACCAGCGCGAAACAACTATTGTCTGGGAAAAATCCACCGGTAAACCCGTCTACAATGCCATTGTCTGGCAAGATACACGGACAGATGGCATCTGTAATGAACTGATCAAAGACGGCGGACAGGACCGGTTACGCGAAACAACCGGCCTTCCGCTGGCCACCTATTTTTCTGGACCGAAAATCAAGTGGATCCTTGATAATGTCCCCGGCGCACGAGGTAAGGCAGAAAACGGTGAACTGCTTTTCGGAAATATTGACACCTGGGTCATCTGGAACTTGACCGGTTTCCATGTCACGGACGTGACCAACGCCTCACGCACACTTATGATGAGCCTCAAAAGTCTTAACTGGGACGACGAAATCCTTAAGCTGCTCGATATCCCGCCAGTCATGCTGCCAAAGATTTGCTCTTCATCGGAGGTGTACGGGATGGCAAAGGGTATTCTGGAGGGTGTGCCGGTCGGTGGTGATTTGGGCGACCAGCAGGCAGCCCTTTTAGGCCAGACCTGTTTTAACTCCGGCGAGGCCAAGAATACCTATGGAACAGGTTGTTTCATGCTCATGAATATGGGTGAACTCCCTGTTCCAAGCAAGACTGGATTGCTCACTACCCTGGCGTACAAGATCGGTAATCAGAAAGCTGTCTACGCCCTCGAAGGATCTATCGCTATCGCCGGTGCTCTGGTACAATGGTTGCGCGACAATCTCGGCCTGATCCAGAAATCAACGGACGTAGAAGCGTTGGCCCGCACGGTCGATGACAGCGCCGGTATCTACTTTGTGCCGGCCTTTTCGGGATTGTTCGCGCCCCATTGGAGGTCTGACGCGCGTGGTGTCATTGTTGGTCTGACGCGTTACGTAAATAAAGGTCACCTGGCACGTGCTGTGCTGGAAGCCACCGCTTACCAGACTCGCGAGGTGCTCGATGCGATGGAAAATGACTCGGGGGTCCGGCTGAAAGTCCTTAAAGTGGACGGAGGCATGGTCTTCAACGAACTTCTTATGCAATTCCAGGCCGACATACTGGATGTGCCGGTCATTCGCCCGGAGGTGGCCGAGACGACAGCGCTCGGTGCGGCATACGCCGCCGGTCTGGCAGTTGGTTTCTGGAAAAATCTGGACGAATTGCGCCTCAACTGGGGCAAAGACAAAGAGTGGACACCTGGGATGGGTTCCGGCCAACGTAATAAACTTTATGGTGGTTGGAAAAAGGCCATAGAGCGTACGTTCCACTGGATAGAATAATACATGCAGCAGACTCTGCAATATGATCACCACAGGGGGTGTACCGGTCACAGTGAGACGGTTTCACCGGATATAGCAGGGGAGGCGGGCACCCAGGAAGGCCTCATGAAACCCCTTGTCAAACAGGAGTTGGCACAGGCGATTCGTTGTGTGCTGGATGCAAAGACGGAAGAGTGACAGGCGCCTCCTTAAAGACCGGATTCTGATGTAGGTTAGAATTTTAAAAAGGTATATGCGGGAACTATTTCACATGGTAATCCTCAATTATTGGCATTGATCGATCTCAATTGTTTGTAGGTGCAAGCGCCAATTCTTAATAGAAGCTCATTCCTTCGAGTGGTAATGGTGAATTATGTGTGGCTTCGTTTCAAGAGAAAACACACTCTTCTTCATAGCCGTCAGGGACGAGTGGCTTCGCAATATTTACAGACTCCTGTAAAATGGATATCGATTGTATCAATATGATGCCCCTCTACATTCTTTTCGTTTAGCCAATTATCCGCCGAAATGGGCGCATCATAACTTGCAAAACGGGGTTTGCCGAGAAAGCTTTACGTGGACAACACCCTGCTTTGTAACCCAGGTATTGCATCATGCCTGCGCGTCCTTGGGGATTGCACTTATCCACTCGAAACCCTATCAGCCGGAGGGCCGTGGAAAGATAGAGAGATTCTTCAAGTCCGTGAGAATGCAGTTTTTGTCCACCATACCGGAGGGACTCTCCCTTCTGGAACTGAATACACACTTCAAGGAATGGATCGACGCCTACCACAGGCGTGGACACGGCAGTACGAAAGATACGCCCCTTGCCCGGTATGCCGGTCGTATCCGGGAGGCGCCCAAACACCTCATGGATCACTTCAGAAAGCGGGTCAACAGGAAGGTGGACAAGCACAGAACCATTTCCCTTGATGGAAGGCTCTATGAGGCGCCGGCAGCGCTCATCGGGAAAACAATAACACTCCTTTACCACGAGAGCGATCCCACCAGGGTGGAACTCCTGTATAACGAGACCTCCCACGGCATGGCACATCCCCTCGATGTCCACATCAACGCGAAAATCAAACGATACCACCAGGCGGTGGATCTTATCACCGAGAGAGACGAGGATAAAAACCGGTACCATGGTGGCCGGGTTTTTGAACGGGAGGAGCCATGAGACACTTCTTTGCATTTACGAGCGAGCCCTTTTCTCCTGAAGTCAGGATAGACCACCTGTATCACACGGCAGGTTTGGAAGGGGCGAAGGAGAGGTTCCTCTATGCTGTCAATCTGGGTGCTGTATCCGTCATCACCGGCGACGTCGGTTCCGGCAAGTCAACGGTACTGAGGTATGCGGCAAGCATGCTCCATCCCTCCCAGTACCAGATCATCCCCGTGGTCGCTTCGGCGTTAAGCTGACCACTTTTTATCATACGTCATTCCACGGTGGATGAAAGAACACCAATTCCTTTTAACCCTGAACCGTATGAAACATGGACCGAGGGCGAAGGGGATTGGTGGTTTGGGGAATGCAAGGACTACAAGGGTCACGTTCAGGATAGAGAGTTTAGAGGCGAAATTTCCAGAATTGATAAAGAAAGGAGATAGATAAAATACAGGCAATTCAATCGTACAGCTGGATATACAATTAACTGGACCAGAGCCTGTTCTGGCAAGAGGCAGCTTCTGTTCCGGTTCGCGGTGTCCCAACTCATATGGCATGGGATAATCCTTATCTCAAGCCATGTTCCATGCTCGATTCTTTATTACGGATTAGGGATTATTGTTGACTAGATTAATTGCATATATGATAATTAAACCAGATACTACATAGAAATATGATTATATGAATGGAGAGCATTTCAACTGAGGTGTCATCCTGGAGACACAGGACCTGACGAAATTTTTTGAAAGTTTATCGCAAATTAACGGGGTAAGTCTATCCATAAAGGGGGAAAAAGGTCGTGCCTCTTATTGGGCCGAATGGGGTCGGCAAGACCACGTTTTACAACCTGATTACAGGGAGATTTTCTCCCACCTCCGGTCGCGTACTCATGTAGACATTGAACCGGATAAACCCACCACCTATTTCATGCCGTATAATCCCGACGCATTCAATACGTTTTTTCCTCCGCCTCCCAAGCCTGAGGAATGGTAGGCAGATAATGTGGGTGGGGCATATGTGCACCGAGCTCAAAGAAGATGCCAGATTCCGTAGGGGTAGTAGAAGACAAACTGAAAAACGGCTGAAATCAATTATGGTATAGAGATAAAACAGATGGTGAAGTTGTTTCGATATGAAACTGTACCGTTATACCATTGGCAGAGCTTTCAGGATAGGCAGCGCCTAAAAATGGGCGATACAAAGATCTTGGTTGTTGAAGATAAACTCGATGTTTTGGCCACGGTGGAGACAGAATTCATCTGTTGCGTCCGGACTGTGAAATCGACACGGCTGCGGCCCATGAAAAGGCTGTCGAATCCATGAAAACAAAGGGTTATGACATCATGATTCTCGCCATCATGCGTGTCCGGAGTTTCGGTCTTCTCAAACTAGCCGTACAGCGCCGTAACAATGTGGGAAGGACGGCCTCCAATTCGTCCGTTCTTCCCCTCTGAGAAGATTATTCACGCGAGGAAAGAAGAAGGGAGGTTATGTATATGAGTCAAATGAATACTCTTGGCGAAAGGACACTGAGCAAGGTAAAGTGGCGTTTGGTACCGTTTACATGTTTGCTGATGTTTATTACCTATATCGACCGTGCAAATCTTAGCTATGCCGCACTGACAATGAACAAGGAACTGGCAATATCAAACGTTATGTTTGGAGCGTTGACTTCTTGCTTCTTTATCTCATACTTCATTTTTGAAGTTCCTAGCAGTATGTTTCTCAGACGTTACGGTGCAAGAAAGTGGATCGCCCGTATACTGATCACTTGGGGAATAGTGACATTCTTGACAATGTTTGTACAAACTTACTTCCAGATAGCCAGTGCGCGTTTCTTGCTCGGAGTAATGGAAGCAGGGTTTCTTCCGGGAATTATGTTTTATTTCACGTTGTGGCTCCCACAGAGGGACAGGGGCAAGGCCTATTCTTTGTTCTATATAGGTCAGCCGGCTGGCGTACTTATTGGAGCACCTTGCAGTGGATGGATACTGGACCATGTACACATACTTGGATTATCAAGCTGGCGGTGGTTATTTACCATAGAAGGCGTACTATCTGTCATTATTGGCATCTTTACACTCTTCCTCCTTACAGGCCAGCCTTCTGAAGCCAAGTGGCTCAGCGAGGCAGAGAAGAATTGGCTGATAGAAGAGATCAAAAAGGAGGATGTAAAGAAAAAGGAAGCCAGGCATGTGAAACTAAAAGAAATATTTTCAAGCTTAAAAACGTGGAGACTAGGTCTTATCTATGCATTTATGTCAATGTCGGCAGCCGGCTTGGCGTTTTTCTTGCCATTAATTGTCAAGGATTTTTCCAAGGTATCAAACACTTCGGTGGGGCTCTTGCTGATGATCCCACCGGCATTTGCTCTTGTTGCCATGGTGCTGTGGGGACTGCATTCAGATAAGACAATGGAAAGAAAGTATCATGCTGCTGCTGCAGTAGCGTGCGGCCTTGTAGGGCTGCTTATGGCTGCAATGGTTCCCAATGTGGTACTCAAAATGGCAGGAATTACACTTGGCATGATGGCTGTTTTTAGTGTGATAGGGCCGTTCACGGCAATACCGTCACTTTATTTGGCTGGGTCAGGGGCGGCGGTCGGAATGGCGATCGTTAGTACCTGTAACGCCTTTGGCCAGTTTATATCAACCTTTATCAGCGGTTATTTGATGAGCATCAGCAGTGATGCCGCGCTTGCTTATTACGGGCTTTGCTACGTTGTTGCCCTGATACTTCTTCTCACGTTAGGTATAAAAAAAGGAGACGTAGCTGCATCGGATGACCTGATAACGGATGAAGCTTCTGGATGAGTAAAAATTGGAGGCGCAAAATGCTAGTTGCATGCAAGTGATCTGAGCAAGACAAAGCAATTAACTCCAGTGTGGCAGATTTTTCTGGATAGTTGGCACCACAGACTTGCCACGCTGGAGTGAAGTATTTATACAGGATAGTGCGTGGAGCAGTCCCCCTTTTAACGGGCACTCAACGAAAATAAATTCGAGTAATAACCACAGAGTTATTTCCATAATCGAGGAAAGGAGCGGCAGGGTCCGGCAGAGGCAATCCCATCAGTTGAGAGAAGAAAACATTGGAGCGCAAGGCCAAACCATGCATGGTAGAAGAAGCACAGGAATCCACTTCAAGGGCGGGCTAAAGAGTTTAGTCTTCACTGTTGTAACATAGTTTTGTAACACTTCAGTCATCCCATATCATTGTAGTTCATTTCCCAAGCACTTCAGTCCTCTCGTATCCTTAAACCGATCCATGTGAGGATATTTCTCCCGACCCGGTATTGTTCAAAGCCCCGGTTCGCCACCCTCTCATTGAATTTTTTTTGCCAAGCCGTTCTTTAACACTTTCCCCGTTATCCTCGCAGAACTTCGTATAAGCGTCATATAGGTCTTTCACTGTAACGCTCTTATCGGCCTCGACACTAACGGAGTTCTTAAAGAAGCCGCCCAGAATATCCATTTTTCTTCGGTAATCGAACATAGCTGCATATACCTCTTTCGGTGTGGAAAGCCCATAACGCTGCCAGTCAAGACAACCCTTAACAGACCAGGCTAATATCCCCGGCCATTCCTGTTTCAGCCTGTCGGGTACACAACCACAACTTAAACTGAGGTTTAAATTCAAAGAATTCCTAGAAAAGGTATTGCGCCTTCATGGTGTAGCCACCTGATACCCGCTTCGTTAAAACGTTTCCTGACCTGCCCCCAAAAAACCGGTCCAGACATTGAGTTATACTCTGGACTGAATCTGACACAGGGAAGCAGGAAGAATGAAGAAGAAAGTGTTCACGCCGGAACAGATCATCAGCATGTTGAGGGAGGCAGAGGTGTTTCTCTCCCATGGGCTATTTTATCTATCCAATCAATGTTCTCAATTTCCCTCACTGAAAGAAAGGCATGGATCAATCATAAACACCCGATTATTTCCTGAAAACTGCGATATACACAGCGAAAAAAGAAGAGTGAAAGCGGTATGTAGAGAGACACATGCAAATTGCCATTTCAAGGCTTCTTGGAGTATATTATCTATCGATCCTGGTGGCGCGTCAATCAGGCAAAACCGTGTAGCACGTGTGACTAAGTAGCAACAAGGAGGAGTTCAATCGTGATTAGTTATTTTAAACAAGTTGCCGTATGCAGACCAGTTCTGGACATGATAAGACGAGCTGTCACCCAGAGTAAGGATGCGGGCCTGAGGGCAAAAGTCCTCGATATTCCCAGTGCTGAGAGTCTCCTGAGAGTCGTAAGCGTACAGCCAAACATAGACACTGAAGAAGAACTGAAGGATTTTGTCACCAAACATATATTGAACAGTCTTCAATTAAAAGGCTTACGATATGATTGATAACCTTATAGAAAATTTCATGGCTACTATGAGCGACGGTAATATCGATTTATACAATGAAGCTGGTCTTCAGCACGAATTAGGCTATTTTCTCAGATGCAACAATATTCAAGTGAAGTTTGAATATAACACAAACAAAATATTCGGCCATGACCATGAGTTTTTAAAGAAGGAATTGGACCTATATATTGTGGAAAAAGATGAACAATACTGTGTTGAATTAAAGTTTCCAAATAACGGTGCTTACCCAAGAAGAATGACACAATCAATGATAGATATCTTCTTCTTGCAACAGTTAGTCGATAATGGATTCAATAAAGGGTATTTTCTGTTCATTACAGACCTACCAAGATTTAAGGATGGCAATGAATCAGAAGGCATTTACTCTTATTTTAGACGTTCAAAACCACTGAGCCAATTCTGCTGTAGAGATATTCCACAATTTATGGTAGAGAAAGATGCTAAGGACTTATACTCGTTGCTGGATTTGAACAGAATTAGTTTGAAAAGTAATCATAAAATCGAGTTTAAGAACTTTGGCTCGTACTACTATTTTTTGTTAACCATAAGCCATTAATTAGTATTTCGATCTATGGTAGCAAGGCATAATCCCTTGACCAGATTCAATAAGCTATTCCCATTTCTTCATGAGCTATTGAGACGAGTTCACAGGCGTTCTTAAGATCAGCCTCAAACGAGGGAGCCTGCAAAGGAAGCCTGCTAAAATCGTGTGTATTTCGGGCCGACATGAGATTCCTGCCTCCGCCAAGTTAAGGTAGTTTTAAAAA
>CAVWHH010000024.1:0-176338 GCA_963754785.1 uncultured delta proteobacterium | reverse complement strand
TACCTATGCGCCCATAAATGGATTCTCCGATAACTGTGATCAGATTTCCAGCAGAAAATCATCAATCTAACGTATCGATAGAAATCTGCACCTTTTTGCAAGGTCTCTAAGTTGAGGACTTGAGGAAGAAGTGCTTGCTGAAAACAGTTGCCTCGTCACAACTGTCGATTCAATCATTTTGCCAGTTGTCTTGCCCAAAGCGTCAGCCAGATGACCATAAACAGCATTATTGCGTCGCGAAGCTTCGCCTCTGAAGAAACCCTCAAATGTCAGTCTGCGGCTAATGCTCCAAGGGCCTGTTGAAATTTATGATTTGCCGCTTGCACGTACATGTCCAGCGGCATTAGAGGTCTGCTTATGATTGTAAGTGTCTGGCTCGACATTTCACCCGTCGTGACCAACTGCCGGCCCGCTTCCTTAGCTGCTTCAAGCACATCCCTGACCGGCGCGCCCGCATCCAGCATCGCCCTCAGAGCGGGGCCATGAGGCCGCAAGAGTGCTCCGGCAAAAGACCAATTTGCATTTTTCGACCAGGCCTTCATGTGGGCAAGCATTGGATCGAAATTGTCCATCTCCCAGAATCCGCAACTGGACACAAGGACCAGAGATCCTGCTTTAAAGTCTTTCCTCAAAGGATGCCGGCAGTGACCATCGCGCAATTCGAGCATGGGATTCAATTTCGGAATGAGACGGTCCATGAAGTTCTTGAGCGGACCGGCGATCCCATCGACGTAGACGGGCGTGGCAACAACCCTAAGGTCGGCCTCGGAAAACTTGGGCAGCAGCCAGTCAATGTCATCGCGCTGGAAACACACCCCGGGAGTTTTGAACCAACAGTTGCCTTCGCCCTGGCATGGCTGAATCTGAAGCTTTTTCGTATAGAATAGCTCGACCTCTGCTCCCGCCTCTCTCATGCCATCCAGGAAAGGTGCAAGAATGGTGGCGGTATTGCCTTTGTCCATCTTCGGACTCGCATTGATCACGATCACCTTCATGGCTCATGCCTCCTATCTCTCGTAATGGACAACAATCAGGAATATCATATATCCTTCTTGTTGCCAATATATCAGCTTCCTGCCTACCAATCGATTTTCTAACAATGCTATTTAAATTTCAAGAAGAAAATTTTCTGGCAGAATTATCGAATACGGTTTGGAATCTTCATAGTCCTGGACTAATTGCCAGTCGCGGAAGTACGCAAGAACCGAATGAACCTTTATTGTCTAACGAAAAGAAAGGTAAGGGTCAATCGTAAACAGCCGATTATTTCTTGAAAACTCTGATATACGCGAGGATAAAAACATTGAAAGCAGTATATAAGGGTAAACTACTTTAACGCTTACTCGAACTGACCCACCTTTGCTCAAAATAACTGACCCACCGATTAGAGATATCCAGTTTTCATAGGTAACACCTCCAGACCATTATAAGCGGTATCAATAAAAAATTTCCCACCCTTCAACAGTTGCCTCACCCGGATCGGGTTGGCGTATTTGATTTTTTCGCCGCTGTTGCCCCTGACACTGTATAAACTATCAAAAACAAAGGGGGTGCTGCCGGTGACCAAACAATGCCTTTTCTGTGGAAAGTTTTTCACCCCCGATCACCGGGTGAAAAAGAAGCAGAAGGCATGCTTTGACCCGGAGTGCAAAAAGAAACGGAAGAAGGCCGCACAAGAGGCGTGGGTCAAGAAGAACCCCGGCTACTTCGCCGATCACTATGAGGCTTACGTGAAGTCATGGAGACAAAAGATAAAAGACGAGATACGCCCCGTAAAGCAAGTCCAGAAGCTGATTCTCCTTATACCGGACGGGATGATAAAAGACGAGATCACCTTGAAAAGGGTTGGTGTAAGGACATTTGCGGCCGCTGGATACGGATAGGGCATGATAAAAGACGAGATGGAACGGACCTGTGTCTTCACGTTATTATCTCCACCATGGACGGCAGATACCTCCGGGAGATCAAAGAAATAGAAATTGCCCATCTCAATCTCCGCTATGCGCATACAAGGGTTGCACGGCCCGCAAAAGTTCTCGCGCTGACGGCCTCCATCGAACGTATCGGACAGATTGTCCCCGTGACCATTTTGGATACCCTTGTTCTGCTCGACGGCTACCTGAGGGTCATGGCCCTGCGGCGCTTAAGAAGCGACACGGTCATGGCGGAAATCTGGGAATGTAAAGAAGAAGAAGCCCTGACAGAGATGCTCGCCAGGTCATGCAGCCGCAAATGGGATCTTCTGGAGGAAGCGGCCCTTCTTGTGGAGCTTCACGATCACCATCATCTTTCTCAGGAAAGGATCGCCTCTATGGTGGGACACAGGCAGGGATGGGTCTCAGGACGGCTGGCCCTTTACCGCTCCCTCTCTGAAGACCTTATAGAATTGATCCGGAAGGGGTCCGTTTCTACCTGGACCGCCATGCGGGTAATCATTCCCATTGCGCGCGCAATACCGGAGCATGGGAAGACCCTTACAGAGAATCTTTCAGGGGCGTGCGCATCCACGCGAGAGATGGCGGAGTTCTTCCGCCACTACCGGAAGGCCACCCGGAGGCAGAGGGAAAACATGGTGCATGAACCGGCTCTCTTCTTGAAATCCGTCAATGCCAGAGAAGAAGAACGGATGAGCAAAACCTTAAAAGAGGGACCGGAGGGCAAATGGCTTCATGATTTGAGGATCATTGCCCACATGCTCAAGGGGCTCCTTAAGGATATCCCCCTTCTGTTCTCCGGAAGCCAGAGCACCCTTGACCGGCGTGTTCTGCTTACCGCCTTCGGAGACAGCCGGAAACAATTTATGGAACTCGAAGACGCAATCGGGAGGCATCATGATTATCGAGGAGATACGGCAGGCCATAGTAAGTTTGTATCAGCGGGGGATTCACATCAGGCAGATCGGCCAGATGTTAAAGATCTCCCGGAACACGGTAAGGGATGTGATCCGTGGGAAGCAAAAATCACACAGGGAATCTTCCCGTGAGGAACTCTCTTCGGTAATCCGTGATGTATTCTCTGCCGTATCCGGCAATGCAGTCAGGGTCAAGGAGATACTGGAAGACCAGGGCCATACCGTCCCTTACAGCACCCTGACCCGTATAGTGAGAGACCTCGAACTCCGGGATCGGAGAAAGCGCTCGGGTACATACACCCTGGGCCCAGGACAGGAGATGCAGCATGACACCTCTCCCCATCAGGTAATTATCAACGGGAAGAAAGTGAGAGCCCATTGTGCCGGGCTGGTACTGGCCTACTCACGAAAACTCTTCATCCAGTACTATCCCTGCTTCACCCGCTTTGAGGCACGGGTCTTTTTGGATGCCGCCTTCACGTTCATGGACGGCGCCTGCCCTGTATGTATTATTGACAACACGAACATCATAGTGGCCCGAGGCAGCGGCCCCGATGCTGATATCGCCCCCGAGATGGAACGGTTCGGCCAGATATACGGAGTCAAATTTGTTCCCCACAACATTGGCGATGCCGACAGGAAGGCACGGATCGAGAGAAACTTCTCCTACATAGAAAATAATTACCTCGCAGGCCGCACCTTCCGGGACTGGCATGATCTGAACGAGCAGGCCATACGATGGTGCAAAGACGTCGCCAACCAAAAAATAAAACGCTCCCTCGGCATGAGCCCTGAAGCCGCATACCTCATGGAAAAATCTCACCTCATCCCCCGGCCTTTCTACATCCCCCCGGTCTATCAGACCATATATAGAACGGTGGATGTGGCAGGCTATGTACAGATCGATACCAACCGTTATTCGGTGCCGGAACGTCTGATCGGCAGGGATGTAGAGATCCATAAATTATGGGACCGGATAGAGGTCTTCTTCGCAAATCAGAAAGTAGCCGATCATCCGAGGCTCCTTGATAAACGGGAGGCCCGGGCAACCGCATCCGGCCACCATCTTCCCCTGAACAAACAAAGGGTGCACAGCGGTCCCTGCGAGGAAGAAAAGGCCCTGCTCGGTCATTATGAATGGCTTGACCGGTTTGTCGGGGAGCTGAAAAAGCGTTCAAAGGGGAGAGGCGTCAGGCATTTACGGAGACTTTTGAACCTGAAACGCACCTATCCCCCGGAGGCATTTGAAAAAGCCATCGGCGAGGCCACCCATTACGACCTGTATGACCTGTCCCGCATAGAGCAGCTGATCCTCTCCCATGTCGCCGGAGAGTTCTTTACCATAGAGGATGAACTGTGAACCGGAAGCTCCATGAACTCCTTTCGCAGCTCAGACTCAAGGGCATGGCGGAAGCCCTTGAGCGGGAGATCGAAAGATCGGAAAAAGAGGGTTCCCCTGTCTCGGAGGTCGTAGAGCGTCTCTTGCTGAGTGAGCAGGTATACCGCCAGAACCAGAGCCTCCTCAATCGGCTCAAGGGGGCAAAAATCCCCTGGGAGTGGACGCTCAAAACCTTCCCCTTTGGCAGGCAGCCTGGTGTGAGCAAGGCACAGATCAATGAACTCTCAGGGCTTGCCTTCGTGGAACGTAAGGAGAATATCGTCTTTATAGGAAACCCCGGCGCCGGGAAATCGGGCCTCGCCATAGGGCTTCTGCGCCAGGCGCTTCTATCTGGATACAGGGGAAGATTCTACCACGCCCAGGACCTTCTTGACGAACTCTACGCCTCTTTGGCAGACCGGTCAAGCCAGAAACTCATTCATCGCCTTTGCCACTATGACCTGCTTGTCATTGATGAACTGGGGTATCTTACCTTGAAACCTGAACAGATCAACGCCTTCTTCAAACTGATGGGGGAACGCTACGGGAAAAAATCGACAATCCTGACAACGAATTTAGACTATCCGGAATGGTATGACCTCTTCCAGAGAAAGAGCCTCGTCGACGCCCTTCTGGACCGCCTTACACACCATTGCATTACAATACGCATCGATGGTCCCTCTCTGAGGACATCTCCTGATGGCAAAGGGAAAGTCCATACCAAACCCTGATCTCTGCCGCTATTCTCTCTCCTATCTTTCAAACCTTCCTGTTCGATGCCTGTTCTTTTGTCTTCGAGAAAAACTAAAGACTTATCAACTGCGCATTGTGAGGATCATTTTTGATGAGTACAAAAGGGTCATTTTTGATGAGCGGCGAGGGTAAACTATGCTTTTATAATGGAAGCCCGTTAAAACCGGGTGTATTTCTAGCCGAATAAGCAGGTTTCTGTCTTCGTCAAGTTAAGACGGTTTTAAAACACGCGTTCTTTTCGGGGAAACGATAGCGTCATCGGGTTTTGTGCGATTGCTAGTAGATTTATGTATCTTTTTAAAGATAGTATGGTTAGAAAGAAGGCTTCGATAATATTCCTCATCATATAATCGATAAAAAATAAAGGTAATTAGCCATGCTAGCATGACCAACCAGTAACTGAAACCACATCTGCGCCGCCGCATGTGAATCTCTATCCCTCATCGCGTGCTGATCCTGTCATTGTTCATCTCTTGGGGCATTCGTTTCACTTCAGAAGGTCCTTCAATGTTTCGAGCAGCTTTACCATGGCAAAGGTATCAAGTCCGCAGTATTCGAGAAGTGATTTGCGGATCTGTTCAATCTCTGTTTGGTCTTTTGATTCCTGCATCCTGGCATAAGCAACCCCAGCCATCTCACCATCGCGAATCTCCATACCATCGTAGCTCAGTTCAGGCACGAGCGCGGGGAGTACTGATTTAATAGAATAAGACCCGTTAAACTGCCAGTGGTAGAGGAATCGTTTCTGAAAAGGATAGGCAAGGTCGATCAAGTTGCTGATGATTCTTTCAATTTTGTCTGCGTATTCTGGCAACCACAGTGCGAGGTTCTGCAACACCCCTTTCTCGAAACCGGCCACATATGCGAGGACACATGCATTGTCAGGTATTTCTCCTATAAGCTTTGCCGTAAGCTCTGATCTCGGATCGATCCCCGGTCGAGCAAGATACTCATGGTGCTCAAGGGGTGCAAAGCTATCTGCCATAGCGTGGAGCGAGTATTGGTACGGGACATTCTGATATGGCCGTATCCCATCAAAACGGGGTATCGCATCGGCGAAGGTCTCGAAATCGAGAAAATAGAGCGGATACCAGAGTGAATCGAGAAAATTCCTGATTCCATCCCTGTCGACATATATCTTCTTCTCCCGGACCGCCTCGACCTGCTGGGCCTGCGCCGATGGAAGTTCCTCGGGAACTACATCATCCAGGTTCACTATGCCCCGGTTATATAACGCAAACTGCAGCACCTTGTTGCCGCGCAGAGAGAAGACCGACATCTGTGGAATATGCTGCCAGCAATGCCCCATGAAGTCACAATCATAAGGGTTACTGCACCAGGGTCCGATGTCAATTGACGGTACATCCCCCATAAGCATCTCTTTCTGCTTTGAAATCTCTTCTCTCACTGTAGCCTGGAATGCCTCCACAGAATCAGTCATGTCGACAATGGTAAAAAGTTGGAAGGGATCGATGTCTCCGTGGCGCACGTACTGGTTATTGATATGGACGAGAAATGCACGGGTTACGGGAATCCCCGCCCCGTTGAGAACGTAATACTGAACAGCTATATCGGGCTGATAGATGTCTTTCAATCCCGTTGAGCTTTTTACTTCGTAGAGTTCCCATCCACTTTTCTCCTTATGAAGGATATCGACCTTTACGAAAATATCATCATATTTAAAGGCGGCTTCGTAAAGCGTTTTCGCACTTTTTGTGACGACATTTCTCGTGAGCTTAACCTGGAAATCATAATTTCCGTCCTCATAGGGGATTTCCATTCCGCCGGGGAAGAGGCCATGTGCGAGAATGCCTACCTCAGAGCCGCTCTGAAAGAGTAGCTGCGTGGATGGAGGAGCTGGGTCTTTGAGTTCGGGATGATATTTTTGGAGATACAGCGCCTTGTGGCACTGTACTCCCTTTATGAAAAGGGACTTACTCAGATATTGAGAAGTGTGATTGTTCTGCATCATATACGCCAGTAAAACCGTCTGTACCAATTTTTTACCACAATACGATCCAGTAACCTAACATTTTATTCGTCCTTTCAGGTTCCATTTTTTATCGTAAACCCTATCTCCTTTGGTACATTATACCCTACAACCCAAAGTGGGTCTCTTCTGTGGTGGTAATTTGTCCTTAAAATCCTGGGCTCCAGAATATTATTCTGAGTTCATTTAGCAGATGAAATAATCAATAAGAACGTTTTCTTCTCGCTTTTTTTGTGGTTTGCCTCTTTGCACACGGCACGCCGGAGGTATCCGTCATAACCGGTGTGCTTCCTAATTTTTACAGGATGGTTCTGATTGCCTCTGAAGGTACTCCTTTGCGTTCTTAATCAGTTGTTGAAAAGGGTCAGTTAGAGAGCGTGGAGGAGTGTTTGTTAGAAAATCATATCGATATGAGAGACTTCAAAAGATGTCTCTTCCTCTTCGTTGGAAGTGTGTAGGGACCGGCGCTAAAGGCAAAAAATGCGAACACAGCAATCACGAAGTTAAGCTCTTTTTAAAACACCCGTTCTTTTCGTGGTAACGATAGCTGTACCGCTTTTCGCAAGATTGGTAGCATATTTATCTATCTTTTAAGGATACTATGGTTAGAACGAAAGCTTCGATAATATCCCTTACTATAAAATCGCTAAAAAGATATCGGCAGCAGGAAACTGCTTCCGCTATTTAATTTACCTATTTTTTTCTTCACGTTTGGATTTAAATATATTTTAGCATGCCTGTTTTTATGTCCAGATAAGATCATTTCCCATGAATCGGAATAGGTCTAATAAGTATTCACGTAACCCTAATTCTGGACAGCAATGCGCGTACCAATAGGGACGTTATTAGGTATTACTTAAATACTATATAATATTACGATATCGAATAGTATATTTTATTCAGGACAAATAATTGACTGTGTGGGTAGTGAAGATTGGCCATTGCAAAGACATTTGTCGCTAAAGCGAACGGATACTTACCGGATGTTAAAAAATGGCCCATCAAAACGGTGATCATCCTGCAACCAGCAAAAATACGTTGAAACTGGCGAAAGATGCGGATAACCTGCACATAAAATGTAAAAAAAGACAGATAACAAGGCGCACCATACAAATTGGCAATTAGTGACCACCCATAACGTAATTACCCGTCGCCCGTTACCCGCTTTTCCCCATTTCTTTCTTGACAGCAGAGGACAGAGAAAGCATACAATATGATGGATAAAAACAGAGGAGGTATCATGACCGATATTATCAAGCCAACGAAAATAATAGCTATCGGGCTCAATTATCACGACCACGCCAAAGAACTCAATATGGACATACCCGATGACCCGTTGATCTTCATGAAGCCCTCTACCACAGTCATCGGCGATGGAGACGCCATCGTCTTCCCGCCTCAGTCAACACTGCTTCACTATGAAGGGGAACTGGCCGTCGTTATCAAAGAAGAGGCCAGAAATGTCGCAAGAGATGAGGCGAGATATTTCATAGCGGGATACACCTGCGCTAACGATGTGACCGCCAGGGACCTTCAGCGGATCGACGGACAATGGACGCGGGCGAAGTCCTTCGATACATTCTGTCCTCTCGGTCCACGGATTGTTTCCGATGTGAATCCGAGGAATCTTCGTATCATGACGAGCGTAAACGGTGTTCCCAAACAGCACTCAAATACGAAGAATATGATATTCGATGTGTTTAATCTTGTCTCCTTTATCTCAGGGATCATGACGCTTCTGCCCGGCGACGTTATCATTACCGGGACCCCGCCGGGGGTGGGAGAACTTGTAGTCGGTGATACGGTAGAGGTGGAGATAGAAGGCATCGGTATTTTGAGAAATACAGTAACGAAATGAAAGGAGTTGACGTATGGAGAATATCACCTTTGAAGAATTTGTGAAAATGGAATTGAGGGTTGCGGAAATCAAATCATGTGAAGACATAGAGGGTGCGGACAAATTGTACCGACTTGATATCGACGCTGGAGAAGAACGAACCATCGTGGCGGGTATCAAGCAACATTATACGAAAGAAGAACTGGTAGGAAAAAAGATCGTCATCGTCGCCAATCTGGAGCCAAGGAAATTGCGCGGCATCATGTCGCGCGGCATGCTGCTGGCGGCTTCGAATGAAGACAAAAGCTCCGTTGTGCTTCTGACGCTTGACAAGGACATACCAAATGGAAGCAAGGTCTCCTGATACCGTATCGCCTTCAATAGCATAGTCATGAAAGAAATACTCCTCTTTATAACAGGCGTGGCGCTCTTTCTCTTCGGGATACTCAAGCTGGGCACCGGGATGCAGACGGTATTCAGTTCTCGGATCAGACAGTACATCCGTTTTTCTGTAAAAAGACCCACCTATGGTCTCGCCATCGGCCTATTGTCTACGATCATTGTTCAGAGCAGCTCCGCTACGACACTGCTCACCATCGGACTCGTGAGCGCTGGTCTCATCGGTTTTTTTACTCCCTCGGCATTTCGGATTATTGCGGCCTTGTTTCGGGAAGGAAATTTGATAAAGCGGCTCGGTTTGAGACCTTCTACGGTAAACTCAAAACCGTGCCCATGATCAGGCAGTGCCCCTTTAACATTGAATTAAGGCTCGTTCAGACCGTCGATCTGCCTGCCGAAGAACTTTGCATCGGCGAAGTGACGACAGCGTATTGCGAGGAACGCTACCTCACCGATCACGTGCCTGACCTGAAAAGATCAAGCCCCTTTGTGCTTATCATGCCCGGCAGAAAGTATGTCGGGCTGGGAGCCGGCCTCAGCCCTGCTTGGGAGCTCGGAAAGAAGCTAATTAAAAAGGAGGGGTATCGTTGAGTATATGAAAGAAGTCAGAAAAATACTGTTCTGACGGTATGACTCGAGATTTGCGGGTAGCCAGTCCTACGGAATTCAGAATTTAATATGCCTTTTTCTCCACGCTGTGGGTGTGGTACAATAAACACACGTGCCGGAAAAGCTCATCGAGAATGGTTCGTACATCGACCTTCAGAGGAAATTGAGTGGCACGATTGACGATCTATGAATGTACCGGATACACATTCATAGATCTGACTAAGGTGTGAAAGGGAGAAATAACATGGAAAGTAAAATTGTCTATTTCGAGGATACAAGGGCCGAGAATACGGACACTGTTTTCGAACTGGTCCAGGAACGGTTGAATGGTGGCGGGATCAATAAAGTGGTATTAGCTTCCACCATGGGCACTACCGCGCGAAAGGCAATGGATTTTTTTCAAGGGAGCGGTGTTAAACTTATCGTGGTGCCCCATCAGTTCGATTTTGCTCGTGAAGTAAACCCATTCCCGCAGGAATTGGTAAAAACTCTAAGGGAAGCGGGCCATGAAGTTCATTTCGGCACAATGCTCTTCCATACGGAAAACCTCTATGAATCGAATACCCCAATATTGATGGCTAATCTTTTGCGCTGTTTTTCTCAGGGCATCAAGGTCTGCTTTGAGATAGTCCTGATGACGACAGACGCGGGTCTTCTCACAAAAGGCGAAAAGGTGGTTGCCATAGCGGGAACAGGCCGTGGATCTGATACGGCCCTCGTCATGCAGGCCGCTTCCTCCCGGAACTTGAAAAAACTCCGGGTCAATGAGATCCTTTGCAAACCACTCAATCCCTGGAATATTGATGAAACACGGGAGAGAATACCGTACGAAAACGCAAAAAGCTGAATTTCATTATGCCGTGGAAAAGATCAAGCAGTAAAATGCCTCGTATTGTGTGTCATAAGCCGCAGAGCAAGGTTTAACTCCGATTGGTATTCAAACCGATACATTTCTTATGGCGAGAACCGTTTCTTAAGACGAGCATATGTACTGCTTGGGACCCTGTCGATGCGCTGCAATGTGTCAGCGGCAGAGCGAGTTCACAAATTGAATGGAAGCAAATCGCAGCAGGATAAGCAGCACGGAGTACGAGCAAAAGAAATGCTTTCCCCTGCCAATGCCATCTTAAATGCGAATTGGAATAAGAGATAAGCTCTGCTCCTTGCTCCTTGTGACTTGAGATATGTGCCCTTCAATCTTTGTCCTGTGACTTATCGTGCGGTCTTATCAGCACGGCTGGTAAGTGCCACAGGTGAGTATCTGGTGCTCTCGGCTTTTGTTGCGGAACACGGTAATGCCTTTCAAGCCCATGCGATGTGCTTTGATACATATGTCCAGCACCATTTCAGGGGTTGCCGCTTCCGGCAGGTTTACTGTTTTTGAAACGGCATTATCAACGTGGTCCTGGAAAGCCTTCTGTATCTGAAGATGATAATCGGGGGAGACGTCATATGCTATGCGAAATAGTTTTTTTATTTCCGTTGGAACAAACCTGCCCTTCATTTCCTTATACAGAGGGTCAACAATCTCCACATTGAGACCCCCAAGGAGAATTCTCGAATAATGTATATCGTATATTGGTTCTATACCACCCGAAGTGCCGGCGATAATACTCAGTGTCCCTGTCGGCGCGATGGTGGTCGTTGTGGCGTTTCGTTGGGGAAGCCCCTGTTTTTCCCAGACGCTTCCTTCCCAGTTGGGGAATACACCGCGCTCACCGGCAAGTACCCTGGAGGCCTCTTTGGACTCCTTTCTGATGAAGCCCATGATTTTTTCGCCGCAACGAACGGCATTGTCAGAATCATAGGGTATCTGGAGCTTGATTAGCATATGAGCAAAACCCATGACGCCAAGACCGATTTTTCGGTTGGCCCTTGTGACCTTTGCTATCTCAGGAAGGGGATGTTTACTCACTTCAACTACATCATCGAGGAACCTGACGGCACGATGGGTGAGGTCTTTCAGCTTATCCCAGTTGATCTGCTCAGCCGCAACCATTTTTGAAAGATTGATAGAACCGAGACAACAGGATTCATAAGGGAGGAGCGGCTGTTCACCGCAGGGATTCGTGGCCTCCATCTCACCGATATGCGGTGTGGGGTTTGCACGGTTTATTGTGTCGATGAAGATGATGCCCGGCTCGCCTGATGCCCACGCCGATTCGGCAATGAGTCGCAGGAGCTTCCGAGCGGGCATTTTTTTCACTTCCTTGTTGGTCCTCGGATTAATGAGCCCGAAGGACGTGTCTTTTTCACAGGCTACCACAAATGCGTCGCTCAGTGCCACGGAAAGGTTGAAATTGGTCAGTTCCTGAGGGTTTTTCTTGACAGAAATGAATTCTTCTATATCGGGGTGATCGACACGAAGTATCCCCATGTTCGCGCCCCTTCTGGTTCCGCCCTGTTTGATGACCTCTGTTGCCATGTTAAAAACTCTGATGAAGGATATCGGCCCGCTTGCCGCACCCATGGTGGATGCCACAATATCATCTTTGGGCCTGAGCCTTGAGAAAGAAAACCCTGTGCCACCGCCGGTCTGATGGATCTTTGCCGTCTCCTTCACCGATTCAAATATCGAATCCAGGGAATCGTAAACAGGCAGGACGAAGCAGGCGGCGAGCTGTCCCAGCTCCCGCCCCGCATTCATGAGGGTAGGAGAATTTGGAAGAAATTCGAGATCATTCATCATATGAAAAAAGGCTTCCGTTATGGCCTCACGCTCTGTGTTCCCGTAAGCGTCCTCAGCGCGAGCGATTGCGCGGGCAACCCTTTGAAACATCTGCTCCGGTGTTTCAATTACCGTGCCGTTCTCGTCTTTCATGAGGTATCTTTTTGTGAGGACGATGAGCGCATTTTCGTCGATCATCCTTTCCCCTTTCTCATATACTCATTTTAGTTTCCGGGGCTTCGCCTGTCAAGGTTTTATGTTCTTCCGGTCAAAAGGAGTTGCTTTTCTGCAACGCTTGCATTAATCTTTTGTGAGATATAAAATAATTCATCATTATCATTATGTAATTATGTACAAGGAATATTTTGATCTGAAAGAAAACCCATTTTCTATCGCGCCGGACCCGCACTACTTCTTTATGAGCGAGGGACACCGTGAGGCCCTGGCCCATCTTGTCTACGGCATCAACAGCGATGGCGGTTTCGTTTTACTCACAGGTGAGGTTGGAACGGGTAAGACAACGGTCTGCCGCTGTCTTCTTGAACAGATACCTGAAAACGCGGACGTCGCATTCATCCTCAATCCAAAATTGACCGTCGACGAACTCCTGGCGAGTATCTGCGATGAGTTCGGGATCAATTATCCCCAGGGTAACACAAGCATCAAGGTCTTTGTCTCCGCCATCAACGAATATCTTTTGAATGCCCATGCCAGGGACAGGAGGGCCATTCTTATTATCGAAGAAGCCCAGAACCTGAGTATCGACGTCCTTGAGCAGATACGGCTTTTGACGAACCTTGAGACAAACCAACGCAAACTTCTCCAGATCATCATGCTGGGACAACCGGAACTCAGGGACATGCTGGAAAAACCTGAATTGCGTCAGCTTTCGCAGCGGATCACCGCGCGATACCACCTCGGCCCTTTGCCGAAGGGAGAAATCGCTGCCTATGTGAACCACCGTTTATTGGTAGCGGGATTCCCTCGCAGGCAACTATTCCCTCCAGCCGTTTTGAAGCGGCTCTTCCGGCTGAGCAAAGGCATACCGAGACTCATCAACGTGATATGTGACAGGGCACTGGTTGGGGTCTTTGTTGAGGGTAAGGACCGCGTTGACAAAAAAACGCTGATGAAGGCAGCTCGTGAAGTATCCGGCAATAAAGGTTCTCAACGGCTTGGCAGCAAGGCCTATCAAGGGGCATTTGCCGTCTTCATCGTTGCCCTTTGTCTGGCTCTCACAGCGGGATATTTTTTTCCGAGATCAAAGCCGCCGGCAATTGCTGCGGAAAATACTATTTCCTCAGAAGGGCTTACTGAAACAAAGGCCCATCAGGGAACGCCGGTTACCCTCGAAAGACCCACTGGCAGCTCCGGCCCTGCCACGCAAGACACAGCCTATCAGACGCTCTTCAGCAAATGGCAGATTACGTACGATCCAGACGACAGACAAAATGTCTGCGAACAGGCGAAAAGGCAGGGCCTACAATGCCTGGAGGAGAGGGGTAGTCTCAGCATCCTTCAGCAGATGAATAAACCTGCCGTCCTCAAAATGATCGATGAAAAAGGCGAATACTACGGGATGCTGAGTTTACTGAAGGAGGATACGGCGATCTTTATAATCGGTGGTGAGATGCGAATCGTTGACAGCGTCGAGATAGCAAAGCGTTGGTCCGGGGATTACCTGCTCCTCTGGCGCGCTCCTGTCGGATATAGTGGGGAGTTGAAAGCGAAAAGCCGTGGACCTCTCGTGGTGTGGCTCGATGAACAACTATCACTCCTTCAGAAGCGGGCAGTTAGAATTGGGCGTAAGCCGATATATGGCGATGAGATCACAAAAGAAGTGAAGGAGTTTCAGATCGCCGTCGGTCTAGTACCTGACGGGATCGCCGGCGCGAAGACGATGATCTGCCTGACCGACGTGATCGGTACTGGCGGGCCTCAACTTCAGAAGAGGAAGGGGGGCTATTAGGCATGTCCTACATCCTTGAAGGTCTCAAGAAACTTGAGCAGAAACGTCAGCGGGAAGGAAAATCGAACCTTCTCACATTTCAGGGAGAAAACGCGAGAGCGTCGAAGAGACAACCCCTCTGGCATTATCTTATCGTCGTTGCCTTGCTTTTGAATGCCGCGGTTATTGTCTGGTTGATGAATCCTTGGCGGCCGAGTGAACGACGTGCCGCAGAGCAGCGTCCGCTTGTCGCTGGCAGGACATCGGGATTAACCAAAGTTATTCCTTCGGACAACAGAGGTCAGACCCCTTCGGGTCCTGTGAAAGAGGTCCAACCGTCCAGGCCGATTCAGCAGTCAAAAGCCCTGAGCGGGTCAGAGGCCCATCCTGCCGGAAAAGAAGCAAAGGAACTCTCCAGGCCGTTGACAGCTCAGGTGAATGCTGAAGGCCAGACCCCAGCCCTTCAATCGGTCTCTCCTTCACCCCAGGACCACCCAAAAGGCAAGCCGTCGACAGGTGGAAGGCCGGCCAGACTGAGTGAACTCCCCTCCGATGTTATGAGTGGAATACCAGACCTGAAGATGTCCGTTCACTATTACAACGCCGACTCAAAATTACGATTCGCGAGGATCAACGACAAGATTCTTCACGAAGGAGAAACGCTGACCGAAGGGATTAAGGTCGAGGAAATTACCTCCGATGGCGCTATTCTCAGTTACCGGGGCCATCGTTTTCAAATAGGGATCAACGAAAATCACTGATAAGCCGCCCCTTGACAATACAAGCATTTTAAGGCATACAGGAGGAAAGACAGCTGGCTAAGAAGAGCGCCGGGTTACTCATATATCGTTTGGCAGGTCGCAAATTTGAGGTTTTTTTGGTCCATCCGGGTGGACCCTTTTGGGAAAAGAAGGACCAAGGGTCCTGGTCAATACCAAAGGGAGAGTGCGCACCGGGCGAAGAACCCCTTGAAGCGGCCCGAAGAGAATTCAAAGAAGAGACAGGCTTTGACGCTCCTTTGGGTCCGATGCGGGCCCTTGATCCTGTCAGACAACCGAGTGGAAAGACGATAGGCGCTTGGGCCGCCGAGGGCGACTTTGACGAGGCAAAGACAGTAAGCAATTTTTTCACTATGGAGTGGCCTCCAAAATCAGGCAGAGCGCAACAATTTCCCGAAGTAGATAGGGCTCAATGGTTTGATCTGGAGACAGCAAAAACAAAGATTATCAAGGGGCAATTGGATTTTCTGGAACAGCTTCAAAAAATATTATGGTAATGCTCTCTCACTAAAAGCATGAGGCATGTGTGGTATGCCTTGCACAGCACATGAAAAATGTCGATGCGGGGTTATTATGGTGAAAAAACTTTTTCATTTTTTCGGAATTGCTATTCCCGTATCCGCTTTTTGACCGACAAACAAAGTGCTCTTATTGTGATGGCAAGTATTCTTGTTATCGACCTCATTCTTAAGATGCTTAGGACCAAGGGTATTCGGAAGCTCCCTTTCATTGAGCAAAACATGAACAAACAGGAAAACAAAAGACTGTCCGGCCCCTTCCTGCATATTCCTTGAGGTTTGATTACAATAGCCTTTTTTGAGAAGAACACGCCACCTCGGCCCTCTGCATTCTCTCCATCACGGACCCTCTATCCCGTCTGCTTCGGCGCAGATTCGGCAGGGTCCGTTTTCTCGGAAAGTCTCTGGAAGGAACCAAGGCCTTTTTGTTGCCTCATTTGTGATATTGCGAGTGTTCTCTTTCGCTATTTCCATCACCGTTGCAGGCACTGTCACTGCGTGCCTGACGGAGGTTTTTTCTTCCCGGCTTATTGATGACAACCTGTCGATTACCCTTGTGACAACATTGGCCTTGATCTTCCTGACCAAGATTTGATTTCCTTTATGTCAGTATTGAGGACGAAAATGGTAAGGACGGTAAAGGAAGGGCCTCTGATCGTGACCGTAGACGTTGGCACAACAGGCAACATGGGCTACTATACGACGGTAGACGGGGAAAACCGGTTCTCGTTATCCCGCTTCCATCCGAAAAGAGCGGCATTGAGATACTCTAAAGAGGTTGGTTCCCACACAAAAGCCCGGTGGCCAAAACCATATGCGAACGGCACGCCGGTTTGTTGGATGAAAAATGGAATGAACCAAGAGATTTTGCCCTGCAGTTGCCTGACCCCGAAGGGTCATCGTCATACATATGGCGAATGCATAATTGCAGCCTCGTCACTCAACCTCCGGAACTATTCCCCCGTCTCTCTGTGAATGACTCACAAAGAGAACGAGCGGTATGGAGATGAAAAAGACCGCAGCGATGAGAAAATAAACGTGGTTGTACGCGAGCATGCTGGCCTGTCTCTCGACCATATTATTCATAAGCGCTAATGCCCCTTTATCTGCGGTAAAGGGATCAACACCCCGGGAAAATAGAGATGAGGAAAGGGCACTGAGCGACCCCGATGTCGAGTCGCTGAATGGTGTTACATGCTCCATAAGCATATTCCAGTTCCCGGTTTCTCCCCGGGTAAGAAATGTCGCAGCAAGGGCGATGCCAATGCTGCCGGACACGGTCCGGACCACCGTGAAGAGTCCCACTGCGGCAGTCATGAGCGGTTTTTCGATAGTGGACAAGCCTGCCGTGGCCAGGGCGACGAAAATAAGGGCAAAGCCTGCTCCCTGGATGAACTGGGGAACAAAGATATCCCAGTAGCCGGCATCCAGGGAAAGGCGTGAAAACTGATAAAAGGCAAAGACATTCACCAAAAGCCCTGCTGCTACGAAAAGTTTCGGGCCTGCCCTGTTGTAAATCCTGCCCGCAAGGGGCATGACAATTGCCATAGCAAGGCCCCTCGGTACAAGCGCCAGGCCGGAGTTGAGAGCAGGGTAGCCCAAGAGCGTGCTGGAGAAAAAGCGGCAGGGTAAACATGGCTGCAAAAAGACCCATGCCGAGAATACCGTTCAGAAGCGTCGCAGAAGTAAAGTTGGTGTCCTTTAATATCCTCAAGTTCACGACCGGTTTATCCGTGGTCAATTCCCGCCATATGAAGAGACCAAGACCCATGAGAGCGGCCACGGCGAGGCATCTGATAAGATCCGAGGCGAACCAATCCTTCTCATTGCCCCTCTCCAGGAAGACCTGGAGGGCTCCCAGGCCCATGGCCAGGAAGAAAAGTCCGGCCACATCAAGCTTGCCTTTCTCCCGGACCAGATAGGGAGGATCTTTAATAAACCGCATCACCATCAGAATGCTGATGATCCCGATAGGCACATTGATATAGAAGATCCATGGCCAGGAGTAGCTGTCGGTGATCCATCCGCCAAGGGTGGGCCCCAAGGCCGGGCCCATGATAACGCCCATTCCGAAAATACCCATGGCGGTGCCTTGCTCCTCGGGAGGGAATGTTTCCCGGAGGATCGACTGCGCAATAGGCATGAGGGTTCCGCCCCCGAAACCCTGGAGGATCCGGAAGATGACGATTGACGTCAAATTCCAGGAGGCCCCGCATAACATGGAAGCGCCGGTGAAGAGCAGTATGGAAAAGATATAGAACCGTTTACGACCGAAGCGGGAGCTCAAAAACGCGATAATCGGCATGATGATGACGCTCGAGAGCATGTATCCGGTAGCGACCCAGGCGATCTCTTCGACAGATGCGCCAAGGGTTCCGCGCATGCTCGGCAGGGCAACGTTGACGATGCTCATATCGAGCCCCGCCATGGTGTTTCCGATCATGACGGTGAGGGTAATGATCCATTTATGCGGTTTGTATGCCCCATCCATCAAGGTTACCGTCTGGCGGATGGTGCGGGGTAGGAAGACAGTTTCGGACCGGTCTTGCGGCTTGTATCTACAGTCGGGATGACAAACAGGCCGAACCACAGTGGATTGTTTCTGTCAGGCTTCGATTCCATGACGATCTTGACCGGAACACGCTGCACGACTTTCACGAAGTTACCTGTTGCATTCTTAGGCGGGAGCAAACTGAAGGCTGAGCTCGTATTCCCATGGGAAAAGGGGTGGACAAAACGCACTGTGGAGTAAATCAGGGCCGCCACAATAACCAGAAAAACCAATCCTCGGAATATCGATTCGTGCGTAGGCATCACACCCCATTCTACTTCGCAGGCCGCTATGCTGTTGAGCTAGATGTGGAGGCATTTTATTGCTTGCGTTGCCGCCTATAAACAAATCACCTTTTTCGGCAATCTTCACCTATCGCCACTGGAAGTTTCCAGATTTGTATGCATAAACTCCTTTACTGCTTAATTTTGCGGTAACAACACACGCATTTGTTTCTTGACACATACTGGTCCAGATACTTATGATATACTGTTAAGCAAGAAGTACTGCATAGAGAGTTATCATATAGTCAAACAGTGCAACATATGATCTCTTGAAGATTTAAAACCTGATTGTGAGGTATACCCATGACTGGCAACGAGAAACAGCACCGCGTCATACTTCAGAATATCGCTCGAAGGGTAATGCTTGAGAGAGGACTACTTCCAGATTTTTCCGCTGAAGCACTCGCTGAACTTGCCGCAATTGTAGCACCAGCAGTGGCTGATGATGCGTCCCTTCGTGACCTCAGGGAACTTCTCTGGGTCTCCATCGACAACGATGACTCTCTTGACCTTGATCAGCTTACCGTCTCTCAAGTGTTGCCAGGAAACATGGTAAAGATACTGGTTGCCGTGGCTGATGTGGACGCTCTTGTCAGACAGGCCTCAGCCATTGATGATCACGCTTCTCACAATACAACCTCGGTATATACTGCTGCCGTAATATTTCCCATGCTTCCGGACAAACTGTCCACAAACCTTACCTCTCTCAACTTCAACGAAGATCGACTGGCAATTGTTATTGAGATGATCGTTGACGCTGACGGTTCTGTAAAGGACTCCACTATCTACAGGGCACATGTTCGCAATCATGCGAAACTCGCATACAACAGTGTTGCAGCATGGCTTGAAGGAGGAGTCGCGCCCGAGGCCCTTGCAGCCGTTACCGGTCTTGGTGAGAATCTACACATACAGGACAGCGCAGCGCAAAGCATGAAGACTTTTCGGCATGTTCACGGGGCCCTTGACCTTGAAACCGTCGAAGCAAGACCCGTCTTTGATGGTGATGAAATCCGTAAATTCAATGTGGAGAAAAGAAATCGCGCAAAGGACCTTATTGAGGATTTCATGATTGCCGCAAACGGTGTAACCGCCCGGTATCTTTCATCACAAAAAGTTCCATCCTTACGCCGTGTAGTTCGCACGCCCAAACGATGGGAGCGGATTGTCGAGCTCGCGAGGGAACATGGGTTTGATCTTTCCGATACGCCTGACCCGGAGGGATTGGAAAAGTTTCTCGTGAAAGAAAAGGCAGCTGACCCGCTTCGGTTCCCTGATCTCTCACTTGCAATTATCAAACTTTTGGGACCTGGTGAATACATTGCAGAGATACCGGGAGACACCCAAACCCCGGGTCACTTTGATCTCGCGGTCAGAGATTATGCTCACTCCACCGCGCCTAACCGCCGGTACCCGGACCTCATCACCCAGAGGATGCTCAAATCTGCTATGAATCAGCAACCTCCGCCTTATACTACCGACGACCTTGAAATACTTGCCCGACACTGTACTGAGACAGAGGATGAAGTAAAAAAGGTCGAAAGACAAGTTGAAAAATCTGCAGCAGCAATGTTACTGGAGCCAAGAATTGGGGACCAGTTCGATGCCATCGTCACCGGTGCAAGCCCCAAAGGGACTTGGGTCCGCCTGCTTGATCTTCCTGTTGAAGGAAGGTTATTACATGGCTTTGAGGGTGTTGACGTGGGCCATAGGATTCGCGTGCAGCTCATTCACACAGATATAGACCGAGGGTTCATCGACTTTAAGAAGGCCCACTGATAAAAGCAGACAGTTGTCCCTTATAGCTTCCTCTATTACAATGTTTACCTTGCCCTGCTCATCATAAAATGCAATAGTATAGATGAAAAGCCATATTCTCTAGAAACTTGGAGGCAATCGTCAGATGAAAGCTATAGCCAAGCCGCTATCCGTCAAGGAATTGATAAGACTTCGTAAACCGGTAAGAAATGTCAACATAGAACATAAACGGAGTCTCACTCGCCTCGAGCGTTTTGCGGTCTGGATTACGGATCATGTCGGCTCAATGGGTTTCTTCATTATCATATTTGTTTGGACATTTGCCTGGTTGGGTTGGAACACCCTGGGGCCGTCTTCATTGCGGTTCGATCCCTTCCCGGCTTTTGTGTTCTGGCTCTTCATATCCAACATACTACAGATTTTCCTAATGCCTCTCATAATGATCGGGCAGAATCTGCAAGGAGGTCACGCCGAGGCACGGGCCGAATCAGACTACGAGGTAAACGTTAAAGCTGAAAGGGAGATCGAAGCCATCCTTCTCCATTTGGAATGTCAGAACGATATGATCATTAAAATCCTTGACCATCTTGAGAAGGGTAACAAAGAATGCGATCCGCCAGGGAGATAGGGCGTGGTGAACTTGTTTTCCTTCCAGTAAAGAAATCGTCAACTTTGATTACGGTGCAGGACACACAATTGTCCTTGGCAAGAACAGAATTGCCTGCTAAAAAAACAATATAGTTAGATTGGTATTGGGGAAAAATATATACCAGTTCTGTATTTAGCTTTATCACCACAGCGACGGGCCGGAGGTGATCGTCACTCAGTTGTATTTCGTCAGACACGTACGCGGTAAGACTCATTAGGTGCACTACTACGAATTGAAGGTGTTTTTCGTGGAACGGTTCTATTGATTCCGTTATCAGCGGTTCCTCACAATATGCCCAATGAGCGATTTTGTAGTACTCGACATTTTTCCCAGGCAACGGATTTTTAAAAATTGGTGTGAGCAATTCTATTCATTTCTTCCTTAGTCCTCAGTTTGATGCTCTTGCTCAGTATGCAAGGTTTCGGTTGGTAATCGCTCATATATTCCACCTCTTTCTTCATGCCCCCTGTTATTGCCCGGGATGGGCCGGTTTTGTCAAAGACAACCGAAAAATGGAATACAAGGGGGAGACTCTTTCCCCTCTATTATGCTATCCAGACATCATATAACCTCAGTGAAGGAGAATTCTAGATAGGGCTCCCCATTGCCCCGTTTAATAGTGTGATTGATAGAGGTAATTAATTAGGGAACGTAAAATTTAGAACATCAATGCTCCGTTTATGGGGAATGCTGGCCTATCCAGGTCATGAAGTATCCGTAAGCCTTTAGCTACACCCACCATATTCCGCAGATTTTGCTTCTATTCGTATTCTTTTGGCACAGCACAAATGAGAATAAGAGGTTCTACTTCTGATTTGTTCTTGTATTGGTGTTTCTCGTGAGGAAGAACAAGCGCAAAATCTCCTTTACGAACGGGTCGCTCTTCGCCGCTTGCCGTAACGAGTGCACCATCGCCGCTTATGATATAGTTGATATGTTCAAAGGCGTGACTGTGGTGGGGCGTATAACCGCCAGGTTTAATGGTAAAAACACGAAAGGAAACGATCGGCGTTCCATCATTTTTCGATATGGGTATCTGTTTGTATGTATCCTTTGCACCTTCCATTATCATTTTGACTTTTTCCACCTTATCGAGACTCGTTATCTTCATGAACCATGTCCTCCCTATGATTTTGTCAATAGCGGCAGCAGGTTCATTATACCACATCTATTTTAAAAACGGTCGGGTAGAAAAGCCTCTGTAAGCTTATGAACAGGCCATATTTCGGATCTTGGCAAGAGACACCTGTCATGATTGAAAAAATGTTGGAAATGGGGTGGCGGACAAGAAAAATATGCATATAATATGGTACATGTGGATTAGTTCCTGCGAAAGGAGGCATCAATGATTGAAACCATACATTTCAGGATCAACAATAAACCCGTCAGTATAAGGGCTGACGGGGAGCGCATGCTTTTGTGGGTTATGCGCATGGACTTGGGAATCACCGGCCCGAAATACGGTTGCGGTGAAGGAATCTGTGGGGCCTGCACGGTCCTTATCGACGATAAGGCGGTGAGGTCTTGTCAGATCCCGATTAATGAGGTGACGGGGCACAAGGTGGTCACTATTGAGGGACTCAAAAAAAATGGCGTGCTCCATCCGCTTCAGAAGGCCTTCGTGGAGAACGATGCTCTTCAGTGTGGCTTTTGCACCTCAGGTATGATTCTCACCGCTTACAGTTTCCTCAAGGAGAACCCCAATCCCAGTGAAGCCGACATTATACGCGGTATGGATGGCAATCTCTGCCGCTGCGGCGCTCATACGCGTATTGTCAAGGCCATCCAGAGCGCAGCACGAGACATGAGGTCCGGGAGGAGAAGATGAAGAAAGACAAAACTGAACGTTCATGGTCTGACAGTACGGCCAAAGGTATTTCCTTCAGCCGCCGGGATTTTCTTAAGACAGTGGGTGGCGGGATCATTCTCTTCTTTTTTGCCGGGGCTCTGCCCGCACAGCAAAGAGTTGAGTCCCGTCTTACAGGACAGGAACTGCCCACAGATTTCAATGCCTTTTTGAGGATCGGCGCAGACGGCCGGGTGAGCTGTTTTACCGGTAAGGTCGAATTAGGCCAGGGCGTTGTCACTTCACTGGCGCAAATGCTTGCCGATGAACTTGATGTGCCTTTGGACCGCGTGGATATGATCATGGGTGATACGGACCTCTGCCCCTGGGACATGGGTACGTTTGGGTCCCGCAGTACCCGTTTTTTTGGTCCACCGCTCAGAGAGGCCGCCGCAGAGGCCCGTTCAATTTTGTTGGCTCTGGCAGCAGAATCCCTTAAAATTTCTCAAAACCGACTAATCGCAAAGAACGGCGTGATATCGGACACAATGAATAGCGAGAAGAAAATCTCCTACCAGGAACTGACAAAAGGGAAACACATCGAGAGGCATCTTACCAGTAAACCGCCGCTTAAAAAACTTGTCGATTTCAAGGTCATGGGCAAATCACAAAATCGTGTGGATAGTACGCGGAAGGTAAGTGGCGAAGCCCGCTACGCGGGAGACATTCGTTTACCGGGAATGCTCTATGCGAAGATTGTGAGACCACCTGCTCATGGGGCAAGGATCAAGCGTTTTGACATTTCCGCTCTTAAGGACATTGAGGATGTCCGTGTCGTGGAGGATAAGGACTTTATCGCGGTTCTCCATCCATATCACGATATAGCCGAAAAGGCGCTATCACTGCTCAAAGCCGAGTTCGAGATACCTGAGAACAACCTTGACAATACGACCATTCATAAACACCTCCTTGATGTAGCGCCCAAAGATGGCGAAGTTGTTTCCGAGGGTGGGGATCTGAAGGAAGGGGAGAGACTTGCTGCGCAGACCTTTGAAGAGACATACTTCGATCATTATGTGGCCCATGCGGCCATGGAAACCCATACCGCTACAGCCAAATTCGAGCAGGGCAAGATTACGGTCTGGGCGTCGACGCAGACTCCTTTCAGAGGAAAAGAGGAAGTCGCCCAGGTGCTGGGAATCCCGGTGCAGAAAGTACGATTTATTGCACCTTTTGTTGGAGGAGGTTTTGGCGGAAAAAGCTTCAATCTCCAAGCCGTTGAGGCGGCACGGCTTGCAAAAATGACCGGAAGACCCGTGCAGGTTATGTGGAGCAGGAAAGAAGAGTTTTTTAACGACACGTTTCGGCCCGCATCGATCATAAAAATCAAGTCCGGTCTCGACGATGCTGGCAAAATTATCTTCTGGCAGTACGATGTCTACTATGCCGGATCCAGAGGTGCGGAACAGATCTACACCGTGCCTCATCACAGGGAAACCTCATATGTTTACCGCACAGGCGTCTCCGGAGCCCATCCTTTCGCCACAGGTCCATGGCGTGCGCCAGGTAATAATTCCAATACCTTTGCCCGGGAATCGCACATAGATATCATGGCCGCGAAGCTCAAAATGGATCCTCTTGAATTTCGTATGAAAAACCTGACAGACAAAAGGATGTTAAATACCCTGAAAGCCGCTGCAGCTCAATTTGGCTGGAAACCGGCCGCCGCTGACAGCGGGCGGGGTTGTGGGATTGCCTGTGCCAGTGACGCGGGAGCCTGTGTGGCCACCATGGCACAAGTGGACGTAAACAGGGGAACAGGAAAGGTTGTGGTTAAACGAATTGTCTGTGCTCAGGATATGGGCTTTGTTGTCAACCCGGAAGGTGCAAAGTTACAAATGGAAGGAGGCCTCATGATGGGGCTTGGTTACGCGCTTACTGAGGAAATCAATTTCAAGGGCGGACGGATTCTCGATGATAATTTTGATACCTATGAAATACCACATTTTTCCTGGCTCCCGAAGATTGAGACAATACTCATTGAGAACCCTGAATATCCTGCCCAAGGCGGCGGAGAACCGCCCGTTACCTGTGTGGGGGCGGTTATCGCAAATGCCATCTTTGACAGTACGGGGGCGAGGCTCTACCGGATGCCTATGACGCCGGCCCGCGTGAAGGAGGCCTTGGATAATTCATCCGGGAAATGAAGAATATTAGCTAATCCAGCCTCTGAAAGAAGGATCAAAATCTCCTTTCCTTCTATACCGTCAGTGGCCTTTGTTGCAGGATAGTGCCCCTGGTGCTGATGACAACGATTTCAGTGGGGATCTCCTTACCGGCTATCTCCATTCCTTTCTGGACGATAAGGGGCATCTTGGAACAACAGGGGACTTCCATGAAGACGATGGTGATACTTCTGATGTTGGCGGCCCGGAATATATCGGCGAACTTTTTGATGTATTCCTTGCTATCATCAAATTTGGGGCACCCCACCATGACGACTTTTCCCTTGAGAAAATCTGTATGAAAATTGGGGTAGGCAAGAGGAGTACAATCGGAAGCAACGAGGAGATCGGCATTTTTGAGGAATGGCGCAATAGGAGATATAAGCTTGATCTGGACAGGCCAGTGGGTGAGGGCAGATGGAATAGGCCCCCAGGTTCTTGATTCATTTGAACACCCGCAGGATGCCTGGAACATCTGTAACTCTATGGAGGGACAGCCGCAGGGCAGAGTCGCTCCGCTATCTGAATCTGCAAGGTGGAGTTCTGCGGCTTCGTGGTCGAAGGCTTCAGCTTCGCGTTTGATAATGCTTATGGCATTCTGGGGGCATTTTCCGAGACAGGCCGCAAGGCCGTCGCAATAGTTTTCTGCGACGAGCCGGGCCTTGCCATTCACGAGTTCTATAGCACCTTCGGCGCAGACCTCCACGCATTCTCCGCAGCCGTTACATTTTTCAGTATCTATGTTGACGATCTTTCTTACAGTTTTCATTGTATGCTCCCTAAATGGGGTACAGGCGATTGGCTACGGGCTATGGGAGGTGGAAAAAAATCAGACCCATTGCCCATGACCTCTCGCCCATTGTCACTGTCTATCCCAATATGGCCTTTAAATCAGCATCCGGTGTCGAAATAGGCTTGATGTCGTAGTTCTTTACCAGTACGTTGAGAACATTGGGTGTAATAAATGCAGGCAAGGAGGGACCCAGACGAATATGTTTGATGCCCAGATAGAGGAGTGTGAGAAGGATCGCCACGGCCTTTTGTTCGTACCAGGAAAGAACCAGTGAGAGTGGAAGATCATTGACACCCACATTGAAGGCCTTTGAAAGGGCAAGGGCAATCTGGATCGCCGAATAGGCATCATTGCATTGCCCTACGTCAAGGAGCCTCGGGATTCCTCCGATATCGCCCAGGTCTTGATCGAAGAAACGGAACTTACCGCACGCAAGGGTCAACACAACGGAGTCTTTGGGCGTTTTTTCAACAAACTCCGTATAATAATTTCTTCCTGGCTTTGCGCCGTCACAGCCTGCCACAAGGAAGAAATGCCTGATCTGTTTGTTCTTTACCGCTTCAATAACCTTGTCGGCAACACCCATGACAGCATTCCGTGCGAACCCGACCATGACTGATTTTCCGTTCACATCGGTTGAAAATCCCGGCATGGCAAGCGCCTTTTGAATGACCTGAGCGAAGTTATAATTGGATACATGCGCTACACCGGGCCATCCGACAGTGCCGGCGGTAAAGATTCTTTCCTTGTAGGAATCTGCCGGTTTCTGAAGACAGTTGGTGGTCATGAGAATCGCTCCGGGAAATTCCGCAAACTCTTTGTGCTGATTTTGCCAGGCGGTACCGTAATGACCGTAGAAGTGACTATATTTTTTCAGATCAGGATACCCGTGGGCGGGAAGCATCTCGCCGTGTGTGTAAACGTTCACGCTCGTGCCTTTTGTCTGTTTGAGCAGCTCTTCGAGGTCTTTGAGGTCATGGCCCGATATGAGGATGGCCTTTCCTTTCTTGGTACCGAGAGGAACTTTCGTGGGCATGGGATGACCGTATGCCATCGTGTGGGCCTCATCGAGGAGTTCCATGGCCTTCAGGTTCACCTCACCACATTTTAACACCAAACCGAGCCAGTCGTTCAGATCACCTTTGTTTTCCAATATTGCCTTGAGCGCGTCGCAGACAAATGCGTAGACGAGTTCATCTTCCTTGCCGAGTATCTGCGCATGATACGCATAGGACGCGACACCTTTAATACCGAAGAGCAGAGTATGCATGAGCGAACTGATATCAGCGTTTTTGTTGGCACCTTCTTTCAAGCCGACACCTTGGCCCTGTATGACAAGTCCTCCAACGGTAGACTCCGGTACAATGAGCTTTTTACCCACAATATAGCCCGTATTTCCGTCTTGCTTTTTGATTTTTTCGATAAGAATATTTCGCGCCGCCACAGTACGGTCAATCATCTTTTTCAGACGGTCTGGATCAAAATCCACATTGGTCAATGTGTGGAAAAGCGCCTCAGTGACCAGGATGTTTGTTGCCTTATCGGTAACCCCTAATCTCCTGGCTTCTGCCGCGTAGAACGAGAGTTCTTCAAGGGTATAGACGAGAAGATCCTGCAGTGCCGCAATTTCCGGTTGTTTTCCGCAAACGCCGCTCTTGGTACACGCTTCACTCTTTGCTGTCTGTTCACATTGATAACAAAACATATGCTCCTCCTTCATGTGTTTTTGTGATTTCTTTCATAGTATATAATATAAGGCGTCACCATAGAGATGCTTTGACTTAAGTCAAAAAAAAGAAAATATTTTCAGCGGAGATGAATCGGTATATCCTCAACGGAATCGCTACGGTATTCGGGACTTCCACAATATGTTGACAAAACAAAAGACAAATAGCTTACAATGTAACAAAGATTGACGGAAAATTACTGAGGCGTGCATATAGCTGGTCTTCAAGGATTTGCGGACAGTTTTCTCACAAGAATATATTGCCTTGCTTTGAACGTATGAAAGTGGAATATATAGCCCTATCAGGAAACTCATGGAAATCATGGTGGGGATAAAGAACTTCAAAAAGAAGGAAGTCTATGTCGATCAACAGATGAACTCCGTTTTTGATGTTTCGACAATTATCGGCTTGACAGAGGATTGCACAGGCTCTATTGTCTTGAGTTCTACCAGTAGTGTTCCCGAAGGTGCTGAGCAAGATTCTGGGGAGCCCGTCAGAGAATTTAACGATGGTGTCTGTGAGATGGTCAATATTATTGCGGGAAACGCAAGCGCTGAGTTAACGGAGACCGGGGTCCAGCACATCGAACGTTCCCTTCCCAACATTATTTATAGGGCCACACGATAAAATGTCCTTAGAGTGCTCAGTCCATCAATGGGGTTTTTGAAACGGAACTGGGGGAGTTTGGCATGCGGGTGAGCCTCAAGTTTAATCAGAGTCTCAACGATTTAGGAACCATAATGGATTTCAATGAACATCAGAATCCCGCCAATCTTATACAAAAAGTCTTCGAATTAAGATTACCCATCAGGGCAGTTTTCGATAATAATCTTGAGCTTACACTCTGTAAGCTCGTCCGCGAGGCTGGAAGCGAAAGAGAAATCCTCATTCAAGCAGAGCTCTGAGATTGTCCGCACCAGGACAAAGTGGACCTCAGTTGGACCTAGTCAATACAGAGCGACTGATATCAAAAGTATTTGAATCAATGTTTCCAGAAAAAGGAAACGAATAAGCTCATTATTTGAGTATTTTCAGGGTGTCTAATGCCTGAAAGGCCCTGTTGGCGAAACCCTTTTCTCGCTCAACGACCATGATGTGCAGTGCAAAGGTTGATATGGCATTGTTGTCGAGTTCGTCAAAAAACCCTTTGACAATTGCTTGGGACATAACTGTCTGGTCGGTTACCGCGGTAAAGAATTCAATCTTCTTACCGCCGACACGCTTCACACTTTTTCGTGACGTCGCCTCTTCTTTTATTGACGGGTTGTGACCGATATAGACAGTTACATTTCCATCACCATCGGGTGAACCGAAGGAGTGCGTATAAAATCCCGGACCTTCTATCTTTTTGTGCCGCCATTCTATTGGAATTCTTATTTCAAGCTCCGGGGTCGTGACTCCGGGTATATCCATGACGCATACTCTTTTCGAAATCGCCGCCGAGGATTTTTGTCTTTTGAGAAACATATAGAAGCCTAAAACAGAAATCAGAATGACAAGGCACAGGAGGCTTGTTATGATTACGAACATGTTCACCACTATCCATGGTCGTTTAATACATAATACCTACGGCCTCAGCAGAGCGAAACCAGAGCGAGCCAATTATGGAGCAAACGTAGAAAGCTGATAGGGCAACTCTTTGTTTTCAAGTGTTTCTTTCTTTTCAAAGTAAATGAGCTTGTCGGCTATTTCTCTAAGCGAGGTGACGATTTCTCTATTCGATGATTTGATAAGTGGCTTCGACCCCTTGACCAGTTGTTTTGCTCTTCGGGCTGCCAGGTGGACGAGTTCAAAACGGTTTTCAACCAACTCCATGCAATCTTCAACAGTTATTCTTGCCATTGTTCTTACTCCTTATCGTGCGAATAGTTTCTTTAAACGTATTGTATGCTTTTTGGAGATCATCATTTACAATAGTATACTCGAAGGACGCTTTTCTTGCAATTTCTTCTTTTACCCGTTTCATTCTAAGGTCAATTTCTTTTTCGCCGCGCAATACGAGACGCTTAACGAGATCCTCTGCTGACGGGGGTTCTATGAATATGAGACAGGCGTTTGGACATTGTTTTTGTATGTTCAATGCGCCTTTCACATCGATATCGAGAATAATGTCTTTCCCTGTATTGAGCGTTTGGAGAACTTCCTCTTTGGGGGTACCATACATGTATCCGTGAACACCCTCCCACTCAAGAAACCTATCGTTTCCTATCATCTCCTCGAATTGGCCCTTACTGATGAAATAATAGTCTTTGCCGTCGACCTCCTGTGCTCTTCTTTGCCTTGTCGTATATGAAACGGAAAAACTGCTTTGCCCGTCTTCTTTGAGAAATTCCTCGATAAGGGTCGATTTACCTACCCCTGAAGGACCCGATACAACAACGAGTCTTCCCTTTCGGTTCTGATTATTGTTTTCCGAACCGACCTCAGGTACCCATCCGTCAATACTTGCAGGTTCATTATTCCACATTCTGGACCTGTTCCCTCATTTTTTCTATTTCCACCTTTATCTGTATAACCCGTTCGTTGATATACAGATCGTTGGACTTGCTCCCGATAGTATTTGTTTCCCGCACCATTTCTTGGATAATGAAATCAAGTTTTCTGCCGATGGATTCCGGAGACTCAACGGTGCCTTTAAAATTGTCGATATGACCCTTCATACGGACAATCTCTTCAGATATGTCGAGCCGTTCCATGTACATGGCGATCTCCTGAAGGACCCTTGCTTCGTCAATTCCCGCTCCTTTTGTTGCTTCCAGGACCTTTTCCCTGAGCTTCTCTTCATGGGTCTTAATGGTAGCTGGCCAGCGCGCTTCTATCTCGGAGAGACCTGACAGTATTGTGGCGATTCTCGCGAGGAGGTCTTCTCTGACGAATCGGCCTTCTTTTTCCCGCTCGCTCGTGAGTCCAGTCATAAGCGCTTCCACACAATCGATCAATATATTTTCGGCAATGCTGTTATTCTCTTCGAAGGCAAAGACGTCCTTCAGGGCGAAGATATTTTCAACGCTGAGGTGGCCCTTGAGCCCAAAGGTTTTCTTCATGGTTTTCGCCATTACCGTATACTGTTTCATCATGTCCTCGTTTATCTTTGGTATGTTGATCTGATCGTTTGATTTTTCCCACTTGACGGCAATATCGACTTTGCCCCTCTTGATCCATTTTTTGACGAGTTCCCGCAATTTTTGTTCGTAGTAGTAATCGGTCTTCGGAAGCTTGATGTTCAGTTCAAGATAGCGGCTGTTCAGCGATCTTGCTTCACCGCTCAACCTTCCTTCGTCGTATTCCTTTTCGATCCGCGCAAAGCCTGTCATGCTTTTTAGCATTTTAACCCCTTCTTGTACTGTTCTCTCCACTCATTAAAAATGGAGATCGTTCCCTTCTCACCATAATCAGGATAGGTCCATTCAAGAGCCCTGTATGTACCGTCATGATACCTGAGGGTGAGATCGGCATATATGCCCGCTCCCAGATATACCCTGTGACTGTATCCTTTTGTTGTGGCTAGTATAACATGTTCAAGGGCAATGTATCCAGGGTCTATATTGACAGACCGGCTTCCTTCCGGCGCAAAAGACCGCTCTATTTCATTTGTCTTCAGTTTGATCTCAGGCAGAAACTCTCTCTCGATAAGCCCCTCAAAGAGCAGGAACTTCCTCATAAGGTTTTCGCCCATCTCTTTATCATAGTACTTCGTATGGTAAAAGGGAACCGTTTGACTCTGTTCCTCAATGGGGCCAAGGGCGGTCTCCAGCTTACCGAGGGCTTCCCCGAGATGCTCATTCTTTCGAAAGAGAATACCAGCAAACAGTTTTACCGGTTGCGGTTTTTTTGCAGTTCCCATAGAATGAAGTATTCGCGATTCTTTTTTTCTTTTTCTCGCGGTGATTCTATCATGTTTATCGGCACAATACCGAGTGTTTTTCCAAATGTTTTTATGCCTTCAATGGCCGCCGCTATCTTTTCAGCGTTTTTCACTATGCCTCCTTTGCCTACCTCGAATCTGCCCACTTCAAATTGAGGCTTCACAAGGGAGATCATGTATCCATTATGTTTGATGAATTGCACCGCGGCCGGTAATATCTTCCTGAGGGATATGAAGGAAACATCGATCGTAACAACATCAACCTGTTCGCCTATATCCTCAAATCTGAGATACCGGGCGTTGCAATTTTCTTTCAAGTGGACCCGCGGATCGTTGCGCAGCTTTTCGTGGAGCTGATGTGTCCCCGCATCGATAGCGTAGACAAAAGCCGCCCCGGCTTCTAAAAGATAGTCCGTAAAACCACCCGTCGAGGACCCGATATCAAGGGCCGTTTTTCCTTTTACATCGCATGTGAAGGCCTCAATGGCCTTCTTCAGTTTTATCCCGCCGTAGCTCACATAGGGAAGAAGATTATACCCTATGGTGAGATGGGCATCGTATTCGACTTTTTTGTCCGGTTTGGTGACGCACTCGTCTCCGATGTAGACCTCGCCCGCCATAATAAGTATCCGCGCTTTTTCCCGTGATGGCGCAAAGCCTCTTCCGGCGAGGACAATATCTACTCTTTCCTTAGCCATGTTTTGATAGCCTTTTCGATGCCTGCCTTGTCAAGACCGAACATGAGGCGGAGTGCTCTCTGGCTGCCATGCATAACAAAGCCATCCGGTATCCCCATTGATTGTACTGGTATAAATATGCCTTTCCCCGAGAGAAGCTCCATGATCCCGCTTCCGAATCCCCCGATACAGGTATTTTCTTCCAGGGTCAATATCTTCTTTGTTTTTGAAGTAATGTCGAAAAGCATGACTTCATCCATGGGCTTGATAAACCTGCCGTTGATGACCCCCACGGAGATGCCCTTTTTTTCAAGCTCTCCTGCCGCGGCGAGCGCCGGGTAGACCATGTTGCCGCAGGCGATAATCGTGAGGTCTTTGCCTTCTTTCAGAAGCTCCCATGTGCCGAGGGGTATCTCCTTGAAGCCTCCGGCCACAGGCGTGCCTGGTGCTTCACCGCGGGGGTACCGGATCGCCACGGGCCGGTTGTAGACGTAGGCCGAATAGAGCATGTCTTTCAGTTCACCCGCGTCCTTAGGGGCCATGAGGACCATATTCGGGATGTGTCTGAAATAGGAAAGGTCAAAGACGCCGTGATGCGTGGGGCCATCCTGGCCGACAAAGCCGCTTCGATCAACGGCAAAAACAACAGGCAGATCCTGAAGACAGACATCGACAATAATCTGATCGTATGCCCTCTGAAGAAACGTGGAATAGATGGCCACGAAGGGTTTCAGCCCCCCAAGGGCAAGAGCTGCGGCAAATGTGACGCCGTGCTGTTCTGCTATGCCGATATCGTAGAACCTTTCAGGAAAGAGGTCTGAGAATTTATCGAGACCCGTGCCAAGACCCATTGCGGCCGTAATGGCCACGATTTTCTCATCCTTTTTCGCCAGTTCTATCATGGCATCGCCAAATACATCGGTATAGGTCTTGTGAGCGTTGTGGGTCAATGTGCCCGTTGTCAGCTCAAAGGTTGAAATACCATGAAATTTCTCCGGATCATCCTCTGCGTGAAGGTAACCCTTTCCCTTCCGGGTCATCACGTGAACCATGAGCGGCCCCTGAAAGCGTTTCACGTTCCGAAGCGTCTCAATGAGAGGGCCCATGTTGTGCCCGTCCACAGGACCGATGTATTGGAAGCCTAACTCTTCAAAGAGCATACCTGGCGTAAAGAATCCTTTGATTGTTTCTTCGAGATGCCGCGCTGTTTTGTAAACTGTCGGCATGTTTTTCATGATCCTTTTAATCTCCTCCCTCATATTGCTTACAAATTCGCCGGTCATGATCCGGTTGAGGTATGAGGAGAGGGCGCCGATATTTTTTGAAATGGACATTTCGTTGTCATTGAGGATGACGATGATATCGCTCTTGAGGTGGCCCGCGTGATTAAGGGCCTCGAATGCCATGCCCCCTGTCAATGAGCCATCGCCGATGACCGCGATGGTCTTCTCTTTCGTGCGTAGTTTTTTCTTGCTTTCCGCGAGTCCCACAGCAACGGATATAGAGTTGCTCGCGTGCCCCGTATCGAAGACGTCATAAGGACTTTCCTTCTTTGACGGAAATCCGCTCAAGCCTCCGTCCTGACGGATTGTCGTGAACTTCTCGCGCCGGCCTGTCAAGATTTTGTGTGTGTAAGACTGATGCCCTACATCCCAGACGATCTTGTCTTTGGGTGTATCGAACACATAGTGGAGGGCAATAGTTAGCTCAACAACGCCAAGGTTCGAAGAGAGATGGCCGCCGGTCCTTGAGATGACATCGGTGATAGAGATCCTGATCTCCCTTGCCAGTTCAGTAAGCTCTGCAAGGGATAGTGCTTTCAGATCTTCAGGAGAATTGATGTTTTCGAGAAACATTAAGCAACTCTATTGCCGACGAACTCCGCAATTTCTTTGAGGATCAGGGCGTGTTCTCCCAAAAATGAAATCGATTTCACGGCTTCATCGACAAGCTGTTCCAGTTTGTACTTTGAAGCCAGGATACCGTAGTGCTTAATGTAGGTCTGTTTGTTGGTGTCCTTTTTCAGCCTTTTGCCGACAATCTCTTCGTCACCCTCCGCGTCCAGGATGTCGTCCATGACCTGAAAGGCAAGGCCGATGCATTCTCCATACCTGGTAAGATTCTTAAACTCACGGGTTTTTGCTCCTCCAGCAATGGCGCCTACACGGACTGCAGAGCGCATGAGCGCACCGGTTTTATGGAGGTGGATGTAATTGAGGATGTTCTTCGATCCTTCCTTGCCATCATAGAGTATGTCCATTACCTGCCCGCCCACCATGCCCTCTGCGCCGGAGGCGTGAGCGATCTCGAAGATAAGCTGTTTGGTGATCTTCGGGTTTACTCGCTCGGTATAGCTCGCATCTGAGAGTACCCGAAAGGCCTCCGTAAGGAGCGCATCGCCTGCCATAAGGGCGATGGCATCGCCAAAGACCTTATGGCATGTGGGTTTTCCCCGCCTTACATCATCGTTGTCGATACTCGGCAAGTCGTCGTGAATGAGCGAATAGGTATGGATCATCTCAAGGGCGCAGAAACAGGGTAAAAAATCATCAGAACTCTTGCCCTTTGCTTCGCAGGCTGCAATCGCAAGGATGGGCCGAATTTTCTTGCCGTTGGAAAAGAGCATATACTCCATAGCGTCCCGTAAAACCCCGGGGGTGGAGATGAAGGTCGTGCAGATATCTTTGAGGGTATTCTCAATGATAATCTTTTTGTCATGCAGATAAGCCGAGAGGTCCACTATGTATCTTCCTCAACAAATGGTTGTTTTTCTATGGATCCATCTTCTTTCTTGATAAGGATTTCCACCTTTTTTTCTACCTCATCGAGCCGTTTCGAAAGTTCCTTCGTGAGCGTAAGGCCCTCCTTAAAAAGACTGAGCGCTTCATCGAGCGGGATTTTCCCTTCATCAAGGGTTTTTACGATATCTTCAAGTTTCTTCAGCCCGTCTTCGAATCTCATGCAGGCTCTTATTATAGAACTTAATTTCCCCCTTTTTCAAGCATTCATTTTGTTTGGAAAGCAGATAGTTTACAGACATCAGATCACTCCATTCCCCATGCCTTTTGCTGCCTTGTCTTGCCATCGCGGCACCCATGGAGGCCATAGATAAACTATCTTATTGAATCATAATGAGTTAGAATAAACCTATGATAAATATCACCTGGGGTGTGAGCCAAGAGCTTGGATTACGAAGCCATATGGAAGATGCACATGCCATCTACCAGAATAAAGACCGCGAATTCTTTGCCGCCGAGGTCTACGATGGCCACGGCGGAAAGATAGCAGCCGAGGTTGCTTCGGAAATGTTGACCCCTTATTTTATCCACGCCTGGGCGAGAGAACTTGAAAAGCCCCTTCGGGAGCGCCGCAAGGAGCATGAGCTTCTGCACGAGGCATATCTTGCCGTCGATACTCACCTCACAGAAACAGGTGTGGAAAGCGGAACAACGGCAGCTCATTTCTATGTTATGGAAGACAGATTCTTGGCTGCCAATGCCGGGGATACGAGGGTGGTCATCGGCACGGTGGAGGGGAATTTAATACTTACGATAGATCATAAGCCTGAACTTCCAGAAGAGAGAGATCGCATAGAAGGCCTGGGGGGTGAGGTTATCTCCTATGGTGTTCCACGTGTCCAGGGGATCCTTTCCGTGAGCCGGGCGCTGGGTGACATAGGTCTCAAGCCCTGTGTCAGCGGTGAGCCAAGGATCATTGAAGGGTATCTGGGGACGGAGAACGACTACGCCGTACTGGCCTGTGATGGCGTCTGGGATGTGCTGACTCCCCAAGAAGTCATAGAGATGGTGAGATATATAATTGATCCCCGGAAGGCGGCAGCCGAGGTATCCAAAAGAGCCCTCGATCAGGGAAGTACCGACAACATCACTGTTATTGTGCTTGATTTACGCCGGTATACAAGAGGGCTTGAGCGGAAAAGGATGGAAATTACCGGGATAATGGATTATGGCCTTCAAAACAGTAAAGTCTTCCATTGAACATATAACAATTATGATCTGAATTCCTGGTCTTTGACTGGTCTGATTCGTTAGGGGGGGGGTGCCCAAGTGCCATATATCCAATGGGGCTATACATATTTAGTGTCCCCCTCGGGGAGAAAACCCCTCTTTAGGCGAAGACTTTAGTAAAGGGGATATGTGCAAAGTTATCGTGCTACTTCGTATTCGGTATATGACCTCAAGTACCATACTTTGCCGCATTCTCAGTGCAGGGTCACGGACGAAGTTATCATGGAGTACATTGCCATCCAGGATCTTCAAGAGAACGATGGTGATTTCCATATTGCCCCATAAAGGAGAGGCGGCTTTAGCCGACTCAAGTATACAATATGTTGGTTTTTTTGAACCCACCGGCTTTAGCCGGTGGTGGTTTAGTTCATATTGGGGAAATCGATGACTAGCACAGGGGACTCCTCGGCATCATTAACGGATTGCACGATGCCATGAAAAAACGGAGAGATAAGAAAGCCCTCGGCAATATCCCTTCCGAACTTGTCCGTTATACCCGATACGACTTTTTCACAGAAGCGGAGTATTTCCAAATCCAAAATTACCCGAATTTTGATGTCCATAAATCCAGACACGAGTTAACGAGATACCTCGTGGTTGACTTGAAAAGGAAATTTGATGCTGGGGACGAAAAAATGACCTCGGAGGTGATGGACTTTCTAAGGGATTGGCCGTCGGACTATGTGCTCAGATCAGGCCAGAAATATTGCTCTTTTCTCAAAGGAAAGGGCCTCGTCTAACTAAATCCAGTAAGCCCCGGCTCCGCCGGGGGATGTCTGACCGATGGCAGATAGATCCCGACGGTAGAACCAAGAACAAAACAAAAAAATATAGAAAACTGAGAATACCTTTGCGAAGGAAATCAAAAAAAATATGAGGGAAGAAATAACGAGCGAAATGACCATGGATTTTTGTACCCGATTCTGCCAGAATACAAACCCGAGAAAAAGCACCGAGAAGGCTTATCCTACCGGCATGCTAGCCCATACTTGGTTAATCATAAATTCATCTCCCATAGAAATCAGAGGAAAAGAAGGAACAGGGGGGCCTTGTCTTTGAGTTCTCCATGATGTTCGGCGGAACAATCTAACCCGATACACCTCAAAATTCAAAACAATGTCGAGATTGAAGATGTGTCTACTGTTCATAGAAAAAATACTTTATACTATTGTGGATATATCGAAAATACGAGGGGTATTGCTATGAAATATCAAGTCGGTGAGGTGGGGAAGGTTGTGGTTGCACGGTTTGAAGACGGTGACGCGATCCTCGAGAACCTTTCGGCTATCGCCAAAAGAGAGAACATCAGGGCTTCTGTTTTTTATCTTGTTGGTGGTATAACGGATGCGCACATTGTCGTTGGTGCTGCTGCCGATGAGGCGCGGCCGCCGGAGCCGGTATGGCGAGAGATCGCGGAAAGCCATGAGGCCTTGGGAATAGGGACAATTTTTTGGCAGGGAGATGAGCCGAAGATACATCTTCACGGAACATACGGCAAATTGGATACCGTGAGGACAGGGTGCCTGAGGAACAAAGGGACGACCTTCCTCATACTAGAAGCAATCATCTTCGAGATAAAAGGAGTTGACGCTGTCCGCGATCTCGATAGCCTGACGAATATGGTGCTCCTGAAATTGCCATGAAAAAGGGAGACTGGAAAACGTGAGATTGAGATGCCGAAGAATCGATTCTCAAAGGATGTTTTTCTGAATGCACTCCAATCTACTATTTCTACCTCTCACTCGACGCCCTTTTTGCTATACGTCTTTGCACCTTCTTCCAGCTTCCTGTTACGAGAAAACTTTCTTCCATATTGTCGATCATGCGTAAAAACTTGCTCATAGGAGTCGCGAAGGTAATGACATCAGCGGGAACGCAAGGACGTGCCGATACATCGAGCATACCCAGAATACTTCGGGGATGGGTGGATTTTTTCTCCAGATAGGGGTACATGACAATTGTTGCGCAACCCGCACCAAAAGGAGACAAGACTCTGTTCTGCTCTGTTTCTTCATAGTTTGAAAGAGTAAATACACCCGAGATCACATCCGGTGTTCCAAAAACTATGACCACTGCCGGATTATCGGCTTCTTCAATCTTGTCCCACCGTTTGAAGACAATATAGGGGCCCGGCGCTTTGAACTTTGGCAGCGCTTTCATCACCTCGTTGACCATCTCTGGCGTTTTTTTATAGCGCTCGCCTTCAAGTTCTCCCGGTATACCGTAGGAGAGAAAATACTCAAAATTAGGTCTGATGCCCTCGGAAAAACCAAGGTATTTTTTTCCGCCGAAGCAGCCAACGGATTCAATATCGAAGAGAAGGGATTTCCCCTTTCTTACCCTCACCATATCAGCGATTATGCACCGATGATCTTTGGGTGGCGGCGCTTTCGGTGCGGCCTTTTCATTTTCAGTGTAGAAAAAAACAACCGGAAGTTCAGCGCCAGTGAAGTATTTTTGCCAGAGTCCAATAAATTTTCCTTTGATTGCACTATCCATATATCTCCCCTTTTTTTAAGAACTCATCGCAGCACTGCGCCTTTGATGACCTGTCTAAAAGATAACTCATTATGAAAGATTTTTAAAGTCTTATTTCCATATCGGTTTTTGAGCACGTTCAGGTGCGATAAAGTAAGCTACTGAGCAATAATTACTTGACCTCATGCTTGCCGGCAACATACAATAGTCTGTCTCATTATAAGATCAAAATCCTGACGCTCTTGGCTGTGCGTTTCGGGAAAGGAGTTTTGGATGGCAAAGGTTTATAACGGTGTTTATTTCATTCCCGGCCAGGATGATTTTATTCCCGATTCTCATGTTTACATTATCGGCGATCCGGCATCAAAGGATCTTTCTATGATTGATGTGGGGTTGACGGGAAAAGGGAGCTACAAGGTAGAGTCCCTCAAAAAACTGGGAATCGATATCGCTTCAATCAAGAGAATCATCATGACCCATACACACCTTGATCATATCGGTTGCCTTGCTGAGGTGAAAAAGGCCGTACCGGAGGCGGAGCTCTGGGTCCATACGCGTGAAGCTGAACCTATGGAAGCCGGTGATGATATGGCGATTTACGGCATGGACGCATTCAAGGACATGTGCCAGATGCAGTATGGAATAGGGTCCGGTGCTTTTAAATTCAAGGTTGATCGGAAACTTGAAGGGGGAGAGACCCTTGAAATTGGGTGGATGATCTGGGAGGTGGTCTATATACCCGGCCATTCCATGGGCGGAATCGCGCTCTATGAGCCTGTTCACAAGATCCTCATCTCCGGTGATGTAATCTACGCTGATTATGCGATAGGCCGGTTCGACCTGCACGGCGCCGATCCGGCGCAGTTAAAGGAGTCACTGAAGAGACTCGCCTCATTAGATGTGGACATCCTGTTGCCAGGGCACAACCAGATTGTTAAGGGGGTGCCCGTGGATTACATCAAGAAGACTGCCAAGATGTGGGATGAGTATTTAAGGTAAGACTTTAGGAATGTTGCGAGCTGACTTGTTGAGTGTTAGACGATATACACATTTCTTGAGTTCACGGTACGTTGCTACACAAAACTTTCGTACATACTCACCTTGATCTTTTCCTCTTCTTCATAGAAGACGGCAGAGTTGTATTCTTCATAACAGTCAAAAAAAGCCTTCCGATTTTTATACGAACGTTCGGATGGCAAGTCTTCCGTATCTTGACAAGAGGCCCGGTGGACTTTACTATGGTCGTTTCCAGCATACTTATTTCACCATTCAGTTCCTCCATATTGTATCTGAGCTCTTCCTCGGTGGCGATAAGTCTCGCATAGTGAATTTCCTTGTCTCTCTTTAGGGGACCGGCCTTTTTTAATTTCTCAAGTGTCATGAGATGTTTTTTTATTTCTTCATATGTGTATTTCACTTTTGATAATACCTTTCTAAGGTTCTTTAACTTTTCCATAGTCCTTGGTTCATATCCCACGGTGATCTGGGTTTTATTTGAAGCGCCTGAGCCCAGAATATTGGACGTGATGAGATTTCGCGCGTTGAGGCTTCCGCCGAAAAACCTTCCTTTTCCCATGATGGCATCGATGGTGTCACCTGCTGAAATTTCCGAATTGAGAGCATCGCCGATTATCACGGTTCTTCCCGCCTAGACATAGCAATTCTCAACAAAATACATATGAATATCGCGCCCTGCTTTTATGGAACCTTTGTTCGCGCCGAGGACACCCCCTTTGACGAAGATATCTCTGCCTGTTTCACGAAAGCGATCTTCAACAACGCTTTCTATCTCAATGTTGTCTGTTGCTTTAATGGAGAATCCTGAGATTACGTTGCCCAATACCTTCACACTTCCCTTGAAATTGATATTTCCAACTGAGTAGTCCACGTTTTCCCTGACAATAAAAACGGATTCGACAAAAATTACCTTTCCTTTGAGGATAGGCTGCCCATCCATTGCCGCCGTGACTGACAATTCGTCGCCGGCGAGCGAATAGTTTCTCCCCGTCACAAGCTTCAAGTCTTTCCCGGGTTTGGCGGGAATTGTTTTACCGGTAACGGTGCAACCTACTTCACCTGCTGTCGGCCGAATCTTTTTTGCCAAAACATCTCCCTTACTGACCGTATAGATCATCTGCAGTTTTTTATAGTCCACTCGATCGTGCTCAAGTTCCTTGGGGAATATATTAGGTTCCAGAGGGAAGGTATACTCAATCTCTGCGTCAATACCGTGTATAGGTTCTTTGCCCTTTGCGAAAAGGACGGGTGCATCCATACACCTTGTCTGAAAAAATGCTGCGAACCGTACCGTAATTGATACCAAATACGATTCCTGCCTCCTGTATTTTCGTTAGCGCCTGATCCAAAGTAACCTCGTAGCCACCGTAAGCAGACTTGAGGGTCAAATAGGCTGCCCTTTCGTGCTCCTCCATCTTTATTTCCAGTTTCCCGTCTTTTGCGAAAGCAGCCGTAAGGGGTTTATCAATGATACCTCTATCAAGCGCTCGTTGTATTGTGATTTCGTCTATCCAGTAAGGAATACCGTTCGCTTGCAGCGCATTCCGGACATCACCGTATGTGGGGTAAGAACTCGCTTTCCTGATCGTCACATAGGCTTTTTTCTCTTCTTCCCTCAATTCGACAATGACTGCCGGATGCAGAGAAGCGTTCATCGGTGTGTCGGCTGCTGTATGTTCTGTGCCATTTTTCAATGTGAATGCCTAACCCGGTTTGACCGATATATGTGGAACCTCAACAATGCAGATACCGTAAGTATTCCGCGCCGTACGACAATACACCTTCCCCATGATAGAGTGACACGATCCCAATGAAAACGGGTTTTTCGCTTCCCTGTCCTTATGGTTACTCAAACTTTACCCCTCTTCAAGAGATTATCGGAATAAAATGCGGGATACTTAAGGAATTTGAAGGGTTATAGCTCTTTGCTATCGACACCGTACGACACACAACATACGGTCTGTTGACCGCTCCCTCGTAAGAATTGCTATCAGCGGAAACAGCCGAGCTGGCAGCCCGTGACTTTGATCTCCATTTCATTCAACAGATCGCCGAGGGCCTTCGGCGAAATACCTGTCTCCTCCGCAAATTCCAGCGCTTCCCTGCATGAAATTTTGCCCTTTTTTGCAGTAAGACCGATCTTTTTCATGATGTTTTCCTTATCCATTGAGGACCTCCATTCTGTGAAAATATACTTTTTCGGCGAAACGCTAAAAAGCATCTTCAGCGCATAAACCATCCCTATAGCTACTATGTTTGATGCCAAAAAAGCAAATTTTTTGATATACGCGGATAACGATCAGATTGGAAAACCACGCAAAACGTTGGATCGGTCGAATAGCACGGGTCAGTTAAATATAGACAAATCGGACCGGCAGTGATTAGATTCGTAACTATTTGCGAATGGTCACCGTGCCCGTGCTGGCAACGCGTTCTTCGCGGACCCCAAGGATTTCGATTGCCGAATAGTCTCCGACAGCGTGGGAATGGGTATTATCCGCATCTGTGAGAATCCCAATTCCTTTGGATACGGGGTTCTTATCCGTCTCTCCGAAGAAGCTTCGATAATCTTCGAGCAAGTTGCGTTTTTCGGTGACCCAGGTCCCCGAAGATTCGCGACCGCTTGCGACTACAACTATTTTCGCCCTGCTTGAATGGGGGGAGTCGAATGACGATCCCTCCGGCAACGTATCACTCCAGATATACTTAATCGCCCGGACGGGCCAATAACTGAAAACAACATATACGCCCAGAACACTGTCGTTTCCATTTCTTTCCCGCTCATTACTTCCTTCGGGAAAGGTGACGGCGCGCCATCGCCAGCGAAGCATGGGAAAATCGTTGAGCGCGAATCTTTTCTCGTACATAATCTGCACGGCTTGACCCGTTGAGTCCGCATGCAAAAATTTGGCCCCCTCCTCGGCTTTTACCGAGTATACTCTTGCCATGTTTATCTTGTCTTGTGAAGTCCAGCCTGAAGGGAATTTCCCTGGCTCATCGTCGCAAAATGTTATGCGGATGAGAGATTGGCTGAAGGCTGTTGATGTCCACAGGCTAGAAAGGAGGATGAACATGGCAGTGATGAGGACCAGACGCACATTGAGAAGCCCCATTTCTCTGTTGTTCGGAGCTATCCAAAGCCGCATGGAAAGTGTCCAATTTGAATGCATGGTTTCGTTCGCTAAATTACTATGCTATGCCCATTCTTCTTTTGGCAGTGATCACGATCACATCACCGGCCCAATAATCTCATATTATCGTTTTCGCCGGGGAAACCTTAAGGGTGATTCTTGTCCGTACCCCGCGTACATGGTTTTTAAAGAAAATCTGTTCCGCCAAAATGATAATGTCCTAATTGGCCAAAATAGAAATGTCCTCTACCAGGGATGCTACAATGCCCGTGACGGGAGGGCATATGAAATCAGAACATAGGACATTTCTATTTTGGCTTGACAATATTAAAAATATACTTGCAATTTCAAACCAACAAGTTACAATAAATATGTCTTAAGAACGAAATGGTGAATGGATGCGCGTTTATTTCTGGGGAACACGGGGTTCACTACCGGCGTCTATAACAGCGGAAACCATCCGTGCAAAGATTATAAAAGCGATCAGTGAAATCAAGAACAATAGTTTTGCGAACGACGAGGAGATCGAACGGTTTATCGAGAGGGAATTGCCATTTTCTGTCCGTGGGAGTTATGGGAATAATACGTCCTGTGTTGAAATCATAGGCGGTGAAGAGTATGTCATCTGTGATGCTGGGACCGGTTTGAGGGACCTCGGAAATAACCACATGAGATTAGTGGACCAGGGGAAGCAAAAGAAAAATGCCGTATTCGATATATTCATTTCGCATTTTCATTGGGATCATATTCAAGGGTTCCCCTTTTTCATTCCTGCATATATTCCCGGCAATCAGGTGAGGATATATGGTTTCCACGATAATATCGAAGAGGCCATGGTTCTGCAGCAGAACAGCCCTTACTTTCCGGTGCCCTTAAAACATATGAGTGCCGATATCCAGTTTATTACGCTGACAGAAGGGCAGGAATACGAGATAGGCGGGTTTAAAGTCAAAGGGATCAAACAAAACCATCCCGGCGACTCTTACGGATACAGGTTCGAAAAAGATGGAAAAGTCATCGTCTATTCGTCGGATGCCGAACATAAAACGAGTTGGGATCAAACCGCCCGCAATGATAATTACCCTTTCCTCGAATTTTTCAAACAAGCAGACCTTCTGATCTTTGATGCCCAGTATGAATGGGGGGAAGCAGTACAATCGAAGGATGACTGGGGACATTCAAGCTATATCGCGGCGGTTGAGTTGAGCGTGAAGGCGAACGTGAAACATCTTTGCCTTTTCCACAATGAGCCCACCTATAGCGATGATCGCCTTGAGGTCCTTCTCCAGGACACCCGTGAGTATCTCAAAATATACAATGACCGCCAGCCTCATCCTCTCAAAATAGACCTCTCATACGACGGTATGGAATTAGAGATTTAAGAGAGTACCCGGATTTGCTTTCTTGAATTCTTGTGATCTATTGTCCTGTCCTCCACATTACCCAATAAGATGATGCCGATAAGAGTTTCCGCAAGCATAGCGAGGACAAGAAATATCACAATAAATTCCGGCAAACCGGTACCAAACATAATTATCTCCCCCTTCCGGGAGATTCTGTTTCCTGAATGGCGCAATTTTGATCGGTCGTATATATCTTGCTCCTCTTGATACGGCTCGTGTGTATTGTCAGGTTCTGTATGGTGCGGTTTTCTGTCAACCATTCGATATCAGAATTTAAGGCACCCCCCCTTCTGTCTTAAATTGTCCGCCGTTACTGTCGTATCCGGGTGTTGCGAAAAAATCGGTGGCCCTGATACAGGCATTTTTAATCTCTGCGTGAGCCATAGCGTTGGAGCCTTTGCCCGATAACCCAAGAAAGGAAGGAATGGTGTTGGCTGCAAGAATCCCGAGCACCATAATGAGTCCGATGACGATCCCTACAATTGCCAGAATAGTGACGACAGTTTTGCTTTTCTTGACTGCCACGCTTGGTGCAGGAATATCTACTTAACGATAGTTCCACATTGAAGACATTTGAAAGCTTTATCGTCATTTTGTATTCCATATTTCGGACAACACAGAGTATGTCTCCTTTTGATTTTGGCTGATGCTTTTTGCTACTGAACATGACTAGAAGGATAGGAACAGAGTGAGAAACCTTGTTGCCTATTTTCCTGTAGGATTATCCCCATCGCAAGAAATGTTTGTGGCGTTGTCAGGTAAGAATTAAAATCATGACCCGTTGACCATATACGCAGTTTGACTTACATCGGGTAACCTATTATAGTTTAACAAAATACAGGGAGCAAGAACAGGTTCCCGAAAACGAGGTGTTTAATGCAGTTTGAACAGACTTTTATGAACTTTTTGTTGGATCACCAGGAGAAACATAACCGGACCCATCACTTCCTCATTCTTATGGAAGCGTTGATGAGTGCGGCAAAACACATCCAATACTATTACCTGACAGGAGCATTGAAGGGGCATCTTGGCTTTACCAACACCGTCAATGTGCAGGGCGAGGACGTCATGCGTATGGATGAGATCGCCCATGAAATCGCAATTCACTATCTCAGGACAACGGGGAGAGTGATCCATGCCGTGAGCGAAGAATCGGCTGAAATCATAAAAATCAACGAGGCTGGAGGCCGTTATTTTGTGTATTTCGATCCCCTGGATGGTTCTTCCAACGTTTCCCACGGCTTACCTGTGGGTTTCTTATTCGGCATCGCGAAGCGAAACCTGGAAGGTCCTGAGGACTATCATTTGAGGGCCGGGAAGAATTATATCGCAGCAGGAATGTTTGTCGTCCCTACAGGTACCTTTACCATTGCCCTGAAAGATGCGGGTACATGGAGGTTCCATATCGATGAAACGATGAATTACGTAAAGCCTTCACAGGTTATGCTCCCAGAGGATACAACTGGCTGGGAACTGTCATTCAACTCCTCCAACCGTCACACATACGCAGAAAAGATCCAGAACTGGATAAACGACAACGAAAAAAAATACGCTTTCAGATATCTCGGCGCCCTGGCAGGTGATTTTCACCGTATCCTGGGCAAGGGCGGCATGTTCATGTACCCCGCAATCGTCAATCATCCTGATCCGAAAAAAAACAGACCCGATGGGAAGCTGCGGCTCATGTATGAGGCCGCTGTTGTGGCTTTTATGTCTCATGAAGCCGGCGGGCATGCTGTGAATGAAAAGGGCATACCTATTCTTGATATACAGCCCGAGAACCATCACCAGAGAACTGCTCTCTATGTGGGCTCGAAAGCGCTGGTCGATGATATAACGAGGATTCTAGTTGGCTGAGTGAAGCTGTCCACAACTTGCCGCTAATGGCTAATCTCCTGCATCTTTTTGACAGAACAGACTTCGCATCTGAAACCTGACAGATCTCCTTTGGCCACACTCTCGCAGCACCTGTTACCAGCCACACGGTAGCACGTCCCCACGCGGCCACAATCAGCGCAGACAGTTTTCGGTCTTATTTCCCAGGGAATCGGGATCACCCCTGATGTGAAGATGAGTCTGTCTACAAAATAGACCAAGGCTCCCATGATGGCCTGGCTTATCACCATTGCTGTATACACGTTCTCGACCCCGAATATCTGTCTGACCTTATTGAAAAACAGGGCGCCCGGTATGGCAAGGACCACCCAACGCAGTACATATAACAGGTACTTGACCATTGTTACCCCCCCTATCGATTGTCGACGACCGTGTCCATATGAATGCCTTCATTTCGTATGAATTTGTCCGTCTATTTTCATAGATTATAATCACAGCCTTTCAGAAATGCTACCCTTCATGTTTTCTCGCCTTTGTGCGGGGAAATTGACAAAATATGTTCGACTGGTTTATTGTAATAGATAAATGGATAAAAGACATTTTTTGCCGTACGTGAGAGCACTTGGCCCGCAGAATGAATTGTGCAGCATGAGACCTGACAGCCCTGCTATAATGCATGTGGGGTTTGAGCGTGGGCCCTTCCAAAAGGGTGGGGAAAATCGAAACGCAGGGCCTTGTCGCCAAACCCATTTGATAAAGATAAGCCTGCTTAGGCCTCTCCGGTCCCTGTCTCTGTAGGGTAGGGTGCACAGCAGAGAGAAAGAGATAGAATGGCACGAGTTCTTATTATAGACGATGATGAAATGTTTTCCGAGATGCTGTCGAACATGATAACGCGGTCCGGGCACAGCTCGGTCAGGGTGACCAACATTCAAGACGGGCTTAAATCGACCCTCTCCGAATCATTTGATGTGGTTTTTTTGGACATACATCTGCCCGATGGAAACGGTCTTGATATTTTACCAAAAATCCGGGAGGCGGCATCTTCTCCGGAAATAATCATCATTACAGGATACGGCGATTCAAATGGCGCGGAACTGGCAATTAAGAATGGCGCTTGGGACTACATTGAAAAACCTTCTTCAGTGAAAGAAATGGTCCTTACACTGGTTCGGGCCCTTCAATACCGTGAAGAAAAGACGCTGAAAAAACCGCCTGTGGCATTAAGACAGGAGGGTATTATCGGAAGCAGCCCTGAGATAAAGGCATGTCTCAACCTCGTGGCGCAGGCGGCAAACAGTGACGCGGGCGTCCTCATTATCGGTGAAACAGGTACCGGCAAGGAACTTTTTGCCTTGGCGATCCATAATAACAGCAGAAGAGCGAGAAAGAATTTCGTCGTGGTGGATTGCGCCTCATTGCCTGAAACCCTTGTGGAGAGCATTCTTTTCGGCCATGAGAAGGGTGCTTTTACCGGTGCAGAGAAGGCGAGGGATGGACTCATAAAGCAAGCACATGGCGGCACGCTCTTTCTTGATGAGATAGGCGAACTCCCCCCGTCTCTGCAAAAAAGTTTTTTGAGGGTTCTCCAGGAGCATCGTTTTCGTCCATTAGGAGCGGACAAAGAGATAGAAAGCGATTTCAGGCTCATATCCGCGACAAACAAAGACCTGAGTGGCATGATTAAAGATGGCCGTTTTCGTGAAGACCTTCTCTTCCGTGTTCGTACCCTTAACATCGATCTGCCTCCTTTGCGGGGACGCTCCGGAGATATAAAGGAGCTATTGGTCTACTATATGGCAAAACTCTGTGATCGATACGGTATCGGTATAAAAGGTTTTGCGCCAGAATTTCTCAATGCGCTGTTGGCCTACGAATGGCCAGGCAATGTTCGGGAATTAATCGGGACCTTGGAAAAGGTCATATCAGAGGCGTTCAATGAACCGACCCTGTACCCCAAACATCTGCCCATTGATATACGGGTCAAATTGAAGAAAACCGAGCTCACGAGGAGCTCTGTTTCCGATGGAGGTAAACAGGCGGATTTGCCGGCGCTGAAATCTCTCCCGACGCTGAAAGACTACCGGGAAGATGCTGTTTCCGAGGCAGAAAAAGAGTACCTCGAGAACCTCTTCAAGGTTGCCGAAGGCAACATACAGGAAGCCTGTCGCATATCAGGTATGTCCAGGCCCCGCCTGTACGCCCTCCTCAAAAAATTCAATATGACGAAACATGCATTTTGAAAGGGGCTCACGTAGCCCCCTCCACAGCCAGTCGCAAGTCACATGCTCAGGTCAGAGGGAAACTTTTTTATGCACCATGAAACCTGGAGCTTGAGACCCTTGTCGCCACCGTCTACAATCTTGTAAATCGATATGAATGTCTCAACAGACGAGATTTTGTACTGTCCAACGAGACACATACGGGAAAAATTTCTTTGGTGTCTTCAAGCATCAAGATTTGTAACAGTATGATAATAAATGGAAGTTTTAATTCATGCCATTGCCGGATGTCGTGGCATGTATCTTGAAATACCAGACTTTGGAACGTGAAAAGGAAGACGTATTTTAGTTGGTGCGGAATGACAAGGAGAATGCCATCAGACAAAAATAGGATGTTCATGCTCTACGCAAAAGATAGAAATCGATGCGGGATGGCGCTTAGAGAAATGATGACGGACTTGGTACCGAAAGAAAAAATAGAGGTATATGATTCCATACCGAATCTTACCGCAAGACTCCGTACACCGCAGCGTGAATCGACAATAGCGGTTCTTCTTGTTGCCGACGGAGATGATCTGGAAAGCATACTTGCTGTTCAATCTCTCTTCGGCAATATCCCAATTATCCTCATTCTCCCCGATAGAAGAGCCGATACCATTATGAAGGGCCACAGCATGCATCCCCGATATTTGAGTTTTAAGGACAACAAATTAGAAGACGTCCGGGCCGTATTGGCAAGGATGATGAGGCCCGAAGGAACGGTCAAAGAGATCAGGCCAAGAGGATTATGAATATGGACCTTATTTACCGATACAGACATGCGATGCGGCTATCAGTACCTCTCTTTAAACAGGGTAAAAAATTATCCATGTTGATGCGTGATTTCTTTGTTTTGCTATTGTTGAACCTTGCAAAGGTTGTGAATCAGCGTGCATTACAGACCGCAGGATACCGGTCGGATCTCATTCAGGATGAGGATCCGTACGTTGTGGGTCTTTTAAAGAAGGCACAGCACATATAGATCAACTTAAGAGCGAAGAATGTTATAGAAAGAGGGGAGAGATTATGGAAATTATGGGAAAAACAAGCACCAAAAAAACGAGCAAAGCAAGCAACAGCAAGAAGATCGGCCGTATAAAAAACGAAAAGAAAAAAAAGGTCACTTTCAAATTCCGCGCACCCGAGGCCAAAAGCGTATCAGTTGCCGGGAACGTTAGCGGATGGGATGTCTTCTCCAACCCTCTCAGCCAGAGTCAAAAAGGGATGGGGGACGGTATGTGGGAAAAAGTTATATGTCTGGAGCCCGGTATGTATGAGTATCGTTTTTTTGTTGATGGCGTCTGGTGCGATGATCCCTTATGCGAAGAATATTGCCGTAATGAGTTTGGCACAAACAACAGTTTGATCCGAGTATAAAATTAGGAAACCGGGAGGTTACGATGCTGAACGAAGCCATAAATATTTTTAACTTGAAAAGTCTGCCGGCCTTTAGTTTTGATTACAAGATGAGGTTCAAAGAATATGACCTCAACAAAACCGTCGAAGACCTGCGAAAAGTTTTCCCTCAATGCGTTGCCGATAATATTGAAGTGAAAACGATACTTACCGGGAAAGAACTCAAGGTAATGGCGGATTTGATGAGAATCAGGGAAGCATTTTTGAACCTTATCAGAAACGCGAGCGATGCAATGCCCTCGGGCGGATCTCTGACGCTCAGCACGAAGGAGGTTTATTTCAGAGATGCCTTATCGGGCACGAGCATCAGAAAGGAAACCGCGCAGGGCGTTTGCGCCCTTCTCTCTGTTTCCGATACCGGTATCGGTATGGATGAAAGCACAAAAGAAAGGATGTACGAACCGTTTTTCACAACAAAGGGAGACAAAGAGAGAGGTCTTGGTTTTCCGATAGCTTTTTCTATCATCCAAAACCATCGTGGCACTATCATGGTGGAAAGCGCACCGGACGTGGGCACGACAGTCAATATTTATCTTCCTTTGCTCAAGAAAGAATCTCTTCGGGTTTCTCCTATAGCACTTCCGTCCTCTTTCGTGGGAGGAGATTATTATGAAAAATACGGTTACATGAATAAACCGTTAAAAAGTGAGATTTTCTTGTGATAAAAGCGAAACGCATATACGAAAAACCATCGGAGGATGATGGCTTAAGAATTCTGGTGGATCGTCTTTGGCCGCGGGGCATTCGCAAAGATGATGCCCGGATAGATCTTTGGCTCAAAAAGATTGGACCAAGCAACGAACTGAGACAATGGTTCGGACATGATCCCGGCAGATGGGAAGAGTTCAAAGGAAGATATTTCCATGAATTGAAGGGCAAAGAGGATCTCGTTGAAACGATCTTGAAAAAAGAAAAAAGGAAGACGGTTACACTCCTCTTTGGTGCAAAAAACGATCGGTTCAACAATGGGTCTGCGCTGAAAGAGTACCTTGAGATGAAACATCGCGAGGTACAGACGTGAAGCCGATCAATTACTTGAAAAAGGAGCACGATACAATAAAGGGGGTACGGAGTAGCCTATTGAAGCTCGATAACAAGCTGGAGGCAGAAAAGCATATAGATACCAAACATCCGAAACAGATAGTCGAATCCATATGGACATTTGCCGATGTGTACCACCACGAAAAAGAAGAGAATCTTCTTTTCTCCGTTCCGGAGGAGACAAAAATCCGTGGGAACTGGGACGCGTTGGCCATAATCGCGAGCGAACGCTATGAAGTACACAGATCGTTAGAACCATTATACAGAGCTGTTCATGATTATAAGAATGGCGAAAAGAATGCCTCGCAGAGAATTCTCAGGCAGGCGATAAATTATATTTCATTCCTCATGCTTCATATACAAAAAAGGAGATATGGGGTCTTTCCACGTGGTCGGCAGTGCTCTTTCCGACGAAAAGCAGAAGAAGATTATGAAAGAGTTTGAAGGGACAGAGATTGTGGATATGGGTCTTAGGAGAAAGAGCTCAAGAGACTGCTTTACCGATGTGAGGTGATAGATACCGGATGAGGTTGAAGAAAGGCCGGACCGAAGGAAAATTTGGGGTAGCATCGGCAAGGAACTATAAGAATAGAAGATGAAAGGAGGAAACATGTTTGCACCAAAACGAATTCTTGTACCAACAGATTTTTCCAGCTATTCAGATAAGGCCCTCAAAGAAGCAATCGACTTGGGCAAACAGTACAAGGCAACGATTTACCTTCTCCATGTTATCGACATCATTAGGCAATGCTCCACAGACTATTGTATGGATATTCGTGTGTTAGAGCAGTTGGAAAAAGAAACCGCGGCAGCCGCAAAAAAAATGTTACAGGAACAGATTAACAAATTTCCCGAATTGAAATCTGTTGATATTAAACAGGACGTGAGAAAAGGCGGACCACCATCCGAAGAGATATTGGAGGAACAGGTAGAAAAGAAGATTGATCTTATTGTCATAGCCTCTCATGGCAAAACAGGCCTGCTCCATCATCTCATGGGCAGTGTGACAGAGAGGGTTATCAGAGGTGCAAGATGTCCTGTACTGCTTGTGAGAAGCTAAAGCTAATACAGCTCAGGAGAGATAAAAGTTCCTCCTGAGGATTAGGGAATCCTTTGATAATGCGCCGGGACGTGGGGCGAGTTATAGATGTGTTATGGCAAAGAAAGGACCAGCAGGGATAGAAAAACATGAAAACCCCAGGGTTTTATGACCTCCCTGGGACCTAGAGAACGAACAAAGGTTCCTTAGGGGACCAACCAGATGCCCCCAAACATGGCCTTGTCTATTTTGCCCGTACCTATGACGGGACATATAAAGACAAGGCCATTCCTCTATCAGTTTAAATATTGGAACACTTTCTGTTTCGGAACGCAGGAAGACTAACTCTAAAGGTGGTACGTGGGTGGGAGTAGATCAGCTACCATCTCAAAAGAAATGCACGCCACTTTGGCTGAAACTTTTTTTGCGTCATCCCCACTTTTCGCATGATGAGTTTGTGACGAGCGTCCGGCAATGTACGGAGCTAAAAGAAGAGAAAATAAGCTTAATTGTACGAAGGAAATGTCGATAATATCATAAGTAACTCGGAAAAGTTGTTCTGACCACTGCATACTCAATAATCACGCACATTAAGCATGATCAAGCGACTAGGGGGAATCTATGATTGATAAGTTGCTTGCATTCGTATTGAATCTGAAGTTGAAAATAAAGCTTTTTTTATTCCCTATAATCGCAATAGCATTCTTCTCGATCTTCATGGCTATTTCCTATATGGGGCTCAAGGCGCAAAAGGGGGCAATCTCCGATATTTACGACAACCGGTTCAGCCTGTATCAGGGCGTCTCGACAATGGTAAATGATACGCTGGACGTCTACGCAAATACCTATAAATCTTTGGCGCACCAATGGGTGCCGTTTGAAATCTTTACGACATCACGCAGAATGCCCTGCCTTGTATGTGGGGAGGAATGCGAAGGGCATGGGAAGGAGGGGATGCGACCCATCCATTCTATCCAATAAGTGCTGGAGAAAGGAACCATGGTTCTTCGCAACAGATGAAGGCTTTTTTGAGGCCTTACAGATGCCCCACCTAGTGCGGGGTTATCCACGGGCTCGAAGGATTTGTGGGTTGAGACTTTCAGCAGAAAGAAGCATGTGAAACGTCGAGCCCTTGAGATTTGAATGAGAGGCGAGTATCCGACAGTATAGTGTGTGTTGTCTGCACGTATAGGCGATTGTGACCTCACCGGTGGTCCTTCATGAGACCCTATGGCTCCGCTATGAGGAGGGTTTTACATAGATTACAGCTATGTTTGCCTTCAAATCAAGGGAAGGGTTTCCTTCTTTCGAACCAAATTATGCAGTTTTTGTTTTTCGATGGTAATAATAACGAAGTGGAAGCACGATGACGAAAAAGGGAAACACATACATGGCGGCGACCAGCGGCTCCACAGGGCCGAATAACTCGGATGAAAAAACAATCACGAGCACGTTATTGAGATTAGCCAGCATAACCGCTCCGGCCAATTGGTCCTCCACCGGTCCTTTGCGGAAGAATAGTATACCAACCACGCAGTAAATCGCCGCCAAGGCAAAGGTCACAACTATCGCCATAATAATCACCGACGGTTCTTTTTTGAAAAAAGGCGCGTAACGGTAAAAAACCCCCAGGTTGATCAGCGCGAACAGAGCAAGCGAGACGGGAAACTGGATTTTCAGAATCGGCACTACAAGCCTAGGCAACAGGAATCGGATGATTTCAACTATGATAATGGGAATAAAAATCACCGTGGCCAACATCCGCAGCATCGAGAAAAAAGAAATCGCAGCCTCTTTTGCCACAACCATCTTAATGAGCGCGGGCAACGTAAAAGGCGCGAACGCCGACGTAATCACCACCACAACCAGAACCAGCGCGCTGTTACCTCGCACCATGTTGGAAATCATCGGCGCAACAACGCCCGCGGAAACTCCCGTCAAAAGCAGGGCGGAAAGAGCGTAATCCGGCGCGATGAAATAGAAGAGAAAATAAAGGATGACGGGCAGAATGGCCAGTTTCATCATCGTAAATACCAGAATCTGTGCGCTGTGACCCTTAAGCGCCTTCCAGACAGACGCAAGATCCATGGACAGGTAACTGAGAAAAAAAATGATCATCAGGCAATAAAAAGGCAGAACCTTAAATCGGGAACCGAAGTCGGGGAAAATAATGGCTGTGGCCATGGAAGAGATGACCACCAAAACCAGCAGAATATCATTAAGACGAATTGACGCTTGCATGGATATGGAATACCAGAGAAAGCTTATTTTATCAACATCTTTCACATTTCGACGTCATTAAATCAATTTCAATTTTTTTAAATGAGGTTGCTTTAAACACCGGGTAATAAAAAAAAGTATCTTTGAGATCCGGCATAATACCCCTTGCTCCTCATTTCCACAGAGCGATATTTGTTTATGCCCACATGACCTTTTTCTATTTTATCTTTTTATGCTACAGTCCATTTCATAATAATCAGAAAGGGACAAAATGATAAAACCGACAAAGAATTTTCTGGAATGGGTGTGACCGTCAGTGACATCAGGGCAATGACCTTGCCCCTCCTTAGTGCTGATTGAGAATAGAGGTCCTCTTCTCATCCTGCAGCCACCATGTCCTCTATGTATTCATCGGTGGATTAGTTAACAAGAGCGCTGTGCGGCCTTTTGGTATTATACTCGATGCCCTATCGTCCAATCTTGCCTTGTGCATCTCCCAGAGAATAAAGCCAGTGAGGGTTCAGACATCCATATCCCACAAGAAGACCTGCCTCACATCTTTAACCTTTTCTTCTGGGGAGAGAAGAGCAGATCAGAGGCAGCAAGCAGTCTTGGGCTCAGCCTGGCGAAGGCTTTCGTTGCACCCCTCGGAGGTTCGATAACTATTACCAGTACACACGGTGAAGGGAGCACATTTACGATCCCACTGCCCCGCGGATCTTCTCCAAGTTGACCTTTTTAAAAGGGTCCCCTATTATGATGGTTTTTGCTGACGCTCTATTTGAAAGAAGCACGAGCGTCCGGTCTGTTCCCATCTCCTGTTTCACGAGAACATGAAGCCTGCCGGTGGACAATAATGTTTTTTCCAGATCCTCTTTCCTGTCCCGGATCATGATATAAAAAGGTTCCTCTTTTTTAAGAAGATCATTCCCGATCTCTTCTGTCTCAATGACATAGCGTCCTGTGTAGAAGGGCACTGCGCCTCTAAGCGTCTCATCTGGCTGGTAGGCATAGAGAGGCTGATCAGCGGGTACCATAGCGACTACCTGTCTGCAGAAAGGTACAAAGCTCTTATGACGGTCCAGGATGGGTACAATCGCCGTCAAAGTAAAAAGTAGCACCAAAAGTATGGAAACATTGATTGAAACCCAATATCCTTTGAGATTTTTACGCTGCAGATACCATATTGATGCGAGTGAGATTGCCGTGACAAGTATGGAAGCTGTGAGGACCGCGCCAAAGAAGCCAGCAGAAACGCCTGAAAGGAATATCTCTTTCAGATAAAAATAGGCCGGTGTCAGAGCGAGGCCGATGACGATCAGAAGCATAACGAAAACCCAGGCAAAAACCTTTCCGATTTTGTTGAGCGAACGTGATGTCAGCGTGGAGTCAACGTATGCTCCGGTCAGCATTGCCATGGGCGCGAATATGGGCATGAGATAGAGTGTCCGCTTCGTCGATGCCACGCTCAAGAAAATAATTCCCCCGAAGAACCAGCATTTCGCCAACAGACGGCCCTTTCCCACTCGGCCATCGCTTGTATTCGACGGACCCGATTTTGAAAAGGCATGATAGAAAACAGGTATGAGCAGGATGCTCCAGGGGAGAAAGCCGCTAGGAAACTCGGTGACATAATAGTAAAAGGGGTTATGATGACCGGACGCGCTTCCCGATATCTTGCCTGCAAGGCTGCCGGGAAGGAATCGTTGCAGATGATTGTGTACAAAGAAGACGTTAAGGTATTCCGTGCCTGCCTGCTGCCAGAGGGCGATGAACCAGGGAAGCGTCATAACGAGAAAAATGAAAAAACCAAGCCATAACCGCATTTTGAGGATTTCTCTCAAGTTCTTTTCAAAGGTGAGAAAAGTGAGGACGCTTAAGCCCGGTATCACGATACCGATGAGCCCTTTCGTATAGAAGGCAAAGGTGCATGCGACGTAGAGCAGGGTATAACAGAAGAGCTTTTTTCTATTGCTCTCAGCGAGGTATCCGGTAATAAAAAGGGCCATGGCGCTCATAACAAAGAACGTAAGGGCGCCGTCGACGATGATCCAGTGGGCCACCCGGAAGAATTCTCCGGTTGTCGCTAGTATGATCCCTGAGAGAAGAGCGACCCTGGGTCCGAAGAGGAAATTCGCCATAAAGAAAAGCACAAGAACAGCTCCGAAGGCAAAGAATGCCGATGGGATTCTCGCCACCTTATCGGTAATCCCGAAGACCTTGAAGGTGAGCGCCAGTGTGCCGTAGTAGAGAGGAGGCTCTTCAAGAAAAGGTTTCTGGTTCAGTACAGGCACTGCCCAGTTGCCGGTTATGGCCATTTCACGTCCTACCTCTGCGACCCTCGGCTCATCGGCTGACCAGAGCCCGTGGTTGGAAATACCCAAAGAAAAGACCGGTACTACGGCGATTAAAAGGAGAATCAGGTATGTTAAAATCTGTTTTTTTTGATCAGTCATTGTGTGTTCTCCTTGGGAAAATGTTCCCTCACGACAATCTATCATAACCCGAAAAAGTTCACCAGACGATTACCGGAATATTATCAATTGGTAATGTTGGTCGACTGTAAAAGCTCAGTGTGAAGACAATGATATTGAGGTGGCCCTGATCCTCAATGCGCTGTTGCTGGTAGCGGGTCGAAAAGGCAAATTCTGGAATAGGGAGAGTGGACGGGAGGAGATTGGTAAAATATTGGCAATTGTCAAACATCCTCGACTTGATATACAAAAACTTGCTTAGACTATCATCCAGGAAAACTCCCCGTCCTGTCAAGAAGAGTTATATGGTTTTGCTGAGAGTTGTATTTGGGGTCAGCCTATAGACAATCGTATAACTGCTGCCCCTGTTATTGATTACAAAAATCAAATAGTCCGCTTTTTAAAAGCTGGATAAAATTGCATAAACCACTGACGGCAGAATAAAGGTACATGTATTGAAACCAATCAGTGGGTATAGCAGGGCAATACCGGGACCGAACCCGGTCACCAGTAAGAACGAGGTCTCACGGAGTGTAGTAAACTGCCAATTACGATTATATTCCAACCCGACGCCGGGTTACCCTATGAAATACGTCGCGCGGAATAGGGTCGTTTTCTTTATTTATTGACGTTGATGCCCGCACATCTCAGAGTCTATCTTGATACTTCTCAGGAAGCCCTGAACAGAATCAGCGGCGGGCCTCCTGGGGTTCTTGAAAGGACTTCTTAATTGTCTCCGTTATGCTCATGGTATTAATCGCTCTCGTTCCTGCAAACAACAGCTTTTTCAAGAAATCACATTCATGCTCTGGTGCTCACTGAGGTATGAAAACATCTATATTAATGACTATCAGACGGTGGGGTGCGGGGCAGAGAGTCACCACCACTTTCTTTTCCACAATACCGAGAGGTTACACCGGGCGGGCGGATACATGACCCGGCTGATGTGCTATGGCACAAGGAACTGAATATGGAAAAGAAGTTAGCTTTTCGAACAGTTAAACGTTACGGGAGGCGGCAAAGCTGATGCATGTGCTTCCAACAGGGCTGTGACTTAAGAATGGCAACCTAGATCACCATCAAAAATAATGAAAAACCTCGTTGATCCTTGAGTATCAAGGTAATAGAGTAATGGTAGCGACACCAAATCTATCATCAACGAGGTGAATCAATTATGCCACAAGGCGTCCTTCCTTACAAGTATGAAAAAGAGAAAACTGCATACAAAGGTGCAGGGATGGACAGATGAACAAATCATTCTCTCCCTTATCCTACTAAACCTCACCGGCGGAGAATGTGTCGATGATCTTCGTATCCTTGAAGCCGATGAAGGATTCTGCCGCATACTCCAACGCATTGAACTTAAGGGTTTTCCCAAGAAAGAACGACGACAGACGAGAGACGATGGCGTAAGGAAAAGCACCGATCCATCCCTTCTGCCTCAGCGGTATTCCGGTACCTTTCTGCTTTCCATGAGGACTATGTTCGCACCGAGGGCAAGGCGGTGATCCCTCCCCTGAGCACGCTTCTTACTGCCCTTGAGCGGGTCCAGAGCGATTTCGTCAGGGCGATCTATGCGAAGAATCCTGGCCTCATAAAAGAGTTTTGTATGCCCAATGCTGTCTTTACCTTCAAAGAATATCTCTTGGACTTTGCCTCCCCTGCGACGAAAGAAAAGGGGCTCGGGCTGATCGCCAAGCTATTGTCGGACACCGAGAAAGAATCCCTCAGACAGCGAATGACCAAGGCCCTCGACGAGATCGACCGTGGGGCGAGAGATGTCTACTTTTAGACATTGGAGTTGTAGTAGAAAAGGAGAAGAAGACAAGATTAAGGGAATTTGAAGACTCTTTTTCAGTTATTGCCGGGTCTCATTTCACTCCGGATATTTAATGGTGTAAGTCCCTTCCTTCTAAACTCTTTATCAATATCGAAACTGAATCCAAGGGTACCACGACGATTCGTGTGAAAATCGTACGCTAAGGACCGATAATAATCTCGGTTCTTAGCGTACGATTATTTCCGAACTCTGTGGCGGCCCCTGTTATAGTTCAAATGAGTACTTAGAGAGAATGGCGGATTGGTGCTGGTCAACACGGCTATCGGTCAGAGATGGGGAAGCGGCCTATACCATTTCGTCTACCAGCTGTTTCCCAGGCTCATAAGTGGCTGCCGACGCGTGAGTTTGAATGATAAGCCGCACAAGCAGCGAGAAGGTGTGTAGCGTGGCCGAAAAAGTGGTTTGGATTTCTATTCGCCTCTTCCGAGGCTATTGATATTGGCGATGAAAAATTTTTCGCTCACCGTGAAAGGTCTTGACCACTACAAAGAGATTTCTCTCACTAGGAAGAATCTTGCGGCCAGAAAAGCACGCTATGAAACCGCCAGAAAGAATATCAAAGCTGCTGAACTAGCCCATTTCCCTTATATCGGCATCGGCAGTTCGTGGCAGATGAACCATCACCGAAACCTCTTTGGCTCCGGGGGAGAGACAAGCTCATGACAACGCCTTTTACTACATTGTTGGTTCAGCTTTGGACAATGTCAAGGAGGTGTGCTATTCCAAGTAGGTACGGGACTGCTGACCCTACTTATTTTAATCATCGGTTCCCTCCGCTCGTACCGGGGTGTTGCGGATCGGGCTTAAGCACAGTCTTGTCTCCGGATACCCCTTTTACGTCCTCTCCCGGCGTGTAGTCGGATAACATCTTTCTGAGTTCCTCTCCCTGTACAATCTCCTTCTCGGTAAGAAGGTGTGCCAGATCGTTGAGGACCTGTCTACGTTCCGAAAGGATGCTGCGTACCCTTTCATGGGCCTCGGACATCACCCGGGATATTTCCTCATCAATCTGGGTCGCTTTTGTCTCGCTATAGGCTTTGCCGGGGGCATAATTTTCCGGGAGGAACATGGGCTGACGGGGGCGTTCGTAGGTCACTGGTCCCAAGAGGTCACTCATGCCGTATTCCGTGACCATGGATCGTGCAATGTCGGTTGCCCGCTGCAGGTCATTCTGGGCGCCGGTGGAGATATCCCCGAAGACCAGTTCCTCTGCCACCCTGCCGCCCAAGAGAACGGCGAGGCGGTCCAGCAACTCGGATCGCGTCATCAGGTAGCGATCTTCCGTGGGCCGCTGCTGGGTGTAACCCAAGGCCGCGACCCCCCGGGGGATGATGGAGATCTTGTGCACCGGGTCCGCGTACTTCACCGACTCAGCGACAATCGCATGACCGGACTCGTGAAAGGCCACAATCTTCTTCTCCTGCGGGTTTATCACCCGGTTCTTTTTCTCGAGTCCTCCCACCACGCGGTCGATGGCCTCATCGAACTCGGCCGAACTCACCGTCTCTTTGTTTTTCCGGGCAGCGAGAAGGGCAGCCTCGTTGACGAGGTTGGCCAAGTCAGCCCCCACGAACCCGGGTGTGAGGGCTGCGATTTTACGGAGGTCCACATCCGGATCCAAAAGCACATTCCGGGAGTGGATTTTCAGGATGGCTTCCCGCCCGTTTACATCCGGACGGTCAACCACGACCTGCCGGTCAAACCTTCCCGGCCGCAAGAGCGCGGGGTCGAGGATCTCCGGCCTGTTGGTGGCGGCCATGATGATGACCCCCTTGTTCGATGCGAATCCGTCCATCTCCACCAAGAGCTGGTTGAGCGTCTGTTCCCGTTCATCGTTTCCGCCAAAGACGTTGATGCCCCTGGCTTTCCCCAACGCATCCAGTTCATCGATGAAGATGATACAGGGGGCCTGGCCCTGGGCCTGGGAGAAGAGATCGCGGACACGGGATGCCCCGACGCCGACAAACATCTCCACGAACTCAGATCCGCTGATGGTGAAGAAGGGCACTTTCGCCTCGCCTGCAACTGCTTTCGCGAGCAGGGTCTTGCCCGTCCCGGGCGCGCCAACCAGAAGGACCCCCTTGGGAATCCTCCCGCCCAGTTTCTGGAATTTCTCCGGATTCTTCAAGAACTCCACCACCTCCTGGAGCTCTTGCTCGGCCTCGTCGATGCCCGCTACATCGGCGAAGGTGACCGTGGTCTCATTCTCCGCAAAGAGCTTTGCTTTACTCTTGGCGAAGGACATCACCCCCATCCCCGGCCCCATCTTTTTCATGGCATACCGCCAGATGATGAGCATGATGGCGATGGGAAGGACCCAGGAGAGGATACTGCTTAAGAATTTACTGTCATAATGTCCCGAATAATCAACCTTATGTTCATCCAGATCGTTCACAAGACCGGGATCGTCCACCCGAACGGTAGTAAACTGCTGAGAGGCCTTTTGGTCTTTTCCCTTGAGCGTGCCCGTGATATTCTCCGGACCGATGGTCAGCTTATCCACGCTTCCCTGGGCCAGGCTCTGTTTGAACTGACCGTAGGGGATTGTCTCCACCTTGGCAGCAAAGAAGTATTGCTGCAGGTAGGTGATCAAAAGCATGACAATCAGGAAATACCAGATGCTGAAGTGGGTTTTGGGAGGCAAGCCCTCCTTCCTTTTCTGGGGGTCCTGGGGGGTGAAGAAAGAACGTAGTTTATCCTTGAATTCCTCCCTTGGTCTTTTTTCATCGTTAGACACTCTATCCCCTACCCATAGGTTCTCGAAACAGTTCAGAAAAGATGGTGTCTCTCCTGCCGCTCGCTACTTTATCACCACAAAGATATTCCCCGTGTTCCCGGTCCGGTGGTCGAGACCAGTGAGCGAAACCCGTTTCCCCGGAGTAAGGGCACTCACCAGGCCAATGAAACCATCCATCCCGTCTACGGGCTGTCCATCCACGGCCAGGATCATATCTCTCACCTCAAACCCTGCTGACGCCAGAGGTCCTTTGGCATCCAGGCGGGTAATCACCACTCCCTGGTTTTCGTCCAGTCCGTACTGCTCAACCTCTTTGGACGTGGGAAGCCTGACTTCCGCCCCCAGGCGTTCTTTTACCACGGTAGCGAGCGTTGCGCCACTATCCGCCAGGTTACCGATGGTGACCGTCACGTATTCTTTTTTCCCATCCCGGAGTATGGTGAGCCTTTCCTGCTCGCCGATGGGGGTCTGGGCCACGTCGTTGCGAAGGGTAGCCGAGTCAGGGATCTCCTTATCTCCATACGCGATGACGACATCATTCTTCTTGAGACCTGCCTTCTCCCCCGGTCCTCCCTTGACCACGTCCGCGATCAGCGCACCGGTCAGGGTTTCCACATGGGCCGTCTTCGCCAGTTCCGGGGTAAGATTCCGGATACTCACCCCGAGCCAGCCCCGCTCAACCTTACCGTGGGCCATCAAGGCATTCGCGACACGGACAGCCATTCTACTCGGAATAGTAAAGCCGATTCCTTCAAAACCGCCCGATTGGGTCGCAATGGCAGCGTTCACGCCGATCACCTGGCCGTACAGGTTCAAGAGGGGACCGCCACTGTTGCCGGGATTGATGGGGGCATCAGTCTGCAGAAAATCCTGGTAGGCATTCGGATCGGTGATGTCTGTCCGGTGCTTGGCACTGACAATCCCCTGGGTCACCGACTTTTCCAGGGCACGGGGCGCGCCGATCGCCACGACCCACTCGCCCACCTCAGTTGTGTCCGAATCTCCGAAAGTCACGTGAGGAAGAGGCTTGCCGGCTGCAATGTGGATCACGGCGAGATCAGTTCTTGCATCGCCCCCCACCAGTTTTGCAGGATGCCGGCTCCCGTCCGCCAGGGTTACCTCAATCTTGGTGGCACCACCGGCGACGTGGTAATTAGTAAGGATGTCTCCCTGGGCAGTGATGATCATGCCGGACCCCAGTCCCTTCATCTCCTGCTTGAATTTTCGTGGTCCTCTGGGCATGCCGAAAAAGCGCTGGAAAAAGGGATCGTTCTCAAAGGGCCCCAAAGGATTCTCCACGACCTGGCTCTCAGTCACTTCGATATAGACCACGGCAGGCATCGTCTGATTCGCAACCCGCGCGATGGCCGTGTTCAGGTCCACTGCACCTTTGGGTTTTCCTACTATCTGGAGGGAGGCCCCCTCTGAGCCTACATCGGTGCAGCTCATGAGAAACAGGACCACGCCGATGAAAACGGCTAGACGCTTATAATCATACTTCATGATACTCCTCCTTCTGTGGATAGATTATGCTGTTATCGGTTCTCGGCAATTCTCGAATATCCTATCGGCGGGATCAACTGCCTTATTCATCCAGACCAAACCCGGTGTAGTCACAGAACAGACTTTGGCAGAGCCTGAACCCCGAGTATTCACACCAGACACACCCGCACTCTCCTTTCCTTCCATACACGAGTTCTCCTTAAAACCGCATGCATCCTTTTCTCTTATGCCAATCTAAAGCTGCTTCAGTCTTCTGTCAAGCTGGCAACTGTCTGGAGTTTTGTCAACTTTTTCAGCTAATGCAAGCCGTTTCTCAGGAGTAACAAGGGCCATCGAACACGACAACAGAGTACCGGCACGTTCGTATTTTGTGCATGGTAACCTGACTCTGCGTGTCAAGCCAGGGTGTCCCTTATTTCGTTGTCGGCCCCTCGGTTACTTGTACCAGATCACCGGGTCGGAGCCACTTAGCAAAGGCTGCCTTGACCTCTTGGGGAGTAAGCTTCAGATAACGGTGAGCTGCCAATATAGGCTCGTCCAGGGGAAGATCATGAGTGGCCCTGTAAACCAGGCCAGTGGCAATGCTTTCCACGCTCGATTCGGACAGGGGAATGTCGCGGAGCAGGAGCGTCTTGGCCTGTTGCAGTTCGCTAGAAGGTATGAGCGAAGTCTGCAGTTCCTTCAAATTGCGCTCTACAATGAGCCGAGCCTGAGGCACGTTGTGTGGGTCACAGCCATAGTTAACCATGTACAGAGAACGGGTTAAGCCCACGTTAAGGGATGAATCGACAAAATAAACCAGTCCCGTCTTTTCACGCAAATCCCGGTAGAGTCTGGTCGCATAGAAAGCGCCCCCCAGGACATGATTACCTAACTCCAAGGCATAATAATCGGGATTGGATCGGGTGAGCCCAAGGGTTTGAGCCAGTGTCACCTTGGTCTGGATACGGCTCGTATCCGGAACAGCGGTGGTTGAAGGCTTGTTGCCGGGAACAGGAGGAAGCTCCGTCTCGGGCTTTGATCCGCTTGCCTTCCACGAGCCGAAATACTTTTCGATCACCGATTTGGCCTTATCCGGCGTCACCTGTCCCACCACTACAATAGTGGTCAAATCAGGCCGGAAGGCTTCTCGGTAGTACTCCTTTACGTCTTCAAGCGTGAGTGACGAGACGGAAGCGGGCGTGGCCTGGCGTAATGTCGGATCATTTTCGGGGAAGAGGGAAGCCTTGAGGGCCCTCTCTGTCAAATAATCCGGACTCTGGAGCTGACCCGAGACCGTTGCGGCGATCTGCTGACGGGTAACGGTAAAGGCCTCGTCGGGCAGGCCGGGATTGAGTTCGTTGTCAGCGAGAAGCTCAACACCTCTGTCGAAGTAATCCGACAAGACCTGTAAGGAGAAATCCGTGTCTGCAGACTCGCTGGCGCCGATCTCATCAAGAGCCTTTTGAAATGCCAGACGGTCAAGCGTTGTGGTGCCGTAAGAGAAAAGCTGGCTTAATACCTGGTCCACGCCTTCTTTGCCTTGAGGCGTTTCCAAATCCGGGTTATTCTTGATATGACCGTACACGCTCACCGTGTTGCTGACAGACTCCGGCTGCACAATGAGTGTGATCCCATTGGAGAGCGTGGTGGCGATAGGGCTGGCGGTGGAAGAGGGTATAAAGAGCTGCTTGAGTGCTTTTTCCGCCCAATCGGGAAGCCTGACCTGTTGAGCGTGCTTGGGAGCGAAGGATTCCACGCCGCCAGAGGTAGCGGAAGGGACGGGCTTACCGGAGGTCTCGGGCGTAAGGATAACGACAATTGCCTCACCCATCCGTAAGTACTTTCTAGCCACCCGGTCCACATCCGCCACGGATACGCGCTGTATGGCCTTGATATCATCCTCAGGGGATTGCCTTCCCTCTACCGCAAGCGCCTTGGACCAAGCCCCGGCAAAGCCGAAGATCGAATTCTTCTGCAGTTCCGCTTCCGTCAGTCTCGTCCGTTTGGCAGCTTCCACCAGGTCGGCGGGAAATCCCTTCCCAATGTACTCGGCCAATATTTGACGCATTTGGTCGACCAGTGCCGACGCATCCGCTCCTTTGGGAAAGGCGGCCATTCCATAGCCTAGGCCCGTCTCTGGCATGGAACTCAGGTCGAATTCAGCGAAGAGGGCTTTGCCTTCAGGCACCAGTGCGAAGAGATTACTGCGCTGGTTACTCAGCACATCGGCCAGCACCCGACTTGCGGGGTAATCCGGGCTATCGTAACCAGGCATACGGAAGGAGACCACGGCCAATCCGTGAGGCTGGTCTGTCTTAAGGTTAAGTGTCTCGGGTTTTACCGGTTCGAGGCGTATGCGGGGTCGGTCCGGAATCTTTTTGGCGGGGATGGTTCCGAAGAGCTTTTTGACCTGACGCAACGTTTTCTCCGGTTGCACATCACCCACGATCACCAGAATCGCGTTGTTAGGGGCATACCAGGTGTCGTAAAACTTTTTGAGCATGGTTCCCGTTGTTTTGTCGAAGGAGGCAACGCTTCCAAGAGGGGTGTGGGCATAGGGCGTGCCCCTAAACATGTTCGCCAGGACCTTGGTGTAAAAAATGTACTCAGGCATGGATAGGTCTTGTGCCACCTCCTGCTCGATAGCGCCCCTTTCCTGGGTCCAGAGCCGCTCGCTGTCAAGAACACCCCGCATCCGGATCGCTTCAACCCTTAATGCTACGTTCACATCTTCGGCAGGGAGCGTCAGAAAATACTGGGTGACCGTCTGCTGAGTGTCCGCATCGAACTTTCCCCCCATGGCGGCAATAATATCGGCCAGCTGATCTGCCGTGAGGCCCGGGCTTCCCCTGAACATCATGTGTTCCTGGGCGTGTGCCATACCCGGAAACCTCCGGGGAGCCTCGTTGGAACCCACCAGGTAATTCATCATCGTCGTGACCACGGGGGCCAGCCTATTTCGAACGATAACCACCCTGAGACCGTTTTCCAGCGTGGCCTTGAGCACCTCGTCTTCTTGACTGGTTGTAGCACTTCCGGCCGAAACGGCCGGTAGATAAGCGAGCAGGGCTGCCAGTCCCAAAATCGTTAACATGTTGCGCAGTTTATGAGTGTCCATGTTGCATCTCCCCCAATCCTTTTTTCTCACGATTGGTCAGTCTTTGAACTGCATAAGAAGAACATAGGTCCCATCCGGTAGATTTGCAACATGTTCCTATGATTTAAGCATGAATCCAGGGAATTGTGGAATAAACGAAAAGCCTCCGGGCTTGCCGGCAAGTCAAAAGAGCGACCATAACAGGATGATCCTTTTTCAGGACAACCTTCTTCACAGATGTGTCGGAAGCGTCAATATTGTGGTTATGGCTACGCCTGGCAGGGAATTGGCCCGATCTTTTGCATGCCTCTGCGACGTCGGATTCTCACTCGTGTGTTCTGCGCGATCCGGACACGCAGCGGAGGTGTTGCTGAAACCGTTGCGGCAGAAATGGTCGATATAGGTGTTCTCATCGAGAGAGCCAACATCGAGAACGGCGAAGGAATATACAAATGCAGATACCTTTTATAGTGAGGTGCTTACAGCGGACAAGGGTTTTGATGAGGCAGTCCAGCGTGTTCCTCAACCCAATGTCGTTCACGTTTATGACTGTGACCCCTCTATGAAGAACGAACGGGGTGGAGCGAGGATAATATAGAGAGAAAGAGGGGTAGCCCATAGTTGTGGCCACCTTGTCGGTGGAAGACCAAAGGTCTTCGCTCGGGGCCATTCGAAACATATCCATGTTAGTTATCCCCAGGTACTTGCCGGTACAACCAACGATGAATATAGTTGGAGAAGAAATACATTAAAAAGAAATACATTACTAGGAGGAGATTATATTATGAAAAGATCGGTAGTAATATTGTTCGTCCTCGTGATCACATCGTTTCTGATGGTCAGTATTTTAGCTGCACAGGAAAAAGGCAAAATGGAGACTGCAACCGGCAAGGTCACCTCCATTGACCCCGAGGGTAAGGCAATTACAATTTCCGCCAAGACCGGTGGCGAGATGATGGATGTAGGGACAATCGTGAATGCCGATACCAAGGTCACGGTCAAAGGCAAGCCTGCATCCCTTAATGACATCAAAGAGGGGGATAGCGTTACGATCCTTTATCTCAAGTCCGATGATCTCTACGCGAAAGAGATCAGGAGGAAATAGGCTCTTCAACAAGGCCAAAGACGCGGGGGCATTTCTTCTCCCTTATCTCTGGCCTTGTTGCATCAGGACATTAGTCCTCGCAGACACTTGCGTTGTGCGTTTCAGTTGCATATTTTCGCACGGGTCGTTCTGATACCTTTTCATCCAGTCCTACGAGAGATTTTCGAATCGACGGATAGTGGACCGCCTCCAGAAATAAAGAGGCTCAAGGAGGAACCCAGGAGGGCGAGCGCATATTCCATGCCCCGGGGGAGGAAGAAAAACCCCCAATGCACCTTGAGTGTTGCCACAACCATGACAATAAGTATACTCAGTGCTCCTAATCGAGTCGCCATACCAAGAAGCACCAACAGGCCGCCAAAGAATTCACCACACCCTGCCAGTGTTCCCCAGAGTATACCGGGGCTTAGCCCCAACTTCTCAAAACCCATTACAGTTGCCTGAAGTCCCTTGCCGCCAAACAAGCCAAAAAGTTTCTGTCCCCAATGCCCCATACATATTATGCCGAGAGAAATACGTAGAGGCAACGTAAACCATATCTGGGGATTGGTACTAATAAATCTCTTCAGCATGAATACCTCCTTTCTCTGCACGTGTGGCAGCCACATGTAACGCGACACTGCTAGATTTCCCAAGCAACTCTTGCAATGGCTTCCAACCCATCATTGATATAATACAAGACATCTTGGAGCATATAGCACGGATGGTCTCGCTATGAAATCACAAGCACCCAAATGAAGAGGGTGAGTTAACACCTGGTATCGGACAGATTCCATGAACTGCGTCCATGTATCAACGAGATACCAATACAAAATCCTTCTCATACGGTGCAGATGCCCAGTACTTCTAGGTAGTACAGGTTTAAGAAGGACACTTTGTCGGCAGAGATCGAAAGTACCCATTACGCTGGACAACCATTTTCGATTGTGGGGATGGGAGATGAGTTTAAATCCATCTTTGAAGGGCCAATAAATCCTTCAAATCACCAATGAAGTTCACAGGAGACTTGGCTGGAGATACATCTGATAAAGTAACAGCTGGATTGGTAAACAGGGCGGATCTATTGTAACAATTCCTGCAAGTCTCAATCGACAAAGTTCAATGACAGAGGGCGCTCAATGAAGACTACGGCACAGCGGGAGCCATCGAGGACCGCTGAGGGAATAAAGGGCGCATGCTCCGCAGTGGTATGCCAGACGAACAAAATTGAATTCCAGAAAGAGATAATTGATGCGGGGGCTGGGGGCCTGGGGATGTAAATCAAATGTGTGCCTTCTACGGATTAGCTGCCATTTTGGGTGACATGAGCAATGTTTCAGATACGAGTTCGCGTGTCGGTGAACTTGAGGGCTTAGTGCGGGAATAAAGGGGTAACCATGGAGAGCAAGAAACACGGGAAATTTGCGGATTTTGTTCCGTCAGAAAAGGCATATGAAGCGGCACTCGCTGCGCTTGAGATAAGCCGAGGTCTGCAATCAAAACTTATGAAGAAAAGTCTCCAAGAGGAGAAATATTGCGAATGTCTTTTATACTTGGCTGATCAAGAAAATGAACCGGACATTAATGAAGTCTTGTCCTCTATGGGTACCGTACTGTGCGCGGCAGAGTGCATTTTAAAGTGACCCATTCACTCCGGAGAATTACGATAAGATCAAATCTATGATCGAGGATGAGCTCATTGTTATGAGAGGGCACAGGCTGAGGCCTGTCAGGGGGGATAACTGGGAATAGGTCTTTATCTGCCGTGTTCTGTCGTGTCGTAGGGCCTTAATGCGGGCCCCTTTACCCGTGTCGAGGCTGGAAAACGCAGCAGAATGCAGAATTGAGAGAGGGGTATCATCTACTCCACGCCCCGTATCATAAGAAATGTTGACGAGGGGCTAAGGAAAGGGGATAATGGGAAAAGGCGTCATAGGTTCAGGCGCCTAATCAGTAATCCATAAGAGGTTTCCAATGATCTTGATAATTTGGTTATTATTCGGGATCGCAAGCGCTGTGATCGCCTCCAATAAAGGACGTAGCGGTTGCGGATGGTTTATTCTCGGGGTTCTACTTGGTCCCTTTGGCCTCATCTTAGCAGCAGTTTCTTCCCGTAAATCCACGAAGGTCGTTGTTGAGAACCATGCAAGACAGCCATTTGAGACAGAGGATGCCGAAACAAAGAAGTGCCCTTATTGCGCTGAATTGATAAAAAAAGAAGCCATTAGGTGTCGGTATTGCGGAGCGGATTTACATAGAACCGAAAGACCGACTCGTAATGCTGGTAAGAGTGGAGAGCTATATATGGGACCGCATGAGCCAACATCTCCAAGTGTTTTTCAGGTTGATAAGAAATGGTATCAAACAATGTGGGGGACCTTGCTCATCATAATAGCATCTATTCTGGCCATTGGCATTCTTGTCAATTGTTTACAACACCACGGTGACACACAAAACATCAGAAACGATGAGAACAGTATAAAGCAATTCTCTTTGCCGCTGACACTGTAAGGCCTGTTTTTTATGATATTAGACAAATATGCTCATCATTGTGTGACACAAAAGGAGGCATATTTGCCATGGAACAAAGCATACACAAACCGAGAAAGGATTTTACCCCGGAGCAAAAATACCAGATCATCAAAGACAGCGAGGGCTGTCCTTCAATCTGTAATGGTCTTGAAAAATACCATATCGCAAGCTCTATGTACTATAAGTGAAGCGTCAGCTTATCATGGGCATCAATACAAGCCTGAGGAATACAAAACCCCTCAAGTCCCCCGATCTGAGAAAGCTGGAAGAAGAGAATAGAAAACTCAAAGAGGTTATCCTCAGTCAGTCCAATGACTATCGTGAACTAAGAAAAAGAGATAAACTTGGATTAGAACCGGGACGGCTCATGGAACAGCAAAAACGAGAGATTCCCCGATTTGTTAAGGATCAGAAGAGAAAGGGACAGACCATAACGGCAACGCTTAATCAGATCGGGATTAAGCGTTCAACTTAATTAGTCCTGGCTTAAACCGGTTAAAGATAACAAGAGAAGACCCGGCATCGCCCTTATTACCCCGGAAAAAAAGACGGCCATTGAGGAAACCAAGAAGCGATATCCCCATATGCGTCACCGGCAGATACAGGGTATGCTCCAGAATAAAGGGATCTGTCTTTCTTGCAGCACCAGAGCTACCATCATTTGAAATCCATGGATATGATAGTGCCTTACGAGAGAAGACCATCGCCCCTAAAGGAACCGCGTTACAGCCTATGGCAGAAAGACCTCATATGGGGATGTGACTGGACAAAACTCCTTATCGACTACAGCCGGTGGTATCTCATTATCCTCCTTGATTTCTTTTCCCGATATCTTGTCGCTTTTGACACCTACCCTTCCATCAATGCCTCCCACGTAAAGCATGTCTACACAGAGAGACTGAAGGCCCAAAAGGATACGGCGGGGGAATATGTTGCCCGAACTGAGGACGGACCGGCGATCGCCAAAGACCTCTTGGGTAACGAAGGAGTTCTTCTCCCTCATGCGGGCAGACTTGGGCTTTACCAGAGTCAGAAGACCTACCGACAACGCACTCACAGAGAGGTGCTTCGGCACCGCCAAGGAGGAGGAAATCCATATTATCGGCAGTTATCCCGGTGAATATTCTGCCCATCACGAGATCGGCAGATTTGTCAATTTTACAATATCGAAAGACCCCATCGGGGCCTCTGGAACTTTACCCCTTCCCATATCCATGAGGTAAACAACAACACCCTCATCCTCGAAGAACTGGCGGAGATGAAGAGACGGGCAAAACTGGCAAGAAAACTTTACTGGGAAGGACAACAGATATAAGCATGCTGTTGTCGTCACCGCAACTGTGGGTATGTGGGAAAGAAACCTTTTCCATATTCCCACAGCATAAATCCGTACTCGATAAACACAGGATAAAAGCCCCTTACGAGGCTATAAACTGCTCAGACAAAAAAGACCGATTTTGTCTAATTGAAAAAACTGGACAGAGATAACAACTCGAATTGTTAATGGGGGAATATTTGATCTGAGCTCATCATTGCCGACTCAGCTTATCAAATTATCGTGCGACAAAACAGCAGCATTTCCAAAGCGCTGCGCCAGATATGAAGAAGCACAGGCTATAGCTTTAAAAGCCGGCTACCATGCTTGTGGGAGAAACCGCATTGACCTCACTCCATGTGGTGCCATTCCATTGCCAGAGACCGCCTGCTCCAAAGTCTCCATACAATATCGAACTGGAAGCTACCATGCTTGTGGGAGAAACTGCATTGACCTTACTCCATGTGGTGCCATTCCATTGCCACAGGCCTGCTCCTGTGAAATTAGCATACAATAATGAACCTGAAGCTACCATACTTGTGGGAGAGACGGCCGCATTGACCTTACTCCATGTGGTGCCATTCCATTGCCACAGGCCTGCTCCTGTGAAATTAGCATACAATAATGAACCTGAAGCTACCATACTTGTGGGAGAGACGGCATTCAACTGACTCCACGCTGTGCCATTCCATTGCCACAGGCCTGCTCCTGTGAAATTAGCATACAATAATGAACCTGAAGCTACCATACTTGTGGGAGAGACGGCATTCAACGAACTCCACGCTGTGCCATTCCATTGCCAGAGACCGCCTTGCCGGAGGCCACTTGGGCCGAAGTCCCCGTACAGTAGCGAACCTGAAGCGACCATATTGTTCGGAGAAACTGCATTGACCTTACTCCATGTGGTACCGTTCCATTGCCACAGGCCACCTGAGCCGAAGTCCCCGTACAGTAGCGAACCTGAAGCTACCATGCTTTTGGGAGAGACAGCAGCACTGAGCTCACTCCATGTGGTACCGTTCCATTGCCACAGGCCAGAGGGGAAGTTGACATAAAGCGAATTATCCAAATCTCCATTGTAACTTACTTCAGCACTATAGTCGCTTTCAAGATTGGACGCATCATAAGCAGTTGCGGCGAAGTAATATGTGGTGTCGTCAGAAAGATTTGGAACCGTATAAGTGGTTGTATTTCCGACATCAACAACCCAAGAGTAATTTTTACTTGTTGTTCCATAGTAGATTTTGTAGCCGGCAATACCATTTTCTGCATCCCAGGCAAGAGTGACCTGCGCCGCGTAAGCGCTTCCTTGCGATAAGAGGAGGGATGACCCACAAAAGAGACACCACAAGACAATAATAAGGAGTGGGCAGAGAACGTTGTTTCTTTTAGAAGACGTTTGATACTTCATGACGACCTCCTGACTAAGTAATTCTGGCCAGGGGAATAGGCATAAATAAATATGCTTTTCTCCACGGTAGCTCTGCTTCCATATCTTCCTCTGCATGGAAGACGTAGGGTAGTTGCTTTGCGTCCTGATCTTTCAACCAGTTTGCCTTTTTCATAGATACTATTATGCATCCTTACATTATTATTAACGATGACATACATCACAATGTTCATCATATCTATTTAAAAAACATGCCTATCTTTATTATTATCGATGATATTTATCACATAGTTCATTACCATCATTGAACATAAACCTCCTTGGTTAATTTCTGTCTTTACTTAAGCAAACCATGTGCCGATGAATCTATAATTAATAAGTAATTGTATTAACTGAGATATTTATGATTTATAAAAAGAATTATGACGCTATCAACGAATGGCTTTGCCTACAGATTAGGCCGAACTTGTGTATGTATTTACCTTCACTTCTGCTCACCGGGTTAACCCGACTTAGCGGATTCGACCCTCCCAATTCCTGATTTCACTTTTTCAGGTCACATAATTCCAAGGGGTTAAGAGCCTCTCGAGCCGTAAAACAGGCTGTAGTGAAGACCTACCCTCTTTTCAGGATTTAGGACTTATCCGTAATTAACTTGCTTTAGATCCACAGCCATATTATACTTCTGAATCAAGGAGGTGTGTATGGCAAAGATCCGGTCATGGGAAGTATCTGATGAATTCTGGAGACGTGTTGAACCCCTTATCCCAACGCGTGAACGGGAGCCGGGCAAGGTGTTCCAGAGAAGGCTGGGTGGTGGTCGCAAGACTATGCCCTTCCGGCGGGTGTTCGAGGGTATTGTTTTTGTGTTGAGAACTGGGTGCCAATGGAAATCGTTGCCCAGGGAACGGTTCGGGAGCGCAAGCTCTATACACAAGTACTTCAGACAATGGCTCAAAGCGGGCTTCTTCTTGACCCTGTGGCGTGCAGGATTGGTTGAATACGATGACATGGAAGGCATTGCATGGAAATGGCAGAGTGTGGACGGTACGATGATCAAAGCACCACTCGCGTATGACGCTACAGGGCCGAATCCGACAGACCGGGGGAAAAAAAGGAAGCAAACGCCATCTCTTGGTGGACGGGCATGGCGTCCCGCTGTCGCTGATCGTTACCGGGGCGAATCGACATGATGTCAGTCAACTCGTCGCAATTCTGGATACCATCGTTATTCCTCTTCCCAAGGGAAAACGATTCCTCTATGCGGATAGGGGCTATAGCGGAGCGCCTGCTCAAAAGCAGATCAGGTCAAGGGGCTGCATTCCTCGGGTTACACAAAAGAAGCGGAAACGAGGCCGTCCTCCCAAGAACAGACGTTGGGTCGTCGAGGCGACACACTCCTGGTTTAACCGATTTCGGAAATTGCTCGTCAGATACGAGAAGTTGGTCGAGAGCTACGAAGCCCTTGTCTGTCTTGCTGCAGCAATTATCTGCTGGAGCAAGGTGGTTGCTATTTACGGATAAGTCCTTAAAATCCGCTCTCTTCGAACACCTAATCCGGTTTTATCCGAACGGCTTTTCAGTAATCCTTTTCCTACCGTCTCTACTTTACAAAAGTGTTCGACCTTAAGTCAAGGTTGAACTTGACTATTCCCTGCAGCTTGCTGCAGGGTAGAGCAAGAAGTTTCTAAGATATGCAACAGAGGTTTCTCCTCTGATACCCTGTAGCTTGCTGCTACAGGGAGGTTCATGTGTGCCGGGCATGTTCAATAACTTGAGGGTGAAAGTCCCTTACACAACCTGATGGAGGTGAAGTGTTAGCGAAACCCAAGGGCGTTACCGTGAGGTAGGGTCTGAAAGAAGGTGGAATAAATTCGTGACCTGACGAACAGAAATCGGATCACCCGCACGCGGGTACCCGTGCAGTTATGAGCGGACGAGAGAGCATGAAATCTCAAAGTCCTTATCCATCAAGTGTCATGGCTGTAAATCGAGAGGTGTGCAAAGAAGGTTACTGAACTTACCCCGGGAGATCTCCACTTGCTGTCCCCACATGAGGACTTAAGGAAATCGTAAGATTTCTTGACCGCAGCAAAGAAGTCAGCAGAGGGTATAGTACCTGCCATACGGCAGGGAAGGCCTAAACGGTATGGGAGGATACGTAAGGATACGGTTCTCATGGGCAACGTGCAGAAGAAAATCCAGTGAGAACTGGCCTTCATGACAAAGATACGGGGTGAAGCCCCGGATGCTCTGACGAAAGATACTGAATTGTCCGCGGCGAACCATACACCCGACGATCCGGTTTTAGAGCATCTGACGGAAGAAGTGTGCAAAGGAGAGAACGTAAAGAAGGCGTACCAACGAGTCAAAAGCAACAAAGGAAGCCCGGGGATAGATGGGATGACAGTTTTAGAATTGGGCCGTTATCTCAGGGGAGACTGGGTAGCAATGAAAGAACGGCTGCCCAAGGGAACATACCAACCGCAGCCCGTGAAAAGAGTAGCAAAACCCAAACCCGATGGGTCAAGCCGTACATTAGGCATACCCACAGTAGTTTCATTAGGCAGGCACTCATGCAAGTATTACAGAAAATGTGGGATAAGGAATTTTCTCCACACAGTTATGGATTCAGACCGGAACGTTCAGCACATCAGGCAGTGAAAAGGGCAAAAGAGTACATGATAGAAGGGTATGTATACGTGGTGGATATGGACATTGAAAAGTTCTTTGACCATGTGAACCACGACATCCTGATGGGTCAGATAGCAAAGCGAGTAAAGGATGCACGAATCCTGAAGCTCATAAGGGCGTACCTTACTTCCGGGGTTATGGAAGGCGGGCTTGTCAGTCCGACAAGCGAAGGAACACCCCAAGGAGGTTATCACCCCTTTTATCCAATCTTGTCCTCCACGAGCTGGACGTGGAACTGAGCCGGAGAAATCACCGTTTTGTCCGCTATGCCGACGACTGCAATATCTATGTAAAAACAGTGCTGTCCAAGATAATCCAAAATCCAAGCCCGCCACTTGATATAGCAACGCTTTAGGACAGGTAATTCCTCCATGCCGGGATGAGGTTGGTCCTTTTGGTGTTTAACATATGGTGTTTTGCTGTCCAATATACTAAAACCCAAGCGTAAGCTGTTCGCCAACGGGGACTATGGGCGGTGTTTCATAGGGACTATCAATCCACGCCCATAGATCACGATAGGTAAAGAGGTTATAACGCAGCATAGCAACGAGATTCGAAATAGACCAAGCAAAGCTCGAACGGAACTTGAGATACTTGAGAAGGAGGATGGCAATCAATGCTGTCCAAATCTGGATCATGAGGGCATTGGGGGAGGTTCCGACGAATGTCTTGATCCTTAAGTTCTGCTTGATGGTCTTGAAGAATATCTCTATCTGCCAGCGATCCCTGTAGATTAAGGCGATGGTGGTAGCGCCGAAAACGAGATGGTTCGTGATAAAAACGACGGTTTCCTTGTTCGTATCATCCCACACCTCTATTCTTCTTAAGGGATAAGGGTAGTTCTTCTTTGCGATGTACCCGTTGAACGTGATGATCTGATCCTTCAGGATGTTTCTGTTTTGTGGAATAGCCCTTTCTTCCACAACAAGATAATCGGCATTGCCTTTCTGTCTCGTCACGAAGAAGACCCCTTCTTCGGTCCATCGCGCAAAGAGGAGATAATTCGGTATAACCCCTGTTAACGGCTACGATGGACCCCCTTGGAAACGAAAGCTCCCTTGCTATGTTCAGTTCATGGATATTCCCTTCGGTGACATGGGCAAAGACCGGAAGATAGCCGTCATGATCGAGGAGGAGGTGGAGCTTGACCGCTCCCTTGGTCTGTCTGAAGGTTGCCCAGTCGAAAAGGGAGGCGCAGAGCTCGATAACGGAGGCATCAAGGCTGAAAAGCTTGTTTTTGAAGCGGAACTTCTTTTTCCCCGGGGCAATGGCCTGACACTTTCGCAACAATTGGTAGAATACCTTCTGGTAGAGTTGCCAGGGTCGTTTTTCATTGGCATATGACAGGGTAGATCGGCGGGGAGCATGCTCCATGCCGAGATGCTTAAGCTTCCCCATACAGCTTGCAAGACCGCCGCATATCTCCCTGAGTGAATGGGCCTGTCCTAACTGACAGAAGAGCATCGCAGCAAACTGTTCCCAACAGGTAAACCCTTTTGCTCCCTTTTCAGCCCTAAGCTCGTTCACTGCTGAATAGAACTCTATCTTGGAAAAAATCTGTAGAATCTGACCGAACATGCTGCTAAACTTATTCATGGGGACGCCTCCTTGTCACAGGTATTGTTTATTTGGACAATCTAAATTCTACCTGTTTTGAGGCTCCCCTTTAAAGTTTATTTTGGACAGGTGTGATGTAAAAAGTGAGCGGGCAGGGCACAGGGTGATGGAGAATATTGCAACATTCCTGTCCCGTAAGCTCAAACTTAAGATCAACAACGGGAAGAGTGCTGTCACACGACCATGGGAGAGAACGTTCCTGGGGTTCAGTATTACCCCCGGAGCGGCAAAGAAGATACGTATCGCGCGCAAAGCATTACTCCGCTTTAAAAGACGTATCGGGCAACTCACCCGGAGAACCAGAGGAATCAGTATTGAACAGATGGTCACGCAATTGGCAGCTTACCTGAATGGATGGAAAGGATATTTTGGTTTCTGTGAAACACCTTCGGTATTAAACAGACTTGACTCGTGGATAAGGAGAAGACTGCGTAGCTTCCTCTGGAAACAGTGGAAAAGGGGTCGAAGAAGATTTGCTGAGCTTCTGAAACGGAGAGTACGCGTTGACCTTGCGGCACAGACTGCTGCAAGTGCACATGGCCCTTGGCGAATAAGCCCAAGCCCGGCCCTCCACATGGCGTTGTCAACATCCTATTTTATCTCTCTGGGTCTTCAATTGGTGGGAGCTCGATAAGCAGCGGACCCAACCGAACCGCCGTATACGGACCCGTATGTACGGTGGTGTGGGAGGAGAGGGGTCGTGAGACCTCTCCCTATCCCGATTGTATTTTTCTCATCGATTCCTCTCCTGTTGTTAATATGATTTTATGAGCGTTATGGATGACCCTGTCGCATATGGCGTCCGTAAGGGTCGGGTCTCCTATGGACAGGGTGGAGCGGCAAGGAGCCGCTTGTCCATCGAGATGTTTGAGCTTACCCATACAACTTGCAAGACCACCACGTATCTCCCTTGAGTGAATGGGCCTGTCCTAACTGACAGAAGAGCATGGCCACGAACTGTTCCCAGCAGGTAAACCCTTTCGCTCTCTTTTCAGCCCTAACCTCCTTCACTGCTGAATAGAACTCTATCTTGGAGAAAATCTGTAGAATTTGACCGAACATGCTGCTAAACTTATTCATGGGGACGCCTCCCTGTCACAGGTATTGTTTATTTGCCAATCTAAATTCTACCGGTTTGGGGCTTCCTCCTTTAAGTTTGTTTTGGACAGGTGTGATATCTGATAGAATGAAATCTTGGCAAAAGGCTACATATAGTAGGTTTATTGAATAGATTCATAATTTCATGGAAATAGTCATATTATCAATGTGTTAAAAGCGCGTTGAAGGGCGGTAGCATATTTCATTCTCCTAGTTGACTCAATGAACTGGAATAAGTCACAAAAAAATAGCAAGGAAGAGGGAAAACAGAGACCGGGGAGTTATGCAAAGGTCCAAGTGCGCCAATGGAAACTAAGTTGCCAAAAGCAATATCTGTTCGAAGAAATGCTGTAGCCAATTATGTTGGGTCTTTTTGCCAGGCGATATTAGGTTTCCTGTTTGTCCCCTTGTATATAAAATATCTTGGAATCGAAAGTTACGGTCTAATCGGATTTTCAGTTTCATTGAGCGCGATACTTCGACTGGCAGATTTGGGATTGAGTTCGACATTGAGTCGAGAGTTTGCCCGATGTTCGGCGTTGGCGGATTCTGCCCAACAGATGCGCAGCCTGCTCAAAACTTTACAGACTATATACTGGGCAATTTCTTTCCTTGTAGCCCTTCTGATTGTGGCAGCTGCCTCACTAATTGCCAGGTATTGGATAAATCTCGGTTCCCTCGATGTTACTGTGGTACAAAATGCAGTCATTCTTATGGGACTGACCGCTGCGCTACAGGGGCCAATGAGTCTTTATATTGGTGGTGTTTTTGGCCTTCAGAGGCACGTTTTGGGTAATGTAATTAACTGTGTTTTTACGGTTTTGCGCTTTGGCGGTGTAGTGCTGGCTTTAGCGCTATTCTCCCCTACGTTGAATACTTTTTTTGTCTTTCAGCTTGGCGTAGCATCAATAGGCGCCGTATGCACAGGCATCATTCTATGGGGCCTTTTGCCGCATACTGGCATTTCTTCACATTTTCAGCTTTCACAGTTAAAATCGGTCTGGCGATTTGCTGCCGGGATGAGCATTAATTCCGTTCTTGTATTGATATTGTTTCAATTGGATAAAATAATTTTGATTAAAATCTTACCGCTGCGAATGTTCGGCTATTATGCAGTGGCCAGCACAGCGGCAGTTGCCGTAACCTATCTCAGTGGCCCCCTTTTTACTACCTTTCTTCCTAGATACACACAATTGTATGCCAATGAAAATAAGGAGTTCCTGACGGCAGCTTATCGAAAAAGCTGTCAACTCAATGCAATTATCACGATTCCGACAGTAATTTTTCTTACTCTTTTTTCTAAAGAGGCTCTGCTGATCTGGACACAAAACCCGGATATTGCGGACCACGCGCACTTGATATTAAGTCTTCTTGTTATAGGGTATGGATTAAATCAATTGGCGTGTTTGCCGTTTGCTCTACAAGTTGCCGCAGGTTGGGTTAAGTTAGGCGTGTACACGAACGCAGCTGCGGTCATTTTTATTGTGCCAGCGCTTGTCATAGCTGCTTATTTCTTTGGGGGTGTTGGCGCCGCTACGGTTTGGATAGCTTTAAGTTGTATTTATGTATTCATCTATGTAAACTTATTACACAGCCGTATATTGAAAGGTGAAGCGCGGCAATGGTATGCTGGGACATTGCTACCGGTGGTATTAGGCGTTGGAATCGGTTTGTTAGGACGACATTTTCTATTTGCCGTCACAGGAGCTTGGCTTGTAGTAAATGTTGGTTTTATGTGGATCGTTGCCGTTATCACCACCGTATTGGTAACATCTAACCTCCGGGGAAAGGTTGCCTCATGGTTGATTAAGCACTAGTCGGGAAACCTGAAGCAATTATTTTCTTAATGACAAGTTTGAATCAGAACATTCCTAGAATCTTTACTCCGCGGTTTCCGCAACGAAGAGTACGAGAAACCTGGGTTTCTCGATACAGTCTGCTTCCTTGGGATACTTCGCAACTCTGTTGCTGGGTAGTTCATTTCCGGGTTTTTCCGGTTTCGTAATTCTTATACAAAAAACAAATTAGGAGAATTATGAGGAATTATTACAATAGTACATTTCATAAAAACATTCTCGCCGGATCAAAAAGGTCCGCGGAAATAATTTTGCCCCTTGTTTTTTCTGATATCAAGCCGAAATCCGTCGTCGATATAGGCTGTGGAACAGGCGCTTGGCTCTCGGTATCGAAAACAATGAATGTATCTGATGTGTTGGGGCTAGACGGTGAATACGCACGGTGTAACTTACAAATCAATCCCAATGAATTCAAAGCAACCGATATTAGCGCAAAGTTTTTGCTGGATAAGAAATATGACTTGGCTCTTTGCCTGGAAGTCGGCGAGCATATTTCAACCAATAAATCACGGACCCTGATAGATTCTCTTACAAAAGCAGCCGATGTTATTCTTTTTTCTGCAGCCCCCCCGGGACAAGGGGGGATACATCATGTCAACGAGCAATGGCCGGAATTTTGGCAAAGGTTGTTCCAGAACAAAGATTTTGTTTGTATCGATTGTATCCGGCCAATGATTTATAACAATCCAGAGATCGCATTTTGGTACAGACAGAACATATTTCTCTATGTCCACAAAAAAGCATTAAAGAAATTCCCTCGTTGGCAGACTCAACAAAATCAAGCAAAAGATATTTTGCTTCTACACAGGTCACTTATAAAGAAACGATACGGTCTATTGAATTCTTTTCTGTATCCTTTTAAATACGCGATTCTTACGGTACTATATAAACTAGGCATTCGCAAATGAAGCCCAAAATATCTATATTGATGGCAGTTTTTAACTGCTCGGCAACTCTGAAGGAAGCCATTGATTCAATCTTAACGCAAACATTCAAGGACTTCGAGTTCATCATCATCAATGACGGATCTACTGATGATACACTTCGAATCATAGAGGGCTATGAAGACATCAGGATACGTTTAATAAATAATCAAAAGAATTTAGGGTTGATTAAGTCTCTGAATAAAGGCTTGCGAGAGGTGGAAGGTGAATATATTGCGAGAATGGACGGTGACGATATCTCTATGCCGAGGCGGTTGAACATTCAATTCAACTATTTGGAAAAAAATAGGGAGGTCTTCCTACTAGGATCATCTGCTTTGATAATCGACGAAAATGGCCGTTTAATAAAAAAAACTAAAATCATAACCGGTAGGGATCTTTCAACTATTCTCCCCATCAGGAACTCTTTAATTCACCCTTCGATAATGTTTAGGAATATTCCAAATTTATTCTATAGAGAAAAAATGCTCCATTGCGAAGATTATGATTTTTACTTGCGATTGGTTACAGAAGGAAGAATACTTAAAAATCTTAGTGACCCACTAATAAAGTATCGCATTAGTTCTAATTCCATTTCCAGAACAAAAGCATTGTTGCAAAGGCGTCTAGTTGAAAAAGCAAGAGAGTTCTTTTTTCAGAGGCAGAAAAATGGCTTCGATCAGTATGATGAGTTTGATCTGGAAGAATTTGAGTTGGAACTACAAAAATTGCCTCTAGAATCATTAATCTGGCCGGAGATCACATCTCATTTATCGGCTGGTAGAACCAAAGAAGTTCGTAGGCTTTGCGAAAAATATCTTACTTCTTCTTTTTCGCTCAAGGTTATTATTTGTTATCTATCAAGCTTTTTGGGAACAAGGGCGACCAGATTTCTTTTTAATTAGCTCATCATTATTTGAAGAGATAGATAATAATATGTGTACCTATTGGAGTTGCCCATATCAAACCAGATGTCCTTCTTGTAAAGTCTAAATTATCAGAACTTGGGCCATGCAACTAGTTACAATTATCATACCTACTTATAACCGAGCGAAAGCTTTGGCAACGGTTTGGTATAGCTATATTGGCAATCCTTTGGTGAAAAGAATAATAGTTGTTAACGATGGTAGTACGGATAATACCAAGGAAGTCTTGGAGTATTTAAGTGAGCATTCGCCCACATCGGTGAGGGTCATACACCATCCCAAAAGACGAGGCGTACAAATTGCGAAGATGGCTGGTATTGCTGAAGCTGACACAGAGTGGGTCTTATTTGGAGAAGATGATGTGTGGCTAGGACAAAATTATATAAATAATCTTCTCCAAGATGCAGAAAAACTTGGAGCAAAAATCATTGCTGGCCGTATATTGAATGTAATTGGTGTAAATGACGACTTTGATTCATCGAGACTTTATGATAACGAAGCACCATATCTGGACGATATTTTTGATACCAAACACTTCGCTGCTAGCTTTGAAGCGCGTTCAAAGTGCCCTTTGCCCGCCCCTTTTTTACACGCTGTTGCACTTGTACACAGTTCGGTTTTCGCAGAGGCCGGATTTGATAACAAGTATAGGGGCACGGCGCACAGGGAAGAAACAGATTTCTATTTGACAGCCGATGCTGCCGGATTTTCAATCTATTGGACACCGGCAACGGCATGTTACCATCTTAGGGGGCCAATTTCTTTGACGGGTGGCCAAAGAGGAAGGAAATTAAATTGGCTCAGAATAGAGTTTTGGGGGTATGTTAATACGTGGCTATTTGTTAGGAAACATTGGCAACTTCTGAGCACAAAATATGGGTTTGAGAAGAACCCGTTATCCTGGTTTGTTTTAACCTATTGTAAGGAACGCATTCTGCTGTATCGTGAACGTATATTTAGTGGAAAAAAATCCAAAATCTGGATCAAGGAATAATCGCAAAAAGGTATTCATGAAAGACATAGGCGAAACCTATTATAACGGAAATTATCATAAGGAACTTCATCATCATTTAGTGGAAAATGATGAGTATTTCAGCGCAAGGGCGCATGCCAGCCAGAAGCGTCTTCTAAAGTATATTGAACTGGAGAATCGCAAACTCTTAGATTATGGTTGTGGCATTGGACAGAATATCTTTGGAATAGAAGGTGCTGCCGGATACGATATAAGTTCCTTTGCTCGTGAACAGTGCACTAGACGTGGTGTGAAGGTGTTTGACTCATTAGAAAGCATACCTGTAGATTTTTGGGATATTCTGTTTTGTAGCCATGCATTGGAACATTTTGAATCACCTCTTCAACATTTGGAAATTATGAAAAATCTGTTGCGTGACAATGGCTTGTTGGTACTAGTGGTGCCTAAGGAAGGGCACGTTAAGGATGGAGTGCATAACGATTTTGACATTCACCAACATTTATATTGCTGGAATTTAAGATCACTGGCTAATCTTGTGACTCGTGCAGGTTTCATTGTTTTAAATACAAGATGTGTCTACACACTTGGTTATAGAGTTTTGCTGCCTATTCACAGATTATTCGGCTTCCCAGCATATTATTTTTTGTCAGGCCTGATGGGATGGATATCCAATTGTGGCCATCTCATAGTAATAGCAAGAAAGGAAAATGATGATTGCCAAGACTCCTGTAAGCGATGATCCTACAGTACATCTAATCTACCCGCATGGGGAAGAGGTTTCTTGCCCGGATGCGATCGGGCGAAATTTGGGCAAAAGATTAGAACGTCTTTATAAAGTGCGCTACCATAATTGGGCAAGCTTAGCAAAGATAATACCTTGTCCCGGTGATATATTAATCGGCCATGCGTGTCCGATACCTTTTACAATATTTAGAAGGAGCTACAAAGATGAGCGGTGGGGAAGGGTTCTTCTTCTTTCACCACACTGTCATGGTGATAATTATCAACCTGCATTCAACGAACATGTGATTTTTGACTGCGATCTTTATTTAGCTATTACAGGTAACTACTGGTTTCGGGATGTCCCTAATTCTATCTTCTCGCATTGGTATCCGAAGATGAGACATTTAGACCTTGCCGTGGATCGGCATGACTTTCCCCCAATTAAACAGACGTTCAACCCACGCGGACAAAGAAGATTCTTGTATATTGGAACATCGACATGGTATAAGAACGTAAGGTATTTATCGGAAATTGCAAGGGTCCTACCAGACATAGAATTTGCATGGGCAGGAGCTGATAAAGGACTACCACGGATTAGGTCGCTTGGTTGGCAAGACTTTAGCACAAAAAAGGGTAGAAGTGTTGTATCTAAGTATGATTTTATGATCACAGTAGGAAATGCCGATGGTAATCCAACGACAATCTTAGAAGCAATGGCGTGGGGGTTGATTCCGGTCTGTACACCTCAAAGCGGATATGTCGACTATTTCTCTGTTCAAAACATTCCTCTTAACGACGTTAATGCAGCAGCAAATATCATAAAGGTTTTACAAGATGTACCAGAAGACACGCTCCGAATATGGCAGAAAGAAAATTGGACTCTTCTTGATAAACACTTTAATTGGAATCGATTTGCAGATCAGGTAATTGATGCAATTGTCTCGAAAGAGAGCCCTCCAATAGAATATCCTTCACTGAATAGAAAGGCTTCTATGATGTGGGCAGAATTTACCAATCCATTCTGGTTGCAAAATCTTCGATCCAAACCACTTAGGAAATATTTCAAATTATTTAGTAAGGCTTAGTGCGTTGTTTTGAGTAGGTATTAGAAATATCCGAAACGTTAAAACACTGCTTGGTGGTCCATACGAAATTCGGAACACTTTCTGGAACAAGAAGTTAATAAAAACTTGACCGATTATCCCGTATGCGTAAATTAATTCAGTTAATTTATTATCCTCCTTACGCGGTAACTAGTCTTACATTAATACCTCTGTTATTTTTTCATTTTCAGGTTCCCGGCACTTTTGGCTTAGCAAAAGAAGTTGGAGCGAATTTTGAATTGTATGTTTATGCATTTTTATGTGTTGCTTCTTTTTATAGTTCCTTTATTATTTTTTCTAGAGGCTTGAGGTATCGATCCAAACGACCTCGTTATGACAAAGAAATCGTTCATTCAAGGAGAGAAAGAAAACTACGTTCCAATATTATTATATATACGTTTATTCTTGTTATTTTAGGAGCAACAGCAACTGTGATACCTATGCAGTATATGGATCTTACACAATTACAGACTGCAATAATCCAGTATGAAAGTAACCCTGATCTGAGATTACAGTTTCTTATTTCCGACGTACCCGGTATTATCCGTATGCTGAATTATTTGATTCCCAGCGCTATTATTATTCTTTTTGGAATTATGTCTTCATATGAAACAGTGAAAATAACTTCGAAGTGGTTCCTATCCTTATTTTTATTTGTATTGTTAGCACAGTTAATGCGTAGCATAATATGGATGGATAGGAGTTCGTTGCTGATGATAATAGTTGTTGGGGTACTTTCTGTTTTTTCTAGTTTTCGCCTGAAGCGAACTCAATGGTTTCTTCTCGCCGCATGTTTTCTTGCAGTGATAGCACCGATCTTATATGTTGCTAAGCTACAATCCATTGTCAGGGGCGACGAACTGTTTGAAAGCATAACAATCTTTAGTTATGCTGACCTAGGGATGGCGAATGCGTCACTTGCGATTACAAATAGTTCAGGTTTTTCTTTAGGCATGGAAAGTCTTTTTGCTCCAATTTCCACTATTCCACGGGGTCTGGGTTTAGGTAACATAATCTTCTCAAGTATTAATCCTGACTGGATTCATAACCCTGCTGCTAATCTTTTGACCTATACAATATATGATTTTGGAATTTTTGGCTTTATATCATATTTAATCTGGGGAGCAGTTGCAGGAAAGATTTTCTATAAGAAGATAACAAACCCATGGTCACTGACATGGAATATAGCATATTTATGGCTTATCTACGCAATAGCAACCATTTGGACTATTCCAATCTCTCGAGGCCCGGACTATTGGTGCGGAGTAGTATGTAGCATTTTTATAGCTTGGATGTTGGATAAAATTTATCATCGTGGGAAGGGTTTGGGTCGTACGGCTAAGCATGCGAGGTTACCTTCATTAATCTCTAACTGAGATCTGAACTTCTTGACAAATAAGTCAAATTTAATATGTGTAGCATGAGAATCGGCCTGAATCTATTGTATTTGATCCCTAGGGTGGTCGGAGGAACTGAAACCTATGCAGTTTCATTGATCCGGGCGATGGCGAGTGAATTTCCAGACAATGACTTTATTGTTTTCCTCAATCAGGAGGCATCAAAACTTGCCTTTGGAGAGATGAAAAATCTATTCCCTGTTGTCTGCCCAATTTATGCTGAGAGTCGTTTCAAGAGATATTTGTTTGAACAAATAGTTTTTCCGAGGATCGTGAAACAACACTCTATCGAAGTGCTTCATTCGCTTGGATATGTAGGTCCCTTTCGTGTGGCGTGCCCTCATGTGGTGACCATTCATGACATGAACTATGTTGTGCACGGTGAAGGCATGAACCTCTTTAGGAAAAAACTTCTAAAATATTTTGTAGAAAAAACAGCAGACAGATGTGGACATGTTATTACTGTATCGAATGCCTCAAGGTTTGATATTTTAAGATACATGAGGCTCCCTGAAGCAAAAGTTTCGGTAGTTTATGAAGCAGCTAGTGATGACATAAGACCACTATCAAAACAAAATTGCGATGACGTAATGAGCCAATACGGAATTCGGAGCCCTTATATCGCAGCGTTAAGCAGCACTAGCAGGCACAAGAATATTGTTCGGCTCATTTGTGTCTTCGCTGACATATCGAAGGAAATTGATTGCGACTTGGTACTCATAGGATATTTGCCCAAAGGAAGTAAAATACTAAGTCTAGTTGATACACTGCAAATCAAGGATAGAGTGCATGTTACGGGGTTTATTGCGCGCTACGAGTTAAGCGCTTTGCTCCAGAAAGCACGGTTGTTTGTTTTCCCTTCTATGTATGAAGGGTTTGGATTACCGCTTTTAGAGGCTCAAAAGCTTGGTGTTCCCGTTGTGTGCTCCGATAGAGCGTCTTTGCCTGAGATAGCTAATGGTACGGCGATGCAATTTAATCCCGAGTCAGAGAGAGAAATGAGATCGGCGATTATCAAATGTTTGCAATCAGATGGGCTGCTCCAAGAGCTAAAAGACCGGGGTATTAGCAACGCAGGTCGTTTTTCCTGGAAAAAAGCTGCACAAGATACAATGAAAATATATCGATTATTAGCGTAATGTTCATGTCATCTTAATGTATATTGTGAAATCCCAATCATTACAGCCAGTCTAAGTAATAGGGATCATGCGAGAAGGTTGATAGAGAGCGTTTTTTTGTCAGATGTATCGTCACATCAAGTATATTCTGATTGAAGATTGGTCAACAGATGGGGCGGTAGAAAAAGTATGGTTATGTAATTGATATGGGAGAGAGAGATTCTATTTCAAAACAGGTTTGGGTGATCTCTGAACTTTACTATCCGGAGGAAACTTCTACAGGCGCTTTTCTGACGCAAACAGCCGAAGGTCTTGCCAGGCGTTTTCTTGTTAGAGTGCTTTGCAGCCAGCCCACGTACGGTGGACGTGGCATTCGCGCTCCCGTGAACGGAGTACGTAATGGTGTAAACATCCATCGTTGTTGGGGTACAACATTCAATAAGGACGTACTTCCGCTTCGCGTTCTCAACATGTTTACGATTGCCCTGTCGATCATGTTGAACTCCGTCGGGCGTATCCGGGCCGGAGATTGTGTGCTGGTGGTAACAAACCCTCCGCTGCTGCCACTTGTCGTGGCGCTGGCGTGTTTTATTAGACGTGCCAGGTGTGTTGTGATTGTCCATGACGTATATCCCGACGTGTTAATTGCAGCCGGTGTTCTCAATAATGGTTCGTTTCCGGCAAAGATAATTGAGTATGTCATGCGTGCACTCTATCGGTGGGTGGACCGTATTGTTGTTCTGGGCCGCGATATGGAAATCCTCATCCGTTCTAAAGCTCCTGATTGTTACCAAAGGATTGTGTGTATTCCTCATTGGGCTGACCTAGATTTAGTGAAACTATTGCCTCGTTCTGAAAACAATCTCTTGGGTGAGCTCGGGTTGGCCAATAAGTTCGTGATTCAGTATTCAGGGAATATAGGACGCACGCACGGCATCGAATATCTTATTCAATGTGCAGAGCAAATGAGAAACGATTCGCAATTGCATTTTCTGTTGATCGGATTTGGGGGGAAAAAGGTGTGGCTGAAGCAGGCCGTCGAAGACCGTGGACTCAAGAACGTATCCATACTGGATTATCGGATCCGATCTGAACTTTCATACTCCTTGAATGCATGCGACATTGCTATTATCTCGCTCGCAGAAGGTATGGTGGGCGTTTCCGTGCCGAGTCGTATGTATAATGTCATGGCGGCAGGAAAGCCAATAATTGGTGTGGCAAATGTAGACTCAGAACTTGCGCAAGTGATTAGAGACGAAGACATAGGGTGGGTTGTTGAGCCCGGGAATGTGGCGGCCCTGAGGGTAGCAATAACTGAAGCACAAGGGGACCTTGATAGGTTAAACCAGATGGGCCTTCGGGCAAGAGGGGCGGCTGAGGCCAAATATTCTTTTGAGAAAGCAAATACAAGCTATATGAATCTCGTGTCTTCATTATATCCACCGACGAAGGGATAGGTGTGGCCAGGCAAATCGTTTTGGTGACTGGAGCCAATGGTTTCCTCGGTTCAGAAGTGGTGCGATGTTTGCGTGCAGAGTCGCTAACCGTGCGCGCAACGGGCCTGGAAAGTACCAGTCATCAGGAGGGCATTGACTATTATCAAGCCAATATTCTTCAAGAAGGACAAATTGGACCAGCAGTTGCCGGTGTGTCAACAATTATTCATACCGCCGGTTTTGCGCATGTCTTCGTACCTGATGCGACAACAGATGATCACTTTCGACAAATTAACGAGAATGGAACGGCCAACTTGGCTTCCGTTGCAGTAAATCGGGGTGTCAAACACTTTATTCTCATTAGCTCTGTGTCTGTATACGGTTCTTCTACTCATGGTGACCATGGCGAAGATGCGCTGTGTAATCCGACGGGTCCTTATGCCATATCAAAGCACAATGCTGAGCAGAGAGCGGAAGAAATTGCCCAAAAATCCGGTATGGCGTTGACCATTCTACGGTTAGCTACCCTCTATGGAGAAGGAGATCGAGGAAACGTAAACCGCTTGGTGAGTGCCATTAATCGGAGGAGATTCATCTGGATAGGTAACGGAAGTAACCGAAAGAGTCTGCTCTACAAGGGAGATGCAGCTCGAGCAATTCTATCCGTCCTGCCGGGGCCTCCTTCAGGAATAAACAAGTATAACGTTTCCGCTCCTCCGTGCACGATGTACAGTATAGTGAGCCGGATAGCATTCGAGCTGGGCCGACGGCTGCCATCGTGGCACATTCCGGAATCATTTGCATCAATTGTGGTGAACTCGATCACAACAGTGACCGGCCGAAGCGGCCGTATCGGTAGCCTGAAGGCCACACTTGAAAAATGGCTTGCCGATGAGTATTATAATACGGATAAATTTTGTGATACTTTTAGCTATGGGACAAAAATGGCCCTAGAAGAAGGTATACGCCGGGAAGTGGAGTGGTATAAGGCGGGATACTGCAAATCTTGATAGCATGAAATTCCGATCTGCGTGGATAATATATTTCTTAAATGCAGTTTTTTCTTTATGAAAAGATTATTCGATTTTGTTTTTTCGCTATGTTTACTGATAATTCTTACTATCTTTCTATTATTTATAATGTTAATCATTAGGTTAACCTCAACAGGCCCTATATTGCACTGGTCAGATCGTGTTGGCTGGAATAATTTGATTTTCAAAATGCCTAAATTTCGGTCCATGCGCGTTGATGCACCTGCCCGTGCTAAACATTTGCTGGAGAATCCTCATAAATACCTAACACCATTCGGTCGTTTCTTAAGGAAATTCAGTCTTGATGAACTTCCGCAGTTATGGAGCGTATTGAAGGGCGATATGAGTTTTGTTGGGCCAAGGCCTGCCTTATATAATCAGGATGATTTAATTGAACTTCGGACAAAAAAAGGCTTACATAAGCTCGTTCCTGGTATTACCGGTTGGGCGCAGGTGAACGGCAGGGACAATCTAACTATCTCCGAAAAAGTGGAATACGATGAGTACTATATGAATCACCGATCATTTATATTTGATCTCAAAATTTTTTTCCTCACATTGGGGAAGGTTATAAAAACCGAAGACGTCTCTCATTAAATTTACTTTGGCCATGCTATGCGCAAACTGGTTAAAGTAAAGGATAAGTTGATTTATTCTTCAGGCACCAACGCATCATGTGTGTATAAATTTTAAAATGAGATAAGAAACGGACTGGCTCGAAGACGGTTTTATTTCGCGAGCACTAAAAAATGAAAAGGCAGATTACAAGTGAAACATTTATTGAGAAAAATCGGGAAGCCATCGCAGTTCAAACGGTTTGTTTTTTCTGCATTTCCGATAGTATCCTTGTTGTCCTGTTGTTTTTTTCTCTCCTTTTTTTTCTACTTTGACTTTACGTTAAATCAGCACATTCCACGCAGCTTGCTGCGCGGAGATTTTTCTAAAGACTTGGCCCTTGCTTCTCGTTATGGGTTAAAATGGATGAATGAGTGAACATATCCTTAAACACCACAACAAGACCCTTCTTCTCTACCACATTGTGTGCCCCTCGAAGCATAGAAGGAAAGTCTTTACACAAGACGTGGAGAACACGCTTAAGGAAGTATGTCTGGAGATCGAGGAGCGGCACGAAATCCATTTTATTGAGATCGGAGCTGACGAAGACCATGTGCATTTTCTCATCCAGAGTGTACCTGTGATGTCGCCGAAGATGATCGTACAGATAATCAAGAGTATCACCGCCAGGGAAATATTCCGCATACATACGGAAGTGAAAAAGATGTTATGGGGAGGGAAATTCTGGACCAGCGGCTACTACGCGAACACCGTAGGGCAATATGGAAATGAAAACATAATGAGGGAATATGTGAAGAAACAAGGTAAAACGTACCACCAAATTCACCGTGGCCAACTCACGCTTTTCGAGGATCTGGTCTGAGCATTTAATACCTCGCAGATTGCTGCGGGGTGATTCATTTCCTTTGTTAAGTACACCTCGTGGAATCTTTTCCATTCCGACATCTCCGTCTTTGTATTGTACCTCAACATTGGTGTCCACTAAAACCAGCATCGCTCACGCATCATGGAGAGACCACGGCAACTCTTAATCAGGCTTGCCGGGTCATTCTTCGGTTGAGATATTGCTCGAGGCACGACAAAGAATCATGGAACTTGGCCATGTATCTTCAGGATAACGCTCAGAAGCTGTCCACTGGAATAGAGATCACATTCACACGGGGCCAAGGAGAGCTCTGTCTAAAATTCGCCTTCAGAGAGGTTCCATGATGTCTGGATAGCACAGTAGAAGGCAGAGAGTCACCCTATGATTCCATTTTCCGGGTAGTTTTTCAGAAAACCGACACATCCGGGGCAGTAACATGGGTCATGGGGAAAGAGGTGGTGGATTTAGGCTAGGGAAAACACTTGACTTTTATCTGCCGGAAAAGAATAATTAAGAAACAACAAAGGGGGATTTATTCCGTGACAAAGGATAAGGAAAATTCAGAGGTAGGAACACCGCAGGAAGCAGATGAAGTCGAGACTAATTTTCTTGATTACGTTATTGTACTTGCAAAGAGGAAAGAGCTTATCATTTCTATCACGGTTGGTCTCATGTTTGTGTTTGCGGTTTATAGTCTCATCGTATCGCCGATCTACAGGGCAGAAACAAAAATCCTTCCCCCCCAGCAGGCGAGCTCAAGCATGGCTACACAACTGCTCAATCAATTGTGGGCTGCAGGAGGAGCGATAGGGGGAGTGGCGGTTATAAAGACACCAAACGATCTTTTTGTTGCCCTTCTCAAGAGCAACACCGTCCTCGATAAGATCATAGAGCGATTTAATTTCATGAAAACTGAAAGGGTAAAGTTTAAGAGTGACGCCCGTAAAATTCTTTTCGGCAAATTAAAAACGCAGGATGATAAAAAAAGCGGCATCATTACTGTCGGTGTGGAAGATAGAGACCCAAAGAAATCCGCAGATATGGCAAATGCATTTATCGAAGAACTGAAAAGCTTGAATAAGGGGCTTGCCATTACAGAAGCAAGCCAGAGAAGGCTTTTTTTTCAGGAACAACTTGAGGATGAAAAAAAGGCATTGGCACGTTCGGAAGATGAGATGAAGGGATTCCAGGAAAAAACCGGTGTCGTGAAAATTGAAGAACAGACAAAAGCGATGATTGAAAGCATTGCGCATCTTCGCGCCCTGATTGCGTCAAGAGTGGTGGAGCTCAAAGTGATGCGTACCTATTCCACGGAAGAAAACCCCGATGTGAAAAAATCAGAAGAGGCTATACGAGAAATGCGTATAGAACTTAGCGAGCTGGAATCGAAAAGCGGGACTGGTTATGACCCTCTTATGCCGGCAGGAAGAATACCGGAAGTGGGAACGGAGTATATACGGAAGTTGAGGGACCTAAAATTCAATGAGACCCTCTACGAACTCCTCCTCAAACAGTATGAAGCCGCAAAACTTGACGAGGCAAAAGACGCCGCAATCATACAGGTTGTTGATAAGGCGGAACCGCCCGAAAAAAAGGTGAAGCCACAAAGAATGCAGATGGTAATAATAGCCGGTCTTGTGGGGTTCTTCTTTTCCATATTTATCGCTTTTTTTATGGAGTATATGGAAAAATCCTCATTGGATCCGGAGAATAGAGAACGGATGAACTCCCTGAAGGAATATTTTCGCTTCGATAGAACGCGATATGGGCAATATGTAAAGAGCATCAAAGGAAAGATACAATCCGGAACAAAAAGGTGAGGTGTCTGGTATGACCGCATTAAGAACTTTTCTGACTATACTCATTATAATATTTTTTGACATCATTGGGTACGCGCAAACAGTGCAGGTTGGCCCTTTTGCTCCAACCGGACAGACAGCTGCCCCATCTCCACAGGTGAACACACAGGTTCGTGAGGCTTCACCTCAACCGGTACCGGTTTCATCATCTCCTGGTACGACGCAAAGCCGTGAAGGACAACCGCCCCGCCAGACTGGCCAAGAAAAAAATTCTGTTTTTGAAATGTTCATATCGGATCGCCCTTTGGAACTCACTGATCAACAGTTTGCGATTATGAAAAAGTTCGAGGGGATTACCTTTTCCTATTCTTCAAGGCTTTCTTATGTGGGTCAGCTTGCTGTGCCGGTAAAGGTCGTCAAACAGGTTGGAAACGCTGGTAGCGCCTATGGAACCACTGTTGACGTTGACGCAGGGTATCTCATAGGAACGCCCGATGTGATTGCTACTGCTTTCCGTATTTTTGGTATTACAACCGGTCTTGATGTATCGACCACCGTAAAGCAATTTGGTTACGAACTCTTTAAAGAACCCGCGGCATTTGTATCCGGTGACAGAGTGCCTGTTGGTCCCGATTATGTCCTTGGTCCCGGTGACGAGATCAGAATCACAATCTGGGGAAACGTTGAAGGGCAATGGAATGTTATTGTCGACAGGGACGGCCAGATAACGCTTCCGAAAACGGGGATCATAGGGGTAACAGGACTCACCTTCAAAGAGCTGAAGGATATGCTCTATAAACAATTCTCGAAATACTACACCAATTTTGAGATGAACGTAGGCATGGGAACCCTTCGCACCATCCAGATCTATGTGGTGGGAAATGCGGAAAAACCGGGTGCCTACACGATTTCTTCCCTGTCTACCCTCGTGAACGCCCTCTTTGAGGCAGGGGGTCCCAGCAAGCAAGGTTCCATGAGAGATATTCAGGTGAAAAGAAATGGAAAAACCATCGTCCATTTCGATATGTATGATTTTCTCCTTAAGGGTGATAAGACAAAAGATCTGCGACTCATGCCGGAAGATGTCATATTCATACCGCCGGTCATGAGCCTTGCTGCCATCGTCGGTAACGTGAGAAACCCGGCGATCTACGAGCTCAAGGGCGAATTGAAACTCTCTGATCTCGTAAAAATGGCTGGAGGGTTAACGGCCACCGCCTTTAAGGGTCGGATACAGATCCAAAGAATCGATAACCATAAATATAGAACGATCTTTGAAAGTGATTTGATTGACATAGAAAAGGATTTGGACAAGGATTTTCCCCTTCAGGACGGCGATCTTGTCAAACTATTTTCCGTCAATGAAACAAAGACGATTGTTTCACTTGCCGGAGCCGTTGCGCATGCCGGTGATTTTGGGATTGTCCCCGGCGTTACAACGATAAAAGACCTCATAGCACTCTCTGGAGGTCTTTTATACTATGCCTCCAATCAGGCAGAGTTGACCCGGATAAGGGTCACCCAGACAGGTCCCGTAACGGAACGGTTTACGATCGACCTTGCGAAAGCCATGGAAAACGATGTCACGAACAATATGAGACTGGAAGTAAACGACTATCTCATGGTCCGCGCAGTACCCGAGTGGCAGGCCAACGGCAAAGTAAATGTCCAGGGGGAAGTGAAGTTCCCCGGCGTCTATGTTATCAAAAAAGGTGAAAAACTGTCTTCCCTCATAGAAAGAACCGGTGGGTATACGGACAGGGCTTATTTGCGAGGTGCTGTTTTTACCCGGGAGAGGGTCAGGGAGCTTCAGCAAAAAAACCTTGATGAAATGATTTCCCGGCTTGAGAGGGAGATATTTTCTTCAAATGTAAGTCAGGTTGCAAGCGCAGTATCTCAGGAGGAAGTAGCGGCCAAAAGGGAAGAACTGGAACAGAAACAGAAGTTCATTGCATCCCTCAAGAGCCTTCAGGCAACAGGGCGATTGACGATCAGGCTCGCCCATCTGCGGTTACTGAAAGGAAGCGAGTACGATATCGAGCTTGAAGATGGTGATAATCTCTCCATACCAACGATGAACAATGTGGTAAATGTGGTCGGTTCTGTGATGTTTCAGGGAAGCTTCATTTACTCAGAGAATCTTGGTTACAAAAATTATGTTGAAATGTCGGGAGGCTATTCGAGGTTCGCTGACCAGAGCAACGTTTATATTGTGAAAGTTGATGGCTCTGCCTTAAAGGTAAAAGGGGCCGTCTCATGGAACCCCTTCCAGTCGCGATGGGAGCTGACGGCATTTGGGGAGAATATTAGGGAGATCGAACCGGGTGATACGATTGTCGTGCCGGAAAAGATAGAGTACGTTGCATGGTTGAGAGATGTCAAAGACATTACGCAAATACTTGCAAACGTTGCGCTCACGGCAGGGGTATTCAAAGCGCTCTACTAATGGGGTTAGACACGAAAACGAAGACGCGATAGGTGTGACTCTTTTGCACAGCGTTCCTACTTATAATGGACTAATTTCTGGTTCCCTCTCACACTGAGTGGGCAAGATAGAGCATAGTCAGTATGATGCTGTCACTAGAATCTTAAAAGAGGGGGTACTATGCCATGGAACTGACTAACCCATTATTGGAAGGAACCCTCAATCAGGGGCATCCCCGGACAGTAAAACGGATCGATTTTGACGAACAGCAGAAGATACTCAAAATCTCTATCGATTTTCCCAAAGGTAGTCTCTTCTTCGTGTCCGAGATGTGTAACACCGTCAAGGGTATACGTTACTCTGGAGAAGCAGTGGACGCATCTCAACTTCTTTCAGTATGTCTGCTCTCTCACCGCAAGGGTGCCCCGGATCGAATGCCCGGAACACGGTATCCTTCAAGTTGAGATGCCATGGTCACGAAGCGGCGTTAATCTCACCCTCCTCTTCGAATCCTTGGCAATGACCATGGTGAGGGAAATGCCCGTGAACGCAGTATCCCGCATTATCGGAGAAGATGATAACAAACTCTGGAGGATACTCCGTCATTACACCGAAGAGGCCCGCACATACGAGGATTACTCGTCTGTCGTCACCATTGGAATCGATGAGACGTCAGCAATGAGGGGGCATGACTACGTGGCCCTCGTTGTCGATCTTAACGGGAAGAAAACCATATTCGTCACTGAAGGGAAGGACACATCAACAGCGGAGAGGTTCGAAGAAGACCTCGTCACTCACCATGGCATACCGGAGAATATCACCAATGTCTCCATCGATATGTCACCTGCCTTCATCAGAGGTACAAACGACAGCTTCCCCGGTGCGGCCATAACCTGCGACAAGTTCAATATCTCGAAGATTCTCAACAACGCGGTAGACGAGGTACGGAAAAAGGAGATCAGGGAGCAGGAGATATCCCGTGGCACCAGGTATCTCTGGCTTAAGAACAGGGGTAACCTCACAGAGAAACAGAAAGTGACGGTTGCCGGTATAGAATCACTACCCCGATACAACATCAAAACCGTCTGTACCTTCCATATCCGGGAAAACTTCCAGCTGGCTTACAAGGAACCAAAATGTCCCAACTTCGAAACCATGCTCAAGAAGTGGTACTTCTGGGTAACCCATTCACGGATGGAACCGATCATTGCGGCAGTAAAGACCACCAAGGCGCACTGGTCCGGAGTGATCCGTTGGTTTACAAGCAAGATCGATAATGGCATCCTGGAGGGCTTAAACAGCCACATCCAGGCAGCCAAGGCCAAGGCACGGGGATACTGGATCTTTCAGAACTTCAAGGCTATCATTTACCTTATCACCGGTAAGCTGGAATTCAGTAAGACAGGGTTACCCACTTGAAATGAGAAAGAACCTAATTTCTTCATATGCATAAAGGCGATAGTGCTGACACCAACGGTTAGGCACCGTTTTTTCATACCATTTCTGTTCGTCTCATTTTTCATTTCATTCTTTTTGCTCTATGGTTTTTGCACCCCGCTTATGGCTGGCGATGAACCGTTCACGTATCCTTCCAATGGGGGTTTCACCGGCATTATGGAGATCCCCACGGCGAGAGTAATGAAGGAGAACAGTTATAGGGTCGGTGTGAGCCAGATAGATCCTTACAGATACTATTTCATCGCTTTCAGTCCCCTCAAGCGGATCGAACTGAGCGGAAAAGTAACGGAAATACTCGGGGTACCGGCAAGTGCTGGAAACCCCACATTTAGGGGCTACGGCAATGAAAAGGATAAATCATTCGGCGCTCGATTCCAGCTTCAGGAAGAGTCCAAATGGGCCCCGGCCATCGCTCTCGATATTATGGATCCGCAGGGCACGAGACTCTATCCGTCGCAATCTGTGGTCGCAAGCAAGCAGCTCTACCCCTTTGACTTTACCGTTGGGTTCGGAAACGGACGGTTCGGAAAAAGGCCCCTGCCCCCCTCGGGAAACGGGTTCAAGGCCGAGATACTCACTGACCCCGAAAGCTGGCTCAGAGACGCTCAATTCATGGGGGGTATCCAGTTGGCCCTCTCTGAAAAATATGCCCTCATGCTCGAATATAGCCCCATCAGGTATCAATTACAGACGAGTGACCCTGCCCAGAGTAAGTATTTCAACCATCCACCTCCTTCCATGTTCAACTATGGTTTCAGGTGGAAACCCTTTCCATGGACTGAAATCGATATGAGCTATCAGAGGGGGGATCAGGTGGGTATCAATTTCTCCATGGCATTCGATATGGGGAAGCCACTTGTGCCCATATACAACCCGCCATACAGAGAGACAAGACAAGATCGGGAAAACCCGCTCTCCCAAAGGCTCGTAAGGGCATTATATGAGTCCGGTTTTAAGGACATCGGCATTCTGATAGACGGGAATGATCTCTGGATACGGGCAAAAAATGACCGGTATTATTACACCACGAAGGCCATCGGAGTTATGGCCGGCATCGTCGCAGAGATCGTACCGCCCTCTTTCCAGACGATTCATATGGCACTTACGGAAAATGATATCCCTCTTGTGGAGTTCACAACAACGCGCTCTGATATTGCCGAATGGTATGCGGAAAGGCTTACTCCTCATGAATTTTACTTTCTCTCGGGAGTGGACACGACGATACGGGAATGGCCCGACATGCAATTGGAACACGAGAGTCTCTTCGGATATGGAATAAGACCGGCCTTTCAGGCTTTTTTAAATGACCCTTCCGGTTTTTTCAAGTACAGGCTGGGCGCTGAGGGCTTTTTAAGCTACTATCCATGGGAAGGCATGAGCTTTGTCTTCGGACTCGGGGGGTATCCCCTGAACAATATATCAACGGTTAATAAACCCCTCGCTGACGCCATACGGTCCGATTTTCCCCTGTACGAAGAGAAGAAAATCAACTTGGAAAGATTGATGTTTGACCAGCTCTATAAAATGGAGCATGAAACATATGGACGGTTTTCGGGAGGATACCTGGAGACTGAATACGCAGGGTTTGACGGTGAGATAGCAAAACCCATAGACAACGGAAGGTTGATGGTTGGTGTGAGCGGCAGTGTCGTCAAAAAGAGGGAGCCTGATAATGTTTTTGAACTTAAAGACGGTATCATGGGCAAAACGTACGATACCATGTTTTTCAATACCCGATTGAATGTGCCGGAAATTGATGTTTCCCTGGACATGAAGACAGGGAGGTTTCTGGGAGGTGACATGGGGACAAAATTCACCGTATCAAAATTCATTAATGGGGTGGTGCTTTACGGGTGGTATAGCGCTACCGATACATCGGGTTTTCGCGATTCATTTAACCGCGGGTACCATGATAAGGGCATTGGTATCACGATCCCGCTGTTGATTTTTAAGGGTGCAGATTCCCGTACGGTCTACAATTATTCAATCTCACCGTGGACGAGGGATGTTGCCCAGGATGTTGACCATTTCGATACTCTGTTCGATTTTCTCGGACGAAGCCTGAAGATATTCCTTGACAGAGATAAGGACCTGCTATATAAATGATTTATAGAAAAGGCCCGCTCACTGAATGTATACAGTACATATGAGGAGGTAATAGTATGAAACGGGATACGATTTTTATTCCCATTTTTTTGTGTGTGTTGTTCTTTATGGGTTTCATTATTGCTCCCTCAATCTTATATGCTCAGGTCCAGGGGGCGGTAGGGGCGGCACCGGCGGCCGGTGAGGCCGCAGCAGGAGCGGCTGCACAGACCGGAGCGGCTGCGGGGACCAGAACGGCTGCGGGTATTTCAGCCGGTACAATAGCAGCCGGAGTAGTCGGTGGTGCAGTCATAGCAGCGGCCTTTGCGGCAGCTTCCAGTGGTGGAGGAGGAGGTTCAAGTTCAACCCCAACAACCTCTCATCATTAATATCATTAATATACGGAACATTCACCGGGCTGGGAGGATCCTCCCAGCCCTTCATTTTTACATGAAAAAACCCTTATATAGTATCATTTCCCTTGCCATTCTTCTCTTATTCCAACATGTTCCCTGCCTCAACGCCCAAAGCAATGAGACCGAGGTCGATAGAATCCTCTCTTCGGCGGAATCCCTGTTCAAGGCCATGAAAGAAAGAAGTTATCCCACAACATGGTTCTTTCTTTCGGAGAAATCGAGAAATACTATCATAGATGATGTCTCTAAGGCGGTGAACAAAACCGGTGCACAGTATACAAAAGAAAACATCAGCAGAGATTTTGCTGTAGGCGGTTTGTTATGCCGATCTTACTGGGACCACTATCTGGAGCATTTTGATCCCGATACCGTACTCGAGCAAAGTACATGGGAGATGGGGAGAGTGGAAAAAAAGAGAGCAGAAATCATTGTTCGGTATAAGAAATCCGAGCGGCCCGCTACCTTGAAAATGTATAAGGAAGAGGGACTGTGGAGACTGGGACTCGAAGAGACATTCAGAAGTTCAAGGCGGTAGGCCTCGAACAAACAATTTATTCATACTATATCTATTAAGGAAGGTTTGGAGAGCACGCAAAACCGGGAGAGGCACTGAAAGCTGGCTATTCTATTTAGCCAGACCCGTTTCATTTTGCCGCGATGTGTGCAAAAAATCTCCTTCTTCCAACACCGGCAATCCTACAAACCTCGGCGGCGGTCTTATCTGAGTTTTAGTACAAGATCCTGGTATCTTCCAATTTTGCATGCTCTGCAGCGTTGACGGCTTACGCGGTACTTTTGCCTTCCGTTGCGTCTCACGCAGGGCGTCTTTCCGGGTTGCCTGCTTCATGGTGGTTCTCTTTGTGGGCCCCGCGGGGTTTTGGGCCGTTTTGTACTGCCTGACAGCCAGGATAAATATCTCGTGGTAGTATGACGACATTCTGGCAGGGTCTTTGTGGCCATTCTCTTCTTGTGCGATTTTCGTATGCAGGCCGTGCACGGAGACCCGCTCTTCCGGCTTCAGCTTGGCGTAGTCCTTTAGAAGCCCCGTTCATGGTCCCTGTCGGTCAGCCGGGTCACGGCTCTGACATATTCGATGTCTGTTATTGTCGTTTTTGCTGGTTTACTGATTTCTGCCAGGATTTTTGCGGCCGTAGTACGTATGATACTTACTCCCGCGGCTATCAGGCTGTCCGTTGGGACAATAAAACATAGCCGTGATTTCATACCATAAGAGTTCCGCTTTATTATCTTAGACTGTAATAGACTGCTCACTGAATAAACAACCCTGTAGCTTGCTACAGGGTTGTTTATTCTACACAGCAAGTGCTAAACGTAACAAATCCTACTTTCTCTTGTCATATCAATTAGTGTCTCCCTCGGGGAGAAAACCCCTCGCTTTAGGCGAAGACTTTAGTAAAATGGATATGTGCCAAATTATCGTACTACTTGCCATTCAGCATATGACCTCAAGTACCACTTGGTCTGGGGCCGTAATATATGGGGAAGAGGGCACTTTGCAGCCTCCTCCGACAATGTGACCGATGAGATTATCATGGAGTACATTGCCGCTCTGAGGTATACTGGTTTTAGTGGACACCAATGTTGATGTACAATACAAAGACGGAGGTGTCGGAATGGAAAAGATTCCACGAGGCGTATTTACAAAGGAATTCAAGGAAGAGGCAGTAAAGATGGTGATTGACGGCGGCTTGAGCGTACCTGAAGTAGGCAAAAGACTTTCACTTTCCACATCGACCTTGGGCCGGTGGGTTATACAGGCAAGAAAGGGCGGTTTTGTGGTGAAGCGAAGTGTCCAGTTACAGAAGGTGAGATGGAGCTTGCCCGCCTGAAACGAGAAAATGCTGAACTGAAAATGGAGCGTGACATAGTAAAAAAAGCGGCCGCGTACTTTGCCAAGGAGTCGCTGCCAGGTACGCGATCATGAAGACAATGCGACTTATCTATCCCTTACCTGTCCTCTGCCGTGTATGAACCGTATCCCGGAGCGGGTGCTATGCATGGCTCAAGCGTCAACCATCAAAACGTGCTCAAGAGGAAGCACGACTGGAGATACAGATACGTTTAGCCCACAAGAGGACCCGTGAAACCTGCGGACCCGAAAGGTTACAGAAGGACCTTGCCGATCATGGTATAGTGATCAGTATCCACAGGATAGAAAGATCAGAAAAAAACTGGGAATACGGTGCAAACAGGTGAGGAAGTTCAAGGCCACGACAGACTCAAAACATGACATGCCGGTAGCAGAAAACCTCCTGGAGCAGAACTTTGAAGCTTCATTACCGAACCGGGTCTGGGTCAGCGATATCACCTATGTTGCTACCGAATGAAGGCTGGCTCTACTGCGCTGCCCATAAAGATCTCTTCAATGGCGAGATTGTAGGCTACGCCCTGGGAGAGAGAATCACCAAGGATTTGGTCATCACATCTCTTCGTATGGCTCTGGCAGCAAAGAAGCCTGATCCTGGCCTTATCCATCATTCCGACCGGGGGAGTCAGTACTGTTCAAGTGATTTTGTAAAGCTCCTTCATAAATGCAAGATGAAAGCATCCATGAGCAGGAAAGGCAACTGCTATGATAATGCCCCCATGGAGAGCTTCTGGGGAACGCTCAAGAATGAGCTTGTCTATCATCAACGTTACACTACACGAGATAAGGCAGTAAGGGAGATTACCGAATATATCGAGATCTTCTACAACAGGCAACGTAGGCAGGCCAGTCTGGGGTACTTATCCCCCGTGGTCTATAGACAACAACTTTATCGGGAGAAATGTGCGGCATGAATACTATTTTGGTGTCCACTATTGACAGCAGGGGTCACTCAGCATCTTCAAGAGAACGATGGTGATTTCCATATTGCCCCATAAGGGAGAGGCGACTTTAGCCGACTCATACTCACCACATGCTGGTTCTTTCAAACCCACCGGCTTTAGTTACAGTTTCCATTATCTTTCTTCTTTGCATCACCATCAAGAGAATTCTTTCCCTTTTTTAGTAATCTAACCCTGTGAACAGAAGTGAAGGTAAATGCATACACAAGTTCGGTCTAACCTGTAGGCAAAGCCATTCGTCGATAGTGTCATAATTCTTCTTATAAATCATAAATATCTCATTAATACAATTACTTATTCATTATAGATTCATCGGCACATGGTTTGCTTAAGTAAAGACAGAGATTAACCAAGGAGGGTTTATGTTCAATGATGGTAATGAACGTGATAAATATCATCGATAATAATAAAGATAGGCATGTTTTTTAAATAGATATGATGGACATTGTGATGTATGTCATCGTTAATAATAATATAAGGATGCATAATAGTATCTATGAAAAAGGCAAACTGGTTGAAAGATCAGGACGCAAAGCAACTACCCTACGTCTTCCATGCAGAGGAAGATATGGAAGCAGAGCTACCATGGAGAAAAGCATATTTATTTATGCCTATTCCCCTGGCCAGAATCACTTAGTCAGGAGGTCGTCATGAAGTATAAAACATCTTCTAAAAGAAACAACGTTCTCTGCCCACTCCTTATTATTGTCTTGTGGTGTCTTTTTTGTGGGTCGTTCCTCCTCTTATCGCAAGGAAGCGCGTGCGCGGCGCAGGTCACTCTTGCCTGGGATGCAGAAAATGGTATTGCCGGCTACAAAATCTACTATGGAACAACAAGTAAAAATTACTCTTGGGTTGTTGATGTCGGAAATACAACCACTTATACGGTCCCAAATCTTTCTGACAGCACCACATATTACTTCGCCGCAACTGCTTATGATGCGTCCAATCTTGAAAGCGACTATAGTGCTGAAGTAAGTTACAACGGAAATTTGGATAATTCGCTTTATGTCAACTTCTTCTCTGGCCTCTGGCAATGGAATGGCACGGCGTGGAGTTCGTTGAATGCTGTCTCTCCCACAAGCATGGTGGCTTCAGGGTCCCTACTGTATGCAGACTTCGGCCCGAGGAATGGCCTCTGGCAATGGAATGGCACGGCGTGGAGTTCGTTGAATGCTGTCTCTCCCACAAGCATGATAGCTTCCGGGTCCCTACTGTATGCAGACTTCGGCCCGGGGAATGGCCTCTGGCAATGGAATGGCACGGCGTGGAGTTCGTTGAATGCTGTCTCTCCCACAAGCATGATAGCTTCCGGTTCATTATTGTATGCTAATTTCACAGGGTCAGGCCTCTGGCAATGGAATGGCACGGCGTGGAGTAAGGTCAATGCTGTCTCTCCCACAAGCATGATAGCTTCCGGTTCATTATTGTATGCTAATTTCACAGGGTCAGGCCTCTGGCAATGGAATGGCACGGCGTGGAGTAAGGTCAATGCTGTCTCTCCCACAAGCATGATAGCTTCCGGTTCATTATTGTATGCTAATTTCACAGGGTCAGGCCTCTGGCAATGGAATGGCACGGCGTGGAGTAAGGTCAATGCTGTCTCTCCCACAAGCATGGTAGCTACCGGTTCATTATTGTATGCTAATTTCACAGGGTCAGGCCTCTGGCAATGGAATGGCACAGCGTGGAGTGAGGTCAATGCTGTCTCTCCCACAAGCATGGTAGCCGGCTTTTAAAAGCTATAGGCTCTGCTTCTTCATATTTGGCGTAGCGCTTTGGAAATGCTGTTTTGTCGTACGATAATTTGATAAGCTGAGTCGACAATAATGAGCTTAGATCAAACATTCCTCCATTAACAATTCGAATCGTTATCTCATCCATGTCTTTGATCAGTATCAGACCTTTGAGGTATACTGGTTTTAGTGGACACCAATGTTGATGTACAATACAAAGACGGAGGTGTCGGAATGGAAAAGATTCCACGAGGCGTATTTACAAAGGAATTCAAGGAAGAGGCAGTAAAGATGGTGATTGACGGCGGCTTGAGCGTACCTGAAGTAGGCAGAAGACTTTCACTTTCCACATCGACCTTGGGCCGGTGGGTTATACAGGCAAGAAAGGGCGGTTTTGTGGTGAAGCGAAGTGTCCAGTTACAGAAGGTGAGATGGAGCTTGCCCGCCTGAAACGAGAAAATGCTGAACTGAAAATGGAGCGTGACATAGTAAAAAAAGCGGCCGCGTACTTTGCCAAGGAGTCGCTGCCAGGTACGCGATCATGAAGACAATGCGACTTATCTATCCCTTACCTGTCCTCTGCCGTGTATGAACCGTATCCCGGAGCGGGTGCTATGCATGGCTCAAGCGTCAACCATCAAAACGTGCTCAAGAGGAAGCACGACTGGAGATACAGATACGTTTAGCCCACAAGAGGACCCGTGAAACCTGCGGACCCGAAAGGTTACAGAAGGACCTTGCCGATCATGGTATAGTGATCAGTATCCACAGGATAGAAAGATCAGAAAAAAACTGGGAATACGGTGCAAACAGGTGAGGAAGTTCAAGGCCACGACAGACTCAAAACATGACATGCCGGTAGCAGAAAACCTCCTGGAGCAGAACTTTGAAGCTTCATTACCGAACCGGGTCTGGGTCAGCGATATCACCTATGTTGCTACCGAATGAAGGCTGGCTCTACTGCGCTGCCCATAAAGATCTCTTCAATGGCGAGATTGTAGGCTACGCCCTGGGAGAGAGAATCACCAAGGATTTGGTCATCACATCTCTTCGTATGGCTCTGGCAGCAAAGAAGCCTGATCCTGGCCTTATCCATCATTCCGACCGGGGGAGCCAGTACTGTTCAAGTGATTTTGTAAAGCTCCTTGAGAAATCCAAGATGAAAGCATCCATGGGCAGGAAAGGCAACTGCTATGATAATGCCCCCATGGAGAGCTTCTGGGGAACGCTCAAGAATGAGCTTGTCTATCATCAACGGTACACTACACGAGATAAGGCAGTAAGGGAGATTACCGAATATATCGAGATCTTCTACAACAGGCAACGCAGGCAGGCCAGTCTGGGGTACTTATCCCCCGTGGTCTATAGACAACAACTTTATCGGGAGAAATGTGCGGCATGAATATTATTTTGGTGTCCACTATTGACAACATGGGTCAGATTGGCGACAGCGGCAGTGGGGGGATAAGGGATTCTTCCCATCGAATCGTGTACCTTCTATTGCCTGTATGCCGAATTACTTATCCTTGCTTTACCCTTGCCCCGCTGCCTGTTACGAGCTGTACCAGAACCTCGTAGGGCTGAAAACCGACGATTCTTTGGTCGTCAATGATGAAGGTCGGAACCGCGGTTATCCCAAACGCGTGCGATCGTGCCCAATCGGCATCCACCGCCTCCCGGAAGTTTCTCGTTAGTATCACCTGTCGGGCTTCTTTGGTCGGGAGCCCGATGGATGCAGCCAACGCCACGAGCTCGTCTGTCATAGCGATGTTCTTGCCGTCCACGAAATAGGCCCTGAAGACTGTGTGGTGAAACTCATCCCCTTTCCCTTGAGATTCAGCCCATTTCGCGAGTTCCTGGGCCAGTCGGCTGTTGTACGTCTTTGCGCGAGCGCCGAGGGGCAGAGAAAGGGAGGCTGCCACCCGCTTGAGACGCTGCTGAGCAGCGAGTATATCCACATCCCGGCTTACAAACAGTTCTTCAAGGGTCAGCCCTTGTTCTGGTACCTCGGGATGAAGGGGGAAGGCGAGCCATCGGACTTCGATCTCATATTCCTTCTTCAGTCGATCAGTACGCACCGTACTGAAATAGCACCAGGGTCAGGCGTAATCAGAGAATACTTCGAGGACCGGGTGTGATTTTGTCTTCATGACTCTATTATAAGACACTGCCACGCCTTATTCCATATCCTTCAAAGGACTGATCGGTAATAGAGAGGAAACCAACAAAAAACAGAAGGGCTCGGGTAGTGGAAGTGCTACACAAAGGTTCTATTCGTTTAGTGATGCGGAGATCAAGATTACCGTTCGAAAGAGAGCAAGATTGCGGTATGGTCCTTTTGCGTAATGTAGGAAGATATCTGCGAAATTTCATGGGAGTATTTTTTCAAAAGTGGTTGGTAGCGAAAATTATTAATATCACCTCCATCGTGAATTAATTGCCGATCAGTATGAACGCCGCCCAAAAATAGGGGTTCTCGAAGCCTTTTTCGCGAATATACTGCCTCGTCTTGGCTAATGCTTCAAGTTTGTTCACCCCTTGAGCAAGGAGACGATAAAATTCTTCCATGAAAAGGGCAGTCGAGTAGTCATCCACCTGCCATAGCTTACGAGAACGGCCCGGGCACCAGCATTAACTGAAAAGCTATGACTAACACGTAGAAAAAAGCACCCGCTGCACCTCAATTGTAACAAGAATGAAAAATTAGTCAAACAGATAGATAGGGTAGATGGCTTAAGTGAAATGCGAGTGAGTTTTTTGACGCTATAAGAAAGGGTTCTTACGTACTTTCCATACTTACAAGACCATACGTATTTAGCGGTCTGTGGATGAAGCCATACCTGTGCTAGTATCAAAGTATCTTCTATCGCCACAGATAGCCTTTTTTCTACCAATGTAAGTTTTGGAATTGAAGTTGAAAAGAGAGAGGTTCGACGCACATACTCAGGCAGCGTGTTGACAAAGGGAGTGGCCTTACTTAGATTTCGGCAGGGCGATAGAGTATGTCAGGGAACGAGGTAGGAACGATGGATCACTTACTGGCGGCTGTAGAGGCGTCTGACAAAGATAAAGCACTTGAATATTTCAAGGCGGCTAGGGAAAAAGGGAGCAAGGCCTGGGATATACATCTTGCCCTATTTCCCATAGTCCAGCAAGTAATTAACCCCCCCTACATCAACCCGCACCTGCCGAAGATGTATGGGGTCTGCCGCGAGCTCATCCCCTACCTAGAACCGGGGGAGGTGGAACCCTTGGTCCGCCTCGAAATAAGCGAATACGCGAGAAGAGCCAAGCTTGGGAGGCCCTCCGTTGGCAGTCCCATCAAGCGGACCGTGCCTTTCCATGAAATCGAGGCTTCCATTGGTGCCGATGACCGGGACAAGACAGTCACGCTTTTGTTAGCCTTCCACAAGAGACAGGGGGGAAGGGAACTTGCCAGGAGACTCCTTCTTCTTGGGGGCGGATATGTCGACCAGTCGCTGGGTCATTCCATTTCCTGTACCTCGTTTATTCTCCTTGAGATGCTGGAGAGGATGGACGAGGACCCCTCGCCTTCGCTCTTTGCCTTGGCTCACTATTTCTGCAAAGATCATTTTCATACCACGCCTCCCCTCACCGTAGCTGGCCTCCCTTTTTCGGAGGACACTTTAGCCCGGGAGATGCTTAAAGCCAGCAGCGGCAGCGGTTTTGTAAATATACATCATACTATCACCCTCTATGCCGTTGAGCGGGTGAGACATCTTCTTGTAGCCGATGAATACCAGAAGCTCCTTGCTGCCTGCGCAACATTCATCGGCCGGAAACAGATCCGGAAGATCAATCTCGGCGCAGAGACGGCGCACCCTACAGTAGACTATGCAAAGTTTTATCAGGTATTCTCGTCCCTGGAGACCACTGCTGCAGTAAAGTCTCTTATCGGATTAACAGACTCTGAGACCGGCAGACGGTCCCTCTGCCGGTTCCTTATCAAAGGGGTCTGCGACCTTTACAACGGCTCCTACGACCCTCACTATCTAACCGGCCTCGGGGCCGCGCTCTGGGCAGTGAACAGGTTCCACGGGAATTGTGAGATTGCAGCGAACGTACTCTACCAGTATCTCGATTTCTTTTTTAGTGCGTTGAAGTCGAATAAATAGATGTCGTTTAGTCGAGAGGTTGGCTCTGCGATCGTATCGAGATATTCAGGATGAGTCGGCCGCGGCCCCGCACCACCTGGCTATGGAAGACTCCACCCGCGATCCATGCCTGAGTCGGCGGACCTCTGGTCCGTCTTGCTTGTCCGAGGGGACTCGACGCTTAAGCACGGCGATGACGGGAGGATGGCTCAGGCAGCTCTTGTCAGTTTGGTGGGCGAACCTATGCCGATGGCAGGCGTAAGCCCCGGTATCGAACCTCTAATTGCAATGTAAGCAAACAGTTAGTAGTCGCCAAGGAGAGCGCGAGCGAAAAACGGTACGTTGTTCCTGTGACTGGATTCCGTCTATTTATTGAGGAATGCTCGGAGGCGGGACCAAACACGGTACAGGATAGAATGAGGCGGCATAGGATAAATTCGTCCAGAGCGCGCAGGTGCCATTATGAGCAGGCTCATTGAAGACAAGACGCTCCGTGATGAAGTAAGAGTTTTTCAGGACCGAGAGGAGGCTGGAAGGAGGCTGGGCGAAAAGCTCGAATCCTATCTTCGGAGCAATGGGTTAATTCTTGCCATCCCATCTGGGGGAGTGCCTGTAGCCAAGGAAGTTGCCCTGATGATCTCCTTGCCCCTGGACTTAATCATAGTGAGAAAACTGAGGATACCCTTCGAGCCTGAAGCGGGATTTGGTGCCCTTGGACCGGAAGGAGAGGTTATCTTCAACGAAAATTTACTGAGACAGCTTCGTCTATCCACGGAACAAGTTGATGAAGCAATTAGAGAAACTCTTGATGTCATACGAGAGCGGAATGGGCTGTTCAGGGCGGGAAGGACGTTCCCTGAGATAGCAGATAGGGTGGTCATCCTTGTGGACGACGGACTTGCCTCTGGCTACACCATGCTCGCCGCCGTCCGATCCGTAAAGGAGAAAAATGCCGCGAAAATTATTGTTGCAGTGCCTACTGGCTCGGCCGGAACCGTGCAAATGTTGCTTCCCAAGATCGATGAACTGGTGTGCCTCAATGTGCGAACTGGCTATTCCTTCGCAGTGGCCGATGCTTACCGTCTTTGGCACGATCTGACCGATGCAGAAGCGCTGTCTTTCCTTGCCAATACCGAGAAGGAACCGGTGTCTGATACAGACTCAGCTTCACAGTCACTTCACATTACAAAGAATGCCGAGAACACTTAAGTATTACCACTCACTGATGCCAACCTTAATCGCAAGGTGAGGCAGTCGCTATGTTGAAGTTACCCGCTCGTTTATGAGCATCTCACCTATCGCTTTACCGTAGTCCTGGCAGGCACGTATCCCCTCCGGCCTGTCTATCAACGACGGTTTACCACCTTCAAGCCATTCGGGTTTGAGGTCGAAAGGGCCAAGGCTTGTCATTGTCATGCCGAAGGCTGATTCCATTCGGTCGAAAATAAGCGATGCCGCACTTGTCTCGCTGCTGCTGGGATGGGATCGGGAGCTGAACGCGCCGCCGGTTTTTCCCGTAAGGTGGGACCTCTCTGCAATGGTAAGAAAGGCTTCGAAGGGCTGCGGTACACCCAGATGGTAAGTGGCACTTCCGAAGATATACGCATCATAGCCTGACAAGTCCCGCTCATCTCTGATATCACTGACGCTTTTCACATCGGCCTCCTGGCCCGCAATGCGCACTCCTTCGGCCATATACCGGGCCATTCTTTCCGTGGCTCCCGATGTACTGAAATAAACTATCAGGGCTTTTGCCATAATAACCTCCTCGGAGTGATTTTACCTCTTTTCATAAAATATATGATCTGCATTGGAACACCACAAGAGGGGCGTCGTTAAGGTCTCATACTGCGCTCCATCAGCACGACTTTTGCAAATGCGTCGAACAGGTCGCTATTTAACGAACTGCTCACGGTCAGACTCCCGCAACCTGCTTGCGCACTCGAGGAAGTTCTCGATTGTTGAGAACACCCAAAAGCCTGTATAGGATATTCGTTCCGGTCTGATGATTGTGAGTTGAATCAGCGTACGGACGAGCACCTGTTGCGAATCGAACCCACGAAGCGCACGAGCACTGGCCTTGGCGGCTTCTCCCTCACGGTTCTTGGGTGAACTTGTAGTTACAAGCAAGCCGAGCAGGGTAGAGGACACCTTTGCCATTTTATCGACCGCACGGTTGAAGGAAACTTCATTCACAGCAGAGGATTTAGTGAAGCCGCTAATTTTCCTCACGCACTGTAAAGCCGCTAGGCGGATCTCGGCGCGGTCACCGAGTGCATCAAAGTTGTACCGCGTGCGTATGTTTCTATGCATTACTAATCTCCGTGGGTCTCTAAACGTACTGAGCTTCCTCAATTTTCCTGAAGCCTCTCATAAATCCAGTGTGCCGTATTCATCCTCCAAGCCCAAAAAGAAATCGTCGATGGGTGTTACAAACGCAGCTGGAAATCTTCACAGTCTCAAAAGACTTGGCATGTGACGAAGAGGAAGTACTGAATAGAATTGCTCACACCAATTTTTAAAAATCTGTTGATTGGGAAAAATGTTACGTATAGCACCTGCTATGTAGATTAGATTGTCAAGCCCAAAATGCATCTTTTTTTAAATCAGTTTTTTTCCTCCTCTCTATAATGAGTGATTACTATTCCCCAGCCTGCTATTCGTGGTCTTCCTGTAAAGCCACATGATTCTTATCCGGTTCATAGTGAATTGCCGTATTCTACAATCGTAGCTGTTATCGCTACAGATGCTGTCTCACGGTCAATTCTCAACAAGGGATACCCATATCACTCATCGTCTTTGTATCTTAAGCCGCTTTTACCATAGAGCCTCCCGTCATATAAGGTACGTTATGCAAAAGCATCGCTCGTATTCTGATAATGAGCTTTCGGGCTATGGCGACAATCGCCCTCTTGGCGCCTTTCATACTTTTGAGTTTCAGGTGCTTGGGCCCCAATGAGAGGGTCTCTCCCCACAAGGATCCAGCTGCTCTCGACAAGGGCCGACCGCACCCTTGTGTTTCCAGAGCGGGTGATCCTCCCCTGATGGACGTACTGCCCTGTAGAATATTCGGAGGGCGTAAGCCCTATGTAAGAAGCGATCTGTTCCGAAGTCTTGAATCGTGCGAAGTCTTGTAATGCAACAAGTATCTTTATGCCGGTGAGAATGCCTACTCCCGGGATACTCCTTAAGAGCTTCATTCTATGGGCATATGTATCAGTACAGGACAATTCCACTACGCTCTTCGTTATCTCCCTGATTTTTTCTGTCAGGTATTCGTACAGGTGAATCAAGGCATCAAGCGATTGCTTAAGATATTGAGATCCACAAGGCAGGTCCTTAAGCCACTGAATAGAGGGACGGCCCCATCCGTATTTACTTAGGAAAGGGAGAGGACATATCGTAAAAGAGAAGTTTACTTTTTATCTGCCGGGCAACACTTCCCCTATGGTCCACGAGTTGTCGCCCGGTCCTCACAAGCTCCCGGTGTATCCTCTCTTCTTCTGTGAGGACAAACACCTTCTTGAGCATATCGCTTTCCAGCAGTCTTGCCAAGTTTCCTTGAATCCCTCTTGTCGGTTTTCACCCTGTTGCCTGATTCTATGGGGATCAAGGAAGGAGGGACTACTATTGCTGTAATGCCATCTTGATGAGCTTGTCGTAGAGGGAAAAACCGCAGGGACCGGCCTCGTAAGCCACCTTGAGCTGACAATCCTTGAACCGTTCCAATAGCTTCATTAACGAATAGTAGGCAGCAGGGATACGTCCGTTAAATACCTCTTCGCCGTCCGTCCTGACTGTCACATGCCAGCTCTCTTTATGGACGTCAATGCCAACGTATACCTTCTTGCCGGACAGCACGTTCACCGATTCTGTAGATACTCTTTTCATGTAGAGCCTCCTCTTTTTTTTCACAAGTATATCAAATACCCGTGAGAGGCTGGACAATCTATCATAGTATCTACAAACCATTGAAGCCCGATAATGACAAAGATTGAAGACCATATGAAACAATGTAAGTCCTTTTCGGAATTGTGTCCGATTTGTGTCAGGGCTTAACCCTTTTAGGGATGCAGCGTCTTTGCATCCAGCACGCGACGGATCGTTTCTGCCAATTCCTGCCTGGCGAGAGGTTTCATGAGATATTCTTTGATACCTGCTTCCCTCGCTATCTCCGGAGATACGGTCTCGCTGTGACCCGTACACAGGATAATAGGGATGTCGGGTTTGATCTTGAGAAACTCTTTGGCGCATTGTAAGCCCGTGATACCGGGCATGGTGTGATCGGTAATCACGAGATCGAAGAGGGAAGGATCGGAAGAAAAGAGTTTCAGGGCCTCTGTGCTGTCCGTTATGGCGGTTACCGTATAGCCCAGCCGTTTAAGGGTAGTCCGACCCCATTCGGTAAGCAGTTCCTCGTCATCGATAAAGAGGATCCTTTCCGTACCTGTGGCGGCCTGGACGGTGCGCGCCTCATCGTCTAGGGCTTCGGCCTCGACCTTGGGGAGGAATACCCGGAACGTGGAGCCGACACCCGGCATGCTTTCGACGGTAATGGTACCCTGAAGGTCCTTTACGATCCCATAGACGACCGCTAATCCCATGCCGGTGCCTTTACCCACGTCCCGTGTGGTAAAGAAGGGTTCAAAGACCCGTTTCATCACATCCGGTGTCATGCCGGTACCCGTATCCTTTACGGTGAGCTGCACATACTCTCCCGGCAATACATCCGGCTCTAGCACCGGGGAGTCGGGTGTGAAGTCGATATCGGTCAAGCTTATCTGTAAGGTTCCTCCTCTCTCCTGCATGGCAAGGGAGGCATTCGTAGCGAAGTTCATGAGAATCTGCTGTATCTCAACCGGTGCGGCAAGGACTGTGTCCCAACTCGTGGTGATATCAAGTTTAATATCGATAGTCTTGGGAATCGAGGCCCTTAACAATTGGACCGTCTCTTTGATGAGAGGGGTAAGCGAGAGGGGGGTACGATCGTAACTGCTCTTTCTGCTGAAGACAAGGATTTGTTTCACGAGGTCCCTCGCCCTCATTGTCGATTTGAGGATGTACTGGAGGTATCTCTTTACTTCCGGGTCGGTAGAATCTTCCAGGGCCATCTCGCTAAAACCCAAGATGCCCGCAAGCATATTGTTGAAGTCATGGGCTATGCCTCCGGCCAGGGTACCTATTGCTTCCATCTTCTGGGACTGGCGGAGCGTCTCTTCGGCCTGTTTGCGTTCGGCCATTTCCATTTCCAGATCTTTGTAAGCCTCTTCCAACTCTGAGGTACGCTCTTTCACGCGGAATTCAAGTTCGTCGCGGGCTTTGCGGAGGGCCTCTTCGGCTTGCCATCGCTCAATAATGTCTGACGCCTGGCGGGCGAGAAGGTCAAGCAACCTGAGACTCCGTTCATCTGGGCGGTGAGGCTTTTTGAAGTGCGTCGAAAACATACCCAGGGGTTTTCCCGAACGGCTTACGAGGGGAGTGGATTGAACCGCTCGTAAGCCGGCCCTGAGCTGAATGTCCAGGGCAGAGGTGCCGACGAAGATCGGACTTTGCTCCACGTCCTCGACGATCACCCGCTCACCCCGTTCAAGCGCTGTGCCGCACGTACCCCGTCCCTTGGCGACGGTACTCCAGAAGTCGATCCACCACTGGGGGAATCCTTGCTGGGCAACGATTTTCAAGTCAGAGGTTTCGGGCTCCAAAAGCTGGATATTTCCAAAGTCGGATCCTGATATTATAATCGCCGCAGCGACTATTTCGGTGAGGACAGGTTGCAAATTCGCTTCCTGCAAGAACAGCGTACCAATCTCTTGCAGTCTCGTCATAGCATCCAGGTCAAAAGCGAGCTGTTCTTTGGCTTGCACCAGGTCCATCTCGGCACGCTTGCGGTCGGTGATGTCTCGTCCCGTTATCACCGACCCTACGATGTTCCCTTCCCCGTCCCTTATTGGCGCAAAATTATAGCTCCCCCGCCAGGTTTCCCCCGTATCCTTGCGGCGGAGTATATATTCTACATCAGAGACCATCTCGCCCCTCAGCGCGCGGGGAACCGCCCACATATCAAAAGGAGCAAGTGTCCCATCAGGAAAATAAACGTCGATATAGTCCTGGTATTCGGCAAGGGTCTTATAGCATTCTTCTTTGTTCCTGAACCTGTGGTATGTAGAGAAGGCATCATTGAAATCGATGAACCGCCCCTGAGCATCCGAAATGAAGACCGCATCGCTCATGCTGTTTAAAGCCGCTTCCAGCTTGGTTTGGCTCTCCAGGAGGTCCTCTTCGGCACGTTTGCGCTCAAAGGATTCTACGATAGCGGGCGCGAGAGCCCCCAGTGCCTCTTGTTCATTTTCGCTGTAGCCTCCCGGCCGGTTGGCCACGGCTATCATCCCGATAGTTTGTCCCTGGCTTGTAAGCGGGACGCCCAGGAAAGCGGTGAGCGCAGGATGGCCGGGGGGTACCCCGATACTGTCGGGGTGGTGGACAGGATCGTTTGTGAATAAAGACTTGCTCTCAGTCAGCACCCGTCCGTAAAGACCGTGTATCGGGAAAGTACCAGCAGGCCTTTTGGCTCCGCTCTTATCGTACATGGCGCAGAGTTCCCAGCCGGTATCGCTGATCGCGATGCCATGTAAGTATCCGTCTTGACCGATCTCGCCGATAAAACCGAACTTGCTTTCTGTGATCTTCTCGGCAACATCCAGGCAGACGCGGCCGAGTTCTTCCTCTGTTGTGCTCGCCAGGGCCGCCTCCAATACCTTGTTCACGCCATTCTGGATCGCGAGGTGTCGGAGCGCAATTGCCTCGGAACGTTTGCGCTCGGATTCCCGTTCGGCCGACAGCAGGGCCTGTGCCTTCGCGGCTGCAGCGCTGCTCGTGGCGCGACGCATGGCCTCGGCCGCCCAGACTATCAGGCCGCTGGACAACAAATAGATCAGGAGGCCCAACCAGTCTGCAGTTTCTTTTATACCGAGCTGGCCCAGCGGTTCGATCCAGAAATAATCAGCCAATATGACAGAGAGGCCGACGGCCAGCAATCCGGCGCGTATGCCTCCATAGATCGTAGCGCACAAGACCGCGGGATAGAATACGACATAGGGCGCTTTCATACCCATTGCCGGTAAAAAGGTCAGGCGTAACGCGGCCGCGGCCAATACCAGCGCCACGGCGACAGCATCCCGGTAGTACGCCGGACGCTGAACCGTATCCGGCGCGGGAAGAAGTGACAAACGTGACTCTTTGACCGAAGCGATTGCAGCAAATAATAGATAGAGCCCACCCAGCCACTCCGCCGAGCGGCTGAGCCAGTTCACCACGCTGCCCAGAGAGAGCTGGATCATGATACCGAAAAGCCCGACCGCGAGTGAAAGCAAAGCCATGGCGTACCAGAAGATAAAGGGGGATTTCTTTCCGCTACGGGCGAGTAAAAGGGCGGCAGAAAGAGCGAACGCCAAGATGGCCGCGACGAGCACACAGTAGCGGACGAGTGTGCCACCCTGTCCCGTGACGAAAAAGACAGGCAGCCAGTTCGCAAGCGTCGCCTGTGTAATGAGCCAGAGCGCGATCAAGCTCGCTCCGCAGCCCACTCCCAGGAACAGGGGCCTGGCCAGAAGAGATCGCTGCGGCTTAAGCGAAAGGATAGCGCCGGAGAGAATACACAGGCCGGCGAGCAGGATGCCGGCGTTAAAAATTGTCACAATCGCATTCGGGTCGTCGGGAAAGAAGGTATCCCCTACCGGGCCGGCCAGGCTCCACAATACCAGTCCGCATTCAAAAAGCAGCAGCCCCGGTCTGCCCGTGGCCAGAAAGCTCCGTCCGACAAGGAAAATAGCACCCAAGGAGGTCAGTGTATAGAAAACAAAGCCCAAAAGGAGTGTCAGGGTCTCGGCCCTGTGAGATTCGTTGAGACCCATGATCCTTGCGACAATGATAGTCGCCATGAGTAATGGAACGGGTAGCCATGCGAGGTGTGTGAACGCTTTCAACCTGAAGACACGGGTTGGTTCGCGCGGCCCAACAGAATCAGGAGTAATTGGCGCTGTTTGTTCGCTCATGAGGACCCCTCCCTGGTAGCCCAGGCTGCGCGCATAATACCTCCGAATGCAAAAGCATCCGCCTAAGGCAGAAGCAGATAATGACGATCAGGGTTCTATGTAGGTAACCACTTTGGCCCGATAAGAGAAACGTGATGTCTGTTTTCCAATATATTATCCTTTTCTTAGCATTGCAAGGAAATTCCATTGTATATAACGCACCCTTGCCCGGAGGTAAGATGTCGATTTCTGGACGAAAGGTGCAACAATTACAAAAACCTTTAAAATGCGGACTTAGGACTAGCGTCAAAATAAGGTGATTATTTATTCTTTCGTGTCGGCAGGAGTGTGTAATTCCACTCACCGTGAAAGTCGGCCCGATGCAGATTCAGGACGGCCAGTTCGGCGTCTGTAACCTTAATGCCGGTGGGATAGCGTCCGGCATCCAGTTCGGCACGAATTTTCAAACCGGTCTGGGTTTTTGTGTTGGCAATCAGCTGGATGATGACTTCGTGACTCACCAACGGCCGCCCCCGCCAGTTCTGGGTAATGTGGCAGAACATGCGATGCTCAATTTTGTTCCATTTGCTTGTTCCCGGCGGGAAGTGGCACACGTGAATCGGCATCTCCAAGCGAACAGCCAAGTCTTGCAGGGCAACCTTCCACAAACGACACCGGCTGCCGTTACTGCCACCACCATCGGCCGTGATCAACAGCTCCCGGGCATCGCGATAGCGCTTCGACCCCATCTTCTTCCACCAGCGGCGCACCGCTTCGGCGGCGAAGCGCGCCGTGTCGTGGTCGATGCCTACGCTCACCCAGCCTTGATTCTCGCTCACGTCGTACACACCGTAGGGGATGGCTTTGCCCAAGGCCGGATCCAGGAAGTCATGGACCTGTACCTCTTCCGGCTCACCTTTGGGCTGCCACTCTCGCCCCCGGTTCTGGAAGGCACCCACAAGCTCCTTCTTCTTCGCGTCCACCGATATCACCGGCTGGCCCCGCTGCTGAAACTGCTTCACCGTCAGGTTGATATGCTCGAACTGAGCATTGCGATCCGGGTGAGACTCTCCCTCCTTCGTCTTGCGATTGCTCTGCAAACTGTAACCGTCCGCGTTCAAGAGCCGCCCCACCGTCCGGGGGCTGACGGTATGCCCCTGCTGCGTCAATTCCTCCGCCAGATGACTCGTGCTCTTGCAGGTCCAACGCAGGGGCGACTCGGGATCGCCTCGCGTCAGCGGTTCCACCAATTCCTCCAGCGCACCCCGCAACTCAGGGTCCGCTTCAGTCCTTTGTTTCCGTCCCCCACCTTTGCGACGCACGTGCGCATTTACCGGTGCCCCGGGATTCTCTTCCCGTGCTTCTAACTCCGCCCAGCCTCTGCGAACGGTGTTCGGCGACATGCCCGTCGCTCCGCTCACGGCACGAACCCCACCCCATCCGTAAGCGCGCGCCTCGGACCCCGCCCACTGCCGACGCATCCGTTCATCCATTAACGGGGCCAGTGATCGGTACTTCGCTTCGATCTGTCGCCGCGCAGTCTCATCCTGCATAACCTTTCATACCACAAACCCGGAATATAGGCAAGTTATTATGACGCTAGTCCTAAGGAAGGAAGCCGCAACAAATTCCGCAATTCTTGGCACAGCGAGTTATGATAAAAAGGTAATACTATCTTTTATTAAAAGTTAAGATAATTGGTAATATGCAGTATACCAATTCGTCTACACAAGAAGGCAACAATTATCATTATCAATACGACTCCCCACCAAGTCTTATACCATTTCTTTTTCTTTCCCTTAAAAGAAGCCTTCATTTTGGGTTCATCCGGTTTTTGCAACTGGAGGCCGCACGCGTCAAGCTATTCTCTATGATCAGTGTTGGGCTGCTATGAAGCGCTTATCCTTGAAGACATCCCCCTCGACGATCTCATAAGACTCGTCCTTTTTTATGCCTGCCTGTTCTAAGGCCTCCTCAAGAGAAGGGGCATCAACGGTAATGTATTCTGTATCATTTACCCGAAACGTGTGTCGCTACACAACAAACGACTCCTATATAATTTTAGCACACCTTCTTTTCTCTTGCATCGTAATTCACGCTTTGTCTGTCATGGACGGGGGAGCCGGCATCGTCATCGCAATAGCGGGTATCGAAGAGGTAGAGATCTATCTCGTGGTCGATCAGACAATGCTGGAAAGTACAATAGCCTGGTTGAACTCGGTCATTTTCTCTTCCCTTGTCTAACGCTCGGCTTCAGTGGGAGCCCGCCATTTGGGCGATTGGGTGTAACAACGGGTTGGGCCTTTGGCCCATCTTCTGTTCCCTGGTAGTCATCCACCGTTCTCTCCTTCTCCAGTGTGGGACTTCACGTATTCGAGCGATGCGGAAATGAGTCTCGCTATTAGGCGAGTGACCTCCTCGAAGTAGTGTTGAGTTAATTGTTCGTTGTATACCAGCTCTTCACTTGAACCTGGAATGTACCAAACCTCTTCTCTTGTCTGCACGTGTTTTCCGCTTGAATTACGAATGGGATAGCTCCGGATGTTTCGTCTGCCGGTCAAGCGATGTGCAAGAATATTCCTGAAATATTACCGCGTACCTGTAGTCAAGACCAAGAGATTCAAGTCTTCCACTCTTTACTGTCTTAAGAAGTGTTTGTTCGATGAGGGCCATACAACCAACCAGGGCGTAGAAAACGAAGCCTCTATAGGTCAACAGGAAGGGGGGAAGTTATTCTATCAGTGTTTCCACAAGTCATGTGCGAATAAGACCTGGGCAGACGTTAGAGAGAAGATAAGCGGCAAGGATTCACTGGCGCAGTTTGTGGCGAGAGACGTGGAGTTCTTGATCAAGAAGTACGTTGAGAATGCCACAGGACAGTTTACAATTGGGGCCTTGACCTCATGGCTCGACATAAAGACCATGAAGGAGCGTACAATTGCCGTGACCGTCCTCGAAGGCCTGGAGAAAGAACGGATCATAACCAGGACCGGAAATAAACACGGTACCTACAGGCCGGTAGACAGGAATCCAAGGATCATGACTTTGGGAGGAGCGAAAAGAGAACCGAGTAAAATACTCCTACCGTTTAATCTGCATACTATCGTGAGTCTCTATCCAAAGAACGTGATCATAATCGCCGGAGAAAAAGACTCAGGTAAGACCTCCCTTTCTATGAATACGGCATATTGAAACCGGGGCACTATGCCGGTTCGATATATCAACTCGGAAATGGGGGAGGAAGAGCTCGAAGCCAGGCTAAACCTTTTCCCGGATCAGCGGTTGAGCGAGTGGAGAAAGATTACTTGGATAGAACAATCATCAAAATTTGAGGATGCGATAGATCCGGACGGGTTAAATATTATCGACTTTCTGGAAATAGGGAAAGACGCTTTTGAAGCGGTAGACGATATCAAACGGGTATTTGACAGATTGAGGAAAGGGCTCTTGCTCATCGTTATGCAGAAAAGATCCTACAAAGAATATGCGGTAGGCGGAGAAGGTACCCTTGAAAAAGCACGTTTAGCTGTCAATCTTGAGCATCGAAAGGGGATAGGAAATATCTGTAAAATAACCGTGGTAAAAAACTGGACAGGGTTAATAAAGCACCCGAAAGGATACGAATGTGAGTATAAGATCTGGTCTGGTGGCAAAATGGAAATGACATCGAAGGGTTGGTATAAACCAGACGAAGAGCCAATAACATCCAAAAGAAAACCATTAAAAATAGGTGGCAAGAAGAACCCGTTAGAAGGGATATCGTCTTGTGACCCGGATTTTCCAGGGGAGACGTGAACCATGGCAATAGAATTTAGAGAGGAATGGACCGCACTGGTGAATATTGTCGCCAACGTAAAGCATGAATTTAAAATGGATGATATCTTTGGCCTAGCTGAATGGGTTAAAAGGGCCTTGGTGTCGGCGGAGATAGCCAAAATGTTTTTGAATGTGGAATTATACGCTGCCCTGAATAAAGACGGCAACAATTCGATTTGTAGAAAACCGTGAGGAAGAGAAAGAGGAATTGACATACCCAGCAAAACAATTTTACAATCCCTGTGACATAGAATTTTTATTGTCTCAGGGGGACGCTATGCAGATTAAAGGTACGATTCGGGCAAGGGGTTGTTGTCCTAAGTGCGGCAAAAAGTTTCTACATATCAGAAAGGCCGGTTATCTTTGTCCAGATTGCAAGACAGTACCAAAGCGCTTTCTCATTGATGACCTGTGGTTCAACGGTCAGAGGATCAGGGTTTACAGTAACAAGCAGGGGCAAGCCTTGGAAGGGTATCAACAGGCGCACGATCTACTTTCTGCAACCAATGAAGAAATCAAGGATCATACTTTTGATGCGTCGCACTACGTAAAATCGGAGCAGAAGCAATTCTGGTGCACTTCCCTTCTTGAGGACATGGAGAATGACAGGATCGAGAATATCGCACCCACATATAAAAATAACTACAAACATTATATTCAGATTGAAAAGGACTTCTTTAGCACAAAAGATGTCCGTGAAATAAGGAATTATGACATCATTAACTTTGAAAAGCATCTTAGCAAAAGCGTTTACCCAAATCCAAATACTCGAAAGAAGGTTCTTGACCACTTCAGGAGCTTTATAAACTATTGCCGCATAGATAGACAGATTCCAGGCGTTACCTTACCTAAGTTCCCTGACCTGGACACTACAGAGCCGGAAATGGCGTGGCTCAACATGGAAGACCAACAAACGATATTCAATGATTATATTGACGATCTCGATAAGCCTATTATGGCCTTCCTCATGATATATGGATGTCGGCCATGTGAAGCCCGCGCCCTGAAATGCAAGGACGTGGACCTCTCGAATGATTGCTTTACGATATCCTCCAGTTTTTCCGGCAATGTGTACAGAGAGAAAAAAAGAAAGGGCCGGAAGTCGAAGCCTACCATAAAGCCTATTGTCGATGAGATACGGGACCACATAGTTGAAAGGGTACGAGGAAATCACCCCGAAGCGTGGGTTTTTCCGAATCCGCAGACAGGTAACGCCTATGGTCAAAATACTTTGCATAGAAAGTGGCAACGAATAAGAAAGAGGGGGAATCTACCGGATAAGCTAAAGCTCTACGGCGCTACTCGACACAGCAGAGGGAGTCAGGAAGCAAATAAGGGGGTCTCTTCAAGGATCATACAGGAAGTGCTCGGACACAGCTCTCAGGACTCCACCGAAAAATATACTCATGTCAATCTGGAGTCTCAAAGAATAGTCCTATCAAACTATACTTTGAAAAAACCCACTGTCTCTGTACTGTCTCTGAGGGTAAAAGATGAAGAGAAATAGCCTTAAATATCAAGAGTTAATTGGGGTGGGTGAAGGGTCTCGAACCCTCAGCCCTCAGGACCACAGCCTGATGCTCTAGCCGTTGAGCTACACCCACCGTGAGATTAATTTACTAGCACAATTGAGGGGATAAGTCAACGAATGCAGAATGACTATCCCGCCGCAAGCAGGGGGTATCAAAAGAATATCGTACTTGGCAATTATATACGCCCCAAGGGCAGGGAACTAACCCCGCAGCGATTAGAACAAGACCCAGTCCAAGGATGACCAAGAAAAGGAAAAACCGTGCGCGGGACCGACCCAAAAGACGTATGCTCTTGCTAATCCAGTACATGATCTGTTCCTTTTTCAGCTGAACAAGGCAAGGTGCCACTTAATATTTTTGGTTGGAACAATTATTAGGCCTGACCCTCACAATTAGGCGATAGGTTAACCCCATACCCGGCATCAAGCTTGGGGCAAATGGTTCGGTTACTCTTTGTCCGCTGCGGTTTCATTGGCTGTTAGCGAAACCGGGAGGCTCGTCTTCTTGTAAAGCTCCGTAAAATAATATGCGGAGACAAGGAGAATATAATAAGTGAGAATAGAGGAAAGGACAAAGCCGATATAAGGGATACGCATGACCCATACGCAGATATAGAGCGCGCCGAGGGCCACTGCGTAACCGATAAGATACTCAAAGAGCACCTCTTTTATCCCCCGAAAAATCTTTTCAAATTCAAATGCTGTCCTGAAATCCATCTGTTCCGCAAACGTTGTAAAGGCAAAGGGGATCAGAAATGAACAGATAACAAGGGCGAAAAGGGAGAGTATTTTAAAAATGTGCCCGAAAAAGGCTGTGAAGGTATTTAATGTGGTAAGAAAAAAACCGCTTGAGAACATGAAGAAGGGTATGGCGTTATAAAGGATAAAGATGAAGAGAAGTTTAACCCCCTCTATCCAGGTTTCATATTTTTCTTGCCATGTAGGAAGCCCGATACCGCTGCCGATTATGACAAGCCTGGAAGTCCTGGAAAGAAACCCCAGCGACAGAAAATTGAGCACGGGGATATAGAGAATGAGGCCCGCCAATATCCATCGTCTGATATATCTGGAATTCAATGTCAATTGGACAAAGGGGACTATATCCATTACCGCTTTCCTCCGGCTATGAAATCGAGAAGCGCCTCTTTTGTGTAGCCCGTCATACCTCCGTCCATGATGATCGTCTCGCCGTTGATATACTGAGCTTCGTCGGACGCGAGAAAGAGTATCGTGGAAACCACTTCATTGACAGTACCCATCCTTCCGATAGGGGTCCTGCTCGAAAGATAATTGACGAAAGCCTCTTTTCTGATGAGGCCTTCATTCATGCCGCCCTTGATAAACCCCGGGGCGAGAGTGCAGATAGTGACTCCGTATTGTGACCATTCATAAGCGAGTTCACGGGTCATGACTATGAGGGCAGATTTGCTGATGGCATAAGGGAGAAAACCTTTTTCTCCGAAGAGGGCTACCTGCGATGAGATATTAATGATACGTCCTGATTTTTGTTCGATCATCCTTTTTCCGAAGGCCCAGGTCGTATAGAACGTTCCCTTCAGGTTTACGTCGATAACTTTATCGAAGTCTTCTTTCTTCATCTTGTCCGAGGGCGTGAGAGGATTAACGATACCGGCGTTATTGACGAGAATGTCAACCTTTCCCCAGGCGCTTGTCACGGCGGCGACCGTTTTTTCCATCTCTTCAAAGTCTGTAATGTCTGCCTGGAAAGCAATGACCCGTTGTCCCTTGAACTCTTCCTCGAATTTTGCGACACCATCGGGATTACGGCCATTAACACCGACGGATGCGCCCTCCGAGAGAAATGTCTTTACCATCTCGCGGCCGAGCCCTTTTGTGCCTCCCGTGATGAATATAACCTTATCCTGGAATTTCATATGTTGTCCCCGTACAAGTCCTTTATTCTTTTGTCGAAGAGGCCAACGAGGATCCCATCGTCTTCAATGTCAAGGCCTGTCACCTCGCACCATACATCCCGACGTTCCATACAGAGGTATATGAAAAGGTCCTTGCTTATTGCCTTGAGTTGTTTATAGAGCATCCGGTAGACTTTGATCCGCTCGTTTTTCATATAGCGGTATTTACCATCCTCGCCCCGGATAAACTCGCCGGAGAGAAGTTTCCTCCGCCTGTTTTCAATGAAGTGATCATAAAGCTTAGGTGGAAACCTGAGAAGACCGAGGCTTATCCAGATAATCCTTTGAGGATCCAGCATCCTTCCGATGTTGTCAATGAGATAACGATAATCCTTTTCAAAACAGTCATAGATGACGACCGGATCGAAGTGAAGTCCCACGAAGCAACCCAGGTCCTGGGCTTTCTTTGCTGCCTTCAATCGTTTGTAGAGAGGACTTGTCCTTTTTTCTTCGCTTTCGATGAGCTCCTGCGGTGAGACGGAAAAGGAAATGACCGTATAAGAATTAAGATAGGGTGCGAGATGGTCGATGGATGCCCATTTCGATTTCAATTCGAGAAGAGCCTTTTTTTTGTACCCGAAATAGTGGATGAGGTGCCTGTTGAGATCGAGCCTTCTGTCAAGGGCGAGACTGTCGGAGAGTTCACCGGTCCCGAATCTCAAGATGTGACCGGTTTCATGATTGATTGTGTCGTCTATCTGCGAAAGGATGTGAGGAATGTCCCGCGTTACTTTAATGTTCAGGGAATTGAGGTAGACCTTCATGATGCAGTAAGAACAGGCGAGGGTACACCCCTCAATAACGTCGATGGTTTTGTATCCGCAGCATATATGGTGTTTCGTACCCGGACAATCCCTTACGATGCTGCCTTTTGCTTCAGCGAACTCTACCTTTGATAAGCTCAAGGATACTCCTTATATGTCCATTCTGCAGAACTTCATCGAGTTTTCCGAGTAACTCTTTTGTTTCCTCTTGGCTCTTCGCTCGTATTATTATATCAATATACTCTTTTTCAAAGAAAGGGTCTACTTTTATGTCAATAGCCGGCGGTAGCGCCGAGGCCTTTCTGATCTTCGCAAGCTTGTTTTCAAGAGAGGAAAGCCCGGGATGTACCTTCTTTTTGAGCCTGTCCCGAAGTTCGTGTATGTTTTTCGTATTTCTTAACATACTGCTATCGAACCTGCCCTTTTTGATCTTCATGAGATGGAGCATTTCGAGAATTTCCCGGATGTAACTTTCAGTGAGATGCATCGATGCGAGGGTCCGCATGATCTTATTTCTTTCCCCTCTCTCAAACCAGAGGAGATACTCAATGTTTTTAAAAGAAAGTCCCTGTTCAATGATGAAATCCTTCAAAAGTTTTTCTGAAGAGGCTATGGCAAGGAGGTTTGTAAGAACCTTTTTATGGGGACTCAGTGAAAAGAGCGCCATGATCTCATCAATCTCTGTTTGATAAAAGCCCCCTTGCACCATTTTCTCCAGTACATGGGCTTTCTCGACGACATTCAATCCACGATGCACATTGTCGTGAATGGCAAAAAGAAGCCCCTCCTTCTCGCTGAGTTTCGCTGTCACGGCGGGGACGTCTTTCAGGCCGAGTCTTTTTGCCGCTTCAAGCCTTTTGAATCCCGTTACAACAAAAAAAGGCGAAGGCTCAAGGAGTACGAGAGGTTCGATAATACCGAGTTGCTCAATAGAAGCGAGGAGCTTTTCATCAAGGAGCGGATAGGATAGACAAAACTTTCTTTCCTGTATATCGATCTGTCGCAGGGGTATTGTCGCAATCATTTCATCAACGAGACCGACATGCCTTTTGCGATGGCAAAAAGCAGAGAAAGACATGCGACGACGATGCGGATCATCCTCGCAATATGGCTCCTTGACAAGCTGCGATCTTCCATAAGAACGTGTCCCATTGTATAAAAGTATTGGCCGTCTGTCAATGTTATGATCTATTTTTGTCGCCTTTGTAAAAATGTCGGTTGTCATTACAGGATAAGCGGATTATGAGGAAGATACGATGAAGAAAAAATCAGAGAGCGCTAAGACTATCTTGTTCTCGACGCCGGTGCTCGTTGTCGGCACGTATGACGCATCAGGCCGACCGAACATGATGACCGTGGCCTTCGGAGGCACCTGCTGTTCAGAACCGCCCTGCATCGCTATCTCTCTGAAAAAGGCTACCTAATAATACCGAAACATTGTTGAAAAGAAGGTTTTCACGGTTCAAATAGCCGTTGAATCCCATATCGGGGAAGCCGATTACTTTAGAATTGTGTCAGGCAAAAAGGTTTATAAATTTGCCGCGCCAGAACTTACGCCCGCAGGAGGTTAATTTGTCGATGCTCCCTATATCAGAGAATTTCCTCTCATCTTTGAGTGTAAGCTTTTTTAGAGAATACAGATGGGACTCCATAGGTAGTTCGCCGGCGAGATCGTCGATGTGAAGATTGACGAAGAGATGCTTACAGAAGATGGTTTTCCCGATGTCGGGAAAATGAAACCTGTGGCCTTTCCGCCTGGGATCAGAGACTATTATGTTCTTGGCAAGGTCCTCGACAGAGCTTTCGTAATAGGGAAAAGCCGAGGCCAAGGGCTACCGGAATTAAAAGAAGACGAACGTCATGAGCACAAAAAGCGGTATGAGAATACTGCCCGACCACGCCATATAACCGAAAAAGGAAGGCATATCGACTTCATTTTCCTCGCAGATCGCTTTTACCATAAAGTTCGGCCCGTTCCCTATATAGCTGTTTGCTCCCATAAAAACAGACCCCACGGAAACCGCCCTGAGGTAGATTTCAGGGACACCCATGATAAGATTGGCGGCCAAGCCCTTTGCTGCCGCGACACTCTGAGCGGTTGCAAAAAATACCATGTATGTGGGGGCATTATCGAGAAAGCTTGACAGAGAGCCTGATGCCCAGAAAAAGTGCCATGGCTCTGTCACACCGAGCCTACTTCCGTTTGTTTCAAGGAGTTTGAGGACGGGAACCATGGTAAGAAATATACCCGCGAAGAGGATGGCTACCTCGATGATGGGGTGATAGGTGAAGGTGTTCTCCTCTCTCAGCGTCGCATGGGTGAAGTAGATTGATAATCCGGCTGCCGCGACCATTATGACTTCCCGAAAAACCGGCGGAACGAAGAATGCGCCGATGACCATCAAAAGGAAGAGGAGGTTCACTTTTCCTTTTATTTCAAATCTTCTCTCCGACACATGATCAAGGGCTTTCAAGTAATCTTCTTCCCTTTCTTTTTTCACGAAATATCCGTCGATGGCAAAGAATACCGCAAGCAGAACGGCCACCGCAAACAGCCAGAGTGGGATAAGTTTCAACGTCCAGAAAAAAGGGACACCTTTCAAAAATCCGAGAAACAGTGGCGGATCACCGAGAGGTGTTAAAACTCCGCCGATGTTGGATACCACAAAAATAAAGAAGATGAATATATGAGAGACATGTTTCCTCCATCTATTGGCTCTTATGAGAGGCCGTATGAGTACCATGCTGGCGCCGGTAGTTCCTATGATGCTGGCAAAGACAGCGCCTACGAAAAGAAACAGGCAGTTGAGCTTTGGTGTTCCCCGACTGCCGATTCTGATGACTATCCCGCCGGAAATGACAAAAAGGGACCCCAGTAGTATGATAAACGATATGTAATCCTTGAGCACGTCGAACAAGAAATGCCAGTCCCGAAAGACGACAAGAACTGCAGCCGGTATGGCGAGGCCGAGCGATACAAAACCGTATTTCCTCCCCCACCATTCCCCGTTGATCAGAGGACAGATGGCGATGGCAAGGAGCAGTACGATAAAGAACGCGGCGCTCCAGAAGGGAAAGGCGACCGGCGTACCCGTTTCAGATGCGTTGGCAGATCGTGGTATGATCGTTACGATGATGAGAAGCCATCGGATGAGGGATGAATATTTCATTAGCCTCAGGGTCTAATAAATAATGTTTGAAAGTATACCGACTTTCAGTCGGTCTTCAATTTTTTTAATTTCTTTGTTCCTGCCCAGGTGTTCGAGTAATTTCTCTTTCTCATGCTTGCCCCCGACAACCCCTTTGACCGTGAGCACGCCGTCATCGGTGGCCTGGAAGCTTATCTTTCCGTAACTCCCCACCATCCCCAGTCGACAAAGGAGTATCTCGGCCCTCTTTTCAAGGAGCCTGTTTTTGAGAAGCCTTTGGGTTTCTACCGGATGGACAGGAGTCAAATGTTTTTTTGCACACTCCGACACCACATCGAGGGCTTCTTCGAGACTGAAGTAGCTTGAGTTCATAGTCATATGATAGAGCGTCGGATCATCGATATTCATATCAAAATAGTGAGAGGTGTACTCTTTTTTTCCTTCATCCATCTTCTCCACAAGACCGAAAGCATCTTCATAGGAGATACTTTTTGCCTGCGCGATCGCTTTGACACGTTCAGCGATGAGCCGCACGATACGAATATTGAAGAGGTTTCCCGTTCCCGAGAGGATAATGCCAGCACCCATGCCCACGAAGACCGTATTATTTTTCAAAGCGCATTCATAGATGTTTGCCATCAGGGAAACCTTGTAAAAATTTCTGTTGGACATGAGCTCTTGAAAGCGTTCAAGAAAAGATGGTGACTCCTCGTCTTTGAGACCAAAAATACAGACGTGATCGTTCAATGTCTGGCGGTCACAATTTATAGAGGTCCTGTTTATACATTGGTAATCAAGATGTTTTGCAAGTGCTTCGGCAAAGATGGTGCCACCAGATCCGTGGGTTCGTGATACAGTGATTATACCCATACATACCCCGCTGTCATGCAGATTGAATTTTAAAATAGAAGCTTTTCATTTGCAAGCATATTCTTAAAGGATGCGGACGGAAGTCCTCTATATTCCTCTCTGTTCCCATATTTGTAACTGGCTAAATTAATTTGCTTATCTGTGGGCAATCTGATATAAAATTAACCTGTTTAAAAGGGTCCGCGTAAAATAGCTGGTACAATGATTCGCAGTGTGCGAGAATAAAGATCGGCTGACTATTAAGAAAGGACAATTGACGGTGCTTGAGAAGGTCTATGCGTATAGAAGAATTTGACTATCCTTTACCGAAGGAGATGATCGCCCAATATCCGCCTGAAGAGAGGGTATCCTCACGTCTTCTCGTTTTTGACAGAGGGAAAGACGCCATCGAACACAGGCGTTTCAGCAATATTACGGAATATCTCCATGAAGGCGACCTCCTCGTCCTAAATAACAGCAAGGTATTCCCGGCGCGACTCATGGGAAAAAAGGATACCGGCGGTACGGTAGAGGTCCTCCTTGTTGAGAAGATGGATCGTGACCAATGGCTCTGCCTCGTAAAGAATGCAAAGAATGGGACCAATAGGTTTGAGATATCCATTGGCAGGCACAGGGCCATTTTATCCAGGCAGGATTCATCTTGGATGGCCACCTTTCCCTATGCTGGCGACAGCGATGATATCATCAGGGAATACGGGAAGATGCCTCTTCCCCCTTATATCAAGAGAAATAATGGAAACGGTGCGTACGACACCCTTGATCTCACGAGATATCAGACCGTCTATGCGGAAAAAAAGGGTTCAATCGCAGCTCCAACAGCCGGTTTCCATTTTTCAGAGGAACTTATCAAAACAATTGAAACAATGGGTGTGGCAATCGTGAAGATTACTCTCCATATCGGCACCGGCACCTTTTCCCTCATAAAAAGCCATGCCGTGGAAAACCACAGAATGCATAGAGAGTATTATGAATTGGACGAAACCACATGGACGTCTATCAGGAAAGCCAAGGGTAGAGGAAGGCGTGTCGTGGCATGCGGAACGAGTGCGGTGAGGACCCTTGAAACGATCTTTTCCGGAAAAGGGACTCATCCGCTTAGAGGCAGCACGGAACTTTTTATCTATCCGGGCTACGAATTTACAACGGTCGACGCCCTCATTACTAATTTTCATTTGCCGAGATCGACGCCGCTCGTTCTTACTTCGGCATTTGCGGGACGTGATGGATTAATGAGATGTTACAACGAAGCCATAGAGCGGGAGTACCGGTTTTACAGTTACGGGGACGCGATGTTAATACTATGAAGGCCATAGAGATAGATAGAAATGATGGGAAAGCGCGCCTGGGCAACTTGGTCACAAGGCATGGAGCCGTGGAGACGCCAGTATTTATGCCTGTGGGTACTCAGGGCATTGTGAAGGCCATGACGCATCGGGAGCTTCATCAGATCGGCGTGAAAATGATCCTTGCCAATGCCTATCATCTCTATCTCCGGCCGGGCGATGAGATGATCAAACGAATGGGTGGTATCCATTCTTTTTCCGGATGGCCCGGAGCTATGCTCACAGACAGCGGGGGATACCAGATCTTCAGCCTCGGCGTGCTCCGGGAGATCAAGGAGGACGGCGTTCTTTTCCAATCTCATATCGATGGCTCGCGTCATTTCCTTACCCCTGAAAAGATGGTCAGGGTGCAGGAAAATATCGGTGCCGACATCGCGATGTGTCTTGATGAGTGCGTGCCCTATCCTTCACCCTATGCATATACGGAGAACTCCGTTGATTTGACGACCCGGTGGGCGAAACGATGCAAAGAGGCTAAATCTGAAGGACCGCAGATGCTCTTCGGCATTATTCAGGGCGGTTTTTTTGAAGACCTGCGGCTCAAATCTGCCCAGAAACTTCTTGCAATGGATTTTGACGGATACGCCATCGGGGGTCTAAGCGTCGGTGAACCCAAAACCCTTATGTGGGACATGGCCGATGCCGTCATTGATCTGTTACCTCCCGAGAAACCGCGCTACATGATGGGCATGGGCATGCCTGAGGATTTATTGGAAGGGGTAAAACGGGGTATCGATATGTTCGATTGCATCATCCCAACACGGCTTGCCCGCAATGGAAGCCTCTTTACCTGGGATGGCAGAATGAACCTCAAAAACGCCCGCTTTACCGAGGATAGGGAACCCATCGATGAGACCTGTTCCTGCTATACCTGTAGGACATATTCCAGGGCTTACTTGAGGCACCTCCTCGTTTCGCATGAATTGACGAGCTTTTATCTGAATACGATACACAATGTCTTTTTTTATACGGAACTTATGAAGCGGATGCGCCATGCCATTCAGGAAGGCGTATTCGAGGTTTTCTATAAGGCATTCAAAATCAGGTACGAAGGAGGTGAATACAATGATAATGTTGAACGTAGCGTATGCAATGGGTACTAATCCGGCAGCAGGAGGCCAGGCAGGAGGAGGTCAGTACATGTCGATTGTGCTGTTGGTCGGTATTGTCGGGATTTTTTATTTTCTTATGATCAGGCCCCAGCAGAAACGGGCAAAGGAACACAGAACCTTTCTCGATAACCTGAAAAAGGGCGATAAAATTATTACATCAGGGGGTTTGTATGGTACAATAACCGGTATTACTGATGACGCCGTCACCATAGAGATCGCCGAGAAGGTGAGAGTTAAGGTAGATAAGAATACGGTAGCTGCTAATCAAAGAACATAAGTGAAAGGAGAATACAGTGGGAAGGTATGAAAATATTGTTATATTAAGCCCGGACCTTGCAAAGGAAGAGGAAGAGGAACTACTCAAGAGGATTCTCGGCAGTCTGGAGAAGGCCGGTGCCACCATTGTACGGCAGGATGACTGGGCCGTGAGAAGGCTTGCGTATCCTATCAAGAAAAAAGACAGAGGCCATTATGTCTTTTTTCTCCTCGATATGGAAGAGGGGAACGTGGCGGGCATGAGTAAGTTTTACCGGACCCTCGATCCGATTTTGAGGCATCTCTTCGTGAACGTTGATGAAAAGAGCGAAGGCCCGAAAAAGCCGCCGGATCAAGTCTCTTTCGACGAACTGGAAGGCGAGTTTGCGTGAACAAGGTCTTTTTCACGGGCAGACTGCAAACCAAACCGGAAGTCGTTTATACCCCGAAAGGGGAGAAATATGTGCTTTTTCCTTTGTGGGTGGATGATGGCGGTTTCCGCATCGATGTTGAATGGATCGGAAACAAAAGCACGGTCCCTCTGAGCGAGAAAGTGGGTAAGAAACTTATGGTTTCAGGAATGCTTGTCAAAACGAAAGTAAAGATGCAGGATGTTTTCAAATTGAAAGCACACAAAATTTATTGGATGGAGGAATAAATGCCAAGACCAACAAGACCAGCAAGATCTCAGGATGGTCAAAAGAAGAGAGTCTATGTAAGAAAGAGAGTATGCAGATTCTGCCAGGATGCGAATGCTGCTATCGATTATAAAGACCCGAGGACGTTGAAGATCTTCATCACAGAGCGGGGTAAGATAATGCCACGAAGAATGACGGGAACCTGCGCCAATCACCAGAGAAAAGTGAAGGAAGCGATAAAAATGGCACGCCATATTGCTTTTCTTCCTTTCACCACACTAACGAGATGACGGAGGTTTTTTTATGAAGCTTATATTAACCGAAGATGTGCGGGGTACCGGAAAAAGAGGAGACACGGTGAGCGTAAAGGACGGGTACGGGAGAAACTTCCTTATTCCCAGAGGCTTCGCGATCCCCGCGTCGGAAGGCAATGTCAAACGGCTGGACGGTATCGTCAAGGGCTTTGAAAATAGAAAAGTGAGAGATTTAAAGAACGCGGAAGACCTGAAGGCGAAATTGGAAGAGCTTTCTCTCATCCTGCAGATGAGAGCGGGCAGCGACGGAAAGCTTTTCGGTTCTGTTACTCATAAGGACATCGCAAAGGCGATAGAAACCGCTTCTGGTGTGGAGATTGATAAAAAACTCATAAGGATTGACGAACCGATCAAGATGACGGGAACCTATACTGTGGGGGTCCATCTCAATCAGAATGTGAACGCCAGTGTCAAAATCGAGGTACAAAAAAAAGAAGAATAAGCCATGGCAAGGCCCTTAAAGAACACCAGGGAAACGAATCAGACGAGAAGCCGCGTCCCGCCTCAGAATATCGAGGCGGAGCAATCTCTTCTTGGTGGCCTGCTTATCGATGCCGAAGCGATGAACAAAGTTGCCGATATCGTAGGTCCTGCCGATTTCTACCGGGATGCTCACGGCAAGATTTACGAGATTATGCTCGATCTCTATGAGCGTAACGATGCCATCGATCTCATTACGGTAAGTAGCCTGGCCCGTGATAGAGGAATCCTTGAAGGCATCGGGGGAGCCACCTATCTGAATACACTCGTCGATCTCATGCCGAGCGCCGCCAATATTGCCCATTACGCGAAGATGATCAAGGAGAAGTCGCTGCTTAGACACCTCATGAACGTCGCGACGGAGATCATCGAAAAGGGTTTTGAAGCGGACACCAACGTAGATGGCTACATCGATGAAGCCGAAAAGATGATCTTTCAGGTTGCCGAGAACAAATTCAAACCGGCATTTTATTCGATTAAAGATTTTGTCATGGAAAACGTAAAGACCATAGAACGTCTTTATGAGAAGAAACAAACTGTCACCGGTATCCCTACAGGCTTTACAGAACTGGATAAGCTGACGAGCGGCCTTCAGAACTCAGATCTCATTGTTGTTGCGGGCAGGCCCAGCATGGGTAAGACCGCTTTTTGCATGAATATTGCCCAGCACGTTGCGACCATGAAAGAAGGTTCTGTCCCGGTAGGGATATTTTCTATGGAAATGTCCAAAGAGCAGCTTGTAACGCGTCTTCTCAGCTCCGAATCGGAGATCGATCACTCAAAGCTCAGGACAGGGACTCTGTCGAGGGCCGAGTGGCCGAAACTTGCCGAGGCGGCGGGTAGGCTCAGCGATGCGCTCATGTACATCGATGATTCTCCATCACTCTCCGTGCTGGAGTTGCGGGCGCGGGCGCGAAGACTGAGAAAGGAACACGGACTGGGTCTCCTTGTCGTCGATTATCTCCAGCTCATGCGGGGGAGAACGGGGACCGATCGGCGCGAACAGGAAATATCGGAAATATCGAGGTTTCTCAAATCCCTTGCGAAGGAATTGTATCTCCCAATTATCGCCATATCGCAGTTGAACAGGGCGCCAGAACAGAGGGAAAAGGAAAACAGAAGGCCGCGGCTCGCGGACCTCCGCGAATCCGGTGCAATCGAACAAGATGCCGACGTCATTATATTTATTTATCGTGATGAAGTGTATAATAGGGATAAGGAAGAGAATAAAGGCGTTGCTGAAGTGATTATCGGCAAACAAAGGAACGGGCCCACTGATACGGTTGAGCTGGCATTCATCGATAAACTTACAACCTTTAAAAACCTCTATAGAGAATGAACGTTCCTAATCTCCTCTCAATATTCCGTCTTTTTATCACCATCTTTTTCATCCTTGCGGTTTATTACGATAGGCTCAATTATGCCCTCTATCTTTTTATCATTCAGGGCATCACCGACCTTCTCGACGGATTTATCGCCCGGGTCATGGGGTTAAAGACAGACCTTGGAGCCTTCCTTGATCCTTTGGCCGACAAGACCATGCTCGTTGCCGCCTTCATCATGTTGAGCTTCAAAGGTATCATTCCGCTGTGGCTTACGGCCCTCGTTCTGCTGAGAGATATGGTAATAACTGGCGGTTTTTTCTTTCTCTACAGGCTTGCCCGTACAGTGAAACCGGTTCCGACGATCCTGGGCAAGCTCACCACTGTCTGTCAGATTGTTATAATTCTCTATTTTCTCTGGTCCAATGCGAGAACACATGGTGCGGAGTTTATTTACATCACCGCCTTTGTCACCTTTGTTTCCGGCTGTCATTATGTACTCGTCGGAGTTCGCCTTTTGCGCAGTGGAAAGGTTGACCAATCCCCGGCTCATTGACAGGGCCAATACGGCTTTGCTTACACAGTCATGTTGCCTTAAGGCGCGGGCCTGTTGCGGATGATTCTATCCCTACCTGGGTAGTTCGCTCACGGGGATACCCAGTGCTTCGGCTGCCTCTTTGCCGTATGCCAGATCGGCTTTCACACAGTTGCCAATGTGGCGGAGCTTAACCTTGTTGGGACATCGTTGATGGTACGGGCCGTGCTTGCAAAGAGCAGTGCCTTCTTCTGGCTAGTGAACAGGCGAAAAAGCCTGCCGGGCTGTGAGTAGTAATTTTCATCCACACCGTGGTTCCATTGATCGGCAACCGCTTCAAGGCTCAAGGGTAATTCAGCGAATTCCGGCTGATACCATGAGCCGTAACTGTTGGACTTACAACCGAGGATAGCGCCATAATTACCCTCAACCCGCATTGCTTCGTGCCGATGGTAGCTGTGGCATGGACAGCGGGAGGCATTGATGGGGATCGGGTGGCGGTTTACGCCGAGCCGGTAACGTTCAGTCTAGCCAGAGGTGAAGGGCCGTCCATACAGCATTTTATCCGATGAAAAACCTGTACCGGCCACGAGCTCGGCGACATAGTTACCGGACTGCGGTTCCGTTCGAGAACACCCACCTTGATCAAGAGATAATCCTTGTGCAACCAGAGGTCAGTGAGGTCAAAGGGGTTGTTGGGCAGCTTCGCGGCATTCTGCTCGGGTATTACCTGAATATAGAAAGTCCAGCGAGAAAAATTCTTGTTTTTAATAGACTCGTAAAGATCACGCTGGTTGCTTCGCGGCCTCTGGCTGTGATCGCCCTGGCCTTCTGGTCGCTCGGGTTTTTGATACTCTATTGGGTTTTCAGGTGCAACTTGACCCAGAAACGTTCGTTGTTGGCATTTAGGAGACTGAAGGTATGGCTTCCAAAGTCATGCATATGTAAGTAGGAGTGAGGATGCCGCGGTCGCGCACGACGACGGTAACCTGGTAAAAAGCCTCGGGCAGCGAGGTCCAGAACTGCCAATTATTTTGGGGGCTGCGCATATTGGTGGGGGGATCACGCTTGACGGCCTGACTCAAGTCGCGGAATTTGAGGAGATCTCAAAGAAAAAATACAGGTGCGTTATTCTCCACGAGGTCCCAGTTCCCCTTCTCTGTATAGAACTTTGTCGTGAACGCCCTGATGTCCGGGTCGGCTTCGGCAGGGCCGCGCTCGCCTGCCACTGTGGAAAAGCGGGTAAAGGTTTCGTTTTTTTACTTCGGAAAAAATTGTGGCCTTCGTATAGCGAGTGATATTATGGGTATGGTAAATGTCCTATAGGCTCTGGAACCCTTTGCGTACACGCGGCGCTCAGGATCACCTCCCGATCGAACTGGGCAAGTTTCTCCAGAAACCAGCCATCCTGTGGCAACGCCGGGCCCCGAGGCCCTGCGGTTATTACGTTCTGATTGCCTACGGTGGGAGCGCCGACGTTGGTGATCAGTCTTTATGCATCTCTGTTACAAACACTTCGATAACAGCCAGTCCCTGAGGGGTCAGTTTTAATCCTCGTTCTATTAGCTGTTTGATGATGGACTTTTTGGTTACCATAACTGTTAAGTGCCAGGACATCGATAACACTCAACTGATTTAACGTAGCTTGTAATCAAAGTCCTTGACCTGTTTGTTGTCCAGGAATAGTTTCAGTTTCTGTTCTTTGACACCGATAGTAGCCACCACATATTCAAGCATAGTCTCTGGCGGAGCCGAGAAACATTCTCCGAAGACATTCAATTTCAGGTCGCTGCGAATGAGGCGCATAACGTGATATTTGCCAATCTCCGGCTTCTTCAGTTGATGACTGGGAGGCTCCTCTTCTGTTGGAAATCTCAGTTTGGCATTAGAGGCGGCAAGAGCTTTCAGTGGAGTATCACCTTTGAGTTTGCTATGTGCTGGCACATTTTTCCGTTATCGATGTCCTGGCACTCAACACATAACTATTTTAGAACTATTCCTGATTAATAATGGAACATAGTGGTCCTTCCGAGACCTGTCAATGCGTTCCTTCAAAAACATATAAAGGCCCATTGTTGGTGAAGTCGGGTAAGTTATTACTGTTATCTTATCGGATTGGCGAGGTATGAGACCAAGATCACAATGTGGCCATTTGAATGGGGTTGGCCCCTTCTATGTAAAGAGAAAGTGGTTGACAACTAACAGTGTTTGCATTACTATAAATTCAAAAAAGATGGGAGGTTTACATGTCCGTAAAAGTAGCGATCAACGGTTTCGGCAGGATCGGAAGACTCGTCTTGAGGGCAGGTCTCAAAAGTAAAGATGTGGAATTTGTGGCCGTCAACGATATTACGGACCCGAAGACGCTTGCCCATCTCTTGAAATACGATTCTATTCACGGCACCATGGAAGAAGATGTAAAGGCCAAGGATAACGCCATTGTTGTAAATGGTAAGGAGATTAAGGCTTACGCCATGAGAGAGCCGGAATCCCTCCCGTGGAAAGACTTGGGTGTTGATGTTGTCCTCGAGAGTACCGGAAAGTTTACCGATAGGGCAGGGGCAGAGAGACACCTGAAGGCAGGCGCAAAAAAGGTTATCATATCAGCGCCGGCAAAAAACCCTGACGTTACCTTTGTCCTCGGCGTAAATCAGGAAGTCTATGATAAATCGAAGCATCAGGTCATATCTATGGGTTCCTGCACAACGAATTGTCTAGCTCCCATAACGAAGATTCTCCAAAGAGAATACGGCATTGAATATGGACTCATGACTACCATTCATTCCTTTACCAACGACCAGGTTGTTCTTGACGAACCCCATAAAGACCTGCGACGGGCCCGTGCCGCTTCGCTTTCCATGATACCGACAACTACAGGCGCCGCAAAGGCCATATCTGAGGTCATACCGGAACTGAAAGGAAAGCTGGACGGCCTTGCTATACGTGTTCCGACACCCAATGTTTCCATCGTCGATTTCGTGGCAACGCTTTCCACGAAAACAACGAAAGATGAGGTGAACGCAAAATTCCAGGCATACGCGGAAGGCCCGATGAAAGGCATTCTCGCCTGCTCGGATGAACCGCTCGTTTCCAAGGATTTCAATGGGAACCCCCATTCTTCAATAGTCGATATGGAGAACACCTATGTCATCGGCGGAACCTTGGTAAAAGTACTTTCCTGGTACGATAATGAATGGGGTTTTTCAAACAGGATGTACGAACTTCTTTCGTTTGTCATGAAATAGCGTGTAAGGTGGGGCGTAAGCCCTTAACCAGCAAAGCGGACGTGAGGGGAAGGCTTCGACAGCTTTGCTGCCGGAGAGGGCAACGACCCATGCGGATGGCAGGTGTGGGCCCCAGGAAAGGAGAAAGGTGGCACCGTTATGAAATGTATTGATGAAGTCGATATAAAAGGTAAGAGAGTCCTCATACGGGTTGACTTTAATGTTCCTGTGAATGATGCAGGAGTCATTACCGATGATACGCGGATAAAGGCCCATCTTAGGACGATCGACTATTGCCTCGATAAGAACGCAAAGGTGATTCTGATGTCGCATATGGGAAGACCGAAAGGTCAGAGGATCGATAAACTCTCTTTGAAACCCGTTGCGGCGGTCCTCTCCAAACTTATCCGGAAGGATGTAACTTTTGTTGATGACTGTATCGGAGAGGAAGCGGAAAATGCCGTGGCGGAGATGAAAGGAGGAGACATTGTCCTTCTCGAGAACCTCCGATTTCATATAGGCGATGAAAAAAACGACCCCGAGTTCGCAGAACAGCTGGCAAAGCTGTGCGATGTCTATATCGATGATGCCTTCGCTGTTTCTCACCGGAAAGCAGCTTCCAATACAGCTATCGTGCAGTTCGTTCCGATAAGCGCCGCAGGCTTCCTTTTGAAAGATGAAATCGAATATTTTAACAAAGCCTTGGGAAGTCCCGCGAGACCGCTTGTCTCTATTATCGGCGGAGCAAAGGTTTCCGATAAAATAGGGATCCTTGAGAATCTTATCGATAAGGCAGATAAACTCATCATAGGCGGCGGTATGGCTTTCACCTTCCTCCGGGCCCTCGGCAATGAAGTGGGAAAGTCGCTCTGTGAATACGAAATGGTCGACAAGGCGAAAGAGATCATAGACAAGGCAAAGATGCAGAGGGTTGTCATATACCTGCCGCTTGACTGTGTAGTTGCAGACAAGGCAGAAGTAACCGCGCAGACAAAGATCGTCAGGGTGGATGAAATCCCGAAAGATTATATGGGTCTCGATATCGGACCCGCCACGATTTCAATATTTGCGGATGCCTTGAAGGGTGTAAAGACAATTGTCTGGAATGGGCCAATGGGTATGTTCGAGCTTGAACCGTTCAGCAAGGGTACCTTTGCCATGGCAAAGGCTGTTGCAGATTCCGGTGCCCTTTCCATCATTGGCGGCGGCGACACCGATTCGGCGGTCCATAAGGCAGGCGTGAGTTCAAAGATATCATATATCTCCACAGGTGGCGGTGCCTTCCTTGAGCTTCTGGAGGGCAAAAACATGCCCGCCGTCGAAGCCCTTGAATCCGCTGGAGGTAAATCATGAGAGGCTGGATGGTTGCCGGCAACTGGAAAATGAATAATACGACAAAAGAAGCTGCCCTTCTCGCGCAGAGCGTAAGGGACGCAACCCCCACGGTGAGCGGCGGCGACGTGGTTCTCGCTCCGCCCTTCACTTCCCTAGCCGTTGTTAATGAGATCATCAAGAGCTCCCCTGTGAAGCTTGCGGCGCAGAACATATTCTATGAGGATAAAGGGGCCTATACAGGTGAGATATCACCTGCCATGCTCAAGGATGCAGGCTGTACTTGTGTGATCATCGGTCATTCGGAAAGAAGAAAATATTTCTATGAGACTGATGAGAGCGTCAATCTAAAAATAAAAAAGAGCCTTAGCATAGGATTGAAGCCCATTGTGTGCGTGGGTGAAACCGAAGAGGAGCGGGCCAAAGAGATCACTGAATTTGTTGTGGGTATTCAGGTGAAAAAAGCGCTCATCGGAATTGAAAGTCTCGATAATATCGTTATCGCCTATGAACCTGTATGGGCTATCGGCACTGGGAAAAACGCGACACCTATGGAAGCCGAGGAAGTACACCATTTTATACGCAACGTAGTAGGAGAGAAATACAGAGACGCAGCAAGCGGCGTGAGAATATTGTACGGCGGAAGCGTGACTCCTGAAAATGCCGAGGAACTCATGGCCATGGAAAATATTGATGGAGCGCTTGTCGGCGGAGCATCCTTGAAATCCGAGAGCTTTCTTGCTATAATAAAAAATGTAATGGAGAAAAGAAGATGATAGTAACACTTATTGCAGCGCTGCACATACTGGTTGCCATAGCACTCATTCTTATCGTTCTGCTCCAGACAGGCAGAGGTTCCGAGATCGGAGCTGCCTTCGGCGGCGGATCGAGCCAGACGCTTTTTGGAAGCTCGGGATCATCCGGGTTTATGACGAAGCTCACAACGGGAGCGATCGTCGTTTTTATGTTGACAAGTTTGTCTTTGGCTTATATTTATGGTCATAGAGAAAGCGCCCTGCGAATCGTTCCAGCGAAAACGGGAGAAAGCGTGCCGGCACCGGCGCAGCAGCAGAAATAATTGCCGAAGTGGTGGAATTGGCAGACACACCATCTTGAGGGGGTGGCGGGGAGACTCATGCGGGTTCAAATCCCGCCTTCGGCATTTTAACTATTTAATAATGTCTGCCAGTTATATCTTTTTCTCCTTGATATAACATTATTATACGCATACAATTCTTCTTATACCGGTCTCTATAAAAGAGGATGAATATGCCACGACCGAAATTGAATATCGATCCAGAAACCATAAGGAAAGCAGAAGAAGAACTAAACAAAATCAAAAAAAGCAAACTGTCTATTCAGCTAAAGGGTATTATTGCTGCATCGAGTCATCCAGTCCGTCAGATTGCAGACATCTTCCATGTTTCTCCACGAAGCATATTCAGGTGGGTTGCAAAGTTCAAAGAGCATGGAGTAACAGGTCTTCGCGATCAACCGAAAGGGCATATGAGATCAAAACTGAATGGTGAGCAGAAAATGCTCATTGAAGAATGGCTTATAACCGGCAAGAACGCCTCATGAGAACCAATACGCTGGACACTGAAGAAGCTGAAAAGAGAAATAGAAAAAGAATTTGGTATAGAAATAGGCACTACTCCTCTCTGGAAACACATGCTGGGCATGGGTCTCGTTTTGAAGAAACCCCGTCCCATCCATGCTAAGGCAAACCAGGAAGAGCAGGAAGGATTTAAAAAAACTGAACATGTCCGCCCATACATATCCTAAGCAACCTCTCTTCTTTTTTGATGAAGGAAGATTTGGCCAACTGGATCGCAACGAGTATCTCAATAATGGTCTGAAACAGAAAGTTCACTCCGAGACTCATCCTCAGCCAGCGCAAGACGAATCATTTATGAGAACACTGATTAAAAGACCATACCAGGTGAGGAAGTATTTTGAGCATCCTGCGGTGACATATGCCGCATAAGATCAATTGATATTTTTCGTTGCCGCGGTAATATCCTTATAAAGAAAGCAAGAGGGGTCTTCATTAAGGTAGTCTCCACTGTATGCCATGGAGCGTCCTCTGCAACCACCGCATATCTTCCTGTATTCGCACTGGCCACAGCGCCCCTTAAGGGTATTCTCACGTTCTCTGAGGTTGACAAGTACCTGACTGTCACGCCATATCGATTCGAAAGGACGTTCTCAGATTACCTGCATTCACCTCAACAAAAGGACAGGGCCACACATCACCATTGGCCTTAATATACACAAACCCACGCCCTGCCGCACATCCGTGAAATCCCTGCTGTGCCATCTTCATCCATACACCGTCGGTTTTGTTATTCTGCTCCATCAGGAAAGGCCAGTACTGTGGCCCGGCCACCGGCTCAATAACTGTGGAGACATGTCTCTGTTTTGTTTGTAAAAACTTTAGTAGTTTTTCATTCTCCGTTATACCAAGGGTTGCGTTTTCAATATTCCTTCCCCTTCCCAACGGGACAAGTTGATACATGAGCATGATACCAGAACCGACATTGTCTGCCAATTCTATGAGTTCGCTGAGGGTTTCGAAATTGTACTCCATGGCGGTTACGTTTATCTGCAAAAGGATACCCGCTTTTTTTACTGCACGTATGCCCCTCATGGCCAGTTCAAAGGCATTCGGGTTTGCCCTGATCCTGTTATGGACCTTGCTTACCGATGAATCGATGCTTACCGCAGTGCCCACAACCCCACTTTCCCTTAGCCTGAAGGCCATATCCTCATCAATAAGAGTGCCGTTTGTTGCGATAACATTCGCAAACCCTGCCTGGAGTGCTCGAAGAATTTAAAAATATCAGGACGGACAAGGGGTTCTCCACCTGTGTAGACAAGCATCCTGAATTCATCTACCTTCGCCAGATCATCTATAAACAGTTTCGCTTCATCGGTTGTCAATTCATCTCTTGCAGGTTTGCCCAAAGTTGCGTGGCAATGGATACACCGTAGATTACATGCGGCAGTTACCTCCCATGCAGGATGGGCAGGAAACCCGATACACCCCATCCCGAATGAACCTGCCGCTACCGGAAGGGATTTAAAACTATGACGAAAAAACCATGAATAAAAACTGTCCCATTTTACGAGATGTTTAAAGTAGAGAACACTCCCGAGTTGTTTTATTACGAGGCTTGGAGGCCAGAATATCCTACTTAGCGGGATTCTTGAATTTGTCAAAAAACCCATGAGATTATATCCCATTGAACCAGACAGTAAGTATATATGCCAAGCTGGTTAACAAGTTGGTCACTATGGTCAATCCGCAAATGACTTCCAGCATCTTTTTATTCAAATAACCTTTTCTGACCATAATAACGACAAGAAAAAAAGAAACGGCAAAAAAAGAGGGACATAATAGATGAAGGCCGTTTTTGGCAGTTCCTTCTGTACCGAAAGAAAGAATGAAACCCACCCGGCCACTGTCATGACAATATAGAGAAATACTGCCTTTTCTTTCCCGAACCGTACCACAAGATTGTTTTTTTCGCGATCAGGTCTGCGGGATGATCAGGAAACTCGTTGATGAGGATGACATTGAATATTGTGCAGGCAATGGGGAGTGCAATCCAGTTTATGCGGTTGTCGATCTCTGCTGTTTGCAATAGTAAGAAACGGTGATCGGTAACCATCCATAGCAGAGCTCTATCAGTACCTCGCCCACCCCTCTGGTTACCCAGCGTACCGGCATTTTTGAATAGAAAAATCCTGACAGTATCCCTATGATACCGAGAGGGATCATCAGTATGCCAGTCTTATAGCGGAATTGGATAATTAGCCCAATGACCACGGTCAGCCCTAGGGCAATATAGCTTGCCGTCCTCGCATGCTTGTAAAGGAGAAGGTTCTCTACAATTTACTTGGCTTCCCCCCGAAAAAGTATTCCTTTCCATGGAGGCCGAAAGTCTGTCTTCAAGAACATCGCAGTATTCACCGGTGTAATACGTACAAAGCATGATTAGAACCACTGCAATAATGCCCAATATGAAGATCGGAAGTTGGAAAATACCATCCATCTTCCAGGCAAGAAGAGTCCCCAGGAGAAAAGGTAGAACCCCCACCGAGTGGAAGGGAGCCCTTGATAGTTGAATCCATACCTTAATAGCTGTAAAAAGAGATAAACTTTTCATATCATTCTTTTTTCCAAAATTGAGGAAAAAAGTTATCAGACGGGAGACTCCTTGTCAAGAACTGTAGGGAACGTTCTTAAGAAAGCAAATACTTTTTATTGTTAGCATCAACGAAAATGAAGGTACTGTCAACATAATTGTGTAAATTTCTTATAGAGGGGCAAATTCGGACGTACCTTTCCTATTTTCGTGGATTCCCAGCTTGCCTCCATCTTCAATGATATAAAAGCCAACAGGAGATAACAGGCATTCTCTCCTGCAACAATCTCCATCGGTTTTGTCCTCCTTTTAAATTCCTTATTCAGTCGTTCAATACTGTTGGTCGTCCTTAATGATATCCATTCTTCTTCCGGGAAAGAGAAGAAGGTCAGGCAGGCATCAAGGGAATTGGAGAGCGATTTTACCGCTGAGGGCAGTTCTCTCTCCCATGTATCCCGAAAGGATATCGCAAACTCGTCTGCCTTTTTTCTCGATGAAGCATAGAAGATGGAACGTAGATCATCGGCTACCGACTGTTTCAACTTCCGCGGAACTTTCGCAAGGACGTTTCTTGCAACATGGACCTGGCAGCGTTGGATCTTTGCATGGGAGAATTCTTCATGAAAAACCTTCTCAAGACCGGCAAGCCCATCCATGATACCTAATTGTATCATTGCCCCGTTGAGTCCCCGTTTCTTCAAGTCCTTGAAGAACTCCCTCCAGGCAGACGCTGATTCCTTATCGCCGCTCTGAAGAGAAAGAACAAGTTTTGTGCCGTCTTCTCTGACACCCATACAGACAAGGACGGGAACGGGATCTATCCTGTCTTTCATCCTCATCCGGAAAGTAACCCCGTCCATGAAGAGGTATTTGATCTTCTCATGGGAGAGGTCACGCATCCTCCATTTCAGGGCGGCAGCTTTCAGTTCTGTTGATGCGTTGCTTACCTCTGTCGGGGAGAGGGACCGTCCGATGAGCCTCTTACTGAGAAGAGAGAGGGTCCGTGTAGAGATGCCGGTTAAATACATGGCGGCAATGTCTTCGGTAATCCTGGAATCATAGCGCTGGCAACGGGGGAGTACCTGGGTCTTAAAATCACCGTTTCTGTCTCTGGGAACCCGTACCTCTACATCACCGATACCCTTGATACAGAAGGTGCGGGTATAGGCCCCGTTACGGTAATCGTTCGCACCTTCTTTACGTTCATATTTCCCTCTTCCCACATGGTGGGTAAGCTCATGGTCCATCAGGTTTGTCAGAAAGGTCCCCACTTCCTTCTGTATGTTCATGCCGATATACTCCAGAATTTTAGCCGGAACATTTTCTACCTCCTTGATTAATGCAATCGCCTCTGATACACTCACTTTTAGTTCCATCGGATGTTCCTCCTCCCTGAAATAGTGTGATAAGCTGTTATCGCTTATTTTATAGGAGGTACATCCTTTTTGTCATCCTCATATCGAATTTACACAATTAATTTTACTCCACCAAAATGAAAATCGTATTGACCAACCCCCAGTTCACCGGTCCAGTTTCTTTGTAGAATCGACCGCGCCTTACAAAACTGGTAACCTCTCCTGGTTACTGTCTTTCGTTAAGTCTTGCTTCTGTCAGGCTTGCCGAATATGGAACATTACAAACGGCAGTGAAGAGTCTGAAACATGCAATTTTTTTTAAGCTCATCTCGCTGAATCGTGCGATAACGACGATGAAGCACATGCTCCCTTGCCGGCTCCCTAAATATGATTGGCGGCGGCAACGATGTTGATGAACCGACGAGCCATCGTGAGCCTTTTTGCCGTGACCGTATCTTACGGCCGATTTTTTTGATAAACCATTTCCTTCTTTGTATATCCAATGTAATCAAAGCAACTTCTTATCATTAGAAACAAAAAAGTATATAAGAATTACATTTGCTGAATCTAATCATTAATTATTTCTTTTTTGTTTGCTCAGGCCAATAGGCCTCTCTAAGCTCTTTTTTCAATATTTTATCCGCAGCATTTTTCGGCAGGGACTCCCTAAATTCTATTGACTTCGGTGTCTTATATCCTGCAATATATTTCTTGCAAAATGCAATTATTTCTTCAGGTGTGGCAACAGCTCCCTTTTTAAGCGATATAATAGCATGTACTTTCTCCACCCAGTATGGATCAGGTATTCCAATTACCGCAGCTTCCAATACGGCGGGGTGTTTATATAAAATTTCTTCTATTTCCCTTGGATATACATTCTCTCCACCGCTAATAATCGTATCTTTTTTCCTGTCTGCAATATATATATAGCCTTTTTCATCGTAATAACCCATATCACCCGTATGAAGCCAACCATTAACTACAGTTTGTTTAGTATCTTCTGGCTTTTTCCAATACTCTTTCATTATATGCTTGCTTTTAACTATAATCTCACCAATTTTTCCCAGTTCAACGTCTTTTTCATCATTATCAACTATTCTAACATGAACGCCAATATCAGATCTGCCTGTCGATATAAGAATTTTTTGTGCTTCTTCAGGTTTGTCTAAAATATCATGATCCTCTTTTGATAAATGTGTAATTGCGGGGCCACTTTCACTTTGCCCATATCCTTCCCCAATTCTAAGCCCAAAATTTAAGGCTTTTTTTAGCACTTCAAATGGCATCGGAGAACCGCCATACCACCATACTTTCATAGAACTGATATTATATTTCTCCACATCCGGTGTATTCAATATGGCAACTACCTGTGTGGGAACAATCTGCATATGCGTTATTTTTTCTTCCTGTATAGTTTTTAAAGTCGCAAGCGGATCAAATGTTTTTTGAATTACATTACATAATCCAACAAGCATAAACATACGAAACCATGTATTGCCTGCAACATGGAACATGGGAGTAATTTGAAGATGTCTATCTCCTGCCTGCAAACCGTGATCAATGGCAAAAGTTCTGGCATCATCCATAAGTGCAGCATGATCATATAATGCCCCGCGAGGTACACCTGTAGTACCGCTGGTATATATAATATACATAGGATCTGTTTCTTGAATATTAACATCCGGTTCTGCATCTGAATTAGAAACATAGACTTCATCAAGAGAAGTCATTCCTGCTGCAGCACCCTCCAATATAACATAGTGTTCAATTTTAGGAAGACGCGTTTTTAAGGTATTAATAATATTAATAAACTCAGGTCCCAAAAATAGAATTCTAGTTTCCGAATAGTTAATAACATATTCGAGCTCGGTAGCAGTTAATCTGGTATTAAATGGTGAACCGATAAAACCACCCTTCATAACGGCGCCATTGAAATCTGAAAATTGCATGCAATTCAACGCAATTATTCCGATAGTTTCACCTTTCTTAATGCCTATCTCTTGTAAATAATTAACCAGTTTATTTACCCTCGCATTGTATTGAGAAAAGGTTATTCTCATATCGCCATAAACATATGCCTCATCATGTGGGTATAACAAAGCATTCCTATAAATAATATCTGCGAAAGTACCAATATTGTAACGATCGAGTTCTTTTAACAAAAGGAATTTTGGCACGGTATCCTCCTAAAGTAACAATTGTATTCTCCGTAAGTATAACAGATATCATAATGGAAAAACACAGTCATGAAGTTTGTTGGATATTTCTGGAATTCTAATCTTCCCAAAGGGCTTTTTTCGTTACGTCTACTGCATCGTCTGGAAAATCATCGTAAATCGTTTCAAAAACATATTTCGTTAATATTTGACATCCATTCATTGTTTACCCAGTTCATTCATGAATCATAGTTTCGCCACCTTCCCGCTCCTAGCGAACATCAAGAGCGCTGTTGTTCTCCGGCAGCTCTGGTTCTTTCTTAATTGTCTTAATCACTAATCGTATGTTTTACGTTGGTCAACCAGCTTTGGGGCATTGTAAACATTCGGTCCGGCCCGTGTTTGTCTCGTTCAATAGAATTATGTGTTTTCGCACGGGCAGCCAACTGATCGGTTTATATCAAAGACAACCGTGAGCTGTCAACAAGTTTACAGAGCTTTTTCAGCATACAGAATTGAAAACATGGTGCCTCTCCGTAAAGGGGTTCGTCGCCAGACACGGTGTAGTGTCCCAAGTAAAGAGTTTGCCGAAAAAGATACAGCGGGCGTATTTTTGCTTAAAGATGTGGATTCCCAAGAACAGGAGATCGCAAAAGAAGCGAGCCCCGATAGCACTAGAAGCGCTTGGAACCTGAGACGACTGCATAGAATATCGTCCTGTGATAAACACAATTTCTAAATCAACGATGATATCGAGACGATCAGGAGAAGGCAACGAGCCATATTACGTGTATGTTGAGGAAACTGATGACACCGCTAACAAAGATAGCGCTTTGATTCGAAATTGATATAGAAGCCACCGGATATAAGAGATATATCCCGGTGGTTTTGTTTTTTTCAGGCCAAAAGATTTTTACTTTGACTTCTCAATCGTTTTTGCGGTACTCTGTAAATGTTGGAAAATATGGGGATTGGAAAAACAGTTCACAGATTCGGCAATTTGTTCATCAGGAATATGGTGTTCGGTGGGTTCTCGCCGGTTGATTGATTGGTTTGGTGTAGCAGTCATCCTATAACCTATGAAGATGCTTTTGGGGGTGTAAATGGAGAAAGAGAGCACATCGGAAGCCCAGCATGTCAATCTTCGGGTGTCCGTCGAGGAACTACACAGAGGTCTTAAAAACCTTGATTTTTTTGCCGATCATACGGCTCCGGTCAAGAAAATGCAATACACGCCCGAGAACACAGTGACCATGGATTCGTTATATTTGAGAACAGCTCTGACGACCCTTCGATGCCCCCTCTGTAACCAGGAAGCCAAACGAAACATGAAAGGCCATTTGATGGAATGGTTTCTTAAGTTTGCCGGACGTAAGATAGTTTACTGTACGAGTTGTGACTGGAAAGAGATTGTTAAAGAGAACAAGTGGGAATGGGAAACCATCGGCACCGCCCTTGCCGCATTTCTTATTATCTGCTTTGCCTCAATTCACTGGATACTCCGATAAGAGTATCTCCTTGCGAGCCAATCTATAAAAAATGCAAATATGTGCGGGAAACCCAGCGCTCTTCCGTTGGATGAATTTTACACCAGTCATCGCTTTCTTCATATACCTTGACCGTGGTCCCTTTTTGCAGTACTTCTACAGTCGGTGAGGAGACATCGTGTCCACTTCTCACATTGAGGCTGAACGCCGTAACTTTCGCTGTTTCAGGTGTCGCAGCAGGGATGTTTGGCCCGGCCTTGGCCAATCCGAAAAACAGTCCGATTATGAGGGGCAGAAAATTGGCTTCCGATGCTTCAACTGAATTTCCTCCAAAGAAATTCGTACCCGGACATGACTTGGTGTCTCCCGTTCCGTTGGTCCGCTTGCCGGATGTGAGATCGTACCAGTGATGGTAGACAATCGTTCGACTGTCCGGCGTGAGACTGAATTTCTTGCACAAGAGTACGTTCAGTCGAAGAATCGTATCTTTCTGGGCATCAAGCATGGTATCGCCATCGATATCGAAATTTCCGATATGCTCGATACAGACGGCGCCTTCATTGGCCCCTTTGATCCCCGCGGGTATTATGTTCATCGAACGACAGACTGCAATGGTCCCATCAGGAAAGGTGGTCAGGTTTTGCGCTATTTCCGAAAACTTTCTTTCCTGTACATGAAAATTGTGCATGTTCTCGAGAAGAGTAAAATGGTTGTTCCCCTTGAAGTTATTATAAGATGGCTGATAGGTGTGATGGTTCTGAATGAGAGTAATTTTCCGGCTGAACTCATTTTCTAACAGCCAGTGATCAAACTCGTTTACATCAAAGAGAGTAAATTTGCCTTTATTCTGCATGCTCTTCCTTTATCGTAATTTCAAATGGGAGGTTTGAGTTTTCAGATGTTCCTCACGTGTATTCACATTGCGGGGTTCTTCTTCACGTATCATAGCCATGGACGCTCAAGGCTCAGAGTCCATGGAATATTTGAGACGGTTATTGGTGAGTGTCAGCAGACCCCTGACGAACATCTCTTCGATAATCAAATCAATTTCGCTGGAATTCGCTTTATCCCGAAGGAGCGATTCGATGTGTTTTTTTAATGTTGTCCGTGTTCGAGGAAGTTTCTGAACATTGATCTTACGCAAATTTGCCACGATATTCCCAGTAAAGTTCGACGTGGGAAGCTGTTTTGTGCTGTCGGCCAGTTCGGCAGCGTTCGCGATTCTTGACGCATGTCCTTTTAAATCATTAATATACTTGATTAACGAATCGTACCCGCTGTCCTTGGACAGTATAATCAGCTCAACGTCATTTTTATACTGTTCACAGTGCCGTCCCAGTTCGAAAGCGAGATGAAAATCGAGATTGTTTTTGCCATCACCGGCAATTTTGAGCCACCTCAGATGTTCGCCGAAAGTCTGCGCCTTTTCCACGAGCTGAAACGGTATTTTGCTCTGGGACCGGCCCACAAAAATCAGGATATCCGTGTTTGTTGTATCAATATGCTCGAAGTCTAGTTTCTGTATATTTTCAAAATCAACCAAAATGACCCTTTTCATGGATGCACCTTTTTTCCTTTATAATACATGTTTTGCGAATGATAAACAAGATTCAATTGCGAGATTGTTCATCTTTTTGACATATGTCCTCCAATCACCTATATTTTTATTGCAACGGTATCCACGATGGAATTTTTGAAAGCGAGTACAGCGAACGCGGCGGATAGCCTCCTGCAAACATTCCCTTTGGGCCTGAGGACGGAGACGATGAATATCGACGAGGCGCAGGGAAGGGCACTTGGCCATGGTATTATTTCCACAGAATCCATGCCTGCCTTCGCGCGATCCCTTGTCGACGGTTATGCCGTTAGGGCAAAAGACACACAGGGGTCCAAAGAGCCGAATCCCGTTTTTCTCAACCAGAGGGGCAGAATACGAATCGGAGAGGAACCACAGACGGAAATGAACGACGGCGCTTGCGTTTACATGAGTACCGACTCCATGATGCCCGGTAAGCCCGCTCTGTTTGGCCTTATTGAAGGTAAGCCCGTTTTCGGAATCCCCGGTTATCCTGTATGGACAGTGATCACCTTCAGGACCTTTCGTGTTCCTCTCTGTGAAAAGCTTATGCGCGCGAAAACATACACGAAGAGCTTGCAATGCGTTACGGCTTACAAAGTGCCCTCCCGTATCGGTATCGAGGAGATTGTCCGGGTAAACCTTACGGGGAATAAAGGTGAGTATTTTGCGATCCCCTTGAGCAGAGCGGCGAGTGTCTTCTCCTCTCTGCCAAACCGACGGGATCGTGAGAATACATGAGAATATTGAAGGATACGAAGAATGCGAAAAAATAGTCGGTCAACTCTTGAAGAACGAAGAAGAAATCGCGGGACGGGTCCAGATTATCGGAAGCCACGATCTTTCCCTTGATGTTATGCGGAATATCATAAAGACAAACTATCCGGGGACGGACCTCATCTTTATGCACACGGGAAGTCTCTGCGGCATCCTGGCGCTGAAGAAAGGGATCACGGCACTCACGACGACTCACATCCTCGATGAAAAGGAGAAGGCCTATAATGTGCCTGCCATACAACGATACATTTCTGACAGGGTGGTGAAGCTCATCCATATGGTAAAGAGAAGACGAGGTCTCTTGATTCAAAGGGGCAATCCCAGGGGTATCGGGGGTATCGCCGATCTTATCCGGCCTAATATAAGATTCGTCAACCGGCAGCTCGGTTCGGGTACGAGAACCTTTTTTGATTCACTCTGCTCCGAGATGAGCCTTGAAAAAAATCTTATCAACGGGTATGATAGAGAAGAGTGTTCTCATACTGCCGTTGGGGTCTTGATTAAAGAATCTATTGCAGATCTTGGAGTCAGTATCTATTCGGTTACCAGGGCCTTTTCGCTCGATTTTATCCCTCTCGCAGAGGAAGAGTATGGCCTCCTCGTGGCAAAGGAATTCACGGGCGAGAGAAGATTCACCGTATTGATGGACGTCATGACCTCGATAACTTTCGCAAAGAGGCCTGAGCCTCTGGGCGGATACAACACGGAGGAGACAGGAAAAGTGAAGTATGAACAGGGATGAGACATGGTAAAGGATAAAAGCTCGAAGGACCATTGCTTTGCTTGGACGATTGACGAAAAAAGAGCAGTGCATGGTGCATAGAGTGCAGAGCAAAGGGCGGGAGGCCGTGAATCGGGGAATTGTGAACACCACCAACTTGAGGACAAATCGATATGAGTGAGCTTGTAGATACCTATGACAGGACGATAGATTACATCAGAATATCTGTGACGGACAGGTGCAATCTGCGTTGCAAGTATTGCGTGGATGGCTCATTCGGTTTTATTCCTCATACCCAGATACTCTCTTATGAGGAAATAATCCGGTTTGTAAAAATTGCCGCGCAGCTTGGTGTGAAAAAAGTACGGTTGACCGGGGGAGAACCGCTTGCGAGAAAAGGTATCGGTTATTTATTAAAGGAAATAAACAGCATCGAAGGGATAGCAGATGTCAGTCTCACTACAAACGGTGTGTTTCTCGGTGAAAAAATCCTGGAACTCAAGGAGGCGGGGCTCAAAAGGGTCAACATCAGCCTCGACACCCTGAGAAGAGACAGGTTTACCTATATCACCGGTGTCGACGCTTTCGATGATGTTATCATGAGTATTGAAAAGGCCATCTATGCGAGCCTTGACCCCATTAAGATCAATACGGTCATTATAAAGGGTTTTAATGATGATGAGATACTCAATTTTGTGAAGGCCGCGAAGAAGTGGAACCACCACGTGCGGTTCATCGAGTTTATGCCCTTTGGCGACGCGTCGCTCTGGAACAGCACGGAAATCATCACGTCCCGGCAGATTGAGGATGTAATAAGGACGGCCTATAACCTCACACCTTCTTTAAGCGGGGACAACGGTCCGGCGAAGGTGTTCGACATCGAGGGTGGCTCAGGCAAGATCGGTTTCATAAGTCCTGTATCGACACACATTTGTGCCGAATGCAACAGGATCAGGCTCACATCGAGCGGTATGATCCGGCCCTGCCTTTTTTCAGATACGGAGTATGATGTGAAGGCATTATTGAGAGGTGGAAAGAGCGACGAGGAGATAAAAGCCTTTGTGAAAGGGGTTGTCAGGGTGAAGCCGGAGAAGAAGCTGGAGATGGGGCAGATTAGGAAATGTCAGAGGTCGCTCCGCAGTATCGGCGGGTAATCTCTATATAATTACGCGAAAGCTCTCCACACGATTATGAGCCGCAGAGCCGAAGCTCTTTTGGTGTCTAACTTTGTCAATCTGTAGGTTGTGATTCTTCGACGTACTTATAATACGTGTATTATATGTTGCATTTCTGTATGTACAGCATTGAATACCAAAAGTTTACATCTATTCTCCTATTAAGCTAATATATATTTGCTAACGTATAACTAACAGAGAGGATAGATAAAAAAGGCCCGACCGAAGCCGGACCCTCAATTTTGCCCTGCGTTGCGTTTTAGGCTCCCACATGGATAAAACATCCATATAGAAGCGTTATGGCGCGACAGGAACAGCAGAGATGAAGCAGGGCAAACACAGATGCGCTATGGTAAGTACTTTTTCCTGAAACACTCATGCCGACGAGTCGGCATGAGTGTTTCAATCGATCGATAATGGGGTGACTTTACTTTAAAAAAATCTTTTTTAATCCCTGAGTACGAAAAAACTCTGTATGACCGAATAGGAATACCAGAAAACAGGACGTATTGTAAGGCAGAGACGGATAGGCTCGCCTGATTCAGGCAAGCCTCGTTTTGCCGACGAACATCGTCGTTGCTATCGCTCATCCGTCTACAGCAGCTTCCACACGCGGATGATGACCGCTGCTTCCGTATCGGTTGTGGCAGAAGTTAATGTACCCAAGAAGACGAATTTATTCAACCACTCATACTTGCTGCCCAAAGGTGCTTCGAAACTCAGAACACACCGGCGATACTGGCCCGGAGAGGCGGGGTCCTTGGAGGCAGGATCTGGCCTGCTCAGGACGCGGTTATTCACGTAGACTATCACGCCATCATTCGTCTTGAGGGTATAGCGGGCATCGAGTTCAGTGACACCGTCAGGGCGCACCAACTGCCAGTCAGCACCGCCAGGTATTACGGTTCCTTCCATGTTGGGCCCCTTGAAGGTACCCCCGGTGATCCAGACGATATTACGTCCCCCATACTTACTTTTATCAATGGAAATCCGCTCCCGATCAATGAGCACTTTCGATTCGTAAACAAACTCCGTTTTGAAGAAGTTATCCGAGTTGACCGGATTATCCGCAGCGCGGGAGGGTTTCTCAACAACCGCGGCCAGGACAGGTGAGGTGGCGATAATGAAGCCGATAAGCACAATTTCTCTTAAGTTCATAGTATTCCTCCTTTTCTCATTCATGTTACATCTCTGTACATGTACCAATCAAAATTATATCCAGTCTCCGTACACTCCTTTTTGCCTGACTACGGGGCCACACAAAAGAAACTCGACGCCTTTTCGGTATCACCGCTACCTTTATATTTGGCTATTTCAGGATAGGCGCACAAGGGCCGGGTACGACCCGGGGCCCAGGAGACCGGCACCTCCGTATTCACCGCCTCCGGAACCACGGCACCCTTGCCTCGTGCCATGGCGGTAACGGCGTCCGGAGCGATCCCCTTCTCAACCCAGTTCACGAGGGCGTCGACCATATCAAACTGATCGGTGGCGGGCCCTCCACGGGCGTGGCTCATGCCGGGTACGATAAACAGGCGGGCCATATCCGAGGCGGCGTTTCCGTAGCGTACCCGGAAGCCCTCATACCAGTTGATGGTGTCGCTGACAGAGAAGACGGGATCAGCTGCGCCATGGACGATGATCATCTTTCCGTGGTTGGCAACAAATCCAGACAGGACCGTTGCATCAGGAGGGGTCATAAAAGACATGGCCGATTCGTTGTAGGTGCCGTCTGTTGCATAGATCTTCTGGGTATCGGTGTCCATGTTGAACCCGAGGACGAAGTCGATAATCGAGTTGGCGGTGCCGCTTAGGATCGCGGGTGATACCGGTGGCGTCATAAAGACAAAACCGACGGCCAGAGGATCGCGGGGGCCTGTGCTGTTGGAAAACTTCCACGCTCGCCAGGTGGCACTGTTGATACCTGTATCCCAGGGAAAGTTTGTATAAAGCGGCTGCCCTGCCTTGTTCTTGGCTCCGGCATGGACCTTCGCGAGCACTGTTTTCTGGGCTTGGGTCAAACAGGTACCGTCGGGAGATCCGGAACAGGTGGGAACATCGGCGTCGATACTAAAGAGGGATTGGCACCGGATGAAATCGCTCACCATGTTGTCAGTCAGCCCATCAAGGGCATCGCACTTCTTGAGAATCCTGTCAGATACCAACTGGAGATCGGAAGCAGAAAAACTCGTTGCCACATCGGGTTCACCTGTGGCAGGAGACACCTTCGAGATGGGGGCATACTGCTGCACTCCCCAGAGCTGCGCCACAGCGGCTTTTGGAAGATTGAATCCGGGGGCACCCGCCAGATAGCCGTCGTACTGATCTGCAAATCGTGCAGCAGCCACCATGGCATGACGACCGCCGTTGGAGGTTCCCACTATGTAGGATTTGTCCGGCATCTTACCGTAGTAGGTTTTGATCAGATTCTTTGCCATGGGTGTCAATTGAGCCACAGCGTTGTATCCATAGTCAATGCGTGCCTGCGGATCAATCCCGAAGAGGCCGCCGCCGATTGGGCCCTGTTCCATTTGGTGTCCCGCGTCCGAGCTGATAATGGCAAATCCCTTGGAAAGGCCGTTGGAAGATGCCCCTCCGCAGATAATGTCTCCATAGGCATTTGTGACCATTCCGTCCAGTCCTCCGTTGGCCTGGTAGAAGAAACGGCCGTTCCAGGAGGTCGGAAGACGCATCTCAAAGCCGATCGCGTAAATCTTGCCGTCTATCAGACTTTTACGCTCGTTCATGTTACCTTTGACCAGGCAGTGCTCCGGCATAGGGTCAGTAATACCGGGGATAAGCAGGGTCCCTGCAGGGACAATGGCAACTGAGGTGAGGGTCGTATTCGTGTAGTTAAAACTTTTGGTAAGATCGGCACAGGCTATTATAGCCCTCGCCGGTTCCGCTTGAGTCGGGGTCCAGGCGGCGTTTCCTCCACCGCCCTTTACTCCATACATCCCTCCGCAGCCTGTGACAAAAAACAAGATCATGATCAACAAGAACACTCTGTTCTTCATCTTTTGCCCTCCTGTATAAATAAAATTGCCGGTAACCTCACAATACCGGCTTAGAATTCACATATGGAGCATGCCCATGGATCCTTTGGGATAACAATAGGGATAGCAATGGCACTGTTGAAACACATATCACTGCTCTGCCCACAGAATTATCACAAAAGATTCAATACTGCAACTCAAAGATCGAAACGTGTCCCCCAACAAACCGGTCCAGCTTCTGTGTGAGACTTTGGACAGAGATAAAGACAATCATGAGGGTAATGCCCTTTGGATATTTGCATCTGAGAACACGGTGGAGACAACCCTCGCTTTCACACACCAATCTTTAATGCCGCTGCCATTGTCACTCTGAATATTTGTGAAGCAGAGTATCAACTTCTTCCTCTTCTAAGGAATTATGTCACAACATCTTCTTACCTCATCCTGTAAGAGAGGTTTCTCAAGTATTTCGGTAGATGCAACATTTTTGGAATATCCAACAATAAAACACTTGGCAAATAAAACCGGTCAGGAAATAATTGAAACATGTAATGTAAATGAAATATAGATAAAATTGCAGGGTTCAGGAATGAACAGCATTCCTGGAGGTTAAGAGGAGGATGGTCGGGCCGCCACCTAGAGAAATGATTCTCTAGGTGGCGGCTTTTGTTATTCAGAGAAAAAGGAGGACGGAGATGGGAAGAAAAGTGATGGTGTTCTTGGCTGTAGTTAGTGTCTCCCTCGGGGAGAAAACCCTGCCTTTAGGCGAAGACTTTAGTAAAATGGATATGTGCAAAACTATCGTACTACATACTATAGCGGCGATATGGGGAAACAGGCAATACAAGAATATGGCTATGTATATGGGATACTCATCAAGAAAAGTCTCTGCCAGGCCCATCAGTCCAGATCAAGAGCCGAGGAAAAGCGGTTTGATGTGGCGGTCGAACAGGTTGCTGGTCACATTGTGGGCGATGGTTGTTTCGCAGGCGCGAACAAGGCCCATATACTTCTCGCCCTTGTTCGCAGCAACCTTATAACCAACGTGGAGCAACTGCCGCAAGCTCGGATTGAAATCCTTGCATTTAGGATCGTGGCGCAAGGCGGCGGCATATTGGGCGGAGCTCCATTTGGCGACCACGGTTGCGGGGGGGAGTTTTCCGGGGTCAATGTCAATCACCGTCGCATATGGCGCGCAGAGTTCTTCCATATGCGCCAGCGCCTCAGTGTAAATGTCCTTCGCCAGGACCAGCCCTTCGCCGCCCGCTTCGGCCAGGCCGATGATTTCCTCGAGCCACGTGGTGCCGGCGGTTTTCAAATGCAACCCGGCGCCTGTTTTTATAAGAGCGCGGTGGATCGGGGCGTAAATGGAGAACTTATCGCTCCCGGAATGCACGCTGAGCTTCAAATTTTCCGGTAAACCGTATTTCTTGATGACGAAGAAAATCACTGCGAGATCATCGTTGAATTCCTTTTCAAACTGGGCGACGTCTCCCACATAGTCCACGCCCTTGTTGAACCGCCCGGTGAACTTGGGTGCCACGGTCTGGATCGGTATATTCTCGTCCGCGAGCGCGGCCAGGATAACCAGTAACTCCACAGGAGTTTGCGGGGAGTCGCTTTCGTCCATGGAAACTTCGGTGATGAATTTGTCTTCGCCCTTGACCTTGACGATGTGGCGGTAGATGCCACCGGCTTCTCGCACGGCGAAGTGGTATTTGTTCACGATTTTTTCCACGTAAGTGCGGCTCGTTTTCAGACTGCGGGCGATGCCGGGGATTACCACTTGTCCGACGAGTTCGGGATGGCGGTCCACAAACGCCTTGACGCTGGCGGCGGGCGAGGGTTTGCCGATGGAGTCAGCCACGTCGATCGTGAAGAAATCGGAATAAGGAACAAACCGGTCCACCGTTTCAAGGCGGATGTGGTCGGCATCCACGTGCCAGGTTTTGTTCCAGCCGAGCTTCTTGCTGGCGGTTTCTGCCGCGGCGGTCACGCTTGATGGCTCGGAGCCGACAATTAGGTGTTCGCGGTCGGATTTGTTCCAGACGGGCGCGATGTCCACACCCTTTTCGGCTGCCAGTATGAAAGCGCGCAATTGGGCTTCGGCTTGTTGCGCAAAACGATCACCCACCCCGAGAGAATATCTTTCAAGGGTTAACATTCAATTCTCTCCTGTCCCCATATAAACCGGTCAGGGACATACCTAACCTTGTTAACTTTACAGATTTTCCCGCCCATGAGCCCATTCTCCTACAACCACGATTGAATTTCAAGCACAAAATCTTGACAGTACAAAGTTTTGACAAACTTGGGGACGGAATCCCTTCCTGCATCTGTGTCGACGAATCACACCAAAAGCGTTACCCATATGATAGCGAAATACGGCCATGGAAAAACACACAAAACGAAAAAGATTAGTCCGAGCAGACCACATTCATGCGTGTACGGAAGCAGTGGGACTGTCCACACTTAACCATTATGATGATCCTTGAGATTGTCATACCAAGCCAGAGTTTCTTTGATCAAATCAGGAATCGGTAACTGATAGGGGCAACGCGGCAAACACTCCCCGCATTCCGAACAGCTTCGGGCTTTTTCTATAAAATCCCTTACCCACATCAGCTCCTGGCTCTGGGAGCCAAACCGTTTGATCAAGGATTTTAGTCCGAGTACGGCCTGGATGCGAATGCCCTCTGTGCAGGGCTGACAATAGTCACAGCGTCTGCAGAATTGCTGGTTAAATTCTTTCCGTATGGCCTCGATGCGCTCTTTATCTTCAGCTGTAAGGGTATAATTCCCCTCCATAAAGATTTTCCAGTTCTCACGAGCCTTTTCAAGGGTCTCTGTGCCGGGAATAGGCACAATATCCGGCGTTGAGAGTACATATCGCAGGGCCGGACCTGGATCTTCTATGACTCCGCCGGAGAATGTTTTCATGGCCAGCACTCCAACGTCTTTTGCCTTTGCTAATGGAAAGATTCTTCTCGCCGCATCAGGTTCTAAAAAACTGTAGCAGGCCATAATCACATCAAACCGGTCCTCCTCTAATGCCTTCTCCAGGACATCAAGGCTGTGACTTGTGAGGCCGATGTGATCAATTAAACCTTCACTTTGCGCCCGTTGAAGTCCCTCGTATGCGCCTCCCGGACTCATGACCTTCTCATAGTCATTGAAACTTGATACACCGTGGAGATGATAGATATTGATTTTTTTCACCTGCATCTCTGCAAGGCTTTTATGCACTTCATCATAAATCTGCGCGGTCCTTATCTGAGATTTTGTCGAAAGGACAACCGGCCTGTCTATTCGTTGAAGCGCTAATCCAATCCGGCGCTCGCTGTTCGTGTAAGCCCGGGCCGTATCAAGGAGGTCGATGCCCATTTCAATAGCGGTCCTGATCACGGAAACTCCTTCGCTTTCCTGAACCCGTTGTATGGGAATTCCGCCCCATCCCATTTTTGTCACTACGAGGTTCGTTCTTCCAAGCCTGCTTTTTTCCATTGTTGCCTCCTCTTGCGTACCTAATACAACGGAGCCAGGCTACCGGTAACCAGTATCCTTTCGCCCGGTTGTCGGTTCAACACGATAGTCAACTGCGTCTCTGACTGTTCAGCACGTTTGTCCAACCGCTTCTTGGCAAAAGAAGTCATGACAAGCGGGATTGTCGTCACCGCTCCAACGAGCGTAAGAACCCGTCCTATCGCCGTCCTCTGATCCTTTGGCAGCTTATCTGTAAAAATGAGGGTAAGCCCAGCGCCAAACATAGCGCGCGCCGACAATAACTGCAAGATCCGGTAAAGTTAACTTCAACTGTTTTCATAATCTCTCCTAAAATAATACTAACAACACTCAAATTCTTTGGACTTTAACATAGGAGAATATATGCATTAAGACCAACAAAAACCAGTTGGGCATGTACTTGACTAACGTGACGAACTCCCCCCATTGTGTGTGACTTTACTTTCCCAATGGTTGGATAATTGTTTGCTGCCCATAAGTTCAATTCTCTTGCAACCACGATTGAGTTTCAAGCACAAAATCTTGATAGGAGAAAATTATCGAGCCGACAATCGAATGCCCGTTAAAATCCTCACCAGTCTGACAGATTTTCAGATCAGGGATTGCGGAAAGAAATCAGCTGAGAACATATTTGCTGTTGAATTATAATATTGGACATGTTGCATGCTCTGCAGTCGCTGGCGACAAGACAGGACAGACCTCAAAAGGACCTATGCCAGCACTTAAGACAGGATCACCACAGATCGAGTCATTGACATGAGGACTTGAAACATGTAGATTAGTTTTCGGAGGTAAACCATGGCCAGGTTGACGCATTTGGACGGTAAGGGCAATGCCCGGATGGTTGATATTTCTGAAAAAAGGGATACGAAACGCGAGGCGATTGCCGGCGGTAAGGTGAAGCTGTCGCCGACGACATACGACCTTGTTCAAAAGGGATACGGTCCCAAAGGGGACATATTTACGGTGGCGAAGATAGCAGGTATCATGGCTGCGAAAAGGACCTATGACGTCATACCCCTTTGCCACCCACTCTCCATAACCCATATCGATGTGGACTATACCTTTTATGATAAGAAACATGTTGTCGAGATTACATCTACCGTGAAGACGAAAGGACAGACGGGGGTTGAAATGGAGGCCCTGACGTGCACAATGGTTGTGGCCCTCACAATCTATGATATGTGCAAGGCCGTGGACAAAGGGATTGAACTTGGTCCATTTTACCTTGTTGAAAAAAGAGGCGGAAAGAGCGGAAAATACGTAAGACAATCAACAGGGAGCAAAGAGCATGGAGCATAACGCAAAAGGAGTTGTCGGTGAACGGCAAAGTGTTGGCAGTCAATATCAGTGATAAAAAGGGCGAGAAGAAGCACAATATCGGGCGGTGTATGCTTATTGAAGGGAAGGGACTTGCGCAGGATGCACACGCGGGTTTCATGCACAGGCAGGTGAGCCTTCTCGGAAAAGAGAGCGTCGAAAAAATCAAGGCAAAAGGTTTGGACGTCACATACGGTGATTTCGCGGAAAACCTGACGACCGAAGGGATTGTCCTCTATGAATTACCCGTAGGGACTGAGTTGAAAGTTGGCGATCATGTACTTTTACGGGTGAGTCAGATCGGGAAGGAGTGTCACACACGATGCGCTATTTTCCAGCAGGTGGGAGATTGCGTTATGCCCCGGGAAGGGATATTCGCTGAAGTGATCACAGAAGGCGAAGTGAAGATCGGCGACGAGATCAAGATACTGTCATGAAATATAAAGCGATTGTTATTACGGTCAGCGACAAGGGTTCGCGGGGCGAACGTATCGATACGAGTGGTCCGGCGCTTGTCCGGATGCTTCTGGAAACCTATGATGTGAAAGAAACGATTATTGTACCCGATGAAATCGATAGGATAGCCGACGTTATCAGGAGACAAATCGACGAGCACGGTATGGATCTCGTGGTGACCACCGGCGGAACAGGTGTTTCAAAGCGGGATGTGACCCCCGAAGCGACGCGCTTGGTCGTTGACAGAGAATTACCGGGATTTACTGAGATTATGCGGTCGGAGAGCTATAAGATCACGCCGCACGGCATCATATCGAGAGCTATCTGCGGTATACGCGGTGAGAGCATTATCGTTAATCTTCCGGGCAGTGAGAAGGCGGCCACAGAATGCCTCAGTTTTGTCTTGGGGGCTATCCCGCATGCCCTCTCAAAGATCAAAGGCGATCCCGTCGACTGTGCGTAGAGCTCTGGCCTTTAAAAAAATTCTAACAAATCCCAATTTTGGGCTTAATATCAAAAACAGGGCCGAAAATAGCCTCCAAATGCTATATTGTCAACCATCTGCACCCCATTATCTTGTCATCTAAACCGTCAAGAACTCAAGAAGCTGGGGAATGAGGCGGACAAATAATAGTATCGCGGTTTATTTAATCGGACGTGAAAGGCTCTAAATACTTAAGGAAAGAATTACTATATGGTCCATTAAGGAGATAAAAAAGCCCCTTATTTTGATATTATGCCTAGTTTTGCAAGACTGTACGAGTATGGATCAATACAAAAATGTAAATAGCTAAACGATGAAAGGCTTAAGAGCAGGGAAGAAAACTATTTTTCTGACTTCAATTTGAAGGTCGGTTCTTTCTTGTCCACCTCATCCTTTTTTAACTCAGCCATCTTAATCCTGAGTCTGATGTCATTGGGACTGTCCGCATAAGCAATGGCATTATCGTACTCAATAAGACCTGCCTGATAGAGATCGAAGATGTGCTGGTCGAAGGTCTGCATACCTTCGAAATAGGATGCGGCCATCGTTTCCTTGAGAAGAGAGATTTCTCCTTTCAAAATGAGGTCTTTCACCCGCGAACTATCGAGGAGAATTTCGATGGCAGCCACCCTTTTTCCCTCTATCGTCGGGATGAGTCTTTGAGAAAGAATTGCGCGCATATTGAGGGAAAACTGCAAATAGATCTGGAGATGTCTTTCAATGGGGAAGAAGTTGAGTATCCTTTCAAAGGCTTGGTTAGCATTGTTTGCGTGGAGCGTTGCAAGACAGAGATGGCCTGTTTCCGCGAAGGTGATGGCGTCTTCCATGGTTTCGGCATCTCTGATCTCGCCGATGAGAATCACATCAGGCGCTTGTCTCAAGGTATTTTTAAGGGCATTGAAAATAGTATGGGTATCTAAACCGATCTCCCTCTGGGTAATGATACTCATTTTGTGCTCATGGATGAATTCGATAGGGTCTTCAACCGTTATAATGTGCCCCGGTTGATTGGAATTCCTGTAATCGATGAGTGCCGCGAGAGTTGTCGATTTACCGCACCCTGTTGCGCCGACAACGAGAACGAGCCCCCTTTTTGTCATGGCAACGTCCTTGAAGATGGTCGGTAAACCCCAATCGTCAATTGTCTTTATGCTGAGCTTGATCTGTCGCACAACGATCCCGACGAAACTTTTCTGTCTGAAGATATTGACCCTGAATCTACCGTACTGTGGGGTGTAAAGGGCAAGGTTCATTTCCATTTCGTCGTCGAATTTCTTCTTCTGCCTTTCGTTCATGATGACGTTGGCGATTCGTGCGGTATCGTGTGGGGTGAGCGGAGGTGCACCCGCATAGGGGGTAACGATACCTTCCACACGAAAAGAAGGCGGCACACCGACGGTGAAGTAAATATCCGAAGCATCTGTATCGATCATATACTTCAAATATTGAGCTATTGTTTCCATAGCGTCACCTCTGAGAAGCACTGAGATAGAAAGAGACCTCGTCCCTGATTACGAGATTTTTTCCGACGAGGTCCTGACATGCCGATTCCATTGTCTGCATTCCGAGACCCTTACTTGTCTGGATAACTGAAGGGATCTGGGCGATCTTGTTCTCTCGGATAAGGTTCCGTACGGCGGGGGTGGCAATCATGACTTCGAACCCCGCGATTCTCCCTCTTCCATCCCTTCTTTTGAATAAGCTTTGCGATATAACGGCCTGGAGAGAGGCCGAGAGCATGGACCGCACCTGGTTTTGTTGACCGGCGGGGAAAACGTCGATGATCCTGTCAACCGTATCGGGGGCGCTGCTGGTGTGTAGTGTGGCGAAGACGAGATGGCCAGTTTCTGCCGCTGTCAGCGCGAGGGATATGGTTTCCAGGTCCCTCATTTCACCGACGAGAATTACGTCAGGGTCTTCACGAAGCGCGCTCCGCAGGGCTGCGGAAAAACTCTTTGTGTGCGGTCCCAATTCTCTCTGGTTTACAAGGCATTTCTTCGATAAATGGAGAAACTCTATGGGGTCTTCAATCGTGAGGATGTGCTCCTTCTTGTTGTCGTTGATAAAGTCGATGATAGCCGCAAGGGTTGTCGATTTGCCGCTTCCCGTAGGTCCCGTGACGAGGACAAGGCCCTTTTCAAGGAGCGCCAGTTCCTTGAAAACCCTGGGGAGGTAAAGCTCCTCAAAGGTAGGTATTTTATTGGGGATGGTTCTGAAGACGGCTGACTCACCCCTATGCTGTTTGAACACATTGACTCTGAACCGCGCTAATTCTCCGAGACCGAACGAGAAATCAAGCTCCAAGAGTTCTTCAAAAACCTTTCTTTGAAAGTCACTCAGGACATCGTAAATCATGTTGTGTACGTCCTCTTTGTCGAGAGCGGGCATGTCCACCTTTGTCATTTCCCCGTGTACCCGTATAACCGGCGGCTCTCCGGCACTGATGTGCAAGTCCGATCCGTTACTGTCGATGACAAACCGGAGTAATTCAGAAATATCCATGGCGCCTCCTATTTTCTGGGGCTTGCGTCGCCCCTCCATCAGCTCAGTCGCAAGTCGCATGGCTCAGACACAAGAAAAACTTCTCTTATGAACCATGAAGCCCGAGACCATTGTCGCCTCCCTTTCTCGCTCAAGAATGAGCTAAGGGGGCTCCTTTCTCTTCTTATCGTACTGCCTTCTTATTTTCCCGCATGTTGTCTCTCTATGTTCCCAGTTCTAACGATTCTATGTCTTTATACGTCGGCAGGTCTTCAATGCTTCTTAAACCGTAAACCTCAAGAAATTTTTCTGTGGTTCTAAAAACGATCCGCTTGCCTGCGTCTCCATTTTTCCCGGCAATTCCGATGAGCTTCTTTTCTAAAAGGAGTCTGAGTGCCCGGGAGGAATCTACCCCCCTGGCCCCGTCGATTTCTTTCTTTGTCAGGGGCTGTTTGTAGGCAATGATGGAAAGGGTCTCCAGCACTGATTTGGTAAGGCCCACATCTTTTTCTTTCACAAATCGCTTTGCCCACTCCCTGTAAACGGGTCTTGTCCTCATCTGGTAACCGCCCGCCACCTCGGCGATTTCTACGGCCCTGTCGGAACTGTTGTATTCCTGGGCCAATTCGTGTAGGAATCGTTCGACCTCTTCCACCGGATACTCTTCAAGTTTTTTCTTGAGTTGTTTCAGCGCCACCGGTTTTGATGATAGGAACAATATTGCTTCTATAATTCTCTTTAATTCCATGTTCTCAAAAACTCGTTCACTTTTGTTGTTATTGCTTCTGAATCATTAGGATATTCAAACCAGTACATGTCTTTTTCTTTTGCGAACCACGTAAACTGTCGTTTGGCATAATGCCGTGTATGTTTCTTTATATCTTTTACCATATCTTCATAACGAATGGAACCTTTAATGTAGAGAAGTATTTCTCTGTATCCGATGCTCGAAAAAGGTTTCAAAGTATCGCTCATACCCCTAGATAAAATTCTCTTCACTTCTTCGACCCAGCCCGCAGTGAGCATTTCTTCCACGCGCTCATTGATTTTGGCATAAAGTTCATTCCTCTCTTTTCTCAGACCGATTCTCAATATATCGTAGACCGGCTGTCTGAAACCGTGATCTTTCTCAAGGTCGGAGACTTTTTTGTCGGTAAGAAGAAAGATTTCCATCGCCCTTACTACCCGTGCCCTGTCCCTGAAGCTTATCCTCATGGCGTAATCCCTGTCTATTCCCTTGAGCCGTTCATAGAGTTGGAGAGGATTTTTATTATATTCTTCCCGGAGCTTCTCCCTGAGATCACTATTCTTTTCAGCCTTAAAAAGCCCATAGATCAACGCCCTGAGGTAAAGGCCTGTTCCTCCAACAAGGAGGGGCACGTGGCCGCGCGAGAGTATATCTTCGATAACGTGATCTGCCATCTCTTTAAAGCGGGCCGCATGAAATTCCTCATGGGGTTCGACGATATCAATGAGGTGATGGGGAATTGTCTTCCGCATGGTCGGATCGGGTTTTGCCGTTCCGATATCGAAATACCTGTATACCTGCATGGAATCACAATTGATAATCTCGCCATGAAATTTCTCGGCGAGATAGAGCGCCAGGGAGGATTTGCCGGTACACGTGGGACCGCTTACAGAAATGATTTTTCCTTGGTTTGATAACATAAATAATATACAGTATACTATACTGCCTGATGTATTCAAGAGTTATCAAACTAGCCATAATTTTCGTCCTTGTTCCCGCTCTCTTCGGGGTGAGCTTCGGCTATGCCCTTGTGAATTACCTCGAAATACCTGATGTGAAGCAGCTTGAGACCTATCGTCCTAAATCCACAACCCGACTCTATGCCGATGACGGGACACTCTACGCGGAACTGTACGTGGAGAAAAGGGTCCCCATTCCCATCACTGAGATGCCACGGCACCTGAGGCTTGCCTTTGTCGCTATCGAGGACGTGAGGTTCTATAAGCATTTTGGTGTTGATGCCCGCGGCATCCTGCGGGCCCTTTATAAGGATATCATCAGGAAGGGCATTACCGAAGGGGCATCGACAATCACCCAGCAGCTTGCCCGCAATCTCTATCTCACACCTCAGAAAACACTCAAGAGGAAGCTCGAGGAGGCAATCCTTGCGATCCAGATCGAACGGACGTATTCAAAAGATGAGATACTCAACATGTATCTTAATCTCATATATCTGGGAGAGGGAGCCCATGGAGTCGAGGCGGCCTCGTACACCTATTTTCATAAACATGCCCGGGATGTGACGCTGGAGGAATCGGCCATGCTTGCCGCGATGACAAAGTCTCCTTCGCGGCTGTCTCCTTATAAGAACCCGGCGAAAACAACGGAGCGGAGAAATACTGTTCTGAAAAGGATGTACGATGCAGGATTTATCAGCAAACAGGAATACACGAATGCGGTGAAGACGGCCCTTACTATAGCGCCCTTCAAGGCCTACGAGAAGAAGACGGGATATTTTACCGAGTACGTGAGGCAGGCGCTGGAAGACCATGTAGAGGACCCCCAGGAGATTTACACGACGGGCTTCAATATCAAGACGACCATAAGTCTGAGAATGACGGATTATGCGTACGAGGCCATTGAAAAAGGCATTCTGGCCTATCAAAAGCGTCATCCGCAGGCGGAACCTCCTGAGGTAGCCCTCGTAGCGGTAGAAGTCAAAACAGGAGAAATCAAGACCCTCATCGGAGGAAGGGATTTTTCATCGTCGCCTTATAACAGGGCAGTCCAGGCCAAAAGACAGCCCGGTTCCGCTTTTAAACCGATTATCTATCTCACGGCTCTGGAGCAAGGTTTTAAGGCAGACATGATACTTCGCGATGCGCCTATATCCTTTACCAACCCCTACAACGGCTCCGTCTGGAGCCCGAAAAACTACGGCAACGAGTATTACGGCGATGTGCCGATGCGAAAAGCTCTGGAACTTTCCCTCAATACGGCAACCGTGAGACTTCTGGAAAAGGTCGGTGTTGAGAATGTCATCGACATGGCGAAACAACTCCACATAACCAGTAATTTTGAACCGAATCTGTCACTCTCTCTCGGTACAACGGAAATAGCCCCCATAGAACTTGCCGCCGCCTATGCCACGTTTGCGCGGGGAGGGACATACATACCCCTTACTGCAATAAGAACAATCACTACCATTGAAGGCGAAGAGGAATATAACCAAGAGGTTCCGGAAGAACCTGTGGTTACGCCGGAAGTTGCTTACGACCTTGTTGATATGATGAAGGGTGTTATCCAGAGAGGTACCGCGAGGGCCGCGGCAAAGATGCCCTATCATCTTGCGGGCAAGACCGGCACTACCGATGACTACAGAGACGCTTGGTTTATCGGTTTTTCACCTGATCTGCTTTGTGCCGTCTGGGTCGGCTATGATAAAAAGATCAATCTCGCCAGGGAGGCGGGCGCGTCGGTTGCGCTTCCTATATGGATGGACTTTATGACAAAGGCCTTGCAGCAGTACCCCAATGAGGATTTTGCGGTGGAAAAAGATGAGTATTCTCCGTAACCGAAGAGATGCGGTCCCCGTATCGACTGTTAAAGATATCAACGATGGTGTTGATTAAAAATGTTATATGTGGTATTCTATACTCGTATATATAGATAGCTACCAAACCCCGCCGCTTCACTGACCGTACCGGTCAAGTCATCCCCCCCAACTGTAAGCGGCGGGGCCCTATATCTCAGTTACGGAAAGGTTCATCTTCACTTCGTGGAATATACATCTTACAATAACCGACAATTCATACCTTATCGCAGCACTCTTTGAGCGAATTGGCCTTGTAAGGATGATCGAGAAGGCAATGCCGATCGAAGAACGTTCCCCGAACGGTATGGGGATATACGGAAAGGTAGCCGCCTGTGTCACCATGATCTTTGCCGGGGCGGAGCGTTTTTTTCATCTCATCTACCTCGGCAACATGGAAGTCCTCGCAAAGATCTTTGATACAAAGATTATCCGATGCCGCTATGGCAAAAGGAATGTTCGATAGTGGAAGGGCAACTCGGTAACCGATCATGTGCATATGGTGATATCATGATCTACGAAGCATTGGAAAGGATCAGCGGTATGAGAAAGATGGATGATGAAGCGTTCAAGAGACTTGGTTAATGTATGCATCTTGTCGTGGGCTCAGTAGAGTTTGATTGCAACCAGGAAAAGCGCGAACACCATTTTTGGAAAATAGCTTATCTTTTTGGACGCAATAAACGCCATCCATAATGTAAAAAAGCTATCGGATGGCCCTGTAGGAGAAAGGATAATAATCTACTTCATTCCGCCACATCATAAGAAATGTTGACGGGCCAATGGGGAAGGGGGATAGTGGAATTCAAGGATCAAAGAGGGAGTTTTTATGAAAAACATAGTAGTCTTATTCGTCATCGTCTTGCTGGCTGGATGCGTCTCTCAATCTCAGATATTGATGAATAATCAAGGACAAGGTGTTCGTTGTCCTTCTTCAGGATACGGCCTTGCGGGAATGATGGTTTCGTCTAAGAACCAAAACAATTGTGTAGAAGACTACAAACGAATGGGGTACGTCGAAATCGAGAAGGTAGGGGTGACCGGGATCATGAGGACGGAGGATTGCTCCGTTATCAAGGTCTTCAAAGATTCACCTGCCGATCGGGCCGGAATGAAAGTAGGAGACGTGATTGAACGGGTGAATGGCCAACCAGTGAGAAATAACAAAGAGCTAACCATGGCGGCATTAGGCCTTGCCGGAAATCCGGTTGAACTGAAAGTTCGTCGTGACAAAGCGCGACTTAGCTTTAAAATCGTGAGGGGTCAGAGAACAAAAATAGCCGCGACAAAATAACCCATGTCAGTCTTCCTCAAAGAACGGTCTTAGACAAGAGCGAAGGATATGAATATGCCGCAGAACCAAATCAAGAATTAGGGATCCTCAACGCTGCCGGCTGATAAAAGGCTGAAAACAATCAAAGATCGTCTCTCTGCTATGGTGGCAACACTTGCATAGATCAAAACCGTGTTGCAGAACAAGTGCCGCAAGAAGATGGACGGTGTTTGCGTGTGTACCCCGAAAGGTAATGCAAAATGCCTTATATAAATCTGCTGGAAGAGTAAGCACCACGAATACAGGCGAGACGATCAAGGATATATGTTCACATACGGTAAGGCGCAGGGTAAAAACTTACAGGGATAAGTAACGCTATAATGAAGGGATCATTCAATTCCGTAGGCTATACCGATGAAAAAGTAAGAGAATGTAAATTTGCTTTTCAATTTGAGAAGTGGCGCATAGAGAAAAAGGAGGAATTTGACGGCGATGAATTGAGTCCCGAACGCTATCGGCATATCGAAATTCTTTCACAGTTCAAATTGAGTGAACTCAGATATAAGAAAGGTGCAGCCATACCATTGAAGTCAACAATACGAAAAAATATTATGAATACTTTTCATGCTTTCTTTTCGTGGGTGCGAAGGCACGGGGCAATGAAGGAAATACCCAGATTTCCGGAGATTGTCGATGCAAACAAAACGAGAAGAAAGGCACTTACGCGAGGTGCTCAGGAGTATGGACTTCAAAATATTCCTTGACAGCACAGTGACCCATACGCTTTATGATGAAGGCAGGATTAAGACCCGGTGAGCATGTCGCGATCCTCATCAAGAGTGTGGATATAGAAAGCCGCGTAGTATGGGTTGAGCGGGCAAGATCGTGCAGTAAGTATGTCGAGGGAACGAAGAACAAAGAAGTCTTGCCAGTTCCCTTAAATGATGTAGCCTTTGATATAGCAGGTCGACACGTAAGGGACAAATGCCCGAACGACTTTCTTTTTATGAATCCGAATACAGGGAGACCTTACACGCAATGGTGTCTATGAGATATATGGAAACGATACTCAGAAACAGAGGTAACAATCTATGAAGCAACACGGCATTCCTATTGCTCTCAGATTGTACCCCTTACGGACAAGTTGACTGCCCACCGCTTGATGAGGCACAAGGACGGAAGATCGACTGATAATTATTATCACGCTTTCAGATGGCCTCATGGGTGTGGTTCAGAAAATTGATAACATAGTGGATTTGAAAAATGCCGAGAAAGCCAAGAAATAGAAGCGAAATAGAGGCACCTTTTTATGGGTATGAATTCAATAATCTCAAGGATATAAAAAACGTCCCCAGGGGGAATCGAACCCACTTGTAGGCGCTACTGGCTTGGAGTTGTAGACCAAAAGGAACCCAAAAGGAACCTTGTCTGTGGAAGCCATCCCTTCCTTCGCATCGATTCAACACAGCAAATTTCACTGGTAGACTACTTTACCAACTTTCCAGGAGGTTTACCGGATGCCTGAGCCGAAAATAGACAAAGTCAAATTACATCGCCTACTTAGCTCTGGAAAGTCACAGAGGGAGGCTGCTCAAGTTTTCGGTGTAACGGAGGGGGCCATATCGAAGGCGGCCAAGGGCCTCAATATTGCCGTCGTAAAGAACGTCGCCTTGGAGAACGCTCACAAGGTGGTGAACAAAGGCCTCAACACCATACAGCAGCTTCAGAAGATCAATGACTATGCTAATGAACTTCTTGATCTGCTTATGCGCTGGAACAAAGGCGACACGGAGGCTCTCCAAATCCTCGAATCACAGGTACGTAAGGTACGTATCAAAGGCTCAGAGGAAGAGGTTACGGAATACCGTTTCAAAGACCCGCGGGAACTTGCACTCAAGGCCATGGCTGAGATAAGAGGGCAGCTTGGCCTGCAGCTCGATATTTTCAAGACCCTTTACGACATGGAGGCAGTGGCGGAGTTTCAACAGGAAGTATTGACAGCAATACAGGAGGTAAGCCCGGATGTTAGAAACGCAATTGTCCAGAGACTCAAAGAAAGACACGCTGTTCGAGGGTCTATTTCGATCGATTGAACAGCGATTTTCAGGAAACCATACTGGCGAGATTCCTTCTCTTGGTGAATGGGCTGAACAGACTCCCGTCATACTCGACGGTCATCCCTTCTCTTTTCAATACCATGAGTATCTTATAGAACCCTACCGGGATGATCACCCCTTTCAGGTAGAGATGAAGGCGGCTCAAATGGGTCTTACGTCACGTGCTATGTTGAAAGCAGTACACAGCGCTCGTTACGGCTCATACAGGGGCATTCTCTACCTTTTCCCGTCCAAAACAGATGTTACGGATTTTTCAAAAGGTCGTGTTGATCCGCTTATTGATGAGAACCCCGACTCAATAGGGAAATGGACCAAAGATACCGATTCTGCCAATATCAAGCGTATCTGGAACTGTTATCTGTATTTTCGCGGTATGGCTTCCCGGATAGGGCTGAAATCCATCCCTGCGGATTTTATCATCTTTGACGAACTCGATGAGGCCCCACAGAATGCTGTTGACATGGCCATGGAAAGAATGAGCCATAGTGAATTCAAAAAAGTCTTCCAACTATCTAATCCGACATTACCGGAGTACGGAATAGATAAGGCATTCCAAGAGACAGATCAACAATACTGGTTACTGAAATGTGACAAGTGCGGAGAGTACACCTGTCTTGAAGATACCTTTCCGGATTGTCTGATAACCATAAATGAGCGTGTCATACGAGCCTGCGAGAAGTGTAAGGCAGAACTTAATCCCTCCATTGGCCAGTGGGTAGCCAAGAGACCCGGCATCACAGATAAGCGAGGCCGGCATTACAGTCAGCTCTTTTCACACTTTGTGGATCCCGCCTCTATCCTTCATCAATTCAGGACGACGAATAACCTGACAGACTTCTATAACTTAAAGATCGGCGTGGCATACGTAGAGGCTACCAACAGGCTCACTGTCGAGGAGGTTCTCTCTCTATGCGGAAACGACGGGATTGCCGACAGTGATGATGGACCCTGCTTTATGGGAGTGGACCAGGGAAAGGACCTCCACGTTGTGATTGGCAAACGATCGCGGAACAAGGCAGGGCAGATAGTCCATCTGGGTATTTACAAAGCTTGGGAGGAACTCGACAGGTTGATGAAGAATTTTCATGTATCAAGGTGTGTTGTCGATGCCCTCCCTGAAACGAGAAACGCCAGAGCCTTTGCACTACGTCATAAAGGAAGGGTATTCCTTAATTTCTATAACGAGCATCAAAAAGGGTCCTACGCCTGGAATGACAGGGAGCTGGTCGTAAGTGCAAATAGGACGGAGAGTCTCGATGCAAGCCACAGAGAAATTTCTGATGGTACCATAGTACTGCCAAGGGACTGTGAGATAACCAGGATCTTTGCCGACCATCTGCATAATGTTGCCAAGAAATTGGATGAGAATGAAGAGACCGGCTCCAAGCGCTATGTCTACGTGAAACTGGGGCCTGATCATTTCCGCCATGCGTTTAACTATGAGGCCATGGCACGACAGGATGCACCACGGCTTCTATTCCCAAATCTATAAGGAGGGCTATCATGGATCGAAATCTTGTCATCAATTCGGAGATATCAAAACAGGGGGTCATCATCCATAACACCACATCGAAAGACGTGAAGTATTTGAGCAGGAAAGTCCGGGGCGGAATAGTCTGGCCCATACACGAAAAGAGTACACCTGGATACTTCTGTATCATAGGTGAGGAGTGGATCGAACAAAGCCGGTTTGAAGGCTCTCGGGATCTTCGGGGAAAACTGAGACTCTTCGCAGAATATGTATCTGAGAAATATTCTCTGTCAGATTTCTGCCGGCGACTGGGTCAAGATACGGCCCGGCTATGTTGTACCAGCATCTACGTAACAGGCGAAGAAGACTCCGCAGCACAAACACGATTCTTTAATCAGTGCATAACCGAACAACACCTCCAGTGCAGATTGGATGAGGCGCCCTTCTGGGAGAACCCGGGAGTAGGTATAGGCATTCTGGACGACTGGGAGAAACAATCTCTTCTTGAGATCCCGGAAGATACGGTCCTCTTCGAGCAGATGAAACATATTCAGGACATTGATATTGCGAATATGTCCGAAAGGTTCTTCGCGGTCAAGGCCCTCTGTTTTGTGGTCGGCAAGTTTCAAATAGATGGAGGGAGCAACTTACAACCAGGTTACCAGCCGCGTCGGTATTAAGCCAGGTGGGTAGGAATTTCACCTACAATTGTTGACAGTTGAAGATGGTCAGAGATGAACGATTACTGAGAGAAATATAGCATCAAGAAAAAGGCTATTCTTCCAACATTCTAGCACGGAAAGTGGATCGGTTTATTGGGGAGCAGGTCAGTAGGGAAGAGAAGCAGAAAGCAGTCCGACTACGGGCAGGGTTATCTAGCCCAATCTTTATACTTTATTGACGCTTTTGACCGATAATTTTATGCATAATTGACGCTCAACAGATTTATATTACGATAAGAACTTTAGACGCAAAGGAGGAATATCTGATGAATCTTGTAATCTGGTGGCTGGCAATGTTTTTTTTGGGTCTTCTATCTATGGCAATAGTTTACCTGTTCATGGAAGCCTGTGACAAAATCTAAAAGATGAGGTGATGATAGCCATGATCTATGTGACGGCGTTCGTAGCAGCATTCCTGTTCGTGTACCTGGTTGCAGCCCTTATCAGGCCGGAATGGTTTTAAGCATGGGCAGTAGTAAATACTAAAAAGGAGTTAAAACAATGTTTATTCAAACCTGGCTTCCCCCTTTTTTGCTTCTTGTGGCAGGGACCGTCATCGCTTTTCCCCTGAGCCGGTACCTGGCATGGATCATGGACGGAAAATACCGGCCCTTACCCATTTTCAGCTGGTTCGAAAAACGCCTGGACAGCGGCCCACAGGACTGGAAGCAGTATACCGGTTCTTTACTGGTCTTTAATATCGCGCTTTTCGTCTTCGGCTATGTGGTTCTCTCACTGCAGCCGTGGATGCCATTGAACCCGGATGGTAAGGGGATGCTCTTCCCCAGCACCATCTTTAACAGCGTGATCTCATTCATGACGAACACGAACCTCCAGCACTATGCCGGCGACCAGCATCTGTCAAACTTCAGTCAAATTTTCTTTTGCATCTTTAATATGTTTGTATCGGCCGCCGTAGGATTCGCCGCATTGTTGGCGATCATCCGGGCCTTTCGCGGCGATTCCAAACTCGGTAACTTTTTCGTAGACATGTGGCGGATTGTGGTTTACACGTTCGTTCCCATCGCCTTTATTATCTCTCTCATTTTCTTGATATATGGTAGCCCCATGACTTTCAAGAGTTCGTATCAGGTCTCGACCCTCGAACCCGCGGCCATGGGAACCACGGACAAAGGCGAACCGAAGCAACAGACCATTGTGGTCGGACCGGTGGCAGCTCTTGAGTCTATCAAGATGTTGGGGACCAACGGGGGCGGGTTTTACGGTGCGAATGCTGCACACCCTTTCGAAAATCCCACGGCATTGACGAACTTTATCAACTGTCTGTCCATGATGATATTCCCTTTTGCCCTCGTTCTGATGTTTGGCCGGATGCTGCATCGTTTTCGGCATGCCCTTGTCGTCTTTTCGGTCATGTTGTTGTTGATGGCCGGTACCATCTTTATGTCGGTCTACTATGACACGCTAAAACCGAACCCCGGATTGACTGCTCATCCCGTAGCCCGAACGTACCAAATCCCCAGCGTCACGGCGCCGGGCGGAAAGCAGGCGGTAATCCTACCGGCCGTTGCCGGCTTACCGGTGGACCAGCATCTGGGCAACCTTGAGGGTAAAGAAATGCGCTTCGGCACGTCCGCCGGCGCCACCTACGCAGCGGTGACCACAGACGTGACGTGCGGGTCTATCGACGCGGAAGCGGATAGCCTCCACCCTATGGCCGGCCTGTCGCCTATGATCGGCATGTGGCTCAATGCCGTCTTCGGCGGCAAAGGGGTGGGGATGATCAACATGCTCATGTATGTGATAATCGGTATCTTCGTAGCCGGCATGATGGTGGGACGGACGCCCGAGTATCTGGGTAAGAAAATAGGGGGGCGCGAGGTAAAGCTCGCCATTATCGCCCTTTTGGTCCATCCCTTTCTGATCCTCATGCCCACAGGCCTCTTTGCGGCCACGAGCTGGGGACTCCAGGCGGTGAGCAATCCCGGAGCACATGGTTTTTCACAGATGCTCTACCAGTTCTCCTCGGCCACCGCCAATAACGGCTCGGCCTTTGACGGACTGGGGGTAGTTTACGGGTTTGCCAACAATCCGAATCCGGCACCGACCGCCATCGCGTGGGATATTGCAGCCGGCCTGTGCATGCTTTTCGGTCGTTATGTTCCGATCGTCGCTCCTATCGCCATGGCGGCTTCTCTCGGGGCCAAAAAATCAAGCCCCTTTAGCCTGGGAACGCTGCGCACCGACACCGTGACCTTCGGCGTCCTCCTGCTCGCCACGATTCTTATTATCGGGGCTCTGCTCTTCCTACCCGTCGCCGCACTGGGGCCGCTTGCCGAGCACTTTGGACCCATCCCCTTCGGGGGCTGACGGGGGGCCCTGCACATGAGCATGTTTAGTTCCGATAAGGACTGCGAGATACATAAATTGCTCAAAGGAGTAAGACATGAATAGAGTACCGAATACTACAAAAACCACACGGGAGGACCCTGTGCCGTATGATCCGTCGCCTCGCCGGAGAAAATCCAAAGCATTGCTGGAGCGGGAAACGGTCCTGACTGCGCTGAAACAGGCCTTTACCATGCTTCGGCCCGACATCCAATGGAAGAACCCGGTCATGTTTGTCGTCGAGGTGGGAACCTTCCTGACCCTGCTTTACACCATACGGGCCGCATTCGGCGATATGGCAAGTCAGTTGCCCATGGGCTATTTTATTGCCCTTGACGCGTGGCTTTTTTTGACCGTCCTTTTCGCTAACTTTGCGACGGCCCTGGCGGAAGCCCGCGGCAAAGCCCAGGCCCAATCGCTCCGAAGTACTCGTCACGACACAGCGGCCTATCGCGTGAATGCAGCCGGCGCCATTGAAGAAGTTCCCTCGACGATACTGAAACCTGGCGACAAGGTAGTTATTCGGGCTGGTCAGGTGATCCCCGGCGACGGGGAAGTCATCGAAGGAGTTGCCTCCATCGATGAATCAGCGATTACCGGTGAAAGCGCCCCTGTCATCCGCACAAGCGGTGGCGATCGGTCCGGTGTGACCGGCGGTACCATGGTACTCTCGGATCGGATTGTTGTTCAAATCACGAGCGGCGCCGGTGAATCATTCCTCGACCGGATGATAGCCCTGGTCGAGGGCGCGATCCGACAGCGATCACCCAATGAGATCGCACTCACACTGCTCCTTTCGGCTTTCACCTTGGTCTTCTTGATAGTGATTATTCCACTATGGCCCATGGCCTGGAATGCCGAACAATATATGATGTCATACCTGGGCATCCAGGAACCATTGCGGAGTCTTGGCACCGATGTCCCGACCCTTATTGCGCTCCTCGTCTGCCTTATCCCCACCACCATCGGTGCCTTGCTCGCCGCCATCGGAATTGCGGGGATGGATCGGGCCCTGCAGGCAAACATCATCGCCAAGAGCGGCAAAGCAGTGGAGTTAGCCGGTGACATTGATGTGGTGCTCCTCGATAAGACAGGTACAATCACGATAGGGAACCGAAACGCGACCAACTTCATGCCCATAGGGAAATATTCGGCTGCGGATGTGGCGAGGCTCGCCGCCCTGTCGTCCGTGGCGGACGAGACGCCCGAAGGAAAGAGCATTGTAAGGTTGTTCGAGAAGCAAACCAAAACCACCGCCGTTGTGCCACCGGAGGCAGGCTTTGTGCCTTTCACGGCTCAAACCCGTATGAGTGGTGTAGATCTTCCTGACGGGGGGCGAATACGCAAAGGAGCGCCGGACGCTATCATCAAATATGTAGAGGGTATTAATGGTCAAATACCCGATAATCTCAACGCCATGGTCTATACCGTCGCGTCCAAAGGCGCGACCCCCCTGCTGGTTGCTGATGGCACTCAAATCGCCGGAGTGATCGTCCTTGAAGACATCTTAAAGCCCCACATGCACGAGCGCTTCGAGCGGTTAAGAAAGATGGGGCTCAGGTCCGTTATGATCACCGGGGACAACCCTCTCACCGCTGCAGCCATCTCCGCACAGGCGGGAGTTGATGACTTTCTTGCCGAGGCCACACCCGAGACCAAGCTCGCCTACATCCGCAAGGAGCAGGAGGGGGGAAAGCTGGTGGCCATGATGGGGGACGGCACGAACGATGCCCCGGCGCTTGCCCAGGCGGACGTCGCTCTCGCCATGAACGCGGGAACGCAGGCGGCCAAGGAAGCGGCCAACATGGTCGATCTGGACAGCGACCCCACCAAAGTAATAGAGGTGGTTGAGATCGGAAAGCAACTTCTCATAACACGGGGTGCGCTCACGACCTTCTCCGTAGCCAACGATGTGGCAAAGTACTTTGCAATTATCCCGGCGCTTTTTGCGGTACCCTGCCGTGGCTCAAAGCAATCGACATCATGCAGCTTCATTCGCCGACCTCGGCCATTCTCTCTGCGGTCATTTTTAACGCGCTTATCATTCCAGTTCTCATTCCTGTGGCCCTGAAGGGAGTAAAATACCGTGCCCTTGGCGCTGACGCCCTGTTACGACGGAATCTCCTTATCTGGGGTCTCGGGGGAGTCGTCATACCCTTCATTGGCATCAAAGTGATCGACCTTGTCATGGTGAGTTTTCACATGGTGAGCTAACGTAAGGAGGCATACATATGTTGCGATATCTGACAAAAAGTATTCTGTTGTTGTTCTTGGCGGTAGCCATTTGCTGTATTATGTATCCGGTGGCATTGTGGGTAGTCGGACAGACCGTCTTTCCCTTCCAGGCCAACGGGAGCCTAATAAAGGGGCCTGATGGGAAGGTTGTGGGATCGCGACTGATTGCCCAGCCCTTTACAAAAGACGAATACTTTCAACCCCGTCCTTCTGCAGCGT
>CAVWHH010000023.1:0-80745 GCA_963754785.1 uncultured delta proteobacterium | reverse complement strand
GAGAGAGGATTTTTGTGTGAACACGCAAATATGTTCATACTCCGGGATTATTGACCCTTTTTATGGGTGCCACTTGTAAGCTACAATACTCGGACATGATTCGACTTCAGCTGTTACAGCTTGCATATTATAGTTCATAGTTGAGTCAAAGCAGAAATACGGATATTCTCCTTACCACGGCCGTGTATTCAAGTTAGAAATCAAGGAAGAAAAAACCATGACAGGATTGAGGACAAAAAGTCTAAGGAAGTTACCATAGGCGGGCCAAAAACGTTTGTCCGCTTTCACAAGAGCTTTTAATCGACCATTGTGTCCTACGTAATATGACGTATTTATTTGGGTTATAATATATGCAAGGAGGCGGTGCTGCTGGTAGCAGGGTTTAACACGAGCGGTAGTCAGCCGAAGCGTTCATTGTCCATGCGATATGAGCAGATATATGTTGAATGTCATAACGGCTCCGAGGCCAACGAGCGCCCTGTTGCATTTACGTTTCAAGAGCGATATTGGGAAGTGGCAGAGATTATTGGTCAGTAGTACGGGGGAGGTCTTGAAACGGGATGCTCTGAGTTGAACTACTTCAAAGTTGGGGCTACTGAAGGCAGTATTTTTGTGCTTCGCTATCTTTCACTTTTTGACACCTGGTCAATCCAACTATAAGGATCAAGCCATGAGAGATACGCGTACCTGCAAAGTGATGATATTGGCTGTTACTGGCAGGGTATAAACAATGCAATTAACTTCGTACAGGACGGTGGTAAGATAAACTGAAGAGATTTGAATTATGCCCGAAAAGGGGAGATCCTAGCCGCCCAAGACCATGGGCCAAAAGGGGAGGAATATGGAAAGACGAGTAAGTATTGTTTTCGGACTGTTTTTAGTATTATCCCTTCTCGGAGGTTTCCCGGCCCTTGCTCAACAAAACACCATTGCCGCGTCGGGCGCCGGTCAATTCGTGGGTAAGAGAGCCACCGTATGCGGGATTGTAGCCACGGCGGTTTTTGCAAAAAGGAACATGGGGCAGCCGACTTTTCTCGATCTCGACCGCCCCCATCCCCACCAAATTTTCACAGCGGTCATATGGGGAAGTGACAGAAACAAGCTCAGAGGTGCTCCTGAGACGGCCTACAGGGGCAGATGGGTATGTGTTACCGGTCTTGTTGAAGCCTATCAGGGTAGGCCTGAAATCATCGTCCGTAACCTGGCGCAAATAGCCGTCAAATAAGAGCAGACTCCAGTCAATAGAGCCAGTTAGATAACTGACTAACGTGACACAAGCGCCAATTCGCTCACTCTCCGTCTCGCCATTTCGTGTTTCATACAACTGATGATTTTCCTCGTTCATGAGAGCATTTTCCTGTAACCATCAGTAAATCTTAAGGAGAAGATCGTCGATACACAAATGAATACCGATTGGCACCCTTCGCACTTTTGAGTTTCAGATACGTGGGCCCGGATAAGAGAATCTCTCCTCAAAAAGGATCGAGCTCTTTCGATAAGGGCCGCCCGGTTTCCCCGTGTTCCCAGAGCGGGTAAGCCTCCCCTGATAAATATACTGCTCTTGCCGCTCAGCGTGTTCATCGATTCCGTAGATACTTTCTTGATGTGGAGCCTCCTCTGTTTTTTTCACAATATACGTACATACCAGCCACCCTGAAGAGGGTGGATAATCTATCCTAGTATTTACAACTAACGATCCAAAATAAATTGATTACCGAGGCTTATCAATTGAAATTGTAGATGAGACCTGAGCTAAGCCATAGCGGACTTTGCTGTCCAGTTACGTAATTTGTTATGCGTTTTTGAAGTCTACACATATGCGAGACAGCAAGATGGCTTGACAGTATGGTGGTGCGCGAAGTAAAATGAGTCGTGTTGTCTGCGCATAAATGGATATTTAAGGGATTAGTCATTCTGGCCATTCTGGTGGCGGTGATTTACTCCATCGTGCTCTTTGTCCACTCCCTTTCCCACGAGAGTACTGACGATGCCTATGTAACCGGGACCGTTGTTCCCGTGGCGGCCGAGGTCAAGGGAAGAGTGGTGAAGGTTTACATCAACGACAATGAAGAGGTTGCCGCCGGTACGCCCCTTGTTGAGATTTTTCCGGAGGATTATGTGAGCGCCCTGACAGAACAAAAGGAGGCGGTTCTGCGGTTCCAGTCAGAAGAGCAGGAATTGCAAGCCTCAATCGCGGAGAAGAGGAAATCCCTCGCGCAGGCCCAGGCCAATTTGGAGGCCACCCGTGCCGATGAAGCACTGGCAACAAAAGAATTGAAACGCTATGAAAACCTCCGTAAGGAGGAGGTAGTATCAGCAAGCCAGTATGACAACACCGAGTCCCGCTTTGAGGTGGCACGTGCCAGGAAGGATGCAGCCGAGGCCGCCATCGCTGAAACGGAAGCGGCTCTGAAGACCGCGCAGGCGCGACTCACGACACAGGGTTTCAAGATTAAGGAGGCACAGGCCTCACTGGATCGAGCTCAACTAGACCTGAAAAGGACCGTGGTCGTGGCCCCCGTCTCGGGCATGATCGCGAAGAAGAATGTTGATCCGGGAAAATATGTACAACCCGGACAACCCCTTCTTTCCATCGTGAATGGGGAAATGTGGGTCATCGCCAATTTCAAAGAGACGCAGATAAAAAAAATGGCAGTAGGGCAGCCGGTGGAAGTGAGAGTCGATGCTTACCCCCGGACAACCTTCAAGGGACATGTGGACAGTCTGCAACCCGGCACCGGCTCGGCCTTCAGTTTGCTCCCGCCGGAGAATGCAACAGGTAACTTCGTGAAAGTCGTACAGCGTGTTCCGGTCAAGATCGTCATGGAATCGAAGCCTGACAGAAACAATCCACTGTGGCCAGGCCTGTCCGTCATCCCGACTGTAGATACAAGCCGGGAGACCGGTCCGAAACTCTCTTCCTACCCCGCACCATCCGCCAGACGGTAACCTTGATGGATGGGGCATACAAACCGCATAAATGGCTCATTACCCTTACCGTCATGATCGGAACCACCATGGCGGGGCTCGATATGAGCATCGTCAACGTTGCCCTGCCGAGCATGCGCGGAACCCTTGGCGCATCTGTCGAAGAGATCGCCTGGGTCGCTACCGGATACATGCTCTCGAGCGTCATCATCATGCCGATTATCGCCTTTTTGAGCTCCCGCTTCGGTCGTAAACGGTTCTATATCTTTTCCGTACTGCTCTTCACCGGCGCTTCCATGTTATGCGGGGTCGCCTGGAATTTGACGTCAATCGTCATCTTCCGGATCCTCCAGGGTTTCGGGGGCGGAACCCTCATACCCATTTCACAGGCGATCCTCCGGGAAACATTCCCTCCCGAGGAGCAAGGCCTCGCCATGGGTATTTTCGGAATGGGCACTATCATGGGCCCGGGCCTGGGGCCCACCCTTGGCGGATGGATCATCGACAGCTACTCCTGGCCATGGATCTTCTATATCAATGTACCTATCGGGATCATTAACATTCTGATGGTGATGCAGCTTATTCAGGATCCCCCCTATCTGGTCCGGGAGAAAGGCAAGCTTGATGTGGCCGGACTTTTCTTCCTGGCCATGGGCCTGGGAGCCCTCCAGGTCTTCCTGGAGAGGGGCAATGAGAAGGATTGGTTCGCCTCGGATCTTATCAGATGCCTCGCCGTGGCCGCTCTCATGGGTCTTGGTCTCTTCATATGGCGGGAATTGACCACGGATAAACCGGTCGTGAACTTGAGGATATTAAAGGACACCAACTTTACTTCTGCGACGCTTCTGAACGGTATTCTCGGCATGGGTCTTTTTGCAGCCCTGTTCACCCTGCCGCTTTTTCTCCAGCAGCTCTTGGGCTACCCTGCTTTCAACTCCGGCCTGGCGCTTGTACCGAGGGGCCTTGCTATGGCAATTGTCATGCCCCTTGCGGGCAGGATTTACAACAGGGCAGGCCCGAAGCTTCTCGTAGCAGCAGGGCTTCTGGTGAATACCTTTGCCTTTTATCAGTTTGCACGCCTTTCCCTGGATGCCGGCTACTGGGATATCTTTGTTCCCCAGTTCATCCAGGGAGCAGGCTTTGCCCTTATTTTCGTCGCCCTGGCCACGGCAGGCTTGTCCACTATCGAAAAACCGCTCATGACTGCCGCAGTGGGACTCTTCACGGTGGTCCGGACCGTGTCCGGCAGCATTGGCATCGCCCTTGCTGCGACATTTCTTACCCGGGGAGAAACCGGGAACTGGAATATGCTTATGGAGCATGTAACCCCATTCAGAGACTCGATACCGGGGTCGCTCAGTGCCCTTTCCTCATCTCTATTTTCCCGGGGTGTTGATCCCTTTACCGCAGATAAAGGGGCATTAGCGCTTATGAATAATATGGTCGAGAGACAGGCCAGCATGCTCGCGTACAACCACGTTTATTTTCTCATCGCTGCGGTCTTTTTCATCTCCATACCGCTCGTTCTCTTTGTGAGTCATTCACAGAGAGACGGGGGAATAGTTCCGGAGGTTGAGTGACGAGGCTGCAATTATGCATTCGCCATATGTATGACGATGACCCTTCGGGGTCAGGCAACTGCAGGGCAAAATCTCTTGGTTCATTCCATTTTTCATCCAACAAACCGGCGTGTCGTTCGCATATGGTTTTGGCCACCGGGCTTTTGTGTGGGAACCAACCTCTTTAGAGTATCTCAATGCCGCTCTTTTCGGATGGAAGCGGGATAACGAGAACCGGTTTTCGGGACCTCTCCAGCACTGCAATGGCGGTGCTCCCGAGAAAGGTCTGTTTCAACCACCCCTTTCCGTGAGTCCCGAGGACGATCACATCACACTCCTTCGTATCCGCTGTATTCAGGATGACTTCCACGGGGTAGCCTTCCGTGACGATGATCTCGGATACGAGGTGGACACAGGGCAAACCAATTTGAGACTCTACGTTCTGGCAGAATTGCTGCAACAGCTTCTTGATCCTGGCAACATTTTCCTCCCGTTCGTGCTCTTTTGACGTTTGAACGTCAACAAAGCCCCCGGGCCAGATTTCCAAAGGAGGAATGGTCCCGATGCAGTGGAGAAAGAGAATGCGCGCATCATGTTTTCGCGCCATGTCCGTGGCAAAGTAAAATGCATATGACGAGTTCTTCGTAAGATCGGTTGCATACAGAATCTTTTTTATCTGTGGAATCATTCCTCTCCTCCGTTTCTTCCGTCGGAGCTTCGCCCGCTTCGTGAGGTTAATGGCCTCACACATGGGTTCTGCTCTCCTTATATTAGGATAACAATAAACCAATCGATGTCAAGTGGCAAAGCCAATCCCAGGAGTGCGGATCGCACCCGAATTACCCATCACGATTACTACTCGAACTCTTCAACGCGGAAGGGGTCATGGAAAGGCGAGTCTTAAGGAAGGAACCATCAGCGTGGTTCTTCTACAGGGCACGCATACCAGATTGAGTTGTCTATCCAACAAGCGACGGTAATTCACGATGCTAAGCGTCGCAGAAAAAAACGGGAACCGGAGAGTTACAAGCTCCCCGGCAATACCCCCTTGATTGTCGGTTCCACTTCACAGTTACTGCACACTCAAGGAACGGGGGTAATCCCTGCTTTCCGCTTCGCACCCCGTTTCCTCTGGTTTTTGCGTCGATTAGTTGCGACGACCTCACTTTCCCCAAAAAGAATTGTCTCTATCTTTGGAACCTGATAGCATAGAAAAAAGGACGGAACAAGAGGATGCGGATTATGAAGAAGATCTTTATTCCGGCAATAGCAGCGCTGTTGCTGACACCCACACTAACATGCGCTATGGCCCAAAATCGTTTCAATGGCCACGCCTCGCAAAATAATAGTGACACTCAAGGAGAAGATGAAGACAGAAACATACAAGGGAGGTATCTATGAACATAACCATATTAAGGTACAGGCTCCTGGTGTGTATCCTTTTCATCATCATGGTCGGTATACCTTTATACGCAAATGACGACAAGATCAACCCCAAAGAACCGGTGCCTGTGTCAAAACAAATCAAGGCCTGCAAAGACTTTTACCGAATATCGTCTTGAACCAACAGGGGCTCGTCTATATCAAATCCAACAACCCCGCACATTTCCTTTTGGAAGATGCCGAATATTTTGTTGTTTTCAGCAAATATGATTTCAAGTCCCTTACCATAAACCCCGGTTGTATTCGGAACCCTCATCCCCCGACAAAGTCCGCTTCATCTTCGGAAAGGACGTTGATTTCGATATAAAGCAGATAGGGATAGACCTTTACATTGCCAAGCCGAAGGGCCTTCTCGGCAGAGGGTATTTCAGCCTCTGGATCAATGAGACGGCATGGGATTTCATTCTTGGCTGATTAACCTTCAGCTCTTACGCTCCTAATTTGTGTTATCTTAGGTCATTTGAAAGTATTCCGTTAGAAAACAGAGTATTGGACCAGACCCAGAATTATTCATGAATAATGATAGCGTCCATGGGACATGCATCGGCGGCTTCCCTGCACGTATCCTCCAATTCAACAGGCACCTCTTCCATCCTCACCACCGCCAGATCTCCGACCATCTTGAAAATATCAGGGCAGATTTCCGCGCAGCTTCCGTCTCCAACACACTCTTCATCGTCAATCCTGACTTTCATAGCTTCCACCTCCTGCCTGTGCGACACATAGTATGATAATTCTCTACTCCCTATAATTAATCGCTCAATGTCTAACTGTCAAGGAGGACGTAAGATGGCGGGAAATGGATAATTGACGATCGCTCTCAGCGATCATCCGGAGACCTTTTAAGCCGGTCCAGAAAGCATAGACCTCCATGGCTTAAAGGCAAAACCTTTTTTCTTATGGCCGAAAAAGGCTATGCACACACAAGGGGTATGCACAACAAATTGGCCGACAACGTTGAATTCGTGTATACCCGCATCGGTCTTACGAGAAATCGTAAGAGTTAACGTATTTCATACTAGGCGCAGAATGGGCTGAATGGGCGCAATTAATATTTGATTGTTATGTCAAACGCTTAGACTCACGGCGTGTATCTTGCTTCGACAACTTATCATGGAATTGAGGTTTTCTGTCGGTGCCTCTCGTCGTCCTGCATATTGCCTTTTTCCGGCAACTTTGGTATATTATTGTTCCTGTCAGTTACCACGTAGAGCCACATCGCGTAACACAGGGTCGCGTCGGGGCGATAAAAGTTTCGAGTCAGAATTTTTCATTTTTATTGAAACGTAAAGGGACTGGTGCTCCGTGAATGACCTTTCATTTTTGAATGAGATTGAAAACAAATCAGGGGAAAAGATATCTGCCTGTTACCAGTGCTATAAGTGTACCATCGGCTGTCCCGTGGCCCGGGAAATGGATATTTATCCCCACCGGATCATACGTCGAATCGTCCTTGGCGATAGAGAAAAGGTGCTTGCCTCCGAAGCCATATGGACATGTCTCCAGTGCACTACCTGTTCTGTGCGCTGTCCCAATGACATAGACATCGCCCACGTCTTCGATACTCTGAGGAAGATTTCAGTAGCGGAAAATCGCGAGGCCGAGAAAGACACCTGGACCTTCTACAGATTTTTCCTTGATAGCGTGAAGAAACACGGTAGACTTTATGAACTGGAAGCTATCATGAAGTATAAACTGGCCAAGAAAGACTTTTTTAGTGACACAAAAATGGGTATCGGCATGTTTACAAAAGGCAGAATGGGGATTCTCCCTCACAACATCAAAGACAGGAAAGAGCTGAACGAGATATTTAAGAAAATAGAAGCATGTGGCCGGGAGGGCAAAAAATGATTACCCTGACCTACTATCCCGGCTGCTCAATGAAGACATCGAGCAAATTCTACGAGATATCTCTCAAGGACATATTCTCCTTTTACGGCATCGGGCTAAAGGAATTGGATAACTGGTCATGCTGCGGGGCCTCCGCGGCCCATACCATCGATGAAACACTGGCCCACGCGCTTTCCGCCCGTAATATAGCCGCCGCGGAAACCGAGGGTAATCATTTTTTCGCGCCCTGCTCCTCCTGTTACAACAGAACAAGAATCACTAATGATGCAATCCGGAAAGATCCAGCGCTTCGCGAAAACATCAATGGTATCATTGCTCCCCTTACCTGTCGGGGAACCGTTGAGGTCAAGAACATCATCGAGGTCCTTCGAGACCATGTGGGTCTTGAGCGCATCGCGCAAAGCATTTCCTATGACCTCTCTTCCATAAAGGTCGCTCCCTATTACGGCTGCGTGTTGACGCGGATACCCAAGGTCGATGTTTTTGACGATATCGAAAATCCCACGAGTATGGATGATCTTCTCTGGGTGACCGGAATGAACCCTGTGAGCTGGCCCTATAAAATGGAATGCTGCGGTGCAAGCAAAACCCTTACCAATAAGGATGTGACAGCAAGGCTTTCCGCCAAGATCATGGATATGGCCATCTCGGTCGGCGCCGACGTGATTGTTACGCCCTGCCCCCTCTGCCAGATGAACCTTGATCTTCTCCCCTATCTCAGCCGAACGGAAAAGAACCTTCCTGTGCTCTTTTTGACTGAGGTTTACGAGCTTGCACTTTTCGGAAGACTTGCCGGCAGAGGCTCGCATATTATACCGGTGGATGGACTTTTAAAGAAGCTGAAGAAGAAACAGGGGAATCAAGGATAGGGAATGATGGACATAACAGAAAAAATCGCATTCATCAAGACACAGGACCCTGACGGAGCGGCGCGGCTTGAGCGGCTGATGGGGAAGAAAGAAAACCTGTTTAAGGGAAATGTCTATAATGAAAGGTTCACTGAGAGACAGTTCTCTCTCGTCTTTACACCTCTTCTTGACGCCACCTTTGAGCGGGCGCGGATACTGGAAATATTATCCAAAAGCGATGGTACGATACCCGCCATTTCCCTCAAGCTAGGTCTGGGGAAGGAGAGGGTCTTCGTCTGCATGAAAGACCTTATGAGAAAAAATCTCGTTGAAATAGCGCATCATCAGGAACGGGATGCCACATTCAGAAAGAAGTGAGAAAGCATGGATAAAGTTGGAAAAGTTCTCGTTATCGGCGGTGGCATAGGCGGTATGGAGGCCTCACTCAACCTTGTCGAGGCGGGCTTCGGAGTCTACCTTGCCGATGAAAAACCGAATATCGGCGGAAGCATGGCGCAGCTCGACAAGACCTTCCCCACCAATGACTGCTCCATGTGCATCATGGCCCCCAAGCTCGTAGAAGTAGGAAGAAATCCCAACATAGAATTGCTCATGAATACGGAAGTGGTGGCCCTTGAAGGCGAGCCGGGCAATTTCACGGTGACGTTGAAGAGAAGACCGCGGAGGGTCCTACCTGAGAGATGCACATCCTGCGCACTTTGCGCCCCAAGCTGTCCATTGGAAGTAAGCAATAATTACAACGAAGGATTATCAAGGAGGAGTGCTGCTTTCATCAGCTTTCCCCAAGCCATCCCTTCTACCTACATGATCGACCGGGAGATTGCCCCCTGCGTAAACCGCTGTCCAGTCAATCTCAATGCACGGGACTACGTTGGATTGATCTCGGAAGGACGATTCCTCGAAGCCCTCGATCTCATCAGAGAAAGGCTCCCTTTTCCCGGCATCATAGGCCGCATCTGCGCCCATCCCTGCGAGGATGAATGTCTGCGGGGACGCAAGGTTGAACAGCCCATAGCCATCTGCGCGTTGAAACGTTTCGTTGCCGATTTCGAGAAGGGTAAACGGGAGATCCCCGTTCCGGAGGTTGGTCCTGATACCGGGAAAAAGGTGGCCGTCATCGGCGGTGGCCCCGCGGGTATGAGCTGTGCTATAGAACTGCGAAAGGCCGGTTATGCAGTCACCATATTCGAGGCACACGACAAACTCGGTGGCATGCTCTATCTCGGTATTCCCGCGTACAGACTCCCCAAAGAAGAGCTTGCGCGAGAAGTCTCCGTCATCGAAAAAATGGGTATTGAAGTGAGGTACAACACAGCAGTCGGCAAAGACGTCACTATCAAAGAGGTCTTTAATGCATTCGATGTGGCCTTCTTCGCTGTCGGCGCTCATGGAGGCAGGGGCCTTGGCCTAGAGAATGAACATGCCCAAGGGGTCATAGGCGGAATAGACTTCTTACGATCCGTCAATAAAGGTGAACCTATGACTATAGGAAAGACCGTCTTTGTCATCGGTGGCGGCAATGTGGCCATAGACGTGGCGCTCACGGCGGTGAGAAGCGGCGCTCAGGCAGTGCATATGGCATGTCTTGAAACATGGAACGAGATGCCCGCCCACACATGGGAGATCGATCAGGCCATTCAGGAAGGCGTTCAGATTCACACATCCTGGGGACCAAGGCGTATTCTCGCGGAAAAAGGAAAGCTCACGGGCATCGAGTTCAAGCGCTGTACCGCTGTCTTCGACGCGGCGGGCCGCTTCAATCCCTGCTACGATGACGGAACAACCCTTTCTTTTGAAGCCGACACGGTGATCCTTGCCATCGGTCAGGCCATGGATACTGGTTTCCTCAAGGATGTCCCCGGATTGGAGATACTCCCTGATGGTAGGATCAAGGTAGACCCCGTCACCCTCGAAACAACTCTGCAGGGTGTTTTCGCCGGCGGTGATGGAGTGACCGGCCCCAAGATCGCCATCGATGCGATCCATCAGGGCCAGGAAGCCGCCGAGTCCATAAAGCGATTCCTTGAAGGAAAAGACATAAAAGAAGGCAGGCGGGCGGGAGAAGATAAGCTCGTCGAGGATGTGCCGGAATTCATAGAAAAGAAGGCCCGCGTCCTGATCCCGGAAGTACCCGTGAGGGAGCGCAAAGGGTTCGAAGAGGTCTATCTCCCCTTAAGCGAAGAGGCCGCCATGGAAGAAGCAAAGCGTTGTCTCAACTGTCGCAAATGTCTCGGATGCAGGATCTGCGAAGAATTCTGCAAGCCTGAAGCCATCGACTATATGATAGAACCTACTGAGGAGAGGATCAATGTCGGGAGCATCATCATCGCCACAGGTTTTGACGAATACGACGCCCATGCCAAAAAGGAACTGGGTTACGGCATCTACCGCAATGTGATGACAAGCATCGAGTTCGAGCGGATCCTCTCGGCCACAGGGCCCACAGGCAGCGTCATCATGCGCCCTTCCGACGGAAAAATACCACAGAAGATCGCCTTCCTCCAGTGCGTGGGCAGCCGCGACAAAGTAAACGAATACTGTTCATCGGTGTGTTGTATGTATGCCACGAAAGAGGCCGTCATCGCCAAGGAACATCAAAATGATATCGAGGCCACCATCTTTTATATGGATATCAGGGCCTATGGAAAGGGTTTTGACCAGTACTACGAACGGGCGAAGAACGAGCACGGTGTGCGATACGTGAAATCTCTCGTGTCAAGGGTCCTCGAAGATGTTGAGACGAAAGACGTGGAGATTACCTATATTGATGAAGATGGCACCATCAAAACGGAAATGTTCGATATGCTCGTGCTCTCTGTGGGTCTCAGACCGCCGAAGACGCTATCAAAACTCGCTTCTGTCCTTGATGTGGCACTCAATAAATATGGCTTTGTCGAAACCAATCCCGGCAAACCACTCGTCACATCCCGGGAAGGCATTTATGTGAGCGGCGCTTCAGAGTCCCCAAAAGATATACCGGAGACGGTCGTGCAGTCCTCCGGCGCAGCCTGCGAGGCCGCATCAATCATATCGGAAGCGCGTGGCAAAGACCTCATAATCCTCCAGTTGCCGGAGGAGAAGAATGTCGATGATGAGGAACCGAGGATCGGTGTCTTTATCTGCAATTGCGGCATCAATATCGGCAGCGTTGTCAATGTACCGGAGGTGCAGGTCTACGCGAAGACGCTGCCCAATGTCGTCCTCTCCGATGAAAACCTCTTCACCTGTTCCCAGGATACGCAGGACAAGATGAAAAAAGTCATCGATGAATACAAGATCAATCGTGTTGTCGTGGCATCCTGTTCGCCACGCACCCATGAACCTCTCTTCAGAGCAACCATCCGTGAGGCAGGCCTCAACAAGTACCTCTTTGAGATGGCAAATATCAGGGACCAATGCTCCTGGGTGCATATGCAGGACAAAAAGGGTGCCACGGAAAAGGCAAAGGATCTGGTCAGAATGGCTGTCACAAACGCCAATTACATACTGCCTCTCAAAGAGGTCATGATCGACATCAACAAAAGAGCTCTCATTGTGGGAGGCGGCATTGCAGGTATGACCGCGGCTTTAAAGTTTGCCAATCAGAATTTTGAAGTCTACCTCATTGAGAAAGAGGCGGAACTTGGTGGCAACCTGCGGCATATTTACCACACTATTGACGGTTTGGATGTGCAGGCATTCTTGCGAGAAACCGTTGAAAAGGTCACAAGCCATCCCCTCATCCATGTGGAAACAGGGACCACAATCGTGAACCATTCAGGCTTCAAGGGCAACTTCAAGACCGGTATTGTGGAAAAGCCCGATAAGACGATCAAGACGATAGAACATGGCATAATCATTGTAGCTACAGGCGGCGATGAGTTTAAACCCATCGGCAAATACGCGTATGGTGAGGACAAATGTGTCATGACCCAAACCGAGTTTGAGAAGGGGTTTACGGAAGGCACGTTACCCACATTTAAACGCTGCGTCATGGTCCAGTGCGTGGGCTCACGAGATGAGGCACGACCATACTGCAGCAGGGTTTGTTGCAGCAGCGCCGTTAAAAACGCCATCGATATTAAGGAAAAAGATCCCCATGTGGATGTGATAATCCTCTACAGGGATATTAGAACTTACGGCTTTCTTGAAAAATATTACCTCAAGGCGAGAAACCTCGGTGTACGCTTTATCCGGTTTGAGTCGGAAAATCCCCCTATTGTGAAGAATGAGGAGGGCATTCTCTCCATAGCCTGTTATGAACCCTCCCTTGGCGAGAACATTGAATTCAAAACCGATCTCATTGTCTTGAGCAGCGCCATCATACCCAGCGATAACAAGGACCTCGCCACGCTCCTCAAGGTGCCGAGAACAAACGAAGGCTTCTTCTTCGAGGCCCATATGAAATTAAGACCTGTGGATTTTGCCTCTGACGGCATGTTCCTCTGCGGCCTTGCCCATTCACCCAAAAATCTACAGGAAAGTATCACCCAGGCGGAAGGTGCCGTAGCAAGAGCGATGACAATCCTTTCAAAGGAGAGAATGACCGTTGGCGGTGTTGTGGCTGTCGTGGAAGGCGAGAAATGTGCGGCCTGCCTTACCTGCGTGAGGACGTGCCCTTACACGGTGCCGGTCATTAACGAAAAGGGCGAAGCCGAGATAGATGTGAGCAAATGCAAGGGCTGCGGCGCCTGTGTTGCCGAATGTCCGGCCAAAGCAATCGATCTGATGCATTATAGAGACACGCAGCTCATAGAAAAGACAAAGGCCCTCTGCGTGAGCTCGGAGTGACAGTTGGAAATGGAAAGCAAAAAAGATGAGGAGTGCATGCGTGAACGCTTTTGAACCCCAAATTGTGGCCTTTTGCTGCGAATACTGAGGATATGCTGCCGCGGACCTGGCAGGTTCGATGAGACTCTCCTATCCGACAAATATCAAGATTATAAAAGTGCCCTGCACAGGCAGGGTCGACATCCTTCTTATGATGAAAGCCTTTGAGAATGGCGCTGATGGCGTCTATCTCGTGGGCTGCATGGAAGGTGACTGCCACTATCTGACAGGGAATCTGAAGGCAAAAAAACGTGTGGAATACGTGAAAAAACTTCTTGATGAATGCGGTATCGGGGGAGAGCGGATCGCCATGTATAATATGTCGTCAGCACAAGGTCAGCGCTTTGCTGAGGCAGCGCGGGAGATGACAGAAAAGATAAAAGAGCTGACACCGAATCCCGGTAGCAAGACTTCAGGGGTCACGGGTCAAGAGTCAGGGTTACAGGCAGGAGACAAAGCCGAGAAAACTGGTACTCTCTGAGTCAAGCTTTTCAACTTTGAACGTTGGACAGAGAACATTGAGCATATAATAAGGAGTCGAAATGATAGTAGCGAACAGAAAGCCCTTTGAAGATATTATGAAAATGCTTGCGCCATATACGAAGATACTGCTTCTCGGCTGCAACGAGTGCGTCACGGTCTGCTCAGTGGGAGGCACAAAAGAGGTTGAAGTCCTGGCGTCGGAGATACGGCTGGCACGGGGGAAAGAAGGCATTCCTGTAGGAGTCAAAGAACACACGTTGGAGCGCCAGTGTGACCCTGAGTATGCCGCGGAGATAAAATCCTTTGTGGGCGACTATGAAGTAGTCATTTCTATGGCCTGTGGCTGTGGCGTCCAGACTGTGGCTGAGATGTACCCGAACAAATATGTGATACCGGCGGTCAACACGACCTTTTTCGGCTCTTCCGAGGAACAGGGTGTCTGGAAAGAGATGTGCCAGGGATGCGGCAACTGTGTTCTTGATAAAACGCTTGGCCTCTGCCCTGTGGCGCGTTGCGCAAAAAGCCTCTTCAATGGACCATGCGGAGGTTCACAGCCGAGTGGTTCCTGCGAGATCAACAAAGACACCCCATGTGTCTGGCAGCTTATCGTACAGAAAATGAAAGACATGAACATGCTGGAGAAATATATGGAGATACAACCTACGAAGAATTGGTCCTCGAGCAGGGATGGAGGCCCACGAAAAAGGGTCAGGGAGGATTTGAAGACATGAGTACAGGGAGCAATTTAGAAAAAGTTCTCGCGAGCGGAGCTTTTGCCGTTACAGGCGAGTGCGGTCCTCCACGAGGTGCTGATCCTGAAGTGATACGAAAAAAGGGCTCTTTTCTGAAAGGGTATGTGGACGGCGTCAACGTTACCGATAATCAGACAAGTGTTACGCGTATGAGCAGCTTCTCCGCCTCGCTCATATTGAAAGAAATGGGTTTTGATCCCATTATGCAAATGGTCTGCCGCGACAGAAACAGGATCGCCCTTCAGAGCGATATTCTTGGGGCTGCCGCGCTGGGCATCAACAACCTCGTCTGCCTCTCCGGTGACCACCAGAGCTTCGGTGACCACCCTTCCGCAAAAAATGTCTTTGACATCGATTCAATGCAGCTTATTCAGACCGTGGCGCAGATGAAGAATCAGGGGAAGTTCATCAGCGGAGAAGAAGTGAAAGGTAAACCCAACCTCTTTATCGGCTGTGTTGAGAATCCCTTCGCGGATCCCTTTGAGATCAGGGCCATGCGGCTCGCGAAAAAGGCCGCTGCGGGAGCCCAATTCGTTCAGACCCAGTCAGTTTTCAACGTGGAAAAGTTCGAGAGATGGATGGAAATGGTCCGTGACCTCGGCCTCCATGAGAAGATATACATCCTCGCTGGTACTACACCCTACAAATCGATCGGTATGGCCCGTTACATGAAAACCTCCGTACCTGGTATGGACATCCCTGATGAGCATATCGAACGGCTGAAAGGTGTATCCAAAGAAAAGGTAGCTGAAGAAGGCGTCAAGATATGCCTTGAGATCATAGAACGGGTTAGGGCAATAAAAGGTGTGGCGGGTATTCATATCATGGCGATTGAGTGGGAACAGATAGTGCCCGAAATCGTGACCGCGGCTAAGCTGTATCCGCGTCCGTAAGGTTTGCCGAACGCCTGAAATGGAAAGCCGTTCAGCAAACCTTGCAGAGGCCTCGCGCTTTTCGCAGCAAACTTTGTCAACATCGGGATCGCACAATCCTCAACATAGCACTGCTACGCCTTAGCGCTTTTGCCGGGCGTACACAAGGCAATGCCGTGGACGTTCTGCAGCAGTGGCTGATCATGGCGTTGTGTTAAAATGGGATTGGTTATATCCAATCATGTATTGGACGAGCTCGCCGACGAGACCCGTGTTGCACATAAGCAGGGAAACTCCAGATAGTGAATTATGTTGACTTAATGGCCATAAACGGTTAAAATTTTTTCTCTTTAAACGAATATGCCGATAGAATTTTGAGCATACAGGGAGCAGGAGGAAGGATGTCAAGAGTTTGTGAGATATGCGGTAAGGGAAAACAGATTGGCTACAACGTGAGCCATGCCAACAATAAGACAAAAAAGGAATGGATGCCGAACCTGCAGACCGTTAAGATTGTCAAGGACGGCACCACAAAACGAGTAAAAGTCTGCACGAAGTGCATAAAAAAGGGTAACCTCCAGAAAGCGATTTAATGCAGAGCTCACGGCGCCCCCGCCACAGGCGAGACTGCCTTCTTCGCTCGATGTGCGAGGAAATCCCAATTCGCATCATACATTAAATTAGCCTGAAGCCTCAGCGTACGGGATTATGTTGGCCCAAAAAGGCATTGCGTAGCAGGGTGAAGAAGAGCCTGCGAGACTCCCGTCAAAGTAAAAAGCCTCAGTAGCGTAAGCGATAGGGGATAGGGCAAACTTTCGCCGGAAAGGGTCGAAGAACCACCCGCGAAGCGGGTACCCGTTTTCTCTCTGCAGAGCACCAGACCGAGTGGGGTGGTCTAATACCCGTATAGACCCTGAACGTGCATCTGCCGTTCTATGGCGAGCCCCCTCTTACCCGTTCCACCGACCTGACGCCTTTGATTTTTTGTATGGATTTTATGACCTTCTGCAATTGCGCCATGTGTGCAATCTCGACCTCATACAGACCAGCTGCAGATCTATCGGGGTAGGCTGTCGCTTGGGCGCTGACGATATTTATCTTGTTAGAGGCGATGGTTGTGCTGATATCGGAAAGAAGCCCCTTCCTATCACTGCCGACCACCTTCAACCTCACAGGGTATGTGAAGTCCTTGTTGAGTTGCCATGAGACTTCGACTTTTCTTTGCTCGTCATAGGTATGGATATTGGGACAATCCTCAACATGAATCGTAAGGCCCCTTCCCCGTGTAATAAAGCCGATAATCTTGTCGCCGGGTATGGGGTTGCAGCATTTTCCAAACCGGACAACGAGCCCGTCAACGCCCTGTATCTTGATGGCGTTGTCTTTACTTCTCTTGATGGTCTTGATGATGTGCTTGATTTTACCGCTCGGTTTTTCCGTTTCAGGAATGACTTTGCTTAACACCTGAAGGGGCGTGTAGAGCCCATACCCCACACCCGCGAAAAGGTCATCAACGGTTTCAAAACCGAAATCCTTTGTGATGGTCTGCAATTCAGGAGATTTGAGAAATTTATTGAAACCGATATCGTGCTTTGCCAGTTCTTTTTCGACAAGGGTCCTTCCAAGCTCGATACTTCGTTCCCGTTGTTCTGTTTTGATCCATTGCCTGATCTTCGTCTTTGCCTTTGACGTGGTCACGAAACTGAGCCAGTCTTTGCTGGGTTTGTGAGAAGGATTTGTTAATATCTCTACCGTGTCTCCACTTTTCAGGAAGTAGCGAAGGGGCACTATTTTTCCGTTTACCTTGGCGCCGACGCACCGGTGGCCCAAGTCTGAGTGGATCGCATAGGCGAGGTCCACCGGCGTTGCGCCCTTTGGAAGCTCCCTTACATCGCCCTTAGGCGTGAAGACATAGACCTCATCAGGGAAAAGATCTATCTTGAAGATCTCCATGAATTCTTTGTTGTCTTTTAACTCCTGCTGCCACTCAATGACGCGTCGGAGCCATGCGAAAATTTTGTCTTCCTTAGCGTTAAAAACCTTGCCCTCTTTGTATTTCCAATGCGCCGCGATTCCTTCTTCGGCAATCTTGTGCATGTCATGGGTGCGTATCTGGATTTCAATCTTTTCACCATAGGGACCCATAACCTTCGTGTGGAGCGATTGATACATATTTCCTTTGGGCAGCGCGATGTAATCGCTGAACTTGCCCGGTATAGGTTTAAAAAATGAATGGATGAGACCGAGGGCCTCGTAACACTCTTTGATGCCGTTGACGATTACCCTGAATGCAATAATATCGTAAATATCGTCGATATTGAGTCCTTCCTGAACCATTTTACGATATATGCTGTATAAACGTTTCGCCCGTCCGGAAATTTCTGCTGAAAGATGGTACAGGTCAAACCGTTGCCTCAGAAGTCTGATAACCTCATTGATATACTCTTCCCGCTGTCGCTTTTTTTGCGCGATGTTGTCCGCGATGAGCCTGTATTCAGCTGGTTTGAGGTACTTGAAGGAGGCGTCTTCCAGCTCGCCCCTCAACCACTCTATCCCAAGTCTATGTGCAAGGGGCGCGTAAATATCAAGAGTCTCATGGGCAATTTCAATCTGTTTATCCTGGGAGAGAAAATTGAGGGTCTGCATATTATGGTATCTGTCTGCAAGCTTAATGAGAATGACCCTGATGTCCTTGCTCATAGCAAGGATCATCTTTCTGAAATTCTCCACCCGCGAATCTTCCGACGTTTTGAGGGGAATTTTGCTAATCTTGGTCACGCCGTCGACGAGTTCTGCAATCTCATTTCCGAAATATTCCTCGATTTCTTTCTTGCCAACATAGGAGTCTTCCACGGTGTCGTGGAGCAGCCCCGATGCGATGCTCGAAATATCGAGATTCATCTTTGTGAGAGTATAGGCCACTTCAAGAGGATGAATGAGATAGGGTTCGCCTGAGAGCCTTGTCTGGCCTTTGTGCGCTTTAGCGGAAAAAACGTAGGCCCGCTGAAGGAGCTCCACATCTGCCTGTGGATTGTATTTCAAGACTTCATCAACGATGTCGTTAAACCTGATCATGGCCTATCCCATAGAGTTCTCAGTTTTATATTACTCTATGGGATGGAAAATGACAACACCCAAAAGCCTTTGAGTGCGTCGGCACACAAACCGCAGTTCATTTCAGGGAGTGAATTATCTATGGTTCTGTTCGCTAAGACTGTCTGATTCCACCCCGTCTCTTTTTTCTTCTATCGAGCATTTCTGCAAGTACAGGGAAGAGAAGAAAGCCAAAGGGAAGGGCAAAAATGATGAGCGTTGGAATGTAACACGATATACGCCATAAGTTGGTCCTCAAGATTTTCTTCTCCTCATTCGTCCATTTACTCTGTGTGTTTCTGGGTTTCATGAGAAGCTGCATAAATCCGTTTATCTTCTCTGCTTCATCAAAAAGTAACGCTTTGTTTTTCAAAGCCATATTTGATATGAAATTTGTTATCATCTTTTTCATCAATTACAATCTAATAGTTTATAACAGTAAATATTTATCAACTTACAACGGAAGACTTATGTATTACAATAATCACCATGAGTAATTTCTCGAGGGCCCGGCACCGTGCTACAGAAACGATACCTCCACTTTCACTTTATTCACCTCCGGGCTAATATTCGGTATATGCTGTGATCTCGCCGCGTACTAAGAATCCACAGCGAGGGGGATTATGCCTGCGGTGGCCCTTGCTCCCAGAGGGGGCAGATACCAAGCCGCCATGATAGACCGGTAAGCTACATCTTCCGCTTCCATTATAGCTTAATTTTGGGTACTATTAAAGAGTATGCAGAAAGAAAAATTGCAGGGAGAGATCCAGGGTCAGGTCGAAAGGATCACCTACTCCAATGAAGAAAATAGTTACACTATCGCTAAAGTCCGCATACAGGGGAGAAGTGATCTTGTTACCGTGGTGGGAACACTCTTTTCAGTGACACCGGGGGAAGTACTTAAATTAAGAGGTCAATGGAATACCCATCCCCGCTATGGCGAACAGTTTCAGATAGCGTCCTATGAATCCATTGTGCCGGCAACCGTGAAGGGTATCGAAAAGTATCTCGGTTCAGGCATGATCAAGGGTATCGGGCCTGTCATGGCAAGAAGGCTTGTGTCGCAATTCGGCGAAGAGACGCTCAAGGTTATCGATACTGACGTGGAAAGGCTTTTTGAAGTTTCGGGCATCGGTGAAAAAAGGGTGGAGATGATCAAAAACGCCTGGGAGGAACAGCGCGAAATCCGTGACGTCATGGTTTTTCTCCAGGGAAATGGCATAAGCCCCACATATGCGGCGAAGATATACAAGCAATATGGAAATGACTCCGTCCGAATAGTCACTGAGAATCCTTACCGGCTCGCGATGGATGTATTCGGAATCGGTTTTATCACCGCCGACAGGATAGCGGATAGCCTGGGCATAGAAAAAACCGCACCCGCGAGGATTGAGGCAGGTATCATCTATGTCCTGAACGAGCTCGCCGATGAAGGACATGTCTACTATCCTTATGGGCCCCTTCTTGAAAAGTGTGGTGAAATCCTGGAAATTGATAAGGCGGCTATTCCTGTCGTATTGAATAATCTTGCAGGAGACAAAAAGGTTTACCTTGAACACCTTTTGGCTCCGAGCTCCGAACCCCGAACTGTTTCTACGACAGCCGTATATCTTGCCGGATTCTACATATCTGAAAAAGGCATTGCCGGTAAACTGAAAGCCCTCGGTGCCTTTCCAAAACAGCTAAGGCTTCTGAATGTTGATGAGGCAATCGATTGGGTCCAGAAAGATTTGAAGATTGCCTTTTCAGTGAGACAGCTCGAGGCGATAAAAACCTCTATCAATAGTAAACTGATGGTCATTACCGGGGGGCCCGGAACAGGAAAGACAACGATCATCAACGCCATCATACGTATCGCCCGCACAATGGGACAGAGAATCCTTCTTGCAGCGCCCACAGGCAGGGCGGCAAAAAGAATGACAGAAACAACACGGCGGGAATCAAAAACAATTCACAGACTGCTCGAATACAGTCCCGGCGGGGGATTGAGCGGCAGCGGTTTCAAACGGGATGAGACAAACCCGCTGGATGCCGACCTCATTATCATCGACGAGGTGTCCATGGTCGATACTCTCCTTATGCACCACTTTCTCAAAGCGGTACCGGAGAAGACAACGGTCATCTTCGTTGGAGATGTTGACCAATTGCCTTCGGTTGGGCCCGGAAATGTGCTCAGGGATATCATTGATTCCAATGTTGTGCCCACCGTTCGACTTAACGAGATCTTCCGACAATCGCAGAGAAGTATGATCATCGTCAATGCCCACAAGGTCAATCACGGCGAGATGCCGCAATTGGAAAGACAGGTGGAGCATATCCATGATTTTTATTTTACGGTCCTTGAAGAACCGGAAAAAGTAGTTGAGAAAATTGTCCGGCTGTGCAAGGAGGTCATACCATCACGATTTGGTTTTGACGCCATGAATGATATACAGGTGCTTACTCCCATGCATCGGGGCGTTGTGGGCGTTACCAATCTCAACGCTGAACTACAGAAGGAATTAAATCCCCGCGCCGAGGAGATTATCCGGGCCGGTAAACTCTTTAAAACAGGAGACAAGGTACTGCAAACAAGGAACAACTATGACAAGGATATCTATAACGGAGATATCGGCCGGATAAAAATAATCGACAGGGAGACACAGGAAGTGAAAGTCGATTATGACGGCAGGATCGTTTCTTATGAATACACGGACCTCGATGAGATCATCCTCGCCTATGCCATATCGGTCCACAAATCACAGGGGAGCGAGTATCCCGTAGTGATCATACCGGTCCTTACCCAGCATTACCTCCTGCTTCAGCGAAATCTTCTCTACACGGGAATCACACGAGGAAAAAAACTCGTTATACTCATCGGCACAAAAAAGGCACTGGCAATAGCCGTCAAGAATAACAAACAGCAACAGCGGTTTACCTTACTCAAAGAACGTCTCATTTCATCGTAGCCAAATAGTGATTATAATTGTTTTGTGATTCATTTACATCAAATGGAATAAGGGGGGGAAGCATGATCCCGGAAGACGTATGTAAAATGGCTTCTCAATGCCGTCACTATGCCATGTGTAAGATCGATTTTCTTGGAACAGGGCTCTGTCCTTCGGGAGAGCGAAAACACTATGTGAGCTACTATCCCCAGGGACGGATGGATATATGCAGCGCCCTGGCAAATGATCTCTTGCCTCTTACGGAAGGACTTGTCGATATAGCGGATACCTGCACGCTGTGCGGTATATGTGATAAACAATGCCATTTTGTCACGGGCATGCGCCCCATGAAGGTTATGAGGGCCTTAAAAGAGCATGTTGACGCGCTCATAAAGGAGGGAAGAAAAATAGTGGCGACTGAAAGTGACGAGACGGTAAGGACTTTGCAGGAAATCGTGGGAGACCAATGGGCCACAAATGAGCCTGCAATTCTTTTGACGTACGCCAACGATCCCTTTCCTCTGGCGAAGATGCAGGTACCCCGTTCTGTCGTGTTGCCTGCTGTAAGAGACGAGATCGTGGAGATAGTCAATTTTGCCAACAAAAATGACATCCCCTATGTGGTGAGAGGCAACGGGGGAAGCGTATTCGGTTTTGTCTTCACCGATGGCATTATCATCGATACGACCAGAATGAAAGGTATCGAGATTGACAGGGATAATTGGGTTGCAGCCGTGGAGCCCGGCGTGACCTCTTTTGACCTGCAAAAAGAGGTTTACAAACAGGGTTGTCGGGTAAACGTTGCAGAACCAGCTGCTACGGTCTGCGGTAATATCGTCTGTACGGGTATCTTTTCCACATGGGCTAACGCATACGGAGTGGGCGCTGATAATTTTGTAAACGTTGAATTTGTCGACAAAAAGGGTCATGTTTTTGATCTCAATGAAAAATCAGCCCCTAATATCTTTGCTTTTGAAAATGCCGTTGTCCCCGCTCCGGGTATTTGCACAAAAGCATCCATGAAGATGCACCCCGTTACGGAAGATGAAGAGGGCATTCTCGTGCCCTTTGCTGATTTTAATGAGGCCGTCGCCTTTGCCCGCGATCTGAGCACCCGCAGGATTGGCCTTGCCATCGGAGTTCTCGGAGGACACTTTCTCTCCGCATTCATATCGCCTTCGCTGGAGCTTGCCGAAAAGATCAAAGAAAATCTCACGGGGACATTAGGTATCAAGTACGTGGTTTTTATGACAGGCGATCGGTATGCGCGTGAGACGGTGCGAAAAATGACCAAGATTGTCATCGACAACCAGTTGTTCAGAACACTGATGCTCAGCTTACCGATGCTGGTAAAAGATGACTGGAATGATATCGTACGTAATTTCGAGAGCGATAAATACCCCTATGAAGTTTTCTGCAAAAAAGAAGTACAGCCGTTATTGGAAGCGATATTGGAGCCTTCGCCGGAAACTATCGCCGGCGCTGTTGATGAGGACCTCCGCGCCTTTTACATCGATTTGTACTCAAGACCCGAGATGACGAGCCTTGTCTGGCTAAACATGTTCAGGATCATCAGTTCCCGGATGTCCAGACGCAAACATATGTTTGCCTTCCTTCTCTATGTCCCCTTGGACAAAACTGAGGTCATCAATGATATAAACAGGCGCTTCTGTCAGATTGCCGACAAATTTGAGATCGACAATGACTATGGTTTCCTGACCCCCATTGATCTCGGCAAACGAGCTGTCCTTGAATACGATTACTATATCGATCATACCGATCCGGGAGAAGCAGAAAAGATCAAAAAGGCCATGGTAGAGTTGGAGCCCATGCTCGGCGATATTGCCGCCAGGACAAAGGGCGTCAAATGGCTCAAATATGTTTTCTCACAGGGATGTTCAAGAAAAGAAAATTACCTGTACATTTGAATGCTCCGGTTTTTGCTGGGTGCAGGGAAGGATAGTCACATGAACATATCAGCCAATACGATAGTTCAAAAACGGAAGGATAAATCGACCGTCTTTTTTTTGACAGGTGGTACGGGTTTTATCGGGAGCCATATTGCCAGCGAGCTCCTGCGAAGAGGGTATCCTGTGATACTTCTCGCAAGGCCCGACAAAGAAAAAACCGGGGAAGAAAGGGCACAGCGATTGATGCAGTGGCTCGGGATGGACGAACAGAATCTTTCAAGGCTTCAGATTATTGAGGGGCATATGGACGAACCCCGCTTTGGTATGGAAGCAAGTCGCTATAAGGCCCTCACTGAGGGTATCGATGAAGTCATCCACTGTGCCTCCAACACCTCTTTTTCTGAAAGAAAGCGTGATGAAATTGAGAAGGCAAACGTCACGAACCTTCAGAACCTCATGCATGTTATCCGGGAAAGCAGGTGCCATTTTTTTCATCATATCAGTACCGCTTATGTGGCGGGAAGAAGACAGGGGCCTTGCAGAGAAGAATTTGTGGAAACGCAGGAGTTTACGAACGTCTATGAAGCAACGAAATACCTCGGCGAAAAGATAGTCATCGATTCCTGCCAAAAGCAAGGCATCAGATTGAATATATACAGGCCATCCATTGTGTATGGAAACTCGAAGGATGGAAGGACCCTTCGTTTCAATGCGCTCTACTATCCCATACGGGTAATACTTTTCTTCAAAAATCTCTACGAGAAGGACATCAAGGAACATGGTGGCAAGAAGGCAGCGCTCATGTCCGTCGAACAGGAAATCGATGGTTCAATCCGTCTGCCTATAAGAATCGTCGTCAACGGACAGGGCGGGATCAATCTCATACCCATCGATTTCTTCATCGATGTCTTTATGACACTTATGGAGGAGTCCTTAAGAGGAGACATCTTCCATATAATCAGTAACGGGACGACAACTATTCAGACACTCATTGAATATACGAAACGATACTTCGGACTTTCAGGGATAAGGACGGTTACCCCTGATGAGTTTAACGGTATGCCGCGAAATGGTCTTGAAACTATTTTTGAGCATTATATCGATGCCTATGGCCCTTACATACGCGATACAAGAATCTTTGAACATGACCAAACACAAGCAATATTGGACAGAAAAGGAGTGCGTTGTCCCCAAATGGATTATGATATCTTCTCGCGATGCATGAGGTACGCGGTTGACGCCGATTGGGGACAGTCCCTTTTTGCGGACGTGGGCGACCCCCAATGACGGATAAGATGAGGGGGGATGAAGACAAGGTCTCCTATGGTTTCAAGATGGTGCCCGCCGATGAGAAGACAAGAATTGTCCAGGAACATTTCAATGCCATCGCCACCACCTATAATATCGCCGATACGCTGCTGAGTTTTGGCCTTCACATACTCTGGAGAAAGGAGGCGATGAGGCTTTTTGATCTCCCGGAGGGTGCTCTGGTGCTTGATCTCTGCGGTGGTACCGGTGATTTTGCATTTCTTGCGTCCAATAGGATAGGCCCGGGAGGCACTGTAATCGTCTACGATTTTAGCCCCGCCATGATGAAACAAGGCATGCGAATAGAGAAAAGACACAAACAGCATGGAAAGATCATGTGGGTGCAAGGCGATGCTGAAAGGATAGCTTTTCATGATAGCTCATTCGATGCTGTTGCGGTGGGCTTCGGTATCCGTAACCTCGCCCATGTGCGAAAAGGTATAGCAGAAAGCTTCCGGATCTTAAAAAAAGGCGGCACCTTGATGATACTCGAATTTTCGCTTCCTACCGCCGGCTGGTTGCAGAAGGTTTATAACTTTTATTTATTCAGGATGGTGCCTTTCCTGGGAGGGTTGATCACAGGCGCCCGAGACCCATTCTCTTATCTTGCGGAATCGATTCGAGTCTTTCCTTCTCCGGACACACTGATATCAATCCTGAGAGAAAACAAATTTTCAAGGGCATCGTATAAAAGACTCACAAACGGGATCGCCGTTGTCTGTACGGCGCACAAGGATTAATTGTGCTCTGGGATCAACACGAGGGACTGTAAAAGCGGTTGGTCGGGGTGTTAATGACCTAGTCCCTCCAACTCTATTCGGTTTAGAACACGGGTCTTACGTCTCTCGCAGGCTGAAGGTCAAGGCTTGTGATCACTTCGGCGTCTGCGAGGGCGTCTATGTAATCCCTTCTCCCATCGAGAACATCCTCTGCGTCACCCTTCTTGAAAAAGACCTGAAGATATTCTATGTAGCCTCCATACTGGTCACATTGTGAGAAGTCCCTTACGGGCCAATACAGACCGAATGCAAGCCCTTCCACATCGTCCCTGTCGAGATCCTTGCTCGTGATTAATTTCATAAAGCGCGGGACCTGTTGAATGGCGTATGAAAACCGATTTTCAGCCTTCGTCGTATTCCCATCGAACGATATTTCTGGGGGCCTCACGTAGACCATGAGATAGAGAAGCCTTTGATTGTTTTCATCGTTTAATGGCGTAAAACCGATACCATCGGGAACGATGCCCACATGAGACGCCGAGTATCTGAAGTAGATATCTTTCAGGAGGTCAACATTCTGATCGTAGAGCTTCTGCAGTGTTGTCTCATTATACACATGCTTTATGCCTTCCGATTCGTTTTTTGCAATGTATACAGGACCGGCAGCACAAGAGCAAAGGATAAACAAAAGAAATCCGATACAGCATTTTTTCATTATCTGTCTTCTTTTTTGAGTATGGTAACAATTTCCGTCAATTCTTCTCGAATCTCATTCAGGATTTTCTTGTGGTTTGCCAGATACTGTTTTGCTCCATCTATGGTGAACCTTTTTTCGTGGAGCAGTTTCTTGATGGTGAATATAATGTCGAGGTCCTTCTTTTTGTACAATCTTTGACCCGTCGGGCTTTTTACGGGTCTGATGTCTTTGAATTCCTGTTCCCAGTATCTGAGTACATGTGGTTTCAGACCCGTGAGGTTACAGACCTCTTTGATTCTGTAAAATACTCTGTCGGGTATTTCTTTGCCGTTCATTGCTGCCTTGCGTTATTTATTTCATCCTTAAGGACCTGGCTCAACCTGAAGCTTAAGACCTTCCGTTCGGTAATCTTAATCTCCTGACCGGTTTGCGGGTTTCTTCCGCGTCGCGCCTTTTTCTTCCTGACAAAGAAATTTCCAAACCCGGAAATTTTTACGTTTTCATCCTGCGCAAGGGTGTCTTTGATGGTCTCAAAAAACCTGTCTACAATGTGAGCACATTCTCTTTTTGAAAATCCGAGTTTTTCATAAAGATTTGTAACGATGTCAATCTTGGTCATGTATCCTCCTTATGCCCTCAAGGAAATCCCTTCTATTTTTGAAAGCTCTTGAATGATCCCTTCCTGTAATCCATTTATCGTTTCGTCTTTGAGCGTATCTTCAAAGGACTGAAAGACAACACGAAACGCAACGCTTCGTGTTTCCTTTCTGAACATGTCGAATATGCCCACGGACGTTATGAACGGTGAAAGTTTCTTGACCCTGTCTACAAGGGAGGCAATAGGGATACTGTCATCTATGTAAAACGAAAAATCTCGTGTCACCTGAGGATACCTTGGTATCGGTTTATACTGCACTACAATATTCCCTTTATGTAAGATTATATCAAATTTTAGTTCAGCACAATAAATACTTTGTTCAATTTCAAAGGTTTTTAAGACTTCTTCCCGAATTTCGCCAATCCAGCCCACCTTGGCGTCATCGACATAGATATCGGCCCCCTGCATGGGATGCAGAAAAGGCTCCCGGCTTCTCATAGCCGAACAATTCATGCCAAAAGAGCCCATAAGTCCTTCCATAACACCTTTTATATCAAAAAAATCGTAGTCTGTATACTTTTCTCTCCAGTAAAAATCTTTCTCCTTCCCGGTCATTGCAAAACAGAGCACCATTTCCTCACGATGCCGGTTTTCCTCGTCCAGAAAAAACACCTTGCCTTTCTCGAAGAGTCTCAGATTCTTTGCACCCCGGTTCAGGTTGTAGGCAATGGTCTTTAACATCCCCGGCGCGACGCATGTTCTCATAACACTATATTCCCTGGAGATGGGGTTCATAATATGCACAAAGCGTGTCCTCTCATCCGTTTCGGGAATTAAAAGGCTCTCAACGTCTTTTGTGCTGAAAAAGGCAAAATTGATAATCTCATCAAACCCTGTCAACCGAAAATAGTCTTTTATCATTTCAAAAAAGGTATCTCCCCTGTTTTTCTTGTGGCATTGTAATGTCGCCACGGGACTTGTGGCAGGGATATGTTCAAAACCGTGGATCCTTGATATCTCTTCTATGATGTCCGCGGGTTCGCTAATGTCATGCCGGAAATGGGGGATTGCCACAAGAATACCGACGTCATCTTCCGCCTTGATGTGTATGTCTATGGAACGTAAGGCGTAATTAATTTCTTGCTGACCGATATGCGTTCCCAAGAGACCATTGATAGTGCTATAGGTGACAAGAATGGTCTTGGGCTCCTTTTTTTCATAGAGTTCCCTCTCTCCCTTGAGAATGGTCCCGCCTGAGATTTCTCGCATGAGATAGATAGCTCGCTCCGCGGCAAAGCCAACATTATCGATATCTATTCCTTTTTCAAAGCGTAATGATGCCTCGGACCTGATACCCAGTCTCCGCGCTGTTTTCCTGATGTAGAAAGGGTTGAAATAAGCGCTTTCGAGGGCTATGTTCCGGGTGGTCTCCGTGATTTCCGAATTCTCGCCGCCCATGATGCCGGCAATTGCCACGGGGCCTGAGCCGTCGCATATGAGGATATCGCCAGCCTCGAGGCTTCGCTCCATGCCGTCAAGAGTACGAAAAACTTTTCGCCGATCGGCCAGCCTGACTTCGATTCTTCTATCTTGGATGCGCTCGTAATCAAAAGCGTGGAGTGGCTGGCCGAGTTCAAGCATAACGTAATTCGTGACATCGACGATAGAGCTGATGGGTCTCATGCCGCATTTCAAGATACGGCTTCTCATCCAGTACGGAGACACAGTGATCGATGTGTCCTGTATTAGTTTAAGCACGTACCGGGGGCAGGCATCAAGGTCTTTGATATCGAGGGCCATATGGTCTTTGACATGCGCTCTCCCGTCAGATTTGATCTTGAAATCGGGCAGTTTGGCCTTCTGGTTGAGGATACTTGCAACCTCTCTCGCAATTCCAAAAATAGACAGGCAGTCGCCCCGATTGGGCGGCACATTAATGTCAAGGACGCTGTCGCTTACCCACTTTTCTTTGGCAAGTTCCTGACCGACTTTTGCGTCTTCGGGGAGAATGAATATACCGGTGTGATCCTCAGAGAGACCAAGCTCCCTCTCGGAACAGAGCATACCGTGGGAATCAATGCCTCTCAGTTTTTTTTGTTCGATGACAAATCCGTCCTTCAGATGCGCTCCCACAGTCGCAAGAGGGACTTTATCGCCTTTTCTAATGTTTTTCGCGCCACAGACTACGACAAGGTTTTCCTTTCCTGTCTCGACAGTGCAAACGGAGAGGTTTTCCGCGTCAGAATGCTGCCCGATGTCTTTGATTTGCCCCACAGTGACACCATCGAATGAGGGGAAGAGGGTCTCAATCGATTCCACCTCTAATCCCCTGAGTGTCAGCCGTTTTGCCAGTTCGCGGGAATCAATATCAATAACGACAAATTCTTGAAGCCACTCAAAGGGTACTTTCACTTATACCACCTCAAAATTGCGAGAGAAATCGGATATCATTGTAATAGAACTGTCTGATGTCATCGATACCGAATTTAATCATTGCAACCCGTTCTACTCCCATCCCGAAGGCAAACCCCGTTATTTCTTCTTGATCGTAACCCACATTGCGAAAAACTTGGGGATGTACCATTCCGGAACCAAGGATTTCGAGCCACCCGGTATCTTTACAGAGCCTGCAACCTCTGCCGGTACATAGGACACAGCCTATATCGACCTCCGCCGAAGGTTCTGTAAAGGGGAAATAGCTCGGCCTGAATCGTAAAGGTGTGTCGTTCCCGAACATCTCCTGAACGAACATACTGAGGATCCCTTTCAGATCTGAGAAACGGACATTCCTGTCTACCATCAGCCCTTCGACCTGATGGAACATGGGCGTGTGCGATATGTCGTGGTCGCACCTGTACACCGCTCCGGGAGCAATGATTTTCACGGGAGGGAGCTGCGATTCCATAGTCCTGATTTGAACAGGAGATGTATGTGTCCGAAGCAGAGTGCCCGGAGCGATATAAAAGGTATCCTGCATATCCCTCGCCGGGTGGTCCCCCGGGATATTGAGGGCTTCAAAGTTATAATATTCGAGCTCGATATCAGGACCTTCCGCAACAGAGAATCCCATTGATACAAATATCCTCGCAATTTCTTCAAGCGTCTGGGTAATGGGATGTTTCTTTCCGATAAGAGGGGTCCTGCCGGGCATGGTAATATCAATCCACGATGCCTGGTCCCTTTGTTTTTTCTCATGCTCTTCGTAATGAGTTTCTAGCTCTTTTACTTTGCCTTCTGTCCAGATCTTAAGATCGTTAATCGCTTTTCCCGTGTCTCTCCGCAAATCCTTATCAAGAGTCTTGAGCTTGTCGAGAAAATCCGCAAAGAGGCCCTTTCTTCCGAGTAGGGATACCTTGACTTTCTTGATGTCTTCAATATTCTTTACTGCGGATATCTCGTTTTTGACCTTATCGTGCAGCCCGTTGATGTCCAAGGATCACCCTACTTGGCTATTGCTTCTCTGACCTTTGTGATGACTTGTTCAAATCCGGCTGGGTCACTGACAGCCATATCTGCAAGCGATTTCCTGTTAAGGGCTATATTTGCGACCTTTAACCCATTCATAAATCTGCTGTATGGTATCCCATTGGCCCTGCAGGCCGCATTAATCCTCACGATCCAGAGCGATCTCAAATCTCTCTTTTTCTGCTTTCTTCCGCTGTAAGCGTTTTTGAGAGCCTTGAATACGCTCCGCTTGGCCACGCTGTAAACGTTTTTCCTGCGGGCCGTCATACCGCTTGCAAGCTTTAAAAGCTTGTTCCTTCTTCTTCTTGCTTTGAAACCTCGTTTTACCCTTGGCATTTCTCTACACCTCTATGCTTTCTATGAATATGGTAATAATGCTTTTATCCTTTTCATGTCGTTGTGGTGGATGGTGTCGGATTTTGATAGTCTTCTCTTCATTTTTGGCGTTTTTGAAGAAAGGAGATGACTGTGAAAGGCCTTTGCCCGTTTGATTTTGCCTTTTGCAGTGATCTTCACCCTTTTCGCTAAACCCCGATGGGTTTTCATTTTCGGCATACATACCTCCCTTAACCTTATTTCTTATTCTGCAGTTTTTACAGTGGAGCAAAAATCATCACTATATTTCTTCCATCGAACCGTGATCTCTGTTCAACCGCCCCGGTGTCTTTAAGGGCTTCTATGATTTTCATGGCAAGCTTTTCTCCCATATCAATGTGCAGTATTTCTCTTCCTTTAAACATGATAATGATCTTTATCTTATACCCTTCTTCAAGAAACTCTCTCAGATGCTTTATCTTGAACCGAAGGTCATGTTCCTCTATCTTGAGACCCAGCTTCATCTCTTTGATATGAACAACAGCCTGCTTTTTCCTTGCTTCATGCGCTTTCTTGGCGAGCTGATATTTAAACTTGCCGTAATCCATGATCTTGCATACAGGAGGAACTGTTTTCGGTGAAACCTCCACAAGGTCAAGCTCCTGTTCTCTGGCCATCCTCATTGCTTCTGAAGTCGGTACGACGCCAAGTTGCCTACCATCGTCAGCGATCAAACGGACTTCTTTCGCTCGAACCTTCTCGTTGACATTAATCGTATCCTTACCGGTTTCCTTTGCTATAGGGCTCACCTCCTGAGTATATTGTCTTCCTTCACTTTATGAATAAAATCTTCCACCTTGATGTCTTTCAATTCGCCCCCTTCACGCATCCTAACGGTGACAGAATTCTTTTCCATCTCATTTTTACCCACTATAACCATATAAGGGATTTTCTTTACCACACTTTCCCTGATTTTTAAACCCAGTTTTTCATTCCTCGTGTCGAGTTCAGCCCTGATACCCTCGCTGATCATTGATTCGTAGATATTCCGAACATATTGTCCCTGATCATCGGTAATATTCATGATAACGACTTGCACAGGTGCGAGCCAGACAGGAAACTTTCCGCCGTAGTGTTCAATGAGCACGCCTATAAACCGCTCCATTGCCCCCAGTACCACTCTGTGGAGCATGACAGGTCTTTTGCGCTTCCCGTCACTGTCCGCGTACGTAAGATCGAAGCGTTCAGGGAGGGCAAAATCGCACTGGATTGTCGCACATTGCCATTTCCTGCCTATGGCGTCTTTTAGTTTAACATCGATTTTCGGCCCGTAGAAAGCGCCATCACCTTCATTAAGTTCATAGGGAAGGTGCTCGCTGTCAAGGACCTCTTTAAGGGCCCCTTCGGCCCGCTCCCAGTCTTCATCGGAGCCGATTGATTTTGAGGGTCTTGTGCTGATCTCCATTTCAAACTGGAAACCGAAGATGGCCATGACATCCTGAACAAAGCGGATGATGCCCAGTATCTCCTGGTGAAGCTGGTCATGGCGGAGAAATATATGGGCGTCGTCCTGGGTAAACTCTCTGACTCGCATGAGCCCGTGGAGGACACCTGATTTCTCGTGTCGTGAGACCGTGCCAAGTTCAAAATACCGAAGCGGCAGATCACGATAGCTCCGGATCTGCGATTTATAGACCATGATATGGGAGAGACAGTTCATTGGTTTGATACCGTACTCCACGTCATCGATCTTTGTAAAGTACATGTTCTCCCGGTAGTTCTCGAAGTGGCCGGACTTCTTCCACATGTCGAGTTTCAGGATGTGGGGCCCGTAGACGAACTGGTAGCCACGCTTCAGGTGCTCCTTTCTTTCAAAATCTTCAAGAAGGTACCGGAGCAGGGCGCCGTTCGGGTGGTAGATGACAAGCCCCGCGCCGACTTCATCGGACACGCTGAAAAGGTCAAGCTCTTTGCCGAGCCGTCTATGGTCTCTCTTTTTCACCTCTTCGAGAAAGGCAATATATTCGTTCAGTGATTTTTCATCGGAAAAGGCCGTGCCGTAAATGCGGGTCAGCATTTTGTTGTGTTCGTCGCCCCTCCAGTAAGCGCCGGCAAGCGAGAGGAGTTTGAAGGCCTTGATCACACCTGTTGATGGAAGATGCGGCCCTCTGCAGAGGTCTGTGAAGGAGCCCTGGGTGTACGTGCTGACTTCCGAGTCCTTAATCTGTTTTAAGAGCTCTATCTTGTAAGGTTCGCCCATTCTGGTAAACATCTCTATGGCTTCATCCCTTTTCATCATCTTCCGTTCGATAGGGATGTTTGCGGCGACGATCTCCGCCATTCGTTTCTCGATCCTCACAAGGTCTTCTTCCGTAAAGCCCGGTTCATAATCGAAGTCATAATAAAAGCCGTTCTCGATGGAGGGGCCGATGGCCACCTTGACACCGGGAAAAAGGTCTCTCACCGCCTGCGCCATAAGATGAGACGTGCTGTGCCTCAATATATCAAGGTTTTCATTCATATCAATCTTCTATAAAGTACTTTTAACAAAACAGCGAACAACAATTTCTGAACAGAAAGATATTATTACCATTTTTGTTTTTCCTTGTCAATTCTTATAGTTAAAGAAAATAATAATTTTTTTCATCACCGACACACCGAGTATGGGGGTTTTTACGTCTGAGCCCTACAAACCTGGATTGATGCCATGTGACAATTGGTCAGCGAAATAGTGAAAAATTGTTAAAATAAATGTGCCCTGCGCATGGGGTTTTGAACCAACTCCCACCATCATAAGTAATTAATAATAAACACTTGTTGAAATTGGCTCATACCGGTCTCATACTGTTGGGTCAAGTACACTGCCATTACTGCAAATATACCATGGGTTCGAGTCTCTCCCTTTCCGCCACTTACGTTCAATTATTTCCAATAGTTACAAGCTTCAAATAGTCGCATAATCCTCGAACAATCCCCAGATAGAGGAGTACAATCTCAGACCATGATATTCCAAATATTAACATTGAGGACGCGCACTCGACAAAAACCATACCAACAGCCCGGAAAACTAAACCACCACCGGCTTTAGCCGGTGGGTTCAAAAGAACCAACGTATTGTGTGCTTGAGTCGGCTAAAGCCGCCTCTCCTTTATGGGGCAATATGGAAATCACCATCGTTCTCTTGAAGATCCTGGGTGGCAATGTACTCCATGATAACTTCGTCCGTGACCCTGCACCGAGAATGCGGCAAAGTATGGTACCTGAGGTCATATACCGAATCAGTGCTGTCCAAGATAATCCAAAATCCAAGCCCGCCACTTGATATAGCAACGCTTTAGGACAGGTAATTCCTCCATGCCGGGATGAGGTTGGTCCTTTTGGTGTTTAACATATGGTGTTTTGCTGTCCCATATACTAAAACCCAAGCGTGAGCTGTTCGCCAACGGGGACTATGGGCGGTGTTTCATAGGGACTGTCGATCCACACCCATAGATCACGATAGGTAAAGAGGTTATAACGCAGCATAGCAACGAGATTCGAAATAGACCAAGCAAAGCTCGAACGGAACTTGAGATACTTGAGAAGGAGGATGGCAATCAATGCTGTCCAAATCTGGATCATGAGGGCATTGGGGGAGGTTCCGACGAATGTCTTGATCCTTAAGTTCTGCTTGATGGTCTTGAAGAATATCTCTATCTGCCAGCGATCCCTGTAGATTAAGGCGATGGTGGTAGCGCCGAAAACGAGATGGTTCGTGATAAAAACGACGGTCTCCTTGTTATTATCATCCCACACCTCTATTCTTCTTAAGGGATAAGGGTAGTTCTTCTTTGCGATGTACCCGTTGAACGTGATGATCTGATCCTTCAGGATGTTTCTGTTTTGTGGAATAGCCCTCTGCTCAATGACGGTATAATCGGCATTGCCTTTCTGTCTCGTCACGAAGAAGACCCCTTCTTCGGTCCACCGGGCACAGAGGAGATAATCGGTATAACCCCGGTCAATTGCAACGATTGAACCCTTGGGAAAAAAGAGGGCCTTTGCAACGTTCAATTCGTGGACAGTTCCCTCTGTACTATGGGCAAAGACCGGAAGATAGCCGTCATGGTCGAGGAGGAGATGAAGTTTGACTGCTCCCTTGGTCTGTCTGAAGGTAGCCCAGTCGAAAAGGGAGGCGCACAGTTCAATGACTGTGGCGTCGAGACTTAAGAGTTTGTTTTGAAAGCGGAACTTCTTCCCTTAAGCAATGGTGCGGCACGTGCCGAGCAACTGGTAAAACATCCTCTGGTAAATCTGCCATGGGCGTTTCTCATTGGCATAGGACAGGGTGGAGCGGCAAGGGGCAGCTTTTCCATCGAGATGTTTAAAGCTTCCCCATACAGCTTGCAAGGCCGCCACATATCTCCCTTGAGTGAATGGGCCTGTCCTAACTGGCAGAAGAGCATGGCGACGAACTGTTCCCAGCAGATAAACCCTTTCGCCCCCTTTTCAGCCCTAAGCTCCTTCACTGCCGAATAGAACTCTATCTTTGAGAATATGTGTAGAATCTGTCCGAACATGCTGCTAAACTTATTCATGGGGCGCCCCCTTGTCACGGGTATTATTTATTTTTCGTCGAATCAAATTCTACCTGTTTGAGGCTCCCCATTAAAGTTTATTTTGGACAGATATGATACCGAATACGAAGTAGCACGATAATTTTGCACATATCCCCTTTACTAAAGTCTTCGCCTATAGAGGGGGGGGTTTCTCCCCGAGGGAGACACTAAAGCATGACGTGTTGGAGGCCCTCCGGATACGAGCTGTGCGGCGAATAGAGCAGGCTGAAATGGTCATAGGTGGTAATAACGTGAATAAAATAGGGCGTGATTAAATCACCTATTTAGGCGGGTAGCACTCTCTTGTAAGGCAGCCTGCCCGCCGAGATTATAAGGTTTTTTGCAACTTTGTTTCTATTCCATTTCCGGGATTGGAATAAAAACAAGCTGCGCATGAGCCTTGCCAGAGGTATTCCACTGCCAGAAGTAATCGAACCATGGAGCGGCAGATCAGCCTCTAGTCATCCCCTGGCCAGCGAGAAGTAGGTCGGAATACCGTCCCTTCGCTCGACAAGAACGTCCTCTTCGAGCAATTCCAGATGATTCAATACGTCTAAAATCCCAATAAACAGATGGCTCTGAGGCAGGTTTGGGAAAAGCTGTCGTGTTATCTGAGCGGCTGTTTGGCTCCCCTTTTTCAGCGTACGGAGTATAGCCAACTTTCTCTTTTCGATAGCTTTCAGACGATCTTCTATTTTCTTCGATGGGTCTTGAATAATACCTCCGTGCCCGGGGAGGAGGACTTTCAGGTTCATTCGTTTCACCGTTTCAAGGGATGCCTTATATGATGTAAGGCTCTTGTACTCCTTCAACCTTCCTTCTGCCACCAGAACGAGCGGGTCAGAGGGAATGTCATTTACGAAGAAATCTCCGCTAAAGGCAATCGCCTTGTTCTCGTCGAACAAAAGGATGCACCACGGAGTATGCCCCGGGACCCTTGCAACTGCGAGTGTGAGAGAGCCAAATTCGAACTTGTCACCCTCCTTGAGGCGTTTGGAAGGAAAGACGTCTTGTGCAAGACTCTTTCTTGCCTCATAAAATGCGATCAAACTTTCCATTTCGGATGTTGTTGCTCCCGCCCTTTTAAGGAGCATAGTGCTAATTACTTTCTCCTTTCTGGTCTCTTCTTCATAATTTTCAAACCGGTGCGTCGCCCCTTCGGAAACCCAAACTTCAGCCCCGGACATCTCCGCAATCGTCCGAGCTCCACCGAAGTGGTCAAAGTGTGGATGTGACACAATAATTCTTCGTATCCCTTCGACCGAATGTCCTCGTGCCAAGAGAGCGGCTTTGAGCTCATCAAGACAGAGTGCTCCGTCCGGTGGTGCATCTATAAGTGTGGGGAACGGTTTTTCCGCAAAATAGATATTGACTTTCAGGTCTGGTATCGGAGTACTAATACGAATCTGATGAATGCCGTAAGTGTTTTCCAGTTGTCTAGCTGCATCCGATTTAACGCGTTCCGATTCTGTTTTCACTTCCATGAAAAGTACGTTGCCTCCTTTTTGTATGGTTACTGTAAAATATTCACGACCGTTCTAACCTGTGCTCTTCGTATGAAGCCGTACCCTTTAACCGGAATAAAAACATCCCAGACATAGAACAGTAGCGACCAATGCGAGCGTGACCTGTCTCCACTTATTGTACTACTCTTACATTATTAGGATTTTGGTCCCAGCACAACAGGACAATGCGGAGGCACTCCATGTCCCGCCCGTGGATCATCGCACCTAATGTGTCCAGAACCAGGAGTTTGGCCCTGTGGGTGATACTATCCGGTAATTTTTCGTAGGACATATCGCAGACAAACCCGGCGATACTTCTGTTGATACTCTTCTTTCCCATCTGTGCTCTCCTTTTCATTTTTGTCAGGTTATGTCGCCGTTTCACCCTCTCTCGATTTCCCAGAGGTTATCCTCACTCCATCATAAAGGTGCGCATATCGGATCCCAACGTCCGCATCCAATGGATGACGGATGTCTTCATGGGGCCACAATCATTGGTCTAAACTTGACCAGTGTGAAGTCTTCTGTAACGTCTTCGAATACCGCCTCTACGGGCATGTCGCACTTGATGTCTTCGTTCCTGACCCCTAAGAGATTGCTTATCATCCACGGGCCTTCCTCCAGCTGGACAACAACCACGTTGTAAGGTATGTCCTGAGCAAACGAGGGGAAATACAATTGATGAAAAACTACCCAGGACCAGATCTTACCTTTCCCGCTCATTTTTGACCACGTATAATCGGTTAATGCGCACTTCGTGCAGCTCTCACCGGGGGGATACCAGATGTTCCCACACGCAAGACACTTCTGGAGGCGCAGTTCATGACTTTTGGCCGCCTTCCAAAAGGGAAGTTCTACAACATAGGGACGCGGAAGGGGCTTCGTGTATTTGGCAGACATAGATCTTTACCTCCTTAGAATATGGCTTGTCGTAATGGGACCGGCAATAATGAACTGGACCACCTCGCACCCCTCTACCTGTCTTGATCCACACTGGCCCCTCAATTGGCGTACCGCTTCAACCAGAAGGCCCCATCCCTGCATATAACTTTCTGAGCACTGGCCACCGCTCGTATTGACGGGGAGCTCTCCCCCGATTGCGGTTCGCCCCCCTTGGATCCATTGAGCGGCCGTTCCTTTGCGGCAGAACCCGAAACCCTCAAGAGTGAAGAGAACAACGGGGAGAAAATTGTCGTAGACTTGCAGGCAATCAATATCTCCCGGGCCAACACAGGCAGAGCGATAGACCTCATCAGCCACCACCTTCATCAACTCCCGGTGATACGTCGGGCTGAAATGATAAGGCGCGTGGGCATCCACTTGCGCTGTCGCCGTAATATAGACCGGTGGATTCTTGCAATTCCTAGCCCTCTCTGCATTGGTGAGGATGATACAGACACCGCCATCGTTGATCATACAATAATCAAAAAGGCGGAGTGGGTAACATACATATCTGGCTTTCAGATATTCTTCTATCGTTAAGCTTTTCCGCATCACGGCATCAGGGTTCAAAGAGGCATGGTGCCGCAGGGTGATAGCAAGGCTGCCCATCACATCCTCGCCTACGTTGAATTCATGCATGTACCTTTGCCACATCATAGCCACGGGTGCCCCCGGGGAAGTCATTCCGTAAGGAGATCCGTAGCTCTCGAACCCCTCTGCCTCTACCTCCGCCCCATACATTGCCCCTGCCGACCGGCCATCGTTACCATAGATGCAGGCAACGGTGCTTGCCATTCCGGTGTGGATGGCCATAGCGGCTAACTGAAGGGCGGCCCCAGCCATTCGCCCCTGGCCGGGGATGGGATATGTGATCCTCGGGTGCTGTAGCCCGAGAATCATGCACATTTTTGCATAATTGGGAATGCGGAAAACGATGACCCCATCGATGTCATCTTTGGTAAGGCCACTATCATCCAAGGCCTTTTTGAACGCGTCGCGCCCTAGACTGTACGGGGTCCTCAGAGGGTCTCGGGTACGATACATTTCACCATAAGGGGTGTTACCGACCCCAACGATTGCCACCTTGTCTCTAAAATCGTCAGGGTTCATTTTATAGTCTCCTTGCTCAGCCTGACCGCCTCCCGGTCCCAAGCTGTCGCTGTAAGTCCTTGCTCTATCATTTGGGTTTTCTGGACCTTGTTCGTCGAATTCTTCGGCAATTCTTTCACGAATTCCACATAGCGGGGCATCATGAAGGAAGGCATCCGGTCTTTGAGCCAGTCCATAAGCTCCTCCGGCGTCAAATTTGAACCTTCACGGAGAACCAGAACAACCCGGACCTCGTCCTCGCCAAGCTCTGCAGGATAGGGTAAGGCTGCGCACTCCACTAATTCGGGATGACCAAGGATGATTCTTTCCACGTCGAGGGATGAAATGTTCTCACCCCGGCGTCGGATACGTTCCTTCTTTCGATCAACAAAATAGAAGTATCCGTCCGTATCCCGGTACATAACATCCCCTGTGTGAAACCACAGATTTCGTATCGCTTCCAGAGTAATTTCCGGCTTGTTCAGGTAACCCTTCATCATGATAGATGGGAGTCTCGGCCGCAATACAAGTTCCCCTGTTTCTCCGACAGGCACGAGGAGATCATCATGATCAACGATCTCTGCCTCCCAATCGTTAAGGGGAAGTCCACAAGAATGCTTACGCCGGGTATCGTATGAAGCAGTGATTGGGATCCCTGTTTCCGTAAGGCCATACGCCTCGAAAAGATGAACCCCAAACCGCCGTTCAAACTCCTCGTCATAGGGGGAGAAATACATCATTCTGAGACGATGGGCACGATCATAAGAGGTTGGTGCTTGCGCCTTCAGAAAATTGGTTATGTTTGGCAGCGTTTGGGCGACCGTTGCTCCGGATTCAGTGGCCTGTCTCCAGTAATTCGAGCCGCTGAATCGCTCGCCAAGAACGACTTTGGCACCTGCGATGAGGGCGGGCAAAACCCCGTGTATACCGGCGAGGCCATGGAAAAGAGGAAAGGGTGTGAATAGAACGTCGTCACGACCTAGCCCGGTGGAACGTAGGACTGCCCAGACAGAGGTAAAACACTGACCGTTCGGGATTACAACACCCTTCGAAGACCCGGTCGTTCCCGACGTATACGTTATGCACTGGATTTCGTTGTAGGTGGTTACCTCCTCCGGGTCAGGCCCGACCATGGTCAACAAATCCTGAAAATCAAGACAACGCTTCAAGCCTTTGGGAACTTCCACGCCTTCGCCGTCCCCCACTATGGCTGCCCATTCCAGTTTTCTCACCGCATCTTCAGAGACCGTCGAAAGGGCTGGCAGAAGGGAACGATGGATGACAAGGCCCTTCGGGATTGCGTCAAGGAGCACGCTTTCGAGCATGTAACCTCTGAAGGCAACATTTATTGGGATCGTAACTGCCCCAATCAAGTAGCATGCGTACCAAGTAAAGATAAACTCGACACCGTTCGGAAGAAGGAAAGCGACCCTGTCCTGCCTGGCTATGCCCAGATTACGAAGTCCCCGGGCCACGGCCCGGCTCATGATATGGGTCTCCTCAAAGGAGTAGCTCTTGTCGAGAAACGTCAGGTAGGTCCGTGATCCCTCCCCTGTAGCGGCATCCGATAGGATCGAACCAAAGATCCGTTCTTTAAGGGGAGGTATGTCCAGGTTTGCCTTCATCGGCTCACTCTCGAAATGTAAATCATCTTTATTTTATACACACATATAAGCGCGAAAACCATGATCGACAGCGTAACACAAATACCGAGGTCCCTGCGTTTGTTTCTCATTTTTCCCTCCCTAATTTTTACTGTTCATTGTGCTTGCGTGTGTTGCATTATGCTCCCAATTCCCTTGAACTGATGATCATTGAAATAAAACCAAGTTAGCTCTTTACCCGCAATTATGTCAAGATCAATGATATGATCCCGTAAACCCATGTTGTACCACAAAGAAACATTCAAACACTCTCCAATGTATTTGAGTTTGTCTTTAACAACGATTGCATATACACCGCTCAAAGGGTAGTTACTTGGTATTCTGAATTTGCAGAATGGGCCTTTTCCGTATCTGTTCAAAGGCAAATTATTTTTGTTTTCATACCTTGACTGTGACATGTATCGCTTTACCGAACTGTCCACATTGCGCTCCGGCTCGATAGTGCATATGTATCTGAATTCATAATCATCTATCTTGATGTGCATATCTTCAATTTGTGGCCTTATCGACAGTTTTCCTTGAACCAGTCAAGGATTGACGGAGCGCCGTTATAAGCGCCTCCAGCTCTCGTCTTTTGGCGAGCAAGTGGTCACCCCCAGCAGTCTTCATGGATTCTCACTTCTCCGGTACGCGGGCAGCCGATAATTGTCTGGCAGCCAGCGGTGATTTCTGCGCGCACGGTATATTTTGTTCCTCTCGTTGATACGCATGTGGCTGGCCCGTTCCGTTTCAAACAATCGTAAACTTCTCTGAAGGATGGTTGATTGCGTTCTTGGTCTTTAATTCCTTTCAATTCTTTTTTTAAGTGCCTCAATGATTTGTCTTGCACATTCCCTATGGGTAACGTGTGATTGCCTAAAATAAATTTCTGTCTGCCCACAGGGCCACTAGTCAAATTCCTGGCGATAAAGGAACACCACTTCAGCCTCGATCGCCTCTAAGTCGCTTGATGTTACGCCTTCTCCATGAAGGTACCAGATGTCCAGGCGGACCGCGTGATTCTTTTTACCTATCCGTGGTACCCGTGGCTTCCGTCCGCCGTCAGCCCACCTTAAATGGCACCTGGTGGTGCGAATGTGGGGACTGAGCCTTTTAACTCTGCCTCTCTTTGCAGCATTGGCTTACTTGCTGTACAACTGGATAAGACGCTGTGCTTCATTCAGTATTTTCGTCCCGGGAAGCCCCTTTGCATCGAGTCCCTGCGCTTCTTTCTGGGCCGTTGCCTTAATTGGCGCATAGAACTTTGCCATCTCTTCCTTTGAAATGGGTATAAATTCAACGCCAAGTTTGTTTCCGGTATCCATGGCATGTTGATTGGCCTTGTTGATCTCAGCCTCCGTCTCTTGGCCGTAGTATTCTATATTGTTCTCGAAAACCTTCTTGATGTCAGACGGCAGGCTGTTCCATTTGTCGAGGTTCATCATTCTCAAACCGGTAGGGGTGCGGTAAAAATTGATCATTGTGGCATACTTTGCGACCTCGGCAAATTTCAAGGTCTCAAGTGACTCGATGGGCGCGATCACTCCATTCAGAATGCTCTTCTGCAGGCCCACATAGACTTCCGAATGCGGATATGGTCGCGCCCTCTACCCCCAGTTCCGCAAGCGCATCGGAAATAGCGCCTGAAACCGTTATCCTCATACCCTTCAGGTCGGCTATCTTCCGGACAGGCTTTTTGGTAATGAGTTGGCTCATAGACCCTCCCCAGCAGAGCACTTTCATCCCTTTGTATTCTTTCTCAATCTCCGGGAACTCGGTGAGCAGCTCTTTGAAGACCTTACGTCCTACCTCCAGATTGGCGCCGGAGAAAAAGGTGTAGCTTGCCTTGGTAATCGGAAAACCGCTCTTGGATGTGGAAGGATTGAGATAGGCTATATCAATGGCTCCCTGGGTCAATTCCTCCGCAGCGTCCCTGACCGCCTATAATAGCTCCTCCCCAATAGGGCTTGAATTTTACCCGTCCGTTGGTCTCTTTTTCGACTTTGGCCATCCATCTCTTGTCAACAACGCTGAACGAGTGATCAACGCCATATGGCGTGCCGTAGGTCAATTCTATGACCTTGTCCTGCTGTGCGGCGGTAATATCGGGCAGCGCGAGCGTGATAAAACAAACAGCAATCAACAGTACGACACAATTCTTTACCCTTTGCATTTTCCTTACCCCCTATTTGCTTTTTTGAAAACCCTTTATCCTTACATTTTTCTCATTTTATCGAACATTTTTTCATTAAGCTAGGCAGCCACGAAGATGCGGGTTTTTGCGTCCTTTTCTTTTTCCGGTGGCAACTCCAGCCTAAATCCTCTGGCGGGTAGCTTACACGGGCCGTGGCACCGTATAAGGTCCATCGCCATTTTTCACCAGTTCTGTAAGAAGCCGCTCAATCTCAAAGTCTGGGCGACCGTAAAAGGGATATGTTTGCAGGTACCCCCTTTCGCCTACAAACCTCCTGCAGATATCTTCGTATTTGCTCAGCTTATTCACGGTTATGTCGTCACTTTCTATTGCCTCAGCGGCCACTTCACCGGCTTCACGCCCTGAAGCAATAGCGGGGAGTATGCCTCCCCAGTTCGCCGAGCTGCCAGTGAGAAGCAGTCCATCTGCCACGAGCCTGGGAAGGCCAGTCCCCAGGTCAGTGACATGTGAGTAGGGGGTTATGCGGACGGGAACGGCATCTCGCAATTTTTTTGAAATGAGATAGTCGTCTTCCTTTACCTGTTTGAATTCATCTATTGACATGAAGTGCGTCATGCAGGACATGTTGTCCCGTGGCCAGAGTGTTGTAAACCCTTTCTGGATAAAGGTACCTGTGTGAAACTCACAAACCTCTGGGTCAATATCCCTCACCCTTGTCAGTTCAAGGCCAATACCCCCAGTGAACGTCTGGCCCGCTTTGGTCAACCCCTCCCATCGAGAAATCCCCCTCTTTGCCGCGTAAATGCCATCCGCGGCAATCACGATCTTTCCTTTGACTTCCGGCATGATAGACGATTTAGTGGCAACACCAATCACCCTGCCGTTTTCTTTAAGAGACCGGATACCCTCGTATGAAGCAAAAGATCGGCACCAGCATTAACCGCCTGGTTCGAACTAGTTCCCGATCGAGATGGCTCCTTTCAACGAGATAGCACTCCGTCCATGGGAGTTCCTGGACGATCGTGCCGCTCGGTGAAAAAATGCGCATGGACTTGTATTTCGTCAGGATCGCCCGCTTGTTCACAGTGTTCACAATTTCCCGTGTAAAATCAGGCCTTGTTACAGGAGAAAAGGCTCCTGAGCAATGGGTGGGAATCCCTATCTGTGAATGCTCCTCCAGAAGAATGGTCCTAAGCCCCCGTTTTGCGGCTGTCTTTGCTGCCGAAGAACCGGCTGGTCCCGCACCTACCACGATTACGTCATATTCATTTGCCATTGTTCCCATTGTATGTCCTCCTTTGGCATATTGTCACTCGACCTTATCCGGGGTTCCCCATAATTCCTATTCCAACCGTGTCATTAATGACCAATGTGTTAATGTTTACTTTTTAGTACCTGCCCTGCCAATCCGTCGGCAAAGAGAGAAAAACAGAAGCTCAACGTCTCGAAAAGATGGTTCTTTTTGGTCAGGTGAAATTTTCTTTGTTCCAACTGGACAATCCCCACAAAGGTCCCCATCAAGGCTATTGCCAACTGCCTAGGATTCACCTTCGGAAATAAACCTAGCTCTATTGATTCGGAAATGATTTCCTCTGAGATCTCCCTCACTTCTTTGTAAATTGACAGGAGTCGTTCCTCAAGAACTCCACCGATGGTCACAAATATGTTCTGTAACATATAGACTTGAAGAATCCTTAAGGCTTCAGGGTCATGCTCATAGAGTGCCATGTATAGTTTGGAGAATCCATGATAACTGCCTTCCCGGAGGAATATTTCCCTTTCCTAAAGTTGGCCCTCAATTTCCTGAGAAGTCTCGCATATTCCTCCAGATGATCGAGCACCAAAGAGACGTAGAGCTCGCCTTTGTTTTTGAAATAAATGAATACTGTGCCTTTACTGACTCCAGCTAGCTTCGCGATCTCTTCCATGGTGCTGGCATAATACCCCTTTTTGAGAAAGACGGTCTTGGCGTGAGCAGTGATCTCACGCACCCGCCTTTCCGCATTCATCTTCAGTTTCTCTTTTCGGTTCATTGTGATTCAAACCTCCGTTGCCATCGGATTGTGACTAGTCTTAACTGACCACTATCATATTGACCCAGCCTCGTCGAGAAAAATCCTCCACCAAGATCAGATTACACCGTCAACAAATGAACCATTTCTCTCACATTGTCCAGCTCGTCAAGCCTATCCAAAAGCCCTATCACTTGCTCCGCATCGGTAAGCGATACTGTGCCTGAATACCGCACATTGAGCATGAACCTTGGCCAGCATCTCCTCCTTGGACAAGCGATTTCTAGCGTCGTCGCCTTTGGGCGCAGCCGTAAATTCCGAGAACATTTTTCCGTCCTCTCTGAAGACTTCTACCTTAGCCGCAAGAAAATCTTCGTCGGTAACCGACAGTTCGGTAAGCCTTATCTTACCGATAAGTGCATTAACCTTCGGATCCCGTATTGCCCCTTCCGAAAAGTCGTCCGGTGTAATTACTCCTCTTACGAGCGCGCTGGCCACGGTGTACTGGTAGCTGAACAAGGCATTCGCATAGGGGAAGGCACCAATTTCAAATGGACGGCCCACGGCCGCACTTAGTCCTCTACGGCTAACGTGTACTACGATTTCTTTTATGTCCCGGATCTTGATATGATGTTTCATGAACGAGGGCGAGGGCACATTCCACTGGTCCGTGGTTGAAGCGACACGAGGGAAACGGTTTGAATTGGTTCTCGGCCAGGTATCTCTTGCCCAAATCCTTCGTCAGAATATCCGTGTCTGGAACCCCTTGCGTGTAGAAATGATAGTAAGCAAACTTGCCAAGTAGAGGGTCTTCTGCTGCGGTCCACCCTGCCTTTGCCAACTGTGCAGAAAAAACACCGCTTCGCGCGGATATACCCTGGGAGAGCTTAAATGCATATGTCCCGTCCCAGACGCTTTGATAACTCCCCGCCATATGATGAAGGGCAATACCCAGACTATTCCTCAGCTGGAAATGATCCAACCCCATTAGCCGGCCAGCTATCGCTGTTGCCCCAAAAACATTTATCGTTCCCGTATTGTCTGTGTGAGTCCGAGCTGGGGCAGCCGCAAGGACCCTGCATGCGAAGTCTTCGCCTGCAACCAACGCAGTAATCAGCTCCTTACCCGACGCCCCGGTCATGTCCGCCATAGTAATGGCGGTCATCACGGTAGTTCCACTCATGTGAGAGGGAAGAGGCCGACCGAAAACCACTCCGCCAATTGGCTCTGAATCGAAGGAGCGGGCCATAATGCTGTTCATCATGGCAGCATTCTGCGCGGGCACTTTGAGGCCATGAACAAAGATGGTTGCCTCCTCGTTTCCACCCCACTGTTTGACCAATTCCAGAAGCTGCGGATTGCCGGGGGCGCGGGCACCCGCTATCATGCAGCCGACCGTGTCCATAACACGTTTCTTGGCGTTCTGGACGGTCTCTTCGTCGAGCCTTTCCGGCCGTGTCTCCAAAACATTTGTGACTAGCTTCTCAGTGATTGTGCGTGTGGGGAAATCAACCATTGTATTTCTCCTATCGAAATAGATTTTCTATCATCTCAGCGCCTTGACACAAATCTAATCCCGACCGTATGGACCGTCCGATGCAGCACGAAAGTCCTTGCAGGAACCCTCTCTCATTTCATCACACTCGGTAGCCACAGAACCGTCTGTGGGAACCACATAAAGATCGGCATGGTGATAATGTCCATGACGAGGAAAGAAAGACACCCTTTGAAAACGGTGGTGAGGGGTATTTCCTTATCCAGTCCAGCAACAACGAACATACACATGCCGAGCGGGGGCACGATGAGGCCAATCTCAAGCAGACGGACCTGCACAACACCGAACCAGACGGGATCGAAGCCTAAGCCTATGAGGAGTGGAAAAAAAACGGGCAGGGTAAGGAGCTGGATCGATGGACCCTCCATGACGGTGGCCAGAAGTATATAGATAACGACAATAACACTCACGATCGCCATAGGCGGAGCGCTGAGCCCTGCTACCCATTGGCCCACTGCCTGCGGGAGGGTCGTCTTTGCCACGAAGTAGTTGAATATGAACGCGCCGATAATGATGCCATAAATCATACCGGTTGTCTGCATCGTATCCAGAAATGCCGTCTTCAATCGTTGCCAGGTCAGCCGTCTGCGCAGCATGGAGAGAAGGATGGCGCCTCCTGCCCCCACGCCACCGGCCTCTGTTGCCGTGAACCATCCAAGGATGATCCCTCCTATGGAAAAACAGACAAGAAATATCAACTCCCAACAATCCTTGAGGGCAACAACCTTTTCCCTAAAGCCCACCTTTGGTCCGCGAGGCCCGAGACTTGGCTTTACCCAACACAGAAACCAGGCTGTCGCAAGATATGAGAGGACAGTGATGATAGCAGGAACGACGGCTCCGGCAAAGAGTTTGCCGATAGACGTTTCTGTGAGCACGCCATAAATGATGAGCGCCCCACTCGGCGGAACGAGAGAACCGATTGAACCTCCTGCCGCTATAGCGCCTGTGGCGAATCCCGGGTCATAGCCCTGTTTCTTCATTTCAGGAAGCGAGAGAACGCCCACAGTCGCCGCCGTAGCAAGGCTCGTGCCGCTCACAGCGGCAAATAGTGCACAGGCGCCGATACTCGCCATAGCCAGTCCGCCGCGCATATGGCCAAGCCATTTCCTTGACACCTTAAAGAGGTCCGTACCAAAGCCGCACTGAAAGATGACATGGGCCATGAGAAGGAAAAGGGGCAGGACAGCGAGGGAGTACTCCGATGCAGCGTAGTAGGATGTCCTCGCCATTTTGGCAATAGCAATAGGAACTGAAAATAAAATACACATCCCGACAAATCCGATAAGAGCCATCGCAAAACCAATGGACATGCCACTTGCCAGCAGGACAAAAAGAAAGAGGAAACCGATCAGGCCTATTATGACCGGACTCATTTACACACCCCCTCTTTGATGTGACGGACCACTTTTATGGCCAGGAGCAGACAGAGGAGCACACATGCAAGCGTCCAGATCGTCCGGAACGGCGGAACCGGTAACCTGAGAAAATCAGTCGCTTCACCATCTACCCATTTTTCATAGGTAATCTTGATGCTGCCCCAGGCAATCACCATCCAGACAAAGCAGCTTAACGCTGTGTTGACACTTTCGACCCATGCCCTGGTTCTCCTGCCCATCTTGTTCACCAGGACATCCGCCCGCGTGTGATGATCCCTTGCTTCGGCCCTCAGAAGAGAGAATGCGATGCCCACTACAATCAACGTCTCTGCAAGGTCGAGCGTTCCGGGAACCACGAAATGAAAGGTACGCGCCAGCACAGCCGTTATAACAATACCGGTAACGGCAGCGATGAAAACTGCACCTACGACTCCTCCCCAGTTGGTCAAGCGGAGAATTATTTTTTCTATGAAGCCCATGGCACCTCCGCGCTATTTTTTTGTGTCGGCCTGTATCAAGCGCTCCGCCTCCTGCAGCATCTTCGTGCCAGGCAATCCTTTTGCGTCAAGCTCTTTGGCCTTTGACAGGGTGTGTTCCCGCCAGGGTTTGTAGAATTTGTCCATGTCCGCCTTTGGAAGGGTTATGAGTTCCATGCCGGACTTTTTGGCAATGTCGGTAGCGACCTGATCGTTCTTTATCATCATCGAGTCAATGGTGTCGCCCCACCAATCGACATTATCATCGAAGACCTTTTTAATGTCAGCGGGCAGCTTGTTGTAGCTATTGATGTTCATGACCCTGTTGCCACTGGGTACCTGATAGAAATTGACCAGGGTAACATACTTTGCAACTTCGTTAAGCTTGAAGGATTTGATAGCCTCCAAGGGGACATTCGTTGCATCCAGCATCTTCTTCTGCATTTGCATATAGACGTCTGCCTGGCTCACAATCTGGGGGTCCGCACCCAGGGACCGATAGACCTCTGCCTCGGCTGCCATGCACGCGATCCTGAGTCCCTTAAAATCCTCTATCCTACGTATAGGCACCCGGGAAATGAATTGATAATAGAATCCCCCGGAATAAGCAAGCACCTTCAAACCTTTGAATTCCTTTTCGAATTCCGGAAATTTTGCTCTCCATTCCTTGAAAATACGGCGACCACTTTGCTGTTTCGCATCCATGAAAAAATGGGCGCTTGCCTTCGTGATGTCGTAGCCCGTTTTTGCCCTTACCACTGAAACGATACCGATGTCCGCGGTACCGCTGACCATTTCGTCAATAGCATCGGCAGACGGAAAGAGTGTTCCTGACCAGTACGGGGTAATCTGCACCCGGCCATTGGTTTCTTTCTCAATTTTCTCGATCCACATCTTGTCCGCAAGGCTCATTGCGTGATCGGGCCCGAACAGCGAGGCATAGGTCAGTTTGATCACATCGGCTGACGTAGCCAAACCGGGAAGCGCTAACGCAATAATCAATACCACCACCAAGGACATGATTCTGTTTCTCCATTGTTTCATTTTTTTATCCTCCTTTTTTTAAGTGCCGAAGATTTCTTCTTCAAAGTCTATTCCCCGAATCGAACGCATTTGGTGTTCAATACACGATCTTATTCTCCTCGAGATGTTTTATCTCATCGCTGCTCATACCCAAAAGTTCTCGAAGCACATACTCGTTATCTTCTCCCATGAGCGGTGCACGGGGCATGATCGGACGGGTACCGGACACCTTCCAGGGCACACCGAGCACATCGATGGACCCGATAACCGGGTGCTCTATGCGCTGTATAAAGCCCCGGTCTTTCAAATGGGGATCAGTAGACAACTGTGTGGTATCGAAGGAGACTACGGCAGCGACCCCGGCTTTCTGAAGGAGATCCATGACCTCGTAATCGTTACGATCCTTGGTCCATTTCTCGATCAACATATCGAGTTCTCCTTGGTTTTTCCATCTTTTGCAGCTATCACCAAAGCGCGGGTCCTCAAACCAGTCACGATGATCCGCGGCGTAACAGAAGCGTCCCCATTCGTCGTCGTCGGCGATAGCAATGCTGATCCAGCGGTCTGTGCCCTTACAAGGATAGACATTGTGGGGTGCCATACTTTCATCCCGGTTGGCACTACAGCCCTGGTCCCGTTTATTCATTTCATAGTCGAGGATTGTCTCCCCTATCAAAGTTGTACCGGCCTCCCGCGCTGAAAAATCGATATACTGTCCCATTCCGGTCTGCTGTTTGTAATAGAGAGCGGCGATAACAGGGATGACGGCAGCGGCCCCGGTAACAAGGTCAAACTCTCCACCGACGGGACTCGGTAGATCTTCGGGTCCGTCATAGCCACTCAGATGGCTAAGCCCACTCAAGGAACCTGCGATCGGTGCATACCCGAGATAGCCCGATTCCGGTCCCGTCTGCCCCGAAAGTGAGTAGGAGACCATAATGATATCGGGTTTAAATTTGACGATAGACTCATAGTCCAAGCCCAGCTTCTTCATCACCCCAGGCCTGAAGTTTTCAATGACGATGTCACTTATGCTAATCAACTTACGGGCAAGCTCGGTCCCTTCAGGTTTGCTCAGGTTGAGTGTGACACTCCGTTTGCCCAGGTTCATGTCGTTGAAAAGGGCACTTCCGTCCACATTGAAGGGCTTGTCTTTCGGTTGGATCAGACGGTTGACATCAAGTCTCTCATTCGATTCGATTTTTATCGTTTCAGCCCCCAGATAGCGCGTCAGCAAGGCACAGAAGGTACCAGCAGCAACCCAGGCAAAATCTGCGACTCTGATTCCGGAAAGACAGTTCATTTTGGATGACCTCCTAAATGACCGAAGCCCGGCGCATTCTCACCAGATCGCCTTTGGTGAGCCCGAGGCGCTCGCAATAAATCTTCTCGTTGTGCTGCCCGAGACAGGGCGCCGCGGTGTGGATAAGGTGCGTTCCCGAGAGCGTGAAGGGTGTCCCGGGGTAACGCAACCTTCCTACGACAGGATAGTCCATTTCGATGGAAAACCCGCGCTCCTTTGCCTGCTCCGATCCGTAGAGGTCTTCGGGCCTATTTACCATGCCCACGGGCACACCGTTCTTCTGGCATCGGTGGTAGATTTCTGCCATGGTATAATCTTTTGCCCAGTCGGCAATGAGAGCGGCCAGCGCGACACCGTTCTGGGCACGAGAATAAGGATCGGCGAATCTTTCATCGAGTAGCCATTCCTCTTTACCGGTAACCTCAATAAACCGAAGCCACTGGTGTTCCTCATAGAGTATGATGATCACGTAGCCGTCTTTGCAGGGGGTCATGGCATTGCCCTGACGTGATACGGTATTTCTCGCAAGGGTCATTCCCTGGTAAGAGAACATCTCCCATTTTGCCTTAAGCAGGCCTATTTCCCACTCCTGGAGAGAGAAGTCAATGTGTCCGCCAGTGCCTCGGGTGCGTGCGTGGAGCAGGGCGCCAAGCGTGACAATTGCCGCCCCTATGCCCCCGTGATACTCGCTCACGTACTTACCCTGCTTCAGGGGAGGGCGGTCAAGGTTCTGGTATCCTTCCGGCGTGATGTGGCCGACTCCACCGCCATGGTAGACGTTCAGGGGGTAGGCTTTATACCCTCTGTAAGGGCCGGACTGGCCGAAGGGCGTTATGGAGGTGACAACCATATCGGGCCGGACTTTATTAATGAAGTCCGTGGGGGCGAGGCCCATCCGTTCCATGTCTCCAGGCGGGTTGTCCTCGATGAGGACATGAGCCATCTGCGCCAGGTCTAAGAATATCCCCTTCCCCGTGGGTACGCTTGGATCAAGAGTAATACCCATTTTATTTCTGTTCACATAAAGGTAGAGGCCGCTTTTCTCGGGATCCGGCAGGTCTCCGGGAAAAGGTCCTCTCTTCCGCGACGGGTCGCCAACTATTGGCTGTTCTATCTTGATCACCTCAGCACCCAGATCCGCTAGGTGCCGGGCACAGCTCGCGCCTGCCACGGTGTGACAGTATTCGAGTACCTTAATCCCGTGGAGCATCGTTGTTCCTTTCAACTTAATAATCTCACGATCTCACCTACATCTTTCACGTTTTCCAGATCGGTGACCATCTCTATAACCTTCCAGGCCATGTCCCGGGGAACTTCTTTCACCCCGTGAGTAGCGCAGTCCCTAAACTTGTCGCCCAGTTCGTCCCAGCTCATCGGGTTGTCCGGATGTCCCTTGGGGAGGTTTTCCGTCCTCTGATAGACCGTCCCTGTTCCTTTCATCTTTATTTGGACCTCCGCGGGCGGCGTGCCTCTGCCGCTCCCGATGGTGTCGTCGATGATCGGGGTGATCTTCGCGGCGACTGCAAGAACTTTTTCGTTGGTAATCGCGTCCGGAGTTACATCGTCGATGGTGGCTCTCCGTTTCACCAGTGCAGTAGCTACCATCCAGGGGATACTAAATTGCGCGTCAACAAATACCCGCGGTCTCTGTTTTACCTCTAGAGGTTCGCAGAGCAGCCTGGCCGACTCACCTGTACGCACCCATACCTCTTCTACGTCTTCCGGGACAATGTTATGTTCTTTTGCAAGGAATAGGGTCGCATCGATCGACGGGTGGGTTGCCCTGCAGCATGGATATGGCTTGTAGCTTAAGTCCGTTATGGCAAACCGTTCCCCCATACCGGTTGTGAGAGCTTCGGGATTATAGTTGCCCCGGAGGTAGACTGGGAAAAGTCCTTTTACACCTTCCAGACTAGCTTTGGCTCCTGTGAGTCCCTTGCTTGCCAAGAGCGCTGACATCACTCCGCCGCTTGCAGCAAAACCGGCTTGCATGCGTTTGGTCAGTGCCCCATCCGCGACAGCCTGAAAGTTGCCTGCAGACTGGGCATAAGCAATCCCGAAGGCATTCACCATCTGATCTTCACTGAGATTGAGAAGCTTACCAGCCGCGGCCGCAGCACCGAAGAAGCCGTATATAGCAGTATACAAGAAACCGACATCCGTGGGATCTGCGTTGCTCGCATCCCCCAACCGGCATATCATGTCAATGCCCATAGTAACCGCAGCAATGAGGTCCTTGCCGCTTACTCTACTGATCCGTTCTGCGATGGCAAACGCGGCCGGTACTGAGGAGACGCCTGCGTGAAGTACTGCCAGTTCATAAGCATCATCAAAATCCATCGCGTGGGACATGGTGCCGTTCACCAGCGCCGCAAAAGGTGCGGGCCCCTTAAGACCCTGCATGATGAGAGTGCTCTCTCTTTTTCCCTGCCATTCTCTCACCAACCCTGTAATTTCTCCGCCTCCTGGCACCCCACTGCCTGCGATTGCGACTCCGAGGGTATCGAGGATGTCCTTCTTCGCGGCATCTACTGCCCGGACCGGGAGAGTATCATAGGTAACTCCAGTGACATATTTTGCAAGAATAATACTCCCGTCAACCTTCGCATCCCCTTCCTTCATAACTGCCCCCTTTCGTCCACTTTCGTTTTTGCCGTCTACTCTCCATTCTCTTTCACTTTCTTGGCATCGAGTTCTGCCAGGGCTTCATTGATCATCCTGGTTTCAGTCTCGAAATCCCGGAACATGCCTTCTTTTGTCTTCTGGATAAACCATTTTGTGCCGAGTTCCTTCTGACAGCGGAATAACCCTTTGCCCATCTCGCTGCTCGTAAAAAGCGCATGCCCCATGAAGTGGAAGAGTGCTCCGGTTTGCTGGGTAGCAGAATAGCCCATAATGTCAAGCATGAGATTGAGGCTTTGTTTCGTTAGTCTGTTGTTAACGGGGTTGATATCGATGATGTCTTTCACGAGAGCCATGGTTTCTTCTTCAAGCCTGTCTTGGGGCACCACCTTGTTAATAAGACCTGCTTTGTAGAACTCTTGCACATCATAAACCCTTCCGGTGAAGCACATCTCTTTCAGAAAGCGCAATGGCATCATCCAGAGATAGGCCATGTTCTCATCGGGAGGAGGTCCGAACTTCACCCCGTACATACCCATCTTCGTGCCTTCGGCAGCGATAATGAGATCGCACATGTTCATGATGACAAAGGCACCAGCGAGTACATGCCCGTGGACCATTGCTACAGTTGGTACCTTCACTCTGCGCAGGCTTTCTTTCGGATTGATATACTTGGCATATTCATAGTCCATAAGGTCCACAACACTTTCCGGATACCCTTTCTCGTCTTCGAGTTCCTTGAGGTCGTGGCCGGCGGAGAAAGCTCGCCCGTTGCCGGATATTACCAGGACCCGAGCCTTTTTGTCCTTGTTGAGCCTATCCACAACATCGCTCACTTCCTCGCTCATCCTCCAGTTCCATGCGTTCAGTACTTCAGGTCTGTTGAGCCTTATCCTGGCAACACCATCCTCGTTCATGGAGAACTGTATCATGCCGTATTCCATACCTGCCTCCCTACACATAATGTGTGACGTGCGTATTTCTTTTCGCGGTGCCTTACTTAACAAATCCGTTTGCACCCAACAACTTCAATCTCCGGTGCCTCTTGAATCATAAAAAAGCAGTGTTCTCACGCGGTCAATCGCGGACCTGATCTGTTCTCTCATCAGCGCTCTCACTACCTGTAGCCACCTTCCCTCCGATATTTACCGCAGGCGCTTCTTGCCGTCTACCCGCCTGGCAATTCTACTCAAACACTCCATCTTCCAGCAGTGCAAGAAACTCATCGTCGGGCATCTTGATAATTTCGGTACAAACGTACTCAGTATGCTCACCCAGACGGGGCGCGGGCAGTCTCGGCTTGACTGGCGTCTCGGACAGCTGGAAGGATTCACCTATGTGGGGGTAGTTGCCGAGCTCGCTGTGTTCGATCCACCAAAAGTGCTCACGATGTTTCAACTGGGGATCGTCCATCAGGACATCAGGTGCCAGGACCACCCCCGCTGCCACCTCCGCTGTCTGCATGAGCCGCATCACCTCTTCGGCTGTCTTGTCTCGCGTCCATTCGCCGATTAACACGTTCAGTTCTTCTTCTCGGCTCTTCCTTCCGCGGAGGGTGGAAAACTCGGGTCTTCTGGTCCATGCCGGATCTCCGAGAACACGGCAAAAAGCCTCCCACTCCTGATCGGTGAACACGGCAATGGCACACCACCGGTCATCACCCTCGCAGGGAAAGGCTCCATGGGGGGCCGCGTAGCTGCACTCGTTTCCGGACCTTTGGGCAATCCTCCCGCTGCTAAAATAGTCAAGCATCAGGGGGGACAGGTAGTGTATGCATGCCTCGTTTTGAGACAGGTCGAGGTATTGTCCCCTGCCTGTCCGCTTACGGTGGATGAGGGCGGCGATGAGCGCGGCAGCACCCAAGGAGGGGACACAGGCATCAGTAACACCAGCATACGGTTGTACAGGCCCCCTGTCTGGCCATCCCGTAAGCTCGGTAAAGCCGGTCAGACCAGTTAACTGATTCCCGAAGCCAAGGTGTCTCGCATATGGGCCCGTCTGGCCCAGCATGCTGAGACTCATCATAATAATATCCGGTTTTATGCTGATGAGATCTTCGTAGGCGAGGCCCAGCCTCTTCATGGCACCGGGGATGAAATTCTCGAGTACAATATCGCTTCGGGCCACGAGTCGCTTTGCGATTTCCACCCCTTTCGGATGTTTGAGGTTGAGGGCCATGCTATACTTGTTGGGATTGTAAAAGGCAAAGTAGCCGCTCCGATTTAGACCCGGGATATTATCCTTGTAAGGCGTGCTTGTTCTCAAACCATCGGGCTTGTGGCTCGACTCGACCCGGACGACCGTCGCCCCGAGGTCAGCGAGGTACTTGCTTGTCATCGGAGCTGCGAGGATCCATCCAAAATCCACAACCACGATCTTTTTGAATATCCCATTTCCCATATACGATTCCTCTTCAGAACAATCTCTTTAACCTCTTGCGATCAAATGACTCCTGCCTGTTGGAACATCGCGAGATCGGCCTTTGAAAACCCCAGGTCCTTTGCGTAGATTTCTTCGTTATGCTCTCCTATCAGAGGTGCTCGTCGTGTCGTTTGGGCGTTGAATTCGGTGGATTTGAGGAAGGTGCCGGGATAAGTCAACCGAACGCCGAGTTCAGGGTGGTCAAGGTCAGTCCAGAAATCCCTTTCCTTGAGTTGAGTCTGCTCGGCGATGTCTCTGCAATCCGCCACAGGGTAGATATCCACATGCCTAACCATGCCCTCCTCAAAAAGCTCTGCCTTCGTCAGCGTGAGGAAAAATGCGGCCACCTGCTTCTCGAAGGATCGTATGAAGTCCTCAGTTGTCGTTGCCATATCGAAGGCGTCCCAATTTACCCGTGTGAGGTCGCCGGCCATTCCCTCGCTATCCATCCAGGCAATCAGGGACCGATTGGGCCCGGCCCGCAAAGCGCCGCCGCCCAATACGAAAATTACAAAGCCTTCCTTGCAGGGCCATATCTGCTGCACGAGCCCCGGTCCCCAGCCGATCCGCTGTTGCCCTGCCCGGCGTATCCGCACTCGGTTGAGATACCAATGAACAAGAGGCTGCACTATCATCTGGATAACACTCTCCCGTACGGAAACATCGACATGCTGCCCCTTGCCCGCCTCCTCTTGGTGATAGCAAGCGGCTAATACGGCCACGGCCGCCTGGGCTCCTGCATGTAGACATGCGTGGGGAAAGCTTACCTCGACAGGTGGCCGATCAGGGTCACCGCTCAGGTTCATCAGTCCGCTCATTGCCATATTGACGAGCTCACAGGATTTGAAGCTCCTATAGGGTCCGGTTGAGCCAAAAGGGGTGATGGATGCCATGACAATCCTTGGGTTTATCTCTCTGAGGTTCAAGTAACCCAAGCCGAGGCTATCCATATAGCCGCAAGCCAAAGACTCGATGACAACATCTGCCTTCTTCACCAATCGCCTGAATATGTCCTGCCCGTCACGGCTCTCTATGTTCAGCGTTATCCCTTTCTTGTTCGCGTTGTAAGCGAACCAGAAAAGACTCGTCTCCGGACTCGGCCTTCCCAAGTAGAAGGGGCCTATATTTCTGGATGGGTCACCGCCAGGCCTTTCCACTTTAATAACCTCGGCGCCCAGGTCAGCGAGAATGCGACCGCAAAAAAATCCCTGTTCGTCCGTAAGATCCAGGACGCGGAATGATATTGGCATTTCTTCCTCCTTATCTAAATCAACCGCGGCACGGAAGGATCACGGTAGCCGTACCTTTAGTTGATATTTGACCCCGCTGGTTCTCTCCCCATAGTTCGCATTCCACGAGATGGTCGTCAGCCTTCACGAACTTGTTAATTACTTTACCCTTCCAGGTCGTGGTGTCTCCTGCATAAATGGGGTGTCGGATTTGAAAACTCAGTTTGCTCAGCCATCCATCGTCTCCAATCCAATCCGTCATCAGTTGGCTTGGCTGCGCAGCCCTTATTGGCCCTTCATCCATCGGTGCAGGAAGACCTCTCATCTTCCACGATTCACCCACGGCATAGTGCCAATAACAGCCTGGTCCAGGCATTGTGTAAGGCAGAATGGTGCCAACTCTCCAGGAAACGTCCGCGGTACTTACTATCTGAGGAATTGTGAGGTCTCGGATTATGGGAGGAACCTCGGCTCCCAAGATTACGTCCTCATAATAGAGAGGCTTTGCCCCACGTGCCGTGCGCTCCGCCTTTTTCATATGAGGATAACCGGGCGGGAAGAGTGGGCCGAGCTCCTCAGCCATATAGGCCCCCGTCTCTTGTGCCTCAGCAGTCGAGTATTTCATGACGGAGTGGCGCCAGATGCCTATGAGCGCACCCTTCTGATTGGTGTACGTCGTTTCCGCTGTGACAAGGACCATATGCTCTACAAATTTCCCTTGCTTCTCGACAACGTCATAAAGTCTCGACTTCGGGACGATTTTGTCGCCGACACGTATGGGCAGGAAGAATTCAAATTCTGAAGCCGCAAAAAGGGAACCGTGAGGCCAATCGTCAATACCGGGGATATGACTCGGCCCAGCTAGCGCGGTCCCTCCGGCAGAGGTGTGCATGAACGTTGGAGGAGCGATAACACCCTTCCATTTGGTCTTCTTGGCATACTCATTGTCATACCACAACGGATTGCAGTCTTCGACGCTCAGTGCATATCGTCTTAGCTCCGATAGGTCAACCGGGCATTCCGCAAGGTAGGTTTCAGCCTGGGTTAACTTTATCTCCTTCCCAATCATTGTCTTTATTTCATTTAAGTCAAAATGACCCACCGCACACCTCCTGTATTTGTATTCTTCATTGGTCCTGATCTTTCATCCGATGCTCATAATGACTGACCGATAGTCAATGTTAGCGGGTTATAACGAGCTTGTCAAGAAGAAAAATGGTGGTCTCTCAGCTCCAGGGGAAAACTTTACGTTTTCTTTTACCCGAATAATGCATTTGCCTTCAATTAGCCCTTAACAAAGAACCTCCTTTTGCAGTAGAATCAATCGTCTTCAAACAACAGACCCCATGCAAAAGGAGGAACAAAACTATGCACCAACATTCTACCACAATGCCCCAAGTAAACAAAGTGAGAATTGCCTTTACCAAAAGGAAGATGACCGCCTATGGAGGCTTTGCCCTTCTTGCCGCATTCTTTGAACGAATCGGATTGGGAGAGATGATCGAGAAAGCCATACCGATCACGGAATGTTCCCCGAACGGTATGGGGGTATACGGAAAGGTAGCCGCCTACATCGCCATGGTCTTTGCCGGTGCGGAGCGTTTCTCCCACCTCATCTATTTGGGTAACAAGGATGTTTTGGCAAAGATCTTCGGGGTCAAAAGATTCCCCGATGCGGCAACGACCCTCACCCGGATGTTCGGTAAGCTTAAGAATCTCAAGACAGCGGACATGCTCTCCCGTAACGTATGGGCATATCTTACGCACCTCATTCCCTGGACGACGATTGGGGAAGACTGGCTCACCTTCGACTCAAGTGTGCTTGTCCGGTATGGGGAACAGGAAGGGGCAAAGAGAGGATACAATCCTGCCAAGCACGGCAGACCGAGCCATAATCCTCTTTTGGCTTTTCTCAACAGGAGTAAGTACGTGATCCACCTCTGGAACCGCTCCGGCAACACCGCCTCATGGAACAACATCCTTGCCTTCTTCACCGATTCCTATGAGCGTATTCGTACCCGTATCAGGGTACTGGGTGTCATCGCCGACAGCGGGTTCTACCTCAAGCAGTTCATCGAAACACTTGAGGAGGAACACCTCACCTACATCATTGCGGTGAGACTCATACAACCCATCCAGCGGCATATTTATTCCCTCACGGACTGGAAGGAGATAGCCAAAGGGCTTTCCGTATCGGAGTTCTCCTTCATGCATCCCTTCTGGGGAAAAGAGAGACGCTACATCGTGGTCCGGCAGGATATCATCCACAGAAACAAGGCCATGGGGAAAACATTGCCCCTCTTTGCGAACGAGATCGAGATCAGAGACTACCGCTTTAGCGCCTGGATCACCAGTTCGAATGAGCCGCCTTATGACGTATGGACCCTGTGCAAGCCCCGGGCAAACGATGAAAATACCATCAAGGAACTCAAAGAAGACTTTGCCTTGGGCGGCTTCTCGATGAAGAGGTTCTATGCGGTAGAGGCGGCGATGCTTATGAGAGTTCTTGCCTACAACCTCTTTGTGCTTTTCCGGGAGGAATTCTTTGGCACACGAGAAAGAAGGCAGCACCTCAAGACCATACGGTACAAGTACTTCGTCCTTCCTGCACAGATGGGAAGCGACGGCAGAGATACTATTCTCCGGATATCGGTACGAAGCAGGAAGGCACGGGCAAAACTCTCGTACCTGTTTACCCGCATCAGACAATACATTCCGAGCCTCGATCTCAATTGCACTGCAGTTGGGGGCACCTGAAGATACACAAAGGGGAGGTGGGCCAAAAAACCGCACCAGTAATAGTCATTCTGAGGGGTTATACGGAAAAGCCTTGTCGGGCCTTAGGCTATAGGTGTGTCAATTGTAATCGCATTTTTCGGGTTTACGTTGTCAGGGACAGCAGCATAATCTGAGAGTGGAACAATACGGGTGCTGGACTTTTATGCCGCGGCCTTTAATGGCTATTTAGGGTATCATGACGATTCGTCCGTAAATATACGCTAACGATTTCATCTGATTGATATAATTAACGATTGTATAAAACATCCCACACCATGTATTTGATCTTTAAAACAACAGCGTGAATAACTCGCCGTCAATAATATCAAAGTGTTGCGTCGATGATGTTTTCAGTTTATTTGGTTAGCGTATAAAATTACACCAATCGTCGTGATACCCTATATGATATTCCGAAAGCAGGTTCTGTTCGTACAGGTCCCACTTGGCTATTTCTGCCCATCCCCTCGAATATGCTGTACACGACATATTCGAGGGGATGCGGAGATCACGAATATGGAAAGTGGTAAACGTAGGAGCCGAAAAGCATAGGTCATTCGGCTCCACCACTCCGCATATTCTGTACTGTATGTAAGGGTCGTGTTGCCCTCTGGTTCCGGAACAGTTGACCAATTCTGCGACAGCTTGCCGGTACTGTACATTTCAGCCAACAGTCAGAGTCAGCCGCAAGCAGTCTCATGCGCCTTTGAGATGTACGTTCTGCTCCGGAGCCCGAACCACAGATAAGCAATATACCATGCAAAGCCATGTAGCATCATTCCGGTGACCACACTATACACCTCGTAGAGAGGCAATTAGCTTGTCCGGCGCACGGAATCGTCCCCGTTTAAGCATGAGCGGAACCAGCGCACTTATCGCCTCCAGTTTCTCAGTCGGATCGGCGCGCAGATAGACCTTGGTCGTCTGAATGTCCCCGTGCCCAAGCCAGAGAGAGACCTTACGGATATCGCCAGTTGCTTGCAATACCACCATCGCGGCTGTGTGGCGTAGGACGTGAGGCGATACCCGCTTTGCTTCAAGGGATGGACAATGTTTCACAGCTGCTTTCACATGCCTCTTGAGCACATACTCGAAACCCGACCGGGTCACCCGAATACAGCCAACAACCACGTTTCGTACCCTCCATGCATAGGAAATAGTGGTCACATATATTATTTATGACACTCGGTCTAATATAAAAGAGACGATTATCGAATCAATTTTCTAATAATAAACGAACGTTTTATTATTTATTCAATATGACCTGCAAGACTAAGAGGCTCTCTTCATCTTGACCAGGTTATCCCTTTTCCGGACTACATAAATGTACCAGCTTCCCAATGCTATCCAACTCCTCCAGATGGCGGATAAGATCTACTACCTGATCAAGGGTCCGGTCGGATAAGACCCCGGTTGCGAGGCCCCGCACTTTTTCCACGATGTCCTCGAAGGTGAGAGGGTTCCTTGGATCGCCCTTCGGCGCAACAATGTGGATCGAGTACTCCTGACCATCTTTCGCAACTACCGTTATCTTGGTTTCAGTTTCTGAAAGGGCATCGTCGGAAACAACCTGCACCTTCCCCATCATCGCCCTGATACGGCGGTCGTGGACCATCTGATCGGTGAAGAGGCTCTCCGTGGCCTGCCCATAGGTCAGAGCCAGTGCGGCCGCCATGTAGAGGCTGAACTTCCCCTGGATACCGTCCTTGGGAGCAGGATCGCCCGTTACTTGGAGGTTGAGAGGGGCAATGGCAATGCGAATTTCATCTATCGAATCCGGTTCAAGCCTCTCTCGCTGCCTTAACGTTATCAGCCCGTCAATGATCGGATGGACCAGGAGACAGGCCGCATAGGGCTTGAAATTGATGTCCAAGCTCTCGTAACTTGTGCCAAGCGCCTTAAGCATCCTCTCGGGATCGTACTCCGGAGAAAAAACCCGGGCAAATCCCGACCCGGGATCCAGTATATTCATGGGAGCGGTAAACCCCTTTTGCGCAAGGAGTGCTGCGAGCAGGCCGTCCATCGCGGCTTTCCCTGCATGGAAGGGCTTGGTCATGGTACCGAAGGCATCCCGCAGACCGCCCGCTTGAGTCGCCGCCAGGCCTAGGGCCACTGATATTTGGTCCGCCGTCAATGCGAGAAGTCTCGATACTCCTGCAGCCGCACCGAACCGGCCCAAGATGGACGTGGAATGCCAGCCTCTCTCGTAGTAGGTCCTTCCCAGGGCATACCCTACCCTCAGGGTCACCTCGCACCCCACCACAAAGGCCTCGACCAGGTCTTGGCCGGAAGAGCCGAGATACTCACCTACGGCAAGGATGGCAGAAACCAGCGGGGCACTGGGGTGCGTTCTCACTCCGCTGTGGGCATCGTCGTAGTCGAGGGCGTGGGCCATCATTCCGTTCACCAGGCTTGCGTGGAGCATCGTCACCCTGATCCCATATCCCAGGATGGAGGCCTGTTCCTTTCCTCCCATATCCTGAACCATCTCTTTGACGAGTAAAACGGCAGGATCCCCAACCGCCCTTAGGGTGACACCAATCCAGTCGAGCACACACTTGCGGGTCGTCTCGATCACATTCGCTGGGAAATCCTCGATCCGGGCGTCCTTGATGAATCGGGCCAATTCCTCCGTACAGGTCATGCCCTGCAGTCCCTGCTTTTCATGTAATCCTCTCTCAGCTTTCTTCGTATAATCTTCTGGGCCGCCGTCATGGGAAGCTCATCGACAAATTTGATGGCTCTGGGGATCTTGTATCGTGCCAGTCTCCCATCACAGAAGCGTATCGCCTCCTCTTCCGTCATGTTCTCATCTTCTTTGAGCACGATGCAGACGAGGCCGGCTTCCCCCCATTTCTGGTCAGGAATACCACAGACACCTACATTGAGGATCTTCGGATTCTCCAGATAAACCTTCTCTATCTCAGCAGGGTAGACGTTTTCACCTCCACTAATATACATGTCGTTTTCACGGTCGACGATGTAGATGAACCCCTCATCATCGACGGTGGCAAGGTCGCCGGTATGAAGCCATCCGTCTACGATGGTGCCTTGCGTAAGTTCCGGTTTTCCCCAGTAGCCGCTCATGGTGATACAGCCCGACACGATGATTTCCCCGATCTCCCCCGGCTTCACCGGTTGTCCGCGCTTATCGGCAACCCTGACGTTGCCGTGGAAGACCGGCTTACCTACAGAGCCACGCTTCCGGACAGCCTCACTCGCAGGGAGCCAGCAAAGAGTTGAAGTTTCCGTCTGGCCGTAACACTGGGAGATGATGAACCCCCTCTTTTCATAGTCTGCGAGCAGGGATGGGGGAACCCGTTCACCGCCCGTATAGCAGACCTTCAGGGAGCTGAGATCATAGCGATCGAGGTCGCATTGTTCGAGGATGAAGCGGAGCACCGTGGCAGGCACTTCCAGGACTGTTACCTTGTAATACTCGATGGTCCTGAGAATGTCCTCGGAACTGAACCGTTTCTGCAGGATCACGGTCCCGCCCTTGTAGAGTATCGGGCAGACCTCCACGAGCAGGCCGCCAGAGTGGAACAGAGCTCTGGGAGCGAGGAGGATATCCGCCGGGGTAAGTCCGTAGAAGATATCGGCATTCAGGGCGTTGAAGAAGGTCTTCCTGTGCGACAGGATGGCGCCTTTCGGCCGTCCTGTGGTTCCCGAGGTATACATGATGATCTGGGGGTCCTCGTCTCCCGCGGGTTTGCCGATGACCGGCTCTCCGGGCTCATGCCTCGACACGGCATCTTCGTAACTCCCAGCCCATGCGGGGGGGATCCCTACACAGACGTAGTTGTTCCCTACGAGGCTGAGTTCCCCCTTAAGTTGTTCCACCTTCTCCGTGAACTCATCTCCCAGAATCAGTATCTGGGCACCGCTGTCGTTTAGGATGTAAGCCATTTCGGCTCCCACAAGCCTCGTGTTGAGAGGGACCAGGATTGCACCGATCTTTGACAGGGCGAAGAAAATTTCCAGGTACTGGTTCGAGTTGTGCAGGAGCACTCCTACGCGGTCGCCTTTCTTGACGCCCCTATTCTGCAGCAGGTGGGCAATCCTGTTTGTCCGTTCGTTCAGTTCCCTGTAGCTGAAAGACTTCCCCTCAAAAATCACGGCAGTTTTATCCGGGGTGAGAAAAGCCCACTTTGTCAACCAATTACCGACATTCATATCCCCAACTCATCTCCTTTCGTCTATCTTTACTTTTTCGTCATCATGACACCACACTATAGACAAGTTCTCCGTATCTCACGGCGGCTCTAACCTACTGTTTTCTTGCCCTCTTCTTCAATCCTCATTAAAGCTTGCAAGCCCGTCACCAAGGTTGGGGCTCCGCCATACATAAAAGACACTTTAAGGGTGTTGAATATGTCTTGTTTGGTAGCTCCATACCTTAGGGCTTTCTTCATATGCTGATACGAACCTTCCTCCATGCTCCGGACAGCGGTTAAGGCAATAGCAACTAGCTCCCTTGTTTTTATGGGAAGGCCCCTCTCGCTATTCACACATATATTGTTGTATGCTTCCATAAAATCGATATCTTTCTCGGCTGCGTATGGCCAGACAGGAGGCATGTAACCTCTTTCTTGCCTCATAGATCCCACAAGACTTTCTATTCTTTTTCGAGCCTTTTCTTCTATTCTTTTTCGAGCCTTTTCTTCTATTCTTTTTCGAGCCTTTTTTTCCAAGGTTTTACCTCCTATCGCATATTGGATTTCTTGAACGGTAAGCTTTCGCCTCTCGGTCCTGGCTTTAGCGAGTCAGCGAAACAATACCTACAGAGTTGTGTGGTTTCGTAGGGGATCGGAATCGTCCTCCCTAACTCTCCGCCTATCTTTGCCACTCCCTCCACCAATTCGGCCTTGCCTTCGCTAAAACTCCAGGACTATGGTTCAGGTTATCCTCGAGACCAACTCGCGCATGCCCCACCAGTATAAGAGCCGTAAAGGCCTGTAATTCTAAAGCCTTCAAATAATAGTCCACTGATGTTTCCAGATTCCTACTACGGCGCCGATCTGAGTCACCGGCAGGAAGCCTAATTGAGCCGCGAACCCTTCCTCGCTCTCCATTCGTCCTTCTCCTCCCTTTTTTGTCTATCGTTCTTTGGAAACCATCGAGTATGCCGTCTTCCTTCGCACCTATCCAGCAGCCTCTCATTTTCTCGAGTGTGGGCATTATGATGAACGGGTCAAAAGCGCATGGCTTATGTTATTCCTCCTATGCTCGCTCGGGGACCTCGCTCGTTTCCTTCACGACACTGGTTACTTCTCCGCACCGTAATGGCCGCATCAGGCTGAGCGGTGGAGAATTCCCATGGCCTCGCTGAAAATATCCGTGTCGGTAAGGCCGTGGCAGGCCATGAGATCCTCCGTTGGACCGATGCCGCAGAATTTATCCTTTATACCTACCATCCGAACATGCGTCGGATGCTCTCTCACCAGAAGCTCCGCCACCGCTCCCCCCAATCCTCCAATAATGGAGTGCTCTTCCGCCACGACGATGCCCTTCGTCTCCCGAGCCGCCTTCAAAATAGCCTCTTCATCCAACGGCTTGACGGTATGGATATTGAGTACCCTTGCAGAAACCTTCTCCGCAGCCAGTTTTTCTGCCGCCCTCAGCGCCGGGGCGACCATATAGCCGCACGCGGCAAGGGTGATATCTTTACCCTCACGAAGTTGTATGGCCTTTCCAATGCGGAAGTCTGCCTCTCCTTCACTCACATCCTCCATGTCAGCACGCCCCAACCGGATGTAGACGGGTCCACTATACTCAATAGATGCCATAATAGCCCGATAGACCTCCTGACAGTCCCCGGGAACGATGAGTGTAAAGTTGGCAATGGATCGGATGATCGCTATATCCTCCGTCGCATGGTGCGTTGTCCCGCCTGTGCCGATGGCAAGGCCTGCATTGCACGCGACCACCTTTACGTTGAGGCGGGGATAGGCGATATCGGTACGAAGCATCTCAAGTGCCCTCATGCTGGCAAAGCAGGAAAACGTATTGATGAAGGGCATCTTCCCGCAGGTGGCCATTCCGGCCGCTATACCCGCCATATTCTGCTCGGCAACACCGACGTTGAAGAAACGATCCGGGAAGGTTTCGGCGAACTTGGTAATCTGAAATGAGCCCATCATGTCGGCGCTGACCACAACGATGTCTTTATTCCGCTCTGCCGCCTCTAGCATCGCCAATCCATAACAAACCCGGGGATTTTTTGTCGGAATCATACTCATTCTCCTTGTTTACGCCTATCCGTCTTCGGCCTCCAGTTCCGTTAGGGCTTTCTGAAACTGGTCGTTATTGGTTGCTCCGTGATGCCATTTGTTGGTCCTCTCCATGAAAGAAACCCCTTTCCCCTTCACCGTGTCGGCAATGATGGCCGAAGGCTTGCCGGGTTCGATGGGTAACTGGTTGAGAACCTCCAAGATCTGTGCGTAGTCATGCCCATCAATTGTCTTCACGCCCCATCTCAGACTCTTCAGTTTACTTGCAACCGGTTCGATACCCATCAAATCCTCGGTATATCCGTCCATGGTAATCCGGTTTCGGTCCAGGATCATCACCAGGGAATCCAACCCAAAATTGCCGGCCGCCATGGCAGCCTCATAGGTCATACCCGACTGCATCTCCGCGTCCCCCAGTATCGCGAACGTCCTGTAAGAACGGTTGTCCAACCTCCCGGCCAAGGCCATGCCGACCGCGATGGATAGCCCGTGACCCAGGGAACCGGTGCTCATGTCGATCCCAGGGATCTTGTTCATGTCGGGATGCATCCCAAAGGGACTGTCCAACTGGTTGTACGTGCTGAGCAGTTCTTTGCGGAAAAAACCCTTCTCGGCCAGAATCACGCACAACGTGCCACTGGCATGCCCCTTGCTCAACACCAGCCTGTCACGGTCCTGCCACTGCGGACGTTTTGGATCCACGTTCAGAACTCCCCCAAAGTAGAGGGCGGTCAGAAGTTCCACCACGGAGTATGAACCCCCGAAATGGCCCGACCCAGCATTCCTGAACAGGTGAAGGACCTGTATACGAAATTCTTTGGAAAGCGCTCTAAGCGCTAAAATATCCATTAAACCCTCCTGCATGAGCATCACGTTAAAGAGTCAGTATAAAATCCACTCTCCGACCGCAAGAAGTCTTCCATTTGCCCGAAAAGACGGGCTCATCCAGGAATTTCCTTTGCGGAACAGCTTTTCCTTTCATCTCGCCTTTTCTCTCGCCCCGTTCTCTCGCGTAAAACAGAGAAGGAACCGAATATAGATTCCGTTTTTCTTTTCCCTGCTACACAACCTTGCCTCTTTCAATCAGTTCAATCATAATTTCGGGCGTGTCGAGGTAGACAAATTTAAGCCCTACGCGCTCACCGTCCATAGGCAGGCGCTCACCGCTCATAGCCACCTTTACACCGATCTTCTCGTACGCCTTCAACCACCGATCAAGGTTCGAGATCTCATAACCTAGATGGTGGATGCCCTCGCCATGTTCTTTCAGGAACTCATCGTAAGCGGTCCTTCCGTGCAACACCTGAATCAACTCGTAAACCATGTTTCCTACCCTGCAAACCGCCAACTGCGTTTTAAAATCCTCCGGCTCGCCGCGATACGTTTTGTTGAAATAATTGGGGGACATCATCTTAAACGACTCCAGCCCTAACATTTTTTGCAGGTTCCTCTTCGTTCGCTCGATATCACGGGTTATATAGCCAAGGTGCAGGGGTTCCGGAAGAATCAGTCTTTCAGGGTCTTCGTTGCCTGCCATAGTTTATCCTCCTCTATCCAACCGTATACTGCCGGGCAGAATAGCCACAACTTTTGCCATATCGGCGCGTGGTAGATCCTTCTCGTATTATCCCAGGCCCTCGCTTCTCTAGTTCTTGGGCCATATGGGTTTCGATACAGCCATGTCGGCCGGGAATACGACGCGCGGTATACCCTTCTGCCATTGGACGACCAGCACGTTTTGGTATTTTTTCGCAACTCGTCCCTTATCGTCAAAAGCCATACCTAGCCCATTTGTGGCCCTTGTCGCCAACACATTGCTGATATCGAGTTTCCTCGCGGCATCCCATATGGCCTGCCGGTCAGTCGACCCCGCCCTTTCCAGTATCTCTGCCATGATGGGGACCGTGACCCATCCGTAGGTCAATTCCTGTCCGACCCAGGGTTCATCGGAATACTCCTTGCGGCACTGGTCCAGGGTCCTCTTGATCCAATCCTGGGGCGTAAACTTATGGGGAAACATAAGAGCGAGTGCCATCATGCCTTCGAGGTTTTCGGCTCCTGCTGCTCTGAGCGCAGGGTCTCCGCCCCAGCCGCCACCCGCCATTACCGGCGCCTTTATGCCCAGCTCCCGCTTCTTCATGAGACACAACTGGGCTTCGCTGATGGACCCTGCACAGAGGACGAGCACGTCGGGGTTCGCTGCCTTGACCTTTTGCATTACCGGGCTTGCGTCCGTCATTGTGCCCGCGGCCCAAGTCTCCTGACCGGCCAGCTTCACGCCGGCACGGGTAAAATATTTCTTGACATCGTCCGCCAAAGCAATGGATGCTGCCGAGTTGTCACCGATGATCATCGCTGTCTTTATCGGATTTCCCGCTGATTTCGCCAGATCGAGAACGGCGGTCACGCCTAGCTCGGAATAGACGGACGAGGGCGTCACCACGTAGAAACCCCACTTGAAGCCTCTTTGATTAAGCGTGTCAACAGCGCTGGTGCTGAACTGGGGGATGCCCAGCCGTTCGGTGACCTCCGTGGAACCAAAAGTCAAGGAGCTTAGGGATGACCCTATGGCCATCACAATGCTTGGGTCACGCATCACCCGCTCCGTCGCGTTTCCGGCGCCCTCCACAGAACTTCCACAGTCAGCCACCACGGGCACCAGCTTCGCACCGCCGAGTGACTTGATGCCTCCGTTCTCGTTGACCCAGTTCATCGCGGCCTTCACACTTTGAACGTCCAGGTTGCCGGTGCGGGAATACGCACCGGACAAAGGTTCAACTACGGCAATCTTTATTTCCTTGACGGTGGCCGCTGTACCTACGCCGTACATACACATACATATAAGTGCAAAAACCAGGATCGGTAGCGTAACACGAATACTGAAACCCTTACGTTTGCTTCTCATCTGTCCCTCCTTATTCTTACTGTATTTTCCCCGCCCGCTCCAAAAATTGACCGGATCCTGCCCGGATGCTAGACTCTATGACCAAGGTTTTTCCGCAGCGGCGTTAATCCCCGCTATACGACCGAAGCAAAGCATCGACGAGAGAGCCGATCCGGGAGACACGACCAAGCGCATCGGAGGCATGCCGAGCTCTCCGGCAGCATATAATCTCGGTATGATCATACCGTATACATCTATTACCTGTGACTTCTCATTACGTTTGGGACCCCCTAAAAGGTTAGCGCCACCCGGGTACAGGCTCACAGCGTAGTAGGGGGGATTATTCAACGGGATCAACGTCTGGGGGCTCCGCTCAAAGTCAGGATCTTTGCCCAACCGGCAATAGCGATTATACGTTTCGCAGGATTCCTCGAGATACTCCGATCCCAGTTTCTCGCCCAGTTCACTCAGTGCTCCGGCCTTTACGATCCACCCTCTCTCGATTTCCCGGAGGTTGTCCTCACTCCATTCATAAAGGTGAGCACTTCGGATCCCAAAATCCGAATCCAGAGACCCTGCTCGTCTTCTTGTCTCATCAAATATCCAATAGCAGGGTATCCGAGGGTATTCGCCCTGCTGCGCGTCATAATTCATGAGAGTATATGCAACATCATGCCGGTTTATGGCCTGGTGATCCTCATTCATGAACCTCTTCCCGTATTTATCAACTATAACGTATGGGGCTGGCCTGAGGGCCACACAGAACGCGAACGGAAGATCTGTAAATTTAGCCACCCCTCTCGCTCCAGCGATGTTCATCCCCCAAAGGTCGGCTCCTGCCTGCATCGCCATTTTGATGCCATCGCCCGTATTGTACGGACTGCCATAGGTGGAGAAGGGGTATATCGGAAGAAAGTTTCGCTTCATCTCTTCGTTGGCAGAAAAGCTTCCACAGGTCAACACGACGGCTCTCCTGGCCTTTATCCTGATTCTTCTGCCATCGCATTCCGCCACGATCCCCTGCACCTCTCTGTCGGAACCTAAAACAAGCTCCGTGCCGGACGTGTCATATATAACTTCGATCCCTCTGCTTTCGACTGCTTCCGTCAAAGCCTTGAAGAACTCAAGTCCCTGTCCCTCGAACTGATAGGCGAAAACGCTTTCTGCGCCCGGAAAGTTCTGATGCTCTGATGGAGACCGCTCTGTTCCGAACCTGAGTCTCGGAGCCACCCCCTTCAGCCAGTCGGTAATTTTGACAGCCTCCTCAGCCCAAACCCTGTACATCTCTTTATCTGCCAAGCCTTGACCGCACCACTCGAAATACGTACAAGCAGACTCAGCGTCGGTAACCACCATGAACTTGCCGCCTGACATTGCCGTATCGGTGCGGACAGGATGATATTCTCGGGACTGCTTTTCCAGTACCAGCGTCTCGGCGCCGGCATCGTGAGCTTCTATGGCCGCTCCGCAACCTGCTCCCCCAAAACCCACTATAACTACATCCGTCGCTCTATCCCAGCTAGACATTATGAGAGAACCTTTCCGGTAGCCATTGGCATAGAACCAAGTTACCTCCTTACCTACAATCATGTCAAGGAAAATATCAAAAATAGTACTATAATATTTAAATATGATATTTTGAACGGTGATCAGGAAAATCGTTTCCGGGGTTCCGGGACCGGTCAATCTGAAGGTGACAGCGAGAAAAGAGTCGAAAGGAACCGGGTATCGCCTTTTTTCCAAAGGGGGAATGTCAGGAAAAAGAATGGAAACAGAAAATGCGGGAGCTGCTGGCACACAATGTCCACTCTGTGTTTGGCTACTTGAGGATGACCGAGAACTCATGCGTCATCGCAAGGGTGAACCAGGAAGGACAAGTTTACCGTGCAGAGACAAAAAAGCTTGACAGACACATAGCATCATTATAATTTACGACTATGAATTTGTTATAGCTGGTGGCATGATGTAACAAGAATTCAGGAATCAATCATTCTTAAGCAACGGGAAAGCTATGAAAGGGATTCTTACGAAACACATCGCAATTGGTGGCTATTTGGGGAAAGTCCTGAGAGTCGACCTGTCCGGAAGCAAGGTCTCCGTCGAAGAGTTGCAACCGTCTTTTATTGAGAAATGGGTGGGAGGGGTCGGCTTCGGGGCACGATATCTGTACGACGAAGTCCCTGCGGGCGTCGAATGGTCAGACCCGGAGAATCGTATGATCTGGTCAACCGGCCCCCTTGCCGGCAGCGGCGTCTTTGGCGCGGGCACATTCAATGTCGTTTCCAAAGGTCCAATGACGAACCTTGCCGGCTCTTCCCAGGCAAATGGTTATTTCGGCGCCTACCTGAAGTTTTCAGGATACGATGGGATCATCTTTCAAGGAAAGGCGCCCGGTCTTGTCTATCTCCTCGTCAAGGACGGAAAGGCTGAGATACGCGATGCAGCCGCACTAACCGGAAAAGATGTGTGGGAGACGGAAGGTGCCCTGCGAAAAGACCTCGGCGTCAAAGGGCACGAGATGAGCATCTTCGCAATTGGGCCGGCGGGCGAGAAAGGGGTGCGCTACTCCGCTATTGTTGGAGATGGAGGCCACGTCGCGTCCCATAATGGGTTGGGGGCGGTGATGGGGTCTAAAAACCTCAAGGCAGTAGTGGCCTATCGGGGCAAACGGAACTTCGAAATCAAGAACCCCGCTCTTCTGAAGGAGAAAAACGTGGCCATGTTCGAAGCCGCCAAGGTGGCAGGCCCCATTTATCAATGGGGAACAGGTGGAGCCTTCTCGGGTACCTATGGATCAGGGGCTCTTCCGGTTAAGAATTATACTACCAATATTTACCCCGAACATGAACGGATGAACGGCCAATATTTGCGTACCCACTTCGAGATCCGGTCCAAGCCGTGTTACATGTGCCCGGTCGCCCATGTGAAAGAGGTCACGGTCACCGAAGGTCCCTACAAGGGATTGAAGGCGGAAGAACCGGAGTACGAGTTGCTTGCGGCTTGGGGACCGCAGATCGGGAACACGGACCTCGGCAGCGTCGTCATGCTCTCACATGAGGTTGACCGGCTGGGGATCGACACCAACGAGTCCGGCTGGGTCATCGGCTGGGTCATGGAGTGCTACGAAAAAGGCATATTCTCCCGTCAGGACCTCGACGGGCTCGATATGACGTGGGGCAACGTGGAAGCCGTGAAGGCTATGCTTGGCAAGATCGCAAGAAGGGAAGGGATCGGCGAGCTTCTGTCTGACGGTGTCATGAGGGCCTCCCGAAAGATCGGAGGAGAAGCAAAGAACTGGGCAATACACACCATGAAGGGTGCCACCCCGAGAGGTCATGATCATCGAGGCGGGGGGAGGTGGGCAGAGTTTTTCGATACGTGCGTGAGCAACACGAGCACGATCGAGGCGCTCATGGTGCCGCTTCGGCCCCAAGCAGTCGATCTGCCCCCTGTAACCGATCCTTTTTCTCATGAGGAGGTCTCAGCGATCAACGCCAGGATTAACGGGATAAGCCTTTTCGACGACTGCCTGGGAACCTGCAAGCTTGCCTCACCCGACCCAAAGCTTCAATTGGCATGTGTCAACGCGGTGACGGGCTGGACATTGGCCCTTGAAGATGCGTTTACCGTCGGTCGCCGCGTGGTCAACCAGTTGAGGATATTCAACCTCCGTCACGGGATGAAAACGGCGGATGAAAGGCCGTCGAAGCGTTATGGCTCTATTCCCGTAGACGGACCTGCCAAGGGGAAAAACATCATGGAAAAATGGGAAGGGATGCTAGAGAATTACTATACCCTGATGGGATGGGACTCAAAGACGGGCAGACCTCTTCCCGAAACACTGAAGAGACTGGGACTGGAAGAACTGACCAAGGACCTTTAACACAGGTGATGCGCGTCACGGTTGAGCTATGGTTGTGGTTGGGCAATGAATTGAAGGGGGAGTTCGAATCGCCGTCGGACATGCGCTCCCTGCGAGTAGAAGTGGTGAATGAAGGAACACGCATTGGGGATCTCCTGTGCGCCTTTGCAAGCCGCTACGGAGCCATCGGACAAAAGGTCTTCGACCTGAAAGAAAAAAGGCTGCATGCCGACCTGGTGATGACGTACAATGACGAGCTCTTCAATCCTCACACGGCCCTGGAACAACGTTTGAAGGATGGAGATAAACTTACTATCTTCCCGCTCTACTCGGGAGGTTAGCCACTGTCAACACATAGCGTTCCGTGTTTTGTGGTAATAACGCCGGTGTTGCCGGGATAAGGCTATGGCTGGGCGAACGACAATAACTGGCTACAGCCGTCAGACTGGATCGACCGGGAGGAATAAGACGAACTGGCAACCCGGATTCGACAGTCATCGGCGTGCGCTCAATGTTGAGCGGACTGTGGCAGCTTTTCACAATTCCCGCAGACCGAACCAATGCAGAATTGAAAAGTTGGCCTTGTTGATGCTGTGAATGTCGCCCGTAATCCCAGTCGGCACAATGTCTGATGTATTGTGGTACCCGATATATGTCCGAATTTCCCCACCAGTATCAATTGACCCCTGCTGTCAATAGTGGACACCAAAATAGTATTCATGCCGCACATTTCTCCCGATAAAGTTGTTGTCTATAGACCACGGGGGATAAGTACCCCAGCCTGGCCTGCCTGCGTTGCCTGTTGTAGAAGATCTCGATATATTCGGTAATCTCCCTTACTGCCTTATCTCGTGTAGTGTACCGTTGATGATAGACAAGCTCATTCTTGAGCGTTCCCCAGAAGCTCTCCATGGGGGCATTATCATAGCAGTTGCCTTTCCTGCTCATGGATGCTTTCATCTTGAATGTATGAAGGAGCTTCACGAAGTCATCGGAACAGTACTGGCTTCCCCGGTCGGAATGGTGGATAAGGCCATCATCAGGCTTCTTTGCTGCCAGAGCCATACGAAGAGATGTGATGACCAAATCCTTGGTGATTCTCTCTCCCAGGGCGTAGCCTACAATCTCGCCATTGAAGAGATCTTTATGGGCAGCACAGTAGAGCCAGCCTTCATCGGTAGCAACATAGGTGATATCGCTGACCCAGACCCGGTTCGGTAATGAAGCTTTAAAGTTCTGCTCCAGGAGGTTTTCTGCTACCGGCATGTCATGTTTTGAGTGTGTCGTGGCCTTGAACTTCCTCACCTGTTTGCAGTGTATTCCCAGCTTTTTTCTGATCTTTCTATCCTGTGGATACTGATCACTATACCATGATCGGCAAGGTCCTTCTGTAACCTTTCGGGTCCGCAGGTTTCACGGGTCCTCTTATGTGCTAAACGTATCTCTGTTTCAAGACGCTTTTCTTCAAGGAAGCGTTTTGAAGGAACACGCTTGAGCCATGCATAGTACCCGCTCCGGGATACATTCAATAGAGGGCAAAGAAGAGGCAGGGGATACGTAAGTCGCACTGTCTTCATGATCGCGTACCTGGCAGCGACTCCTTGGCAAAGTACGCGGCCGCTTTTTTTAATATGTCACGCTCCATCTTTAGTTCAGTTATCTCACGTTTCGGGCGGGCAAGCTCCATCTCACCTTCTGTAACTAGACTTCGCTTCACCACAAAACCGCCCTTTCTTGCCTGTGTAACCCACCGGCCCAAGGTCGATGTGGAAAGTGAAAGTCTTCTGCCTACTTCAGGTACGCTCAAGCCGCCGTCAATCACCATCTTTACTGCTTCTTCCTTGAATTCCTTTGTAAATACGCCTCGTGGAATCTTTTCCATTCCGACACCTCCGTCTTTGTATTGTACATCAACATTGGTGTCCACTAAAACCAGTATACCTCAAGTTGCCTAATGTTGGTGGGGGCAACGATAACCGACGGGCCGCTTCCGGTAATGACAATCCTTCTTCAATGATGAGCTTAACTGCTTCCTCCCGGAACTCCTTTGTGTATCTTCCCTGTGGAACACCTTTCATACTGACACCTCCGTCTTTGTAGTGTACATCAACTTTGGTGTCCACCAAAACAAGCTTACATTATAAACTACATCGTGCTCCAGTTCACACGCCCTCTTGGTAATGTTGCAACGGCAGAGAGCAATTAAATGGACGGCTGCATTTCATCTCCTTCCTCTTCTAAAGAAACTGTCAAGCATTTTCTTATCTCATCTGTTAAGGCCATGTTGTTGTGGTGGCTTCCGCCTTTTGATCCCCTTTATCTAACCTCTTTTGTTCTCCGGGCCCTTTGCCCAACTTACCTTATACAGATCAAAGGGGTGGGTGGAAGTTGACCAAGCTGAATCCTGCAGGCCTTAATGCCTATGAAGAAGTACGGTCCTCCTTTCACCACAATCTTATCCTCCTTTCACGCCGTCTGTTGGCAGCGCTCCATGGTTTTCATCATATTCATAGTGGTTCCTTGTTCCTCCTGTCACGCTGCTTTTTGGCGGCGAGGTAGTTCTTCGGTAAACATTCTTTTATCCCTGATCAGCGCGAAGATCACCCGTATGAGTTTGAGGATCACAGCGCAGAGCGCCTCTGTCTTTGCGAGAGGACGATCACACCCCTTCTTCTTGTGTTCATGGTATGCCTTGAAGAAGGAGCTCCTGTGTACGAGTCTCAGTACCATAAAGAAGAGACACTTTCGTAAAAGCCAGCGTCCCTTCTTCGAGATGATCTTCCGACTCACCCGCAATCCGGAGTCGTTCTCTTTCGGATCATAGCCGGAGTACTTGATGATCTGCCGCGCGTTCTTAAAGTTATCAGGGTTCGAAAGCTCCCCCAGGAATACCGCACAGCCGACCTTTCCCATGCCAGGCAGCGATAGGATATACTGGGCAAGAGGGATCTTATTGAGGAACTCTTTCATCTCACTCTCCAAGAGTCGGCGCCTGGCATCGGATCGCTTGATTTCCTCGAGGTACATCGTGAGCCGCGCGCGGTCTGCCTTCCCAACTGCTTTGAGCCCCACGCTTTCGGTTGCAGCCTGAACGACCTGTGCTGCTTACTCCTGTACGTGGCGCTTCTTTCCCCTGCCGTTCGCAAGCAGCGTGACCACGGCAGCAAGGCCCGCGTCACGCACATCTTCCGGGAAGGGATACGTCTCGAGGAGCCTCCAGAGTCCCTTTGCCTTCATGGACCAGAAGAGGTGTCTTAGTTCGGGGAAGTAATCATTCAGGACCGCCTGCAACCCATGGGTCGAACCAAGGGAGGTAGCCAAATGAGTACTCGAAGCATACAGGAGTTTGTGGTCTAATGCGGACTCTATTGTTATGCGGAGCCCGCTCTCACGAGCCCCGCTTATACGTTATCCCACCCTCTTTTTACTCCGCATAAAAGTGCCCGCTTGCAGTGAGGCAATCAGTTCATCGGTTGCCTTGAAGCGGAAGTTAAGTAGTTCCTCAGCGGCGCAATGTCGTAAACCTCACACCTACGGACGTATTCCGATGATTGATAATGGGTTATGTAGCTAGTAAAGTGTGATTTTTTGCTTGACTTATGCGTTTTTAACTGTTATAATGTGCCTATGAAGATGCGAGTAGGGTATGCGAGACGTAGCTATAAGGGAAAGATCTATGAGACCCCCCTGGTCATTACCTCCTACCGGGATGAGCAGGGTACTCCCCGCAACAAGACTCTCGCCAATTTGGCAAAACTGCCTCGCTTCATTGTTACCCTCATCGCGGAGGCGCTCAAACGCGACGATGCGGGGGGTGCTCGAAGAATACGTTCACTTCAAAGAGATTACCCATCTGGGATCTCTCATGATCGGACCCACCTTCGTGGCTCTGTCCGTACTCAAACAGCTTTGTATTTGTGAGATGGTGAAAGCCTGTTTGTCGGTAAAGCACTTCATCGCCATCATGGCCATCGTCATAGAGCGTGTCATCTCACCGAAACCTCTTTCGGTCATGGCCCTCAGACGGCTCTACGAGAAAGAAGCCACCTGCCTGCTTTTGCACGAAGAGAAGGCCCCTTCTCTCAAGACATGGTACGGGGCGCTTTCGGCCCTGGAAGAAAACCGGGAAGAGATCCTCAAAGCACTATACCTGCGAAACCACACACCGGGGAGAGTCTACCTCTACGACATCACCTCGAGCTATTTCGAAGGGAGCACCTGCCCGCTTGCAGACTACGGATATAACCGGGACGGCAAGAAAGGGAAGATGCAAGTCGTCATCGGCATTATCTGCGATGAACAGGGATGTCCGATCTGGATAGAGGTGTTCAAGGGCAGTACCGCAGACCAGACCACAGTCAAGTCGCAACTGATCACACTGAAGGAGAAGCTGGGACTTGATGAGTTCATTTTCGTCGGCGATCGGGGGATGGTGACGAATGCGCGCATTGAAGAACTCCACAAAGAGGGCTGGTGGGAGAGCTTCAGCTACATCACGGCGCTCACACGGGAAGAGATGATGCGGGCCGTTGAGACAAAAGACCATCCCATCCAGTTGGATCTCTTTAATCACCATCAACTGGTGGAGGTGGAAAAAGAAGGAACACGGTATGTACTCTGCCACAATCCTGAACGGAAAGAACGGGATCGAAGGACCAGACAGCGCCTCCTGGACCTGACTGAAAAGAAGCTTGCCTGCATCCAAAAGAACGTGGTTGCGGGGAGGGCCAAGAAGAAGGACGTCATTGCCCGCCGCTTTTTCCGATGGATCAACCGCTGGGGTATGGAGCGCTTTTTCGAGGTGACCTATGACGAAGGGAGCTTCTCCTACAGACGAAAAGAAGAAGAGATTACCCGGTACGAACGACTCGACGGATGTTATGTCATCCGTTCCAACACCTCACACACAAGAGAAACCACGGAAGAGCTCCTCAGCCACTACAAGGACCTGAAGCATGTGGAACAGGCCTTCCGCACCATGAAGACAACCGATATACAGACCCGTCCTATCCGTCACTTCAATGAACCCCAGGTACGGGGACATATCTTTGCCTGTTTTCTTGCCTACCGGGTGATATGGGAACTTCGGAAGCGTCTTGCTCCTCTCCTCGAACGGGATCCTCAGACGAAACGCTGCGAGGCAGGCAGTCTTGCCGACATCTGGCGGGAACTGGGGACTGTGAGTCTGGCGAAGTTCGAAGCAAGGGGCAAAACCTACACCAAACTCTCTCGGATTGATGTAAGGGTGAAGAAGATCCTGACGCTGTGCAGGGTACCTACCCTGGATGAGGTCCTGAGCGAGTAAAAACCCGTAAAGCCTTGTCCTGCCGAAGTTTTGTTTCTTGGAGTACTTAACTTCAGTTGAAGCGTCCGGATCGTAGCTTTGGGGCGACGATGGACTCTAACGCCTCGAGTTTGACTGAAGGGTCGGCACGGATGTAGATTTCAGTGGTTTGCATACTCGCGTGGCCGAGCCAGAGAGAGACTTTTCTCAGATCATTGGTAGCCTGCAAGACCGTGAGGGCACACGTGTGCCTTAGCACGTGGGGCGAGATCCGTTTCTTTGCCAGAGAGGGACAGCGCTCTTTGGCAGCCTGTACGTGCTTGTCCAGAATGTATTCAAAGCCGGAGCGGGTCATGGGTTGCCCTCGGGCATTGAGAAAGAGTTCAGGCGCCAACACCGTGCCCCTCACCGCCAACCACGCCTTGATGGCGGCGGTCGTTTCTTTCCACAAGGGGAGGCACCGTTCCTTGCGTCCCTTGCCATGAACGAGCATGCTCGCATGCCCGTGAAGGGTCAGCTGGTCAATGCGCAAACTTATCAGTTCGGAGACACGCAATCCTCCGGCAAAACAGAGATACAATATCGCGCGATCGCGAATGCCATCCAGCGTCGTTGGTTCAGGCGTATCGAGTAGGACCTTGATCTCCTCGGCGTTAAGATGGCGGACGAGGCGGGAATCAGCTTTCTTTGCCGGAATCGCGAGAATGCGTCGGATCTGCTCTAATGCCGCTGGCAAGCGATATTCGAGGAAGTGCATGAAGGACTTGATTGCCGCAAGCCGACTGTTTCTGGAACTTGGCCCATTGCCCCGCTCTGTTTCGAGATGATGGAGGAACCCTGTCACGAGCGGTGCATCGAGCTGTTCAAGGCAGAGCGCCGATGGGGCAACCTTAAGCTGCTCACTCGCGTATTCAAAGAAAAGTTTGAAGGCGTATGCATACGACGCACAGGTGTTGTCGCTTGCGGCCCTTTCGATGGGAAGACGTTGCTGGAGGAAGGCAGTAATGTGCGGTGCGATCAGCGTCATGGCCGACCTCCCGTGACAAGAGATTCGCAGCATGCGGCAACATGTTCCATCATCTCCGGCGTCGCCTCAAGATACCAGTAGGTAGAGCAGACGCTGCTGTGGCCGAGATCTACCGAGAGCGCGAGCATATGTTCCGCGATGTGCTCGCGGCCGTCAGGCGATGCTTCCAGAGCTCGCACTGCAAAGGTGTGACGCAACGAGTGGGGCGTGGGGCGAGGCCTCCGTTGTAAGCCCATCCTGTCTATGGCTAAGCCAAATGCCTTTTCAACATCCTGAACAAGCAACGGTTTTTTTCGCAACGAAATAAAGACGTGGTTATCGAAGGGGCATACGGGCGGCGGTATTCGAGATACCGTTCTAATCCCTCCCGCGCGGTTTTATGCAGGGGTACGAGGCGGCTCTTCCGGAACTTGGTATCCCGGATGAGCATGCCATCGGGAGTGATGTCTTCAATGCGCAGCCCGACGGCCTCCGACACGCGCAGTCCGGTGCAGGAGAGCAAGGAAAAGAACGTGCGATACGTCTGCCGCCGGAAAGGCTGACTGGAGTGAGCTACCGTCCGGACGAGTCGGACGATATCGTTCGGGGAAAAGATATAGGGGGTGGGCCTTGCTCGCTGGTCACTGCCAAAGACCGGCGGCGGCAGTTCGTGGTGTTGATCCTCAACACGGATGTACCTGGCGAACCGAATGACCTGGTTCAAGCGGTAAGCGCGCTCGTGGACCGATCGGGCCAATCCGGCCCACGCAATGGCGGTCTCACAGCACACATGTTCTTTACCCTTCGCCTCAGAGAAGGCGGCAAAACTGCGCAAGAGATTGCCTGGAGATTTGAGAGTAAATCCGCACGCACGGCGAACGGAGAGGTAGGACTCGACGAGTTGGGTTAACATGGTTCCACCTCCGGCCAGGCTTGCGCGATCTGCTGCAGAGTGGTCACGTCTACTTTGGCATAGACCTCCGTCGTTTCGACAAAGCGGTGACGGAGAACAGTCGCAATCTCCTGAAGCGAGGACCCGTGCCGCAGCATGGCGGTTGCCACAGAATGGCGGAGCGCATGGGCCGCCCCTCTACCCGGGCAACAGACCCCTGCTTTGCGCATCGCCTGGGCAACGATGGCCGACACAGTAGCATGAGATCCGAGGGCGCGAAACGGTGCGCGAGCACAGAGAAACACGACATCGGTATCGGTGTGAGGACGGCCTGCCTTAAGGTAGTTGACGACTGCGTCGCCGACCTCTTGGGTCAGTGGCAGGCGTGTCTCGCGACGTCCTTTTCCGCACACACGGACCATGGCTTCTCTCCAGTCGATATCACCGAGACGAAGGTTCACGATATCTCCCGCCCGAAGTGCCAGGCGAGCGAAAAGAAGAGGAATCGCACGATCTCGCCTGCCGACGGGCGTGGATCGGTTGCAGGAAGCGATGACCCTTTCTACGTCTTCGGAGAGGAGGTACCGCGGAAGAGCAGAAAGGCGCCAGCGGGCCAGGACGGGAATGGCGGCATCTAGACCGACGGCGCATCGCCCTTCACAGATGAGAAAGCGAAGAAACATACGGAGCGCCGTGGTGCACGTTTTTGCTACCTTCAATCCCGATTGTCGATTTGTCTCCAGAACAAACTGTCTGAGTCTCTGCGGATCCAACCTTCGCGGATCGTCCCCAAGACGCGCGAGCAACGCCTGGATGCTGGAACCGTAATTGCAAAGAGTACGATCACTGGTTCCGCGTACCTGTCTCATCCACTGCCGGAAGGCGACGAGCAATGGATGATCCTGACTCTGTTCAATAGAGCCGGTCATAGAACCGGTGCTGCACAGATACTCAAGAAACAATCGGTCGCCCTTGAACAAGTCTGATCGGACAGGACCAAAACCCGGACAACCACAATGCCCCAGGTGCTGGTGAAAACGCACAAGAAGGTTTTCTGTCACATCCGAGATCGGTAAGCCTTCCCGCTCCGTCCAATGAAGCAGATGCTCTGCCGCTCTGATACGCGCACGGACGACTAACTTTACATAACCCGTCCGGTCGAGTTCTCCGGCAAACCCCTCAAGCAACGAGCTGTGCGGTCCTTCGCGGAGTGCCTGAATTCGCTCATGGTTCTTGAAAAAACGTTCTAACATGACGTC
>CAVWHH010000022.1:0-30565 GCA_963754785.1 uncultured delta proteobacterium | reverse complement strand
AATTAGGATTGTCTCCGAAAGCCCCAATCAGGTAAAGAATGTACCCTCCGGCCATAATGGCCTTGATGGCGATCTTTTTAGTACCGCAGAGAAGACTTACGTGTCGTCACTACCGTTATGCCCGGATTGATTGTTCGGGCTGCCTTCACAATGCGGGCTGTTCGACTGGCAACACCCGAGGTATACTCAAGAACGTTGAGTGCCGTTTTCCAGCCTGAATGTAATGCCACAGCCATTCCTTGAGCTTCCAAAAACTCTGTACCCGCGGGCACGAGCGTGCCGCTTGGCAGAATGTGAACTATATTAGCACCGAGTTTGTTGAGAAGACGGGCCGCTTCCTCAGTACAACAAAGAGTTGTTTCTTCGCGTGTCGAATAGATAATCTTCCCGCGCTTCCCACCGATGCCGAGAAGGTGGGTAGTCAGGTCACCATATGGAACATCTTCTTCGATGAAACGCTCAATTTCGGAATCCGGTATATAGTGGAACACGTCACCACGCCTTACGGATAATCGTTATATTACTTATTATATAACGAATTACCCGCCACATTCAAATGCTTTTTATCTCTTTGACCACTCCCATGACTTGCGGCAAACTCCTGATAATAATTTGCTTCTCTATTGGTACCCTTTTTTATATAAAGAATCTGGTCGTATTAGAGTCCCGGCATATCGGTAATCGTCAGTGCCTCTCAACGGCCGTAACACAATATAGATAGTGCAAAAACATGGCAACAGCGGCCAGAATTTGCATGCTCTTTTGATTGGACATTATTTCAATCCATCAGACTCCCGCTTCGGTTTTCTTTACGGCCCGATGTGTGATGCAGGACCTTTTCAGAGCTTCTGAATAGATTCCGTGGTTGTCACTATTCTTATCTCTCTCATGGGGCCAGTTTTTGTCGATTTTTTTCATCTTTGCTCTGACCTGCTTTTCGATTGTAGGTGTAACAAGGCCGCCGCCGATATGAGCCCGCCCTCCCGGAACAAGGACCCTGTGTATCTCATTGAATGCCCTTGTCTTGTCTTCCCAGAAAAGGACCGAGCCTCTAGTGACGGCGAGATCGATCGAGGCGTCGTTGAGGGAAATTTTGTGCACATCGCCGGAGAAAATGCGGACCCTTGCCTCCAGACCACCCGTGATAATGTTGCGCAGGGCGATGTCAAGCATTTCCCGTGAGTTGTGCAGAAGAATAACAACAAGATCGGTAATCGGTGCCAAGAGCTATGCCAAGATATCCGCCACCCGCACCGATATCGAGACAGACCCCTTCGGTAATTCCGGTTATCTCTTTTATCTGTTCTGCGATCAGCAATGAGACGGGAGGAAAAACCTCCCGGGCAATTCTGTCAAATTCCGGAACATCCATTTCCCTTGGGCGTGCCTGATAGAGATGTTGTGTATAAAACACTATTTACTTTCCTTGAAACCAATTTGCCGGGAGGCCTCCGTACGGCCTGGACTTGCAGGATAACGCTTCTCAAGATGTGTCTGACCATGGTACCTCCTTGTATATTATTGGGAAAAACGATCATTATATATCATCGGGAATAACGAAAGTCAAGAAATTTTGTTGTGCTATATTTTTCACAATGCAAAACCAATATGTGTTATATTGTTTTATAAATGATTTATGCGTCTTTATTGATCTGTTTACTATGAAAAACGGCTGAAGATGCATATATTGCCCTCAATGCAGCGACCGGCGAAACTTGCGGAATGACAGATAATCTAATATAATTCGGTATGCTTGGCAAGAAGGAGTGCACATGAAAATCGCATATAAAGTGTGGCTTGATAACAACGGAAAGGCATTCGGCAAAGGGCCATATAGGGATATTAAAGCAAATAGAAAAGGCGGATTAGCTTCATCAGGCGGCAATCGATCTCAGCATATCGTCTCGAAAAGCGTGGACCGTGCTTCAGAACGCGGAGAAGAAACTTCGTTTCGCGCTTATTGATCGGAAAGTGGGGGGTGTCTCGGGGGGCGGGTCACAGATAACATCTTCAGGAAGAAAGTTCCTGAAGAGCTACGAGAAATTTAGAGCAGAGATAGAAAGAGTCCTCGAAAAAACCTTTCAAAAACATTTCGGGTAATAACTAATAACAGGAAGGAGAGATTACAGGAAAAGGCAAGGGAAGATTTTATCTTTTCCTGTACTGTTCACGGATGTCCTTCTTCAGTATTTTTCCTGTTGTGCTTTTGGGAAGTTCTTCCCAGAAATCGACCGTCTTGGGTTTCTTGAAACTTGCCAGATGTCTGCCGCAGAATTCAATGATTTCCCCTTCTGTGGCAGTAGCGCCCTTTTTGAGTACAATTACAGCTTTTACAACCTCCCCCCAGTGTTCGTCCGGCAATCCTATTACGGAAACCTCTGAAACGGCGGGGTGTTTATAGAGTATCTCCTCGATCTCGCGTGGGTAAATATTGACGCCACCTGAAATAATCATATCGTTCTTTCTCTCCACGATATAGACATAGCCCTCTTCATCGAACCTCCCCAGATCTCCGGTATGAAGCCAACCGTTTTTCAGTTTCTCTGCCGTTGCTTCGGGCATCTGCCAGTATCCGATAGTCATTGCCTCGCTTCTGCCGATGATCTCACCTACCTCACCAATGGGGACATCGTTGTCATTCTCATCAACGATCCTTATCTCATAGTTCAGGGCAGGCTTTCCCGATGAGGCAAGCCGTGCCACGCTTTTCTCCGTACCATCCAGAATGTGGTCTTCAGGCCTTAATACGGTAGTAAAAGGACCGCTTTCTGTCTGACCATAGAGTTGTGCAAAACCACAGGGAAAGACTGTGAGGGCTTTCTTCAGGAGTTCAACGGGCATGGAAGACCCCGCATAAAGGATCAACTTCAAGCTGCTCAAATCGTATTTACCAACGTTGGGCACCTGGATAAGGCTGTGTATCATGGTTGGAACAAACTGGCATCTCGATATCCGTTCTTTTGAAATGTATTCAAGAACCTCTTCCGGATTGAATCCACCTTCCTTCTTGATATAGATTGTATTGGGCAAAAATGAATGGCGCACAATGTTATCTTCGCAGGCAACGTGATACATGGGAAAGGTTATGAGAACTTTTTCATCATATCCAACCTTTAAGTCGATTGCTGATGCTACCGCGTCAGACAGTAAATGTCTGTGCGTCCTCATGGCACCTTTTGGCTTTCCCGTGGTTCCTGCGGTAAAGATAATGCTCTGGACATCATCTTCCTGAACCCTGACTTCCGGTTCGCCAATCTCTCCCTGCGCAACAATTGCTTCATAATCTTGCATGAAGGATTGGTCCGGCTTCTGGAGCCATATGAAAGTTTCTACTGATGTCAGTTCGGTTTTGAGAGAACTTATCATCTCAGAAAAATCACGATCTACAAAAAGAAATCTGGGTGTCGAGTAGACAATGATATCTTTTACTTCCCATTGCTTCAAATGATTATTGTAGGGACAAAAAATACCGCCGGTTTTGGCAGCGGTAAAATAGATCTCCAGGAACTGATGGCAGTTATGAACCAATACTCCTACACGGTCACCTTTCTTCAATCCTTTTTTTATCAACGCATTGGCGAGACGGTTTACCCGTTCGTTAAGAGTTTTGAAATCGAGGGAAAGATCTTCCGACACTAATGCTGTTTTCGCGGGAAATTTGTGAGCACTTCTTATGAGCAGATCTCCAATGGTCATTTTTACCCCTCCTTATCCTATATCGCCCTGTCTGCTCCTCGATTGCCGGATGCTACACGGGAAAGAAGACTATTGTTGTTGCTTCTGAAAGAACCATGCCAAATTCAATATCAATCGTTCATTTCATCAATAGGTTCGGTAGCAACAAGACAATCTGTGAAAAAACGAACGCGAGAATTACAACGAAAACAAGTGAAATTAGAAAGGGATATACCCCCTGCATAGATCACACCTGACCAAACGTTAGCGTACAGAGCATAATTATCCTTGTCAAGGATTTTGTTTTGCATAAACTCCTATAATTACCATCTCCATAGTCTTTGCCGTCTTGGTTGATCACACTTGATTTTACACAGCAGTGAATTCTTGTTGATCTTGTTAATGGCAATTTAGTAAACTCCGTTTGTGAGATGAATTATTCCTCAACGTACTCTAACTTTGCGAGTCGATCCTGAAATGCGTCGTTACCTCATCTTCTTTAGTGCTGCGTTAGGCCTCTTGATGTACTCCATTGATAGTACGGCAGTCGCCGTCGCCTTCCCCAATTTCATGAGAGACTTCGGTGCCAATGTCCTCTGGGCAGCATGGACTATTTCAATTTATTACATTGGGACCACAACAACCATGCCGTTAGCAGGAAATCTCAGTGATATGTTTGGCCGTAAAAAGGTTTTTTTGATATCTCTCATACTTTTCACAGCCAGCTCGCTCGCCTGCGGTTTGGCGCCTAATATGTATATTTTGATAGTATTTAGGTTTCTTCAAGGCATTGGAGGAGCAAGTTTTCTTCCCACTGCATCTGGAATTGTGAGCGATCATTTTCCAGAGAATCGGGAAAGGGCGATTGGGCTTTTTACAAGTATATTCCCCATAGGAGGCATTATCGGGCCAAATTTAGGAGGGTGGATTGTAAGCCAATTTTCCTGGCGATATATCTTCTATATCAATTTACCAGTGGGCATCTGTTTGATAGCCTTAATCCTTATTCTTCTTCATGATTCCAGGATTTCTTCTCAACCTCGCATAGACTTTAGAGGGGCTTTTTTTATGAGCGGCACGATTCTCTTTCTTATGTTCGGTTTAAATATCATTGCAGAGAACTTCTCCATTCGTTTCCTTCTGTATACAACGGTCCTTCTATTCTTTAGTTTTTTGCTGCTCTTGCTATTTTTTCGTCAAGAGAAGAAAGCAATTAATCCGATCCTGGATCTTAGCCTGTTGAAATCAAAACCTTTTCTGGCAGCGAATCTATTAAATATGGTTATCGGTGCCGGGGGTTTTGGAATTTTTTCTTTCGTACCTCTCTTTGCTACTTCAGTCCATAAGCTGTCAACATTGATGAGCGGTATGATACTGACTCCGCGATCTGTGGGAACCATTTCTTCTTCTGCCGTCACGAGTTTTCTGCTCAGGCGGTGCGGATACCGACGACCAATGGTGGTCGGCCTGGCTATCATCTCTACCACAACGGTCCTTCTTGGGCAAGGTCAGTTATGGAGAATAATAGGCATTCGGCTGGGGAGCGCAGAGATACTGTCTTTCTTGATACTGATCACGGGGATTGGTATGGGAATCGCCTTTCCTGCCGCCAATAATGCTTGTATTGAGCTTATGCCAGAGAAGGTAGCGAGCATTGTTGGGCTTCGAGGCATGTTTAGAACTGTTGGAGGGGCATTGGGAATTTCCCTCATTACCCTTATTCTCCATTTAAACTCCAGTCCCGAGAACGGGTTTAAGATTACCTTCACTATTTTTGGTCTTGGACTGTTATGCGCGATTCCTCTGGTTTTCTTTATGCCGACGGGAAAAAAGGGGTGTGGACAAGGATGAAACCTCGACGAACAGATTCTTATGCTTAAGGACTAAGAAGTCGTCACAAAATAACATGATCATACATTCTGATTATGTGGTTTAATAGTGTAGTTCCACTCTCCATGAAAAGTATCCCGGATCAGGCTCACCTTCTTCAGCTCTTTGTCTGTCACCTTTACGCCTTTCGGGTAGGTGTTATAGTCCATAGCACAGCGGACACGTAGCCCTTTTGTAGTGGTGGTTGAAGCAATAAGGTTCACAATCACTTCATGACTGATGAGGGGTCTACCGCGCCAGTTTTTGCTGATGAAAGAAAAGAGGCGATGTTCGATCTTGTTCCATTTGCTGGTGCCGGGAGGAAAATGGCATACAGAGACGCAAAGCCCGGTGTCGTCGCTTAGCTTCTGAAGCTCGGTTTTCCAGAGTCTGAGTCTGGCGCCGTTGCTTCCCCCGCTGTCTGCAGTAATAAGCACCTGTGACGCCTCAGGGTACACCTGATTTCCCATGGTGAACCACCAGCGACGGATGGATTCGACCGCAAAGGCAGCCGTATCATGATCGACACCGACGTTTACCCAGCCGGTATTCTGCATGAGGTCGTAGACACCGTAGGGATTGACCTTACCCTCCCCCAAAGAGCCAAAGTCGTGGACAAGAACTTTTTCATGCTGTCCCTTGGGCCGCCATTCCCGTCCCTCGTTCTCGAAGTTACCGACAAGCTCTTTCTTTTTCGTGTCAACGGAGATCACCGGCTGTCTCTCTGTCTGAAACGTTTTGACCTTCGTATAGATATGTTCAAACTGTCCATCTCGGTCAGGATGTGAACTACCTTCGATCGTTTTCCGGTTTGCCTGGAGGCTGTATCCAAGATGTTTTAAAAGTTCGGCCACCATGCGATGACTGGTCTTATGTCCCATCCTATTGAGTTCGCCTGCGAGCTTTCTGACACTCTTACAGGTCCAGCGAAGAGAGGATTCGGGATCACCACGGGTAGCCGGTTCTAGCAATCCTTCGAGGTCCCTCTCAAGGGTCGGATCCTTGTGAACCGTCTTCTTTCTTCCGCCGCCAGGACTACGGACACGACCGGTCTCTTTGTTTACGAATGAACGTTGTTCCGTGATTTCCAGACGCCCGGCAACCACGGTGTTTCTGGATAACCCGGTGGCCCTGGCAACCGTTGAGATACCACCACGGCCCAAGGTCTCTGCTTCCGCCGCTGCGAGAAGCCGTCGTTGCTTTTCATTCAGAAATCGTTCCATCAGCATGAATCGTTTCCGAATATGCTCCGTACTCATGCATCTATAGTAGCACAAGTATCTTATATGGTCAAGTTATTTTGTGACAGTTACTAAGTGTTGAGTGCCACAACATCGCTGACAGAAATATGTGCCAGGACATCGTAAACAAAGCTCTCTGATAATTGAGTAGGCCGTCATACTGTGAACACCAAAACCACTTCGGAGGTGTTCATGGAAAACGACAGTAAGCAGCATCGTATTATGGCTTTTCAAAGACTCAAGGCAGGCGAGAGTCCTGAGTCAATCTGCACATCGCTCGGTAAGTCGAAATGCTGGTTGTATAAGTGGGTCAAACGGTATAGCGAAGACAACGCTACGTGGTATGAGGACCGTTCTCGCTGCTCACTTGAGACACCACACCGTACGCCGTCAGAGATCAAAGAATTCGATTACAAGCTCCGATAAACCAGTTGAGTGTCAGCGATGTCCTGGCACATAAAACCGTTAACGATGTTGTGGCACTCAACAACTTAGGACTAGCGTCATAATAACTTGACTATATTCCGGGTTTGTGGTATGAAAGGTTATGCAGGACGAGACTGCGCGGCGACAGATCGAAGCGAAGTACCGATCACTGGCCCCGTTAATGGATGAACGGATGCGTCGGCAGTGGGCGGGGTCCGAGGCGCGCGCTTACGGATGGGGTGGGGTTCGTGCCGTGAGCGGAGCGACGGGCATGTCGCCGAACACCGTTCGCAGAGGCTGGGCGGAGTTAGAAGCACGGGAAGAGAATCCCGGGGCACCGGTAGATGCGCACGTGCGTCGCAAAGGTGGGGGACGGAAACAAAGGACTGAAGCGGACCCTGAGTTGCGGGGTGCGCTGGAGGAATTGGTGGAACCGCTGACGCGAGGCGATCCCGAATCGCCCCTGCGTTGGACCTGCAAGAGCACGAGTCATCTGGCGGAGGAATTGACGCAGCAGGGGCATACCGTCAGCCCCCGGACGGTGGGGCGGCTCTTGAACGCGGACGGTTACAGTTTGCAGAGCAATCGCAAGACGAAGGAGGGAGAGTCTCACCCGGATCGCAATGCTCAGTTCGAGCATATCAACCTGACGGTGAAGCAGTTTCAGCAGCGGGGCCAGCCGGTGATATCGGTGGACGCGAAGAAGAAGGAGCTTGTGGGTGCCTTCCAGAACCGGGGGCGAGAGTGGCAGCCCAAAGGTGAGCCGGAAGAGGTACAGGTCCATGACTTCCTGGATCCGGCCTTGGGCAAAGCCATCCCCTACGGTGTGTACGACGTGAGCGAGAATCAAGGCTGGGTGAGCGTAGGCATCGACCACGACACGGCGCGCTTCGCCGCCGAAGCGGTGCGCCGCTGGTGGAAGAAGATGGGGTCGAAGCGCTATCGCGATGCCCGGGAGCTGTTGATCACGGCCGATGGTGGTGGCAGTAACGGCAGCCGGTGTCGTTTGTGGAAGGTTGCCCTGCAAGACTTGGCTGTTCGCTTGGAGATGCCGATTCACGTGTGCCACTTCCCGCCGGGAACAAGCAAATGGAACAAAATTGAGCATCGCATGTTCTGCCACATTACCCAGAACTGGCGGGGGCGGCCGTTGGTGAGTCACGAAGTCATCATCCAGCTGATTGCCAACACAAAAACCCAGACCGGTTTGAAAATTCGTGCCGAACTGGATGCCGGACGCTATCCCACCGGCATTAAGGTTACAGACGCCGAACTGGCCGTCCTGAATCCGCATCGGGCCGACTTTCACGGTGAGTGGAATTACACACTCCTGCCGACACGAAAGAATAAATAATCACCTTATTTTGACGCGAGTCCTAAGTGGTATATGGCACGAAACCCCTTACCAAACAAAACTGGCGGAGGCAATGGCCAGGGTGTTGAGTCTGCCGGAAAGAATACGTACCGACAATAATGTCCCCTTTTGCCTCGAATGCCCTTGCTCGGCTATCTACCCTCTCAGTCTGGTGGGTGAAGCTCGGGCATCTGTCCTGAGCAGATCGAACCCGGTAAACCTCAAGAGAACGGCAAGCATGAGAGAATGCATCGCACGCTGAAGAAAAAAGCGAACATCTTCGATTATCCTTACCACTTCGAGGTACGACGGGTGAGCACGAACTCAGGTATCCGCTGGGTACAGGTAATTGGAATATACCACAGAGTCTGACAACGTAAAGGATTATGAGGACAAACGAAAGCTAGGTGATTTTTAAAAGATTCAGAAGTTCATACCCTCTTTTTAAGGGGATTGAGGGTAAGCTTTCCGAAAATGTTGTCAAAAATAACGTCCACGGCAGTATCTGATATTTCATGGATACGGTCCTTCCGGTTGTAATGAAGCCAGAATGGGATCCATGCTATCATCCCCAAAATCAAGAGGGCAATCGTGGATGGTTTAGAATTAGTCTGTATTTTTTTATCTGATATAAGCTGTGCGATTGTATCTCGAAGAAGGAGATAATGCTTTTTCCACATCGAAACTGAACCTCCTCTCTTTGAGAAGACGATGAAAAATCGTATCGATCTTAAGCTCCTTCCAGAGCCTCTCGAAGATAAAAGCGGGGCCGGTATTCTTCGCCGAAGCGTCTACTTGGTTCTTACTCGAGAGGACCAGAAGTACCTTCTCCGAGAAGCGGGAGAGAGACCGAACGAGACTTTCAATATTTCCCTTGGTTTTTAACTGATCCATACGGCCGACCGTGGCAATGATCCTTTGGACAGACTTCTTGTTCTCTCTGCGGTTTTCTACGATCTGGAGGCGTTCGTACTGACCTGCTTTCTTGATCCTTGCAAACATCGGTGCCTCCTTGACACCCATAATGTACCATATCACTCGCGCCCAGGCAGAGATAAAGAGGCTATTTATTGGCACCACACTTTTGCAATAATTGCCCATTTTCCAAAGGGCGATCTAATAAAGACAAGGGGTTATGGAATCAGGCAATTCGTGAACTGTTAAAGATTAGCTTAAGAAAGAGATCATCAAGGTATGCAGAAGCCCGGCTCGACTTCCGGCTTAAAAGCAGGTGTGAGGAAGACCGAGGCTTTGCCCAATTGTCTTTTTATCCTTGACATGAAACTAACGTGTACTTACACTTTTCCAATAGAAGGGAATATTTTTCTAAGTGCGACATAAGGGCTTTTGGTCACAAACTAATCTATGGCAGAAGAAAGGAGGGTGATCATGGAAAAGAGAATGGACGAGATTACATATCGGGGCCCAACGGGCGAAGTTCTCGCCAAATTGGCAAGACCCAGGGGAGACGCAAAAGTACCTGGTGTGGTTGTTATCCACGAGAACAGGGGTCTGAACGCGCATATCGCGGACGTTACGAGGCGCGTGGCCCTGGAGGGTTTCCTAGCTCTTGCCCCTGACGCCCTGTCGCCGGTGGGGGGAACCCCGGAAGATGAGGATAAGGCAATAGCCCTCATAGCGCAGCTCAACCAGCAATCGACGATAAAGAATTATGTCGCCGCTGTTCAATATTTGAAAACTCATCCCATGTCCACGGGAAAGGTGGGGGTCGTGGGCTTCTGCTGGGGTGGAGCAATGGCCAACCAGCTTGCCGTCAACTCTCCTGATGTGTCGGCGGCAGTCCCGTATTACGGCAGGCAGCCTGCCCCCGAAGACGTACCCAAAATCAAAGCATCCTTACTCCTTCACTATGCGGGTCTTGATGAAGGGATTAACGCGGGTATCCCGGCATACGAAGCAGCACTGAAGAAAGCATCCATCGATTATAAGCTGTATGTGTACGAGGGTACTCAGCACGGATTTAACAACGACACAAGCCCTGGCCGATACAACAGGGAAGCCGCCCAACTTGCATGGGGGCGTACGATTGCCTTCTTCAAGGAAAAGCTCAAGACATAGCCTCCATCATCATCGGATTTGTGCCGACGAGCCGGCATGGGTGTTTCAAACAGAAATTCTTCAACCTTCTGCATAGCTGGATGTCCTTGCGGGCTACCCTATTAGCTACTGTCAAGTTAGTCAACTACGTTCCTAACGGGTGCTCTGGCAACTTCGAGACGGAGAATGCTATTCCCAATATGCCAAATACGTATATGTGCACTCTTATGAATAGGCCCGCCCCGAAACACCTTATTATTGAGCCCGGCAGAGATGTGGTAATCTGAATATGCGAAGGTTCTTACCCTGAAACTTTCTTTACGATGCCCGTCAGCTGTTGCTGAGACAAAATCTGTGGCAATACCTTCAACACACTCATACTGTCCCTTGCTTACTCCATTCTTAAGAATGATATACATTTGCAGGTGGAGTAAAGTGGTATGTCTTGCGTATCAATGGAATTAGATCTTCAGAAAAATACAAGCTTTCAATGACTAATGGTTGAGAGATTGTGAATGTTCGGAAAATTAGTGCCAAGCAAAGAAAACATACCTCTATACGCATTACAAGTTAACTTGTTTTTGCCTTGTTCCTTGAAGCCTTGTTCGCTTTTGAGTAGAGTTGTACGTAAGGAGAAAAAATGATATATATAATAAAGTCTGAGGTTGCCCATGGCAAAATGGATCATTGAGCCTGAAGGCCACGCGGGGTCATGACGCCATGGAAAGCAGGCAAAGCGCACATTTATGATCCTTGGAGGGAATCGTCATGAGCAGATACGAAATCGCCGTTATTGTTGGAAGTCTTCGCAAGGAATCTTTCAATCGAAAAATGGCAAAGGCGCTCACAGCACTTGCGCCTGAATCACTTAAGCTTGAAATTATCGAAATCGGCGGACTTCCGCTGTATAACCAAGACTATGATGATGAGGGAAAACCACCTGCGGCGTGGACCGCGTTTAGGGAGCACGTAAAGTCATTTGGTGGTTTCCTGTTCGTGACGCCCGAGTACAATCGATCAGTCCCTGGCGTCCTCAAAAACGCTATTGATGTGGGTTCCCGTCCCTATGGAAAAAGTGTGTGGGATGGAAAACCGGGCGCTGTGATAAGCGTCTCGCCTGGCGCAATAGGCGGTTTCGGCGCAAACCACCACCTGCGTCAATCGCTGGTGTTCCTTAACGTTCCCGCCATGCAACAACCTGAGGCTTATATCGGAGGCGCTGCCCAACTGTTCGACTCTGATGGAAGTATTACAAATGAAGGAACCCGCGAGTATCTCGTGAAGTTCATGAAGGCGTTCGCGGCTTGGGTTACGCAATGCTCGACAAAGAGTTTTTGAAAGACGTACAGGAAGTGAATGGAATGGGCCTTAAACCTGCTGTACGATTTCTATCTTGATCTGCCTTCACGGGGAACCTTCACATTCGTCAAGAATCTCTTCATCGGCTCGTGCTGGTCAATGTAAATTGGTGCGACGTGATCGTCTCCTCGGGACCCACGGAAATGGATGGTTGAAACAGGCCTTTCGCGAGAGCACGCCTAGTTCCGTGCTCGAGAGGGCTCGAAAGCCGGTTTTCATTATCCCGTTTCCGTCTGAAGAGAGCGGTATTCAGACAGGTGCACTCCGAAGTTCCGACTTGTACGGCATAGTGACGTCGCAGCGAGACTATCTCAGCGGAACGTGCACAAGAAACAGAAATCAAGACCGTACTCATGAAGTCCCTTCCAAAATAGGAATTAGCTCAGGCCATTCGCCGCGTTCTGGCTGGAAAGACTCAAAGATGAGGGGATTGTGAGGAAAGCCCGCCGACACCTGCACGGACACCTGAATTCTTAGAACAAAAGAACCACTGGTTTCGGCTTATTATGGGCGGTCTTGTGTCCACGTTCCCACCTCTCCACTTGACAAAATAAAATTCAATGAAAATATTTTTACTATAGAGAATATTTGATTTAAGGAGGTGTGTTATATGCTGTGGACAGAAGGTTTTGGAACGTTCGGAAGGAGTCTTGACCCATGGTCTGAGTTTCGAGGGATCGAAAACGAGATGAACCGTGTGCTGTCTAGATTCGCTTCGCCTTCAATAGGTGAATTTCCTGCTGTGAATGTCTGGGCAGATGGTAGTGAGGCCGTTGTAACAACAGAATTACCCGGGATCGATGCGAAAGATATTGAAATATCGGTGACGGGGAAAACCCTTGTTTTTAATGGGTCTCGTGAGCCCTTGGAAATAAAGGAAGGTGAGTCGTATCACCGCAAGGAGCGCTGGTACGGAAAATTTACCAAAACTATTGAGCTTCCTTTTGTCGTGGAAGGCAATAAAGTTGAGGCCGGATTCTCCAAGGGTATCCTGACGATAAAATTGCCCAGGGCGGAATCTGAGAAGCCAAAGAAAATTACCGTTAGGTCAGCGTGATTTAGGAGGTGTAGATATGGATGACAAAACAAAAGACGTTAAAAAGCAGGAAATGGAAAAGGTAGAAGGGATTGAACGGGCCCGTACGGCGAAGCTTTTCAATCCTGATGTGGATATTGTAGAACGAAAAAACGATATTGTGGTTATCGCCGATATGCCCGGTATTGATGAAGCTTCGGTAGACATAACCCTTGAGAACAATGTGCTCAGTATATACGGAAAGGTAGACTGGGATGTTCCGGAAAAGCTGAAACTTGTACATGGCGAATACGGGATCGGGGATTATCAAAGGGTGTTTACACTATCCGAAGATGTTAACCGGGATAAGATTGAGGCTACGGTGAATAATGGGGTCCTGAAAATCGTACTCCCCAAGGCTGAAGCGGCAAAGACGAAAAAAATTGCCGTCAGAGCGGAAACGAAATAAAAGGAGTGACGCCGAATGGCGTGAGGAGGTCCTGTGTGATGACAAAAAACAGTATATCAAAAATCAATAATAGAGAGAATTTGCCCACTCGATTCGAGGAATGGAACCCATTTCTTGTATTGAGAAGCGAAATGGACAAGGTCTTTGATAATTTCTTCCGGGGATTCGAAGTGGAACCCTTCGGGAAGGCGCCGGGTACCTTCCAGCCAAAGGTCAATGTAGCCGACGACGAGAAGGAAATCACAATTTCGGTGGAGATTCCTGGTATGGATGAAAAGGACATCGAACTTTCGCTGACAAAGGACACTCTTACAATAAAGGGAGAAAAAAAGGAAGAAAAAGAAGAGAAAGGTAAAAATTATCATCGGATGGAACGTAGCTACGGTTCTTTCAGTAGGACCTTGCCCTTGCCGGTAGAGATTAATACAGACAAAGCAGAGGCAGCCTATAAAAAAGGGATTTTGACGATTGTTCTTCCCAAAACAGAAAAAGCGGTAAAAGAAACAAAGAAGATCCCCATCAAGGCAAAGTAGAAAGGAATACGCGGAAAGAGGCCGGTGTTTCCCACCGGTCCTGTTCTTATGAAACCCCGTCGCCTTAGCCCACGCATCGCATAATAAAATTGACATGGCCTGCTCCCCCTAAACCGGTCCAGTTTCTATGCCAGACTCTGGGCAGAGATAGAGATGATTATAGGGATAAACTCCCCTTGGGCTGTTTGCCTGTGAGGCTATGGCGGAGACAACCCTCGCTTTCTTAACCATAATCCTGTTTCGCTCTGACATTATCGCAGGAATAGTCAAAACTACATGAGAGGCTATGATGACCCAGTTCAAGAAATATTTCTTCTTTTTTAGCTTTAGGAGGGTTTTCCCACGCTTCTGAGCTAAGTGCTATAGAGTGAAAGCCACGGGTGAGCCGGATAAGCCCCATAGCTTTTTTATTTTTATCCTAAGGCCATGGAGGTACCCATGACCTTCCTTATTTTCTCACAAAAAAGGCCAGGCAAAAAGAACAGGCTACCCGCAAATAATCCGGCAATCCGAAAGGATAAAGCGGAACCATTTTAAGGAGACAAGAATCTGATGAATTCCAAAACGCATGAACCTATTTAAGATAACACCCCATTTCTCAACTGGGAACGCCTGATTTTCTCGCCTAGCTTTCTCTGGGAAAAGAGGAGTTACTCATCGAGGGGGGTACCGGTGCAACGTTTTCCATCATGGTTGACCAGATTAAAACTTTGGGTGTGGATCCGGAAACGGTACAATATATCGCTCTTACGCACACCCATCCGGATCACACAGGTGCAGTACACCATTTTCAACTCTACTGGTCGCACATTAAGCTCCTGGCAAGCCCCATAGGCGCCAGAACACTGAAAAAAACAGAACTCTTCAGGGGATTTCAATTGACCGATCTCGGTATAGCCCAGTTGATGAATGCAAAGTCGGAAATTGAATCGTTGCCCGACCCCATTGATGCGTATGCCTTCAATGTTGACTCGACCATTAAGGAGGGAGACCGAATTGATCTGGGAAAAGAGATTACATGGACCGTACACGAGACACCAGGCCATTCACCCTGCCACATCTCTTTATTTGCGAAAAAGGAAGGGATTCTGGCTCTCGGCGACAACACAGGATTTTGTGTTTCTGCAAAAGACTCTATCTGGTCCAAGTACTTTGATTCGCTTGACAAATATTGTGACAGCATCAGAAAGCTTTCTACTCTCAACGCCAGGATGGCCATACTCAGCCATAACGGATTGATTGAAGGAGATATTGGGCCTATCTCGTAAAGGCCATGAAAGCAACCGAACTATACCACAAGGCAATTAGAAAACGGCTGGACAATAGAGAGCAGGCCGAAGAGATCACAATGGATGGGGCACGGTTCTTCGACAATATGACCGACATACAACCCTTTAAGGTCATGTATGATCTCTGCAGGGGCTTGATCAAAAATTCTCTGCAAAACGGAAAACCAGATCATTTCATTATATAGCGTCGTTTAAAAGGACACCGGGGTCCATGATTTATCGGGTTCAGTATAGAATTTCCACCCGGCACCAGGGAGATATTCAAAATTTAGGGCGTCCACATGCCGCGTAGAACGTACGATTTATTGGTCGAAGTCCAATCATGGGAATGTGGTTCGTACACCTATGTAGTGAGAGGGAAGTGTGAGGAGTAGCCCAAAACATTAAGTTTCCGGACAACGGCTAGATGAGTGAGCCAAGCAAAACTGTGGGTTACAGTGAAAGCGACCCATATGTGCCTCTTGATAATTAAGGAAGTTGCCAACCCTCTGGATGTTAGGGCGAAGGCACACCTGTTGTGAATGATAACGAGTGTATGTGTGGAACAGATGGACTTCCGGGGGGTGGGGGGTGACACGCAGGAGAGGCCATACGGGGTAGCATGGGAGGCCCCTTGAGATGCCATAAGCAGCTAATGGGCATAAGGAGACGAAGTTCCATTAGGTCTTAAAGGGAGTCGGAGATGTCCATGCTGCCGTTAGCATCCTGAAGACAACACAACTTCGGGAGAGGAAAGGGGCACTGCCTTCACCATGCTTTTGAAGAAGGAAAGGAGAAGGGATTGCGGAAATACTAACGGCTCCAGATGCAAGGCAGGAACTTCGGAAAAAGCTATACCAAAAGGCCAAGCAAGAAAAGAGTTTCAGATTCTATACCCTTTATGCCGGTGTGGGTAAAGATCAGGGTTCTGCCGGGGGATGTGTAACTCAGTCGTGCAATTTTTGAAGACACCAGGCCATCCTTCTTCCAAGTAATCTTACTGCCTGAATGCCTTCTTCATCTTTCTCCACATCTCCTTTATCTCGGCCCACACCAATACCTCGACCAATAATTATCATTTGCCCACCAAGAAAGAAATGATTTATGGAGTCCAGGGTGTGTATTGCGCCGGAACGACGCACAGCAACCACAGCAGCACCGACTTTGTTTAGATACATCCCACCATTGGCTAGGGATACAAAACCGGCACGATCAATGAGGGCCTTCATTTCGGCTGTAACATCGGTAAAATAGACTGGGGAACCCAAGATGATTCCGTCTGCCTTAATCATCTTTTCAATGCATTCATTCGCAATGTCATTTTTAACTGCGCAGTGCTGATCCTTGTTTTCAAAACATTTATAGCAGGCAATACAACCATGAATTTCCTTTCCGGATAGCTGTACCAATTCTGTGTCCACTCCTTCCTTTTCAAGTTCCCGGAAGACGTGGTTAATGAGGATGGTAGTATTGCCATCCTTTCTAGGGCTACCATTAAAGGCAACAACTTTCATATTATTTCCTCCTTTCTGATTTGTGACTAAAAACTTCAAACTTCTTAAAAGAATAAATTATCCCTGCAGGATAGAAAAGTCAACACGGTACAAAGACGCAAACATGAAAGGAAAACCTTTGAAAGACATCATTTCAGTCTTAAGGGGAAGAGGTGACACCAAAGTCAGCGAAAGGCCAATTTATGGCTGATTCGCCATATGGCGTGGATTATTCATTTTGTCTCAAACTCCTTGACCAGGGCCTTGTACTTTTCGTGAATCATCTTTCTGTCAAACTCCCAAAACTCGTTAAGCATTGCTTGATCCTCTATGTCGGAGAAATATGTCCGGGAAGCAGGGAAGAATACGTCGTCCTCCTTCTTAATATGTTTTGGATAGAAATCAACGAGTGTTTTGAGACAGGCTGTCACTTCACCAAGCGCTGCCTCGTTTCCTTTCCGGTAACGCATCTTAGCATCTACCAGGGCCTTTGTAGTATTACGGCTAAAGACGTGGTCTTCGATCAGTTCATCCATCAACAGCCGGTCATCGCTTGACAGGTATTTTGTCCGAAGATCCCTGAACAAGATGTCTTCTTCCTTCCCGTGGTGGGTACGACCGGCATATACCCGAATAAAGTCAACAACTGTGTCCACAAAGTATGGATCAAGAGACCTTGTTTGTTGGACACGCTCCAATGTGCGCTGGCTTACGTTGAGCATTTGTTCGATCAGGCGGTGTTCTATCATGAGTGGTCAACGCGCTTGCATATGTCATTTCGTTATTTGTTCCCGAACAATAGTCTTGAGGTACCAAGGAATCCCTCAAATACTATTTTTTCGGACATTTATTTATTATAACACACTGCAATAAGAACCGTGTGAACGACGGGTAAGTATGCTGGCCGAGCGGGGAAAGTTATCTGTCCAACAATGGGATGCCGGTAGAAATCTTCACAGTTTCCGGAGGCTTGCCGGCTGAGGAATTCAGCAAGAACGAGTGTGTTAGCCACCTGCAAGGGTTGGCAACCGCCGAGCCTTCAAAACTGAAGAATACCACGACAAGTGTCGTAGATTGAAATATTGCGGGGCGTTACTTACTCGCTAACATCGCTAAGTTACCAAACCTGTGGTCCACCTCTTCCAGGCGGAAAAAAATTCCTACGTAGGAAGATTTTTCCGCCTGATTCCCCAAGAGCCATCCCCTGCAATCGGCCTCAAGCGACAGTATTGATAATCGAGCCGACAGCCTGGAGGTTAATACTGTTACGAGAGGTTCCGGTCGTATTTCGTGCGCCGCTAGTTGCCAAGTCCTGCATCAGTGTGGCAAAGGCGCTCTGGACACCCTTGATGTCACCAGACTGCAAGGCCGTGCCAACCGCCGCAAGATCGGTCGTTAGCTCGCTGTCCCCCCAGGCCAGCTGTCCGCCCTGACTCTGCTGGGCATTCTGCAAGCCCTGCGTTAATGCCGCATACGCCTGCTGGGATGTTGTGACGTTACCAGAGGACAAGCTTGTCTGAAGAGTCGAAAAGTCCTTCTTCATCTGCTGGAGCCGGTTTCGATAAACATTGGTACTTGAAGAAATACTTGAAATGAACATAATGGTACCTCCTTGAGCGTAATATACACTGGAATGCAAACGGCATACCGTTCTGTTCCCTTGTGGGAACACACAACCATTCCTTGTAGCCGCAGTGTATCTCGCCCCCGGGTATTGATAATGTGTAATAGAATGGAGCTAATATGTGCAAAGATTGCCAAGAAATAAGGATTTGTCTACAGGCGGCGACCCACATAATAAGGTGCCTCCACACCTTGACAAGGGGGGCCCAGACGGCTATAATAGAATCAGTACTTAAGGAGGCACAGGATGTTTGATGGTCTCTTCCAGCCGCTACATCTGATTATTATTATGGTGATTGCCCTGATTATCTTCGGGCCCGGTAAACTTTCCGAGATAGGAGGGTCCCTGGGTAAAGCTATACGCGATTTCAAGAAATCGATGAAAGAACCAGAAGAAGGGCCGGACACCAAGCGTATCGAGCGCAAAGATAATTAGTTGTTGCCATAGTCTTCAACCAGTCGCAAACCACGGTCGGGAACGAACATGGTTTTTTAGCTTTATTTTCCCGCCATCGTTGGCAAATTTTAAGAAACAAATCGATCCGACAAACAATGCCGATAGAAACACCCATGCCGACTCGTCGGCACAAATAAGAATGAAAATGGTATGAAGCCTCTCTTTTTGTTATAAGAATATCGATGTACCTATTCTCACACAAAAGGAGGGATATCATGGATATCATCATCGAAAGAGGGGCTGGTCTTGATGTGCACAAAGAGACAGTAGTCGCATGCATCATGGGAACAGGGATAAAAAAGGAGATACGGACCTTTAGCACCGTTACCAACGATCTTTTACGTCTTAAGATTTGGCTTACGGGACATGGGATTACCCATGTCGCCATGGAGAGTACCGGAGTCTACTGGAAGCCCATATTTAACATACTGGAAGATAGTTTCGAAGTGATGTTGGTAAATGCACGACATGTCAAGCATGTACCGGGAAGAAAAACCGACGTGAAGGACAGTGAATGGCTCTGTAAACTTCTAAGGAGCGGACTGGTCAAGGGAAGCTTCATCCCTCCGAAAGAAATAAGGGAACTTAAGGGATCTCACCCGGTATAAAAGGAAGCTTATTCAAGCCATTACCTCTGAAAAACAGAGAATAGAGAAGATTCTTGAAGATGCGAATATAAAGCTCTCATCTGTTGCCTCGAATATATTCGGGGTAAGCGGGACCCGGATTATCGAAGAGCTGATGAAGGGAGATCTTAGACCAGACCAAATGGCAGAATTGAGCAAGGGCAGGTTACGGAAGAAAAAGGAGGACCTCACAGAAGCCCTTGTGGGACATATGGAGGGACACCATACGTTTATGATCCGTGCGTCTTTAGAACATATAAAGGCAATAGAGGAGATCCTCGTCACCCTGGAACAGAAGATACAGGAAATAATCGGGCTTCACTTCAAAGAGGAATACGATCTTTTGAAGACAATACCGGCTGTGAAAGACAGCGCTTCCGTCATCATCGCGGAAATAGGTACGAACATGAACCTTTTTGTAACCGATATGCACATTTCCTCATGGTCAGGTATGAGCCCCGGCAACAACGAAAGCGCGGGGAAGAAAAAACCAGGGACCACCACACACGGCAATACATTCTTAAAAAGTATCCTCGCAGAGTTCGCATGGGTGGCAACAAGGATGAAAGGCACTTACCTCTTTGCTAAATATCGCAGCCTTGTGGGCAGAAGAGGGAAAAAGAAGGCCCTGGTAGCGGTCGGCCATAAAATCCTTATAAGCTGTTATCACATACTCAAATACAAAATACCCTACAAAGAACTTGGGGCAAACTATCTCGATACACGGAAAAAAGACCGTATTGCGAAAAACTATATAAAGAGACTCACGAGCCTTGGATATACGGTAACAGTAAACGAAGCAGCATAGACACGTAAAACAAGAGGCTACTGTGGAACAAAGGTCGATGCTTACTGGTGGTTTAAACCCCGTGATAGAAACTGACCTCGGCCGGTTATAAGGACAAAACAATGTTGCCATAGAGCACGCAGAAGAAATTTTTGCAACCCTAACCGGCTATTCCACATCATAAAAAGAAAGGAAGGCAATATGCATTAAACAAGTTAATTTTCAGAAGAAATCTTCATAATCTCGGAATGTTTGGCGGGCAATGAGTAGGAAGCTATAAACGCAAGAAGACAATGCGTAAACGGTAAGGATTGGAATTTGAATGCTGGGAATATTCATGTTTTCGCCCTTGGGGCTCCACAGAACCCTTAGTGCACTGGCGGTGACAGTACCTTACGTAAATCATTGGTGCTCGCATCGCCCCCCTATAGACATAACACGTAAGTGTTTATCTATTCTTTTTGATCGCCTTGAACTTAGCTTCCTTCCTTAATTGTTGCCCTGCAATCCTTCTGCAACTGTGAAGATTACAAACGGCATGTTTGATCGATGATTTTCTTCTCGAAATCCTCTGATGATTGAGGAAGAATGAATCCACGGGAGGGGAACAATTATATAATCACTGCGCAATAAGGCCCCACATAGTGGGTTGTGTGTCACGTTAGTTGACTACATCCCTGACTGGTATACACTTTGGAAGACTCAAAGGAGTAAGGACATAACCGTGGACAAACGAAAAACGTGGGCACGGTCTATGTGGTTAATAAGGGGTCATCACAGAATTCGGAAAAATAGTACGTCAAGAACCGCTAACAGTCTCGCTCCTTAAAGTATATTTTCGCACGAGTCGTCGTGACACCCTCAAAAAACGGCCTTGGGGGGGGTGAATCTACTCATTGAAGTAGCTGATGGTGGAAGATCGTCAGATTGTGGCCAAAGTTCAACAGCATTTTCCGAGTATCGTCGGGCAGCAGGATGTTCTGGAGGGCTCTCAAAAGCAAAAGGGAGACCCTGGAGTCCCCCTTTACTGGTTATCTCTATCAGACTTGCCGCTTAGTACATGCCTCCCATTCCACCTCCCGGAGGCATGGGCGGGTAAGACGCTGCGTTTTCTTTCGGCTTCTCGGCAATCATGGCTTCCGTCGTCAAAAGCAGGGATGCGACAGAAGAAGCGTTCTGCAGCGCAGTGCGGGCGACCTTGGTCGGATCGATGATACCCGCCTCTTGCATGTCGTCCACATAGACCTCCTTGGCCGCATCGAAACCAAAACCACCTTTACCGTTCTTCACCTTTTCAATGACGATCGAGCCGTCATGGCCGGCATTGAGCGCGATCCAGCGCGTCGGCTCTTCGAGCGCCTTCTTCACGATCTGGACGCCGAACTGTCGCTCCCCTTCGAGTTTTAGGGTATTCAGCTTCTCAATGGCCCTGATAAAGGCAACGCCACCACCGGGGATGATGCCTTCCTCGACTGCTGCCTTCGTCGCATTGAGAGCATCCTCAACGCGCGCCTTTTTTTCTTTCATTTCTGTCTCGGTCGCGGCGCCCACATTAATCACGGCCACACCGCCAACCAGTTTTGCCAGCCTTTCCTGGAGCTTCTCACGGTCATAGTCGGAGGTGGTCTCTTCGATCTGGGTCCTTATCTGTTTTACCCGTGCCTCGATATCCTTCCTCTTGCCGGCGCCGTCCACGATAGTCGTGTTGTCTTTATCGATGACGATCCTCTTTGCGGAACCGAGATCCTTTACGCTGATGCTTTCGAGTTTAATGCCCAGTTCTTCGGATACTACCTGACCGCCGGTAAGGATTGCGATATCTTCGAGCATGGCCTTTCTTCTGTCGCCGAACCCCGGCGCCTTGACCGCTGCGACGTTCAAGGTCCCCCTCAACTTGTTCACCACGAGGGTTGCCAGGGCTTCGCCTTCCACGTCTTCCGATATGATCAAAAGGGTCTTCCCCATCTTGGCAGTCTGCTCCAGAATGGGCAGGAGGTCTTTCATGTTGCTGATCTTCTTCTCGTTGATGAGAATGACCGGCTCTTCGAGAACCACCTCCATCTTTTCAGAGTTGGTGACGAAGTAAGGAGAAATATAACCCTTATCAAACCGCATGCCCTCGACGATGTCGAGGGTAGTCTCCATGCTCTTCGCTTCTTCCACTGTGATGACCCCTTCTTTTCCCACCTTGCCCATTGCCTCGGCGATAATGTTGCCGATTGTCTCGTCATTATTTGCAGAGATCGTTCCTACCTGGGCAATCTCTTTCTGGTCCTTCGTCGGTTTGGAGAGCCTCTTCAATTCCTCGACTACCACCTCGACCGCCTTTTCGATACCCCGCTTCAGCTCCATGGGGCTATTCCCGGCAGCCACCAGTTTTGCTCCTTCCCGGTAGATGGCCTGGGTAAGCACCGTGGCTGTGGTGGTGCCGTCACCGGCAATGTCCGAGGTCTTGCTCGCTACCTCTTTGACCATCTGGGCGCCCATGTTCTCGAACTTGTCTTCCAACTCAATCTCTTTTGCCACCGTCACACCGTCTTTTGTGATGGTCGGAGACCCGAATGATTTGTCCAATATGACGTTTCTCCCCCTGGGTCCCAAGGTAACTTTTACCGCATCGGCAAGGGCGTTTACCCCTTTCAGGAGCGCTTCCCTCGCTTTCTGGTCGTATAGAATTTCTTTCGCCATGTTATCTCCTTCTTTCTTAATCTTTGAGTATCGCGAGAATATCTTCTTCCTTGAGGATCAGATGTTCCTCGCCGTCAATTTTGATGTCCGCTCCCGAGTACTTGCCGAAGAGGATCTTGTCGCCCACCTTCACTTCAGGCGCCACTCTCTGCCCCTTATCCGTCATCTTGCCGGGCCCGACGGCGACCACACGGCCCTCCTGGGGTTTTTCCTTCGCGGTATCCGGAATAACGATCCCGCCTTTTGTCTTCTTTTCCTCCTCGAGCCTCTTGATAACCACTCTGTCCTGTAACGGTTTGACCTTCATTGTCTTACACTCCTTTCCTTGTTTTAGGAATCTGCACTATGATACCGTGGTTCCAGATAACGCAAGATATGCGAGCACCTTTTGTCAATCTCCTTATTCACCCATGTTTTACGGACAGCCGACCTGCCTGCCCTCCACTGCCTCGCTCCGCCTCCAGACACCCACAACCGGGGCTCCATTAACGGCGAAACACCCCAGATATTGATAATAAAAGGGATTTGAGTTGAGGAGACAAATCCAGATTATTGTCTCCATCTATTCCAGTACCCAATTTAATATAAGCATTATTATTGCTGTCGGCAACAAGGCCTTGCCCTTTTTTATCGCATAGCTCACACGATAAGAAGGGTGAGAGAATCACTTCTCTTTTTTTGTTTCAGAGTATTGTAACCGTAAAGCTGAAGCCTTTCTTGCGCCTCTTTCCCGCTCAAGCCGTCAGGCGTCGTTTGAAGGCGGGTGGCCACGATATTTGGGGACAGAGCCCAGAAGAATTGCAGATTGTTGGTCGGCATGGTCACCTTTGAGTCATTATACTATCGTCTTGGTTTTCATGCAACGCTGAATCTTCACGGTCCCGAGGTTTTTATATGGACAGTGCATTTGCCTCCTTCACGCGTCATTGGCGCACTGCCAGACAGGATTGACTGACATGGCAGAGCTCAATGGTGACTGGCCTATAATCACTTCTCCTTCTTGAAGGGTTCTTTGACAATGACCTTTATCCCGCTGATTGTACCGGTAACTGCTTTGGTTATTGCCGAGCCTGTTCTGCCGCCAATGGTCTTGGCCGCCTCAAGAGCGCCCTCTGCTGCTGCCGAAGCAGTCTCTTCTGCGGACAGGCCGATCTCTTTGGCCGCCTCGATTGCCCCTACTACGGCATTTTTGGCTATGGCGGCTACGTCTCCCCCGAGTTGTGATGCCTCAAGCACCAGGCCTTTAGAGGTGTTCTTAATGACCGCAGCCAGGCGGCCGCTGGTTTCGGCCACTCCACCGATGGCGCCCTTGACTGCGTTTTTTGCTGCGGTACCCGCATCGGCGCCCACTTCGGAAACCGCCCGGATGGCCCCCTGCGCTGCTTTCCCCGCAGCCTCTTCCGACGATACGGTGATGTCCCTCGTCCCCTTTATGGCGCCGACGATGGCGCTCTTGGTTACAGACCCCACGTCGCCGCCGATCTCTGCGGCTGTCTTTATCGCTTGGTGGACAGCGTCACGAACCATATCGGCAGTGACGGTACCTACCTCATGAACGCCCTTGATCGCGCCGACTATGGAATTCTTCGTAACTATCGTCAGGTCTGCTTCAATAGCCCCCGCTGCCTTAATCGCTGTCGATATCGCCCCAACGACAACAGAACTGACTGCAACCTGGACATCTTTTACCCCCTGCAGGGTCTTTACTATAGTGGCGCTCACAACGTCGACAATTCCCGCGGCAGCTTCTCTGGTACCCTTTAAAACCCCTGTTATGCTGTTTCTAATTGTCTCGCTAATATTTCTTTCCATAATGATTCCTCCTTATTCAACTTAATTAGTCTGAGTGCTACCTGTTTCCTCTTACCTCCCATGGCTACTGCCTTTCATTAGACTCTCCGCCTGAGGATTCGTGACCGTTCTCCGGATAAGGATACCGGTAGGGACGAGCATCATTGGGCACAGAATAACGCGAGCCCACCATTGTGGGGTGCAAAGCAGTTTAAGGTAATTATAACGGCCATCAATGTCGTGCCTTATCCTCTTTCTTTCTCGTCTGGTACTCATCCATTTCCTTTTTGTACTTCGCCAGGTCGTACTTCCTAAAGCACTTGTCGCAGTACTCTTTTAAGTCGTTTTCCTTATCGATGATCGCCCAGTACGCGGCTTTGGAACCGCATTTTACGCATGTCGGCATCGCGTCCTCCTCTACCACCAATCTCTCTTCGGATACTGGGATTTACGCATAGGTGCTCATTCCCCGGTTACTGGAAAACGCTCTCGAACTTTCGCCGCAATCTTATTGCGCGTCATTCGGTCAACCGTTTCGATGCCTACGATGCGTTCGCCGAGTTTATGCTTTTCGAGGCGTTCTTTCAATTCCCGTTTGGCCTCGCCGGGACCAAATATTAGAATAGATTCTGCATCGCGAATCGAAGCAATCACGGCGTCGTAATAAATGTTGAGATGTCCCTTGAACGCTCGTTGACGGCTGTCCTGTTCGGGCACCTGGTGTGGTTCATAGGGACCCTTGAGAGGTGAGTCACCGGAACGGCGGAGCTGTTTTTCAACCTTCGATATTATCAGCCCCACCTCTTCGCCTTTTTCCGTAAGAGTCACTATAACAGCCTTCCTATGGTCAATCCATAAACCCACTCTTGTTTCCATCTTTTTCTCCCCATATTCTTTGCGAGCTACTATAAAGTGCGTTCCAAAATCAGATCCTATCTGTAACTTAAGATTGGAACAACCCATTGTAAAGTGATTATCAGTATATTCTGGGATAATTTACAACCTTCCCAAACATATGGAGGGTAAGATTCATTGAAAGGCCAGCGCGAAGAAGAAAATCCAGCTCAACCATGACGGGCATTAATCAGAGAAAATCCTGTGTCCTGCTATAGGTGTTTTGCAGCGTTCTTCTGAGATACCGACCGTAAGTATATTCATGGTCCTGAAACCCAAGATGAGTTTACCCTGGATCCTTTTGAAGACATGGTCCTGAGATCCCTGTCCTGCTGCTCATCGGTACAATCCTGCCTTGCTGCATCATACCGGACAAATAGTGTATCGACGACGAGCGTTTTGAAGAGGAGACGGTCCTGGACTTTCATAAAATCATAAAGCGACATTGTGAGTTGCTTTCTTCCCACTAAGCATCAAATTTCATGTCTCCGATACCTGCTCGTTTCGTAGGTGTTGTTCGCAGTCGTAGATGTCTTCCTCCGTACTGTTGTTTTTGCTGTTTGTCATCGATATACCACATTTCAACCAGTAATAGAGCATCTGCCTTGACAAATATCTGTAATGCGAGTATTTGATAAAGTATGGCTTGAAGCATTTGTCATGATAAGGATTCTGGATTATTGAGCGGTTCGACTCAGCGCTGGAAATTCTGGAAAAATAATTAAGGAGTAATGATGATAAATTTAAAGAAGAATTGGTGGAGAATATTGTTTTTAGCATTAATAGCAATTTTTATTAATGCTGTGGGTCATATAATTGATGGTACAAAATTGCCAACTAATATTGATCCTTTATCAATCTTTTCTAAAACTATAGGTACAAGAACAGTTGCAATAATATTTTTTATTATTTTTTTCTCTAGCATGTCGGTCACATTTTTAATTATAGAAAAATGGATGCATGGAAGTAAAATAGTCAAAGGTTTGAAATTCGGTATTTCATGGGGAATAATCTTTTTTTTAGGTGCAATTGAAACGTATCCTGTATTTGGGAAGACATCTATCATTGCGGATATTAGATTAGGTTTAGTTGATTTAATATCTATAATTGTATTCGGCATATTATTAGGAAAATTCTTCGCATCTGACGGTCACAGCAGTAAAACTCATATTCAGAATAATAGCTTAACCTTGTTAGTAGTAACATCATTTTATATTATTGGCAGATATTTCGCCTATTCAATATTGAAAATTGAGTCCGGATTTATTGAAAGACCTGTCTCAACATTTATATGGACGCTGGCTACGGGAATTTCATTTGGAATATTATATACACTGACTGGCCGGAATATAAACGAGAAGAACCTAATTAAAAGATCTGCGTTTTGTGGATTAACAAATGTCGGGACTAACTGGTTAATTTTTAATTTATTCTGGCCTTTCGTATATCAGAGCTCACTGTTGAGATTTGTAGAATTTATTGTCGGACGGGGTATTGTTGATACAATTTTTATAATATTAGGAGTATATTTCAGCGAAAGGTTAATAAATAAGAAGGCTACAAAGATCAGTTATTCGAAATAATCGTTTAGATAAATATGAAATTTGTTAAAAAAATATTTATAGGAGCAATGATTAAACAATCAAATAGATAGACGACAGGGGCGACATTTCATCCCGTTAATCCGCAGTTCTTCACAATACACCCAATGCAAGATTAGATGTAAGCGCGTATGGACTGCTTCCTCTCCTCAGCCTGATATTCTTGCTTAATATACAACATTACAATGGGTAATCAACCGTATTGTAGCTCACTATTGACAATATTCTCTGCAGATAATAATATCTGAGAAATTGTCACATGCAGTAGCTTATAGGGTTAGGCATTTCGTATTAATAGTTGAAACCAGGAAACATGCATTTGAAATGGGAGCTTGATGGATACCGGCAGACTGCAAAGAATATTTGGCGTCGGTCCGATGGGTGCGGTTATTAACCTTGTATTGTTAACGATAGCTGTTTGGGTGGATCGCTTATTGGGACATTTGGCAATATTGGCAAATCCTGTACCGATAAAAGTTGTTGGTGGAGGGCTTGCTGCTATCGGATTGGGACTACATTTCTGGAGCTTGTGGACGCTACGACATTGGTGGGGCAAAAACGAACTCTGCACAATGGGTCCCTTCAAGTGGTTTCGTCACCCGATGTACGCCGCTTGGATCACGTTTATATTGCCAGCTGTGGCTCTGTATCTTAATTCCTGGTTCATCCTGTTCTGTGTGATCTTGATGCATCCAATCTGGCACCAGCTTGTCATTCGCGAAGAAAAAATGATGTTCGAGATATTTCAAAACGAATACCGTGCATATGCGGCACAAACAGGAAGGTTTTTCCCTCGGATATGAAATCGTTAATGCCCATTATTACGATTGAAACGTGCCCAGCTAGGCGGTGCACCGGATCGGTCTAAACCTTCAAAATACATCTTTCAAAAGCGTTGCTGAATGATTAAAAGGATCTCATTCACCTTTGAAGAAATCATGCCCACATGATATGTTATTTTGGGAGTCAATATGGACGGAACATTACGATCTGAAATTCAACGGAGAGTGAAAGTGGCAATTGTTTTAAAAAAGAATCAGCGTACAGGCTTGCTGAGCAATGGAACTGTAAAAGGACATTCTGACTGTAGCAGCACAACATCCGCATGGAATAGAAGTCCGTCTGGAAAGCGGAGAGATAGGACGGGTAAAGAAAATTCTCCTTAATCGATAGAATGGCAAAATAAGTAGAAAGGCAAAGAACAAACCCCATTTTATGGACATGATGGAAAGGATCAAGGAGGCCATAACAGGATCACATTTTTAGGCTATTGAGTTCTTCCTGAAAGTGTGAGTAACCCTCAAGGAAAAGATGCATTACTCTGAACAACAGTTTCCCAGCAGTCAACTGCCGTGAGTCACCTCACTATCCCGATGTCACATCCGAGCTTTGCTTCCTTTTCTCTCAGGCTGGCGACGGTCTTCCGGAAATGGCTATACCATTTTGCGGCCTCGATGATAAGGAGAACTCCGAGGATGATCAAAAAAATGCCGAAGCAAAATTAGCGTGAACCGGAGTTTATATTTATATACAATCAGAGCTAAAATAAGCCGGAATGGCGTTACGGAGGCAACGAATAATGTTTTTATTTACTAAAATTGTTGGACTATTTGTTTCCCCGCTTTCTTTGTGTCTGGAAGTACTAATTATTGGCTTAATTATGCTCTGGTTCACAAAAAAACAAAGAGCAGGCAAGATCGTTATATCCGTGGGGGTTTTTTTGCTCGCTTTATTGAGTTATGGGGGGGCTTTCAGAGCCATTCCTAAAACCATTGGAATATCGTTATCCCCCCCTTTTAAAAATAAACATCCTCCCAGAGGTAAGATGGATTGTAGTCTTGGGCGGTGGTTTGATAGCCGATCCGAAGCAACCCGCTAACAGCCAACTTACAAGCGACTCTCTTTTCCGTCTTGTAGAAGGCATAAGACTGCATAAATCCTTACCTGGAACTAAGCTAATCCTCTCGGCTGGAACTGCGTTTGATCGTGTTTCAGGGGCTGAGGTTATGTCCAATGCCGCATCGCTTCTCGGGGTAGAAAAAAAGGAAATGGTTTTAGAATCCGAATCCAAAGACACAGAAGACCAAGCTAAACTGATTAAGAAGATTGTAGGAAGCGAACCCTTTGTTTTGGTTACCTCCGCATCTCACATGCCCCGTTCCATGGCTGGTGGAGTAAAATTAATTGTGTAAATTCGATATGAGGATGACAAAAAGGATGTACCTCCTATAAAATAAGCGATAACAGCTTATCACACTATTTCAGGGAGGAGGAACATCCGATGGAACTAAAAGTGAGTGTATCAGAGGCGATTGCATTAATCAAGGAGGTAGAAAATGTTCCGGCTAAAATTCTGGAGTATATCGGCATGAACATACAGAAGGAAGTGGGGACCTTTCTGACAAACCTGATGGACCATGAACTTACCCACCATGTGGGAAGAGGGAAATATGAACGTAAAGAAGGTGCGAACGATTACCGTAACGGGGCCTATACCCGCACCTTCTGTATCAAGGGTATCGGTGATGTAGAGGTACGGGTTCCCAGAGACAGAAACGGTGATTTTAAGACCCAGGTACTCCCCCGTTGCCAGCGCTATGATTCCAGGATTACCGAAGACATTGCCGCCATGTATTTAACCGGCATCTCTACACGGACCCTCTCTCTTCTCAGTAAGAGGCTCATCGGACGGTCCCTCTCCCCGACAGAGGTAAGCAACGCATCAACAGAACTGAAAGCTGCCGTCCTGAAATGGAGGATGCGTGACCTCTCCCATGAGAAGATCAAATACCTCTTCATGGACGGGGTTACTTTCCGGATGAGGATGAAAGACAGGATAGATCCCGTTCCCGTCCTTGTCTGTATGGGTGTCAGAGAAGACGGCACAAAACTTGTTCTTTCTCTTCAGAGCGGCGATAAGGAATCAGCGTCTGCCTGGAGGGAGTTCTTCAAGGACTTGAAGAAACGGGGACTCAACGGGGCAATGATACAATTAGGTATCATGGATGGGCTTGCCGGTCTTGAGAAGGTTTTTCATGAAGAATTCTCCCATGCAAAGATCCAACGCTGCCAGGTCCATGTTGCAAGAAACGTCCTTGCGAAAGTTCCGCGGAAGTTGAAACAGTCGGTAGCCGATGATCTACGTTCCATCTCACTGCTTCATCGAGAAAAAAGGCGGACGAGTTTGCGATATCCTTTCGGGATACATGGGAGAGAGAACTGCCCTCAGCGGTAAAATCGCTCTCCAATTCCCTTGATGCCTGCCTGACCTTCTTCTCTTTCCCGGAAGAAGAATGGATATCATTAAGGACGACCAACAGTATTGAACGACTGAATAA
>CAVWHH010000021.1:0-410101 GCA_963754785.1 uncultured delta proteobacterium | reverse complement strand
GCGAGCACAACGCTTGATTTGTGGAACGTGCTATTTTCAACGTTTTTTGTGTTGAAAGTCAAAATTGTCGATATCGGAAAGAAACGAAGACACGGACTCACAGATTATGCTACCCTTCGAGTGGTAATGACGGATTATGTGCGGCTTCGTTTCAAGAGAAAACCCACTCTTCTTCATAGTCTTCAGGGGCGAGTGGCTTCGCAATATTTACAGACCCCTGTAAAATGGATATCGATTGTATCAATATGATGCCCCTCTACGTTCTTTTCGTTTAGCCAATTATCCGCCGAGATGGGCGCATCAGAAACGACATCGTAGACCTTACTGCAAATCCGACAATAGAAGTGATTGTGGGGATCCGTGCAGATATCGAACCTCTTCTTCAGGTCTATATCAAGTTCTATAATCTTTCCTGTCTCCACAAGCTTCGACAAAGTATTGTAGACCGTTTTAAGGGAAATGCAAGGGTATTTTTTTAACAGTGCATGATGAACGTCTTCTGCTGTGGGATGAGTCCGGTGTTCCTTTAAGAATTTTAAAATAGCCAGGCGCTGCGGGGTTACCCTCAAGCCAAGATTCACAATCTCTGCATTTGTTTCCTTCACAAAGATACCCCCTTTTCAATAATAATTCTTGTTACCCGCTTGTAATTTTAGCATAAGGTCTCTATATAGGACCAATGACAGATGTCGCATTATACGGGATTATAACGGCACGGTAAATTTGTTCTCCCTTCAAACATGTGCAGGAACACATGAGTTGTCTGTCATCCTGAGATAGTCAAAGACCAGACGGGCTTTGAAGGACAGTTGCCGCGTCTTCTGGGGGTACTGTCAACATAATTGTATAACTTTCTTATAGAGGGGCAAATTCGGACGTACCTTTCCTATTTTCGTGGATCCCCAGCTTGCCTCCATCTTCAATGATATAAAAGCCAACAGGAGATAACAGGCATTCTCTCCTGCAACAATCTCCATCGGTTTTGTCCTCCTTTTAAATTCCTTATTCAGTCGTTCAATACTGTTGGTCGTCCTTAATGATATCCATTCTTCTTCCGGGAAAGAGAAGAAGGTCAGGCAGGCATCAAGGGAATTGGAGAGCGATTTTACCGCTGAGGGCAGTTCTCTCTCCCATGTATCCCGAAAGGATATCGCAAACTCGTCCGCCTTTTTTCTCGATGAAGCATAGAAGATGGAACGTAGATCATCGGCTACCGACTGTTTCAACTTCCGCGGAACTTTCGCAAGGACGTTTCTTGCAACATGGACCTGGCAGCGTTGGATCTTTGCATGGGAGAATTCTTCATGAAAAACCTTCTCAAGACCGGTAAGCCCATCCATGATACCTAATTGTATCATTGCCCCGTTGAGTCCCCGTTTCTTCAAGTCCTTGAAGAACTCCCTCCAGGCAGACGCTGATTCCTTATCGCCGCTCTGAAGAGAAAGAACAAGTTTTGTGCCGTCTTCTCTGACACCCATACAGACAAGGACGGGAACGGGATCTATCCTGTCTTTCATCCTCATCCGGAAAGTAACCCCGTCCATGAAGAGGTATTTGATCTTCTCATGGGAGAGGTCACGCATCCTCCATTTCAGGACGGCAGCTTTCAGTTCTGTTGATGCGTTGCTTACCTCTGTCGGGGAGAGGGACCGTCCGATGAGCCTCTTACTGAGAAGAGAGAGGGTCCGTGTAGAGATGCCGGTTAAATACATGGCGGCAATGTCTTCGGTAATCCTGGAATCATAGCGCTGGCAACGGGGGAGTACCTGGGTCTTAAAATCACCGTTTCTGTCTCTGGGAACCCGTACCTCTACATCACCGATACCCTTGATACAGAAGGTGCGGGTATAGGCCCCGTTACGGTAATCGTTCGCACCTTCTTTACGTTCATATTTCCCTCTTCCCACATGGTGGGTAAGTTCATGGTCCATCAGGTTTGTCAGAAAGGTCCCCACTTCCTTCTGTATGTTCATGCCGATATACTCCAGAATTTTAGCCGGAACATTTTCTACCTGCTTGATTAATGCAATCGCCTCTGATACACTCACTTTTAGTTCCATCGGATGTTCCTCCTCCCTGAAATAGTGTGATAAGCTGTTATCGCTTATTTTATAGGAGGTACATCCTTTTTGTCATCCTCATATCGAATTTACACAATTAATTTTACTCCACCTCTTCTGGGCGACGCTCCGTACCCCCTTCGCCTTGATGATGCTGATGGCAAATCGTCTGAGTCGGGTGATGTTCTCCGGGCCGTGGCCCATGCGTATCCGGCTTTGATCTTCATCATAGTTCCAGTCGAGGATGTAGTGGCAGCTGTTCTCAATGGACCAGTGACCACGGTTTATTATGAGCAGGCGCGCGGGGTCGGCTTCGTCCGGTGGTCGACTGGTGATACCATAGGCGATCTCGCAAGAGGTCTTGCCGTTCTTCTTCCGTGCGGTATGCCGTTCAATGGCGAAGGCCTGTCCCACATGAGGGAAGTCGAGGTAGTCATTGAGCTCAGTGGTGGTCCAAATCTTCCGTACTTCGATTCTTTCGTGGTCCGGGGCATCATAGGTGACACATTCGGGTTTTTGACTCTCCTCGAAGTACAGGGCAATGTTGTGCAGGAGGGTAGGCTGATTCTTTTTGACGGTAAAGTGGTAATAGGCTTTGCGCGAAACCACGTAGCGTGCAATGGTGCGTTGGGTCAGGAGGGCATCGGAACTGATGTCCTTGCCTTCGATGGCGATGGCGTCAAGGAGCGGGACGGCGCATTTAATCTCATTTGTCCCTTTGGCTTCTTCATTGCCTATCCTAAGACTGCCTACTTTTTTTGGGTGTGTGAGGTCTTCGTCTCATGACCAACAACGCTCATAATGTGTGCCTGACCACCCTCATCAATGGCATTGCACATGGTCTTGCCGTCTATGGCAAGGCTCTCGTCTGTTTTTCCGTACCTCGCGTTCCAGCGCGTGAGTGCACCATCCAGATGGACCGGATCAACACGGATGAGGACATCACGGATGATGGACTCACTGGGAACGACCCGCCGGCCGTTTTCCATACGGCAGCGGAGGCGCTCCCTTCCCTTCTGACTTAAGCTTTCGGCCCAATCCGCAATAGCCTTGTAGCCGCGCATGACACAGGCTTGCAGCTGCAGCAATGGCAAGAACGGTGGGAAGATAATGACGTCGTCCCTGGGAACGGCGGGGATCAGGGATATCGGCAAAGAAACGAGGCAAGGAGTACATGGTATCGGCGCTCAAGCATCATTTTGGAACCTCCTGTACGATAAGGTGGGTTAAGAGAGGCCTGGGAGAGAAGCAATTGCGCATTGCGGTAGAAGGGCTTGAGGAAGACCATTTTGGGCGAGCCTTGGGGGGTGTATCCCTTTTGAACCCTGCGAAAGCCCTTACTCGTGCCAACATGGATCCAGTTTGCAGCCCTGTACACCGTTCCCCTAAATCGTGTGGGATCGACAAAGGTCTCGAGGAGCAATACTGGATGGCCGAAACGCTGCTGCCAGTCACAAAGGAGCCTTCTTTCACACAACGTGAGCACACGGGAACCCAGATTCGGAACATGCCAGTTGGGCAGAATACAAAAACGGCTGTTGTTCACCACCAGCTTCAGGCGATCATACTGATGCCGGAAGCTCCATCCGATCCAGCGATCCCGGGCTGCGCACTTCAATGCTTAAGCGGAAAAGGTGATAAGAGCCACCCATTTACCACGCCAGGAAGCTACGTACCAAAGAGTCTCTCCTATTTTAGGGAGAGAGCCCAGGTAGTGGTGCGCTTCCATCAGGCTTTGATACTGCTGTTCTTCGGATGGCCCCACAGGCCGGAGAATAACTTCCTGCACGTTCACAACGCCCACCTCCGATTCAGTCAACCGTAGAGAGAAATCTACCTCATTCGGAGAAGATTGTTCACTACTATTTTCAACTCAGTAACATTCCTATCATAACGGAGAAGAACGAAGTCATCCTGATTATAACGGGACCGTGCTTGATTAGGTACGCCTAATGTGGTAAATTATTATTTCACACTGCCAACAACCCCGTCGCTTCATTGACCGTACCCTCGGTCAAATCATCCCCCCCTAATAGAAGCGGCGGGACCTATTGCTTCCGGTAGTGGACAACCATAAAAATGAAGTTCTTCTGAAGTGCTCAGAGTGATGTTCTCACTTAATACACAACATTACAATCGGTAATCAATCGAGGCAGGACGCACATGGGCCAAGATGTTTTCATGACAAGTTCCATCGCACGGCATTGTCTCAGAAGGACATCGCTGGGCTTACCGGCGACAAACCGCCAAAACCAAACTTCCTCTTGACAACAAGGATTGTGTGGTTTAATATATAAACAGTTGTTTATATATTGAGGAGCCTATAATGCTTGAGAATCTTTCTAAATATATCGTCTATGATCTCCTGAAGCTCGCTCAAAATACCCACTTTTCTGGTGCGCTTGAGTTCTTCATTGGTGATACAGTAAAGATATTCATACTTCTTTCCGTTATTATCTTCGTCATCTCTTTTATCCGGAGTTTTTTCCCTCCTGAAAAGACACGGAAGATACTATCACATAAAAAGGAGTTTATAGGTAACATACTCGCGGCGTTACTTGGGGTCGTAACCCCTTTCTGTTCCTGCTCTGCGGTCCCCCTTTTCATAGGTTTTGTTGAAGGTGGCGTTCCCCTTGGGGTCACCTTTTCATTTCTCATTTCGTCACCCATGGTGAACGAGGTTGCAATTGTGCTGCTCTTTGGGCTCTTCGGCTGGAAGATTACGGCTATTTATATTAGTACGGGTCTGATTGTAGCGCTTGTCGGCGGCTATATAATAGGCAAACTGAAGCTGGAGAAATGGGTTGAGGAGTACGTATACAGCATACACATGGGAGAAGGACAGGCTTTGGCGACACAGACGTTCAGGGACCGGGTTGACTACGCCAAATCGAACACGAAAGAGATCCTGGGGAAGATATGGCTTTATGTTATTATTGCAATCGCCATCGGGGGCTTCATACACGGATATGTGCCGGAGGATTTTCTTGTTAAATATGCAGGAAAGAGCAATATTTTGGCGGTGCCCATTGCCGTGCTGCTCGGAGTTCCGCTCTACTCCAACGCGGCGGGAGTGATCCCCATCGTATACGCATTGATGCAGAAGGGGGTTACCATGGGAACGGCGCTTGCTTTTATGATGGCCGTGACGGCCCTGTCGTTGCCTGAAATGATCATATTGAGGAAAGTGCTCAAGATGAAGCTGCTTTGGGTTTTTGTGGCCATTATGACCGTCACTATAATGGCGGTGGGGTATCTATTTAACGCAATTTTGTAAGGAGAAGGTATTTTGAAAGAGCTGACAAACATGTTTAAGGCCTTATCGGATGAAACGCGACTGCGAATATTGAAGCTCCTTGAGGGTGGCGAACTCTGCGTATGCGATGTTGTTGCCGCTCTTGACATGATACAGCCCCGGGTTTCTTTTCATTTAGGGGTGCTCAAAAAGGCGGCCTTGCTCAAAGGCAGAAAACAGGGAAAATGGATGCACTACAAGATCAACGATTCGGACCTCTTTAAACGTCTCATACTGCTTTCGGTGCTTGAAAAGATCCCTGATAATATATTAGAAACGGACAAGAAACGCCTTGAAGCGTTCCTGAAAAACAAAATGGACGGCCCACTGCCGAAAACGGTCCAGGGCACGTGCTGTTCAAGCAACATAAAAAGGAGGAAGAAAAGATGAAGATCGAAATACTCGGTTCGGGCTGTTCGAATTGCCTGAAACTTGCCAAGAATGCTGAAGAAGCAGTAAAACGGAAGGGCGTTGACTGTGAAGTCGAAAAGGTAACAGACTTGGGCAGGATCATGGGTTATGGCGTTATGATGACGCCGGGTCTTGTGATAGACGGAGTGGTCAAGAGCGTAGGTAAGATGCTCTCCGTGGATGATATCAAGAAACTGCTCTAAACAATACAAATCTATTAAGGAGAAAAACATGTCAGAGGGAAAAAACATATGTTGTTCAAATAATGCAAAAATCCTGATCCTTGCCTGTTCAGGGGGATCGAATGTGGGCCAGGCTGCTAATAGTGCCATGATTGAACTTGATAAACGGGGAGCCGGTAATGCTTTTTGCCTTGCCGGTGTGGGGGCCGCTCTGTCAGGCTTTATTGAAAGCGCGAAAGCAGCAACAACATTGGTTATCGATGGTTGCCCAACGGGGTGCTCCAAAAAGGCTTTCGAGAAATACGGGATTACGCCAACACAGTACTTTGTGGTTACTGAGATGGGTATCGAAAAAAACCACAAATTTAGTACACTGGATACCGAAACAGACCAGGTAGTTGATTATATTAAAGCGCATATGTAAGACAAATATAAAGGAAGATTGAAACGATGGCAGGAGAACAGCTACATAAAAAGCTTTCGTTTTTGGACAGGTTTCTGACATTATGGATTTTTCTTGCCATGTTTATCGGCGTGGGTTGGGGATATGTCTTCCCCGGTGTGGTTGGCTTCTGGAATCAGTTCCAATCAGGGACAACTAACATTCCCATCGCCATTGGACTCATTCTCATGATGTACCCACCCCTTGCAAAGGTAAGATATGAGGAACTTGGTGAGGTATTCAAGAACTTTAGAATCCTCGGCCTGTCTCTGGTTCAAAACTGGGTCATTGGTCCTATTCTGATGTTCATCCTCGCTATCATGTTCCTAAGGGGCTATCCGGAGTACATGATGGGTCTCATCATGATCGGTCTTGCCCGGTGCATCGCCATGGTGATCGTCTGGAATGATCTCGCGAAAGGCGATACGGAGTACTGTGCGGGTCTTGTGGCTTTCAACTCCATCTTTCAGGTCCTTTTCTTTTCCGTGTACGCCTACATCTTTATCACCGTACTTCCGCCCATGCTCGGTCTGAAAGGGGTAGTTGTCAACATCACCATAGGCCAGATTGCCAAAAGCGTCTTTATCTATCTCGGCATCCCCTTCCTCGCCGGAGTGGTTACAAGATTCCTTCTCATAAACGTGAAGGATAAAAAATGGTATCACGAGCGGTTCATTCCGAAGATCAGTCCCATTACCCTCATCGCCCTGCTCTTCACTATTCTTGTCATGTTTTCTCTGAAGGGCGAGTACATTGTCAGGATCCCCCTTGACGTCATTCGCATAGCAATCCCTCTTCTCATATACTTTGTGATCATGTTCCTCGTCTCTTTCTACATGAGCCGTAAGGTAGGCGCCCATTACGGACAGGCCGCGACCCTTTCTTTCACTGCCGCTTCTAATAATTTTGAGCTTGCTATTGCCGTTGCTGTGGCAGTTTTTGGGATTAACTCAGGGCAAGCATTCGCAGCCGTCATAGGTCCTCTCGTCGAGGTGCCGGTTCTCATCAATCTCGTACATCTTGCGCTCTGGTTCAAAAAGAAATACTTTCCTTATGCAGTAGAGACGCCAACAGGGGTTTGCTATTATAGCTGCAAGGATTAAAAAGGAGGATTATATGACGGATAAGAGACGGGTCTTGTTTGTATGCGTCCACAACAGCGCCAGGAGTCAGATGGCCGAAGCCTTTTTGAATAGCATCGCAGGAGACAGGTTTGAAGCGATGAGCGCCGGACTCGATCCGGGGACGCTCAATCCCCTTGTTGTAGAGGTTATGAAAGAGGTAGGCATCGACATTTCACACAATCAAACGAAGAGCGCCTTCGACCTCTACAAAAAGGGTGAACTTTTTTCCTATGTCATAACTGTCTGCGATGCCGCGAGCGCTGAACAATGCCCCCTCTTCCCCGGTTTATTAACGGCGCAGATCCACTGGAGTTTTGCAGATCCTTCGGCATTTACAGGGACCTACGAGGAGAAGCTGAAGCAAACAAAACTTTTACGGGATGCCATAAAAACAAAGATTGAAGAATGGCTTCGGAGTGTTAATGACTGAGCAAGGAACGTTGTGGGGCAGGCACAATGTTCTCCACCCCGCCGGGCGGATAAAGAAACAATTGAGGCGTGATATGGCACACTTTAAAGTGGGATGAATAGACTGAGGAGACGATTACACACCGCCACCAGTTAGTTGGCGTATGTTGAAATTTATTGATGATACCCAGATTAGCGTGTTCGGTCTGGACGAGACACTGGCCGATCTTTACTCTGAAGGGCGGACGGCGAATGAGGAGACTGCCGAAGAGATGATAAAGAGGTTGGAGGCTTACAAGAACTATATCCCCTCGTCTGACCGTGCCCATAAAGAGTACGTCTATCTGTTGCTGAAGGAGTACAGAAAGTATGTTAAGGATCAAACCGGCAAAGACCAATAATAGGGCTCTCCTTAAGCTGTTTTGGAAAGAACTATATATTGATATTGACATTATTATAGTCTCCTTGAATTTATTCCAACCTTCTGGGCCTTGATACAGGAAGTCGTTTCACATAAACATCCGATTAGTGGTGTGTGGTGGTATCCAGTATTTACTTTTCCTCGGGGAATATTGATGCTATTTTTTCTTATCATTATATTGAAAGGAAGGAATAAACATCTGTAAAGATTGTTGTGCACATCCAAGGAAGTTGGAGGAAAAAGCGAAAGAGTCCAGTGAGGAACAGATCAGGAAATGTCGCGGAGACACCAAAGCCCACCCCTGCAAGAACGAGGACAAAGAGGGATTCATGATCTCTTTGTTCGGAGGCGTAGGCAGCCGTCAATCAAATCATTCGGATTCAAGGCGTTCCAGATCGCAATGAAAGAAACCCACATTAACACACCCACCAGCGGTCAAGGACCTTTAGAACCGATAAGGAAAGGCAAAGATCCGCACCTTATGCAGCTGTTTCTCGCATTCCTGAGGCTTGGGGTTACTGCTTTCGGAGGCCCAGCGATGGTGGCGTACATCGGGGATCTTTCGGTGAAGCGGAAGAAATGGCTCGACCAAGAGACATTTACAAGAGGGGTGGCGCTCTGCCAAACCATTCCCGGTGCTACGGCGATGCAAACGGCTGCTTATGTGGGCTTTAAGACAAGGGGTATCCCTGGGGCACTCTCTACATTTGTAGGATTCGGCTTGCCTGCCTTTATTCTTATGGTCATCCTCTCATATCTCTATGTTGCCGTGGGTAACCCACCGTGGATAAGGGGTTTGTTCAACGGGCTGCAAGTGGTGGTTGTCGCCCTTATTGCGAACGCCACGTACACGTTCGGCAAGGCAACCATCAAAAATTGTATCAATGCGTTAATAGCCGTGGCCTCTGCATCCCTTTTCTGGTTTGGCGTGAGCCCTTTTTATGTCATCCTGGGAGCCGCTCTTGCCGGTCTTCTTTTCGTAAAACGAGAGAAATATAATGACTTGGGGGATAGTGGACACCTCGTTGTGCCCTTGTCTCACCTCGTCGCACTCATCATAGTTGTTTTCGGTGGAATCTCATGCCTCTATTTTCTCCGTCGTGAGCTCTTTGGGCTGGCCCTCTTAATGATCAAGATAGACCTCTTCGCCTTTGGAGGGGGTTTTGCTTCGGTGCCTCTTATGTTGCATCAAATTGTCAATGTGCGGGGTTGGATGGACAGCAAGGTCTTCATGGACGGGATCGCCTTGGGACAGGTTACCCCGGGTCCCATCGTGATCACCTCGACCTTTGTGGGATATTTAATCTACCGTTTGCCAGGGGCTATAGCTGCCACTGTTGCCATTTTCACTCCTTCCTTTCTCCTTGTCGTAACCGCGGCGGGGTTTTTCGACAGGTTGAACAGGTCTGCGTCCTTCAGAAAGGCAATAAAAGGCATATTCGCTTCCTTTGTGGGGCTTCTTCTCTATGTAACCATCAAATTTGCTTTCGCCGTCCCCTGGGACATGGTCAGGGCCCTCATTGTGTGCGCAGCTCTCGTTGCGCTTCTGAGAAAGATAGATATTCTTTACATTATTCTTGGAGCAGCTTCCCTGGGCGTGGCGTTGTTCAGGTAGACTGTTACCCTTAGAAGTTGCTATACTGTTTCTCCGATCTTTAAAAGCGAAAGGCCGTCAAGGCGAAGAGTTGTGGGTGTTGTACAAGCCCATAGAGAAGATAGTCTGTATGATAAGAAAGAAGATTGACTCCATAATAGCGAAGATCACCGCGCGTGTCGGCATCGTGGTCTTTTTCATCATAGCGCTCGAGGGGCTGATCATGATCAGCCCCTTTGCAGCGTTTTTCTACACGGCCTTCAATCCCGTTCTCCTCTTCTTGGCGGAGCGGCCATCGACGCAATGGCTGGCGGCATTTTTCCTGCCGCACATGATCACGCCTCCCGGGTTGTTCCTCCAGGGTGTCCGGGCCGCGGGTTCAGTCCTCTTCGTTCTCGGAGCAGTTATCTTCTTGGTCTGCGCGGGGCAGGTGTACTTCCACAAGTTCTTCCGGAGAGGTCCGGTCCTGGGAGGGCACTACCGCTTTATCCGGCACCCGTAGTACCTCTGTTTGGCAGCCACCGGGCTGGGGTTGGCAATCCATCCAGTGCAGATTGGATGAGGCACCCCACTTTGAGAAACCGGGAATTGGTATAGGCATTCTAGAGGACTGGCAGATACGATTTTTTCTTGAGATCCCGGACGATACGACCCTCTTTGATGAGTTGAAAAATTGAAGTAATTAATAAATAGGACAATTACCCTCAATTAAAGAAGACATATACCGCAAAATGTCTTATGATAGAAGCAGGTTTCCAAATGGAAATCATACTATAAAAGAAAACCGAGAAGGGAAAATATCGCCTCCCGATATGACAGAAATAACTCAAAACACCAATTGTCCGCAGGAATCTCAAACAGAATTGAAGGAACTCGTAAACGTCCTCAAGGAAAGCGAAGCCAAATTCAAAAATATCGTTCACAACGCCATAGAAGGAATATTCCAGACAGACCCTCAGGGCCGTTTCACGCATGCCAATCCTTCCTTCGCCCGTGTCCACGGATATGCTTCCCCTGCTGAGATCAAGGATTCTATTTTCGCCAAGGATCTTTTTATGGATCCTGCGGACCATAAAAGACTCATAGAGCTTCTTCGCACGTCCGGCTCCGTTCAAAACTTTGAAGCCCAACTGAGAAAAAAGGACGGGAACATACACTGGGTCTCCATGAACGTCATGGTCTTTCGTGATGAAAACGGCAAGACCCTTTCGTATGAAGGCACTATGCTCGACATCACAGAGCGCAAAAAAGCCGAGGAATCCCTTTTGGAAAGCGAGGAGAGATACAGGGTCGCCATCGAGAGTTCCAACGACGGCATTTCGATTCTTCAGGGTGATATATGCCGCTATGCCAACAAACAATGGATCAAGATGTTCGGGTTTGACGGCCCTGAAGAAGTCATCGGAAAATCGATAAGACCTACTATCCATCCCGATAACGTTGAGATGGTAACCAATATTATGAACAAGCGACAGCGTGGTGAACCTGTGCCGTCACGATATGAATTCAAGGGTGTCACGAAAAAAGGGGATACACTCTATGTCGAGGTATCCGCCGCCAGTATCACATTTCAGGGCAGGCCCTTCGCCCTTATCTACCTCAGAGACATCACTGAAAGAAAACGTGCCGAAGAATCACTCATGAAGTCTCACAAAGAACTGGAGCGGCTGAATAGGGCAAAAACCAAGGCAGTGAATCATGTCTCCCATGAACTGAAAACGCCCCTCGCGGTTATTCAGGGAACTATCAACAATTTGAAACGAAAGTTTGAAGATACATTGACCCCTGCCTTCAAGAACATGATAGACACTTTGGAGAGAAATACGGAACGGCTTCTTGAAATATCACGGGAAACCGATGAAATATTCAGGGTATCGCAGGAGGTTGAGGCAGAAATAGTCCTCGGCGATATTGATCGTCTTCTGGAGGGAATGGAAAACCTCTCGGAAATGCCGGAATCAATACGCCTGCATTGGGAGGCTCTCGAAAAATGGACAAGCAAGTATCTTGGCGGCAACCCCCAGTTATCTCAATCTATAGACCTTTACTTGTCTGTCGTCTCTGTAGTGGAAAAGATGAAACAGGCTGCCGTGTATCGAAATCTGCAATTCAAAGTAGAAGGGCAGAACGAACTTTTTATTTTTATGGATCCCTTTATCCTCAGAGAGACGGCTGAAGCTCTCATCAAAAACGCTATCGAAAATACACCTGACGGAGGGATCATTGAAGTGACCACGGGACAGAACGACACGGACGTTTTTCTTCGTGTGACAGACCGGGGTATCGGTATCACTGAGGAAAACCAGGCCTCACTTCTGGACGGCTTCTTTCACACACAGGAAACCGATCTCTATTCAACGAAAAAACCTTTTGAATTCGGGGCGGGTGGTAAAGGCCTTGAGCTTTTCCGAGTCAAACACTACGCCGAACGTTACGGGTTTGACATTTCGCTCAAGAGCAAGCGATGTGTCTACATACCTACCGATAGAGACATCTGTCCCGGGGATATTGCCCGGTGCAGTCATTGTAAAACTGTCGATGACTGTAAAGAATCAGGCGGAACAACATTTACCGTAACATTTCCTGTCCGAAAAAATACCAGTGTCATTGATTAAAAAAAAAAATAAATTCAGTCTTCCTCTGGAAGGATCTCTCCACTCGACCCTTATTAAGGAATAGCTTTTCCAAATAACTACGGTGTCGGGAAAATCCATGGCTATTTGTTACTCCTTCTAGGAGCGCTACTCATCTATGGAACCCGATAGCTACCTCACCGGATGTCAGGTACCTAGTCATGCTCTATAATTTTCATGAAAAATATAGCATGGTCGAAACCTCAACTCCCCGCCTGTTAGGCACAGCAATTGAGCCGGGAAAGGATGTCCTTCTGCGTTTTGGTCTTCTCCGTAACCAAGTACTCCCCGTTCGACAGTTCGACCATCTTGAGTTTATGGAGTTCAGTCAATAGTTCGGTAAGGCTGTATTTCCCGGAGAGCTTTGATTCCTGCATTTTGTGGAGGAGCCGCATGCGGAGTACCAAGGAGAGAAAGCATACAAAGAGAAAACCTCTGAAGGTTTCCTCTTTCCGGACTTGAGGGGTATGCAGTTCGAGGTCATTCTTCAGAATGTCGAAGCTCTTCTCGATCATATCCTTGCTCCGATAGGTGGAAAGGCATTCCTCCCATGAGAAGTCGCCACGGTAAAGAATGACAAACTTACCCATCCGGTTGACCCTCTGAGAAACGGCATTGGGACGAAAGCGTACGGTGATGGTATGACCTTCCACATTCCATTCGAGGTAATTGAGATAATCCTTGGCAATTCCCTCAATCCGCCTCTTCAGGCCCCTAAGACGAGTGATACCCATTATTGCGTGTTTGATCTCGTAGAGTCGCTTGTAAAAGAGCTCCTGCTCCGATTTTTCCCGTTGCGGGTTGTAGTAGCAGTACCCCTTCACCGGGTGATCCCCTATGGTCAACACCTCCGGCATGACAAAGAGCAGCTCGCCGTTGTGCATCTTTATGGCGTTGGGATCGGCCAATTTGCCGGCAAGCGATGTCATGGCGCTTTGTACCTCCTTGAGCTGAAAAGAAGCGGGTATGATATACGAGAGTTCCTTACTTTCCAGGTCATGAATATTGTCGCTGCTGAAGAACCCGCGGTCGAGCACCAGTGTGCAGGAGGAGATACCCGTGAGCCTTTTCAGTGTACGGGACAAGGTGGTGACATCCACGATACTACCAGGGTAGAGATCGTAGAGGACCGGCGTGCCGCTTGATTTGTCCACCACCATGGAAAGGTTGACTTGCGGGAGATTAAGCCCGTCGCGATTGTAGCCGTATTCAAGGATCTCGATGTTCCGGGAATAGGAAGAGAGCGATGTAATGTCATAAAGGAAGGTGCCGGATGGCTTCACTTTCGCCATCAATGCCCCACAGAACCGCTCAGGGATATTGCTTTCACCTACCTTCTCCAGTATAAGGCTTAATGATTGCGATGCAAGCGGCAGGGATGCGTTCTCTCGGAAAAGAGATGTCCCCTCATACCAAGTCAAGATATGGGTAAGGGCCAGAGGATCAGTTGCCCGGTTCAATGCCAGAGCCAAGAGGACATCGGCTAACACTCCGTCTCCCGTGATGTCCTGAAGCACATCTTTGAAGCCACATTCAGTGAGGATTGAAAAAAACGGCAGAAGATCTCCATGGTCATATGCATGCACCGGCAGGTGCCTTCTCACACGGACCGGCCTGCCCTCCACGTATTTTCCCATGTACCTGCTTTTCTGTCTTGTCTTCTTGAGCTCCGGGTCGTAGTACGGCGTAATCTCATAGACGTATTCAATGCCCTTGATCAGCTTGATGCGGGTGAATGGTTTCATCTCTTCCTCCCACTAATATGCCTAATTAGGCATATTATACACAATCGTTTCCTTATCGTCAACAGACTTTCTTCCAGGAGTTGAAGGAATATTGGAAGGAACTATTGCCTAAAAGATGGGGAGGTCAGGTTGAAATGCAATCGACAAAAAGGGGAAACTATAAAATGTTTCCTGGACTGGACACAAAGCTCATGCTGCAAACAAGGTACTTGAATGCGGTTACGAACCGTGGTTTGTCATGTCAGCTAACTGCATCCCGAGTGACGCGTAGATATTAGTCAGTCCATAATAGAGTAAACATTTCTTAAGCAGCATATAGAGTTGACTTGCTATGAAAGAAGCTGCGAATTTTATCGGGACGACGTGCTAAATGGCGCAAAGCACCCACCAGCCAGGGCCTTGGATTTCATGTCTGCGAAGGTGAAAACGCCAGCTCGCCCTAGACGGTGAGAGTTCACTTCCCGCCAAACGGACTCGTCTGGATTCAGCTCCGGACTATACCCGGGCAGTACATACACCGAGAGCTTTCCCTTATAACGCTCAACCGTTTCTGCGACTTTGCGGGACGTGTGCATGGGGTGAGAATCCCAGATCAGGAAAACGGGCTTAGAGCTTCCCGCCATCAAACGGTTAAGAAATCGGCACACAACATCCGCATTGAGTCCTTTGTCCTCAAGCATAAACCGCATAAAGCCCCGGCGGTTCACTGCACTGAGCATGTTCAACCGGTACCGTGCACCCGTACTGGGTACCACAGGGGTCTGTCCTTTCCGCCCCCACGTCGTTCCCGCGTGATAATCACTGCGAAGCCCCGCTTCATCGCCAAACCAGATCTTAGCTCCCCGGCGCCTGGCTTCTCTGGTAATCACGGGATATTCCTTTTCAACCCACTTCCGTACCCGCTCGGGATCCTGCTGATATGCCCGCCACAGGGGTTTCTGGGGTGTGATACCCAACTGCGCCAACAGGCGCCCCACCGAATTGGCGCTCAGCCGGATACCATACTTCTTATAAATCACCGTGGCGATGGCCTCGCGTGTCCATAAGGCAAAAGGGAATCTATACTGCCGTGGATCCTTCCCTACCACCACTCGATAGATCCATGCGATCATACGCCCCTTAACTTTGCGCGGGCGACCTCCTCGTCTGCGTGCGTTCAGAGCATCCCATCCACCGGCACGATACATCGCCAACCAGTTGTAGATGCACGCACGGCTAAATCCCATAGCGCGTACGACGACCTCGGGGCTTTCACCGCTTTGCACTCGGGTCACCGCTCTTTTCCGAAGTTCCGTCAGCACCTCATGCTTCAATTTCCGGCCATCCATATTTTTCTCCTCCATGACCGAGAGTAGAGCATGCCGACTGAGAAATGTCTATACTATTATGGACTGATTAATAATCTGAAGAAGGTGGGCGTATGGGGTAAGCCTTGCCATGCTTCCCCACAGCCCGCGGAATACGATCAATACCAGAAGGGCGTATTGACCTTCTTTTTCCAATCAGCTTCAAAATGTTCGTTGAAGTAGGCTTCCAGTTTGTCCATAAGGCGTTTCCAGCCTGTTTTGTAATCATTTTTCAAAATGTCTTCAAGAAAAGGAGCCAATTCACCCATTTTGTCTTTGGGAAGATAGGCCATTGCCCCCATATCGTGGGACTTTTTGAGGGCTTCAGGATTCAGGGCATGGCCTGTGAGCATGGCAACTTTAGAATTCCGTTTGACAGCAATTTCCAAGAGGTCAAAACCCCGGACTCCCATAATGTCGAGGATAACAATATCATAATTGTTTGCTTCAAGAAGCTCGGCTCCTTTTTCGTAATTGCTTGCTTTGTCGATCGTGCAAGCAGGACATGATTGCAGGATTCCCTCCTCGACAACCGCCAGAATATCCGGCTCGTCATCAACAATTAACATTTTTTTACCGTTCAAAATCGACTCTGCCATTGTGTTCCTCCTTATGCTATTTATAGTTTTTTTTCAATCGCGTAAACCATATTCTCGTAAACCTTAAAATATATACCTTCATTTCATTATCCCTATAGGAATAAGGGTTGATATCAGACGTACGTTCCTGCAATATAGTTAGCGAGATGCTTTATGTCAACATGTTGTTTTTTCACAATAGCCTTCACTGTATCGCCAATAGAAATGAGTCCCACCATTTTCTTCTCGTCGAAGACGGGGAGATGCCTGATACGTTCCCGCAACATGATGGCTATGCATTCCTCGGCCGTCTTGTCTGGTTCTGTACCAATAAGGTCTCTGGTCATGATCTCTGCGACGGCTGTACTTTTGGGCGGTCGTTCTTCGAGAATGATCCTTTGAGTACAATCCCGATCAGAGACAATGCCCACAGTGTTACCCGTCGTGTCTATCACGATCAAGGCACCTATCTCCCTTTCCTTCATCAACCTGAGAGCCTCGTATACAGGGACATCCTGCAACACCTTTACCGCTTCATTACCTTTCTTGCGTATAATGTCTCTCACTGTAGCTGCCATCGATCTATACCTCCTTTATGCTATTGATAATATGAATCTGATTTCAGGTCTACCATGTTCCGGATGCGACTTGCCAAAACACACCTCACTCACCAGTTCCATTGTCTCTTCACGTTTTCATGATCAGCCATCTGTACCTCTCGCATTCTTTCCCTTATTTTTCCAGGACGGATTTAGAACGCCTCGTGATAGAACTTTCCTGGCGAGATCCTGCGTAGTGGCCATATGGCTTTTGTGTGAAAGCACATTCTTGCTTCGTTCGACATACACGATCCCTAAAAATGTGGACCATATGACCTCCGAGAGAGTCCGGTGATCACACTGAATGAAAATCTTTTCCGCTACAGCGTACTCGACTATCTTATGCTGAAGGGCGACAACCTTTGTACCCGATTCATGGAGGATATCACGTAATTCTGCGGCGAGATTGCCTATTGTCTCGCTCTCGTGAAGGAACTGCCACGCTGTAAAAACCACCGGGTCTTTTTCATAGAACCTCTGAAAGCATTCCCATAGCTTTTCCAACAGTTCTTCCTTAATGCTCTCTCGGCTGTCGTAAACTTTCTGCAGAACACGCGCAAAATAGTCGGCATGAGGGACTATGGCGCTTATCACTATCTCGTCCTTGTTCTTAAAATAAAGATAGAGCGCAGCCCGGCTCAATTCGGCCCGCTCCGCTATTTTTTCCATGGTAATTGCATGATAGCCTTCTTCCTCATATATGCGCATCGCTGCGTCTATCGCCAGTTCTCGCCTCACATCTCTCTCGCGTCTTCTTCGTTCTATGACACCCATGTGGACTATACCTCCATATGAAATACTGAAGATATATATATTAGACAGTATGTCCACTTCTGTCAAGGGATTTTTACAAAAATTCTTGAGTACCTAACAAAATGTGGCGCATTCAAGGAGAATGCCAAAGTGTGGATAAGGAAGGAAGTGGTAACGCAAACAATATCGATAACACCCGCTAATCTTGTGTTGGCATATCATGAAGAACTACGGATTGCTGAAAGAAGTGTTGCATAAAAGGAAGTAGAGTTGGAGCGTAAATGATTCACTGGTAGGCAACGTTAGCTGTGGCTGTTTTTCTGTCTTCGACTCTTTACTCTTACCATCTGACAACCCACAGTCACATATCCCCCGGCAGAGCCGGGGGCTTGATAAAACCGTGAACCGCTCAAAGCGGTTAAAAACCATGAGCTACCTGAAGGTAGCTATTCTACCTCGAACATTTTCAACTGGTCGATCTTCTTGTCCTCTTCTTCCTGTCTTCTGACATACTCTTTGACCGTTTCATCATCGAGCCCTATCGTTGAAACGCAGTATCCTCTGGCCCAGAAGTTCTGGCCTGTGAAGTTCTTTTTGTGTCCGCACATCCGAGCGATCCATATCGCGCTCTTGCCTTTTATAAACCCTATTACCTGGGCTACCGCATATTTCGGGGGGATTGAGATCACCATATGCACATGATCGGCTACCAGTCGCCCTTCTACTATCGAGCATTCCTTCTGCCGGGCTAATTCTCTGATGACCGGCACCAGTTCCTTCTTCATTGTTTGGTATAATGTCTTCTTCCTGCACTTCGGTATCCACACCACATGGTACTTGCAATCCCACTTTGTGTGGTTTAGACTTTGGTACTCTTGCATTAAAACCTCCTCCTTTGTAAACTTCGAGCGGTTCACATTGGAGGGGTTTTCTCTTATAATCCCGAAAATGTCAAACCCTGTGAGTCCCCCGGCAGAGCCGGGGGCTTACCGGATTTAGTTAGTTTCTTGTTCAGTTATCTACATCCAATTTGGAATTCTCCTTTCTACCATGACAAACCCATTACGGATTGGAGACGCTTGTGGATCTCCCTTGCCCCCTGGACAATACTCTCAATAAGTGCTTTGACGCTGACCACTTCCCGAATCTGGCCTATTATCTGTCCCATAGGCAACATACCAAAATCAATATCACCATCAAGGAAGGCTTTCCTTGACCTTTCACCACTAATAAACTCTCTCTTTTCCTCCCAAGTAGCGCCCTTCTTCTCCATAGCCTGCACGGTCTCTGCTATCTTGTTTCGGAACACTCTCTCTTGGACCTGGTCGGAATATTGCACAAGCGTGGTATCCGACTCACTGGCCTTGATAATAGTCTCCTTGATGTTGGGGTGAGCAACACACTCTTCGGTGGCAACTAAGCGAGTGCCCATCAGCACGCCGTCGGCACCCAAGACCAGAGCAGCAACAAAGCTACGACCGTCACCAACCCCACCCCCGGCAAGTATCGGAATCTTCACAGCATTTGCTACTAAAGGTACGAGGATAAAGGTAGGGTTGTCGTTCCGCGATGGTGCTCCACCACATTCATATCCCACTACGGCAACAATATCAGCACCAAGGCGTCGTTCTTCCGTGATTGCGTCTTTTACCCGGGCAACTTTGTGAATCCACTTTACCTTGCTCTTTCTGATATGTTCAGCCGATGGTTCGGCAATCGGACCTGTAGTCTCAACAGCGGTAGCTCCTTCCTCAACTGCTATGTCCAATAGTGTTTCCCTATCTATCGGTTTGTAGGTTGGCGCGTAACTGAGATTTACCCCAAACGGTTTTTCGGTAGTATTTTTCAATTTCCTGATCTCGGCCCTGAGTTCCTCCGGCGAAGGTGTTATGGCGGCAGCGATCATGCCCAAGCATCCAGCATTTGACACTGCAGCCGCGAGTTCCCACGTGCCCACAAACATCATCCCACCCTGAATTATTGGGTATTCAATGTTGAACATCTTCGTTATTCTGGCCTCAAACATTTATCTTAACCCCCTTTCCGGTTTGAACTGATGACCGTGTCATCTATATAACATTAGTATATTTGATGACATATAGATATCTGTAAAATGTATGTAACAATCTATTATATCGAGGAGGACAATTGATTACTGACCGAAATGTTTGTGCAACATTCAAGGAGAGTACCAATATAGATTACAGCTTTCTATATTATACCTCATGCAGGAACTAGTCGATACTGTGCTTCACAAATCTTCGGGTCTATGTTGCGTTGGAACCTGCGGAGAACGAGTCAGAGGATACAGTCTGGGACTCTCATCATTGAGGTAAATCGTTACCGAGGCTCCTTTTGACCTGAAAGGAAGTCGAGGTTTTCACATCTCAGAGGCCATAATGTTTGAGGATCTTTTTATTGCCTTCTCAACCTCAATAAATGGGGTTCCGGCCCTTCCATGATGAGAGAGGGCCGGTGACGCCATCAATCGGGATCAGGCCTTTTTCTGACCGTAACGGTTATAGCTGACCTTATCGAAACGGAGTTCGTCCTTTTTATAGGGAACCATCTTCTCGCCGGGGTACCCGATGGCGATGATACATTCGACGGTCAGGTTCTCAGGAAGACCCAGAAGCTTGGCGATATATTGCGTTGATGTCGTGCCTTCACTGAAATTATTCCCCTTCATGTGCGCCCAGCGGCTTCCAAGACCGAGTGCGTGGGCTGCATACTGCATGGTGACCGCAGCGATCGAGCAATCCTCAACCCATAATACGGAAGCGGATGGGTCTCCGCATACGACTACAGCAACCGGGGCATCTTTGACAAAGGCGGCCCCCTGAGGCTTCGCCACGGAGAGTTCTTTCAGGAGGGTCTTGTCCGTGACCACCACAAAGGCCCAGGGCCTTCTCGCCCCTCCCGTGGGGGAACGGAGGGCCGCTTCGATGATGGCATCAATCTTTCCCGCCTCCACCGGGCGCTCGGCATATACCTTTACACTCCTTCTCTTTTCCACGAGTTCGTTAAACATGCTCTCTCTCCTTTCTTTTGCAGATTGAATGTCACCACAAAACACGCCTGTGAACAAATCACAGTGTATCTCTTCCCATGAGATTTTACCATAAATCGCCAATAGAATAATAAGAACTTACTCTGGCGTGTGCTATAAAAAGGGGATAGGTTCTCAAGAGAAATCGACACAGCACACGCTGGAGCTCTCTTCGTGGGTTTGTGCTACAATCCAACAGTGAGTCGAGATACGGAGCACCAATGATTACCAGTTCAAGAGTTACATAGACGAAGTCGCTTCAGGGTTAAGGACTCCAAGTGTGTTGATGATAAGTCGAATACTGGCAGACAAATTGAACCTTAGACTGGAGAGATGGAAAGTCTCAAGTCTTTCGATATATTATTGTATAGTTTTTGTATAGTAGACATGACTATTCTAACCCCCTAAATACCAAAAACCTCCACCCTTGAAGTTCCCGAAAACCCAGCTATGAGTGGGCAAAAGGTGGTGATCGGGAACAGTTTGGGTATCTCTTGCAAACGACTTCGAATCCAAAGGTTACGTGTTCAAGTCACGCTGGGCGCACTTGTAACATCAAATAGGTACAATCACCAAAAAATTTCACAAGCTTTCTATGTTACCCTATAGCTACCCTTCTTTTAATTTCTCAGGGAAATATATGGTTCTGCCTTGGATAGTATTATCGGCTTTTGTGTGGGATTTTATATCTAAGACACACTGCTTATTTTGCCGGAAAATTAACATGTGGTGGACAGTTTCTTGGAAGCATGTCTATCCACAGGTTAGGGCCGCCTAACTATTCAAAATTTACAAACGGCCAGGCAAAGCATTCTTTTTCTAAGCGATCCCCCTATACCACCCTATTTTCCTATGGGACCCCCTCCACCTCGTTTACGTTACCCTTTCATACAAAAATGACTTTTCCAAAATTTTTTGGTATTTTTTGAAATCATCATAAAAGAAATCTACCGAAGCCCGATCATAGTATCCGGGTGACCAGCATATTCTCGATGACCTGGGGCGTCATGTATGCGCCATGCTTGCGGATGGAGGGTAAAACCTCGTGGATGATCCAGCGCCTAAACTCTTTTGCTTCAGGTTTGTCCGATTTGAGGATGACGTTGTATAGACCGGATTCATTAATTGTGATTGTTTCTTGCTTCCTGCCTAAACTATCGATGATGTCACTCAGACTTACTTCATCCGTATCTAACCTATCGGCAACTATTATGCTATTGCTGATTTCTAATACGTCGCAGATATCTTTGAGCACCCACCAGGGATCACCCTGCTCATTAACGATAGCTGTGCCTTGTTCTCTTTCCATAGAGTCGACGATCGATATTAAACTCCACTCATCTCTCCCCAGTCTTCCCGCTACTTTATGAGGTAAACCGATGTCGAGAATCACATGATACGCGTCGACCTTGTTGACAGCATTTGCTGTTTGCTTCCGGCCCATTGAATCTATGACCTCGATTTGGGATAGGTGAGCAGACGCGCTGATTGTTCTGGTTCGAACCCTTGGCTCGTGAATTTCAGGGTCCGGCGGTTCTCGGTGACAGTACGGACAACGTGATCCGGTACCCGGAAGGAATCTCGGCCTCTACTTCGAGCGTAACTGTCACCTTCACACCAACCAGACCTGAGAGGTGCGCGTTCATCTCATCGGCGATACGACTGGCGTCTCGACCGACACGGGTAGTATCAAGAGTAACCGCGCCGTGGAAGCGCTTCGACTTTGGTGTCACAGGCTCTTTCGGGGGTGTTTCGATAGAACCGGCGCCCCCTCCTGGCTTCGTAAGTCCTTCCTCAGTTCGCTTTACGCTCTCAGTATCCAGCTGTTTACACGCGACTTCCGGCTTAACAAGTGATCCAGAGGCATCGCTGTCGGCGAGGAACTTGGGCTGACCACCGCGCAAGCCAAGGTAACGGCCGGCAGTTTCGTCGAAACCGTCTGCGTAGGCAAAAGGCTCATCTTTCCAGAACATCAGTGTGAACCCGTCACAGATAGCACTAAGTAGTACCGATGGGTCCTTGAGTCGCGGGAGGTAGATATAGCGCGCAAAGTTTTCCACGAGCTGCTTTATGGCCACATGATCCCCGCGCCAGAGTGGAATGCGGTCGAGCTCCATGCGGAGCCGCGTAACGGCAAAACCGGTAATCATTAACTCATCGCTCTTGAGCTTCTTGCTCGCTCGAACGGCCAGTACATCCTGCCCCGAAAGCCGTAAGGCATGCCACTCTATCGTTGCCTGCGGTGTTTTCTGTGTCGGCACCAATAGCCACTGGCATGTTTCAGGCAGACGTGCGGTAACTGCACCATCAGCAGCGGCCTTTTGGACCTCGGCATGCTTCACTTGTTGCGGATCGAGATTCAGTGTCACTTTTTCAGCAAGTATCGACTCCCATGCGAGATACTTTCGTGCCGCCTCGTCAAGGTCCTGCAGCCGTGTCTTGTCCGCTGCGAGGAAGACAAGCGTGTTGCGATAGAGCCGGGGTGTATTGCCGCGTGACTCAAGAATCGCTTTTGCTTTAGACTCGGCCGCACTTCCTGTATCCTTGGTGTATGGGTGATCAATCCCCAGCACGACCAGGCGTGTGTCGAGGTCATCGGGCACATCCTGCCCTGACTGCGGCATTGGATGGATGCGGCTGAAGTCGCCCACAGAAAGGCAGGTCATCGAATGGCCCCCCTTCTTCAATGACCTAAGTAGCAAGCCGACTGAATCCGCTGCATGACCACGACCTCTTTGACCTCAGGGCCATGTTCCTATCCTCGCTCTGGTCAGATACGGCCGAGGTTCCCCGAAAGGGTTGGAAGGGTGGATTATACAATTTTATTGGCCGTGAGGGCGGTCTCACGGTGTTTCATTTCTTCAACAAAACCTTGCTTGCGCCGAACGGGTAGACAGGGAATGTCTCGAAGAACATGATGTCGATCCAGGATTCCCTGCTGGCAATTAACCCCTTTGCATCCGTGTCCACCACGTTGATGGAACGGCATCCCTGAAGGTCAATGAACTCACATATCACCTGGATGCCCTTGGGCCACTTCCAGCTGGCTCGCCGTTTTTCCACTTCCTTTTCGTCCTCGGGTGCCCATGTGCAGATGTTCATGAAATACATATCACACCCTCCTTTCAGATAATCTGTGTGATGCTTCAATATCAAGTATAGCAGAGCAAAAGATTCTTGGGGGAAAACGACAGAATTATTTTGAATTTGTGTCTCGTGGTGTCCCTATAATTTATCCCACATGATTCACAGGTTGCACTTCTAAATACAATTAGAGCTGACACATTAGGTCAAATATTTCTGCCGGAATCGCTAAGCTCTGCTATAATTGTGATAGATACAGATTGTGATCCAAGGGGGTGATTGAAGGTGCTCGCGCCAACTAAGATTCTTGTACCAACGGATTTTTCGGAATGTTCGGATAAAGCATTACAACAGGCGCTCGACATAGCTGAACAGTATCACGCAAAGGTTTTCCTTCTCCATGTTATGCGCGAGGAGGCGGATTTACTGTATCAGACAGACACCGGCGTTATTACCGATGAAGGACTATGGGAACAGATTAGGAATAGTCAATTGGCCCAGGTTAAAGAACGACTGCAGAATCAGATTGACAAATTTCCACAGGCCAAAGAGGTGAAGATAGTCGCTACAATCCGTCAGGGTATTCCTTACGAAAAGATACTTGCGGAGGGAAAAGAGAAAGGGATTGACCTGATTGTGATCGCTTCTCTTGGGAGATCAGGCATTGCAAAATACCTTATCGGCGGTGTAGCCCGTAATGTGCTTAAAGGTTCCAAATGTCCCGTGCTGCTGACAAAATAGAAAAAGGTATGTTACAGAACGCAACTATGTAATTTTACTCAGGAGAAAGGCACATGGAGGAACTAGTATAACGTTTCAATTAAATATTAACATATAGTTTACTTTGTGGTATATTGATTCAAAACGACTGGAGGAAATCAATATGCCACGAAAAAGCCAGAAAGAAAAGTTGATTTTAAGCCAGGAGAAAAAAGACCGGCTGCAGCAGATTGCCAATTCACGGAAGGCGCCGCTCCGCGAGGTGCAGCGAGCCAACATTTTATTGCGCTATGCGGAAGGCATACCGATCATGCATATCGAAAAGACGATACACATGAGCAGGCCAACCATTTACAAATGGATCGATAAAGCATTGGCTGTGGGGATCGAAGAGGGCTTGAAAGACAAGTATCATCGGGCAAAGAAACCGGTGATCACGGAAGAAGCGAAGGCTTGGGTCATCAATCTCGCCTGCAGCAAACCGACGGAGCATGGCTATGCCGCCGAAATGTGGACGCGGAGTGCTCTGGCGGACCATGCAAGGAAGCGGGGGCCGGAGGCGGGGTATGACTGCTTGAAAAAAGCGGCTAAGGCGACGATCCAGAGAATTCTCGATGAACATCCCCTGCGTCCCCATAAGATGGCCTACTACCTTGAGAAAAGGGACCCTGAATTTGACCAGAAGATGGCGGACGTATTGTGCATCTACCAGGAGGTCAATCTTCAGAACGAAGCCCTTAGCGCCCTCTCCGTTATTACCGTATCGGTCGATGAAAAGCCCGGGGTACAGGCCATCAAGAATATCGCACCGGATGTCATGCCTCAACCGGGGAAACAATCCAGGATACTGAGGGATTACGAATACAAGCGCCTTGGAACGGTATCAATTCTCGCTGCCCTGGATTTACATAACGGTCATGTGTTTGGCCAGGTCCACGACAAACATCGCAGCTTTGAGTTCATATCCTTGCTTAAAGAGATGGACGCTTACTATCCTGCTGAATCGACCATCCGCATCATTCTGGACAATCACTCCGCCCATATCTCCAAGGAGACGATGAAATACCTTGCAAGCAGACCGGGGCGGTTTCTCTACGTCCATACTCCTAAACACGGTTCCTGGCTAAATCTTGTCGAAACGCTTTTCGGCAAGATGGCAAGAACCTTCTTGAAACACATCCGGGTAAACTCCAAACAGGAACTGAAAGAGAGGATCCTCCTGGGGATCAAAGAAATGAATGACGCTCCTGTTGTACATCGGTGGAAGAAATTTGATTTTGCCCATGCGTACTAATGTAAGTATTTTACTGAAACGTTATACTAGAGATTACTGATAGGATTAATAAAGTTTTTAAGGAAACTGTTCCAATCTTAAACAACATATACAGAGGTTTTGTGGACCAGAAAATTAACCTCATCAAGGAGAGCAAATTAGCATTCAGGGAATCCTTGAAAAATGGCTCCCCGGGATAGAGCAACTCGTCGAAGACAAAGATAAAAATGAGGCAGTAAAAAGGTTTCTAATTACACTCCCACACCTCCAGCGCGTTGCATTGGCTCTCGATAACCTTGTCGATAAGATGGAAACAAAAGTTGAAGCCAACATACTCTTCACTCAGAGAGCCCTTGATGAAATAAAGCAGCTCATGGTGGCTGTCGGAGCACGATTCACCGATGTAAAGGGTTATTATATGACTAAGAATCCTTTACTTAAGGCACAGATACAAGCTCATATGGAGAAAATTGGGAAGATCGAGGATGTAATTGAGAGGGTACCGGTGCGACAGACCATTGTTGAATGCGGCAATCCGAAAATGAGAAGAAAAGTGTAACCTATGTACCCGGAATGAAATGTAACCTATGTACCCGGATCATACCAGCCATTTTACTAACAAGTTACTCCAGCGGATGGTTGATAGCCGCCGCCAGTTGAGAAACTTTTTTTAAAAGGAATCAAATAATTATCGTTTTAGTGATGTTAATGGTAATACCGGGTTCTCCCTGATAGAACGAGGTTTCGACAAACCGTTTGATCCGTTCGTAACATTCGGTATGCTATGGAACTCCGTTATGCCTATTAAGGAATTCTTTGATTTCATGTATGACCTCCTCCATTTTTCGTATCTGGTTTTCTGCTTCGGAAGATCGGGAATCAGTTTCATCCATAATCTTTTCAGTCCAATATACACATTCTCGGGCCTTACTTATCGCCCCTTCCAGAATTTCGATAGTTGGTGTCGAAGACGGTCTTCGATTTTCCTCGGGTCCATTTCAATTGGAGCATTAATAAAAGGTCTGGCTGGTGTTCCAAGCTTGATCGGACCCACTGAGAGAACCCCACCACTAGAATCAAACATCGAGAGATATTCTCGAATAAGTTTAGTAAACTCGTGGTGTGCTTTTAAACTCGGAGTTGGACTGAGTGGAAAGTCAAACAGTCCAGCAATATTTTTGTCTTTCGATTCCATGGTTTCCTCCTTTATACCAAAGATTTCTCTCCTCCGTGATCCGCTTCGTCTCTGTAATCTCGTCTTCCAGTTTCTGATAGGTGGCCACTGTTTCATGGCCATCTTCGCAGTCACCTTCGGATTAGTCTATGTGAACGACCCGGAAGTTCACTAAAATTGTTTCCTGACCCTAATAAACCTTTGTGTCTCTATAGAATGTAAGAAAATCGCCACCGATTCGATGTTGATAATTCCAGTGCACTCCATTGTATTTTTGAGCAACTGCTCGTAAATCAGGAATTTCAAAAAAATTAAAAAGTATTTTTGGTAGATCGCTCAGCGAAACTTGTGGGCTATGGAGGACATCGAGTGCAAACAGCTTCAAAATGACACATGCCTGTTCTTCATTGAGAAATAGCTTTTGTTGCAGGATAAGTTTATTGTTGCTATCATCCACAACACCGAACGCCACCAACGTACCGATAAAGGCTCCCGCAGACCGCTTTACCACGTCCCGTTCTCCGCTGGTTTTTACAATCTTCTTTTTTAAGAATAACAAATTTATCTCAGTGCTAAAATCGTACAGCCGAAAAATATGTTCTGATATTTCAATCAATGTCTCTGTTTTTGCGACCAAATAGATGAGATAAATGGGTCTCATAAATTCAAACCCGTATTTCAAACTCAAATCTTTGAGGACAAGATCCTTCCTTACTCTTGTTTGATGGCCTCATCTCGCAAGAAACAGCGAAATAGGACCGTCCTTACTTTTCTTTTTCCCTCCTTCCCGGTGAGCTCTTTTGCGATACCTCGAAAGGCTTATTTAAATCCGACAGCTTTTGTCCGTCTCTGTCTGGGCTAACATCAAGCTTTCATGTATCCACTGAGGCCGCAGCGCCTATCAAACCCAATCATGCCATCACCTCTACAAAAGGAATAGCTACCTCTTCTATATCAATTCTACCGTGAGTAATCGCAAGATCACCTTTTCTGGTGAACATCTTATGAGAGCAAGGAAAGATAACTGCTCTCTCGTCCAAGGTTCACTTATCTTCAAAAATCATCACATCCTTTTTATTAGCAAACTCCTGGCCAACAATCGGTTGGGGTAGAGCAGTGCCATGTTTGCTCTATCATCCACCAGGTATTTGTCTGCGAGATAACCATTGCCTTTGCACCATATCGAGCCTTGGTCGGATGTGATGTAAATGCTATAACCATTTGAAAGGAGTTCTATAAGGGTCTTTTCAATCCCCGTAGAAGGCAGTATGGAAAGAAGACGCTGCTGCATCAAGGTCTTACCCTCATTTACCAGCACCTGAGAGTGTGTCAGTTCATCAATAATACCCACAATGATCCCCAGATAGTCATGTTCCAGATATTCCGGCCTCCATTTAGCCAGACTGCTGAGAAATACTGCACTTGTTCTGCCAATTCCGATTACCGATTCCCCTTTTTCTATTCTTGCGTAGGTCCTATCTCTCTTCCGGCTATGTTCCTTTACTCTGTAAGGGTTACCACCCGAAGTTTGCGTGAAGACAAATATTTGTAGCTTGCCAAATAACCTTAAGTAGCGGGGTCTTCTCAGGCTTCTCGCCCCCGCCTGTCGTGCCAGTAGCGACCTAGAAAGGCTGTGGGATAGGGATACTCAATCAAAATAGTCTATTTCTGATAATTTGCCTCAAAACGTTCAAAATAACCTACAAATTCTCCTTTATCATCCCGGACTGGCGTCACGTACACCCTATCGTTCTTTTCATTTACCGCGAGGAGCATCTCCCGCCCGTGGTTTTTGAGTTTTTCGACAATGCCTATTATTCTCTCTTTGCTTTTTTCATTATGGCACGCAAATATTGAAATACCAATAAGATCCTTATATCCCCTCTCCTGATAATAATGAAACTTAGCCCTTCTGTTGAGAAAGCGAATGGTGTGAGCAGCATCAACAAAAACAACCGGGAAGGGCAATGCATCCAGTACGAGCCTCAATGTATCGTTGTCCATGAACGTTACCTCCTGAATTTGGTTCCACATTACCAACCAGTGATTTACTGCTTGACTGCCTGTTCAATTTGTTTGGTGGCTTACATGATCACCTTCACCCAACGATAAATCTTACTGTATGCAATATTTTCCGAAATGTTAGTATTTACAGGATGTATTGTCAATAACAATGGTGTGCCTCGATATGATTAAACCCCAGCTGAAAGTGTCTATAAAGTACAGGATCGCCGCCTTCCTTCAGCGCGGGCCACAAGACGCTTTCTTAGGGTAGTTTCCGCAAGGCTCTTACTCGGCCTTCTACATTATATTCTCTTTGACATTGGTGGACCGTATAGTTTTTGTATAGTACAATAGGTAGAAAAGAAGGGAAAAGAAAGGAAAGCCTGCCCCTTGATAGTTTGTCTGAAGGGTACTAAAAAGAACAGGATAGAAGAGAGTGGCAAACGAAGGCTATCCCTTTGGAATATCTTCTAATCCTTAGGTGAGAACTGCCAATACATCGTGCACCCTGATGTGCCAATACATCGGTTACCCTTAATGCCCATTTTTGTGCCAATACATCGTGCACCCCAGGCCCGTTTCCGTGCGATAATCGTAGCCATTACCGCAGAGGAGGTTATCGCATGGAAGAAGAGGTCAGAAAGGCTGCCATCATGGAATACCTGAAGGGGACGATATACACCACGCTGCAGCGCTCGAAGAGATGGTTCTTTAAGTGGTTGGAGCGATACCAGACCGGCGATCTGGAATGGTACAAGGAGCACAGCAGGAAGCCTAAATCTCATCCACGACAAACCTCTCGGGAAGAACGAGCATTGATTGTGAGTACGAGACAGAAATTGGAAGACCAGCCTTTCGGCCAGGTCGGCACCTCTTCCATCAAGTGGGAGCTTCATAAGCTCGGACTCTCCTTTCCCTCTGATCGCACCATAAACCGTATCCCCACCCGCGAAGGCCTCACCAAAAAAAACTGCCTACATCCCGAAGGGTGTCGAGTATCCCTACTTCACGGAACCGGGGGCTATCAACAACCTGCATCAGGTGGATCTCGTCGGTCCCCGCTATATCAAGGACGACGGGGGGTTCTATTCGCTCAACATCATGGACGTGTTCAGCCACCGGGTCTATATCGAGTCCCAGAGAACCAAGGAAGACCTCAACGTGGCTCAAGGCCTCATGCGGTGCTGGAAGACCATGGGTATCCCTGCATTCCTAAAGCTCGATAACGAACTGAGCTTCCGGGGAAGTAACCGCCATCCGCGGTCCCTGGGGATCGTCCTGCGTATGTGCCTCCACTACGGCGTCACCCCGGTCTTCATCCCCGTCGGCGAGCCATGGCGCAACGGGGTCGTGGAACACTTCAACGACATCTATAACCGGAAGTTCTTCCGGAGGCAGTTTTTCCCGAGCTACGCGACGCTGAAAAGGCAGGCGAAGAACTTTCAGCGTTTTCACAACCGGCACCACCGGTACAGCTGCCTCAAGGGCAAGACTCCCGACGAAGTCATTGAGGAGCATAACTTCACCCCCCTGGTGCTGGGTCCCAATACGAAGGTCCCTTCAATCACCGTCATCCCTGATGGTCGGGTCCTGTTCATACGCTTCATCCGTAGCGATCAGACCCTGCATATTCTTGGGGAAAAGTTCATCGTGGCCAAGGACCTTGTCTATTCCTATGTGAAGGCCGTCATCGCGACAGGCCAGCACACCCTGAACGTCTCCCATGGGGATGACCTCATCCAATCCTTTCCCTACAAGCTGCCGGCTCATGTATACAACTGACCCTGGTATGGGTAACCGATGTTGTGGCATAATTTAGCATTAGACTCGGGTGCACGATGTTCTGTCCTTTGGGAATTAGGCTTTGAAATCGATTCTCGTCGGGCGCGCTTTAATAATCAATGTTTTGCGTGGATCGTACACTTCCCTTTACCCCCTCAATTGTATAGTTTTTCTATAGTTCGTTATTCACCGGTAAGAACCCATATAACTGGATGCGGCGTGAAAGTAAATTGAAGTAATGCGGAGTGACAACAGGTTTGTCCAATTTTCTGAAAAGACCTTGGCTGAAAAAAGCGCAGACAAGTAATGTTTCTCCTAATGTTGTCATAAAATAAACACCCCTTGATCAAGATCTTCCATAATACCGGTAACGGTTTCAATTATCGGCATTCATTTGCTCCTATGAGGATGTCTTCGAGATACACCGTAAGGAACTTTTCGCATAGATTCACGTGACAGGAACGATACATCTACACAGGGGCCAAACGGTGAGATCGGAAAGACAATCCTTTCTGTAGTCCTCATCCGGCAAGCCTTCCGAGAATATGAAGATCACAAATGGCAGCGTTTGCGCAGGAGATCTCTCACGGGAGGCACCTTTCTCGGGTAGATATATCCCTTTGTGAGGATACCCTTTAAGGATACGAGCTAAAGCGAGCGAACAGGCGTCATGCGTATCATCGAGGCGCTTGAGGCCCCTATACGGTTTGAGAGTACGGGGATTGGCGGGATGGACCGTGTAATCCTCCTTAGTGAGCGTAACGACAAGCCGGTACCCGTTGAACGTGGACTCCACGACGATCCCCGTGAGCTCTGTCTTGTATGGGGCACAAAACCGGAGGATCGTTTCCCGGTCGTTCGTGACATCTCGGTTGAAGATCCTCTTTCTCTCGTCATCGGTGATTGTACAGTAACTACCCTTTGCATGAAGATCGATTCCACCGTATCATCTCATGAGGCACCTCCTGATTGGGATTTAAGTCTTCTTAATCACAGCATAACAAAAATTTCTCTGTGCTGCGGAGATGCCTTTTTATGATTATCAATTAATCGTGTTCCTCAGCGGTGAAAAACCTCAGATACTGCGCAGTATCTTCTAGGCTGTTAACACCACATTATTTCTTTTTCTCACATAAAACTGAAAATAACACAGGTTGATAAGACATATGAAAGCCAGGCAGAGAAACATTATCCGGTAGCCCGTCAGGGGAATAATGAGGCCCATAACCATTGGCCCAACTGCGAATCCGAAATCCGTGAGGGCTCGGAAGGTGCCGACAGCAGTACCACCTGAGAAACCCGCATGATCAAAGGCGTACGCCATAGATACAGGCATGATGAAAGCCACTCCTGCCCCCCAGAGCAATCCTATAAAGATAAACATGGGAAGGGTCCTCGAGAAGGAGAGTATAACCATAGCGACCATTGATGTAAAAGTGAACGTCAGAATGATAGTTGCTTTCGCCCAGGTATCCAGAACCTTTCCTCCCAAAGCCCTACCTGCGATCATCATAATGGCAGTGGCCGAAAAGAAGTAGCCCGGATTCTTCACCTCGCACTGAATCGCATAGAGCGGGAAGAAAGCCGTAACCGATCCCAACACAAAATAGTAACAAAGGGCGCTTACAGCGGGAACAATGATCTTCCGTTCAAGAAAAAAGGTATTTTGCGTGGGGGTGCCTGTGTCAGGCCTCACAATCTTCGGTCCCTTCAACGTACTGGAAAGAAGTGTGGCGCACAAAGACACGGCCATGCAGAAAAGGAAAAAAATGGTGAAGCCAAATTGGTTAACAAAAAACATACTAAAAGAAGGAGCTATGGCCATGGCGAAACCGGACGCAAGCATGAGGTAGCCGATGGCCCGGCCCCGATGTGCCAGTGGGGTAACCTTGATGATCAATGCAATGACGCTGTATCGAAGCATGCATAGGCAACACCCTGAAATAACCTCATAGCAAAAAAAGGCCAAAAGGGACGAAGAATGATACATGCAGGAAAGGTAGGGCTAGCAACATAGCGGCAAATATCATAACGCTCTTTTCTGAGTATCTGGTAAGGGCACCCCCCGCAAGAAGCCTGGAAACTAATGATGAAATGCTATAAATCCCCACGAGCACTCCTATCTCTCCCTCGTTGGATCCCAGTCTCGCAAGATAGATCGGGAGGGTGGGGACAAGGGTGAAACAGACAAACGTATAAACGAAACATGTGAGAAACCCGAGAACGAAATCACGGGTAAGTATATTCCGTATGACATATTGGGAGATATCTTCCTCACTACGCATAGCGCTATAGTATTCCACACGACCCATGGACCTTGCAAGCTATTCAGTATACTGTGCAGATTGGCGAAACCAAGCTTGGTACGATTACAGCAGAATGATATTTTTCATAGTACGCTGTTTCACCCCATCATCTGCATTTCTTCACGATATGAGCAGTGTTTGACTTGTAGCTGTTTTCAAGTACTGATGACTTCTAAACTAAATGAAATCGACTCTTATTTAGGATATTGCAGCTTTCAATCTGCAAAAAGGTAATCTGCAAAAAGATTAATAATCCTGGAGTATGAACGTATTCGCCATATGATTGAATGAGGCACATAATCCCAACGATATTCGGCACACCATTATCATTGACAACACACCCTGTAAGGTCTAACATTTCGTAAGTTACTGCATCCAGTAGGTTATATGTTACGCGGCATAAATGCGGAGTAAAATCGCTCCGACCTTTAACTCAAAGAAAGGGGTTCAAAAAATGCAAAAGCGTAAATTGGGAAAAAGCGGCCTGGAAGTCTCGGCTATCGGGCTGGGTTGCATGGGAATGAGCTTTTCCTACGGCCCGCCTGCAGACAAACAGGAGATGATCTCACTTCTTCGGACAGCTGTTGACCACGGCATTACATTCTTCGATACCGCTGAAGTTTACGGTCCGTTCACAAACGAAGAACTCGTGGGTGAAGCCCTCTCTCCCTTGCGTAGGCAAGTGGTGATAGCCACCAAGTTCGGGTTCAAACTCGATCCCAACGGGGGACCGCAGTGGGTCGGCCTGGATAGTCGGCCAGAGCACATCAAGGAGGCCGCCGAGGGCTCGCTTAAACGGCTCAAGGTCGATGTCATTGATCTGTTCTATCAACACCGTGTTGACCCGAACGTGCCAATTGAAGACGTAGCGGGCACGGTGAAGGAGCTGATTCATGAAGGTAAGGTCAAGCACTTCGGCCTTTCTGAAGCAGGAGCGCAGACGATCCGTCGGGCACACGCAGTCCAGCCGGTCACTGCACTTCAAAGTGAATACTCGCTGTGGACGCGAACCCCTGAAGCCGAAGTGCTGCCGACTATAGGGGAACTCGGAATTGGCTTTGTTCCATACAGCCCTCTAGGGAAGGGCTTCCTGACCGGAAGGATCAACGAAAACACGACATTTGACAGCAGTGACTTTCGCAATACGCTCCCGCGCTTTACGCCCGAGGCGCGTAAGGCGAATCAAGCATTGGTGGATCTGTTGGCTGAGATCGGCAAGCGCAAGAAGGCGACACCGGCTCAGATGGCGCTCGCCTGGCTGCTCGCCCAGAAGTCGTGGATCGTTCCGATCCCCGGTACCACGAAGTTGCATCGGCTGGACGAGAACATCGGAGCAGTTTCAATCGAACTTACGTCCGACGATCTCCGTGAGATCGATAGCGCCGCCTCAAAGATCGTAGTGCAAGGGGCTCGGTACCCAGAAAACCTGGAGAAAATAACCGGTCGCTGACGGCGGAATCATTGTGTTTAATAACTAAGAAAAGGAGGTGCACATGGCAAATAGTAACGAGCAAAAAGCGATAGATGACTTAAAGGCTTTAGCACCGGAATTTGCGAAACTTACACAGGACTTTCTTTTCGGTGATATTTGGGAGCGTTCCGGACTCTCGCAGCGCGATAAAAGCTTAATTACTGTCACGTGCTTGGTTGCACTGAATCGTATCGAGCAGGTCGATTTTCATCTTAAAAAGGCTTTTGAAAACGGCCTCACGAAGGAAGAACTTGTAGCTGCGATCACGCATATTGCATTTTACGCTGGGTGGCCCACTGCAGCCTCGGGCTTTAGTCACTTGAAAAAAGTAATTGATCAGCAATAAATTGATGGAGGAAGAATTATGAGCAATAACATCAAAGGAAAAGTCGTTGTGATTACGGGCGCGAGCAGTGGATTGGGCGAGGCGACCGCCCGGCTTCTCTCCTCGCAAGGAGCAAGCGTAGCGCTAGGTGCGCGACGCATCGATCGCCTTAAGTCATTGGCAGATGAATTGACCGGCAGCGGCGGCAAGGCACTTGCTGTGGCCACAGACGTCACCCACTGTGACCAGGTGAAGAAATTGGTCGATGCAGCCGTGCAGACATACGGGCACATCGATGTCATGATCAACAACGCCGGACTGATGCCCTCCTCGCCACTCGAGCGCCTCAAAATCGAAGACTGGGACCGGATGATAGATGTGAACATCAAGGGTGTGCTGTACGGTATAGCTGCGGCGCTTCCGTACATGAAAGAGCAGAAAGCCGGGCATATTATCAACGTCTCCTCTGTGGCCGGCCACAAGGTCCGGGCCGGTGGGGCAGTCTATGCGGCGACCAAACATGCCGTGAGGGCCCTATCCGAAGGGCTGCGCCTGGAAGTGAAACCCTACAACATTCGTACGACGGTGATCTCGCCTGGCGCGGTAGCTACGGAACTACCTAACAGCGCGACCGAACCGGATATAGCAGAGATCATGCGCAAAGTATACGAGATTGCGATTCCCGCCGAATCGTTCGCACGGGCAGTCGCCTTCGCTATGAGCCAGCCGGAGGAGGTGGATGTGAACGAGATACTATTCCGTCCCACGCGTCAAGAGATGTAAGGTAATGGAGGAGCATCATGCAAGGTAGTATAACCAATAAGATTCTGGTGGCTTATTTTTCCCACAGTGGCAATACTCGCGAAATTGCCAATCAAATTCACAAAAGCGTGGGTGGCGATATTCTTGAGATTCAGTCTGTACAACCGTATCCCCATGATTACGACGCGGTTGTACAACAAGCAAAGCAGGAACTGAAATCCGGCTACAAACCAGCATTGAAAACAAAATTTGAGAACATCAAATCGCATGATTTGGTTTTCATAGGCTACCCAAATTGGTGTGGCACGATTCCCGCTCCAGTTAGAACCTTTTTGTCGGAATACGATTTGTCTGGAAAAACCATTGTACCATTTATCACTCACGCTGGAAGCGGTCTGGGACGAAGCGTTAGGGATATTGCGACACTTTGTCCGAATTCAACCATTCTGGATGGCCTTGCCGTTTGGGGAAAAAATACAAAAACTGCGCAAAACGAGGTATCTGAGTGGTTGCAAAAAATTAAAATCATGAAATAAGAAGCTTCGTTAAGCTGTACTTTAATTTTTATGATCCGATCGTAGCCAGCCGTTCCGGTAGAGACGGCTATTGTCGTGCCACTGAATTGGCTGTCATGCAACATTTTTATCTGTAATCCGCAGTTCTTCATGATATGCCCCATGCTTAATACCCAGTTGCATTCAATAATATAGTATATTTTAATGATTGATGACCAATATCTCATTCATGAGGCGTCATCACGCCAAAGCAACGGCGAGTTGCAAACACTGAAGAAGTATTGGCAGCGCTCATCGAAAAACAGAAGAAAATTACCAACATAAGGGAATGGAGGCAGGCAGAGGCGCTCTGGCTCAGAGAGAAACTCCATATGTCGGGTCCTCGGGTGGCGGAGGCTCTTCATTATCGTCTTCAGACCGTCTATCTGCTATGGCATAGGTGGATGAAGGAGGGCCTGACCATTTTCACGAACAAGAAACCTCCTCGCAGGAGAAATAATGCCCATATGACCGCCGAAGAAGAGGAAGAGTTTCTCCGCCCTTTCGTAAAAAAGGCTCCACAAGGAGGTATCGTAGAGATACGGGAGATAAAAGAGGCATTTGAGGCCCGTACGGGAGCTACAATACCGAAATCCACCATATATCGCTTACTCAATCGGCACGGGTTAAGAAAGATTGCTCCGGGAAAGAAACATCCCAAAAGCGATCCCATCCTGCAGGAGGAGTTAAAAAACTCATAGGTGAAGCCTTCAATTAAGGTAAAGACCACCCGGCAATAATGATCATGTTCATGGATGAAGCCCGATTCAGGAGGATCGACGATGCTGGGCGATGCTCACTCCCCCGGGAATCCTGTCTTCCTCTTTCAGATCGTACGGGAATACACCTATGCGTATGCCGCCGTTTGCCCCTTTGATGGGGATCTTGATGCGCTCATCCTGCCGGATGTGCATGCGCAGTCACTGCCATTTGTTCCTTCAGGAACTCTCACGAAATCATGCTTGTGATCATATCGTGCTCATTCTCGACAGAGCGGGCTGGCATACCGCCAAGGACCTCAATATTTCTCAGAATACCACACTGCATTGGCTCCCCCCCCCATACAGTCCGGAACTGAACCCCGTAGAGCATCTTTGGGACGAGATACGTGAAAAGTGGTTTCTCAACCGATACTTTGTTTCTCTTGATGCCGCAGACAACCAGCTAATGAGGGTACTGAAGACCCTCATAGAAGATCCAAAACAAGTGACATCAATTTGTTTGTTTGACTGGATGGTTAATTGAATGCTGAATGGGAAATGGTATTATTGGTTTTTCAATGGTCTGGCATTCTGAAGTGAAGACTCTAAGAAACAAGCCTTTCCCCGCAACTGGGACACCGTTCGATATAGCATCCATCATGGTGGAATTCCCCCGGTTCAACACCACACTTTGGGCACCGCTCTTTTTCGTCCTTTGGATAGGGGATGCGATGAAAAGACTCTCCGCCTTGGTAGTCGATATACCCACCGGCAGAGGTGGTTGTCCTGGGATCATGGATGTTCTTGCCACAATGCCTGCAGAAGAGGACACCATGAGTTGCATCAAAGTGACGTGTCGGCTTGCTTTGTTCCATCAGTCTTTGCCATAGTGGCCTCCGCGTTGTCGTGAATGGTCTGTCCTCTTTCGCATCCTCTTTTGTTGTGACCTCTTTCTGAAGAACATCGTTGTGCGCCATGGAACCTTCCGGTAACGGTTTTTTACTTTTCGTCACCGCTATCTTCCGCGTCCTAAGATAGCTCAGCAGGTTCGATGGTGAAGTGTCGAGAATTCGTGCCAGAGAGGCCTTGCTCACTCCTTTCGACAAGTACTCAATAATAAGCCCTTTTTTCTTGTCGAGTTTTGATGAAGAAATGCTGCCCTTTGGCCTGCCCAATACCACGCCGTCCTTTTTTTTCTGCGCAAGGATTTCTTTGATGCGCTTGGAGGCAAGGTCCTTTTCCAGTTCGACAAGCATGTCGAACACGGCGGCCGCAGCCTTCGACGACGCGTCAGCGTACCCGTTCAGGTCTATACCCTGCCTAACGGCAATAAACCGTATTCCTCTCCCTGATAGATCCCTGATGATAGTGACGATTTCGGTGATGTTGTGTCCTATCCGGGCGAGGTCCGATATGATCACCACATCCCATCGATTCACGTTGGAAAAAAGTTCTTGCATCCGCCGGTTCCGCTCTCTTTTGATGGAAGGGACCTCAAGGGTGATGTAATTGTCTACGGGAAGATTTCTCTTTTCCGCATAGTCCTGTATCGTGCTCTTCTGTTCGGTTGCGTCCTTATCCTCGACAGATATCAATAAATATGCTATGTTGCTCATTGTTTATTCCACACTATAAAATTACTATACACTAATTGCGCAGCATAATAAATAGATAAATAAGTGTATTTTATTGTGATGAATAAACGGTTATTAATATGGTTCTTTATGATGCTATAATATTTCACGAAATAGTCATTTTGCGTTATAGTGTCGCGTGGTACTGAACGTTTCGTCATACAGATGGGGTTATACACCTATGGTTACCCACAAATTGAGAAAAAACTGGAAAAAGTGGAAAAAAGATGGGAGCGGGTTTTACCGGTTTCTTTCAGGAACGTCAGAACTGCCGATTACCGTGTAAAAGGAACGGTTGTCGGGAGCTTGTTGAGCCTGAGAGTAGGGAAGGACTGAATAGAATTGCTCGCACCCATACTTGAAAATCCGTTGCGTGGGAGAAATGTAAAGTACCCTGTTAATTGAGCATTGGGCATATCATGAAGAACTGCGCTCTTACAGGAGGACCAGAGAAATGCTTACCGTCGCAGGTACCAGACCGGCGGGCATATTTACCGCTGGATTGGCCCAGGAGATGGTCAATATCTATGGAGTAACACCGGGAACAGAAGTGGTCATCATCGGTTCCGGAGATATTGGTCTTATCATGGCACGACGGATGAGTCTTGAGGGTGCTCGGGTCCTTGCTGTGCTGGAAATACTTCCTCATCTTTCCGGGCTTTTACGGAACAAAATTCAGTGTCTCGATGATTTCGGTATACCGCTCTATCTCGAACACGAAATTCTGGAGATTATAGGTAAAGATCGGGTAGAAGCGATCAGGTACCGGGAAAACAAAACGGGCAAAGAAAGAGAGATGGTCTGCGATACGGTCCTTTTCTCCGTCGGTCTCATACCGGAAAGGGATCTGCTCATAGACGCAGGCATTGAAGCCGGGAAGGGCATATATCTGTCCGGGAACGCGGATTATGTTTATGATACGGTTGACAAAGTGACAAGAGAAGGAGAAAAACTGGGTAAGTCTCTGGCAAAATGAGGAATCAATTACGGGAAAAGAGGCGTCGTTTCGGCCCCTGATTTTCGACTATGGGTAATAAGCCATGAAAGAAAAAAGAGTGAGAACAAAAACGGGCAATACAGATATTATCCTGAAAGAGCCCAAGAAACAGTACATTTGTATCATATGCCCGAATTGTTGTAAATTGGAGACAGATGGCAAAAATGTTGTCGGGGCCCGATGCAAAGAAGGCCAAGCCTTTGCCCTCCAGGAATGGATAGAACCCCTGAGAGTACTTACGACTGCGGTGCGCTGCGAAACCGAACGGGGGGTAAAAATCCTGCCTGTAAAGACTGTTACTCCTGTTCCTCTTTCCCGTACACCTGCCATTATGAAAGAGATTAAGACACTTCGCTTATCCAAGATCCCGCCTATCGGTTCGAAGATCACCGTGAGAAACCTCGAGGAACCATTGGACATTGTTATTACGGGTGAATAAGATCATGTATATTTGTTTGGGGGCATCCCATGGCTGAATATATTGCTGCTATCGACCAAGGTACCACCAGTTGCCGTTGCATTCTTTTTGACCACGGAGGAAATATTGTCTCCGCTGGCCAGAAGGAGCACCGTCAGATCTATCCGCAGCCCGGTTGGGTGGAACACGATCCGTTCGAAATATGGACACACACAGGAGAAGTCATTCAAGAAGCGCTTGAAAAGAGAAACGTTTCCCCGAAAGACGTTGTCGCTATTGGTGTGACCAACCAGCGCGAAACAACTATTGTCTGGGAAAAATCCACCGGTAAACCCGTCTACAATGCCATTGTCTGGCAAGATACACGGACAGATGGCATCTGTAATGAACTGATCAAAGACGGCGGACAGGACCGGTTGCGCGAAACAACCGGCCTTCCGCTGGCCACCTATTTTTCTGGACCGAAAATCAAGTGGATCCTTGATAATGTCCCCGGCGCACGAGGTAAGGCAGAAAACGGTGAACTGCTTTTCGGAAATATTGACACCTGGGTCATCTGGAACTTGACCGGTTTCCATGTCACGGACGTGACCAACGCCTCACGCACACTTATGATGAGCCTCAAAAGTCTTAACTGGGACGACGAAATCCTTAAGCTGCTCGATATCCCGCCAGTCATGCTGCCAAAGATTTGCTCTTCATCGGAGGTGTACGGGATGGCAAAGGGTATTCTGGAGGGTGTGCCGGTCGGTGGTGATTTGGGCGACCAGCAGGCAGCCCTTTTAGGCCAGACCTGTTTTAACTCCGGCGAGGCCAAGAATACCTATGGAACAGGTTGTTTCATGCTCATGAATATGGGTGAACTCCCTGTTCCAAGCAAGACTGGATTGCTCACTACCCTGGCGTACAAGATCGGTAATCAGAAAGCTGTCTACGCCCTCGAAGGATCAATTTACTATATAGAATAGAAACGACCTCTGAAGATTATCGCTATCGCCGGTGCTCTGGTACAATGGTTGCGCGACAATCTCGGCCTGATCCAGAAATCAACGGACGTAGAAGCGTTGGCCCGCACGGTCGATGACAGCGCCGGTATCTACTTTGTGCCGGCCTTTTCGGGATTGTTCGCGCCCCATTGGAGGTCTGACGCGCGTGGTGTCATTGTTGGTCTGACGCGTTACGTAAATAAAGGTCACCTGGCACGTGCTGTGCTGGAAGCCACCGCTTACCAGACTCGCGAGGTGCTCGATGCGATGGAAAATGACTCGGGGGTCCGGCTGAAAGTCCTTAAAGTGGACGGAGGCATGGTCTTCAACGAACTTCTTATGCAATTCCAGGCCGACATACTGGATGTGCCGGTCATTCGCCCGGAGGTGGCCGAGACGACAGCGCTCGGTGCGGCATACGCCGCCGGTCTGGCAGTTGGTTTCTGGAAAAATCTGGACGAATTGCGCCTCAACTGGGGCAAAGACAAAGAGTGGACACCTGGGATGGGTTCCGGCCAACGTAATAAACTTTATGGTGGTTGGAAAAAGGCCATAGAGCGTACGTTCCACTGGATAGAATAATACATGCAACAGACTCTGCAATATTGATTATAATTCCCGACCCTCTGCTGAGACCTCGCTCTATCAGGACAGACTCGTCTAGAGACCGGTTATAATGCTCGCCGTCTCATTTCTTACATGCTGACGGCATAAACCTCGACGAAAATAGTGCACTTCAATCAGTAACAAACACAATGTATGCTCGACAATAAATATCGGTAAAAAACCTCACATTTTGTGGTGCACATTTTATTGACATAACAGGTCGGAGTAAATATATACTTCGTGCATGATTGAATGGAAAGTCGCGAGCAAACGATATGGTTCCCTTGCAGTCGTCGAGAATGTCTCATTTTGCGTCAAGGCAGGTGAGTATTTTGCTCTTCTTGGACCCAGTGGTGCAGGAAAGACGACAATCATTGAGATGCTGCTTGGCTCCATACAGCCACCAACGGGAAGCTTGTCGGTGAACAGTCTTCCAAGCACACATTTAGCCAGCCGTGCCGCAGTCGGTTACCTGGCTGAGAACTGCCGTTGAGAGGGAACCGATAAGGAAGAAGGAATGCATGTCAGAGGAGCTATCCGAGTAAGGACTCAACTATTTTGTCTGTTCTTGATGACCATCTTCGCAACGCTTGCTTCCTTGGCCGTAGCCACGGGAAAATCATCAACTTAAGTACAATACAACATACTCATGATTGGGCCTCTCGGTTCGGGAAAAACCATGCTCGCGAGAAGATTTTCCACTATTTTGTCGAAGCTGAGCCACGACGAGCCATTCAGATGACAAAAATCCATGGTATTACCGGGCTTTTAAATGCCGAGCGATCACTCCTCATTGATTGTCCTTTTCGGTCATCTCATCATACGATATCTGATGCGGGATTGATCCTCGGCATGCTGTTCCAAAACCCGGCAAGGTAAGTATCGCCCATAACGAAGTCCTCTTTCTAACCAACTTAAATTAATAATACCATGTAAATTCAAATCAGGGGCACCCTGAAACAGGAATGCGCCATCTTGTAGAGGGCCAGATTTCGATTACGAAAATCAACATTTCTTGGCCAAAGATTACTATTGAAAAATCGAAATAGCTGTGTCAAAATTGAAATTATTCTGTATGTGAATCAAGATTAATTATGCCAGCCTAGGTGTAAGATGGAAACATCCTACTATCATGGAAAATTTTGTCAGGGTGCCGAGCTGTCGCCTCGCTGCTGCTGGTTCGTTGAGTTGGTGCCGGAGGGTCCTATCACATCAGCTGCCCCATACCTCGAATCCAGCGACCAAGTTGTTAAAGAATCTAAGAAACAATGGCAGCGTAAATGGCGTGGAAGAATTGAGAAGGAATTTCTGTTCGAGACAGTTCGTGCCAAGGCACTTCTGCCATTTACAGTTAAGGGGATTCAATTGGTTTTTCTGCCTCTCACGGACCATAAGGATGGAATCCGTATTCTGCAAACCGATGAATTATTGAGGAACGGCAAACTGTATGCGGCACAGTGGCTAAGAGGGGTAGAGCAAGCGTGGAAAGCTCTCTGGGCAAACAAGAGCTGCCTTACTGAAAACCTCGCTTGCAACCAGGCTCTTTCCGCACAAGACCCAAAGAATGACATGGTGGTCCTTTACAGCCGCAGCGGCTCCAAGCAGAGGGCTGCTTTATATACCTCTGAGTGCAAAACCCGTAGCCATGAAGCAAGTGGATTCATTGCGAACCATGAGACCTATTACTATTATCCCCAAAGTTCTGAGGAAGGAGACTACTTGTGCGCCATCTTGAATTCTCGGCCGGTGAGTAATGGCCTCTCGGCTCTGCAATCTAACCCTACAATTGGAAGAGAAGCCGCCCATTACCTTCCGTTTGAATTTGCCTCCGTCCCACGCTTTGACACCGACGATCCCACGCACCTGGCTCTTGTCGAATGTAGCAGGGAATGCCGGATAGCGCTCGGAACTTCTGGCGAGCAAGCTAATGGGTCAAGGAAGCGGGCGTTGCGAAGATGGTCATCAAGAATAGACAAAATAGTTGAGTCCTTACTCGGATAGCACCTCTGGCATGCATTCCTTCTTCCTCATCGGTTTCCTCTCAATAATTCCGCATGGAGAGACCACCGGCCCCAGAGATGGTCATGCGCAGCAGCAAATATTTTATGGAAAGGCCAGCTCTGAAGGTGGTACAATGAGTGAGGAAGGTCAGCAGCGGCTCGGAGATTCATAAATACCGTTCCAACATTTCAGGACCACTCCTTGACAGAATGGATATTCACATCGAAGTGCCACCGGTAACGATTCGGGAATGTTCCCTCGACAGTGAGAAAGAGTCGTCGATGAGGATCAGAGAAAGGCTCGTCAATGCCCGAAAGATTCAAAGCGAGAGGTTCAAGGAAGATATACGCCAACAGCCAGATGCCCACACGGGTCATAGAGAAAGATTGTCAGCTCGATAACAGGGCCCACGACCTTCCCGAAAGGGCCGTAGGAAAGTTCGGTCTTTCACCGCGGGCCTGTCATGGCATTTTGAAGGTAGCCTGCACGATTGCCGACATCAAAACCACTGAACATATGGAGAAATATTATGTGTGCCAAGGAACTCCAATACCGCGTCCTCGACTAACGTCTCGTCACATAAAGTCAATCACTTTGCCTAGATCTACAAGAATGTTACATAGTCTGAAAATTAGTTTCCCCGCAGGTTCATGCCCGGAGCTTGCTCCGAGATACCCCCAGGTCATTATCTTACCTCTGATATCCCGTGGTTTGCTGTGGGTAGTTCATTTTAGTTTTTCCGGCTCTTTTTGTAGAAAAGAGATTCTAGGAACCATCCCAACTTGTAAGCGCTACGCTTTTTGCTCAACCGTTTTTCCATATCTACGATGACGCGATAACCAGAAAGGCGCTCAAAGACCCTGAGAAAGAGCACCTTCTCTTGAACGGTTATCACGAACTCGCCGGATCGTTCTTTCTTTTCCGCAAACCTGTTAAGTCTCCAAAACATGTGCTCCATATCTCGCTTTGTGACTGATTTGAGACGGGCCTTGTCGAAATCGAGAAACCGAAGCCCATGTTTTTTTGTGATAAGCATGTTTTTCAGATGCAGGTCGGGATGATAGACGCCGAGTCGTCCCAGTTCAAAAAAAAGACGTGCCAGGTCTCTAATGGCCCTCATTCTTTTTCTTTGACCCGATGACTTTAAAAACTCCACAAGATCAATGGCATTTTCTTCAAAGAAGGTCAGGAAATAGAGGTCTTTCGTGCAGAGGTTTCTCTTTGTTATATACCCATAGGGCTGGACCACCGGAAAACCATGCTTTTCAAGGTGGCTCATTATTCCCATCTCTGCCACAGCTCTTTTGTCGCTCAAGAAAAGATCTCCTGTAAGGGCCCTCAGCAGGCCGCCGTGGATATATTTCCTGCACGCGTGAAGTTTGTCTCCAACGGAGAGTATCCTGATCTCTCCTCTTCCTTTTTTCAGGAACGCATAGGGTTTTGATAATTGAGCTATAAGAGTCTGAGCATCAACATGATCCGCTCCCCCACGACAGGTAATGGTGTAGGGACCAACGCATTGTCGTCTAAACGTATCCATATAACATGATTGTATACGAAGCCAATTTATTTTTCATCATTGAAATAATCCCGTCAATTGGTTTACTCTTAGTCAAACAGATGTATTCTCATCGATAACTATCACTTAAGGGGTCTAATGGCCGGCGCATCCGATATTGCAACCATCACGGGACTTTCTGAAAGTCAAGCGCAGGAGCGACTTAGAACACAGGGCTACAACGAGATTCCTTCCGCAAAAAACCGCTCCGCCTTGCTGATCATTGTTGAGGTAATCCGTGAGCCCATGTTTCTTTTGCTCGTTGCCTGCGGTATTATCTACCTCGTTCTCGGAAATATCCGGGAAGCCTGTATGCTTCTCGGCTTTGTCTTTGTTGTTATCGGTATCACCTTCTATCAGGAAAGGAAAACCGAGCGTGCCCTCGAAGCACTGAGAGACCTCTCAAGCCCCCGCGCCCTTGTGATCCGCGATGGGGAACAGAGGCGCATTGCCGGACGGGAAGTGGCCCGCGGTGATATTGTTGTCCTCAGCGAAGGAGACCGCGTGCCTGCTGATGCAATTCTTCTTTCCTGTACAAACTTCTCCGTCGATGAGTCGCTTCTCACCGGCGAATCCATGTCAGTAACGAAGATGGAATGTGGTGATACGGATATTGAAATGGGGCGGCCTGGAGGCGATAACATGCCGTTTGTCTATTCGGGATCACTCGTTGTAAAAGGATGGGGCATCGCCAGGGTACATTCGACGGGAGCGCAGACAGAAATCGGAAAAATCGGAAAGACACTCCAAACCGTTGAAACAGAAAAAACATTGCTGCAACGGGAAACAGAGAAACTGGTACGCAATATCGCAATCATTGGGATGTCGCTCTGTGTATTGGTCGTTCTCCTCTACTGGTTAACACGAGGAAACCTGGTAGGAGGATTCCTGGCAGGGATTACCCTTGCTATGGCTATGCTCCCCGAAGAATTCCCTATGGTCCTCACAATATTTCTCGCTCTCGGAGCGTGGCGTATCTCACGTAATCGCGTGCTCACGCGCCGTGTTGCCGCCGTGGAAACACTCGGCTCTGCCACGGTGCTCTGCAGCGACAAGACGGGTACTATCACCCTCAATCATATGTCTGTGAGTAAGTTCTTCGTTGACGGACACTACTATGACGCAACGAGCATAGAAAAGGACCCTTTGCCGGAGCGGTTTCATGAACTTGTTGAGTATGCCATTCTCGCGAGTCAGAAAGACCCTTTTGACCCCATGGAAAAGGCCTTGAAAAAGCTCGCCGAATATACCCTCTCCAACACAGAACATCTCCATCACAACTGGACGCTTGTTCGTGAATACCCTCTTTCGCGGGCGCTTTTTGCCCTCTCACACGTGTGGAAATCACCGGATGGAAAGGACTACATCATAGCCGCCAAGGGCGCGCCTGAAGCAATTATCGATCTCTGCCATCTCGACGATCCGACAAAAAAGGAGTTAGCGGAACGCATAGGCGTCATAGCAGATGAAGGCCTCAGGACGATCGCTGTGGCGCAAGCGTCCTTTACGGAAAAAGACCTGCCCGGTCAGCAGCATGACTTCACGTTCACGTTTCTCGGCCTTATCGGCCTCATTGATCCTGTCCGGCCCAAGGTCTCTCAAGCCATCGCGGAATGCCTTGGTGCCGGCATCAAGGTCGTCATGCTAACAGGGGACTATCCCGGTACTGCCCTCAACATAGCACGGCAGATCGGGCTCAAGCCCGCGGAGAACGTGATAACGGGTATTGAGCTCGACGAAATGGATGATGAGCGCCTTCGCAAAAAGATCGAACATACCGCGGTTTTTTCCAGGGTCGTACCAGAGCAAAAGCTGAGACTCGTCAACGCCTTCAAGGAAAACGGTGAAATCGTGGCAATGACAGGAGATGGAGTGAACGACGCGCCCGCGTTGAAAACGGCACATATAGGAATCGCCATGGGTGGCCGCGGCACGGACGTCGCACGTGAGGCATCTTCTCTGGTGCTCCTCGATGATGATTTCTCCTCTATCGTAGAAGCCATTAAGATGGGCCGCAGGATTTTTGACAACCTTAAAAAGGCGATGGCCTATATCTTCGCCATCCACGTGCCCATAGCAGGCATGTCGCTATTACCCCTCATATTCGGATGGCCCCTTGTTTTTTTGCCCGTTCACATCGTTTTTCTCGAACTCATCATCGACCCCGCCTGTTCTGTAGTCTTTGAATCGGAGCGCGCCGAACAAGACCTCATGTTGAGACCTCCGAGACCTTCAAAGGAATCGCTTTTCGGCAAAAAAATAATCGGCCTTAGTCTTCTCCAGGGATTCAGCGTACTCGCAATTGTCATGGCCGTCTTTTTCATTGCATTATCACGGGGTCAAGGGGAAGAGGGCGCTCGGGCTCTTTCCTTCGGTACGCTCATTGTTGCAAACCTCTGTCTCATTATGACAAATCTTTCGTGGTCACGAACGATTTTTTCGACGCTTCGCTCATCGAATACAGCTCTATGGTGTGTAGTATCCGGAGCACTTATCTTTCTCGGGCTTACACTCTATGTGCCTTTCCTCCGTGACCTCTTCCGTTTTTCGAAGCTCCGCCTTCTTGACCTTTTCATCTGCCTTGCCGCCGGGGCATTGAGCATGGCATGGTTCGAATTCCTCAAGATCCTCAGTACGAGGCTCAACAAACCCCTCTATCGCTGACGTTTCGCGTCCCTTTAAAGTTCCACTTCGAGACCGTCTTCCCCCAGAAGGTAAGGTGAATGGAGGACGCCGTGAAATCTATCCCAATCCGGATAGAGATGGGAAAGGATGACCTTTTTCGGCGTTGCCTCTTTGACAAGCCTCTCAAGGGTGGCAAGATTGAGGTGTCCTTTTATCTTCCTTTCGGGACATGAACACTCGGCAACGAGAAGGTCCGTGTTGAAAGCAAGTCGAGCTAGGCTTTTCGAGTAGTCTGCATCCCCGGAAAATGTGATGGTCTTGCGCGCTTCAAATCGAAGAGCAATGCTCTCAGGGTTGTGTTTGACGTGGGCAGTTTTGATCGTCAGACCGTCAATTTCGAGCGCGCCTCCGGGTATGCTCTTCACGACTAGCTTGTAGGACTTGGGTCTGATCCATCGATATACGTTCAAGAGGCCCTTGTAGAATTCTTGAACACCCTGTCCACCGATGATGAGAAGGGGCTTTGTTCTGGGCCTAATACCATAATTACTCGTGAAGAGAAAGGTCGCAAGGTCCGCGATATGATCAACATGGAAATGGGTAATGACGATGATGCCTATGTCATCAATTGAAAATCCGTATTCAAGAAGCCTCCTCACCACCGCTGGCCCGATGTCCACAAGCACTGTCGATTTCTTCGCGGTCACAAGATACGAGGGGGAACCGCGCTTAAGAGACGGCGTCGTTGATCCTGTGCCGAGAATCGTCAGTTTCACTGCTTCTTCACCTCCTACATTCATATACCACAAAAATGTTTCCGAGCAAGAACAAAAAAACCTTCGGCCACACTACTTCTGAGTACAACAAAATAGAAAGAAGACCAAACTTTCGGTGGGATTGACCATACCATGATCCACCATCAAAAATAATTAAAAACCTCGTTGGCCCTGATGAGCAGGCGTGATAGAATAGATTAGCCAAACCAAATCTATCACCAACGAGGTGAATCAATTATGGCACAAGGACTCCTTCCTTACAAGTATGAAAAAGAAAAAACTGATTCCGGCATGACCTCTCTTGCGGGCCTTCCCATCTATCTGGACCTGGCCTCCGTTCTAAATCTGGGGGAAAGTATCTCATCACACCTGCATACAAAGGTGCAAGGATGGACGGATGAGCAAATCATCCTCTCCCTTATCCTCTTAAACCTCGCAGGAGGAGAATGTGTCGATGACCTTCGTATCCTTGAAGCCGATGAAGGATTCTGCCGCATACTCCAACGCATAGAACTGAAAGGCCTTCCGAGAAAGGAGCGACGACAGACACAGAGACGATGGCGTAAGGAAAAGCACCGGTCAGTTCCCTCGGCCTCAGCGGTCTTCCGGTATCTTTCTGCTTTCCACGAAGACTATGTTCGCACCGAAGGCAAGGCTGTTATTCCTCCCCTGACTGAAATGCTCTCTGCCCTTGAGCGGGTCCAGAGCGATCTCGTCAGGGCGATCTATATGAAGAATCCCGTTCAGTGCGCCACCCTCGATATGGATGCCACCCTTATTGCCACACAGAAAAAAGAGGGCCTCTTCTCGTATAAGGGGTATAAAGCCTATCAGCCCTTAAATACCTACTGGGCAGAACTGGGGCTTATGCTTCATACAGAGTTTAGAGACGGTAATGTCCCAGCGGGATACGAACAGTTGAGGGTATTGAAAAAAGCCCTCTCTCTTCTCCCCGAAGGAGTAAAAACCGTGAGACTCCGCTCCGATACGGCAGGATATCAGCACGATCTGCTCACATACTGTAATGACGAAAAGAAGCACCCCCGCTTCGGCAGAATTGAGTTCGCCATAGGCTGTGACGTCACTCCGGAGTTTAAAAAAGCAGTCCATGAGGTTAAAGAGTGGCACCCCCTCTTCGATAAAAATGGGTGTATCTCCGGAGAATATGCGGAGGTCTGCTTTGTCCCCAATAAAAGTGCCACAACAAAAAAGACAGAACCCTACCGTTATATCGCAATTCGGGAGGCAATGAAACAACCAATCCTTCCCGGTATGCTTCCCTTTCAGACCATCACCTTCGAGAGCACCCAGTACAAGCTCTTCGGGATCGTAACCAACATGGACTGGAAAGGTGACAACCTCATCCCTTGGCAGCATGAGCGCTCAGGCAAATCCGAAGAAGCTCATTCCGTGATGAAGGAAGACTTAGCAGGGGGGAAGCTCCCCTCGGGGGACTTTTCAGAGAATGCGGCATGGTGGTTAATCATGGTCCTTGCCCACAACCTGAATACTGCCATGAAGAACCTTATCCTCAAGGGTTCCTGGGTGACGAGAAGAATGAAGGCTATTCGTTTCCACCTTATCAATCTCCCAGGACGCGTTATGGAAAGATCGCGACAACTTCTCATACGGCTTGCCGCAGATCACCCCTCGTTTGAGATAGTACTCTCTGCACGACAAAGAATCATGGAACTTGGCTATGGATAAGATTAAGGCCGATCTGACAATGAAATCTCACTCTTTAACGGGGCAAAGGAGAGCCCTGTCTAAAATTCGCCTTCAGAGAGGTTCTGTGATGTCTGGATAGCACAATAGAGGGCAAGGAGTCTTCCTGGTATTCCATTTTTTGGGTAGTTTTTCAGAAAACCGGCCCATCCGGAGCAGCAACATGGGTCATGGGGAAAGAGGTGGTGGATTTTGGCATATTTGTATGATTCCTTGTTCTGAGGATTTCATGCTATAATGAGGATGAAAAACCATGACAAAGAAAAAGTTTCTGATGACCCTTTCCGTGCTTATCTGTCTCCTTGTTACGGGCCCTTATGCTTTTCGTCAAATCGCCCCTTTCCCTTTGTGCTGTCAGTCGTTTCAACGAGTACGCTTTCGGATATACCGTGTATCCCCGGACTTTTCTCTTTCACCAGGATTCAAAATAGAATGTACAGACCTTATACTTGCAAAATCGAGCGATGGCATTGAGCTTCACATCATCGGCCAACGCAGTTGTATTGAAGGACATCAATTATAGAAGGGGAGATGTATATGAGCAGGTTATACAAAAAAACCATACTCATGGCAGTGTTTTCAATGATTGTGGGATTGGCGCTTGCCTCTTGTGCGGGACTCATGATGAGCGCAGCACAGAATGAATTTGATGCGGGGCTGGCACTCTTCAGCGAGGGCAAATTCCAGGAAGCCATACCCTATTTTGAAAGAGCCATAACAATAGACTCGAATTTCTACGAGGCCCACCTCTATCTTGGAAGGTCATACCTGAACCTCCGCGATTACGGGAAGGCGCTCAGGCCGCTTCGCACGGCCTACCGTCTATCGCCGGAGGATTTGAAAAAACAGGTTGTTGATATTCTCATCGACGCCCTGTTGGGGGCGGCCCTTTCTGAACTGAAGCAAGGTAATATTGAAGGTTCGCTGGGTTATGTCAGGGAAGTGCTCTCCACTGATCCAAAAACGCAAAAGATCAAGGAAGATATTTCACAAGTCTTGGTTGCCGCTGCCATCGAGCTTTTCAAGAGTGGAAAGGTACGGGAAGCAATTACGGAATACACAGAAGCGATCAAGGCCAATCCCGATAATTCCGATGCCTATGTCGGACTTGCAAAGGCCTTCTTGAAAAATGGTGACTTTCTGAAGGCCCTTGACGCAGCGGCGAAAGCCATGTCACTCGACCCCGACAGTAGAGACGCGCTGGACATCATCAAAAATTTTTCAGGGAAATAAGGTTGGCAGGAACGTTATTGCATTTGTCATAAAAAGGAAGGAAAATAATGGGGGTCTATTGTAAAGATGATCGTCCCTATTTTCCTTCCTCATCTCGGTTGCCGTGAACGGTGCATCTATTGTAACCAGCAATTTATCACAGATCTCAGAGATGCCGACTTGAGCGCCAGCATAGCGAAAACACTGAGTGCCCATAAAGGGCCATACGAAGTTGGTCTCTTCGGCGGTAACATCTTCGGCATGAAATCCGATCAACTCCGGCAACTCTTCTCCCGCTTCGAAGAGTATAGAGATAGGATCGCAAACTTCAGGATTTCAACAAAACCTGTTCCTTTGAACGATGAGGTTATAGAAATACTCAAGACCAACCACGTTACCGTTATTGAGCTTGGCATCCCGACGTTCAATGATAAGATCCTTTTAAAGCTCAACCGGCGGCATAACGCGAAGGACCTGATTTCATCATATGAGGCCCTCATCAAGGAAGGTTTTCAGGTAGCGCTCCAGTTCATGGTGGGACTGCCCAAAGAGACGATGAACGATATCAGGGTGACCGTGCATACCATGACTCGACTCAGACCTCACTATATCAGGATCTATCCCCTTGTTGTCCTTGACAGCACACGTCTCGGCGAGATGTATAAGAAAGGTCGCTTTACGCCGATTCCCTTTGATACCGTCCTTGACAGGGCGGTCTTAATGTATCTCAGCGCTTTAAGAAATGGTATTCCTGTTGTAAAGATGGGCCTCACCGATAATAAGGTTATAAAAGAAAAAATCCTTGCCGGTCAATACCACCCCGCCTACGGATATATGGTAAAAGCCAGGGCCTTCTACCTCGCGATCCTGGCAAGGCTCTTCGCTGTACCGATTAAAGGAAATAATATCACTGTCCATCTCAACGCTCGGGACATTCCGCACCTCTTCGGTCATAAGCGCATGAATATCGCCTGTTTTGGAAAAGAGGGTATTTCTATCCAATGGGAAAAACAAGAAATTGATCGGGACAATTTTATCTTACACTATGACAGTCATTCCGTAGTGGGCAATATCTTCGATGCCTTGGGAATGCTCGGGGAATAATTGCGATTTTCGCCTTCCTTTTTTCCGTTGTAATCAACATCCGTATGGCCTATGATGAGTCTTTTAAGTCACATTTCCTGATACCAAGCTTTCTAATTATCTCGTCTTCGTTTGTACGTTACCATCGTTCTGATTTGAGCCCGCTTGTTCCTTCATACACTATCTCGTTCTCCAAGGACTCTTTCTCGATGTATCTGAAGAGGTGCTTTTTGTTCATCTTCAATGATGCTGTGAGGCTCAGAAAAAAACGCATCCTGTCTTGCATCGTAATCCTTGCCGGTATGGTTGTGTTAAGTTGCGCCAGCATTCTTTTCAGCGTTTCTTCCCTAATCTCTTCAAAGACTATATCTTCCACGTCGAGGAGCATAAACCTGCCATCATGGAGCGCGAATATATTGCAGCCCTTTAGGTCTCTGTGGGTAATCCTCTGTCTGAAAAGGGACAGGAAGAATTCGGAAAGATTTTTTATAAACGTTCTTCTCTCTGAATAGCTCATGTCATCATATTTTCCGTCAAGGAAACGGTCAAGTTCAATTCCTTTATGACCAAGGTCTTCCATGGCGACATAGCCTCTTGAAAACGCTGTCGGCAGTTTTACATAAAATGGCTGAGGAACAGCGCCGCTTCCGAGATACGCTAACGCGACATGATTTTCCCAGGCCGCCTTTAATCTGCGCCAATGTCGATAGACCTTGCGGATGTGATCGCTGAAGCGTTCGATCCTGACCTTTTTATCTTTTTTAAGGGTCGCGATGAATTCCCTCTGTATCCTTTCTTCCGAACCTTTTATATGTACATGGCCTTCAGAAATCTTCAGCAGAGAGGTGTTCCTAAAGGCCCTCTTTTTCTTGCTGGTGATCCAGTCCTTTTTGAGCTTCGCGATTTTCCGTTCTATCTGCTGTCTGAAAGTATGATTGCATCCATGTTGAGTAAAGAAGAAGTCTCTCTCCTGGTCGGATATGTCATCATAGATGATCCCAAGGGCATGGGTAACATTCGATACCTCATCGGCACCGCTGAAGATCTTTTTCACTTTTGTTTTGTGGAGGTCGATAAGATAGAGCTTATCGCCCTGGATCAGTACGTTATCAAGATGCAGGTCGTTGTGCCGTATGTGTTTCAGTTTCAATTGCACCAAAAGATCAGCAAGGAGGGTGAATATTCTGCTTTGGTCAGCGGTCTTTTTAATTGCATAGAGAAGACTATGACCTTCAATGTATTCTTCTACCACAGAGGAAGTATTTCTGCCGATCCCATAACCGAGGACCTTCGGTGCCGGTATGCCGAGGGAGGTAAGGTTATTACCGATCAGGAATTCTGTTTTCCCGCGCGGTGTAAAAAGGTGCCGGACACGGCCTACGAACCCTGTCTCCAAAAAGGATTTGATGAAGACTTTTCCTCCTTGATAATCATAGATACGGTAATCTCTCCTTGTGTTTTCAGAATGGGAGAACTGCTCGACAATCCCCTGCAGCCCCTCTTCCATGAGGAACCAGTCGATGTTGCCTGCGGAATACTTTTCCATTGCCGGGATCTTCACCTATACACCTTTCCCTGAAACCGTTTTCAGAAGTACCTCATAAAACCTTGGTGCGCAGGCATCAAGCGAAAAGGATTTGAATACGATTTCTCTTCCCCTCATGCCCATAATTTTTCGTTTCTCTCGATCTTCAATGAGCAGCGAAAGTTTTTCCATCCATTCCCTGGGAAGACGGGCAAAAAAACCGTTAAAGTTTTCTCTGACAACGTCTTTGTTGACACCCACCGGCGTGCAGACAACGGGCACACCAACCCCAAAATATTGGAGTATCTTCAGGCCGCATTTGCCTTCCGACCAGGGATCTTCTATGAGCGGCATAACGCCGATGTCAAGCTCATGGAGATATTCGATCTCATGCTTGGCGCTCCATATCCGTTTTACAACGGAGATATTATCACAATCGAAAAAGATATCGCAGATAATTTCAAACTCAAGATGGGAATACTTTTTACCGAGTTCTTCGAAGACCGGCCGCATCTTTTCCACATAGTGTATGCTCCCGTGATCGCCGATCCAGCCGATGGTCACCTTCTCTTTCTTCAGATCATAATCTTTCGCGAGATAGCGACTCTGGTCTATGGCCGTTGCTATAACCGTCACATGGTCCGTGAATTGCTGAGCCTGATCGCGCAGGAATCGGTTGCCGGCGATCACATAGTCAGATGCCTGGACCATGGCGGCGAACCTTCTCAGACGTGTGGCGGAATAGGGTGATGCTGTTTTCGAGTTCCTATACATCACCGAGTCGTCAAAATCGTATACTATCTTTCTTGCCCGTTTTCTTAAGAGGGTGAGCAGGGGTCCATGGAATCTTTTCCTCTGCAGGAAGAGACAGTCATAACCGGGAAGATCACGGAAAAATGCGTAAAGTTCTCCGAGTGTTGCCGGATAAGGTATGACCGTTGTCTCCACGCCTTTTGCCTCCAAATAAGGGAGATACTGGAGTACCCGGTATCTGCTCGCCGCGACCTTCCTGCCCTGAATCAGGAACAGTATTTTCATACAAAATCCTTATCCATGATCGAAACCAGATATTCCAGAGAGACACGCCGCCTGGTCTGGACTTCTTTTCGGATCTTCAGGGTGGCTGGTAGGCGAATAAAGGCGGCAAAGGTGCCTTTCAGGTAGTAATAGGTCCTCAACTTGTAAAAATTCTTCAAGACCCTCTTCAAAAAATATACTGCCCTGTGACGAAAAATCCTCCAGAGATTTTTTCTGATAAGCTCTCCGGGCATATTCTTCCAGAAAAAGAGGAGAGCGTTCCGATTATTCAGATAGGTGGGTTGATATCGTCTTTTTTTTATTGTCGCGCCTACCATATGATAGGCGATGGACTGTGGGATGTAAAGGAATTTGTAGCCCGCGAGTTGCGCCCGGAAGCTCAAATCAACATCCTCGAAGGACGCAAAAAAAGCTTCATCGAAGAGCCCCACGTCGTCGAACATTTTCCGCCGGTACATTGACGCACCCGCGGTCACGCCGAAGACATATTTCATCTCCTCATACTGCCCTTTGTCCTTCTCTCCGGCGCCGACAATTTCCACGTCGCCATTACTGTTAAACCGTATACCGAGAACATTAATTCGTTCACGTTCCCAGTATCTCATCATTTTCGGCCCGCAGGCGCCGACCTCCTGGTTTTGGTTAAGGGCCATATACATGGCTTCCATCCACTGTGGGTCCAGTTCAACATCGTTATTCAAAAGGCATATAAACTCGCCGGAGGCCGCCTCTATACCGCGGTTTACCGGAAAGGCAAATCCGTAGTTTCTATCAAGAGATACGATTCTTACGTCGGGGTACTTTTCATTCAGAAGACGTAGGGAGCCATCACGGGAACCGTTGTCGACCACTATGATTTCAAAATCTCGAAATGTCTGGGTTTTAAGGGTATCAAGGCACATGGGGAGAAAGTTTTCGCCATTCAGGTTGGGGATCACCACACTCACCAGGGCCACTAAACCACCTCGTGTTTCTTGACTGCAAGAATGATATACTGCCTCACGAGGCAGTCGATGAGGCCGCCGCCTGAAAGGCGGTTCGCTATTTTCAACCATTTGGCCGCTGATGGTTTTTTCACCATATGGGCCGGTTCGAAGCCTGCGTCAATAAGCAGCTCTATGATGGAAGAAAGAGTGAAAAAACGGAGGTGTGTCTTATCCATAATGCCGTCATCCTGATATTCCCATTTTCCCTTGAAGACAAGTTTCTTGATCACCCTGTAATGACGGACGTTGGGGATGCTGCAGAGGATTATTCCGTCATTTTTGACAAGGGCGTTATGCTTCTTTATGGTCTTCCAGGGGTCCCGCAAATGTTCGAGAACGTCTGGGTAGAGAATGCAATCGAAGTGCCCCTTCTCGTAGGGAAGCTCTACATTCTCCACGTCGCCGATGAAAAGCCGGTCATAGTACATTTCGCCCTGTTGTCCTATTTCTTCGATGCACTCAATGCCGACGACCTCCTGAAACCCTTTTTCTTTCAGCCTCTTTCCTGTCATACCTCCCGCGCACCCGACTTCCAAGATTCTCTTCGTTCCCGGAGGGATAAGGTCTACGAGATCATGACGAATGCTAAAATAATACGGAGAATCCATAGAGTTTTTCCTGTGAACGGTGTTCTTTGAACGGCCACACTATAGCATCGATTCCCATATATTTCAAACGTTCACCTCTCCTGATATCCGGTTGTTCCAGCGACTTCCTTGAAGATTCGTTCCATCTCGCTCATGTTTCTTTCCATGGTGTACCGTTCCAGTTTAAGACGGGCCGTCTGGCCCATCCGTCTTCTCTTTTCCCTGTCAAAAAGCCCTGCTATAGCGTTACGAAGAGCAGCAGTATTCCGGGGTTCGTCTATAACATAGCCTTCATTGGCAGAAATGAGGGCTGAAGCACCATTCCATTCCGTGGTGATTGTCGGAAGCCCCGATGCCATAGCTTCCATGGTTGTGAGGGAGCATGCGTCGTAGAATGTTGGATGGGCAAGAACATGGGCCTCCTGATAGACCGTCTCCGGGTTGGCCCTTTCGCCAAGAAAGGTGACGCGACCTTCTATGTTGAGTTGCTTAATTGCTTTATTGTATCGTTCACGTCTGCCCCTTCCCATGACAAGAAGCTGAAATGAACTCGTCTGACTTGCCAGCTCGCCAAGAGAACTAATGAGCGGCGAAAGACCCTTTAAACGGAAATTACCCGCGGAAAAGAGGATCTTGAGAGGGTCTCCTGGCTCCATAGGGGAAGGCCTGAAACGATTAATATCCACGCCGTTGTAAACGACGTCGATTTTGTTTCCGCTCATGTCGTAATAACCCATCATATGCCTTTTTACCATCTCCGATATGGCGACAATACGTTTGTATTTATTCTGCCGGATGGGATATTCCGAGATCCATTGTTGTACCATCTGGTTAATACTGCTCTGAAGGAGAAGGGCCTTTAGACGACGCTCACCGGTATTGTCATAACTTGCGATCTCTCTTTGCATCCATATGCGATGGATGCCGCCGTGACTCTGATACACATCGAGGTCGAGCGTATTGCCGAAGCCGAGCATAACGTCAAGGCCGAACTGTTTTACCTGTCTTCTGTGATTCAGCGCAAAAGAGAGCGATCTCAGCCAACGGGGAAAAGGCGCCGTGTTGAGCTGGATGAGGTTGACCGCCGGCAGCTTAATGCCTTCCGCGCAAAAGACGAAGACCTGGTGTCCCCTTTCAGAGAGCATCGCAGATAGATCGTATGCATATCGTTCGGCTCCACCCTTCTTTGGGTCGAAGTGATAAATCGCCAAACCTATTTTCATGTGAACTCTCTTAAGCGATATTCAAAATTGGCTTTGAAATTATAAGCGTCAACTATTATATGATATAGTACGCTATATGTCTTCCCTCCAACAGGGTAATTGTCATGTTTATTAATTATGTCAATTACTTTCAAACTTATCAAAAAGTATACCATGTTCGTAAACACTGTCTTTTCTAACGGACTTCTAACGACCATAAAAGATGTTCTCCAATTTTTTCATTTGTGAACGTGAAAACTCTGCATCATTGAATAAATGTCCATATGTATTAAACGTAATCTGTATGCCTGAATGCCCTAACTCCGCTGATAAGTATTTAGGGTCTTGTCCGCTCCGTATCCTTGTGCTGGCATTCGTATGTCTCAGGCTATGCCAGGTAACCGGCTTTAACCCGGCCATCATCAATACCTTTTTGAAATATACATTAACAAAATTGTGGTCATTCACCGGACGTCCATACTTTGAAGGAAATGCAAGGTTCAAATCGGTTGAGGGACATTGAAGTTTCCACTTCTTCAGTCCCAGTGAATGCGTGGGGGATATGTCGAGTTTGCGTATACTGGTTCTCGATTTGGGTTCAAATAATTTACCCTGCCAGAGTGAAGGACGGACATGGATCACATTGGTGCTGAGGTCAACATCATCCCATGTTAATCCCCATAGTTCGTTTGCCCTGAGTCCTATTAAGATTGTTGTGAGCGTTGCAACACCATAATAAGGGTCTATATGATTCAAGAGTCGATATGCTTCGGACACATCAAGAATTGGCTGCTCTTTTTTCGGAACACGTGGGTTCTTTATGAACTGACCGGCGCTTATTTTTGTGTATCCCCACTCGTACCCATGTTTGAGTATTTGCTTTAAAATGACAGTCTCTCGCTGTGTTGTTGATGGTTGTACTTCTGTGAGTCGCTTAGCAATGAAGGCTTGCATATGTGCGCCTGTTATGTTGGTAAAAACAGCATCACCAAAATATCTTGTCAGTCTTGTTACCAGAGATGCGTATTCAGGATACGCCGTTTCTTTAATGTTGGCTTTCGCAGAGCTATCAAGCCATATTTTCCCGAATTGTCTAAATGTGACTTTTTTGATGTCCCTGAAGGTGCCGTCTTGCACTGAGGGTAGGTTTTCATTTAAAACCCGTTCAGCATCTTTACGGGTAACTCCACCTTTTATCAATTTTCTCTTTGATCCGATTGCCAACACCGCATAATATTTGTTTCCCTTCTTGGCAATACTTCCTAGCACGTCATACCTCCTTTTTCTTTTTCCGTTTGCCCCTTTTCACTCGCTCACCTCCCTCTAATTCCAAGCATCGCAGGGCATAATGCAGGAATGGTGGAATTTTTCTAACATCAGTTTCCCATCTTGCCACGGCCACTTGACCTACGCCAAGAGTTTTTGCAAGCCCTGCTTGTGTATAATCGTTCTGCCTGCGCCATGTCTTTAGTTCATCTTTTGTCACTTGCGTATTATAGCCATAGGATATATTGTTGTCAATCAATTTCTTAGAAAGTCGTTGTATCAACCTATTAAAATGAACCAGATTGAATATTTCTCTAAAAGGGGTTTGAGCGCTAACGTCATTGTATATTTCCCCTGAAAATTAACTTCTCTAATGCATATTACCTTCCTTTCTTTTTAAGCTGTGGAATAGCCGGTCTGGGTTATAAAAATTTCCCCTGCGCTCTATGGCAACATTGTTTTGTCCTTATGACCGGCTTATGTCAGTTTCAACTACGGGGTTTAAACCACCAGTAAGCGTCGACCTTTTTTCCACAGTAGGCTCAGACCTCCTGACCTCAGGGATATTGTGATGATACAAGTTCATAAAACATACGCAGATCCGTACCGGGGAATACAGTCTCGGCAGCATTCAACTCATTACACAGATGACGGATAGCATCATCGGAACTGCGGTTGGCAAGATGGTGCAACCGTACCGTCAGGATACCTTTTTCGGTATCCGGCAACAGATCTGCCTCAGTACGATAGATAGCCCGGAGCAGACTATGGGCGTCGTCATTGCGTGACATCCTTTCTCTCAGCACATGAGCCATGGCTACTTCAGCCCGATAGGCAATCATCTTTACCGTGTCGATGAGATGTCTGCTCTCTGCGCTCAAGGATTTAAATCGGTCTTCTTCCGGCAGTTCGGGTACCCGTGCGTGGTGGACAACATTTTTTCGCTTTTCTTTTATGTCGGCCACTTCTCTCTGGAGGTTTTTAATATCCTCCTGCATGTCGGCCTTCTTTTTCTGATAGGCCCCTACTTTTTGAGGATCGATATTGCCTTCAAGGCTTAAAGCGCCGAACTGGGCCAGCTTCCTGCTGAGAATGGAGGTTTTGCTCCGTACCTGACTATCAAGGCGACGATAATCAGGATTGACTACCTGTATGGTATCAGAAACATCGGCACAATTATATTCTATGAGGTGGTCTAAACTATAGTGTTCCCGCATATATTTAAAGAAGTTTTCCTGAGACCACCGGGAGAACATTGCCGCTGCAATCGGGGCAATATCGGATATATAGTCGGTAGAGAGTACGGAGGTCTGATGATTGCTTCCGGTAAGCGTGCGGATCTCCCGGACCCAGATTTTCCCTGACAGGTGAGTCCCCCGTTCGGCGAGTTTCATGTCGACGGTGTTGCCATTTGAGAAAGAAACCCTGACCATAGAGAATTCTTCCTCCGGCCAGTCCTCTTTCTGATACTTGTGATAGGTCAGACAGGCAATGCGGTTTTTTTTCATTTCCAGGAGGAAATCGGGGCTGTATCCTTCCCGGTCAAAGACAAGGGTAAAACGGTGTACAAGAGGATTTTCCGTCAATGATGGCTGACCGGGGACTTCTTTCATGAGCCGGGGGACAATATCCTCACGGAGGGTTTGAAGTAATCCGGGGTCAACTGTCTTCGTGACGACAAAGAAGGGCTGACTGTCCATGGCATTCACCCAGTAGTCGGTTTCAGCGCGAAGGCATAACCGTTGCCGGGCTATCAATGACGGGGAAGCGTGGTCTTGTGTCCGTGGTATACCCGCACATGGCCGTCTATATAGAGAGTTCCTGCGCTCTGTGGATCGGACTCCATCCAGTCCGCACATAACCGTGCGCTCCACTTTTCAGGCTTTCTGCCCGACAGGATCTTGATCTTCCGGCGCAGCGTCCTTACTTCAGGGATGCGATCCAGGCCCAGAAGCTTGCCCCATTCCCCCGGTGCACAGTACCGCAACGATTCGATGGTTTTGATCCGGGACAGGGCCATACATGCCAGGAGCACAAAGATGGTCTCCAGTCCGTAATACCCTCCCGGTAACCGAAAGAACTCTTTTGTGTGACTAAGAAGACCTATCGACAAAAGAGCCGGCAAAGCCAGGAGGACTCCCCCTGAAGGGACATCCAATGACGGCGTAAATGTGATGGGAACATCGCCTATAGTGCCGATGCTCGCAGCGACCCGGTTGATGGTATTGGTAGCGCCCATGCCCATAGCTGCCGCGCTGTCCTCACGGGTGCGGTCGCTCTTAGAGGTTATCCGTTCTTCGTTTTTTTTTAGGTCGATCAAGACGACCTGCTCGAAGGGCTTTTTCTACGGTATTGCAAAGCAGCCCGAGCGTTGAGGCAACCTCCGGTATGGTTATGTCCGCATCAAGCATCTGTTGCACCTTCTTGAGAACTTCCAGGGTCAATACGGCAGGGCCTCGTCTTTTCCGTTCGGCATAGAACCCGGCAGGACCCTTTTCACGATAGAGTTTTGTGTAGCGTTTCACCGTTATCAGGGGCAATCCGAATGCCCGGGCAATCTGCGACTGCTTTACGTTCCCGTTGATGACAAACTGACTGGTAATCATCCGGAAGGTACACAGATCGTGTTCGTCGTGGATGAATACCGGCATATGTCCATTAAAGTACGTTATCCGACCGTCTTGCTTTAGAAACGCCAGGATCGGCGTGATGTGGGTTACCCCTTCAGGAAAGATGGGAAGGTGCATTTGCGGCATGGGATGGCTCCTTATCTCGTGAGTATATGTCCTATCTATACCAAACCCATCCGGCTTTTTCAGCAAAAATGGTATCCTCTCAAAATCCGTGGGTTGTTTCTCGGTCCCCTGGCTGCCAAGGGGTCACATGAATCTCAACATGGTGTTATGAAGAATGTTTTTATCGTCCGCGTGTAGAAAGTCATGCTGATCATGCGGCGCAGAGGTCAGGATGTCTGAGGCTCTCGTTTTGGGTGTCTATGCTGCCTCGTTCAATGTTACCGTATATCCAAGATTGGTAAGTCTCTTTATATAGCTCTTCGCAATACGGTCTTTTTCCCGTGTATCGAGATAGTTCGGTCCAAGTTCCTTGTAGGGTACCTTGTATTTGAGTATGTGATAACACATGATGAGTATCTTATGTCCTACTGCGACCAACGCCTTTTTCTTGCCTCGTCTGCCCACAAGGCTCTGGTATTTGGCAAAGAGGTAAGTGCCTTTCATCTTTGTTGCCACCCATGCCAACTCCGTGAGGATACTTTTTAAGGATGTATTGCCGTGTGTAGTTACTCCTGGTTTCTTTTTCCCCGCGCTTTCGTTGTTGCCCGGGCTCATACCTGACCATGATGAAATGTGCATATCGGTTACAAAAAGATCCATGTTTACTCCTATTTCCGCGATGATGACGGAGGTGCTGTCTTTCACAGCCGGTATTGTCCTCAAAAGATCGTATTCTTCCTTGAAGTGAAGCTCGATTATTTCCCGTATCTTGTGTTCCAGGGTGACGAGGATCTCCTCTATTGCCTTCATATGTCCCAATGAAGCACGGATCATGAACGTATGGTGTTCCTCCATATGTCCCACAAGGGCTTCTGTGAGGTCCTCTTTTCTTTTCCTTAACCTGCCCTTGCTCAATTCCGCCATTTGGTCTGGCTTAAGATCTCCCTTCATCAACTCTTCGGTAATCCGGGTCTTGCTCACTCCGAATATATCCGAAGCCACGGAGGAGAGCTTTCTATTCGCATCCTCAAGAATCTTCTCTATTCTCTGTTTTTCAGAGGCAATGGACTGGATCAGTTTTCTTTTGTACCGGGTGAGATCCCTTAAGTTCCCTTATTTCTTTCGGAGGGATGAAGCTTCCCTTGACCAGTCCGCTTCTTAAAAGCTTACAGAGCCATTCGCTGTCTTTTACATCGGTTTTTCTTCCCGGTACGTTCTTGACGTGTCGTGCATTGACGAGCATCACTTCAAAACTATCTTCCAGTATGTTGAATATGGGCTTCCAGTAGACCCCGGTGCTCTCCATGGCGACATGGGTTATGCGGTTCTCTTTCAGCCATTCCTTAAGACGTAAAAGATCGTTGGTCACGGTACTGAAGGTTCGTATCTCCTTCTTTATTCCTGTTCCCATAATACATGCCACTACTGTCTCCTTGTGCACATCAAGGCCAGCCCCTCTTTCGATGATGATATCCATGATATCCCTCCTTTTGTGTGAGAATAGGTACATCGATATTCTTATAACAAAAAGAGGGGCTTCATACCATTTTCATTCTTCTTTGTGCCGACGAGTCGGCATGGGTGTTTCACTATGGAATAGAACTCTATCTTTGAGAATATGTGTAGAATCTGTCCGAACATGCTGCTAAACTTATTCATGGGGACGCCTCCTTGTCACAGGTATCGTTTATTTGGCCAATCTAAATTCTACCTGTTTGAGGCTCCCTCCTTTAAGTTTATTTTGGACAGGTGTGGCCATGGATATTGAATATACACAGGAAGCAGCGCTCAGGCTTTTGATGGCTCAGGGAAAGGAATGCGATGCTCTTTATAAGGAAGCGGATTCACTGCGCCATAAATACATGGGGGATGATGTCCATATCAGGGGCATTATTGAGTTTTCGAATATATGTGCGAATAATTGTCTCTACTGCGGCATCCGGGCTTCTAACAAGAAGGTTGAGCGCTATGCCATGAAGGCCGATGAGGTACTCGACATGGCGTACGCAATGGCAAATACGGCTTTGACAACGGTGGTTCTTCAATCTGGCGAAGCCCCCGGCCTCACCGATGAAGAATTGGGTACGCTCATTCGGACCATCAAAGATAAGACCTCTCTTTCCGTTACGGTATCCGTCGGTAATCGTCCTTACGATACCTATCGTTACTGGCGTGAGTGCGGTATGGACCGCTATCTGCTCCGTTTTGAAACGAGCGATGCTGGTTTATTCGAAGTGATCCATCCCGGGTCAACCCTGCATGACCGGATTGCCTGTATCGGTTTTCTCAAAGACTTAGATGTTCAGACGGGAAGCGGATTTATGATAGGAATCCCCGGTGAAAGGATAGAAACCCTGGCGGATAATATTCTTCTTTGCCGCTCTCTTGATCTCGATATGATCGGCATAGGACCCTTTATCGCTCATCCCGACACCCCTCTGGGTAGTGAGAAGAACGTCTATGACGAAAACCCGGAAATGTTTTTTAGGGCCCTTGCGGTACTGCGTATTTTCAATCCCGATGCCCATATTCCCGCTACAACGGCATATGATGCCATCTTTCCGGGAAAAGGCAGGGACATGGCTTTGCAGCGTGGCGCCAATATCTTTATGCCCAACAGTACGCCTGTCAGGTACAAGCAAGAATATTTTCTCTATCCTGGAAAACCATATGTCGATGAATCACCCGAAGCCTGTGCAGAGTCCGCCCTCGTGAGAATACAGGCTTTAGGCAGGGGAATAGGAAAAGGCCCCGGACATTCGATCAAGAAGAGGGAACGTCGGATATCCTGACATTATATGTATTTGCCAGCAATGTAGTTGCTCAAATGTTCGATGAGCAATTCCTGCTCTGCAATGATAGATTTTACAATGTCACCGATCGAGATGATGCCCAGAAATTCTTCACCATCAAAGACCGGCAAATGCCTGACGCGTTTCGCCGTTATCAGCACCATACAGTCTTCAACAGTGGTTTCAGGTTTAACCACATACATTTTGTCGGCAGGGGTCATTATCTCTTCCACTGCCGTTTCCCTCGAGGCCTTCCCTTTGAGGATAACCTTTCGTGCATAGTCTCTCTCGGAGATAATCCCAGCCACCTTCCCCTTCTCGTCGATAACCATCAATGCACCGATTTCTTTCTCTCCCATAAGCCCCAGCGCATCGTAGACGCTCGCCTTCGGCGCAACCGACCAGACTTCCTTCTGCTGCTTGTTTTTGAGGATTTCTTTAGCTGTTTTCATCTCCCATACCCCCTTCAGGATTGTACAATACCTATCTCAAAACCAATAAGCCGCTGTTATTAGTATATAAGCAAAACCCAGATCGCGCAGCCGCAATCTCCCATAAAATCCTAAAAGTAGAGGTCCCGTTCGCCCTCTTCGAGCCGTTTCAATCTTTCTCTTGTCTTTTCCCGTATTTTCATGTTCGGAATCTCTCCCAGATGTTTCTTAATGATCTTTTCCCCTATTGTTTTTGTTTTCTTCGACGAATAATCGAGGAGAAACTCCTTAAAGGTAAGGATCGCGTTGGGTTGACAGATATTCTGTATTTCGCCCGACTTCGCAAGGGGCATAAAACGGTCTCCGGTCCTGCCTTGCCGGTAACAGGCGGTGCAGAAACTTGGTATATATCCAGATTCACAGATATTATGAAGCATTTCATCGGTGCTGCGAGTGTCTTCAACCTGAAACTGTCCTTCCGTGGCAATAGCGTTGCCTTCAATATCCTTGTGGTATCCGCCGACACCCGTACAGGATCCCGCGCTGATCTGGGAGATGCCCAGGCCGATTACCTCATCGCGATATTCTGCCGGTTCTCTCGTTGACAGAATCATACCGGTGTATGGCACCGCAAGCCTGATGACCGCAACGATCTTCTTAAAATCATCGTCCTTCACCAGATAGGGAAATGCCTCCAGCGTAACCCCTGCGGCGGGACGTATTCTCGGTACGGAGATAGTGTGACAACCCACGCCGAAGCGTTCCTCAAGATGGAGCGAGTGGAGCAGGATCGCCAGCACTTCAAATTTGTAGTTATATAAGCCGAAAAGTACGCCCAATCCCACATCATCGATGCCTCCCTCCATGGCCCTGTCCATGGCAAGCGTATGCCAGTCATAATCACGTTTCGGGCCGGCTGGGTGCATCTTTTCGTAGGTGGCCCGATGGTATGTTTCCTGAAAGAGGATATATGTGCCGATCCCCGCTTCTTTCAGTTTCCGATACTCCTCAACGGTGGTCGCGGCAATGTTGACGTTGATCCGGCGAATGCTGCCCTTTTTATCCTTGACCCCATAGATTGTCCGCATGGCTTCGAGGACATAATCGATGGGGCAGTTCTTCGGGTCTTCGCCCACTTCGAGGGCAATCCTTTTGTGTCCCATGGCCTCAAGCGCAACCACCTCCTTCTCTATCTCATCGAATTCGAGACGGCGTCTAAGTATTTCGTTAGATGTTCTATAACCGCAGTAATAACAGTTATTGACGCAGAAATTGCTGATATAGAGGGGAGCGAAGAGGACAATCCTCTTTCCGTATATCTTCTCTTTTACCTCGTGGGCCGCACGAAAGAGCAGCTTCAGGGTATCGTTGTCCTCAAGATCGAGAAGTACGGCAGTTTCAAACGGGGTTAAACCTTGTGCGCTTCGTGCCTTTTCGATAATCTCTCGCACTTTGCTCTCGGAGGTCTCCTTTGCCTCACTGAGTATCATTTCGATTTTTTCTTCATTGATGAAGTCAGCCTTGGGTGGTACAGAGGGTTTTGCCATCTTTTTATACTCCCTTATATGTATATATAAGCTGAGAGCCGAAAAAAGTAAAGAGGTGTTCCAAAATCCACCACCTCTTTCCCCATGACCCATGTTGCTGCTCCGGATGGGCCGGTTTTCTGAAAAACTACCCAAAAAATGGAATACCAGGAAGACTCCTTGCCCTCTATTGTGCTATCCAGACATCACAGAACCTCTCTGAAGGCGAATTTTAGACAGGGCTCTCCTTTGCCCCGTTAAAGAGTGAGATTTCATTGTCAGATCGGCCTTAATCTTATCCATAGCCAAGTTCCATGATTCTTTGTCGTGCAGAGAGTACTATCTCAAACGAGGGGTGATCTGCGGCAAGCCGTATGAGAAGTTGTCGCGATCTTTCCATAACGCGTCCTGGGAGATTGATAAGGTGGAAACGAATAGCCTTCATTCTTCTCGTCACCCAGGAACCCTTGAGGATAAGGTTCTTCATGGCAGTATTCAGGTTGTGGGCAAGGACCATGATCAACCACCAGGCCGCATTCTCTGAAAAGTCCCCCGAGGGGAGCTTCCCCCCTGCTAAGTCTTCCTTCATCACGGAATGAGCTTCTTCTGATTTGCCACAGCGCTCATGCTGCCAGTGGATGAGGTTGTCTCCCGCCCAGTCCATGTTGGTTACGATCCCGAAGAGCTTGTACTGGGTGCTCTCGAAGGTGATGGTCTGAAAGGGAAGCATACCGGGAAGGATTGGTTGTTTCATTGCCTCCCGAATTGCGATATAACGGTAGGGTTCTGTCTTTTTTGTTGTGGCACTTTTATTGGGGACAAAGCAGACCTCCGCATATTCTCCGGAGATACACCCATTTTTATCGAAGAGGGGGTGCCACTCTTTAACCTCATGGACTGCTTTTTTAAACTCCGGAGTGACGTCACAGCCTATGGCGAACTCAATTCTGCCGAAGCGGGGGTGCTTCTTTTCGTCATTACAGTATGTGATTAGATCGTGCTGATATCCTGCCGTATCGGAGCGGAGTCTCACGGTTTTTACTCCTTCGGGGAGAAGAGAGAGGGCTTTTTTCAATACCCTCAACTGTTCGTATCCCGCTGGGACATTACCGTCTCTAAACTCTGTATGAAGCATAAGCCCCAGTTCTGCCCAGTAGGTATTTAAGGGCTGATAGGCTTTATACCCCTTATACGAGAAGAGGCCTTCTTTCTTCTGTGTGGCTATAAGGGTGGCATCCATATCGAGGGTGGCGCACTGAACGGGATTCTTCATATAGATCGCCCTGACGAGATCGCTCTGGACCCGCTCAAGGGCAGAGAGCATTTCAGTCAGGGGAGGAATAACAGCCTTGCCTTCGGTGCGAACATAGTCTTCGTGGAAAGCAGAAAGATACCGGAAGACCGCTGAGGCCGAGGGAACTGACCGGTGCTTTTCCTTACGCCATCGTCTCTGTGTCTGTCGTCGCTCCTTTCTCGGAAGGCCTTTCAGTTCTATGCGTTGGAGTATGCGGCAGAATCCTTCATCGGCTTCAAGGATACGAAGGTCATCGACACATTCTCCTCCTGCGAGGTTTAAGAGGATAAGGGAGAGGATGATTTGCTCATCCGTCCATCCTTGCACCTTTGTATGCAGGTGTGATGAGATACTTTCCCCCAGATTTAGAACGGAGGCCAGGTCCAGATAGATGGGAAGGCCCGCAAGAGAGGTCATGCCGGAATCAGTTTTTTCTTTTTCATACTTGTAAGGAAGGAGTCCTTGTGCCATAATTGATTCACCTCGTTGGTGATAGATTTGGTTTGGCTAATCTATTCTATCACGCCTGCTCATCAGGGCCAACGAGGTTTTTAATTATTTTTGATGGTGGATCATGGTGTTACTGTTCTTCTTTTTCGTTCAAGGCGTGTAGAGCCTCAGAAAAAGGTTCCAGCGCGCGTTTTAAAATACCCATTACATAGGCTATGAGAACACCATAGTTGACAATTGGTACGCGAGCCTGTCTCGCCATCATTATGCGATGAAGCATTTCTTTGCGGTTTATCATGCATGCTCCGCAGTGTACTACTAATTTATAGTCCCCCACATTCGGCGGAAGTTCGATCCCGCTTGCCCATGAAAAATCGAGGTCTCCTCCCACATGCTGCGTGAGCCATCGGGGTATCTTCACGGTGCCGATGTCGTCCTCGACCCTGTGATGTGTGCATGCCTCCGCCACAAGGACCTTATCGCCGGGCAGAAGCTTCTCGATTGCTTTTACACCTTCGACGAGGGTCATGAGATTTCCCTTCTGGCGGGCAAAGAGGATCGAAAAAGAGGTCATGAGTACATCTTTCGGGGTATCGGCTGCCACCTTCAGAAAGGCCTGCGAATCTGTCACCACGAGCTTCGGCTTACTTTTCAGGTTGTCGATGACAGCCTTGAGCTCTCTCTCTTTGACGACATAGGCCATAGCATCATTGTCGAGGATGTCCCGTATGGTCTGTACCTGCGGAAGGATGAGCCTTCCTTTCGGTGCCGCGAGGTCAACGGGTACGACGAGCACTATCGTGTCGCCAGGCGAAATGAGATCACCCACGATCGTCGTCGACATCCAGTCCTTGGGCGCCGCCTTGATCATGGCGAGCTTCAGTGAATCAATCCCCTCTTTGGTCACAGCGCTTACCCGAACAACAGGCAGGTTGAACTTATGCGCCTTCTCCTCCATTTGTTCTTCTGGATAGAGGTCTATCTTGTTGAGTACTGCGATGACAGGAACATTGTTCTCCTTTGCCTTCTTTATCACATCTTCTTCATATCTGTCTGCTCCTTTTGCCGGATCAATGACGAGAAGCATGAGGTCTGTTTTTGCCAGTACTCCATAAGCTTTTTCAATGCGAAGTGCACCTAGTTCGCCAACATCGTCAATGCCTGCCGTATCGATGATGACCACGGGTCCGATAGGAAGTATCTCCATGGATTTATAGACCGGATCGGTCGTTGTGCCGGGAACATCGGAGACGATGGCGATATTCTGGTTCGTGAGGGCGTTGATGAGACTCGATTTACCGGAGTTTCGCCGTCCGAAAATGGCTATATGAAACCGGCTCCCGCGGGGTGTCTGGTTAAGGGTCGTATCTGCCACTGCTATTCTTCTTTTTTTCTTTTTAATGTTCTTGATCCCGCAACACCGGGTCGGGTAAGTTCCTGAGGCGTGAATATGCTATCCAGTTCTTCCTGAGTGAATAGGCCTCCTTGCAACGCTGCCTCACGGATCGTCTTGCCCTCCATACGTGCTTTTTTGGAAAGTTCACCAGCCCTATCATGACCGATGTAGGGGGCAAGCGCTGTTGCAAGGCATAAACTATCTTCCAGCCACTTGCCACAACGCTCAGGATTTGCCTTGATCCCCTCGATGCAGTGGGTCCGGAAAATCATGACCGCATTGATGAGAAGCTTGAGGCCCGTGAGAAGATTGAAGGTAATGAGAGGCAGGAACGCGTTAAGCTCAAGTTGTCCAGAAAATGCCGCCGACGTTATGGCTTCATCAAAACTCATGACCTGATAGGCAACCTCGGTGACCATTTCGGTGATAACAGGGTTTACCTTGTCAGGCATAATGGAAGAACCCTCCTGGAGTTGAGGAAGGGTAATCTCAGCGAGTCCGCCACGAGGGCCCATCGAGAGGAGTCTCAGATCGGAAGCCACTTTCGCGAGGTTGACTGCCGCTGCTTTGGTAAGACCCGATACCTCGACGAAGACATCCGCGTTCTGGGTCACATCGATCATATTTTCCGCTCTGGCAATGCCGAAGCTTGTAATATTTTGCAGTTCTTCAATGGCGGCGTAGATATACTCACGGGCCGCGTTAAGGCCCGTGCCGATTGCAGTGCCGCCGAGGTTCACCTGGCGAAGCCTCTCTTCGGCTTTGAAAAGCCTCCAGCGATCCCGTGCAAGGGCCTCCGCGTAGGCACCAAATTCCTGGCCCAGCGTAACGGGGACAGCGTCTTGCATCTCGGTCCTGCCGAGCTTGAGTATTCCGGCGAAAGCCCGCTCTTTTTCCTGAAGAGCGCCCTGGAGTTTGGCGATAGCTTCACTCAACGTAATGACAAGCCGAATGGCTGCTACCTTGAGGGCCGTCGGATATACATCATTTGTGGACTGCGAAAGATTGACATGGCCCAATGGGTTCACAAGCCCGTAGTCTCCTTTCTTGCCGCCAAGCACCTCTATGGCCCTGTTAGCGATGACCTCGTTCATGTTCATATTCGTTGATGTACCCGCACCGCCCTGAAACGCGTCGATGATGAACTGATCGGCAAACTTGCCCTCTGCGATCTCCTGCGCGGCTTTGATAATGGCCTGGCCTATTTTCGAGTCAATGAGGCCTCCGCGCATATTCGCAAGCGTACAGGCCTGTTTCACCTCGGCCAGAGCGCGGATAAATTCATCGGGCACCCTGAAGCCCGATATAGGAAAGTTTTTGACGGCCCGTAGCGTGTGAATACCGTAACAGGCCTCTGCCGGTATCTCCATCTCTCCCAAAAAATCACGCTCGATGCGATATGATATCATCCCCTATTTTATAAACCCTGCCGGCAAAAGAAGCAAGGAGACATTTGTTCTTTCTTTACAGAAAAGACCCTGAAAGGCTTTGTCGTATGTTGCCTTTCGTGGTATAATGGCAAGGACCTTTTCATAAAGGAGGATAGTATGAAAAAACATAGCGTAATATCGATCATTCTTGTAGTATCGGTATTTCTGTTGGCCTCACTGTTTGCGAGGATCGAACAGGCTTTTGCTCAGGACACAAGCGCCAATACCACAACAATCAAACTTCCTGCGCCAAAATATTCCAGCGACACATCTGTTGAAAAAGCTCTCCTTGAGAGGAGGTCCGTGAGGAGCTATAAAGCGGAGCCTCTCACGATCCCTGAAATTGCACAGATCCTCTGGGCTGCGCAGGGTATCACGGAACCGAAAAAGGGCTTACGGACTGCCCCTTCGCCACGGGGCATGTATCTTATAGAAGTCTATTTGATTGCCGGTAATGTCACCAATCTCCCCGCCGGCATGTATGAATACGGGCCTCACGGCCATGAGCTGATCAAGATTACTGAAGGCAATGTAAAAGATGAACTGTTTAAGGCAGCGCCCCAGGCTCAGATCAAAAACGCCCCCGCCGTATTGCTCGTTGCCGGAAGATCAGCTGAAGCAGAAGCATCGGGTCATCCGCAATGGATGTATCTGGAGGCGGGCCACGTCTCTCAGAATGTGTATCTGCAGGCAGAGTCACTGAAGCTTGGAACTGTTACCATGGGCGGATTTAAGCCGGAAGATGTGAAAAGGGCCCTCAAACTACCGGCCAATGAGCAGCCCATATATCTCATGTCTATCGGAAAAAAATAATCTGTTTGATCTTTACCTTTTGACACCACTAATGTTGTATATTACAATAGTTGTGCTATGCAAGAGTCAAGGAAGAAAATAAGCATCGAGAGTATGAAGGGGTTCAGAAAAAACCTTCGCAAGCTCCAGCGTAAACTCGCTGAACAGCTTAACGGAGATTCCGTTTGCTGCGGTGTCACCATAGCACAGTGTCACGTGCTTCTGGCCGTTGAAGAAAGGGAACGCACTACCATTACAGAGCTTGCGGCAGAACTGGAGCTTGACAAGAGCACCCTGAGCAGGACCATAGAAGGTCTCGTGGTCATGGGCCTTGTCAACAGAGAAATCAATGCCAATAATCGACGAAGCCAACATATCCGGCTTACCGGGGAAGGAGAAAAGACCGTAGCGGGCATTCATGACCAATGGATGAGCTTTTTTACGTCTCTCTTTGCCGGTATTCCACAGTCAAAGCATCCTGTTGTCATCGAGGGTCTGTCGCTTTTGGCCAATGTTTTCCCTTCCACAACAGGATGTTGTGGGGCGGGGTCGAACTCTCGATCGAAGAAAGGGAAGAAAATGAAATCACGTAATGGGTAACAAAAGTCAAAAACCAAAAGGCAAGAAACCGGCTTGGATCACCGGTTGGCTTCCCTCAACTGCGGGTATCTTTCCTGTTATTTCAACTCACCTCACATGGAAAGATATTATTGGCGGATGGCGGGTGCGCTGGGGTATCAACCGGATGGGCTACAGGATCAACCCCGGCCTCTACGCTGTCGGTAAACCGGATGCCTCTTCGCCCGTGTTGGTGACGGCCAATTACAAGCTGACCTTTGACAGTCTCAGAAAACACCTCGAAAACATCAGTGCCTGGGTACTTGTCCTCGACACAAAGGGGGTCAATGTCTGGTGTTCCGCGGGAAAGGGGACCTTCGGAACAGAAGAATTGATCAGACGAATAAAATCCGTCAATCTTTCTTCCCTTATGAAGAACCGGACTGTCGTTCTCCCGCAGCTTGCCGCGCCCGGTGTGGCGGCCCATATCGTAACGGCTCAGACGGGTTTCAAAGTGGTCTATGGTCCTATACGGGCTGCCGACCTCTCCAAATTTCTCGCAAAGGGCTTAAAAGCCGATGCGGAAATGCGTAGCGTCACCTTCACTCTGAAAGAACGTCTTGCCGTTGTTCCTGTCGAGTTGGTACAATCCTGGAAAATGGTCCTCGCGTGCCTCGTCTACCTTCTTATACTCCGCCTCATTTCTGGTAATATCCTGTCATGGTCAACTGTCGGAGGGCTCCTGCCTTACCTGGCCGCTATTCTTATGGGGTGTGCTGTGGTTCCGGCACTACTTCCCTTTTTACCGGGAAAATCATTTGCCCTCAAGGGCTGGCTTGCGGGCATTGTTGCAACCTTTGTCTTCGCCTGGCTCCATGGGCACGGTACGGTCAATGTTATTGCCTATCTCCTTATACTGCCCGCCATATCCGCGTATCTGGCCCTTAATTTCACCGGCTGCAGCACCTATACATCGCTTTCCGGCGTGAAGAAAGAGATGAGGATCGCCCTGCCGCTTCTCATATTCTCCGCGCTGGGAGGCATTGTGCTGCACCTCTATGATGCCTGGAGAACATAATGAATAACACAATGAGATATCTGAAAAATGTTGTTACATTACGTCTCGATGATTCCAAATGCACCGGCTGCGGTCGATGTACCGAGGTCTGCCCTCACGGTGTGTTTACCCTCAACAATGGAAAAGTTACAATAGCCGACCGTGACGCCTGCATGGAATGCGGCGCCTGCAGCCGCAACTGTGCCTTTGAAGCGCTTACCGTATCTGCAGGAGTGGGCTGTGCCGCCGGTATCATCCGTGGCGCTCTTAAGGGCGGCCTTCCTGAATGCAGTTGCTCCAATTCGGGAGACTGCTGCTGATTGCTATTGCAGGGGCCCGCGTTACCCCCCTCCAAGAGCGTAGCTCGATGGAGCCTCCCCTTCTCGCTCAAGAATGAGCCAAGGGGGGTATATCACGCATTCTATGAAAATAAGAAGATCACGGTGGGCGATAAGCTACTGGTAGAAATCAGGGTCAGATCGAATGATGATCACCAGTGTCTGGTTCTCGAAGATTACCTACCTTCCAGTTTTGAACTGGTCAAGGAGGACGCTTACGGAGTACAGAAGATATATTCCTAGGCAGAGCGTTGGGACAACAGGATGGCTTTTTCCTTACCAATTTATTAAAAAGGTTGTACACGAATCTGCTTATATCGCATCTTCACCTTTTAGCCACGTGCTCCCGGTATCGATAACGTAGTGGACTTCAAGGGAGATTTCTGTTTTCAGTGAGTTTTTTTCTGGTGACTACAGGAACCTCCCGGTGAGGAAGGGCGAGGGGCATGCTCACCTTGAGGGCTTTCAATAATTGTCGTGAAGTTTCCCGTGGCCGGGGGATCTTGAGGCACGGTGGATGGTTCTTCACGGTCATCTCTATCGAGCAGAGCGTGGACAAGTGCCTCAAGCCTTCTTCGACTGTGACATTGAGCGGGGCCCAGGCCTCTTGAAGCGCCCGGACAATCATGTAGGCAAGCATCACCACCAGGACGTGTCCCCGGGTGCTCTTCTCTCTCTGGACATACACGGGCCTCACTTCGAGAAAGTCGGTCTTGCACGAGCGAAATGCCTGCTCAACCGCTGCGAGGTCTTTATACCGGTCGTGGATGACCTGTGTGTCCGCTGCCTCCCGGGGAAGGTCTGTCTTGATGACGTAGCAGCCATCGAGGAGGGAGGCTTGTTTGAGCGCCTCCTCATCGATCTTAAGGCACAGCGTCCGTTCCGATACGCTCAGGTGTAACCATGGGGTAGTCTTGAGCTTGCTCATCTTCTTTTCCACATCCCTCAAGGCTGTCTCTACCCTGGCTTTGGCATGTTCCCCCAGATAGTCGTTCTTCTCTCGCACCAGGGTTTCAATGCTCGCAAGCTTCGCCATCCGGTTTGTCCTGATCTCCTCAGCACGAACGGGGTTACGCCTCAGGATATAGCGGATGCCCTTATGTGCCACTTCAGCGATATCCCGATCAAAGAGGCCAAGCTGGATCACTCCCCTTGCAAGGAGTGTCCTGATCTGAGGCTTGGTGATGGCGGTGATGTAGTGAAACCCTTGGGGCAGGTTTTCTATCTGCGGCATCTTGATCATGCCCCGGTCTCCCACGAGCGTCACCCGATGACAGCCGAAGCGCTGGGCGGCTTTGGCCACCTGGGAGTCAAAGGTCTCGGTGTCGCGCGTATTGCCGGCAAAGACCTCGGTTGAGACCGGTTCACCCCATTTATCGCAGAGCAGGCCGATCACGATCTGCTTCTTGCCCCGCTTGCCGTCCCGATTGTAGCCGTAGGCGCCGAAGAAGTTCTTCTCTCCTTCCAAATAGCTACTCGTGACGTCATAGAGAAAGAGCTCTGGGGCATCCGTGTGCCGGGCAGAAAAGAGCGTCTTCTCTATACGCGCCTGGTGGTCGGTAAGCCACCTGAGGTTCTCATAGAGATCGTTTTCGTCAAAGCCCCGTGTGAGGGCGAGCACATCACCTATGGCATGGATTTTTGCGAGACGCACGGCTGAAAGACGGGAACCCTGGTCGAGGACCCGGGCAATCACCTGCCAGAGGGCCAGCTTTCCGGTAAACTCGTTGCCCAAGGCCCGTTCAATCCCGGTCCTCTTGGCAAGCTGGTAGACGGCCCAGGCGGCCCCTATCGCAAGACCTTCTTTAAGGTCAACGCTCTCTTTCAGGGATCCCACTTCCGAGAGGTTATCCTTGTGCGAAAGGGCCAGCTTGATGGCGGCGATCTCTTCGGGCTTGCACGAAGAAAGGTTCGCGATGGTCCGCTTCCTTACCTTTTTACCCACCCGGTAGGATTCTCTCAGCAGCACGGAGTGGTAAATCTTTTTCCCCTGCTTTGATCTGTTCTCCACGATATGCATACCTACATATATACCGCATAATAACCTACTTGTCAAGTAAAACATACCATATTATGGTTATCATTAGTGACTACATTATCTGCACAAAAATAACCTAAAACCAATCAATTCAGATTGTTACGGATATAGCCGAGGTGAAGATGTGTTATATTGTACGGGCGGAACTTCCTGGATCATTTCACGTTAAACCCGCTAGAATGGAGTGTATGTATGAGCTATCCATTCAGGGCTGGTCACTACCGGCTCATTTTGATGTAGAAAAGAAATTGAAAGAATGGGGACAAGACAATTCGCAAGAACGGAAAGGAGAGGAAGGGAGTAAGAGAGGAGGATGGTCAGATACCTTGGTGTATCAATCTACCCATTCTCGTCCTTCACAATGTCGATCAACTTAGGCAGAGTGCTGATTACAAAATCGGCCTCCACCTGAAAACCATTTTTCCCGTAGCCATGAGTGACAGCAACCGTCCTGACAAAGGATGTTTTGCCTGTTTGGATGTCAATCGTGCTGTCTCCAACAATGATCGCATCGTCCGGGGCGACATTGAAGGCCGAAAGTACGTGAAGGACCGGCACAGGTGATGGCTTGTGCTCGGCCATGGTATCGACGGCTACTACCATGTCAAAATATTTATCAAGCTCGAATTTCTTTAGAATCTCGCGTGCAAGCTTCTCGGTCTTGTTGGTTACGATGGCCATTTTCAGGTCCTTAAGCGTTTCAAGCATCTCTCTTGTGCCGGGGTAGAGCACCGTTTCATCGGTCGGATGGGATTCGTAGTAATCCAAAAATCGCGTCACAAGTATCTCCTTATCCGCAACAAGATTATGTTCTGTAAGCACGTCCTGGATCAGCTTTGAAGGTCCTTCTCCCACTAGTGCGGTTACTTCTGCCGCATTAAGATCGTTCACACCGCAGGGCCCAAAAGCATAGTTAAGGGCATTCGTAATATCCTCTATGGAATCGATCAGAGTACCGTCAAGATCGAAGATGATAAGTTTTATAGCCATTTACTGATACCAAGTTGTAATCAAAGGCGCGCCGAGGCGGCGACGAGGAACCGACGCAGGCGTACATAGAAGTACGTCGAGGAGTGCGACGAGGAGACAACAAAGGTGAGTCGAAGAAGACAACTTGGTATGAATGTAATACGAATCTGTTCCATTATTCAATCAATAAAAACATTGTCAAAAAAACGCTGAAAAAATAGCTTGGAGATATAGACAAAAACCCCGCCGGGTGGCGGGGTTGGGTTTTATTCGGGACAGTTTTTAGAATTTGCTCCGCGGGGTGTATTTGGTGTGGAGCAGGTGGTGCGACTTTTCACCCAGCGGCACACCCAAGAATTCTTCGTAGAGTTTTTTCACTGACGGGCTTTCGTGGGACTTTCTCAGGGTGAGGGCACAGTCTTCCGCATAGAGGGCCTGGGCTCTCCGTGTCCTCACATCATTATTAACAGGAATAGGCTGACCGCCGCCTCCGACACATCCACCGGGGCAGGCCATGATTTCGATAAAGTGGTACTGGACTTTGCCTTCTTTTACCCGCTCAAGGAGTTTCCGGGCGTTGCCGAGACCGTGTGATGCGGCAACACGAACGTCGCCGATGCCTTCGACGGGAATGACCGCTTCTTTTATACCTTCAAGACCCCTCACCGCAGTGAACTCCACATTTTCAAGGGTTTTCCCCGTCACCAATTCATAGGCCGTGCGGAGTGCCGCTTCCATGACACCGCCTGTGGCGCCGAAGATCGTTGCCGCGCCGGTATATTCGCCCATGGGGTCATCATAACTACCATCGGCAAGATTTTCGAAATCGATCCCTGCCTGTTTGATCATCTTTGCAAACTCCCGCGTGGTGAGCACATAGTCCACATCCTGATATCCGCTCGATCTCATCTCCGGGCGCTGGCACTCGAATTTCTTTGCCGTGCAAGGCATGACTGAGACAACAACCATGTCCTTGGGATCGATACCCATTTTCTTGGCGTAGTATGTCTTCGTGAGAGTCCCCAGCATCTGGTGCGGTGATTTACAGGTAGAAAGATTGGGGAGAAGTTCCGGATAGAAATGTTCGATAAACTTGATCCAGCCCGGGCTACAGCTTGTAATGAGCGGTAGCGTACCGCCTTCTTTCACCCGTTTCAGAAGTTCGCTGCCCTCTTCGAGGATTGTGAGGTCCGCCGCGAAGTTCGTATCGAAAATACGATCGAAACCGAGCTTCCTGGCCGCCGCAAGCATCTTCCCCGTAACGAGCGTTCCCGGAGGATAACCGAATTCTTCACCGAGGGCCGCCCTTACGGCAGGCGCATCCTGAATCACGACAAATTTTGTCGGATCGTTGATGGCACCCCAGACTTCATCGATATATTCCTTTTCGGTAATCGCGCCGACAGGGCAGACAAGAGAACATTGTCCGCAATTGGTGCATGCCACGTCGTTTATATCCCTGTCAAAGGCTGGTTCCACTCTTGTATCAAAACCTCTGCCCTGCAGGTACAGGGCCGTAACACTTTGTATCTCCTGACAGACGGTAACGCACCTGCGACAGAGGATGCATTTGTTCTGATCGCGTCTGATCGACGGAGATGATTCATCGATACGGCCACCGCTTTTCTCACCGCTAAAACGTACTTCCCTGATCCCAAGCTCTGAAGCAAGGCTCTGTAGTTCACAATTGAGGTTCCGGGCACAAGTCAGGCACTCAAAAGGATGATTGGAGAGAAGCATCTCAACAGAGAATTTTCTCGCTTTCCTCACTTTTTCAGTATTTGTATACACAACGAGGTCTCTAGCCGCGGGGGATACGCATGCTGCCTGGAGTGCACGGTTCCCTTCAATTTCAACGAGACAGACCCGGCAGGCTCCGATGGCCTGCACTTCAGGCAGATAGCAGAGTGTCGGTATATGCACCTTTGCCTGCCGTGCCGCGTCCAGAATGGTCGTGCCTTCCTCTACCTCAACCTTACGACCGTCGATCGTTAGACTCATCATAACAATTCACGCTCCTTGTCACGTAGTTAAGTGGTTACTCACTTTCACGCATATAACAGTGCAAACACCTCTTCGCTTCTTCCACTGCGGCACCCACCCGATAACCGAGAACAACCTCATTGAAATTTTTGTTTCGCCTTCCAACTGGAAGATGGGGCATAGGGACCCTTTTGCGTTCCTTTTGGTACTCGGCCTCATTATAAGTGACAACCATGTTTATGAGCTCATCATGGAATACGTTCAAGGGTTTTCCATCGCCGCCAAGGTACCTATCGATTGCCATGGCTGCGTTTTTCCCGTCGGCAACGGCTTCAACGGCTGTTGCGGGACCGCGCACATTATCACCTGCAGCAAAAATTCCTTCTTTATCGGTTGCAAGGGTTTTTCTGTTTACCTCAATGGTGCCATTCTTCGTTACCTTGACTCCGTCGCCGCTGAGATACGACAGGTCAGGAGTTTGACCGATGGCGGCGATAACCATATCGGCCTCCACAACAAATTCAGAGCCCTTTATCGTTTCCGGAGTGCGACGTCCTCCCCGGTCAAATTTTCCAAGGGCCATGCGAAGGCATTCGACACCAGTTAATTTTTTCGCCTTCGTTGTAATCTTTTTTGGGGCCACGAGTGTATAGATCTTAATGCCTTCTTTTTCCGCTTCATCAATCTCTTCCTTGTAGGCTGGCATATCATCCTTTGCTCTTCGGTAAAGGATGGAAACTTCGTCTGCTCCAAGCCGTAGCGCGGACCTTGCCGCATCAATCGCGACATTACCTCCGCCGATAACAGCCACTTTGCCAACCACTTTCATCGTCTTTTTGAGGTTGACGGAGCGAAGGAATGTGACGCCGTCGACAACGCCCTTTGTTTTTTCGCCCGGCATGTTCAGCTTCTGACCGCTGTGAGCGCCCGTTGCCATAAGTATCGCGCTATACCCATCGGTGAAAAGTTTTTCCGTTGTAATTTCTTTCCCGAGTGCCATGTTGTATTTGATTTCCACGCCGAGATCAGTAATCGATTTCACTTCCATATTGAGGACCTCTTTCGGCAAACGGTAATCGGGTATCCCCACGGCAAGCATACCGCCCGCCACGGGCAAGGCTTCAAAAACCGTTACTTTGTACCCCTTCAACACAAGAAAGTAAGCACCGGAAAGACCGGCTGGTCCTGCACCGATAATAGCCACTTTTTTGTCTTTGGGCTTCTCGGGCTGCGGATGGTACGAGGGGAACCCACTCATATCCATATCCGCAGCAAACCGCTTCAATGAGCAAATTGAGACCGGCTCGTCAATCTGGGCCCGTCGACATTTCGTCTCACAAGGATGCACGCAGACCCGTCCCAGAGAAGCTGGGAAGGGATTGGCTTCCTTGATAACGGCTATGGCTTCCTTGAATTTTCCTTCACTCATAAGGGTTACATATCCCCAGGCGTTCTGGTCCACGGGACAGGCATTCTGGCATGGCGCGTCAAAAAGCGCATTACAAACACCGGCCTGGCAGTGTTTGTCTTCAATGTGCTCCAGGTATTCGTGCTTGAAGAATCTCAGCGTCGAAAGTACCGGATTTGGCGCCGTCTGACCGAGGCCACAGAGCGCGGAGTCTTTGATACGTGTTGCAAGCTCGATAAGATCGTCGATGTCTCCCAGTTTTCCCTGTCCCTGGGTGATTCGTTTCAGAATCTCAAGCATCCTTTTAGTGCCGATCCGGCAGGGCGGACATTTGCCGCAGGATTCATGCTGGATAAAATCAAGGAAAAATCGGGCAAAATCCACCATACAGGTATCTTCGTCGGCAACGATAAGGCCGCCGGATCCTACTATGGCCCCCAGCTCTACAATTGATTCATAATCAACAGGCACATTGAGATGTTCTATAGGGATACAGCCGCCCGAAGGTCCACCGAGTTGCGCTGCTTTGTATTTTTTCCCGCCCTTGATGCCGCCGCCGATATTGAAAACGATATCCCCAAGGGGAGTTCCCATAGGTACTTCTACAAGGCCCGTATTATTGACCGCTCCAGCGAGGGCAAAAACCTTTGTGCCTTTGCTCTTTTCGGTCCCATACTGGGCGTACCAGTCGGCGCCCTTCACAATGATAGCGGGTATGTTTGCATAGGTTTCAACATTGTTGAGCAACGTTGGTACGTCAAAGAGGCCTTTTATGGCCGGGAATGGGGGCCTTGGTCTGGGCTCGCCCCGCTTTCCTTCTATGGATCTCATGAGGGCCGTCTCCTCGCCGCAGACAAATGCGCCGGCGCCGATCCTGATGTCGAGATCAAAATCGAATCCCCTGTCGAGGATATTCTTACCCAAAAACTTATATTCCCGTGCCTGGCCGATTGCCCAGTTGAGCCGCTCAATCGCAAGCGGATATTCGGCGCGGACATAAATGAAGCCCTGATAGGCGCCTATTGCATAGGCCGCTATAGCCATGGCCTCTATGACACTGTGCGGATCGCCTTCGAGAACACTCCTGTCCATGAATGCGCCGGGATCGCCTTCGTCGGCATTACAGACCACATATTTCACCTCGCCCGGAGCCTGCTGTGTAAATTTCCACTTGAGGCCCGTAGGGAATCCGCCGCCTCCTCTCCCGCGAAGACCAGATTTAAGAACCTCGTTCACGACCTGTTCCGGCGTCATTTCCGTCAGTACCTTTGCAAGGCCGAAATAGCCGTCGCGGCCGATATATTCTTCAATATTGAGAGGGTTGATGATGCCACAGTTGCGAAGGACAATCTTTACCTGATCCTTGAAAAAATCCATTTCTTTCAGAGAGGGAATTATCTTCGCGCTGACGGGTTCTTTATAAAGTAATCGTTCTACGATTCTCCCTTTTAAAAGATGTTCGGAAACAATCTCTTCGGCATCTTCAGGTTTCAGCTTCTGATACAGTACACCTTCCGGATAAATGAGCGCTAGGGGGCCCAAGTCACAGGAGCCGATACAACCGGTTTCGATGATCTTTACTTCATCCTGCAATCCTTTTTCCTTTACTCTATGAACAATAGCATCTCTTATTTCGCGGCAGCCGGAAGAGACACATGCAGCTCCAGCGCAAACCAAGACGTGAGCGCGCGTTACTTCCATTGTTGTTTTCCCTCCTTACTCATACTTTTCGATTATTTCCATGGCGTTCGTTGTTTTTACACGTCCATACACATCTTCATCTACCAGCATTGCAGGGGCAAGGCCGCAGGCCCCGATACAGCGGACCACATCGAGAGAATACTTTCTGTCTTCCGTTGTTTCGCCAGCCTTGATGCCCAGCTCTTTCTCTGTTTTTTCGAGGATCTTCTGAGACCCGCGAACGTAGCACGCCGTTCCGAGACAAACCTTTACGCCATGTCTTCCCTGGGGCACCGTTGAGAAAAAATTATAGAATGTAACGACTCCGTAAACCTCGTTGAGCGAAACATTGAGCCCTTCAGCAACCATTTCCTGCACCTTGCGAGGCAGGTATCCGAAAAGACCCTGTGCTTTGTGAAGCACCATTATGAGGTCTTGCGATCTCCCTTTGTGTTGGTTAATGACCTCTTTCAGTCTGGGATAGAGGTCCTCTTCCTGAGCCTGGGCACAGTGGCATTGATTTTCGGTGGCCATATCTTCCTCCCTTAATTCCTCTGCTAATATGCGTGGGGTTTATTTTTCCGGTAACACCTTACCGTCTACCGTACTCCTTTTGTAATAATGTGTATGAAGAAGTTTATGGGATTTTTCTGAGTTCGGCTTTTCCAGAAATTTCTCGTACACTGCCTTAACAGAAGGGTTCTCATGAGATCGCCGGTGAGGCAGTGACTTGTCTTCTGCGTAAAGCGATTCGCCTCTACGCGCCCTCTTTGCCATGTTACTTCCCCACGACTGACCGCCACCGCCGACACATCCACCCGGGCAGGCCATGACTTCAATGAACTGGTATTCGCACTTCCCTTCTTTCTCAAGCTGGCCCGCTACTGTGTTGAGAAGTTCCCGAGCCTTCCCGCAGCTATGCGCGACAGCCACTTTTATTTTTGTACCTTCGATGTCAATCTCCGCTTCTTTGATGCCTTTCAGTCCTCTCACCGGAGTGATGTCGAGATTTTCCAACTCTTTGCCGGTGACAAGGTAATACGCTGAACGGAGTGCTGCTTCCATAACGCCGCCTGTAGTACCAAAAATTGTTCCTGCTCCGGTATATTCACCCATGATATCATCCGCTGGTTCGTCAGGCATTTCTTTGAGATCAAGCCCCGCCTCCCTCATCATGCGACCTATTTCCCGGGTGGTAAGCACATAGTCCACATCCTGATATCCGCTGGCTGTCATCTCGGGCCGCTGGCACTCGAATTTCTTCGCGGTGCAGGGCATAATGGAGACCGAAACAATCTTTTCCGGCGGGATGCCTTTCAACTTCGCATAATATGTTTTTGCCAGCGCGCCGAACATCTGCTGTGGCGATTTTGCCGTCGACATATGCGGGATCATGTTATGAAAGAAGGTCTCCATGAATTTTATCCAACCGGGGCTGCAGGACGTGATAAGGGGCAGATTCTTTCCTGATTTAAGTCTCGAGACGAGCTCCGTACCTTCTTCTACGATCGTGAGGTCTGCGGCGAAGTTGGTATCGAGGACAGCGTCAAAATTAAGCCGACGCAGGGCCGCATGCATCTTGCCACTTACAAGAGATCCCGGTGGCATGCCAAATTCCTCACCAAGCATTACACGAACCGCGGGCGCTTCCTGCACGACGACAAATTTATCGGGATCATGGAGTGCTTCCCAGACCTTCTCGACCTGGCTGTTCTCGTAAAGGGCGCCGACCGGACAGTGTACGACGCACTGACCGCAGTTTATGCAGACGCTGTTTCCAAGCCCGGCATCAAAGGCTGTCGAGAGGAACGTATCGGCCCCTCTGTGGTTTACCGCCAGGGCATTCACCGTCTGGATATTGGAGCACACCTGGGTACACCGTCCGCAGAGAATACATTTATTTGGATCTCTTACGATGGAAACACTTGTCCTGTCGATGGGCATCTTCTCTTCAAACCTGGGGTACTCGACGGTATTAATCCCTAACGTTGCGGAGAGCGCCTGCAATTCACAGCTGCCATTCTTGATACAGGTAAGACAGTCCGTATCATGGTTGGATAGGATCAACTCAACAAGTTGTTTTCTTACAGCCATTACCCTCGGCGTATGGGTATGGACCTTGAAACCTTCACCAAGGGGTGTCATGCACGACCGTTTGAGCCCGGGGATTCCTTCGATCTCAACCACACAAACTCCACACTGACCTCCGGGGACGAGGTCCGGATGATGGCACAATGTGGGGACGTTGAATCCCGCCTTGCGCGCTGCGAAGAGCATACTTGTTCCTTCCGGAACCTCCACATCAACGTTATTTATCCTGGCTTTTATCATCGTCGTTCGATAACCTCCTCGAAATTGTGGCGCTATGACCCTCTATTGAACCCGCGCAAATATTTCATCTCTAAAGTATTTCAAAGAACTCGAAATGGGAAGATACAATGACTGGCCTAATGGACAAAAGGACGCGTCGCGCATGACCTCGGAAATCTTGACCAGTTTCTCGATATCCCCTTTGGTCCCTTTTGAATCTGCCACACGCTCAATGATCTTCACAAGCTGAGCGGTGCCGAGCCTACAAGGCACACAGTGTCCGCATGATTCATGCTTGAAAAAGTGGAGAACGCTCTCAAGCATGTCGACGATATCGGTATTCTCATCCATGACAAGGATGGCCCCCGAACCAAGGACCGCCGCGTATTCCTTCAGGTTGACGAAGTCCATACGAACATCGAGCATCTCGGGTCCGAGAAAGGCCCCTGCTGCCCCGCCGATAAGAGCGCCTTTAAATTTCTTTCCCTCTTTGATACCTCCGGCATATTCATAAATGATGTCGCGTAGCGTCGTCCCCATTTCGGCCTCTATGAGACCCGGCGTTGCCACATTGCCGATAATCGTAAAAACTTTCGTACCGGGGCATTTGTCGGTTCCATAGCCCCTGTACCACGATGCTCCATTCCGCACAATCTCAGGCACATTCGCGAGGGTTTCCACGTTGTTGACGACGGTCGGTTTGTTCCAGAGCCCTTCTGTGACAGGATATGGCGGTTTGTTCCGTGGATGGCCCCTCTTTCCTTCCAGAGACTCTATGAGGGCCGTTTCTTCGCCGCAAACATAAGCGCCGGCGCCCTTCATGACTGAGATGTCGAATCCAAAACCACTTTCCAGGATATTATCACCGAGCAGTCCATACTGGCGGGCCTGCGCAATGGCCTTTTCCAGACGTTCGATGGAGAGCAAATATTCACCCCGAATATATACAAAACCTTTGCTGGCCCCGACAGCATAGCCCGCAATGGTCATCCCTTCAATCAATTTGTGGGGATCGCCTTCTAAAATGAGCCGGTCCTTGAAGGTCCCCGGTTCCCCTTCATCGGCGTTACAGATAATATATTTTACAGAACCTGGGGCCTTCCGAGCAAAGTCCCATTTCATACCTGTCGTGAATGCTGCGCCCCCGCGCCCCACGAGACCCGATTTCTTTATTTCGTCAATAACACCTTCCGGCTTCAGGGCAAAGGCTTTTACAATCGCTTCGTATCCTTCGTTGGCAATATATTCGTCGATACTCTCAGGGTTTATGATACCACTATTTCTCAAAACAATGCGGGGCTGTTCCTTCAGAAGTCCCGTCGTCTCTTTTCTGATGACATGCTGTTTGGGTAACTCGGTGAGAAGAAGTCTCGTGACCTGACGACCCTTGAGAAGGTGTTCCTCCACGAGTTGAGGCACATCCTCGACGGTTACGCGGCCATAGCAGACCCCTTCAGGATAGACTACGATGACAACCCCCTGGCCGGTAGTCCCGATACTTCCTGTTTCCAGAACGGCGATTTCATTGGACAGCCCCTGCTTCGCGATTTCTTCTACCAGGGCCTTCTCGACTGCGCGAGCACCTGCCATAATAGTTCCCGCATCGATACTTATCAATACGTGATTTCTTACGAGATTCATAATTCTTTTCTCCTCTTTCCTAGGATAGAGTCGACCTTCTCCGGCGTAAGATTGCCGAACATCTCATCATTGAGCATCATCACCGGCGCAACACCACAGACGCCAAGACAACCCGTCGTTTCCAGTGTGAACACGCCGTCTTTCGTGGTTTCTCCGATATTTACATTCAGCGTTCCCTTCAGGTAATCAAGAAGTGGCTTCGATCCCATCAGATGGCATGGCGGAGAGTCGCAGAGACGTATGATGTTGCGTCCTCTCGGCTTTAAACTGAACATGGTATAGAAGCTTGCAACACTGTGGACGTAACTATTGGGGACATTTAGATAATCAGCGCATGTGATTATATCATCTTTGTCAAGATAATGCTGGGGATTGCTATCCTGGAGATCATGGAGGATATAAAGAATGTTGTCCAGGGTTGGTTTGAATTTCTTTAGGATTGCCTCTCTATCCACGGTAGGTGACCTCCTTGTACCGTATTTAAATTGCAAGCTCAGACACAGGATTGCCGTTCACGACGTGTTCCACGACCACACGTTTTGTTTTTTCAACATCCATATTACCGTAGACGACGGTAGGTTTCCCTTCCTCGAAGATCTCAACCATGGGCTCCTGAGAGGCAAGCCCTCTCTCCCCTGTCTGTGTTACGATGACATCGCCTAGGTTTCGCCGACTGATCTCTTCGACGAATGTTTTCAGGACGTCTCTGGCTCCTGCGGCGATTCCGCTCGTGCCCATACCGACGACAATCCTTATCCTCGACTGTTTTTGTCTTAATTCAACGTCTTTTTGAGCTTTCTCTCTGATTTTTTTAAGTTCTTCTAGATTCATCGACCCCTCCTTAATTAGCTGATTTAATCTATATGATTTACAGGTACTCGTCAAGATATTTAATGAAAAATTTCACTACCTCCGGATCATTCAGAGGGATGTCACCGAGAAGGGCTTTCATAGCGGTTGTATCGAAAACAAACTCCTTTTCATTCACGGTATATTTGAACAAAAAATCAATATCTGGGTTTCCTGCCACAAGGACAAGGATTGTGTCTTTTAATTTCCCCATAGGCGGCAGATCGGGGTGATTGAGACGAAAAGAAGCACGTATATCTACCCCATGACCCACCTCACTTGTCAGAGAAAAACTTCCCCCTGTCGTCTCGGCGGTTCCTTTCAGGAGTGGAATACCGAGGCCTACCTTCTTTCCTGTCTTTGTTGAAAAAAACGGGTCCTGGACCCTCTCTATCATGGAACTGTCCATTCCCACGCCATCGTCCTTGAAGTAGAGGGTAAGGAGTGCTTTTTTGGGATCCGCCGTAATGGAAACCTCGATATGTTTTGCCTTTGCTGTTATGGCATTCATTGCGATATCCATTATGTGAGAAGAAATTTCATCCATCATGAGGTCAATCCTGACATGTTAGTTTTTCCATATGTAGTCCATTTTGCTGTCGCTATCTCTCCCGAGCAATTCCAGTGACTTTGCAATCTCTTCACAGTTTGGCTCATTGAGGTTAAGAGTAATCCTTCTTTTACCAATATCATCGACATAGTGGGCATCGGAAAAAGTCACGAAGGGGACATTTTTCCGCATAACAAGCCGTAACAGGTCGCTCACCTTTTCAAGGTGACGCACCTCAAGGGCGTCGAAGGGGATATTATCCGGCACAAACCCGAGTTGGCTTATGATGCTGAACGTGGCGCTGTCTATGTGGGAAGGAATTGCGATTCCCGCCATGGATTTAATTAATTTTACGGCATTATCGATAGATATCTGTGCTGAATTCAACAGGAGCCTTTTTTCCGATCGAACAATTTCATTCTCTGTATCGACGACGATCTGGTCTCCGAAGAAATCGACGTCATTGTGGATATCGGGCAGAAGGTCGTAGATTTTTTTTTGAAAATCAAAGGCAACTTCATACTTGTCAAAAATGGCGAGGAGATGTATCTCTTCAAGGGTCTGAAGTTCCATTCCGCAAAGAACAGTAATGCCCCGCTTTTTTCCCAATTCGCGGGTATAGAAACTGTTTTCTGTCATGTTGTGATCGGTAATAGCGATAATGTGAAGGCCGATTTCGTGTGCTTTTTCAACGATATTTTTTGGCGACATATCCAGGCTGCCGCAGGGAGACAACGTTGAATGGATATGGAGATCACAGGAAAATCTTCTCACTAGCCTCTAACTCCTTGTTAAGGCGTTATAGACAAGCGCTGAAATCTCGAAAGCCGATTGAGGGCATCGCAGGATGGCGATATGCTCTTCCTTGGCTTTTTCTATGACGTTTTTTTCAAGCTGGAGACTGCGGGGTATAATAATGGCGACAACGTCTTTCAGCTTTGCCACACCAAGCACGTTTATGTGTCTCTGAATGGTAATCCAGACAGCGTCATCACCGGTGTTGGCTATAGCATCGGAGAGAAGGTCCGATGTGTAGCCGGATTTTATCTCCCGGTCCATATTGGTGTTACCTGTGAGAACTTCAAGGTCAAGCTCACCGACTAATTGGGCGACTGTCATATATCCTCCCATGCTGTGTTATGATACACTTTATGCCCGATAAAGAAGCTTGATGAATCTTACTTTCTATTATTTTCTTTTTTCGAACTGTCCGCCATCGCGGGCGGCACAATCCGTGCCAAGTCGAGTATTTCTTCGGCGAGAGTCTTAACTCTCTCTCTGAGTTTCATGACACAATCGGTCTCAAAGGCGATACCACGAATAATATCTTCCGCGAGAGCCCTGCAACTCGGGGAACCGCAAGCGCCACAGTCGAGTCCGGGAAGCTCATTGGTGAGCTGATCGAGGCGTTCCATCTTGACGAGCGCTTTCGATACATCTTCATCAAGGGTCATAATGGATCTAGGCTTTATCGGTTCTGTGGATTCGAAATGCCCTTCACTGTATATGGTAAGAAGCTCTTCCTCGCTGAGAGAGGATGGTTGCGGATCATATCGTTTGATTAAATCCCTAAGACGGACTCTTCCCACAAAAAGATTCTGGACGTTAAGCGGTCCTCCCACGCAACCGGCGGTACAGGCCTGCAGCTCGATGAAATCCACATCTTTCAGTTCTCCTCGTTCTATTTCCTCAAGGAGACTAATCACGTTATGGATCTCGCTTACGGCGAGGGTTGTACCAAAGTCGACATTTTTTGATTCTCCTGTCAGATATCCCCAGGCCATTCCGCTTTTCGTCGCCTTATGTATAGGCTTTGTATTGTTATCCGCTGATTTGTTGCAAACATTCTTGATAATATCCTTATATATGAGGTTTGCGCCGATAACGCCATTTACAGCAGAATGTTTTGTGGTCATGGGATTTTTCATCTCCGTAACCTTCGCGGCGCAGGGAGAAATAAAGAAAGCTCCGATCTCATCGTAGGCGATGCCAGTCTTTTTTACCGCCTCTTCTTTCGAGATCCGTGCCGCCACTTCCATGGGAGTGAGTACATGAGCGGCCTGTTCCAGAAGACCGGGAAATTTGATCTGCATGAGGCGAAGCACAGCGGGGCATGCCGAAGAGAAAAGAGGTTTCTTGATGTTTTTCTTAAGGAGCTGTTGATGGACGATAAACGCCACAATCTCAGCAGCTAAGGCTACTTCAAAAACCTCATCGAAACCGATGCGGAGAAAAGCGTTGAGAATATCGTCAACATCAATATTCTCCTGGTTCTGGAATTGCCCGAAAAAAGACGGGGCAGGAAGCGCAATGCTATACTTGTATTCGGAAAGCTTCTTAATGGTGTCGGTAAAGGCAATCTTTGCGTGGTTGGGACAGCATCTGATGCATTCGCCGCAATCGATACATCGTTCCTCGATGATGGTTGCTTTTCCGTCATGAACGCGGATGGCTTCCATGGGGCACCTTTTGATACAATTAGTGCATCCTTTGCATTTTTCAAAGTCGAGTGTCACGGAATGGAAGTATTGCGGCATACACACCCCTTAGCTAGTATGTGCTTTTTCAGGAAAATAGACTTTCGCGTTGAGGGTGGTTCCTTCACCGACTTTCGATTCGATGGAAAGTTCGTCAGAGCATTGCTTGATATTATAAAGTCCCATACCTGCTCCAAAGCCCATTTCCCTAATTTCATCGGAAGCAGTCGAATATCCTTCCTGCATGGCCAGTTCAATATCGGGGATTCCGGCGCCTTTATCGTCTGTTTGAATAAATATCCCTTTCGTATCGATATGCACTGTCAGAATTCCATGATGCGCGTGGATCGCGATATTCATGGCGGCCTCGTAGATGATAATGGCAATTCTTCGTATAATGTTCTGGTCCAGCCCCAACTGCTGTAATGTCTTTTTTACCCGCGAAGCGTATTCTCCTGCCATGAAGAAATCCTCTTCTCCGATAGGAAATTCCAGCGTAATCTGTGGCGTATATTGTAAACTATCCACCATGACAAATCTCCGTTAACCGGGATTCTTTTTGTCACCCCGGATGCCATTTAAAAAGAGTCGTCCGCAACATTCAAATATCAGATGAGGTGTAGAAAGAAGGGGGACGTTATTCATTCTGGCGTTCTTAATGGCTGTTTTGTCAGGTTTTTTTCCGCCTACGAAGATGACGCCACTCGCGTCCATTACCTCAGCGGTGTGGATGACATGCGCGTTCATAAGCGATGTAATCAGGAGAGAGCGGGGGGTGACATAGAGGAGCATTTCACTGATAAGATCGCATGCAAAACAGGCCCGTACTTCCCGGTCGAGACAGTCTTCTCCACAGATCACTTCCGCATCAAGGATTTTTACTATATCTTTTAGTTTCATATCTCAATCCGTTTCCCTAATTTTTGCCACCGGTATTTTGGTACATAATAAGGTCAGGCATATCCGCCTCCCTACTGAAGGAGACAGAATTCTCTCTGGCCCTTCCATTGCCCGTCTTGCCTACATTCACAACGAAATCCTGTGAATATGTTTCCAGAGAAAAAAGATCCGCCTTTGTAAAAAGTATAAAGAAATTCACTGTCGATGTCAAAGGTTTGAATATCGGTGCGGTCGGGCAAATATTTTAGTAGACCAGATCATGGCTTTCAGACAAATTAAGATTTTCCTCAGGGAGATCATCGCCCGACTATGATCTAAAAACTCAAAAAACGGGGAAACTCCATAACACCAAAACGATAATGTCCTAATTGGGCAAAATAAAAGTGTCCTCTATTAAGGGTTCTACAATGCCCCTGAGGGGAGGGCATATGGCACAAAAGGACATGGTTCAGGTAGGCGGGGAGGAGTTGCGGCGCTTCCACATTATTAGGAAGGTCCTTGAGGGGGTTATAACCCAGAAGGAAGCATCGCAGATACTCTCTTAATGAAACAACCAAACCTTCCCCGCATGGATTGTCTTTCCTGCCAAACCATCACTTTCGAGAGTATCCCGTATAAGCTTTTCGGGATCGTAACAAATATGGACTGAGAGGGAGGTAAACTCATATCCTGGCAGCAGGAGTGCCGTGACAAATCCGAAGAAGTTCACTCCGTTATGAAGGAAGACCGAGCGGGAGTGAAGCTCCCCTTAAGGGGCGTTCGGAGAGAATGTGGTCTGGTGGTTAACCATGGTCCTTGCCCATAACCTGAATACTGCCATGAAGAACCTTTCTCCTCAAGGGTTCCTGGATTCCGAAAAGGAGGAAGGCTATTCGTTTCCACCCTGTCAACCTGCCGGGGCGCGTTATGGAGAGATCATGACAACTCTTCAGAGGGCTTGCAGCGAATCATCTCTCCTTTGACATATTGCTCTTCTGCACGACAAAGATAAGGCAGCTTGGCTATGTATTGTCAGCGGAATCTCAGCACCGGTATGACAATGAAATCGCACTCTTTAACGAGGCGCGGGAAAACCCTCTGTAAAATCGCCTTCTGAAGAGACTTTGTAATGCCTGGATCGCATAATAGGGGGTAAGGGGTCTCCCTATGATTCCATTTTTCGGGTAGTTTTTCAGAAAACCGACCCATCCGGGGCAGTAACAGGGATCATGGGGAAAGAGGTGGTGGATTTAGGACACGGAAAACCCTTGAATACGGGTATGTTTTGTGTTAAAATAGGCGCTGTAAATTGTGAACCTACTTCGCAAATGCTGCAACAGATAGTATCTCATACCGATGCTACAATAACTGCATAATGAATGAAGAAGGAGGAAGTATGATTCACGGAACACAGCAGGACTTTTTTAACGCAGCAGATTACTTTATTGACCGTAACATTCGCCAGGGGCGCGGCAATAAAGTTGCGGTGTATACGGAATTTCGCAATTACACCTACAACGACATCCAAAAAATGGTCAACAAAACCGCTAATGGTTTGCGCGAACTGGGCGTTCGCGTGGATGACCGCGTCATGATTCTTATGCTCGATGTGCCGCAGTTTTATGCCATGTTTTATGGCGCTATTAAAATAGGTGCTGTGCCGATCCCGGTTAACACAATGCTCACCCCTGAAGATTATGAGTATTATCTGAATGATAGCAGGGCGCGGGTGCTTGTGGTTTCTGAACCGCTTGTTCCCCTGGTTATGAAGATCACCGGTGATCTCCGTTATCTCCGCGATTTCATCGTCATCGACGAAAAACAGGGGGCCTTCATTCCTTTTAAGCAAAAATACAGACACGCGCCGGAGACCATCAAAACAGAGTTCACGACAAAGGATGATGTCGGTTTCTGGCTTTACAGCTCCGGTTCAACGGGCTCGCCGAAAGGTGCCATCCATTCACACTATGATATGGTCGCGGTCTCAGAATCCTTTGGACAACGGGTACTCAAGCTTACCGAAGATGATATCCTCTTCTCGGCCGCCAGGCTTTTCTTCGCATACGGTCTCGGCAATTCCGGGTTTCTGCCTTTCTCTGTCGGCGCCTCGGTGGTGCTTAACTCGCAGCCACCCAAGCCTGAGAACGTCTTCGAATACCTCAAAAAATATCGTCCCACCATATTCTTCGGCATACCCACACTCTACGGTCAAATGCTGGAGTACAAAGAAAAGGAAGACAAGGAAAGCGGGGCGACCCCCGATCCGAATGGAAATCACGAGTTCTCCTCTGTCCGTATCTGCACCTCAGCCGGTGAAGCGCTGCCGCCGGAAATCTACACCCGCTGGAAAAAGCGTTTTGGCGTTGAGATCCTTGATGGCATAGGATCGACAGAGATGCTCCACATATTTATTTCCAATCAGCCGGGGCAGGTAAGACCAGGGTCTACCGGCAAACCGGTACCAGGCTATGAGGTAAGACTTGTCGATGATGACGGCAAGGATGTTCCCAAAGGGGAAATAGGAATGCTCCTCGTCAAAGGTGGGAGTGGCGCGCAGCAATACTGGAAAAAACGGGAAAAGACAAAGGCAACCATGCAGGGTGAATGGGTCAACACCGGGGACAAATATTACGAAGACAACGACGGCTACTACTGGTGTGCAGGTCGCGGTGACGACATGCTGAAAGTAGGCGGTATCTGGGTGTCTCCTGTTGAAGTTGAGAACTGTATCATGGAACATCCGGCAGTATTTGAAGTTGCCGTAGTGGGGCACGCAGATGAAAAGGGCCTCATCAAACCAAAGGCTTTTGTGGTCCTTAAAGAAGGTCAGAAGGAGTCCAAGGAGCTGGCCAAAGAATTGCAGCAATGGGTACTCGACAAGATGGCGAAGTATAAATACCCCCGCTGGGTCGAATTCGTTAAGCAACTTCCGAAGAGTGCAACGGGTAAGATCCAGAGGTTTAAGCTGCGCTAAGCGTAAGCGACCTACTAAGAATTCATGAAACCGTCAGCCCCTGTTGTGAAAAAACAGGGGCTTTGAATGGGCGGACCATAATTCCCTTTGGCGCTGGAAAGTATGAGATTTTGTCGTCGATATTTCCGTAATTTTCTTATATAATTATACTCTTTCGTACCGTTCGCGATGCCAATGGTACCACTAGTATAATTATAGAGGAACACTTTGAAGGCAGGCACAGAAAAACCCGGGTCCTTCTTTCCGGACATAAAGGACATACCAAAACGGTTCGCTTTAGCAGCTCCCGTAATAAACAGCATGTACCTCATCGATGGAATACTGAAAAGTTGGGACGGACCCACAAGACAAGTGCTCTCGCCTGTCTGGATTCAAGGCCCGGCAGGGATTGAGCCGTACAGAATCGGAAGCCATCCTCTTCTCGATGAAAACAGTTCCATGGAAGCCTTGGACGCGGCCCGCAATGCCTTCAATAACGGGAGGGGTTTCTGGCCCTCCATATCGACGGAAGACAGAATCGAACATTTTGAAATGTTCTTGTCAGCCATGAAATCAAAACGAAAAGAAGTGGCAAAGCTCCTCATGTGGGAGATCGGCAAAACCCATGACGATTCTCTCAAAGAATTCGACCGTACCATTGCCTATATCCGTAACACAATCAGAGCAGTGAGAAAACAGGAGCGCGCGGCCCAGCGTATCGGTTGCGAACAGGGTATTATGGGAAAAACCAGAAGGATGCCCCTCGGTGTGGCGCTCTGTATGGGACCTTTTAATTATCCTCTCTATGAAACCTTCACTGTTGTTGCTCCGGCTCTCCTCACCGGCAATACGGTCATATTCAAGCCGCCTAGATACGGCTCTCTTCTCTTCGGGCCCCTTCTCGAGATATTACGGGATACCTTCCCCGCGGGTGTGGTAAATGTCATCTTTGGTGATGGGGCAAGGATAATACCACCTCTTATGTCATCCGGCAGGATCGATATGCTCGCCTTTATCGGTACGAGTGGTATCGCTGATTATCTAAAAAAGCTCCATCCGGGATCGCACCGGTTGAGGAGCACTCTCGGCCTGGAGGCGAAGAACCCGGCCATTGTACTGCCTGACGTGGACCTTGATGTGACCATCAAGGAATCAGTTATGGGGGCCTTGGGCTTCAACGGCCAGCGCTGCGCGGCCCTGAAGATTTTTTTTGTCCACAGGAGCATCGCTGACGTTTTTCTGAACCGTATGGCGGAAAAGATAGCAAGACTCCGATGCGGTATGCCTTGGGAAAAGGATGTATCCATAACACCTCTTTCTGAACCGGATAAGGTGTCATACCTCACGGGCCTCATTGCGGACGCGGTCCACTTCGGAGCGGAGATCATGAACAATTCATACCAAGTTACATTCAAAAATAACGCCCGGAGGGCACCCGGACGACGTGGAACACCCGCAAACGGGTACCCGGACGCAGGTGTACCAAGAAGTACATCGAGGACTGCGCCGAGGAGACAACAAAACCACTATATAAATGAGGGAAACTTGGTATCAGGCGTCCACGTTGAGGGCAGTCTCTTTTGTCCCGCCATTCTCTATCCGGTAAACGAGAGGATGAGGATCTACCATGAGGAACAGTTCGGCCCTATCATTCCTGTAGTGCCCTACGATGACATAGAAGAATGTCTTCGATATGTCATCGCGTCCAGTTATGGACAGCAGGCAAGTGTTTTCGGCAGGGATCGGGAAACGCTTACGCACTTGGTTGATATCCTGTCCCACCACGTGAGCAGGGTGAACATTAACTGCAAGTGCCAGCGAACCCCTGATGGGTTTCCGTTTACCGGAAGAAAAGATTCTGCTGAAGGCGTGCTCTCGGTCTCCGATGCCCTTCTCGCTTTCACGGCCCCCGTATCTATCACTGCACGGGGAACGGAAAGGGACAAGCAATTATTCTTAGCCATAACCAAAGAAAAGCTCTGACCAAAACTGCCAGGGTTTTTCTGGTGTACAGTGATCATTTGTATAAATACGGCTCTAAGGGTTGACCGGTACCCATACCTTATGGACCGGTACCCATCCGCCATTTACTCACTCTCCCGGAGGGTATCTTCATTATAGGTTGCTCCGTATTCTGACGGCTGTGCATAAACAGGCTCGGCGTGCGCAGCCTGTCTAGTGCTTAAGTGTTAAGTGCCAGGACATCGATAACGATTTTCCGTGCCAGGACATCGATAACACTCCACTGATTTAACGTAGCTTGTAATCAAAGTCCTTGACCTGTTTGTTGTCCAGGAATAGTTTCAGTTTCTGTTCTTTGACATCGATAGTAGCCACCACATATTCAAGCAGGTCTTCACCTTTTAGCCACGTGCTCCCGGTATCGATAACGTAGTGGACTTCAAGGGAGATTTCTGTTTTCAGTGAGTTTTTTTCTGGTGACTACAGGAACCTCCCGGTGAGGAAGGGCGAGGGGCATGCTCACCTTGAGGGCTTTCAATAATTGTCGTGAAGTTTCCCGTGGCCGGGGGATCTTGAGGCACGGTGGATGGTTCTTCACGGTCATCTCTATCGAGCAGAGCGTGGACAAGTGCCTCAAGCCTTCTTCGACTGTGACATTGAGCGGGGCCCAGGCCTCTTGAAGCGCCCGGACAATCATGTAGGCAAGCATCACCACCAGGACGTGTCCCCGGGTGCTCTTCTCTCTCTGGACATACACGGGCCTCACTTCGAGAAAGTCGGTCTTGCACGAGCGAAATGCCTGCTCAACCGCTGCGAGGTCTTTATACCGGTCGTGGATGACCTGTGTGTCCGCTGCCTCCCGGGGAAGGTCTGTCTTGATGACGTAGCAGCCATCGAGGAGGGAGGCTTGTTTGAGCGCCTCCTCATCGATCTTAAGGCACAGCGTCCGTTCCGATACGCTCAGGTGTAACCATGGGGTAGTCTTGAGCTTGCTCATCTTCTTTTCCACATCCCTCAAGGCTGTCTCTACCCTGGCTTTGGCATGTTCCCCCAGATAGTCGTTCTTCTCTCGCACCAGGGTTTCAATGCTCGCAAGCTTCGCCATCCGGTTTGTCCTGATCTCCTCAGCACGAACGGGGTTACGCCTCAGGATATAGCGGATGCCCTTATGTGCCACTTCAGCGATATCCCGATCAAAGAGGCCAAGCTGGATCACTCCCCTTGCAAGGAGTGTCCTGATCTGAGGCTTGGTGATGGCGGTGATGTAGTGAAACCCTTGGGGCAGGTTTTCTATCTGCGGCATCTTGATCATGCCCCGGTCTCCCACGAGCGTCACCCGATGACAGCCGAAGCGCTGGGCGGCTTTGGCCACCTGGGAGTCAAAGGTCTCGGTGTCGCGCGTGTTGCCGGCAAAGACCTCGGTTGAGACCGGTTCGCCCCATTTATCGCAGAGCAGGCCGATCACGATCTGCTTCTTGCCCCGCTTGCCGTCCCGATTGTAGCCGTAGGCGCCGAAGAAGTTCTTCTCTCCTTCCAAATAGCTACTCGTGACGTCATAGAGAAAGAGCTCTGGGGCATCCGTGTGCCGGGCAGAAAAGAGCGTCTTCTCTATACGCGCCTGGTGGTCGGTAAGCCACCTGAGGTTCTCATAGAGATCGTTTTCGTCAAAGCCCCGTGTGAGGGCGAGCACATCACCTATGGCATGGATTTTTGCGAGACGCACGGCTGAAAGACGGGAACCCTGGTCGAGGACCCGGGCAATCACCTGCCAGAGGGCCAGCTTTCCGGTAAACTCGTTGCCCAAGGCCCGTTCAATCCCGGTCCTCTTGGCAAGCTGGTAGACGGCCCAGGCGGCCCCTATCGCAAGACCTTCTTTAAGGTCAACGCTCTCTTTCAGGGATCCCACTTCCGAGAGGTTATCCTTGTGCGAAAGGGCCAGCTTGATGGCGGCGATCTCTTCGGGCTTGCACGAAGAAAGGTTCGCGATGGTCCGCTTCCTTACCTTTTTACCCACCCGGTAGGATTCTCTCAGCAGCACGGAATGGTAAATCTTTTTCCCCTGCTTTGATCTGTTCTCCACGATATGCATACCTACATATATACCGCATAATAACCTACTTGTCAAGTAAAAAATACCATATTATGGTTATTATTAGTGACTACATTATCTGCACAAAAATAACCTAAAACCAATCAATTCAGATTGTTACGGATATAGCCGAGGTGAAGATGTGTTCAAGCATAGTCTCTGGCGGAGCCGAGAAACATTCTCCGAAGACATTCAATTCCAGGTCGCTGCGAATGAGGCGCATAACGTGATATTTGCCAATCTCCGGCTTCTTCAGTTGATGACTGGGAGGCTCCTCTTCTGTTGGAAATCTCAGTTTGGCATTAGACGCGACAAGAGCTTTCAGTGGAGTATCACCTTTGAGTTTGCTATGTGCTGGCACATTTTTCCGTTATCGATGTCCTGGCACTCAACACTTAAGATCTTCGGTTGCGACATGATAGTCTCAAGAATAGAACCAAGAACAATACGCCGAGCGTCGCGCCTCCTATAGGCAGACTGTCGTTGTTGAAGTGGATCTTTTATATCGGACGTTATATTGAGTGCTGGCGGCTGGCCGGCGTAATGGTTGTAGGTATTGACCATTAAAGGTCCGCAATTTCCACGGTCATGCCCGAAAGGCTCACAATATCCCTTAGAAGGACCAAACATAACCATTCCGACTATCAATGCCAACATTGTTACAAAAATCTTTTCCATCTCAATCTCCCAGTATTATCTTGTCCCTCAGTCCTGCTCCTACAATCAAGAAAGACAATCCTCGTGCCATTCGTTATCGGGCATGTATCTCATTGACATAAGAGGCAATTTATCATGAGCGCTATGTGCGGCAACGGTGATTCCCCTGCAAAATTGTCGAGAAAACAAGTCTCTTTCGGTAAAAGTATAGCAGCCGATTATAGCGCACTCCAGGAACATTATTTTCTTGCAGCTCGTGAGAACACTATCAATATTGGAAAAATTGGCAGACCTTCTCGGCCAATCTTCCGAACCCTGTTCAGGAAGATTCTTGCAAGACAGCCGGAAAGCTCCTTCTCGATGACGATATATGATCCACCGGCTATTATTTCTTGATGTCTGAAAGCAATTGCATGACTTCACGGGCTTCGGGAGAGTTGATGCCATAACGGGACACAGCCTTTTCAAGGTTTGTCCTGGCAAAGGCAAAATTGCCTGTCCCCAGATAATATCTGCCGAGGTATTCGTACCCGCGGGCTTCTTGGCCGATCCGGCCATAGAGCATACCAAGCCGGTAATATATTTCCGGAAAGATCCCTCCATAAGAGGCAAGCCCCCTGAGGCATGAAATGGCGGCATCATTCCTTCCCAGACCATCGTATGCCTTTGCAAGAAAAAATCGCTCGATAGGGTCAGTGCCGTTTTTCAAAACATCAACTGCCTCCTGGAACTTCCGCGCGTTGATGAGCATCTCTCCCAGAAAAAGGTTCTTGAAAGTCGACTTATTCTCGGCAGCTATTCTGACTGAAGCATCGCTATCGCCCTTAAGAGAATATATGAGGCTTGCCGCATAGTTGTTGATGGGGTTATCTTTGTCTTTCAAGTAACGGTTTATCAACATATCATCGATACTTGTACCCGGTGATCTGTGGAGGACTGCTACACGCACAACAAGGTATGGGAAAAGGGGTGAATCCAGCGTCACCCTGTTTGTTGGCCACATCTTCTCCAGGGCCACGATTCTTGTTTCGGGGTAAGGGTGCGTGAGCAGATACTGGGGAAGCAGCTGGTCTCCGCCCATTGCCCTTATTTTTTTGAGAAACTCAACGCTGCCAAGCGCTCCGTAGCCGGTTTTGTCTGCGATGATCGAACCTTCCTTGTCGGCCTCTTCCTCATCCTCCCTTGTGTGTTGCAGTGACATTGCCTGCGTGCCCGCCATTCCTGAGGTGATAACCGCTCCGGGCGTTTGACCAGAGCCGACGAGTATACCGAGAAGCATCGTTGTCAGCGCAGCGATTGTGAAGTATTTCTGCTGTTCCATCATTTTTGCGACATGCCTTTTCTTGATATGACCAAACTCGTGGGCGAGAACACCGGCCAGCTCTTCTTCTTTGTCACAGAGGCCGATGAGGCCTGTAGTGACATACACATGGCCTCCCATGGTCGTAAAGGCATCAAGGGATGGCGAATCAATGATGGTAAGAGTAACAGGAAAAGGCAGGCCCGCATTGGCCTCAAGCTTCTCCTTAATCGTATCCACATGTAGCGAGATATAGGGATCGTTGTTGACGGGCACAGATCGTATGATCTCTTGGTGTATCTCCTTCCCATATTTTCTTTCTTCATCGTAGGTGAGTGCCAATAAAGGTGTGGAGGCTACGAAAAAAAAGATGAGGGTGATAATCGATATGATTTTGTATCTGAACTTCATCAGGTACGGCTGGATTTTTTGGTCTTCTTCGTTATTCTGATCTTTTTCGTTGCTGATGCCTTTGCACTCCTTTTTACACGATAGGATGCGAGGCTGGGAGAGCCGACTTTTGCGAGACGAAGCTCTTGGTCAGTAGGCACTCGTGTGTAAAGGTTCTTGAGTATCTCGACGCTGTCGCCCCAGAGGTTACGGCTTCCGAGTAAGGCCAGAATATAGACCCTTCCGTCTTTTTCAAAAGCACCTACGTAGCTATGTTTCGATGACCTCGTATAGCCTGTCTTACCGCCAATTGTGGGTTCAAAACAGAAAAGGAGCCGGTTATGGTTTTTATACTGGACACGCCTTGGGCTGTCCTGAAAAAGAAAATACTTTGTGGCAATAAGGTCCATAAACCTTGTGCTCAAGAGGGCCTCTCGGAAAATAAGCGCGAGATCGTAACATGTCGTGTATTGACCGATGGCGGGCAGACCGGAAGCATTTTCGAAGTGTGTGTCGATAGCGCCCAACTCTGCGGCGCGTTCGTTCATCATGGCTGCGAATTTTTCTTCGGTTCCTCCAATGTATGTTGCCAGCGAATAGGCCGCATCATTGGCTGATTGAACCATTGTCCCTGTCATGAGATCAATGGACTTATAGTATCTTCCGGGAATGAGGTTCATTTTCGACCGGGGGATTCTGAGGATCTCCCTACCGGGCACAACGGTCTCGTTCCCTTCCAGCCTGTCCAGGGCGAGGAGCGTTGTCATGACCTTTGTGGTGCTTGCCGGCGCCAGTCTTTTATAATAGTCTCTTCCCGCAATGACCTGAAGGGTATCCTTTTCGATGAGAATATAGGATGGCGCAGTAATGACGCCATTCGACTCAACTGCTGAGACGGTGAGAGGAAAAAACAAAAGAATAATGAAAATAAAACGCATCCCTAGTATTCTAAACTATTTGGTGTCCTCTGACAACCACTTTTAAAGGAACGCTATCGATTTCCCTTCCTTTTAGTTGCGTTTTTTTATAGAATTATATGATGGTTATCGAAAGAGCATTGAAAAAAATACCCCTCATCTGTCTTTGTCTTGTGGGCATCGCAGTGATCTTTTCTGTAACGACGCCTCTCTGCCGCGCCGTCGGTGATATCGGGATCGTGATAGAAAAGGCGCAAGCCAAAGAAGGAGAGCAAATCGAAAAATGCCCATACTGCGGCAAGTATATCGATGTGAAAAGCATTCACAGCGATGCAGAGAAAATCGTAAAAGAAAAACTCCAGCAGGCATTGACAAGACACGGCATCGGGTTTAAAGAAGGCAAAGAAAAACAACCTTATATCGACATTCTCATCTATCGCTTTCAGGAGAGACAAGGCGGTAATTTTTCCGTAGAAAAACCCGCAAGCATTGGCCTCCACATGCACCTAATAGAGGGGAACGTTGTGAGACGCACATTTGTTTTTGACGAAGACCAACAGTCGTTGAGCCAGAACATACTAGGTATCGGTAAGTTCTTCAGAAGGGGAGCCAAATGGATCACCATGGATGAGCTTGCCGAAGAAGGAATTAATGCAGGGACAGATTATCTCCTTGAGATACTGGAATGAAAGCGCTTTTCGCAATGGACCTGATGGACGGCCGCAGCGTAAGGCTGAAGAAGGGCGATTTTTCACAAGTCACCGTTTATAGCGACAATCCCGTAGCAAAAATCGAAGAGATGATACAAAGAGGGGCACGCGATTTCCATGTTATCGATCTCGATGGGGCAAGAACGGGCACAAGGGTACACCACGAGATCATACGGGAGATAAGACGGCGAGTAACAGGTTACATGGAAGTGGGCGGAGGCGTGAGAGACGTCGGTGATATCAAGTATCTTAGCGAATGGGGATTGAACGGTATTATTATTGGCACCAGGGCCCTCGAAGATGACGTTTTTTTTGAGGGGCTTCACACATTCAGAAATATCATTCTCGGTCTCGATCTTCTTGAAGGAAAACCCATGGTCCGCGGCTGGAAGACGACCGTAAACAAAGATATCCAGGGAATCCTTGGGGCGGCGGAGCGCATTGGCATCATGGCGATCTTGTGCACCAGCATAGAGCGGGACGGCATGCTGACAGGCCCCGATTATGAGGGCCTTAAGAAGCTCGCCACCATAACACAACTCCCTCTTATCGCGTCCGGCGGCGTAACAACCATCGATGACGTGAAGAGGCTTAAGGATACAGGGGTATGGGCCGCTGTCCTCGGGAAAGCGGTCTACGAAGGTTTGATCAATATTGAAGAGGTGATGGCCTATGTTGACTAAGAGGATCATCCCCTGTCTTGATGTGAGAGAAGGCAGGGTTGTAAAAGGGACCAATTTTCTCGAATTGAGAGATGCCGGTGATCCTGTTGAAAACGCCAAGGCATATGAGGAACAGATGGCTGATGAGTTGTGTTTTCTTGATATAACCGCTTCCCACGAGAAGCGAAAAACGATCATCGATGTCGTGGAAAGAGTTGCCCATGAAGTCTTTATGCCGCTCACCGTGGGCGGCGGCATCAACAGTATCGATGACATCCGTCAGACACTGCGCGCTGGAGCCGATAAGGTGACCGTCAATACCGCTGCCGTGGAACGGCCTGAGTTTGTGAAGGAGTCGAGCGAAATATTCGGAAGCCAGTGTATCTGCGTGGCCATTGACGCGAAACGTCACGGAGAGGGTTTTGAAGTTTATACTTACGGTGGACGGAAACCAACAGGAGTAAATGCGATTGAATGGGCAAGGCGGGTGGAAAAGCTCGGTGCCGGCGAGATCCTGCTCACCAGTATGGATAGGGATGGCACGAAGATAGGCTTTGATATTGAGCTCACAAGGGGCATCGCCGAATCCGTTCAGATACCGGTTATCGCCTCCGGCGGAGTGGGCACGCTGGAACATTTGTATGAGGGCCTCGTTGAAGGAAAGGCGGATGCGGTGCTTGCCGCGTCTATTTTTCACTATCGGGAATTTACCGTTATCGATGCAAAAAAATATCTGCGTGGGCGGGGCGTTTGCGTCAGATTGTAGGGTCAGTAAAGAAAAGTTAAAACCGTTTGGTAACGAGATGATGGTTTATTTTAATTGATAATCATAAGAAGGCGATTGACCGATGGCAGGAGAATTTATGGAAGAAAATATCAAATGGGATGAAAGGGGGCTTGCGCCCGTTGTGGTGCAGGACTTCACGACAAAGGATGTCCTTATGGTCGCCTATATGAATCGGGAGGCCTTCGATTTGACGCTCAAGACCAACCAAGCCCACTATTACTCGCGATCAAGAAAAAAGATATGGCTCAAAGGAGAAACATCGGGACATACCCAGGAAATCAAATCCGTTCATCTTGATTGTGATGCGGATGCCATACTCATTCTGGTCGATCAAAAGGTCGCGGCCTGCCACACGGGATACTGGAGCTGTTTTTACCGCCTCTGGGACAAGGGATGGAAGGTTACGGGAAAAAAGATCTTTAACGAAAAAGAGGTATATGGGGATACAAAACCCGCTCAATAGGATCCTCCAATGTGTTGTAACCTGTTGCTATACGGGATACATTCCGGGTGCGCCGGGAACATATGCATCAATACTCGGATGTATTCTTATCTACTTTTCTCCCCCTATTTTCGGAAATATGGCTATCAGTATTTGCTTCACTATTGGACTCGTTCTTTTCTCAGTATTATGTATTGATCTCTTTAAATATAAGGGGAAAGACCCCGGATATATCGTCATTGACGAACTTGCAGGCATCTGTGTTACCATGGCTGGTCACAGAATAACTTTTATGAAGACAATCATCGGGTTTGTTCTCTTCAGGTTCTTTGATATTGCCAAGCCTTTCCCGATAAAGCACGCGGAGCGCCTGAAGGGTGGTTATGGCATTGTTGCCGATGATGTTATTGCGGGCCTTTTTGCAAGCGCTATTCTTATAATCTTTGGACGGTTTCTATGACGTTGGAGGAAAAAATCGGGAACATTTTGCAGGAAAGGTCGCTCATCATAGGGCTCGCAGAGTCATGTACCGGTGGTCTTGTAGCGGAAAGAATTACTGATGTTCCCGGAGCCTCTGTCTATTTCGAAGCTGGGGTTGTTGCTTATAGCAATAGAGCAAAGACGAGATTCCTTGCGGTACCCGAAGAGATGATCACCCACAACGGCGCAGTGAGCGCTATTGTGGCAGAATTCATGGCGAAAGGGATACGGGAAGAAGCAGGGGTTGATATCGGCCTTTCCATAACCGGCGTTGCCGGGCCGTCAGGGGGCAGCCCTGAAAAGCCAGTGGGCACAGTATTTATGGGACTTGCCGGAAAAGAAGGGATTTACGTAAAGAAATTTTCTTTGAGCGGTAACAGGCACGAGATACGATACCAGGCTTCAGAAGAAGCCCTTATGATGCTTCTCGACTACCTTGAAGGCAGATTCACATGAGAGCGTTCCTCGCCCTTGAACTTCCCCTTGACATAAAAGAGTATCTGTCGGCATGTACGAAAAGCATGTCACAGCGGGTCCTTGGAGTAAAATGGGTAAAAGCCGAAGGACAACATATAACCCTTAAGTTCTTCAGTGAAATCACAGACAGCAAGGTGCAGGAAATCAAGGGCGCCCTTGTGGGCATCGATAAACAACACGTTGCGGTCCCGATACAGATAAAGGAGATCAGTGCTTTTCCTAATTTACGCCGGGCCAGGGTCATCGTTGTCTCCTTTCAAGAAGAGGTTGACAATGCGAGGGCGATATTTCATGATATAGAAAACCGGCTGTCTATCCTGGGAATAGAAAAAGAACAGAGAGAATTTATCCCTCATATTACACTTGGAAGAACAAAGGTGCCGGCGCCGTTGCTGCGAAAGGATATGCTTCCTCTGGAAGAAAAAAGGTTTTTTTTAGACAATCTTGTTCTTTACAAGAGCACATTAACACGAGAAGGGGCCGTATATACGCCACTTCAAAGAATCAACCTTGCACGGAATCTTGAATAAAAAAGGGAGGCAGCGACGTGAAAGAAGACACGAGTAAGAGAGAAGAAGGCAATAAAGCAAAAGCAATAGACATGGCAGTAACCCAGATCGAACGGCTTTTCGGCAAAGGTTCTATTATGAAGCTCGGCGAGAAGCCCATTGAAGCCGTTCCTGTGGTGTCAACGGGTTCCATAGCTCTCGACATAGCGCTCGGGATTGGGGGCCTTCCGAGAGGGCGGGTCATTGAAATTTATGGCCCCGAAGCATCAGGCAAGACAACGCTCGCGCTCCAGGTCGTTGCAGAAATACAGAAAAAGGGTGGGGCCGCCTCTTTCATTGACGCGGAGCACGCCTTGGATGTGGCCTATGCCAAACGGATAGGCGTTAATACTGACGACCTCCTGATCTCGCAACCGGATACCGGTGAGCAGGCCCTCGACATCACGGAGATCCTTGTTAGAAGCGGCGCCGTTGATATCGTTGTCATCGATTCTGTGGCAGCCCTTGTCCCGAGGGCAGAAATAGAAGGCGAAATGGGTGACGCACACATGGGGCTCCAGGCGCGGCTCATGTCTCAAGCGCTCCGCAAGCTGACAGCCACGATCAGCAAATCAATGACAACCGTTGTTTTTATCAATCAGATCAGACAGAAGATCGGCATTATGTTCGGAAACCCGGAGACCACTACAGGGGGTAACGCCTTAAAGTTCTACTCATCTGTTCGCCTCGATATCAGGCGTATTGCATCCATAAAAGACGGGCAGGAGGTCATCGGAAGCAGAACGAGGGTGAAGATCGTGAAGAATAAGCTGGCCCCTCCCTTTAAAGAAGTCGAATTTGATATCATCTTCGGCCAGGGCATATCCAGAGAGGGTGACGTTGTTGATCTCGGAACCGATATGGGCATCATCGAAAAGACAGGAACCTGGTATTCCTATGGTGAGTCCAGGATCGGCCAGGGACGGGAAAACGCCAAGGATTTTCTTAAGAAGCACCCCACTATTATGAAAGATATAGAGGACAAAATTCTCACGCAGGCAGAGCTAAAGAAAGGTGAGGCGTGACATCGAAAGAGATTAGAAAAAAGTTCTTGGATTACTTTGTTCAAAATAATCATACGGTAGTGCCCAGTTCTTCGTTGGTGCCGGAGAGAGACCCCACCCTGCTTTTTGTCAACGCGGGCATGGTTCAGTTCAAAAATCTTTTTCTCGGGATCGAAACAAGGCCCTACAGTCGGGCAACCACCTGCCAGAAGTGTGTAAGGGCTGGCGGCAAACACAATGACCTCGAAAATATCGGAAAGACATTGCGCCACCATACCTTCTTTGAGATGCTAGGCAATTTTTCTTTCGGAGACTATTTCAAAAAAGAGGCCATCGCCTATGCATGGGAGTTTTTGACAAATGAGCTCTCCCTTGACAGGAGCAGGTTATGGATAACCGTTTACAGAGATGATACCGATGCGGCCCATATCTGGAAAGATATCGGCATTCAGGAAGACCGGATTGTGAGACTCGGTGAGAAGGACAACTTTTGGTCCATGGGTGATGAAGGCCCCTGCGGGCCGTGTTCCGAGATTATCTATGATCTCGGACCCGGCGTTGGGTGCGGGACGCCTGATTGCAAGGTTGGCTGTGATTGCGACAGGTATCTTGAGATATGGAACCTCGTTTTCATGGAGTTTGACAGAGGCGCTGACGGGCAGATAAAAAAATTGCCCAAGCCATCAATCGATACGGGTATGGGGCTTGAACGGATCACCTCTATTATACAAGGCAAGATTGGTAACTATGACACGGACCTTTTTACGCCCATTCTCAAGCGCCTCGAAGATATATCGGGGCATGCGTACGGCGAGAACCAAAAGATAGACGTTGCCATGCGGGTCATTGCCGATCACGCTCGAGGGGCCACCTTCATCATTAATGACGGCGTTCTTCCATCAAAGGATGGCAGGGGTTATGTGCTCCGGCGCATCATCAGAAGGGCCTTGAGATACGGAAAAAAGCTCGGCATCGAAAAGGAGTTTCTCTACGATCTCTCCAAAACCGTTGTTGATAGCATGGAGGCTGTCTATCCTGAGGTAAAGAATAATCATCCCTATATCCTGCGGGTGATCCGGGGCGAGGAAGAGCGGTTCGTCGAAACGCTGACTATGGGCATGAAGCTTTACGAAGAGTTCGCGGAGACACTCAAGAAAAAAGGTGAAAAAACAATACCCGGCGATATCGTCCACAAACTCTACGACACTTACGGATTTCCTCTCGATCTCACCACGGACATGGCTGAAGAAGATGGACTTTCCATTGACAAGAAAGGTTTTGAAGGGGCCTCCAGGGAGCAGAAAATCCGCTCCAGAACAGCTTCAAAAATAAAAGGCGAAGAGTGGGACCAAGGCCATTTGAATATCCTTAAACAAGGTATCTCAAGCACTTTCACCGGATACAAAGAGGTAAAGGACGCCGGCGCTATTCAGAGGATCTTAATCGGAAAAGATATCGTTGAGACAATCGATGCCGGGGAAGAGGGTGAGCTCTTTTTCACGCAAACCCCTTTCTACGCGGAAAGCGGTGGCCAGGTAGGCGATGAAGGTTTTGTGAGGATATCCGGTACCGGGGCGGAGGCAAGGGTCTTTGAGGTAAGAAAAGTAAAGGCGGACCTCTTTTCTCATAAATGTATTATTGAAAAAGGCACCTTCAAGGCGGGTGATGCCGTTGAGCTTGTTGTTGATGTTGAAAAGAGGAAAGGCGTGTCGCGAAACCACACGGCGACACATCTTCTCCACTATGCCCTGCGTTCGGTCCTCGGAGACCACGTAAAGCAGTCCGGTTCCCTGGTCGACAAAGAAAGATTAAGATTTGACTTTACCCATTTTGAAGGCATGGACGATGCGCAGATTACCCGGGTTGAAGAAATAGTCAATGAAAAGATTATGGATTGCATTGCGGTAAGCGTTGAAGAGAAAGACCGCCAGGATGCGATCCGTGAAGGTGCCACAGCCCTATTCGAGGAAAAGTACGGAGAAAAAGTGCGGGTTATAACAATCGGAGATTTCAGTATGGAGCTCTGTGGGGGCACCCATGTGAAAAATACCGGCGAGATTGGCAGTCTCTATATTATCAGTGAAAGCTCTCTAGCCTCCGGTGTTCGAAGAATCGAGGCCACGACTGGCAAGGGCGCGCTTTTTTATAAGAGAAAAATCGAAGGGATCCTGAAGGCCATGTCGAAAAGGACCAATACGGAAATAGAGCGGGTCCAGGAAAGGGTAGAAGGACTCCTCGAAGAACTTTGTGTGAAAGAAAAACAGATAGACCGCTTTAAGGAAGACGTTATGCTCTATACGGTTGATAAGGCGATAGAGAATGCGCCAGAGAAGAACGGCACACGGATAGTTACCGTCTTTCTGGCCGGCGCAAAGGCCGATGATCTCAGAAAAGTCACCGACATCGTCCGCAGCAAGGTCAAAGAGTGCGTTGTTATTACAGCCTCTTCGGGCGAAGACGATAAGGGGCTTCTCGTGGTAGCCGTAAGCAAAGACACGCAGTCGCGCTATAACGCGGGAAAAATATTGAAAAGAATCGCGGAGCGATACGGGGGTAAGGGTGGCGGTGGTGCAAATATCGCTCAGGGAGGGTTCCCGGGCAGCAAAGTAAAGGAGGCCTTAAAAAACCTTGACGATTTTTTTAATAATGAGTAATATGTGAGAACATGGCTATGATGCGCAAATATGCCGATAATTTACGGAATGTCAGCCTTTTTTCAACATTAAAAGAGAACCAGATAGAGACCATCTCGCGCATACTCTTTGTAAACTCCTTTTACAGAAATCAAGTAATCTTTCAGGAGGGCGAAACAGGAGACTCCCTTTTTGTCGTATTGAAAGGGAAGGTAAGGGTCTGTCTCTATGACGAAGAGGGAAGAGAATACATCCTTGATGTCATCAATAAAGACGGGTTCTTTGGTGAGCTTGCCCTTATCGATGAGCTGCCCAGATCCGCTAATGCTATCGCCATGGAAAGTTCAGAGCTTTTAATTATCAGGAGACCTGATTTTTTGAAGATCCTTCTGGAGAATCCCACTATCACAATAGAGATCTTAAAGGTCCTCTCGCGGCGCTTACGTGTTGCCGATGAGAGAATCCGCTGGCTCGCCTTTTTAAATGTGGAAGGCAGGATCCTGAAATTTCTCCTGGAGATCGGCGCGAAAGAGGGCATTAAGGTGAGGGACTATATTGTTATCGAAAAGGGACCCACACAAATTGAGATCGCAAATTCCTGCGGCTGTTCCAGAGAGACCGTTTCGAGGATGCTGGCAGCGCTCATTAAGAAAGGGTTTGTCAGCGTGATGCGTCGACAGTATACACTAAACCCCGGTTCTCTAAAATTCTAAGCAGATCATTCTTCCTGACTTCCAGTAATCAAGCGTCACGGCAGGGCTAGCCTCTTTCATTGACAAACAGAGGGGGGATGCAATAAGATTAGGCGTATCAAAAAGGCATCGAGGGTAGCGGTCATGACACAGAGTCGAAAACAGGATGACAAGGAACAGGAACTGAGGATCCTCCATGAGATCGCCAAGGATTTCAGTGATGATCTCCATTTAAACCAGCTTCTGAGACGCATTGTTGATACGATTGTAAACTTTATTAAGGTTGACTCCTGTCTCATCTACCTCTACGACAAACAGAACGACGAACTGGTCCTCACTGCCTCCAGCGATCCGGCAAAAAAGGCCTTGGGAGACTTGCGACTCAAGATGGGGGAAGGCGTTACTGGATGGGCCGCCAAAGAGAAGAAACCCGTTGCTCTTTCACGAGAAGCCTATAAGGATAAACGGTTCAAGGCCTTTGCGTTTCTGAAAGAAGACAAATACGAGGCCCTTCTCTCTGTTCCGATCCTTTCCAAAAATGAAATTGTCGGCGTCATGAATTTGCAGCACAAGAAGGAACATCTTTATCCCGAAGGACAGATCAAGCTCCTTTATACCATAGGAAGGTATCTCGGAAGCGCCATACGGAATGCCATAATTTATGATGAGGTTTTGAAGAAGGCAGAACAGCTAGACCTCCTTTCGGAAGTATCGCGGACCATTGTCTCGGATTACTATCTGAAAGAAATACTACAGCTCATCGTCGCCATGACGGCTAAGGTGATGGATTCAAAAATATGTTCGATCATGCTCCTCGACGAGAAAAAAGAACAGCTTGTTATCTCCGCTACCCAGAGTCTAAGCAGCGACTACCTAAATAAACCAAACCTCAAGGTGGGGCAATCCATAAGCGGCAGGGTTGTGTCCGAAAAAAAACCCATTATGGTCATCAACGTAACAAAAGAGCCGGGTTATGTGTATCCCGATGTGGCGAAAAGAGAAGGCATCGTGTCGCTTCTCTCTGTCCCCATGATGATCAAAGACAGGGTCATCGGCGTCATTAACAGCTACACTAAAAACGAACATATCTTCAAAAAAGAAGAGGTCGACATCCTGCAGGCCGTTGCCAATCAGGCCGCTGTTGCTATTGAAAATACGAACCTGAGCCACGAAATCCTCGCTGCAAAGGAAGCCCTGGAATCAAGAAAGATTATCGAGCGGGCTAAGGGCATACTCATGAGAGAGATGAACCTTACCGAAGATGAGGCTTACAAAAAGATACACAAAAAGAGCATGGACATGAGAAAGACAATGAAGGAGATCGCCGAGGCCGTTATCCTGGCTTCTGATATGAGGAAAAAGGCTTGACAAGGGTGTGGGAAAGGTTTATTTTTCTATACAAAGGTGTGCGTTCTTAGCAGGGTTGCTATGACGCTTAAACATGAAAGGACGGGGGCGTCCAGATCACGAGAGGTGGTTTGAGATGCCCTTTCTATTTTTATGGTGATGAGATTATGATACGCATTGCGGCAGCACAAATAAACAGCGCTGTGGGAGACCTGAAGGGAAATTGCGCAAAGATACTTGCCTCCATAGAAAAGGCGCGAGCAGCTGCCGTAGACATTATTGCTTTCCCCGAATTGGCGCTCACTGGCTATCCTCCCGAGGATTTACTCCTGAAAGCAGGTTTTATTGATGATAACCTAAAAATGGTTCATGACCTTACCAGAGAAGTAGCCGATATAACGGCAATCGTCGGTTTTGTAGACAGGCAAAAAGAGGACCTTTTTGATGCAGCCGCCGTCATCTATGGAGGCAAGATAAAAGGGATTTGCCATAAACAGATCCTTCCAAACTACGGTGTCTTCGATGAGAAAAGATATTTCGTTCCCGCCAGACGCCTGCGTGTTTTTCAACTCAATGGGGCGATCTTTGGCGTAAGCATCTGTGAGGACATCTGGCACAGAGAAGGCCCTGCGAAACTATTGGCGGCACATGGAGCCGGTCTGGTGTTCAACATTAACGCTTCTCCTTATCATTCGGGTAAGATTACCCTGAGGGAGGAGGCCGTGAGAGAGCGCATAACGGAAACTCATCTCTATGTTTGCTATGTCAACCTTGTAGGCGGACAGGACGAACTGGTCTTTGACGGTCAGAGCTTCGTCATGGATAAAAAGGGCGCCATCATTGCACGGGCCGAGGCCTTTAGAGAAGACCTGCTAATCATGGACATCCCAGTGAGCGACTTAAAGAGAAAGAAGAGAAAAAACATCGCCACAAATGGAGCCGGAAAGATATTCCTCACATCAATCGTACCCAAGGGGATGTCGACAAAAAAAGAACCTCTTGCAATGCACAAGGTCAGCAAATTAGACCCTGTTGCTGAAGTCTACGAGGCCCTTAAACTGGGGCTTCACGATTATGTGAAGAAGAATGGTTTCAAGAGAACCGTCATTGGCCTTTCGGGTGGAATAGATTCAGCTCTGGTCGCAGTACTTGCTGTAGATACTCTCGGCAATGAGAATGTGGCGCTAGTTTTCATGCCCTCGCAATATACATCCCGTGAGTCGGAAGAGGATGCCCAGGAGCTGGCGCGTAGTCTTTACGTAGAACTGCTTGCGGTGCCGATACAGGAGATTTACAGGGCATACATTTCGACATTGGGCCGATTTTTTTGCGGATTAAAGGACGATATTACGGAAGAGAACATTCAGGCAAGGATTCGCGGGAACATTCTCATGGCCTTGTCAAATAAATTTGGCTGGCTTGTGTTGACGACGGGCAATAAGTCGGAAATGAGCGTGGGCTACGCAACCCTTTACGGAGATATGGCAGGTGGTTTTGCGGTGATCAAAGATGTGCCAAAGACCCTTGTTTACGGGCTTTCCCACTACAGAAATTCTCTCGGCGCCGTCATACCGGAGCGTATACTGAGAAAAGAACCCACAGCCGAATTGAAGCCAGGCCAGAAAGACCGCGACTCGCTTCCTCCTTATGAACACCTTGACCGGATTTTGAAGAGCTACGTGGAGGAAGACAAAGACATGGGCGAGATCAAAAAGGGGGTCCTGACAAGAGAGGAAATTGAAAGGGTGCTCACGTTGGTCGATCTGAGCGAGTACAAACGGAGGCAATCTCCGCCTGGAATCAAAATAACGCCAAAGGCATTCGGCAAAGACAGAAGAATGCCCATTACGAATAAGTACAGGGCTAACCGATGACTTCCTACGAGAGTATCGTCAGAAGGCTCTCCCCCACCTTGAAGAAAATTACGGGAAGGCTGAATGGGCATCATCCGTTCTTTGATGGCGACGATCTCTATCAGGAGGCACTTATCCATCTCTGGGATGCCTATAAGAAAAAGAGTGTTTCCGATAAGACCGACAGTTACATTCTCCAGGGTTGTTATTACCATTTGAAGAACTATTTACGCAAAGTCCATGAAAGGACCCCCTGCGTAAGTCTCAACGATCCGGTAGGAACAGATGGCGCCCGACTGGAGGAGATACTTTCATTGGAAGCCCTGACGCCCTTCGACTATCTTGAAGGCAAGCTTGAGTTGGAAGGAATAATGAGCAGGAGTAATCTCGCCGGAAGAGAGAAAGACGTCGCCCTTCTCCTCATGGATGGCATGACAGTGAGAGAGATTGGCCGCCGGCTTCGTATATCCCATGTCATGGTCGTAAAGATCAAAAACAAGATCCGCCAAAAATATATACAATTCCATCGGCCCCTTAGTAATGGAATCGATAGTCCTATTCCTCCGTATCCCGGGTGAGAATTTTTCGTATCTTGTGCGATAGCGCATCAAAGGAATAAGGCTTTTGGAGAACCTCAATCTTTTTTCCGACTATGGAGTTCACATATGCACTGTCAGAAAACGTCATCCTGAACAATGTAGACACCCACATGAGATTCCTCGACGATACTGCGATACTTTTCTTCCGACTCAAAAATGGGTTCTTTCTTAAATAAGTTGCATTTATAGTACCTAATCTCGTGGTTAAAGGCCTACGGTTCTGGAGAATTTTCACTTCGAAGAAGTTATTGTGACTTACAACGTTATGCCAATCATATCAATCTATTGATCTAATTGTTGAGACTTTCAAAGATAGCGGATCCTATCTATATTCGTGAACCAATTATCGAACCAAAAGCATACAAGGTTTTTCTAATTAATACTTTTTGCGTATTGTCTTGTATCTCAACTGATTAGAAAGATTGTTGCACTTTATTTAAGAAAGAACCCAAAAATGGTCTCTTCCGCCCGTTTCCTGTTAGCGATATTTTCAGCGGTGCCCTCATAGCACGATACCTTCTTCTCATTTATGACAACGCGGGTATTGATCGATATCCAGATATCGCTTTTGTCCTTTCGGTGTACCTGGGTTTCAAATCCTCATTAATTACCCGCTATATGTTCGAATTTCCCCACCAGTATCAGACAACATCAATCGTTTCAACCTTTCAACGAAAAAGAGAATATTTGTCTGTGACACTGGCTTTCAGCATTTTATGCTGTTTGGTTAGAAGTCCGTTAGAAGATTATCCGAGGGCATCAAAGGCACAAATTTAAGTGCCTTAGGTTCTGCCCGTAGGCCAATCTCTTGGAAACCCTCAAGCCTGATCGGCCCCTCGGGTATCGACAATGATTCGGGTAAGGGCTTATCGTCAACCCATCTCGGGGCCCCCCCTATTAGTTCAATCAGGATAGAACCGAAAGGGTCGGGGTGAAGGAAAATGACCAGCCTTCCGTCTTGATCAGGGCAATAGGTTAATTCAGCGAACGTACGATAATGGATAACTCTATGTACTTGGCGCCTGTATTCATCGCCCGGACGCCGCCCGGATGAGTAAGTACAAGGAGATAATGATATTTATTATAACGATATATAATTATAAAATAGCACCATTATTAGCACCATAAGGTTATTTACCGTTTAAATATATCATAATTACAGTTAAAATCACGAGATGATACATTTCATACTTGACATTAATGCTTCAAATATATAATTATATATTTATGTCGAAACGGTCAGTTCACGAGCTCGATCTGGGTCGATTGGTTTACGAGCAGGTCAGGGACTACGTGCTTGGTCCCGAGGTCCTCCCCGGGATGAAGGTCGACGAGAGCTTCCTTATGCGACGACTCGGCGTGAGCCGGAGCCCCGTGCGGGAGGCGCTGGCCAGGCTGTCACAGGATGGTATCGTGGAGACCATCCCCAACCGGGGGGCCTTCAAGGTGAGGCTCGGGACGGACGACATCATAGAGATCATAGGGATCCTCGCAGCGCTGCACGGATTCTCCATCCGAATGGGGGCTGGCCGCGTCACGGATGAGGTGATAGACGAAATGAAGGCCCTCTTCAGACCCTTTCAGAAAGACCGGAACCAGATCGATTACCATTCGTACTTGGAGGCAGACAGGAGATTCCATTACATACTAGACCGACTGTCAGGACGTAAGAGACTGATAAAGCTTATCGACGTGTTCGACGGGCTGAGTGAGACGGTTAGGCAGCAGGCGTTCAGGGATCCGCGAAGGATGAGGGCCTCGCTCAGGGGGCATTTGCAGATCATCGATGCCCTGGAAAAGAGGAACGCGGTTGCAGCTGAAAAGAGGATGCGGAAGACCACAAAGGCGGCCACGGACTACCTAGTGCAAATGGTGGCTGCAGACAAACCGGGCGGGGTGGAATTAGGTTAACAAGTAGGGCGCTGCGCCCCAGAAAGGGAGGTTTAAGAGGATGAACACTAGAGGGGGTGTCTATGACAAAAAGAATCACTATCTTAGGAACAAGACAATGCAAGAGACGACCATGAAGATGAAACTTGAGGCATTTGAAAAGAAGCCTCCCCTCGCGGTCTTTCAGTGGAACGACGAAAAAACAGAGGCACGGGGGTGGTTGGTCATCAACTCCCTGAGAGGGAACGCCTGTGGTGGGGGCACGAGGATGCGCAAAGGCTGTACAGAGCAGGAAGTCCTCTCCCTCGCGAAAACCATGGAGATAAAGTTCACCGTTGCTGGACTCCCCATAGGAGGTGCGAAGTCTGGAATCGATTTCGATCCGGCAGACCCCAGAAAACGCGAGGTCCTGGAGCGCTGGTACACTGTGGTAAAACCTCTGCTCAAGCACTATTACGGAACTGGTGGCGACCTGAACGTCGATTCCAACACCGAAGTCCTTCCCATCACCAGAGCCCTCGGTTGTCTCCACTACCAAGAAGGAATGCTTGAGGGGCACTACCACCCCACAGAGAAGGAAAAGGTTAAAAAAATAGATCACATGTGCCAAGGCGTGACCCTTCCTGTCACCGACCCCCGCCTCACACCTGACCCGTCAGGCAGATACCAGGTAGCGGATCTCATCACCGGGTGGGGCGTGGCAGAGTCGGTGCGCCATTTTTACGCCATCTATGGCGGTGGCTTGAAGGGGAAAAGAGTGATTGTCCAGGGCTGGGGCAACGTTGCCGCACCGGCAGCATACTATCTTGCTCAAGAAGGAGCCAGGGTGGTCGGAATCATCGACCGCGTGGGTGGTCTTATAAAACAGGAGGGATTCTCCTTCTCTGAGGTTAAAGACCTTGTGGTCAGGAAAACAGGGAACTTTTTGACGTCCAACGAACTGCTTCCTTTTGACGTTGTAAACGATCAGATCTGGTCAGTGGGAGCCGAGGTGTTCATTCCCGCAGCGGCCTCAAGGCTCGTTACCATGCATCATGTGGAGCGGATGCTCGCGAACAGCTTGGAAGTGATCTCTTCGGGAGCCAACGTACCCTTTGCGGACAATGAAATCTTCTACGGGACCATTGCTGAATACGCCGACGGGGCCTGTGCCGTCATTCCCGATTTCATTGCCAACTCCGGCATGGCCCGAGCCTACGTTTACCTCATGGGAGACGCCATCACCCTCACCGATGATGCAATTTTCAGGGATGCGAGCGAACGAGTCAAAGAAACGCTGGCAAACATTCATGCTGCAAACTCAAAAAACAGGCGCCTCACCGAAACTGCCTATGAAATTGCCCTTGCCGATCTGGTAAAATGAAAGCCACAGATCAAGCGCTCAGGATCGGTAAGGGATTAGGATCGGATGAGGTCGAAGGGTTTGTGAAGTGTTGCTGAATTTTCTTGGAAGGCCATCATGGGAACGTTCCGCACGGTAAGCAGTTATCTTATCCATCAACTCTACACACGTGGTGTACGTCATGTTTTCGGTGTGCCCGGGGATTACGTGCTCGGATTCTTTCATGAGCTCGAATGCAGCGAGCTCAAGCTGATTAATACGTCTGACGAACAAAGCGCCGGTTTTGCTGCCGACGCATATGCCAGAGTCAATGGTCTGGGAGTCGTTTGTATTACGTATTGTGTGGGAGGTTTGAAGGTGGCTAACCCGACGGCACAGGCATTTGCCGAGAAGTCCCCTGTCGTGGTGATCAGCGGGGCGCCCGGAATAAATGAGCGCATAAAGACGGCCCTTCTGCATCATAGGGTCCGGGACTTTGATACGCAACTGAAGATTTTCGAGCAGATCACGGTGGCTTCGACGGTAATTAATGAGGCCCAAACTGCGTGTCGTGAAATCGATCGCGTATTGCATGCAGCTGCACGATACAAAAGGCCCGTGTATATCGAGTTGCCCCGCGATATGATTTCCGTTCCCGTGACGACGTACCGGCAGCCTCCGAAAGAAATGAAGCCGAGCAGTGCCGAGGCGCTGGAAGAAGCGCTGGAGGAAACAACTGCCATGATCAACGGAGCGACTCAACCGGTGATCATCGCCGGTGTGGAGCTTCATCGATTCGGTTTGCAGGCCGCTCTCCTGAGCCTTTTGGAGAAGACCAATATCCCTGTTGCTGCCACGCTTCTGAGCAAATCGGTCATCAGGGAAAACCATCCCCAATATATAGGGGTGTACGAGGGCGCCGTGGGCCGCGAAGACGTCCGCAAATACGTGGAATCGAGTGATTGTTTGATTCTTCTTGGCGCTTTAATGACCGATATTGATCTCGGGGCTTTTACGGCTCGTCTTGAACAGGCACGCTCAATTTACATAACCAGCGAGAAATTGTTGGTACATTATCATGCATATGAAGACGTAACCATCGAGAATTTCATTCTTGGCCTTCTGAAGGCAAATATTCGTCCCAGGGAAGACCGTGACATTCCACACCCCTCTTCCGCTGAGCGCCACGCTCCTATTGCCGGAAAGCAGGTAAGCGTGGAGTACCTGTTTCAATGCTTAAACACGTTTCTGGATGACCATACCGTTGTTATTGCAGATACTGGAGATGCGATGTTTGCGGCTGCGGACATGACCATCCAGAGTGAAACAGAGTTTTTGGCCCCAGCGTATTACACGTCGCTGGGTTTTGCCGTGCCGGCAAGCCTCGGCGTCCAGATGGCCAAGCCGGAGCTTCGTCCCTTGGTACTGGTAGGCGATGGCGCTTTCCAAATGACGGGAATGGAGCTGGGTACCATCGCGAGATTTAATCTTAATCCGATCGTTGTTGTCCTGAATAACCAGGGCTACGGGACCGAACGCCCTATGCTAGAGGGTCGTTTCAACGACATCCCGTTATGGCGTTACAATCGCATACCAGAGGTTCTCAATGCAGGTAAAGGATTTGACGTCCGGACCGAAGATCAGTTAGAGGAAGCGCTACAGGAGGTCAGAACTCACCCAGAGTGTTTTTGTATTCTGGATGTCCATTTGGACCCTGAAGACAAATCACGCGCGCTGCAACGTTTGTCTCATGGTTTGGGAAAACGGGTTAAGGCAAGATCGAAGAAATGAGGCTGCTCAGTGGCTCACTCAGGTGTGGAATAAGGATCATCAAGAAACGGCTCGGATAGGATGCTATCACCTTCTTCCTTATTTATTCCAGTCAAGTATTTTATTTATCTTTTATCCTGTATTTTAGGCTTTTTGTTTTGTAGGCGGTTGTTCCCCATCTTTGTATGGCCTCTCACCAGAACCATGCAACTTGGCTAAAGGATGATCGACGGCTTAAAAGCATGCCGGACACTGATAACGATGAGGTGCGGGTTCGCGGTACGGTGAGAACAACCGCTGGATATAAGGATACGCTCTGCCAAAGGCAAGACCGACAGGAAAGGTGCGTGCCTGTATAAGGATCATATGAATAGCGGATTGATATAATTGTTTACTTGATATTCTTCTTGACAGGAGGATTATAGGATGTAATCAGCCGTTCTTCATGATATTTTCAATGCTCGGTTTGTGGTCGATAAAAGTTTGCAGCGTATCAAATGCCACCAATTTTGTTCAGATACCGTACCCTTGGGGATCTCATGGTAGCTTTTGTACTTCTTGATACGCACAAAGCTGTGCCATTTCGCTACAACCCCTACCGGGGGGCGTATCGATAGGTACTGTTAGTTTGGCTTTTCTTTGACAGTTCCCGGATCGGTCCGTTTCATAATTCATAACCCTCCGTATCTATTAGATGGCTCCTTTCAAAAACAACAATTTTGTTGAAAGTGTGGTGCCAATAAATAGCATATTGATCCTTGCCTGGGTGCGAGTGATTATGGTAAATTATGGGTGTCAAGGGGATACTATTTACTGTGTTTCGCTTGTCACATAGCATCACATCTGTCCAAAATAAACTTTAATGGGGAGCCTCAAACAGGTAGAATTTAGATTGGCCAAATAAACGATACCTGTGACAAGGAGGCGTCCCCATGAATAAGTTGAGCAGCATGTTCGGACAGATTCTACACATATTCTCAAAGATAGAGTTCTATTCAGCAGTGAAGGAGCTTAGGGCTGAAAAGGGGGCGAAAGGGTTTATCTGCTGGGAACAGTTCGTCGCCATGCTCTTCTGCCAGTTAGGACAGGCCCATTCACTCAAGGGAGATATGTGGCGGCCTTGCAAGCTGTATGGGGGAAGCTTTAAACATCTCGATGGAGAAACTGCCCCTTGCCGTTCCACCCTGTCCTATGCCAATGAGAAACGCCCATGGCAGATTTACCAGAGGATGTTTTACCAGTTGCTCGGCACGTGCCGCACCATTGCTTAAGGGAAGAAGTTCCGCTTTCAGAACAAACTCTTAAGTCTCGACGCCACAGTCATTGAACTCTGCGCCTCCCTTTTCGACTGGGCTACCTTCAGACAGACCAAGGGAGCGGTCAAACTTCATCTCCTCCTCGATCATGACGGCTATCTTCCGGTCTTTGCCCATAGTACAGAGGGAACTGTCCACGAATTGAACGTTGTAAAGGCCCTCTTTTTTCCCAAGGGTTCAATCGTTGCAATTGACCGGGGTTATACCGATTATCTCCTCTGTGCCCGGTGGACCGAAGAAGGGGTCTTCTTCGTGACGAGACAGAAAGGCAATGCCGATTATCTTGTTGTGGAAGAAAGGGCTATTCCACAAAACAGAAACATCCTGAAGGATCAGATCATCACGTTCAACGGGTACATCGCAAAGAAGAACTACCCTTATCCCTTAAGAAGAATAGAGGTGTGGGATGATAATAACAAGGAGACCGTCGTTTTTATCACGAACCATCTCGTTTTCGGCGCTACCACCATCGCTGCTATCTACAAAGACCGATGGCAGATAGAGATATTCTTCAAGACCATCAAGCAGAACTTAAGAATCAAGACATTCGTCGGAACCTCCCCCAATGCCCTCATGATCCAGATTTGGACAGCATTGATTGCCATCCTCCTTCTCAAGTATCTCAAGTTCCGTTCGAGCTTTGCTTGGTCGATCTCAAACCTTGTTGCCATGCTGCGTTATAACCTCTTTACCTATCGTGATCTATGGGCGTGGATTGACAGTCCCTACGGGATACCTCCTCTCGTACCTACGGGGGGGAACAGCTCACGCTTGGGTTTTAGTATATGGGACAGCAAAACACCATATGTTAAACACCAAAAGGACCAACCTCATCCTGGAATGGTGGAATTGCCTGTCCTAAAGCGTTGTTCTATAAGGAGGCGAGCTTGGATTTTGGATTATCTTGGACAGCAGTGACATAGCATGATAAATCATACCCGCTGCTTTGATCCATTCTTGCCTGGGCATGTATGGCCCTTTCGCCTCTCTTGCGGCTGACCAGTAAAAATGTTCCCGTTATGAAAGCTTATACCTGAATTTTCTCAGGAGCTCTCTTCTGGCCTTCTTGTCCTCTTCCTGTTCGATCCCTCTAGGTCTCGATCCGTCAATGACACCCATGATACCGCCACCCTGTTCGGTTTCGGCAACGATCACCTCAAGCGGGTTGGCCGTGGCGCAGATGATGTGACAGACCTCCTGGCAGGCCTTGATGGCGTTAAGCACGTTAATCGGGAAACCGTCTTTGATAAAGATGACGAAGGTGTGGCCGCAGGCGAGATTGAAGGAGGTTTCGGAAGCGAGCCTCATAAGCTCCTCGTCGTTGCCCTCGCGGCGCACAAGGCAATCAGTGCTTGCCTCGGAGAAGGCAACACCAAACTTCAGTGAAGGCGCTGAACCCATGAGGATTTCGTACATATCTTCAATAGTTTTCACGAAATGCGACTGTCCAATGATAATGTTGAACCCTTCCGGGATGTCGATTTTAATTGTTTTAATCTCCACGTTTCCTCCTTTTAATAGGCTTGCGAATAGTCGTTGGTGAATGCTATTTTGATGGTTTTTAACTATTCACTGTATTTAAATGGTTCGGCATCTTCAAAGTCTGGCACGAAGAACGCCGCGCTTTCGAGCTCTTGGATAAAGACGTTTTCAAACCCTTCGCTGGCAAGATAATCCGTCACAGCATTATATTCTTCCTGTCGTATCTTCCTTCGGAGCAGGGGAACCGTATTGGCCTTGTGAATCGGGTAATACTGCGACATAAGACTGATAAAGGTCCTTGTGCCAAGATTGTGAGCCGCCCATCGAAATATCTCTTCGGACCCTGCAAGCCCGCCAGGAAGAACCAAGTGTCTTATAAGAAGACCTTTCTTTGCAATTCCGTTCTCGACAACAAGCTCGCCCACCTGTCTCTTCATCTCTAAAATGGCTTCCTTCGCAAAGTCCGGGTAAGGTTTTAACAAGGGGATGTCTGATAGCTCCTCTGCAACAGCCGGATTCCAGTATTTAAAATCGGGAAGATAGATATCGATGAGGCCATCCAGCAATCTAAGGGCCTCCACATTTTCATATGCGTTTGTATTGTAAACAAAGGGTATTGCTAAACCCTTTTCGCGCGCCGCCCGGGCCGCGCAGATGATCTGCGGTATATAAGGCACGGGACTAACCAGATTGATATTGTGACAACCCCGGGCCTCAAGGGTCAAAAATATCTCCGTCAATTCCTCGACGGACATTTCCTGCCCGATGCCATCATGGCTTATCTGATAGTTCTGGCAGAACAGGCACCTCAAGTTGCAAAAGGAAAAAAAGATCGTACCGGAGCCGGAGGTGCCGGAAATGGGCGGCTCCTCTCCGTAGTGCGGTCCGTAATAGGCAATACCCGTTCTACCGCCGGCACCGCAGAACCCTTTTTCTCCTCCAGTCCTGTTTACCTTACAACGGCGAGGGCACAGTTCGCATTTTTCCAGTATACTTAAGATGTTTTCCATACGCCTCTATTATAATAGCTCAGATTATTGTTGAAAAGGGGTTTCTGCTATTTCTTTGATGTTTAAGTTGACAAACCGTTCGCCCATTTCCTGTCTGAGTACGGGGGACGCTATGAAGTAGATGCTGTCAGACCGGGGAATGATCAGGTCCTGCTGAATATAGCCATACCATGTCCGTTTATTTCTGTCCACAATCTTCACTCGCCCTCTATTAAGCGGTGTAACCTGTGACGGGCTGAATGCGATATTGGGCCTAGGATTTCCGATCCCGAAAGGCGACAGTTGCTCCATGTAGTCCATCAATTCCGAGGTCAGTTCTTCGAACTCCGCCTCTGCGTCGCATGAGACGTGCCGTTCTTGCTCATCGCTCGCCGGGTTCACGCTTTTTTCAAAGGCATCGGCGAAATAGATGAGATTTTCTTCAACAAGGGAAAGGCCGCAGGCGTGTTTGTGCCCTCCATATTTTAGAAGCATCGGAGAAAGCGAGGAGACGGTCTCATAAAGATCAATCCCGCCCGCACCCCTTCCAGAGCCTTTCCAGGTGTTGTTCAGCTTTGTGATCACAATGGCCGGCTTTTTAAACATCTCTGCCAGTTTTTGTGCCACTATACCGAGGACGCCAACATGCCATTTCTCATTAAAAGCTACAATGGTCTTTTTGTCGGCCAAGCCGTCCTTTTTGAGCATGCTGACAATTTCCCTAAGGATCGCCTCCTCGATGCGCTGTCTTCGCGTGTTCGCCTGCTGAAGGTCCGCGAGATGCACAGCAGCCGTGGCTTCGTCCTCAGACGCGAGAAAGTTGAGAGACTTTTCAGCGCTTGAGACCCTGCCTGCGGCGTTGATCCTGGGGACGATAATAAAACCGAGGGCAAATTCATCGATCATACCCTTGGTAATGGCCCCGCTTTTATAGAGTGATTTCAGCCAGGCCTTGGGACACTTGTTCATTATTTCCATGCCGTGTTTTACCATGATCCTGTTGTCGCCGGTCAAGGGGACCATGTCTCCTATGCTCCCGATTGTAACAAGGTCGAGTTCCTTTTTTAGGTTCATGGTCTTTACTAGTAGCCCCTCCCTGTGCATGATCCTTCGGAGGGCTAAAAGGAAAAAGAAGGCCACTCCGCACGCTGCAAGGTCTCGCGTCGGAAATTGGGAGTCTTTCCGTTTCGGATTGATTACTGCATGCGCTTCGGGTAGCGTCTCTCCTATTTCATGGTGATCTATGATGATCGTATCGATGCCTTGTCTTCCGGCGTAGCGCACCTCTTCCACATTCGAAGAACCGCAATCAAAACTGATGAGGAGTTTCACGCCCTTCTCACGAAAAAAATCTATGGCATGAGCGTGTAACCCATAGCCCTCCTGGCGTGTCGGTATATAGGTAATGGGGTCTATATCAAAATGTTCCAGAAAATTTATCATGAGACAGAGTGATGTCACACCATCGGCATCGTAATCACCATAGAGGCAGATCGTTTCTCTTTCTGTGACAGCGCTGATGACCCTTGCTACCGCTTTCTCCATATCAGGCATTAAAAATGGATCAGAGAGGTCCGCGAGCTTGGGTTTGAGAAAGATTCTTGCGTCATTGGATCTTTCGATGCCCCGGGCAATAAGAATTCGTGCGATAAGATTGGGCACATTCAGGTCGTCTATGATTGATTGAACGGATTTTGTCTTGTCGCTCTGGTTTGCCTGTGTACGGATCTTTTTTCGAGAATCGCTTTTCATCATTTGGTTATCCCTATGATCTGTTGCACGCTACGATAACCATTGTTATCGAGATATCTGTCAATCCCCTCAATGGTCCTCGGTATGGTATAAGGATCCACAAAGGTCGCGGAACCAATCTGTACCGCGCTCGCGCCTGCCATGAGAAAAGAGATGGCATCGTCAGCATTCATAATACCACCGACACCGATGATGGGTATGGGAACCGCCTTCGAACATTCATGAACTGCCCGAAGAGCCATGGGTTTTAAGGCGGGTCCTGAAAGGCCTCCTTTGATGGATATTCTTTTTCTTTTCATATCGACAACGCAGGCTGGCATCGTGTTGATGAGGGTAAGCCCATCTGCCCCCGCCTCGCAAGCCGCACGGGCTATATCGGTAATATTTTTCACCTCCGGAGTTAACTTCGCGAGAAGGGGTGTCTCTGTGACGCCTCTTACCTTTTTCACAATCGCGTGGACCATTTCGGGATCCTTGCCGAAGCTGATGCCGCCTGCCTTTATATTGGGACATGAAAGGTTCATTTCAAGGGCCACGACAAGCTTGTCCGGCTTTATCCGACTGGCGCACCGTATATACTCTTCTTCGTTAAAACCGAAAAAATTGATGATAACGGGGATTTTCTTCCTCTTGAAGAAAGGAAAATGTTCGGCAAAAAATTTCTCTACACCCACATTCTGCAGACCGATACTGTTTATCATGGCCCCTCGTTCATCCCAGACCCTGGGTGCCGGATTCCCGTGGTGCGGGTTCAACGACAGGCCCTTTGTGACATAGGCCCCGAGTGTCTCCATCCTCCACAAAGACTCAATCTCGTTGGAGTAGCCCAGCGTGCCTGAAGCATTCATCACGGGATTTTTGAGCCTTTTTCCGAATAATCTTAGGCAGATATTTGCCATAAATCGAAAACCGGTCCTTCTTTACAAGCCCTTTTATAGGGTTCTTTACTGTCAACCGTTTTCACGACACATCCGAAACAGAGCCCGAGCCCGCAGGCCATCCGTTCTTCCATAAGCACCTGGCATGGTGTCTTTAACGCGTTTATGCTTTTCCTGAGGCTTTTCACCATGCCCTCGGGCCCGCAGGTAAAGATCTCCATGTCCTTTTTCGTTAAAGATTTCATCTCCTTTTGAAACAATGCCACAACATCGCCCTTAAATCCCTGTGACCCGTCAAGGGTGGCTATGGCGGGCTTGAGACCTATGATATCCTCTATGACGGCAAGTTCCTCCTTCTTTGAGCAGCCGTAGAATATTCGGGGCTTATCGAGAAGGCTCTTTATGAGTAGGTGGACTCCTGCGATGCCGATACCTCCGGTTATCACGATCTGTGCGTCTCTTTTTGCCATAGTAAACCCATTCCCCAGTGGGCCCAAAACAAGGGTCTTCTTGTTTTTCTCTGTCTCGCTAAGTGATTGTGTGCCCTTTCCCACTACTCTGTACATAATCGAAATGGTATCTTTCCCGTAATCAAATATGCTAAAGGGTCTTCGTAAAAAGAGGTCCCCGCCGGGCACTTTCAGCATGACAAACTGGCCGGGCTTGATCGTTCCCATCGACTTTGAAAGTTTCAGTTTCAGGAAAAAATAATTTGACGCCACATTGCGGTTCTCTATGATCCTGGCTTCTCTGTCGTCCATGGTTCTCATTCCTGCACTCCCTGCGTCACTCACTGCCCGATCCTGATCTAATGCAACAAGAGTTGCATTAGTAACGCGTCTTCACCTGATTCCATGTAATACCCTTTCCTTCTTCCTATTACTTCAAAACCGAACTTCTTGTAAAGCCTCCTGGCATCACTATTGTGCTCCCTTACCTCCAGATAGCATTCTGAAATATCGTCTTCTCTGAGAAGCTTTATCGCGTGGGAAAGGAGTTGTCTACCGTATCCCTGTTTTCTTTTTACCGGATCCACGGCGAGGCTCATTATGTGGGCTTCCACGTCCGCGATATAGAAAACAATGTAGCCGATAATTATTTTGTTCTCTTCTAACACAAATGCTTTCGAAATGCTCGAAATAAGGGTTTCCCCAAACATGGCCTTCGTCCAGGGGGCAATAAAGGATTTTTTCTCTATTTGCAAGATCTCTTCTATATCATTAATGGACATTTCCCTGATGGTTCCTCGCTGGTCCTGTGGGTTCAATGGGTTCTTCGTCGCTTCCGCCTCTGCTCTCATCCTCCTTGCACCGTTTCCAAATCGCTTATGGTATTTATATTCGTAAAGACAGACCGGTTGTTCACAAAAAAACGGGGGCCTTCTTCCAGTTCTTTTACACTCACAAAAGCCAAAATTCCCACTATTTTAGGCCTGTTTTGTTCAATGAGCCAAAAAAAATACGCCGCGCATGGCCTGTTATATATCGCGTGGAGTGCTGCAATCCCTGTAATGGAAGCCCCGAGAGCCGGGGCGTCTTTGAGCACAAGGGCGCCGATGCCTTCTGTGGTGTTGTGAAACCCTGACACGATTATTACATCGTCACATATTTTTTTGACTACGTTATACACGAGGTTAATCATGGCCTTTTCGCCAATTTTTATGATGGTCTTGTTCTCTCCTACGCGGGTGTTTCTTCCGCGAGCAAGTATTCCACATGAGCAATTCATCTGTACCTATTTACCATCTTTCGGTACTGTTAGTAAAGACACAATGAGTACCGAGACATATATTGTGCTTTTGGATCGTATAAAGAAATTGAACTTAAATACTATATAATATGGTCAAAGCGAATGCCGGAAATGCTTTCCTGTTTTGCCGAACCAGACAATCCTTTGAAAAAAGATCAGTACAAACGGTTTATCCGGCAAGATGTATGAAGTTTTTGAGGAGCTTCAGTCCGGCCCGCTGGCTCTTTTCCGGGTGGAACTGGCAAGCAAAGATGTTGCCTCTTTGCACGGAGGAAGTAAAGCCGCTTCCGTAGAAGGTTCTTGTTGCCGTGGCATCTGCCTCTGCGGGTAAGCAATAATAGGAGTGGACAAAATAGAGGTGTTCGCCGTTTTCAATGCCTTGCAGCATTTTGGTCTCTTTTGTGATCTCGATGCTGTTCCATCCCATGTGCGGCACCTTTATGTCGCCGGTGAAACGCGGCACCGTTCCTTTAAATACACCCATGCCCGCTATGCCCGGGGCCTCTTCGCTGGATTCAAAGAGTACCTGCATGCCGAGGCATATGCCGAGATATGTTTTTCCGTCCTCTATCGTCTCTTTGATGAAGGTAAGCAAGGCAAATTTTTCGAGGTTTTCTATGCATTTGCCGAAGGCGCCAACGCCCGGCAGAACAACGGCGCTGGCTTTTTCGATAGCCTTTTTGTCTCGTGTAACAATCGCGTCGGCGCCGAGTTTTTCAAGCGCATTGGTGACGCTTCTCAGATTCCCCATACCGTAGTCTATAACCGCTATCAAAATTTCACCAGTAATTCAGCCTTTGATTTCCGTATGCTGCATCGCCCCACTAAAGGACTCCTTTTGTAGAAAGGACCCCTTTAATGCGCTGATCCTTTGCGACAGCATCTCTCAGGGCCCGTCCGAATGCCTTGAAAACGGCTTCTGTTTTGTGGTGCAAATTGCTCCCGTACAGGAGATTGACATGGATACAGATCCTGGCTTCGTTCACAAAACCCTGAAAAAATTCCTTCACTACGTCTGCGTCGAAGTCCCCTGTTCTTCCGGCGATCTTACCTTTCCACACAAGGGCGGGCCTTCCTCCAAGATCACAGGCAAACATACAGAGAGCTTCGTCCATTGGGATAATCGCGTAACCGTAACGCTGGATACCCTCGAAATCCTTGAGGGCCTCCCGAAGCGCTTTGCCCATGGCAATACCTATATCCTCAACCGTGTGGTGGTAATCCACATCAATATCGCCCCGCGCCTTCACTTCCACATTGAAGAGCCCGTGCTTCGCAAAGAGGCTCAGCATGTGATCGAAAAAGGGGATTTCCGTTGATATGCTGTAGCTGCCATTACCATCAAGGGCCCATTTTACTGTTATGGCCGTCTCTTTGGTGTTTCGTTCCACCTTTACTTTTCTTCTCTCCATAGGCCCTCCCAATACGATCCCTACGCGATGACCTTGTTCAGCGGGTATTCCACAATGCCCTGAGCCCCGGCACGTTTCAGGTCTGGTATAATGTCCCGCACAACCTTCTCGTCGAGGATCACCTCGATGGCCACCCATCCCTTGTCAGTAAGATTGGAAACTGTCGGTGTATGGAGTGATGGGAGTATTCTGATGACTTTCGCTAACTTCTTTGTTGGGACATTCATCTTGAGGCCTACCTTTTCCTCGGCAATAAGGGCCCCTTTTAGAAGGATAACAATATTTTCCATCTTCCGTCTCTTCCAGGGATCGTTCCAGGCCTTTTTGTTCGCTATCAATACCGTTTCGGACTCGAGGATTGTATCGATGATCCTCAGGTTATTGGCCCTGAGCGATGCCCCGGTTTCGGTGACTTCAACGATGGCATCGGCCAGCAGAGGCGGCTTTGCCTCCGTTGCTCCCCAGGAGAACTCTACTTGCGCTTCTATCCCCCGTTTTTTGAGATACCGGTTGGTAAAACCCAGAAGCTCTGTGGCGATTTTTTTGTCTTTCAGGTCTTCAATCCTTTTAATCTTGGAATCCTGGGGTACCGCCACAACCCACTTTACGCCCCTGAACCCTACCTTCCCGTATTTCAACCTCGTCAGCTCCACAACTTTGGCGTCCTGCTCAAGCACCCAATCCCATCCGGTAATACCCATGTCAAGTATCCCGTCTTCAACATAGCGAGCCATCTCCTGCGCCCGAATGAGGAGGCCTTCCATCTCTGGGTCATCGATAGACGGGACATAGGACCGCTCCCGGAGTTTTATACTGTAACCCGCATTTTTGAAGAGCCTGAAGGTTGTATCCTGCAGACTCCCTTTGGGCAATCCTATTTTCAGTTTCATCTTAGAGCTCCTTTCGCGCTTTGATCGCTTCACCGTGTGCAAATAGACCTTCAATATGGGAGAGTCGTATGGCTCTGTCGCCGTATTTTTCAACAAACGATTTCTCTATTGTAACAACTACCTTTCTTTTTGTAAACCGGTCAACGCTCAAGCCCCCCGTGAACCTTCCCGCACCGCTCGTCGGTAGCACATGATTCGTGCCGATATAGTAATCACCCATGGCCACGGTAGTGTGGGGGCCCACATAGATGATGCCGGGATAGTATATCTTTTCCGCCTTTTGCTCGTTGCCGATGAGCTCCATGTGCTCGGGCGCGATACGATTGATTGCATCAATAGCCTTATCTACATTTTTATAGTAAACAAGGAAGCTATTACTTTTTAGCGCGGCTCCCACGACGTCCTTTCTTTCGTTTTCAGAAATCAAACGTTTCATGGACTGCTCAACCTCTTTCAGGTGGCCTCTTGATGATGAAAAAAGACCTACAGTCGCCATCTCGTCATGCTCCGCCTGTGAAAACATATCCCAAGAAAGTGCCTTTGGCGAAAAGGGCTCGGTGCAGAGAATAATGAGTTCCGTGGGGCCTGCGAGCATGTCGATGCCCACCCTCCCGTAGACATCTTTCTTTGCCTCCTCCACATATGCGTTGCCGGGACCTACTATGATATCAACCCTTGGAACAGAACCGATACCATGCGCGAAGGCGTATATTGCCTGCGCACCTCCCAAGCGATATATGTTCTCAACGCCGAGGAGCGTTGCCGCCGCGCATATGTATGGGTTAACCTTGCCGTTCTGCGCAGGCGTTGCCACGAATATCTCTTTTACTCCAGCAAGCTGAGCGGGCACAACGCCCATAATGAGTGAGGAAGGGTACGCCGCCGTTCCTCCGGGAACATATACCATAGCCCGTTCAACTGGAACGAATTCTTCTCGTACGACGAGGCCTTTTCTTTTGTAGGTCCTATTCTTCCCTTTTTGATTTTTATGATAGGAGGTGACGTTTTTTATCATCCCCTTGAGGACCGCGAGGTCCGCCTTGGGAATTTCTAGTGTCCCCTGTCGGATATCTTTTTCGAAAAGCTTAAGGGAATAATCCCGTTCCCATCGGTCCCATTTCCGAGAAAATTCTACCAGGGCTTTTTCTTTTCTTGAAAGGATTTCCTTCCTGATGGTTTCTACGACAGCGCGGACACTCTTTTTCCTTTTTTCTCTTTCCTCAAGAACAAAAGAAATAAACCTGTCGTGTTCTTTCTCAAGATCCCAGAGCCGCATCCTTCCTCCTCTCGATCTTTGCCCCCAGCGCTTGCAGCTTTTCTTCTATTTTTTCATACCCGCGGTCTATGTGGTATATCCTCGAAACCTCTGTGGTGCCGTATCCTGCAAGGCCCGCGATAATGAGCGATGCGCTGGCCCGTAAGTCTGTTGCCATTACCTTAGCCCCCGATAAAGCCTCCACCCCCTTCACAATGGCCGTATTGCCGATAACCCTTATGTCGGCGCCCATTCTTCGGAGCTCTGCCGCGTGCATCATCCTGTTTTCAAATATGGTTTCAGTAATTGCGCTCACCCCTTTCGATATGCACATGAGCGCCATGGCCTGCGCCTGCATGTCTGTGGGGAAGCCGGGGTAGGGGGTCGTCTTAACGTCTACGGACTGTGGCTTTTTCTTGGTCATCGAGGCTTTTATGGTGCTTTCGTGGCAATCAATTTCCATCCCTGCTTCACGAAACTTCTCAATAACCGTCTTTATATGTTCAGGAACGCATCCTTCTATTGTTATGCTGCCCCTTGTTATGCCGCAAGCCGCAAGGTATGTCCCGGCTTCGATTCGGTCGGGGATTGCGTCATAGGAGCAGGGGGTCAACTCTTTTACGCCACGTATTCTTATAACCTCTGTGCCTTCGCCTTCAATTTTCGCGCCCATCTTTTTTAACATCCTTGCAAGATCGACAACCTCGGGTTCGCGGGCCGCCTTTTCAATTATGGTTTCGCCTTTGGCTAACGAGGCAGCCATGAGCATGTTCTCTGTGCCGCCCACCGTTACCGTTTCAAAAGTTATGCGTGCCCCCTTAAGGGTCTTGGCGGTAATCTCCACATATCCTTCCCGGATTTTTACGTCGCATCCCAGTGCCGCAAGTCCTTTCAGGTGCAAATCGATTGGTCGTTCTCCGATGGCACAGCCTCCCGGATAAGAAACGGTTGCTCGTCGTAGTCCCCCGGCCAGGGAACCGAGCACCAATTGAGATGCTCGCATTTCTTTGACCAGCTCGTAGGGTGCAATATGATTGTTGATGCCCCGCGTGTCTATCTCCAGCGTATTGGGGTCGATCCACATGCCTGTCCCACCCAGGATGCCAAGGAGTCTTATCATGGTGCTCACGTCCTTGAGGTGCGGGGCGTTGCCTATTTTGTATCGGCCCTTTTGCAGAATAGTTGCGGCGATAAGCGGTAGAACGGCGTTCTTCGAGCCGCTTATTTTGACCTTGCCCCTGAGCCTTTCCCCGCCTTCTATGACAAATTTGTCCATGATCCGATGAGAACCCTTTCCATCCCCGAATAGTCCTTCTTTATAGCCACCCTGAAGCCAGCCGATTCAAGCATGCTTTTTACTGTGTGAGCCTGTCTCGTCCCGCCTATTTCACAGAGCACGTATCCTTCGTTTTTCAGATAGCGGGGTGTGTGGCGCAAGAACTCTCTGTATACTTCGACGCCCTCCTGCCCGCCGTGGAGAGCGATCTTCGGTTCATAGTCTTTCACGTCTTTCATCAAAGCGCCCCATTCTTCGCTGGCAACATAGGGAAGATTGGAAAGAATCATGTCGAATCTTGCTTCTTCTCTGATGCCGGTGAACAGGTTAGCGCAAACAAAGGTTGCTCGTTCGGAAATCCCGAGCGCGATGGCGTTTCTCCGCGCGATTTTCAGGGCTTCTTCGGATAGGTCAACGCAGACAACTTGTCTTTCCGCTCTCTTGGCTATTGTCAGTCCTATGGCGCCTGACCCTGTGCCCATGTCTAGGACGCGGATCAAATCTTTTCTTTTCCCCAGTATGGCCAAGGCTTCTTCCACAAGGGTTTCCGTCTCCGGTCTTGGCACCAGGACATTTGTATCGACAATGAAATCCTCTGAATAGAATTCCTTCTTTTTCGTAATGTAGGCGAGGGGTTTTCCGCTTCTTCTCTCTCCCAGAAATTTCTCAATTTCGTTGAGTTTGGCGCCCTCTATTTCTCTCGCGAGGTCCTTGAGGATCGTCTCTTTAGTCATGGAACAGACAAAGGAGATAATGCTGAGGACGTCCGTCATGGAAATCCCTTTCTCTCGCAAAATGATGCCTCTGGCGTCCACTTCCGGTCTTATCCTTTCTTCAGCGCTTCTGCCTGAAAGTGGGCATTAAGCGGAGAAATAATATCGCTCAGGTTACCGTTAAGCACGTCAGGCAGTTTATAGAGCGTGAGTCCTATGCGGTGGTCGGTAACGCGCCCCTGAGGAAAGTTATAGGTTCGTATGCGCTCGCTTCGGTCGCCGGTACCCACCTGCTTTCTCCTCTCGTCGGATATCTCCTGCTCTTTCTCGATTTCCATCTTTTCTTTAAGGCGTGCCCTGAGGACTCTCATGGCTTTTGCCTTGTTTTTGTGCTGTGACTTCTCGTCCTGACAGGTAACGACCGTGCCTGTGGGTATGTGAGTCAGCCGCACCGCCGAGTCCGTCGTGTTGACGTGTTGGCCTCCGGGCCCGCTGCTGCGAAAGACGTCAATTCGGATTTCAACGGGGTTTATGGTGAGTTCGAGCTCTTCGGGCTCCGGCAGCACCGCCACGGTAACCGTGGAGGTGTGTATTCGGCCTTGCGCCTCTGTGTCGGGAACCCTTTGTACCCTGTGAACACCGCTTTCATATTGAAGCATGTTCCAGGCGTCTTTCCCTTCGATGACCGCGATGACTTCTCGAAAACCACCGAGGTCGGATATGTTCGCACTCATGAGCTCCGTCTTCCAGCGCATGTTCTCAGCATATCTCATGTACATGGAAAAGAGGTCCTTTGCAAAAAGAGCTGCTTCCTCGCCGCCGGTGCCGGCTCTTATTTCGAGGAAGACGCTCTTTGCCTGTTTCTCATTTTTCCTGAGAAGCCTTTCCCGAAGAAGCGCCTCAAGGCTCTTGAGCCCTTCCTCGATAAGGGCCACTTCTTCCCTTGCAAGGGCCTTCATTTCTTCGTCGGTTTCTTTTTTGAGGAGTTCCCCGGTCTTTTCCAGTTCGTCCTGTTTCCTTTTCCAATCCCGGTAAGCATCGACTACGTCTCTGAGGTCAGTACGTTCTTTGGCAAGCTTCTTATATTCCTCCATATTGGCAAGCGATTCAGGTTTTGCCATGTCTGCTTCGATTTCGTTGTACCTTTTCTCAATTTCTTCCAGTCTTTCGAACATTACTTTGTCTTTTTGCCGTACCTTTTCTCAAACTTTTCAACCTGTCCGGCGGAGTCAAGGCGTTTCTCTTTGCCCGTGAAGATTGGGTGGCACTTCGCACATATTTCAACACTGATCTTTTCCCGCACCGAAAGCGTCTCGAATGTGTTTCCGCATGCGCACTTTACTGTTGTCTTCTTTAGCTCTGGGTGAATGCCCTTTTTCATTTCAACCTCCTTTGCTCATTGAATAGAGAAAATCTTTATTGGATTCCGTATCAGACACCTTTTCCAGAAGGAATTCCATGGCCTCAACCGGATTCATAGGCTGCAGGACTTTTCTTAAAAGCCATATCCTTGAGAGATCGCTGTTTTCCATCAGCAGCTCCTCTTTTCTCGTGCCTGATTTGTTTATGTCGATAGCGGGGAAGACTCTCTTTTCGGCGAGTTTTCTGTCGAGATATATCTCTGAGTTACCCGTACCCTTGAATTCCTCAAAAATTACCTCGTCCATTCTGCTGCCTGTGTCGATCAGGGCCGTTGCGACGATTGTGAGGCTTCCGCCTTCTTCTATGTTTTTTGCAGCCCCGAAAAACCTTCTTGGTTTTTGCATCGCCGAGGCGTCGATGCCCCCGGAGAGTATTTTACCGCTTGACGGCACGACTGTGTTGTACGCCCTGGCGAGTCTGGTTATGCTATCGAGCAATATAACTACGTCTTTCTTATGTTCAACAAGCCTCTTGGCCTTTTCTATCACAATCTCGGCAACTTGGACGTGACGCGTCGCTGGCTCGTCAAAGGTGGAGCTTATGACCTCGCCCCTTACGGACCGCATCATATCTGTTACTTCTTCGGGCCTCTCGTCAATGAGGAGTACTATGAGGTATATTTCCTTGTGATTCTCGGTGACGCTGTTTGCGATAGATTGCAGTAACATGGTCTTGCCTGTTCTCGGTGGCGCCACGATAAGGGCCCGTTGTCCCTTGCCGATGGGCGTGAAAAGATCCATGACCCGCATGGAAAGGTTGTCGTGTGCTGTTTCAAGTATGACCCGTTCGTCGGGATAGATCGGCGTCAGGTTGTCAAATATGATTTTGTCCCTTACGGCGCTTGGGTCATCGTAGTTAATAGACTCAACCTTGAGGAGGGCGAAGTATTTTTCGTTGTCCTTGGGCGGCCTGATCTGGCCCGATGTTGTGTCCCCCGTTCTCAGCCCAAATTTTTTGATCTGCGACGGCGACACATATATATCGTCGGGCCCGGGTAGGTAATTTGAGTCGGTTGACCTCAAAAACCCAAACCCCTCAGAGAGAATTTCAAGAACGCCTTCTCCATAGACAGATTCGTTCTTGTCCACGTATGCCTGTAAAATGGAAAATATGAGCTCCTGTTTGCGGAGCCCCGAGGCGTTTTCCACGTTGAGGTCGCGGGCCATGTGGGTGAGCTCGCCTATTTTCTTGCTCTTTAAGTCGTTAAGGTGCATTGGTAACTACCTCCCATTCTTTTATCCTCCTCATCAACACGTCTACCGCTCTTTCGAGGTTTTCTCTCGTTCCGTTGTTGTGTATAACAAAATCGGCCATTCTCTCTTTTTCCTTAAGGGGGATCTGAAAAGACGTCCTCCTTTTGATGTCTTCTTCCGAGAGGCCTCTCGCTTTCAGCCTTTCTTTGATCTTATTTGTTTCGGCTGAAACCACTACCACTCTATCGAGATCTTTATAAAGCCCCTTTTCATAAAGAAGTGGTGCGTCGACTATTGCGGCTTGTGCCCTCTCTACCCTTAGTCTCTTCAGTTCTTTACGGAGCTCCTCTATTAGGCTTGGGTGTATTATGTTTTCGAGTTCTTGCAGCATGTTTTTCTCCGCAAATACCAGATCTCCCAGTTTTTCAACAGAGACTTTCCCATTCTTTACATATTCTTTGCCGATGCGGGCTATTATGTCCTCTTGAACCCCCTTGAGCGTGATTGCTTTCTTTGCGAGGCCGTCAAGGTCTATTACTGCAAGTCCTCTTTGTTGCAGCATTTTCGAGACGGTCGTTTTGCCGCTCCCTATTATCCCCGTAATTCCAACGGTTATCATATGTCGAGGTTTCTAACGTTGAGGGCGTTTTCCTCGATGAATATCCTTCTTGTTTCAATGTTGTTTCCCATAAGTACAGTAAATACTTGGTCCGCCTCTACTGCGTCTTCGATGGCTACTTTTACAAGGCTTCTTTTGTCGGGGTTCATTGTCGTCTCCCAGAGTTGTTCCGGGTTCATTTCACCCAAGCCTTTGTACCTCTGAATGCTTACGCCTTCCTTGCCTTTTTCAAGAATATGCTTGAGAAATTCCTCGGCGCGGAGCATCTTTTCTTTCTGTTCTCCGTCAACAATGCGGACTCCTTCTTCATAAAGCCGTTGTATGTTCTTGTACGATTTGTATGCTTCGATGTAGTCGCCCTGGGAACAGGTTTCATAGTTTATTGTTGCTGTTTGTGGCCTTTCGGCGCTCGTCTTTATCGATAGCGCGTAAAGGTTGTGTTCCCTGTCTTTTGCTGTCTCTACGGCGTATCCGCTTTTTTCGATGCGGGCTTTAAGGTTTTGCATCTTCTCGGCGGATGCGAAATCTTCCCGCTTAAGGATGTCGGTACCCATGAGGGCCAACACTATGCTTCGCTCGAGACCATCAAGTTGGGCATTTCTCAAGAACCGTTCAACCGACTTCAGCTTTGCCACCGTTTTCCCGAGGCCCTCCCCCTCAATCCTTTCGCCGTTAACATATGCTTTTGTTTTTTCTATGCCTCTTTGCAGGATGGCTTTCTCAAACTCTTCCTCGTCTTTTGTGTAGAACTCTTTGTTGCCCTGTTTAATCTTGTAAAGGGGTGGCTGGGCTATATAAAGGTGGCCGTCTGTTATCAAATCGGGCATTTGCCTGTAGAAAAAAGTGAGGAGCAGCGTCCTTATGTGGGATCCGTCTACATCTGCATCTGTCATAATAATTACCTTGTGGTATCTGAGTCTTCCTTTGTTGTCCTGGTGTGTGCCCACGGCCAGGTATATGGATTTTATTTCCGCGTTAGTGAGGATCTTCTCTTCCCTCGATTTCTCCACGTTCAGTATTTTTCCTTTGAGCGGGAGTATGGCCTGTGTCTTCCTGTTTCTCCCCTGTTTTGCGGAGCCCCCGGCTGAATCGCCTTCAACGATGTAGAGCTCGCAAAGCGCGGGGTCGCTCTCCTGGCACTCCGCAAGCTTACCTGGAAGCAGGCCGCTTTCGATAAGGCTTTTGTTCTTCACGAGCTCTTTGGCTTTTTTGGCCGCCTCTCTTGCCCGCCTCGCTTCCATGGCCTTGTTGACGATCGTTTTCGCAATGACCGGGTTCAGCTCCAGATATTCGGCCAGCTTCTCGTTGAGAAGCGATTCCACGAGACCCTTGACCTCACTGTTGCCAAGTTTTGATTTGGTCTGCCCTTCAAACTGGGGGTTTTGTAGTTTTATGCTTATGACCGCCACGAGCCCTTCTTTTATGTCGTCGCCAGTAAGATTTTCTTTTATCTTTTGCTGTAGGCTGTTTTGTATAAAGCCGTTTACACATCTGGTAAGTGCAGCCCGGAAGCCCGCTACGTGGCTGCCGCCCTCTTTTGTATTAACGTTATTTACGAAACTGTATATGTTCTCGTTATAGCTGTCGTTGTATTGTATCGCTACCTCTATGGCATTTATACTCTGCTTTGCGCTGCCGATGTATATTGGCTCGTCGAAAAGAATAGTTTTGTTGGTATTTAGGTACTTCACAAAAGACCTGATGCCGCCCTCGTGTTTTAAGTCCTGCCTTCTTCCTTTTCTTTCGTCTATGAAGACAATGTGAATACCGTTGTTTAGAAACGAGATTTCTCTCAGCCGCTGAACCAAGGTGTCGGAACTAAATTCAACAGTCTCAAAAATTGTGCTGTCCGGCTTAAACCTTACCTTCGTTCCCGTGCTTTCGGTGTCTCCGGTGACGGTCAGTTCCGTGATCTTGTTTCCCTGCTCGTATCTTTGAAAATAGACCTTTCCTTCTCTACGCACCTCAACCTCAAGGTATTCCGAGAGGGCGTTCACAACCGAGAGACCCACGCCGTGGAGGCCAGCGGAATATTTGTATGCGTCTTTATCAAACTTACCGCCTGCGTGTAGTTTCGTAAGAACAACCTCCAGGGCGGGCATGTTCTCCTCGCTGTGTTTTCCTACGGGAATGCCCCTTCCATTATCTTCCACAGTGACGGTGTTATCCCTGTGAATAATTATAGATATTTTGTTGCAGTGTCCTTCGAGCGCTTCATCAACGCTGTTGTCAACAAGTTCGTAGATTAGGTGGTGCAGTCCTTCTACGTTTGTGTTTCCTATGTACATTGAGGGCACTTTCCTGACGGCATCGAGGCCGCCAAGTATTTTTATACTTTCCGCACTATATTCTCTCATTTTCTTTCCTTATTATGTCTTTATCGGCATCACTATGTTCTTATATTGTTCCCCTTCCTCCCCTTTAAACAGGACCGCACCGTATGTTTTTGGCGCTATGATCGTTACAGTTTCTCCTGCCGTGTGGGTTATTACGTCTAGAAGAAATTTCGCATTAAAGTTCATGCTCTCTTCTTCGCCCTCATAATTAATTTCCATCTCCTCTCTGGCTCTCCCTATATCTGATTCCGCCTCTATAACCATTTTTTTGTTTGACAGTGTTACTTTTACGGGCTCTGTGCGGCCCATAATGGACGACACCCTTTTTAAACCTTTTAAAAAGCCTTCCCGGGGCACACTCGAGGTGTTTGTGTCTCCTGCTTGTAATATGTTTTCATATTCCGGGAAGTTTCCTTCTATAGTCCTTGATATAATTTTTATTTTTTCCGTGCTAAATTGAACGTGTTTATCACCAATTGTAATTTTTACTTCGTCTTCTTCTTCTATAACCCTTTCTATTTCGCCAACCGACCTTTTTGGTATCGTTATTCCCTGAAAGGGCTTCATCCCTTGGATCCTTTTTTGATACAGTGCCATTCTAAAGCCGTCTGTTCCCACTACTGCCATCTCGTCCGTTGTTCCTTTTAAGTGCATCCCGGTTAATATGTACCTTGTCTCGTCTGCGGATACAGCAAAACTTACTTTATTAATCGTCTCTGCCAACTGCTTTCCGCTAAGAGAAAACTCTTCCTTTTTTTCTATTTCTTTGATTTCGGGAAATTCCTCTGGGTCTTGTAGCGCTAAGTTTATTTCTGTTTTCTTTTGCTTAATGGTCATGGTGTTTTCTTCGACTTTTATACTAATTTCGTCGTTGTCAAGCTCTTTTAATATTTCCGCGAATTTTCTTCCGTGAACAACTACCTTTTTTTCCTTCTCTGTTTTGCAGTCTATATACGTAATTGCACTTATCTCAAGGTCTGTAGAATATGCGAGCGCCCTTTCTTTTCCAAAAGCGATAAGGATATTTGAAAGAATGGGCATAAGAGACCTTTTTTCTGTAATGCTTACCACTTTCAAAATTGGTTGCAGAATAACGTTTTTATCTATTATTATTTGCATATATAAACTCCTTCTTAAGAGTAACTGGTGTGGAAATGTGGAAAGTAGCGCAAACCACCACAACCATAAGAAAAAAAGGCAATAACGGCTGTTTATAACTTAGAGGCGTTTGTTCATTCATGTAGACTTAAGCCGCTGTTCTATTTTTTCAACAGAGTTTTTCAACTCTTTTTTAACCTTAATGTCGGCTTCAATTTTCTTAATAGAGTGAATGATGGTGGCATGATCTTTACCACCAAACCTTTCACCTATACCAACAAGGGAAAGACCCGTCAGTTTTCTTGCAAGGTAGATGGCCACCTGCCTAGGAATTAGAACAGAACGGACCCTTTTCTCCGACCTTATGTCTGCAGCGCTTATTGAAAAATGCGCGGAAACCTCCTTTAATATCATGTCAAGGGTTATTTCCTTCACTCCCTCTTTTATTACGTGCCCCATAACATCTTTAACAAGATCAATGGAAACAACATCCCCCTTAAGAGAGGCATAAGCACCAACCCGAACCAAAGTTCCTTCAAGGGAACGAATATCTTCGGAATTGGAAGCAATAAAAAACGCAACATCTAAAGGAAGGTCAATTTTTTCGCTTTCTGCTTTTTTATTAAGAATGGCGACCTTCGTTTCAATATCGGGAGACTGTATGTCGGCAACAAGACCCCACTCAAACCGGGACTTCAGGCGTTCCTCGAAATTTTCAATATCCCTGGGGAACTTGTCGCTGGTGACTACTATTTGTTTCATGTTATCATAAAGGGCGTTAAAAGTGTGGAAAAATTCAGCCATGGTCCTTTCTTTTCCGGCGATAAACTGGATATCATCAATAAGAAGAATGTCCATTTTTCTGAAGCGGTTCCTAAACTCATCCATTTTTTCGAAACGTATAGAGTTAATAAGCTCATTCGTAAACGTTTCTGCGGTTATATAGCAGATACGATCAGGATTAACATTTCCGTGACCTAGCAAAAAATTTCCGATAGCGTTGAGCAGGTGTGTTTTCCCCAACCCGACGCCCCCATATATGAAAAGCGGGTTATATGTTTTTCCCGGATTGGTGGCCACGGCGAGGCAGGCAGCATTTGCGAATTGATTACTCGGGCCCACAACGAAACCTTCAAAGACGTATTTTGGGTTGAACTGATTGTACGCCGTGCTCTTGCGCATAAAGACGTTTTTTCTCTCTGCCGGCTTGTTCACCAAAAGCTCTTCTTTTTTAAGTACATACTCAATCTTTACGCTTTCCTTTGCCGTGTCCTTGAGAAGGGCAAGCAGTATGGCTTCAAAATTGGCAACAACCCAGTCCTTAAAAAAGGCATTTGGAACGACAAGGGAGCATGTGCTGTTCTTATAATCGAGAAGCGAGAGAGGCTCGATCCACGTTTTGTAGCTGTCCTCGCTTATAATGCCGGCAATCTTCTGCTTTATTTGTGAAAGGATATCAAGCATGTTTTAAAAACTTCAACAATTTTTTCACATATGTGGAAAACTTAACGCGCCCTTGATAGGTTTAAAAACCGATAATAATATAACTGGCAAAACATTTCAACTGTTTCTGTTGACCAAACACCATAAGTGTAACGGAGAAAAACAAAGAAGTCAACACAATCTGGCATTCTTCTATTGTAAAACTTGCATTGCGGGGCGAACCAAATTTAGTTATAATAGAGCACTATGAGAAAGGCAACGCTGATTATATTTTTCATGACTATTCTTTGTTTCTATCATACCGCTTCGCGTGGAGATGCTTTGACCGAAGGAAAAAGGCGCGCGAAAAACGAAGACAAGGCCATCCTTGTTTATTTCTTCAGCAAATATTGCCCGTACTGCAAACAGATGGAGAGAGACGTTCTTAAGGACAAGAAGATAATCTCCCTACTGAACAAAGACGTTGTGTATACCACGATTGACGTAGATAAGAGGACAGACACCGCAAACACATACGGGGTTTGGGGCTTTCCCACGACGCTTCTTTTGGAAAGCACAGGAAAGAGGATAGCCCAGATACCGGGCTACATTGGAAAGGACGACTTTAAAATGATATTATCGTACCTCAAGGGAAAACACTATAAAACCATGGGTCTTGGAGAGTTTTTAGAGGCAGCAAACGCGGGTAGGAAAACACAGCAACCCCGGTACCGCTCCCGCGCCATATACACAATGCCGGATAACCATACCGGAGTTTCGCGCGGGCGCCTTGATAGGCAAATTGCTGGTTAACGTTCGCATTGGGGTTGCGAAAACGTGCTTGCCAGGCCGATACGGCCTTTACGACCCGTTCAAGAGAAACCACCCAACGGGCCGGGATGCTGAGCGATGAAAACATTTGTTTCGATCTCGGCCGCGCTGAACGAGCACGTTTGGGAGCACAGCGTACACAAACCCACGCGGCCGCGCACGGGCTTGGCCTCCTCAGGAGACAACATTTTCTAGAGCCAGGCGGGCTTTCGCGCCCCCCGGTTATCCAAGACCAGCATGATTTTATCTGCCTTTTCGTGGCTATTCGCAAGCCTCCGGATGAACCTATGCCCAACGGAACTTCGTCTTTGGTTCCGTTAGCTTTGTCACCCTTTTCCCGGCCAACCGCCCGTTTGCCATGAATATGTTGAAAACCCCGCACCCCTCACACTTATAGTCCTGGCACTCCGAGCGCCCCCTGGCGCCAGGGACGGGCTTACGTGTTTCTTTGATGAGTTGTTTCATCCATACAGACAACTGGATTTTTAGGACCATAGGGCCGTTTGTATACACCGACGAGGAGCGCCACGGCGCCGACAAAATTACCGGTTAGTTCCGGGGAGGGGATAACCCCCCCTGTTTTGCCCAGAGTTCTGTTTCGTTTTCTTAGAAGTCTGCGGACCGCCCCATGGGAAGCGATGCGTATGTAATTGACCTCGACAGCGCGGTCTGCCAGCAAGCGCAAAGACTATCTCCCGTGCCCTTCGGGAGGCTCGCTGCGCCTAACGCTACCACGGGTTTCAAGGTCTCCGTCTGCCTTCCTCTCGTACACGCGGGCCCCTTTGCGCCCTGCGAGGGTGCACCCAAGCCCTTCTTCAACAAACCGCCTCCTCGCGCGACCTAATATTGTGCATGCTGATTGTGAGACCGACGCAACACCCCCGTTTTTCATCGGGCGCTCCTGAAACTGCCCCTGGTTACAATTGGGAAGGACCAGCGCATTCAGCGCCTTCTGAGGCGGATGGTTTTCTATCTGTATGATCCTTTCCAACTCTTCCCACCCTTCTTTCTCCAGCGCCGCTCTATATTTTTGCATCACCGATCCTCCTGGTGTGGAATTGAGAATCAGAAAGGCCTTGCTATCATACACGACACATCAATTATGACGCGACACTAGAGAACGGCCCTGTATCCGATAAGGCGCTTTCGCCAATAGCGCGAATCCACACTGTCCACGGCGACCCCCCTCGATTTTGATGCGTGCACAAACTCACTGCCGCTGATCATGATCCCGATATGCAAGTCCGCATCGATTTTGAAAAGAACCAGATCCCCGGGTTGGACACCATCGCGGGCGACCGCATAACCGGCCTTGCTCTGAGCCTCGGCGGTAACCGGCACTGGAACGCGAGACCGTTCGTAGGCGTAATATACGAGCCCGCTGCAGTCGAAAGAGTCTGGCCCCTTGGCGCCGCTTCTATAGGGCTTGCCTTGCAGAAAAAGGGCGGTCTGCACGACATCAACCCTTAACGCACTCGGCGTCTCGTAGAAACGAACCCTTTTGGGAGCACAGGCCGCGAGGGAAACAAAAGAAAGAAAAAGAAGTATATATAAAAACCTCTTAGTTACAAGAGCACTACACATAATTCCGAATCACCGAGACGGCCTCGGAGAATGTACGGATGGTCAGATTACGGCGACCGCTGTCCGCCCGCCCGTTGGTGCAAAGATGTAGAGGCAGCGCGACCGCTTCAAACATGCCGCCATCACCATCACCATCACCGATGGCCGAAGCCTGTTGCGCCTCTAACCCAAGATCATGGAGAACCTCCTTGACGAGAAGCCCTTTCCGTCCATACTCTACGTTTATTTTCACCTCGCCCGTTAGATGGCCCGCCCGCGAGACAAGCTCGTTTGAGAAAGCCATGTCGATGCCGAGATCTTCTTTAACGCGATTGACGAGAACAGAGAGCCCACTTGATACGATGATCGTGAGAGCCCCCAATCTTTTCAATAAAGCCACCGCCTCCCCGGCGCCCTCCTGGTAGGGAATCTCTCGCACCACTTCGCTGACCTTAGGCGCCGATAAACCCTTCCAGAGAAGCGCGTCCCTATGGCAAAACTCGTAATAGTCGATTTCACCGGCCCTAAAAAGCCTTTGGTAGGCATCGGCGTTTTCCGTCCAAAGGTCGAGCCTTCGGTGCAGGTATTCCCAACTACTCTTAGCGGTGGTTAACGGTCCGTCGCAGTCAAGGAAGACAACCTTTATGGGCATGAGTTCTTATATATCACCAACCGAAGAAAAAATCTATTTTTTAAAGGTGCTCTATGGACTATACTATAGGCTAAGGAGTGATTGGATTTCCCTTGTGAGGCAAGCAAGGACACCATCGACAAAAAGGTCTTCGAGACCAGGGAGAATACGGAAATGATCGTCGAGTGGAACACGGAGAGACCGAGAAAAAAAACCACAGAGCTTATTCTAAAAACACTCAAGGAAGGCGGGATCATCGCCTATCCTACCGACACACATTACGGAATGGGCTGTGACCTATTCAATATAAAGGCGATAAAGAAACTTTATTCCGTAAAAAGACTGGATGACCGAAGGGCTCTGAGCATCATCTGCAGAGACCTGAAGGACGTAAGCGAATACGCGGTCATGAGCAATTTTTCATTCGAGGTCCTGAAAAGATACCTGCCAGGCCCATTCACGTTTGTGCTCAAGGCAAAAAAAATTATACCCAAACTGCTCATGACAGACAGAAAAGAGGTGGGCGTAAGAATACCGGCACACTCGGTGCCCATTGCCATAGCCGCGCTCATGCAAAGGCCGGTCATTAATACGAGCGCAAAAATCTCCGGGGAAGAGGTGCTTACAGATCCAAGGTGTATCGAGAAACTATTTAAGGGGTCCGTTGACGTTGTTATCGACGGAGGCATTATGATAAGCGAGGCATCCACGGTCATCCGCCTCGTAAACGATGAGGCAGAATTATTGCGGGAAGGAAAGGGGGCCTTCGCATAGGCCGGCTTCACGACAACAAACAGGCAGGGCTTACGAACCAACCTCCGCAGGGCGCCCAGCACCATTAAGCGCATCATTCATAGATTCTTCAAAATTTTCCCCAAGCTCATCCCCAAGCTCTTTTCCCGTTTCCTTTGCGAACCGCTCGATGCTTCTCGGATCGTTCTCGTCAAGATCTGAAAACCGCGAGGGGCTCAGGAGCCCCTCCATTCTTTTATCATAGCTTCTCGGGAGAGACACAGAGGACAGGATCCTTGTTACATCTTTGTTCCCACAGAATTTACAATAGGGCGTGATTGCCTCGGTTATCCTGAGGAGGAGAAAAGAAGAGCTCTTATTACACGTTTTACAAAGATACTCATAGATGGGCATAAGATGTCCTTATCGTAATCGGTTCTTAAGACAACACAAGCATACTACCCAAGGGCGGGGACAATCAAGTGGCCAGCCTTTATTTTCATTTACAACAAAAGATCTTTGATATATAACTCCATCGTGATCGACATCTACAAAAGCTATTCCGATTACCATTTTCATGTTGAGATCGGCAAGATCATCAGTACCCATTCGGAAAACAAAAGAGACATTCGAGATGTCGTAAATAGCCTGGTCCCATGGGAAGAGACAAAGACCATGGGGGATCTTGGCTGCGGATACGGCTGGTTTGAGGAAAAGCTGGAGGGAAGTTTTGATCTGGTTATCGGCATAGATGGCCTCGCCGAGAACGGTCCCCCGTTTATGCAATCCGTGAAAGGGCTCGCCAGGGAGGCGATCTTCAAAACGGTGAACCTGCCCGCCCCCATTGAGCTTCCGCCGGCAAGCCTTGACCTTATTGTTTCTGCCTACTCCCTCTATTTTTTTCCGGACGTATTGCCGGAGGTCAAAAGACTTATTCGACCAGAAGGGGTTCTAGTTGTCATAACCCACAGCGAACGCATGCTTGAGGAGGGGGAACGATATTTTGATTTTAGAAATCTGAGAAAGATTATAGAGAATTTCTCCGCAGAAAACGGCGGCGAGATCCTTAGAAAACATTTTGACAATATAACCAATGTTGAGTATAGGAATAACCTGATCTTTCGTAGGGGCGAAGAAAAAGACCTCGAACGGTATATCGAGTTCAAGAAGGAATTTATTAGGAAAGATGTAGACCCAGATATTGTGAAAACGACAATGATTCAAGAGCTTGCGAGAAAAGGGGAAATTCGCCTGAACAAGGACGACAGAATCTTTCTGGTGAAGAAATGAAAGAAAAATCTTTCTGTAATTTCTGCGGAAAAAAGCTGGTCGTTGACACCCTGGACGGCAAGGAGAGACAGTACTGCGACACCTGCAAAGAGATTTATTACGAAAACCCGCTTCCTGTTGCGTCTGTGATAGTTTCGAATAAGGAAAGAGAGACCCTTCTCGTTAAAAGGGCCAAAGACCCCTTTCGGGGAATGTGGTGCTTCCCTATTGGGTTTGCGGAGACCGGCGAGAGCATAGAAGACGCCGCCCTGCGAGAACTTAAAGAAGAGACAGGCATTGAAGGGAGGATCACGCAGCTTGTAGACGTGGATTCCCACAGGAACCCGCTCTACGGAGAACTTCTCATCGTCACCTTCGAAGCGGAAACGGTGAGTGGCACCGCGGCAGCCGGAGACGATGCTTCAGAATGTAGATATTTCCCCATCATGAGCCTGCCGAAACTTGCGTTTGATTCCCAGGAAAAAGCCCTTCAGAAGTACATAGAACTGAAGAAGGACCTCTGGAGTATCCACGATTCCTTTGAGACCTTTGTAGAGGGCGCCTTCAGAGACATGGTCGGCCACTCGGAAAACCTCCTTTCCGATGTGCTCATAAATGCCGTGGAAGAGAATTCGGAAAAGATTATAAGTCTATGGCTCGACGATATAAGCACAAATCCATCAACAAAATCATACCACGCTTTCAACCGAAAAGAGCTTTCCACAAGGGCAATGTATATAATCGGTCAATTCGAATCTTGGCTGAAAGGAGAAAGAAGCGAAAGAGAGTTTAAGGCATTTTACCACGATCTTGGGAAGAAACGCCGAGAAGGCAGGGTGCCCCTCGAAGACCTCGTGAGCTCCTTGAGTCTTTTGAAGAAGCACATATGGATGTTTACTTATTCATTCGGCGTGTGGGAAAAGGCCGTCGACATCTACCGGATGTTCGAGCTTGGAGAGAGGCTGGTCTATTTTTTTGACAGGGCAGCCTATTACACGGTTGCAGGGTATAGGAGTTTTCCCCGGAAAGGAAATCCTGGCAACGAGAACCCGTGACGAGACAGGATCAAGCGCCTTGACTCTCGAACCCTCGCCTTGAGATACCATGAGTGACAATTCTTGGGGTACACCATGAGAGACCGAAAAGATCTTTGGATCGGGGCATTTTTTCTATTTGTTTTTGTCTTTGCTGGACAGAGTGTTCCGGCCGAGAAGAAGGTGCCGGAAACAACGATGCTCAAGACAGAGGGCGCAAAGTTCCCCCCAGTTCTCTTTTCCCACATTACCCACACTCAGAAGGCAAAGATAGACTGCGTTCTCTGCCACCACAAGGACACAGACCCGAAAGAGCCGGAAAAATGCGGAACATGTCATATGTTGAAAGAGGTAAAAGAAAAGGCCCCACCATTGAGAGACGCATTCCACATCAGGTGTCAGACCTGTCATAAGGAGATTTTCGCACAAGGAATAGGTGCGCCCACGAAGTGTAATGATTGCCACAAAAAATAAGCCAGAAATTGAAACCGACAACAAGGCGTCCGCATTTCGTCGCATATACCGACGAATGGTCTCGGTACGCTTCTCGATGTTCATTTTGTCGCTTATTGCCGCAGGCTCCATCGTTGGAACCCTCATAGAGCAGGGCGCCAGCGAAGAGGAGTATTTGGGTTACTATACGGAAAATACATATAGAATCATCAAATTTTTCGGTTTGAATGATATCTACCACTCTTTCTGGTTCTATGCCCTTGTCGCGCTCTTTGCGGTAAGCCTTATCTCTTGCACAATAGAACGGCTTGCCCGCTTTATCCGAGAAAGACACCAGAACGCCCTGCCGGACGCCGATAGGCTGCGAGAAATGGAATTTAATACTCCCGTAGCCCAGGGGAAAAGCCACGAAACCTTGGAAAAAATAAGAAAATCGCACAGGCTCGTGAATGAAAACGAAGACGGGGCCATATTTGAGAAAGGAATCGTATCCCGTTATGGCGTTTTTATCATTCACGGAAGCATCCTTACTATTCTGGCGGGAGGGCTAATCGGGCACGTTTGGGGGTTTCGCGGTTCCGTTATCCTGAGGATCGGAGAGACACGAGACCGGGCAATAGCGAGAGACGGAAGCGAGAAGGACATGCCCCTCGGTTTTTCCATTAAATGCAAGGATTTTAGGACGAGTTTCTATCCGAATGGCACGCCAAGAGAGTACGTGAGCGCTGTAGAGATTCTTGAGGATGATAAGGTCAAGAGAGAGCAGGAAATACGGGTGAATGACCCTTTATCCTACAAGGGGATACGCCTTTATCAAGCGGGCTACGGAAAGACAGCCTCTTTTGAGTTTAACGTAGGCGGCGAGAAAATAGAGATCGGGGAACAGGAGGTGGTTCGGAAAGGAAACGTCGTGTTCAAGGTGGCCAGATTTGAAGAGGAGGTTGACAATTTTGGCCCCGGGGTGCAGGTCGTGTACCTCAATGGAGATGAGCCGAAGACAACATGGTTTTTGTTGAACGTGGACAAGATGAAATTGCAGTCAATAAACAACGTCAGCATTGAACTTGAAAATATCAGGCAGGAGCCCTATACGGTTCTGGAGGTGGCCCGCGATCCCGGTGTTTATGTGGTTTGGGTTGGCTTTGCCTTGCTGCTTTTTGGCCTGTTTGTAAATTTCTTTACCTATTACCGCAGGATATATGTAGCAAAAACAGAAAGCGGAATCCTTGTCGCCGGACACGCAGCGAAGAACAGAGAAGCCTTTAAAAAAGGATTTGAAAAATTCAAAAGGGGAACAGATGTCGGCACACCATAAGATACTCGGTATTGTTACGATGCTCTATCTTGCCCTCTTTTTTCTGCATGTTCTCTATTTTGCGCTAAGAAGAGAGAGGATTTTTTCGGTTATATGGGGTCTGTTTTACGTAACCTTCGGATTACAGACGGCCGGGATTCTCCTTCGTTGGTTGGAGTCGTATAAACTGGGCATGGGACATGTGCCGCTGTCGAACTTCTATGAGTCGCTGATATTATATGCTTGGTGTGTGAGCGGCCTCTTGATTGCTCTGAGAAAAACGCTCGCCGTACCCGCCATAACCGGCCTCGCATCCGTGGTGGCGCTCGTCTTAATGGGGATCGCGTCGATTTCGTCATCGGTGGAGAAAAACATACAACCCCTCGTCCCTGCCCTGCAAAGTAACTGGCTACACATTCACGTCATTACGTGCTTTATAGCATACGCCGCCTTTGCTCTAGCCTGTATTGCCAGCATATTGTATTTGATCGGGCAAGGGCGGCTCGTACCGTCCAGAGAGACGCTGGAAGAAATAAATCATAAGAGCATAATTATTGGCTTTCCCATGCTTACTTCTGGTATACTTACGGGAGCCGTATGGGCCCATTACGCGTGGGGTTCTTACTGGAGCTGGGATCCAAAAGAGACATGGTCGCTCATAACCTGGATCGTCTATGCCCTTTTCCTCCACGCGAGGCTCACAAGGGGATGGAAGGGCAAAAAGAGCGCGCTTTTATCGATAATAGGTTTTGCGAGCGTTCTCGTTACTTATTTTGCGGTAAATTTCATATTGTCGGGATTACATAGTTACGCCACATGAAAAAGAAAAAACCCAAGAGCTTGATATTGTTTGGAAATGGGATAAACTGTGAGCACGAAACCGCTTATGCGAACAGGCTTGCCGGATTTGATGCGGACCTTATGCACATTGATGAGATGATGGAAAACCCAAAGGGAATCCGCCGATATAAGTTCATCAATTTTCCCGGCGGCTTTCTTGATGGTGACGATCTTGGTTCGGCCAAGGCGCAGGCCGTTAAATGGAAATATCAGACGATCGAAGGATCGGGAGAGAGGTTCCTCGATGAACTGGTGAAGTTTGTCCTTGACGGCAAGATCATCATGGGAATATGCAATGGGTTTCAGCTTTTAGTAAAGACTGGACTGTTGCCGGCCGTGGGCAAAGAGTACGGAAAGCAGACAACGACTTTGACCGCAAACGATTCGGGCAGGTTTGAGGACAGATGGGTTTACCTCAGGGTCAATCAATTTTCTCATTGCATATTTACGAAGGATATGGATAAAATTTACCTTCCTGTGCGGCACGGAGAGGGAAAGTGTGTTATTGACACGCCGGAGAGTAGAAAAGAAATGAACGACAAAGGGTATGTGGCCATGCAATACGCTGACGAATCAGGCATTGTTACCAATACCTACCCGTATAACCCGAACGGTTCCACGGATGCTATTGCCGCGCTTACCGACCCCACGGGGAGAATATTTGGCCTGATGCCGCACCCCGAGGCCTTTGTTCACTGTACACAGCACCCGAGATGGACGAGAGAGACGCTGGGGGTCGAAGGAGGCGGTTTGAAGATATTTAAAAACGCTCATAAATACACCGTAGAAAATCTATGAGGAGGGATTTCGTATGAACAAGATGGACATCATCAATAAGCTTGCATCAGACATAAACGTAAACCAGAAGATCGCCAAGATAGCTGTTGACACAATCATAGACAGCGTAAAGAATGCTATTACAAAAAATGAACGTGTTGAGATACGCGGGTTCGGGAGCTTCACCCTGAGAGAATATAAGGCTTACAAGGGAAGAAACCCCAAGAGCGGTGAAACAGTCAATGTCGAGCCAAAAAAGCTGCCATACTTCAAGGTCGGAAAAGAATTAAAAGAGATGGTTTGGAAAGAAGAGGGAGACAAGTAATCTTAGAAATGTCCCCAGTACGGAACTAAAACCCGTTTCAAGGCTGTTGCCATCTGAACAACCGCAGGAGAAGGTTCAGCCTTTTTCTCATAGGGATAGAGCGATTTTCCCATCAATTCCATAATGACAGCCTTAACCGAGCTGGCCAAGCCTTTCAAATCATACCCTCCTTCAAGGGCAAAAAGCGCTTTACCAGAGCAATGTTTTTCGGCAATATCGAGGAGTATCCTTGTAATAGCAGCAAAACCGGCTTCGGTAACGGCCATGCCCCCCAGGGGGTCATCGTAATAGGTGTCGAAACCAGCAGAGACAAGGACCATTTCCGGTTTATACATTTCGGAAATAGGCAAGAGAATATCCTTGAAAATATAGACGTAATCTTCATCGCCCATGCCGGGGGACATGGGCACGTTCACGGTATATCCGCTCCCTTCTCCTTCTCCAACTTCTTCGTACCAGCCCGTACCGGGATAGTAGGGGTATTGGTGCGCGGAAAAATAGAGAACGGTTTTGTCTTTATAGAAACAATGTTGAGTGCCATTCCCATGATGGAGATCGAAATCGACGAGGAGAATGTTCTTGAGACCATATTCTTTCTCCAGATACCTGGCGGCAATTGCAATGTTATTGAAAATGCAAAAACCCATTGCCTGTGACCGCTCGGCATGATGTCCGGGAGGCCTTACAAGCGCGAACCCGGAGCCTGCCCTGAGCGACTGAATTGCGCTGGCAAGCTGCAAGAGACCGCCGACAGCCATGCAGGCCGCCTCGTATGTTTTTGGTGACGATACCGTGTCGGAATCTAGATAGTGTAAGGCTTTTCCGCTTGCCCGAGCTATGAAGTCGATGTAGGACGCATCGTGCACGAGAGCGATCTCATCACGAGTTGCCATTCTTGGGGAGACATACGTCAGATCTCGTTGGTCAAGGGTTTCGAGCATGGCGTATATATATTCCAATCTCTTTGGGTTTTCCGGATGATAATCATCGGTCATGTGCTCCAGATATATGGTGTCTTTCACGATCCCAACGGTCATAGCGACCTCCTTGCTCTGAGAGGATAGTGGTTTTTGTTACAAAAATCAAGCGGCGAAGCGATATCGATGTTTCACGTGAAACAAAAGGGGCCTGGACCTAATAGCTCCCTCGGAGAGAAAACCCTTCGCTCTCAGGTGGAGACTCTTGTAAAATGGATATGTGCAGAGTTATCGTACTCCTTCCTATTCAGTATATGACTTCAAGTGCAACTTGGTCTGGATTTCCAAGTACCGGAAGAAAGCGTTGTGCGGACAGGTAGCCGAAGCACCTCCGAGAGTTTATCAGAGAGATATACAAGACCGAAGATGTAGAGATCATAAAAGGTTCCTTTTCGAAAGATCTTATCCATCTTTTTGTATCCGGGTCCCCCCATCTCTCTATCTCCGAACTCATACGGGCTCTCAAGGAAAAGACCTCCTACAAACTTCTCGGAGAACACAAGCAACTCTCAAAACAATTCTGGGGCCTTCGTATATGGGTAGAGAGTGCCTTGCGGCCCCTCCGGCAACGTGACTGAGAAGGTTATTGTGGAGTATATCGCCGCTCAGAACCTTCAAAAAATGATTCCATATTGCCCATAGGCGAGAGGCGGCTTTAGCCGACTCCTTCTCACCACGTGCTGGTTCCTTCAAAGCCACCGGCTTTTAGCCGGCGGCGGTTTGGTTTTTGAGTTGCGCATGGAGGGCCCCAAGGGGAAGGCTGTCTTTTGTCGATCCTGTAACAGCTGCCGAGGGAACGCTGTGCCTGACCTTTGATCTCTGAAACGATTTCGGTAATTTCACCGCAGTGAGTAAAGGAGGCACCATCGTCGCTGGTGATGCCGATAGATATAGCGATTACAGGAAACCTCCGTGTACTGCCCTAGCGATCCTACGTTTTAATATAACCCCTCTCTTTGTCTTCGGGCTCAGAAAGAGTGGGAAGGATTCTGTCAAGGACGTCTATAATCTGTTTCGCTGTTTCCTCAACGAGGTCCACATCCATAATGAAGACGAAATCGTCACCCCCGATGCGTCGAAGAAGTTCCGCTCTGGCTGATTGTTGTTGACAATATTAAGGATTAATATGCCGGTGATCCGGATTACTTCATCGGCGCGGCTAAAGCCTTAGTAGCCGTTGAACGGCTTGAAATGATCCAGGTCGGCATAGACAAGGGTAAGGGTTTCACCGACATCAATTCTGGTTTTAATTTCCCTGTTAATGGAGATATTGCCGGGGAGCTTTGTCAGCGGATTGACTTATACAGGCCTTTCAGACCTGAGTATGGAGAGGTCAACGCGCGGACGACCTTCCTTCTCAAAGCTCGATTTTGTCAGATAATCTTCAACGAAGAGGGACTCCCATTGAGGAATTTCGTGATTTTCGTCAAGGATGATGAGAACGGGCAGTTGGTCAAAGACAGGATCCGTCTTGAGGTTGTTCAGCGCGTTGATGGTGGGATGATCCCCTTCGTTGACATCGATAATCACCGGGTTCGGTATGGAGTTGTAAATGTAATCGATGGCGAAATGGATGTTACGAAAAGGAAAGACTTGGTATAGATCGTTAAGCGTTCGGTGTACTATATTTGAGAACACCGTATCCTGGTAAATCACGACGATTGTTTTCTCGTTCATAGAAACAGATCTCCCGTCATCTGAAAAGAGTCCTCGGCCTCCAATAGGATCTCCTTGATCTGGGCTTCGCTGAGAGCAAGGCGGTCCCCTGCTTCGGGATTGACGGGCATAAGAAAGCGGACCCGTGCAAACCCGAATCGACGGGCTCTCACCAGGATATCGGCGAGGTGTATGATGGCAGAGTCCACGGGCGCGGTCTTTGCAAGATGTGGTTTGTGATGATAGTCTATGACGTCGATGAGATTACGAGGGAAACGCCATTTCTGCGCCATCCATGCACCCACATTGGCGTGGGTCGTGTTGAAATAGTTCTTTTCAGTTTCATAAATAACGAGCAAGTTATTTTCAGCCTCATTCATGGCTTTCTCGTATTTCTCTGGATACCGGAGAAGGAGAAGGACTTTTCCGATATCATGGAGAAGGCCTTCCACAGAGAGCTCGTCAGGCTCCTTGAGCCCCTTCTCTATTGCTATAAGCCTGGAAAAAATGGCTGTACCGAAGGAGCGCTCCCAGAGGCCGATCACAGTTTTCTGCATCAATTCAAAGACGGGGACACCGAGGAGAAGGCCCCTTACAACAGCAAGCCCGAGTAATATGACGGCTTGGTTGACCGATGAGATTCTGCCAGGAAACCCGTAAATGGGTGAATTGACCATTTTGAGAACTCTTGTGGTGAGAGCTGGATCACTGGAAATGAAATTACTGATCTCGCTCAACGAGACCTTCAGATTTTCGATTACAGCGAGGAGTTTTTTCAATACCGTAGGGATCGTTGGTAAGGCGTTGATATTTCCAATTTTGTCCCTGATGGTGCGGCGGACATCGATATTACTCATAGAGGTGCTCTATATGTTCTTTTAGCACTTTCTTCAGGAAATCCATATGGGGTTCATTCTCCACCAGTCTAAAACGTTCGTCAAGTTCCGAAAGCATTGTTTCCATGGGTATAGTCGGCCTTGACATGCCCCGGATGTAGACGCTGTCAATACCAACGCTCTTTATTCTATCTATTAGTTCAGCGGTGAGCACGGTATTTTCGCCAAGGAAGACCATGCCGCTTGGGTTCTGCACGGGCTTGGCAAGTTTCATACCGGCTTCGAGCTTATCGAGAGCAATTTTCGCGACAGCAATCCTTTCCGAGATATGTATCGGATAGAAGAAGAAAAAAATTAAGAGAAGAAAGGTCTTGCATAAGTCTCATGTCACAGTGTTTTTAACCATAACTCAAGCCTGTCGCAGCCTATTTTCAATCTCTCAAGATCATGGGCATAGGAGAAACGGATATGAGAGCCCCCCCTGAATGTGCCAAAATCGTATCCGGGGGTTATAGCGACCCGCGCCTCCACGAGTGCCCTTTCTACAAAATACATGCTGTCGAGCATCCATCTCTCAATGCCGGCGTAAACGTAGAAGGCGCCGCTTGGATAGACAGGAATGGAAAAACCGAGGTTCCTCAAGCGGGGTACCATATAGTCTCGGCTTCTTTTATAAGTTTCTCGCATATTTTGAACTTCTTCGACACTATCGAAGGCCGACAGCGCAGCATACTGGGAAACAGAGGGAGGAGAAATAAATAGATTCTGGGCACATTTCTGTAATGGCCTGACAAGACCTTCTGGCACTACCATCCAGCCAAGCCTGAAGCCGGTCATGGCATAGGTTTTTGAAAAACCATTTACAACAACAATATCGTTTGAGATCGCAAGCGCAGTGGAAGGCTTTTCATCATAAGACAGGCCCGAATAAATTTCATCGACAACAAGGAGAGCACCCCGATACGAGAGGTATTGGTAAAGAGAGGCAAGTGTTTCCTTTCTGTATATAATGCCCGTGGGGTTTGAAGGACTGGAAAGAACGAGCATATCTGGAGAAACCCCAAGGGTTTTCAGGTGGTCTGTGGTGATTTCGAAGCAGGAATCCTCTGAAACAGGTATTTGACGGACGATCGCGTCTACAAAAATGGCCATGTTTTTATAACAGGGGTATCCGGGGTCGGAGAGTACGATATGTCTTCCGGCTTGAAGGAGAGCGCCAAATAGCAAGAGAAGGGCGCCCGATGTGCCATTCGTAATAATAATGCGTTCGGCCGGGATGTTTATCTGATGGGCGTTGAGATAATATTCGGCAACCTTTGCGCGTAATTCGGGCAGACCGAGGCTGTGGGTGTAAAAGGTGCGGTTATTTATAATTGCCTGCACAGCCTCTTTTTTCACGAATAAGGGGGTGGGAAAGCTAGGTTCACCAACTTCCATATGGACGATGTCTTCACCTTTTGCTTCCATTGCATGGGCCTTTTCAAGAAGCTCCATGACATAGAAAGGGGAAATTGCTTGGGCTCTTTTCGAAAGATTCATCGGTACTCTCTAGGTGAAAAAGGTCTGATGCGTTTTGGCAAATGTATCAGATATAGAGGATACCTGTCAATAATGCAAAGAGATATCCTTAAAACGAAAAGGCGTTGACTTTATACAAAGATATCTTCATAATGGAATGAAATTTGATGATCACGATTTAGGAGGAAGCGCACATAAATGACATAATGCACGGTAGAGAAACCCGCACGGGATAAAGGTGCGCGAATGTGCACGGATCATCAAATGTCTTTAGGTTTTGAGAGGGCTTCAATTAGGACGAGAGACGTGCCGATGGAAGGGGCGAATGGCGCCCCGCGATAGGAGGTGTGATAATACAGTGATTGTACGAAATTTTACTGACCCGGAGGTTCTTGAGACGACATATATCGCACATAAGGGTGCTGTGGCCCGAATGGTTCTGACGAGCCAGTTTATGAAAGCGATTGAATTTCTTGCATATGCCATCCTCCCCGAGGGAAACGCCATTGAGGAACACGTCGACCCTTTTGAAGAAATATACCTGATTTTTAAAGGTGGCGGCCTTATGCAGGTCGGAAGCGAAACAAAAGAAGTGAAGGAAGGCGATGCGACCTGGATTCCCGCTGGTGAACGTCATGGCCTGAAAAACACTGCACGTGGAGAGACGCTTGTTCTGGTTGTGGCAGCTTACGCATAAAGGGAGATTGTTAAGAAGGTGGCCTTTATAGACAAAAACATATATGGGATCACTACTGTCCCAACGTTTAGTCAAATAGTCTCAACTGGTTAGCCATGTGCTTCGCCCATTTATCATACTCCATACGAGACATTGCCCGTACAATAGGCGTTTTCTCGAGTAAAGTGACACTCAGAATCTGTAGAATTGTGTAGAGGCTCTGATCCAGTTTCAAAAGCTTCTTCACGATGGGCACAAGGACGTACGCTGAGACGGCGATCCACACTTGGGCCTTCACCACGTTCTCGGTGGTACCGTAGAATGCCTTTATCCGAAGATGTTGCTTGATCCATTTGAAGAAGAGTTCCGCATGCCATCGACAGCGATAGAGACCGGCAATGATCTTTGGATGCAGGATACAGTTGTTTGTAAGAAATACGAATTGCTTGTTGTGCTCTGCGTCGTAGTATCTGATTCTCCGGATCTTTGAAGGGTAAGCCCTCTTCACGTAGCAGTTCTCCGGCGTTACAGTTTGGTCGCATTGAACATCCGTCGATTTGTCTGCCTTCTGGGAATAGATACGTTGGAACCGGAAGTTGCGTTTTGCCCGGATGACAAAGAAAGCTCCCGATTCGTTGATTCGGTGAAGACGAGCAAAATCGAGATATCTCCGGTCCATGACAGAGAATGCTCCGGGCTCTATGGTGAACTGATCGAGGATGTTCATATCGTGTACTTTCCCATGAGTAATAACGATTACCGTGGGAATGCTCCCCCTGAGATCGAGAAGCGTGTGGAGCTTGATCGCCCCTTTGCGTTTTCTGAATTGTGCCCAGGGGAAGAGAGATCAGCAGAGATGGATGGTGGTCGAATCCAGGGCACAGACGGTGGGGGCCAGGTCTATTCCAAAAGAGTCGTGTACAGAGAGCTTTTATGCCCTTGTGATGAGGATCTGTGCGAAATCCTCGTAAATATGCCAATCCCTGACCTGGTTGGCGTTCGCCAGCGTATTGCGGGGCGCCTTCCCTCGTATCCCCATGTGATAAAGCTTCGGTTGGGCTGCACAAAGACAGGCCTCGATGTCCCGAAGGCTTTCTCTGTAAGGGAGTTGGGCAAAAGCCATGGAAAGATACTGGTCCCAACAGGAGAAGATCTTGACCTTGTAGCCGCCACGATAACGCGCGACGCATTGATGGAATTCGTACATGGGCAAAAAATCCATAAGCTGAGCAAAGACGGTCTTTCCTAAGTTCATGTGTCATCTCCTTCTGGTCTGATCCAGAAGTATGACGCCGGAGAATACTCAAATTCAAATCGAAAAATGTCATTATGAGTCCGAACCTTTTGTCATTGCAAGCTTTACGCTATCTCCAGAAACCAACGTTGGGACACCAGTGATATGGGATATAAACCGGTGTATTCTGCGGTTCAGCACAGCTGAGTATATTATGGAAATAAAGCTAGGACCAAGCGCGGATATCATTCTGAATATGGACTGCCGGAAGGAACCCGTTGAGACAAAAAACTCGACCACCCACGATGTGGTCGGTAAAAAGATTATCATAGCACAGGGAGACCCCCGAATATCAAGAACAAGTCGCTAACAGCCGGAAGTTTTTTTAACATACCTGGAAAGAAAGGGCGGAAGGACGGATAGGATACAGTTTGTCCGCAAAAATTGCGGATTTTATAAAAAATTATGAAATTGTATCACAGTAAAAATTGTGGACGGCGCTTCTCTGCGAGAGAGAAGTCCGGGACCGTCGTATAATTTAAGAATGCGTTATTCGCTTGAGCTGCCAATCAACTGCGGCATTGATATTTCTGTAAAAGGAAACAGGGTGAGCATCCTAGGAACCTGTCGGAGAAATAATACCCCAGCTCTCCGTTACCCTATATGCGTATAAGAGGAACTTCACATAGAAAACGAATTGGCAAACAGAGATAAGAGACATCGAAAGAAAACTCCCGCCCAGCCAAGCCGATGGCAAACCTCCATAAAACTATTTTTGCGGGAATTGTATAGTAATCTTTAAAATACAGACAGAATGTTTCACGTGAAACACTTTCAAGATCACTCTGCAATGGGAGATCGTTTGTCTAGCAGAGATTTAGACGAATCTTTTTAAGCGTACGTGAATTAGAAAGAGTGGACATAGCGTCCAGGCGTATCGTCCGGTTGTTCCAGGTGAGGGTTTGCCAATTGCCAAGGATTACCATGGCATGCATTTCAAATGTATGGTTGAACGCATCGTTGAGATTTGTGATGACTATCTCTTCGGTGCCGTGTGTTGCGCCCCTTAACTATTCCGACCTTTTTCTGGACCCCTGTCTTTAAGGCTAAAGTGGCATACCGGGCAAAGTGCTTCGGTCTACAAGGATAGGAACAAAATCACAGAGGAGCCACTTCAAGTATTTTCGCTATTAATTTCCAGGAAGTAAGCCTATCCGAGAGGCAGATCACCACTAAGTCGTGCATGAAAGGAGCACTGAGACGGGCGGCGCTCGCGTCGAGAGCGGATATGCCAGGAACCACTTTTACCCACGCCGTGCAAGCGCCGCCCGCGGTGTTTTTTTGGTACTTCATAAACCAGCCCGCCATGGCATAGATGCCTGGGCCCCTAGGGCTGACGATGGAGACTGTTTTCCCGGACAACGCCCCCCACGGCGATGTCGCGCTTTTCGATTTCAGTTAGTGACGCTTCTTTTACCCACACAACTATCCGTAGTGCACCTCCACCTCTTTAGCAGTTTTTGGGTCTTCCTCTTTTCATTGGTTCTTTCTTTGTTTTGATTTTTTGTGGACCCCTACCGTATGACATTCCTGAAGGGGTTCGATTTTCAGAAAAGGCGGTAAAGCGATGAACAAGCGGTGCCTCCGGCGCTCGGGTGATCACAATGCCCTTTTCATAGCAACGGCACAGTGTGCTGATTAACCTCTGAAATTATGTTACAAAACCGGGAGGAATAGGCCTGACAGATTATTTTTTGCACGGCTTCTTCTCTTTCGGCAGGAGGTCCGCTGGCGGGCAGCAAATTATCCCTTGTTCTCTCTTGCTTGATATTGCATGCCAAAATAGAAAACTTGGAATACCGTCTTTGACGGCCCCCGCTTCCTTTTAGCGGTTCCACTCCGCATTTACTTCACGGCGGTACTCAGCACCAATTGGGAATAACTCTCGTAATGGCGGCAGGGGTTACAGACCGCGCATGGGACATAGTGGCAATAATAATTAACACGTTATAACCAGGTAGTTCCACAGCGAAGGTTTACATCTCCCAATTGTTTCCTTGACACTGGCAGCGATAACCTTTACATTTAATTGTGATAATATTGACGCTATAGGTGGTTGAGCTTATGACAAAGCCAAGAAAAAGAGGAGAAGAAATAAGGGGTTTTATTTTGGAAACCGTTGCAGAGAACCCCTCTAAAACAATTGCTTATACAAAGGAAAAGTTTAAAATCAGCCGTCAAGCCATTCACCAACACATCAAACATTTAGTCAGCCAAGGGGCTTTAATCCGCGTAGGTTATGGTTCTTATGAATTACAGCCACAAGAGAAATGGGATGAAACCATTTTCGTAGCTGACAACCTGCATGAAGATGTTGTATGGATAAACAGAATAGCGCCGAAAATGGGTAACTTACCGGATAACGCTCTTGATATTTGGCGTTATGGGTTTACAGAAATGTTCAATAATGTTGCTGACCATTCCGAAAGTAGCATCGTATGGATCAGTATTCAGAAAACCCCCCATAGAACCAAGATGGATATCGCCGATTTTGGAGTTGGCATATTCAATAAAATCAGGAACGCAATGAATCTTCTCGACGAGCGTCACGCGATCATTGAATTGACGATGGGCAAGCTTACAACTGACCCCAAAAGCCATGCTGGAGAGAGCATCTTCTTCACTTCCCGCATGTTTGATGTGTTTCATATTTTGTCGGGTGAAGCCTTTCTGACTCGCAGCTGTGGTAAGGATGAAGATTGGATTTTACAAACTGGTGACAATTATAGCTATAGTGGTACCTGGATACACATGGAATTGAAGAATAATACTTCGCGAACGAAAGAAGAGGTATTCCACAGACTCTTAGATGATAGTTATGGCTTCACAAAAACCGTACTCCCCCTGCGGTTAGCTCAGTACGGGAACGAAAAGTTTATTTCTCGATCCCAAGCCAAACGGCTATTGGAAAGAATGGATCGATTTAAAACAGTGTTGTTTGATTTTGCTGAAGTCGAAACAATAGGACAAGCGTTCGCCGATGAGGTTTTTAGGGTTTTTGCAAACGAATGTCCTCAGGTTGTGATCTTACCAATAAATGCTAACGCCGATGTCACCCAAGTGATTAAGAAGGCAACATCTGGCACGCAGCAAGGCCAAGGCCAGCTTTTTTAGTCTTTCCGTCAGTCGTTTTCGAGCCGAGCCGCTATCCACTACTAACTCTTGTACTTTGAGAGCGTTGTCTGCACAGACGCATGGATTGGAACTATCCACCGCGGCAAACATGTTGACCCTACATCGGCGCTTGTAATCGTATGTTTCAAGAAAACTGCCCAATTGGCAAGGAAGTAGGCGATAATGACGTTATCTATACACTCGTTGGCCACTTGCGATATCTATTACATCACAACGTGTTTAACTGCCGTTACACAGCTGGCCGTCTCTCGCCCTGTTTCACGAGTATTGACAGTAGCCGTCGCCATAGCCTCAAATCCTTGCCGAAACTCGTCACTGATAATTTCAGCCTCCTGTCGTGCATTTCGAAGTCAATCAACTCTTTTCATCCTCTCTGGCTCTCTCGCCTCCTTTAATACTCGCACAGTTTCTTCAACATGCTTTGCTGTAACTTTACCTTTTGGTGCTGTCTCTATAGCCTTTCGGTAGGCTTCTCGCTGGTCTGGAGGAGAAAGAGATGTAAGAGGGCAGAGGTGACTCTCAGAAATTTCGCCAATTGGCGAATTCTCGGCTATTGCCAGAATATCCCCTTCTGTTTTCGCCGCTTCGAGTTGTCGATACAAACATCTTTGATGCTGTTTAACTCTGTCGTAATGCATTATCTCCCACACGTCTAAATAAGCGCTTTCCATCCTTCGCGCCGTTAAAATTCAAGCAGGAGGGTACGATTATTCTGCTGTTGAGCTAGGAAAAGGTTCTGTAAGGCGTGGGATCAGTAGTGATAAAGGCCATACCCCGGCCCTGATGAACTATGGCCTTGATGGTCCCGACTAAGCCTTGCCATTTACCATTGGGGAGCCGCCGTTCTTGTTTCCCTTAGTCGAAGGCCCGCTCTCTTCACCAGGGGTAAATGCGCCTCCAAGATTTCTTTCCCATTCAGGTCGAGGGCTTCTTCAACAATGGATAAGGCCAGACCTTTTCCCTCATCCCTGCCCTAGCGAACATAACAAGGGTAAGACTCAACCCTGAGACTCCCCAGCGCCTTCAGGGACAAAAGCTCTGGGTCTCCGGGACCTACGCCGACGAAATATAACTCGCCGGTCATGGGAGTCTTTCCCCTTTTATAATGAATACTGGATTTAATGCACTTGCGTGTTTATTGCCTACGACGGCCTTGATCCTTGTGACAGAGACGCCTGTTACGGTCGTACGAAAGCCATTTCTTTTGAGATTTTCTATTGTCTCGTTCATTGCTTTTATGGTTGTGGCACCGATAACAACAATCGTTGCCGCTGTATCTGCGATAACATCGACGATACTTTTCAGCTTACCCTTACTGCCGCCGACGAAGACCCTGTCAGGCTGCGGCAGGGCACTCAGTGCGTCCGGGGCGGTTCCCTGGACAATATTCACGTTAATGGAATCAAATCTGAACCTGTTTGTCACGATATGTTTTACCTGTTCCTCTTCCTTTTCAATCGCATATACTGTCAACTCTGGGCAGAGCCGTGCCGCCTCTATCGAGATTGAGCCTGACCCGGCTCCGACGTCCCAGAAGACGCCTTTTGACGGAAGCCGCAACGCGTGGAGCGTTATTGCTCGCACCTCATCTTTGGTGATGAGCCCCCGCGAGTGTGAGATATCGTTTTCGGATAACCCAAAGCGCTCCTCTGGACCCCGATCATCGACACCGATCCTCTTTATGATGACGAGATTAGGTTCCACGAAGTTCATTACTGCGATCTTATCGGGGCTTCCTTCCGTAATCCTTTCATCATCATAGCCGAGTTTTTCAAAGACATAGACGGCCACACCAGGGGGCAGAGCCCTTGCGATGGCCGCAGGGTTATTCTGTCTGTCCGTAAGGATTGCTATCCTACGGTGCTCACGAATGAGACGCGGTATATGAGCTATTTCGTAGGACAACCTGCGCCGCTTTTCCGGATCCGGTCCTCCGTGAAAGCTCATGAGAAAGGCTTCTTCCCAGGGCTCTTTTATCCGGGAAAAGGCGATCTGAATACTCGATAAATCGGGTATTATTTCAATGACTTCTTTCCCCAATTCCCTTGCTGTCTTGCTGCCGATGCCTGAAAACATTGGGTCTCCTGACGCCAGAAGAACAATAGGCAGCGGCGAGCCTTTGGTGATTGCCGATTTCGCGTAGTCTATGGTTTTCCCGACATTATTGAGGACCACAATCCTGTCCTTAACCGTCTCAAATATATCGTAGCTCTGAAAAATCGTAAGGAGCCTCGTTGTGGCAAGGACAGCTCCGGCCTTCTCGACAATCTCCCGGGCCCTTTTATCGAGGGGTTTGTAACCGATGCCTATGACATAAACCTTATTCACTGCTTATGGTTACCTCCTTTCATATGGTACGAGACAAACGATAACAGGTTCACGTGAGGTGAGTGACTCGGCATAGATTTATTGTGCTGCAGAGAGACCCGTGAAATGGCAGAATAAAGATCGCTTGGGGCCGGGGTGATTGCATAATAGATCTCCTGGGCTGCATTGGGTGCCCGGTATTACCAAATATTTGCGAGACAAAGAGACATCCCTTACAGCCCCAGAAAGGGGTCGTGAAGAAGAACAAAAACAATATGGAGATGATGGTATATTCCTGCATGAGCAACATCCTTATACCTCGTAAAGTAGTGTTGTTAAGAAGCCGACTCAAGGTTTCCTGACCGAGGGCCCTTCGGTTCGAGCCTTCCCGTTTATTGCAGATCGGAACGGTGGGTGATTTTTACCGTGGGAAGCCTTAAACCCATCACAGTTTCGGAGCAGTAGAAGATTTTCACTTCAATTCCCTCGCAGGTCGGACTTATATCACAGATGTCTATGTAGCATTCCGCCCAAATATTGTCAACAGTTCTGCAGAATGGTCCTGTATCCATGGAATACAGACATGCCGAGATTAAAAGGTTCAGTAATGCTTACCCTCCGTATTCATCAAGATAGCCCTCGATATAATCGGTAACCGAGCTTGCCGGCTGATATATGCCAAAATGACCCTCGCAGAGGATGTCAGCCTTAAGCGCCAACAGCTTCTTCATGGATTTTTGCCAGCGAAGCATGTTGGCGCCGAATTCTTTCAGAAAAGGGCCGTGGATGTCCTGACCAAAGAGGACTCTTTTGCCCTCTGTGTCGAGGTATACCGAAATGGAGCCGGGGGAATGTCCGGGGGTATGGAGGCAGATGACCTCATGCTGGCCGAACCGCAAAATCTGCTCTTCACCAGTCAAACGTGTATCGATAGAGAGGGGCTCGAAACCAACTCCGTACCAAGACGCGCCGGTCAACCGTGTGTCTCCGTTCTCAACGACAGAGGCATCAAGCTCATGCATAATGATGCGTGTACCGAAACGTTTCCGGAATTCGTGAGCACCTCCCACATGATCGATATGGCAGTGCGTGAGTATCACCGTGGAGAGCTTTTCGGGATTGAAGCCTAGCGCTTCGACATTTCTTATGATAGCGTTGACACTTGCCCCGGCCCCGTATCAACAAGCACCAATTCCCCGAAGTTAATGAGATATATAGAACAATCTTTCGGATCTGTCATATGGGAACCGCCTACAAGATAAACACCTTTTGTGATTTTTTTTGGTTCCATGGAAATCTCCTTTTAAAAAATAAGACTTACAACGCCCTTGGGAAATTGTAGGGTACCGGGGCAATTTTATCAAGCACTTTCACGCCGCAATCGCCGGTGCCTTGCCTACCGGGCCGCTCTTGACAGCACGGAGGGTCGCATTGTATTATCAAGAAAAATAGGAGGAAGAGCCATGAAGATAAAATGGTATGGACATTCGGCCTTTCACATAGCTACGGATAGCGGCGCCAGGATCATTATCGATCCTTATGAATCAGGGGCCTTCGGAGGGGCCATCGCCTACGGGAGGATAACGGACGAAGCGGATATTGTCCTGACGAGTCACGACCACAATGATCACAACTATACAAAAGATATAAAAGGAAAATTCGCAATACTCAGAGAAGCCGGGGAGTACCAGGAAAAGGGAACAAAAATAAGAGCCATCGCAACGTATCATGACACCGCGAAAGGAAACGAGAGAGGGAAAAATCTTGTTTTTGTTATTACTGCCGACGGCATGAATATAGCGCACCTCGGCGATCTGGGCCATGTTCTGGACGGCAGCACCCTTCAGAAAATCGGGAAGGTGGACGTTCTCTTTGTGCCGGTTGGAGGGTTCTTCACAATTGATGCAAAAGATGCCACGAAAGTGATGAATAACCTGAGGCCTGCCATCACGATACCGATGCACTACAAAACGGCAAACAGCAGCCTACCCATCGCCTCGATTGATGAATTCATAAAGGACAAAAAGAACGTAAGACGGTCAAAATCCTCTGAGATTGTGATTACGAAGCCAACACTTCCCGAAACAGAGGAGATAATTGTTTTGCAGCACGCTCTGTGAAAGAAAGCTAAAGGGAAATCGCTGTGCTCAAAAAGTTATTCTCAAAGAAAGAGATTGGGCGAGCCGTAAAACGCCTGGGTCAGTTGATAGAAAAGGATTTTCAGGGGGAAGATATCCTTTTTATCTGTCTTCTCAAGGGGTCTTTTATGTTTACCTCGGATCTCGTGAGAAACGTCCGGAACCCTTCAAGGGTCGATTTCATGAGAGTATCATCCTATGGAAATACCATGAAATCACGGGGAGAGATAACTGTTACGAAAGATTTGGAAGAAGATATTGAAGGAAAAAATGTCGTTATCGTTGAGGATATTATTGATTCAGGCCTCACATTAAAGGCAATAAGCGACATGCTTAGGAGTAGAAACCCCAAGAACATGAAAATTTGCGCGCTCATCGACAAAAGAGCCCGCAGAGAAGTGAGTATAGAAGGTGATTATGTGGGCTTTACCATAGAAGATGGCTTTGTCGTAGGGTACGGTATCGATTACGCGGAACAATACAGAAACTACCCTGAGATATATGTTGCAGAACCTTAAAAAATGTTGAAATCACCGGCCTCTATGTGCGTTGAAAGAAAGAGCCGCTATGTCAGAACGTAAAAAGAAGGTGAGTAATCTGATAACACGGGAAGACCTTGTGCTTATTATAATCGACGCCCAGGATAAACTCATGCCGGTCATTGCGCAAAAAGATAAGATAATATCGAACATTGCCCGTCTTGTTAAGTTCTGCTCCATTACAGACATTCCTGTTTTAGTAACTGAACAGGAAAAACTTGGAGGTACTGTTGCGGAAATAAGAAATGAATTGCCGGCGGAAGTGGCCATTCAAAAAGTTCATTTTAATTGTTTCTCCTGCGAAAAGTTTGTCGAACGGGTTAAAAGAACAGGAAGAAAGACGCTCATACTCGCGGGCGTTGAAGCACATATCTGTGTTATGCAAACAGCGCTGCATGCTTTACCATTTTATAACGTGCAAACGGTAAGTGATGCAATCTCGTCAAGGACCATTGAAAACCGCGATGTCGCCGTTGAACGTATGAGGGATGCAGGCGTAACGATAACCTCCACAGAAATGTTTATATACGAAATATTGCAAAAAGCGGGAACAGATGAGTTCAAGTCCATTCTCTCCCTCGTAAAGTGAGCCATGCAGCAACCTTCTCTGGCCAAGATCTTTTTGTTTGTCCTTTCTGCTGCTTGGGTCCTACGCTTTTGACGGCCCCGCAATGGTTGTTTATATAAGGGATCTTGCTGTGCGACGAAAACAATGGCTCGACGAAGACACATTCGAAGACGGTGTCGCTCTTTGCCAGTCAATTCCCGGCGCCACAGCCATGCAGATGGCGGCCTTTGTGGGGCTGACGATAAGAGGAATCCCGGGAGCAGTTCTCTCTTTTCTCGGTTTTGGGCTTCCTGCCTTTATTTTGATGACGGTCCTTGCTGACCTGTACATGTGTTTTGATACCATACCTCAAGTGATTGCCCTATTTTCAGGGCTCAAGATAATCATTGTTGCAGTCGTCGTAAAGCTTGTTTTCCCCTCACTAAATTCCCATTATAACCTTATCAGTCAATGAATAAGTGGTGTTGTTATCGTTCTTTGGTAGCCATCACAGAATTGCAGTGTTTTCTTTACAGAATGTATTTTATACTCTATAATAGAAGCCATGAGAAGAGAAAAACCCCTCAAATACCACCTCGATATCCAGGAGTACGGGGGCAAGTACTCCGGGTTGATCCGCACCTCCTTCCGTGAAGACGGCAAGGTAAAGCATACCGGTCATGGAAGGCTCACGGGCATGACCCTGGAAGCACTCAAGATTGTCCAGGCGGCGCTTCGGGGTGATGCGGTGATGAAGACATCTTCCGATGCGGTGGCAACCACAGAGTCGAAGGAATTCGGTGCCTCCTACGCACTCCTTGAGATTGCGAAGGAACTGGAACTCGATAAGATTATCTATTCCCGTCCCCATGAACAATGGGTAAAAGATGCCTTGGCCATGATCGTTGGTAGGGTCGTCTATGCGGGGAGCAAGCTCCATCTGTCGTGTCTCTTTCAGGACACCGCTCTCTGGGAGCTCTCGGGCACAGAGGGAACGGTCGATGTGGATACCCACTGCTATGAGCCCATGGATCGGCTCCTTTTGAGACAGGATGCGATCCAGAAGGCGCTCGCAAACAAACATATCGCCAATGGCCACCTCGTTCTCTACGACATCACGTCAAGCTACTTCGAAGGGGAGTATGAAGGAAGCGACCTGGTCGCCTTCGGCTACAACCGTGACGGGAAGAGGGGCCATGAGCAGATGGTCATCGGGCTTATCTGCAATGAAGAGGGATGTCCCATTGGCGTTGAGGTCTTTCCCGGCAACACCCAGGATGCGAAGACGGTTCCTGAAAAGATTGAAGAGATTCAGAAAACGTACGGCATCAGTGAACTTATCTTCGTGGGAGACCGAGGCATGGTGACGAGCGCGAATTACGAGAAAATGAAAGGTCACCCCGGCCTCTTCACGATAAGCGCCCTTACCCACCCCCAGATCATTTCTCTCCTCGAGAGGAAGGTGATTCAGCCTAAGCTCTTCGACGAGAAGGAGATCGTCGAGGTGATCGACCCCGATTGTCCCTCGCTCCGGTACTGCCTCTTAAGAAACGAACGGGTGAGGGCGAAGGAGGCAAAGACAAGGGGCGCCCTCCTTGAGAGGGCAACAAAGGCCCTCGATAAAATCGTCCAGGCGAAACGAAAGAGCACCCCCGAGCGGATTGCGGCGAGGGTAGGAAAAATCCTCCAGAAGACCCGGATGGGGAAACTTATTGACTGGGAGATCAGGGAAGGGAGATTCTCCTATACGATAAAAGAAGAGAAAAAGACACTCGAGGAACTCCTTGACGGTTGCTATATCGTGAAGTCGGATACTCCCCCCGACAGACTTGACACACAAAAGCTCGTCGCTTCCTATAAAAAGCTCACCCTTGTGGAGCAGGCCTTCCGGAATCTCAAGACGGTGAAGCTCGAGATACAGCCCGTCTACCACAAAAAGGACCACCGGATACGCTGCCATGTCTTCATCTGCATGCTCGCCTATTACCTCCAGTGGCACATGACAAAAAGGTTAAGGCCCCTCTTTGACGCCGACAAGAAAGGTAAGAAAAGGCGATGGTCCTTCGAAAGGGCCATCGAGCGATTGAAGAGCATACGAAGAGAGGTCGTGTCCACCGCAGGGGTCCCCTGGAAAACCATCATACAACCCGATGAGGATCAGAAGAAGATACTGCGACTTCTGAAGGTCACACTGTAGCCATACCAGCGAAATGAGAAATCCCTGTTCAACCGTTGCAGGAGAAAGGGATTACTGCAAGCGGGCGGGGGGAAAGTACGGTAAATACGGCCTCTTCATTCGGCAAGACTGCCATAAGGGACTACTGGGATGTTTCGATTGCGCTTGCATCGACGGGCTCTTTGTTGTTTCGTGAAATGAAAGGGAACAAAAGGATTGTACCGGGCAGCAGTTCGTCAAATCTGAAATTGATAACGGTGGTAGGTGCACTCCTTTGTCTGTCCGTGGTCCTGCTCTATTATATGGATTATGGGCTTATGCGGCTAGCCGTAGTTATGCTGAAGATCGACCTCTTCGCCTTCGGCGGTGGGTTTGCATCCCTCTCGCTTATGCTCCACCAGGTCGTTAGTGTGGAGGGATGGCTCGACAACAGAACATTCATGGACGGTATAGCGCTGGGACAGATAACGCCGGGGCCCATCATCAACACAGCAACATTTGTCGGATATGCGCTGCATGGGTTTTCCGGGGCCCTCCGTGAGCACCATAGCGATTTTTACGCCTTCTTTTTTGATTGTCCTTTTAACCGCGCCAATTTTTGAGAGGCTCAAGGCCTCACGATTCTTCTTGCGAGCGGTGCGGGGTATCCTGGCAACATTTGTGGGACTTCTTTTGTACGTCGCAATAAGATTGCCCTTTCTGTTCCCTGGAACATCGTGAACGGCCTCTTTTGTTGCGCAGCTTTCCTTGCGCTCTTCAAAAAGATCGATATTCTCTACGTTGTTCTTATTGGAGCTTTTCTGTCGATACTGCTTTTTGGATAGTCGAATACCCGACGGGAATATTTTATTGCTTGACGTAAACGAGATCGGTAGGGGAAAAACTGGTCCCCTTCTTTGCTGTTGTCCAGCTTGCGTCTACTCCAAAGAGTTCAATAACTTCAAGCTCTCCCTTGAAGATTCCTTTTGTTGTGCCAAGCGGTGCCTTTGTTTTAGGATCCACAACCTTTTGTCCCGGAGAGTATACTTCGAGGATCTTTCCCTTTTCGAGTCCAGACAATCTCCCCGCGTCTATATAGATTTTCCCTTCATCAATCGATGCGATCCGTGCGTGCCAGTCTATAGAGAGAATAGCCTTCAAAATGTCGTCAGCGATTACCTCAATGGCAAGATCGATAGACTTATTTTTCGCTTTCTCCGCGCTGAACTCCCCTTGTTCCTTTGAGAAGGATACGGGGTTCCTGCCGGCAAGTTGTTTGAGCAGGAGGCCGGTGTCCGTATCGAAGATATCGACATTCAGCCTGGACATAGCAAAAGAGGCTTCCTTTGCGTCCTTGCCTTCGATTCTGGAGGTAGTCGTGTATACGTCAGCGAGGGTGCTCTTTAAAACTGCCTGTATTCCAAATACTTCGTTGAGGGTTTTCATGTTTGCAGGATCAGTAAAAGAACCCGTTATGCTGGTCGTGCCCGGGTCCACGCATATGACCGTTCCCGTGCTTTCAAGTCTCGATATGAGCCGTTTTGTTGCTAGGTCTCCAAGATATTCGTTCTTGTAATTTGTCTGGTCATCCGTGGGCAGAACAATAACGCGCCGTTTCATCTTTGGTGAAGGATAGTCGAAGGCAACTGGGGATGTTCCTGTCAGAAAACCTATGCTATTCGAAAAAGCGCCTGCCTGGGTCGGATAAGCCGTTGGCTGCTCGACGCCCTTCCTTTTGAGCTCTTCTTCGAGCTTCGCGATCCTTTGTTCCATTGCCTCTCTATCTTTCCTGCCGCTCTCGGTGGCTTTCCCCACAATGGATTCAACGATGCCCGGCGAAAACTGATCTTTTCTGATCCATAGATATTCCGGGTCGTTAGGTGTTTCATGGTAATGTTTATTACGGGCATAGATATACTCAACACCATCGACAACCTTGATATCGCCCGGTGTTGGCTCTTTGGCCTCCTCTATATTTACAGCCGTTTTTTGATCAGTCTTTGCAGGCGTTTCATCCTTCTTCTTGGTAAAGGGTATGTAACTGCACGACGATACAAGCAGCGCTGCCAACACTATAATGGCAAATTTTTGCATCCAGTGATTATACGTTATAGATGCGAAGAAAGTCAAATACTATGAATCTACAGCACAGAAACTTGAAAAAATATGGAGCGGGTGTGGAAGTATAGCAGAAGGCCGCCCGACATTACCGCGCGGCGTATTAGGGGGTTACGGCGAGCTCGCGATTGCAGGAGTGGGGATTATGGTACAGATGACCAATTCAACCCTTTTCTACAAAAGATTCAATCGCCCTTCAACCATACAGAACTAGCGCGTCGTCCTTATCCATATTATCTTTCACCCATACTGAGTGTTCAACAAGCCCGAAGGTCTTCAGCACCTGATTTATGGCGAGCACTACTCTGCTTCCACGGTGCTCAGGCAATGGCGTGTTCCAAATAATCTTCAATACCAAATGGTTCTGAAGAATTGTGTTCGTTAGCATGCAGACTTCCGCAAGCCCGCTCTCTGTTCCGATCTGTCTGAATGATTTCGGATCAGGAGAGAATTCAGGTCTTTTTTGGTTCTTTCTTAAATAAAGTGCATTTAAAGCTGCATTTATAGTACCTAATCTCGTGGTTAAGCGCCTGAGGTTCTGGAGAATTTTCACTTCGAAGAAGTTATTGTGACTTATATCGTTATGCCAATCATATCAATCTATTGATCTAATCGCTATGGGGTTAGTTCCCCGCCCCTTGGGGCGCGTGTAATTGCCGAGTTCGATGCCTTTGTTGTTGATACCCCGCTGCTTGCGGCGGGGTAGTTTATTTGTTGAGACTTTCAAAAATAGCGGATCCTATCTATTTCGTGAACCAATTATCGAACCAAAAGCATACAAGTTTTTTGTAATTAATCCTTTTTGCATATTGTCTTGTATGCCAACTGATTAGAAAGATTGTTGCGCTTTATTTAAGAAAGAACCTCTTTTTTCCTTATCTTGCGCAGTCTGCAGCCTTATTATTTCCATCCAACGCATATAATACACACCGTATACATTGCTCAACTGCCCATGAATACTTTTCTATTCATCAACGAAGTTTATGCCCCTGTATTTTTGTCGGTTGAGGCAATCGGCATTTTTTGATAAATTCGACCTTACGGAGATATCTAAATGGCGCGATACCCTGCTTCACAAAGAGCTGGATGTCTTTTGCCAGCACCTCGCCAGGTTTATATGCGGGCTTTGGTACGATTGTAAGCCCCCGGTTTTATCAGGTGGTTCTTGTCTCTGTATGCAACGACGGCAGCCTAAAAAACAGCAGGATGACCGAGTAGGGCATCTTCCACCTCAACGGGGGAGACCCAGATACCCCGACCTTGAGCATGTTGTCGCCACGACGCCAATATGGAGAAATAATCGTCTTTATCACGGTAATGCTTATTGACCGTGTTAAACCATTCACCAAGCATCAACTCTTTTGTTTTTTGGTGGTGTCGCCAGGAGTGCGCTGCGGCTGACTCACCTTCTACGAGGAGGGTGCCGGTTTCGCCGCCAGGCACATCTTTTCCTTCCTCGTCGACGATCCGTGCCGAATATCCCAGAACGAGTTTTCCTGAACTTCCCGGTTTTACGTTCTTTCCATCCCGTCCTCCTTAAGCTACCCACGCCATCTCTTGTGACACCCCTTAGTGGTAACGGACATAATGCCTCATACAGCTTCGCACAAAGGATGCCACAAACAATAATCAATAATTACAAAATGTTAATTACAGAATGATTTCGTAACTACCATATATGACAGAATAATAGTGGCATATTTGTCAGATCTAGTTTAAACTGTTATATGCGACAGGTAAGCATTCAAATAGTCTGGAAACCTTTGTGAGCATAGACGAGAATAGATTCTTCAAAGAATTTACACTGCGCCTCTGCGGAAGCCTTGAGCTCGAAAAAGCGCTGTGGTTCTCTTTTCTTTATATAGAAGAGATGATGCCCGCCGACGAGCTCATTCTCACGGTCTACGATCTTGGCCTCGAAGCTCTGGAGGTTGTTGCGACAGCAGACACAATAGGGGGGACGATACGGTCGGATAAAACAACCGTGCCGCCGCATCTTAGGAAAGAATGGGGAGAGGTGTTCCGTTACCCGCGCGTCAGGCGAGCCGATGATGTTTTTCAAGATCCCATTGCGGGACCTATCGCAAAAATTTTTGAGTGGCCCGACTCCTCTATTATCGTTGCGCGTCTTACCATTGAGGACCAGTTTGTAGGATCGCTCATAGTGAGGGCGAACGGGAAGGGCCGCTACACAGAGGAACATGAAAAACTGTGGGCTCTCGTCAACGAGCCAGCTGCCATCGCCCTTGCCAACAGCCGTCGTTACCGTGAACTGCTCAGCTTTAAGGACCTCCTCGCCGACGATAATCGCTATTTTCAGGATGAGCTTCGAAGAAACTTCGAAGATGAGGTCGTTGGAGCGCACTTCGGATTGAAGGATGTGATGAACCAGGCGCTGAAGGTTGCCGCATTGTCGAGCCCAGTGCTGCTTTTAGGTGAGACAGGTACGGGGAAGGAGGTCATTGCCAACGTAATCCACAACCTGTCGTCACGAAGTAACGGGCCTTTCATTAAAGTGAATTGTGGAGCGATCCCCGAATCTCTTATGGATAGCGAGCTTTTCGGCCACGAGAAGGGGGCTTTCGCCGGCGCTCTCTCTCAGAAACGGGGAAGATTCGAACGTGCCCACGGCGGAACCGTTTTCCTTGATGGGGTTGCAGAATTACCCTCTCAGGCACAGGTCAGGCTGCTGCGGGTCATACAGGAAAAGGAAATTGAGCGCGTCGGGGGAACAAAACCCATTAAGGTCGATATACGGGTGATTTCAGCGACACACAAAGATGTTACAAAGCTGGTGGAGAACGGATCTTTTCGGAAGGATCTCTACTACCGCCTCGGCGTCTTTCCTATCTATATACCTCCTCTCAGGAACCGGAAACCAGACATTCCAGCGCTCGTGGAGCACTTCATCAGAGAAAAAGCCAAAGAGATGGGTTTCACCTCTATTCCCAATCTTGCCCACGGGGCCGTTGACGGGCTCATGGACTACGGTTGGCCGGGCAACGTACGTGAAGTGGGCAATGTGGTAGAACGGGCCCTTATCCAATCAGCCGGAGGGACCCTGAATTTTGATGACATTCCCGCTCTTAAGTCACCGATGACCCGTAACGTTTCCGCACCTGAAACCGGCAATCTCAAACTCGAAGAGGTCGAGGCGAGACATATAAGGCACGTTATGGGACAAACAGGAGGCAAAGTCGAAGGAGAGAGGGGCGCCGCGGCAGTACTTGGCATGAATCCTGGGACATTACGGCACAGAATGCGGAAGCTTGGTATCCCTTTTGGTCGGCCCAAAGAAAAAACAAAATAATCCGTCGACTCCGCAAAGAAGTTTCTTCTCGCGCCGATCGCCTACATGCTTATCCACAAACCCTTTATCCCCCTATCCTTGTCTAGCACCGATGGCCTGCGGCCTGATTTTGTGGTAATGTAGAGATGTGGTCATTCACAATAAACAGCCGAAAGGAAAGCGAGACGGTCACGGAGATTTTCTTTCTTCCGAAACAGGCACTATAATAAAAAAATGGGCCGGCAAAATCCCGACCTGCGTTGTTTTTCCCAATTCATATTACATAGGGATGTCAAACCTTGCCACGCACATCCTTTACAAAAAGCTCAACAATATGGATGATGTCGTCTGCGAGCGTTGCTTTTATGATGAGAACAAAAAACCTCTTTCGCTGGAAAGTGGAAGACCGCTTTCGTCATTTGAAATGCTATTTTTTACCCTCTCCTTTGAACTCGATTTCATCCATATACCGAAAATGCTCAACGCTTCGTCAATACATACACCCGCGGGAGAACGGACCGGGAAAGAACCCATTATCGCTGCCGGTGGCATCTGCGTTATCTCCAATCCGGAACCCCTCTATAATTTCTTTGATCTTTTCATTTCGGGTGACATCGAAACAACAATCGGACCATTCATGGAGACATATCGTGACATGCGGGGCGCGAAACGGAATAGGATTATCGACGAACTGAGTGTTTTTGAGTGGGCCTATAACCCGAAACATCTGGACGCCACTTACAACGATGATGGTACCGTAAAAGCTTTTGTGCCGCCGGACTTCAACGTGAGGGTATCATGTCATCAGAAGGAGGAGCTTGGCACATCAGCGATCATTACGGACAAAACTGAGTTTTCCAATATGTTTCTCGTCGAAGGCACGCGGGGCTGCCCGTCACGCTGCCCCTTTTGCCTACTCGGCAATGTCTATGATTTCGTTAGTGAAAGTGCAATTTGTACTACTCATCAGGTTAATAATATCGGCATTCTTGGTGGGGGAATTTCTTTCTATCCCGGTATCGTCGAAGTGGCAAAGAGAATGAAAGAAAACGGAAAAAACATCCACCTTCCTTCCATGAGAATCGATGAGATTCCCATAGAGCTTATATCCCTCATGAAAGACGAAGTAAAGACACTCACGTTCGGGATAGAGGCCGCAACGGAGAGGCTCAGGCGTTTTATCGGGAAGCCTTTTACCAATGAGGAGATTTACGAAAGAACCAACTCGATCCTCGATATAAAGCCCTTCAACCTGAAGCTTTACTTTATGATCGGCCTGTACAAAGAAAGCCAGGAGGATGTCGAGCAGATCGCTGAGCTTACAAAAAGAATCAAACACATCATGGTAAAACGCAGCGCGAAAAAAGGTTTCGTCGGAAGCATAACCGTGCACGCAAGCCCCTTCGTACCCAAGCCATCTACGCCCTTTCAGTGGCTACCCATGGACCATATGGATAGCCTGAAGAAGAAAATCGGTTGGCTCAAAAAGGCATTCGGAAACATAGATAACACATATTTCACCCACGAGTCGGTGAAATTCAGTTTTCTCCAGGCCGTATTCTCGCGGGGCGATAGGAAGGTCGGAGACACGGTTGTGCGCCTCGCGTTCGGGGATACCCTTTCAAAAGTCATCAATGAAAGTCCCGTGAACCTCAACTTTTATGCCCTCCGGGAAAGAGGCGAAAAAGAACTATTTCCCTGGGATTTCATCAAAGGGAATATCTCGAAGGAGCTTCTGAGACACCGCTTAAGGGTTGCTCTGAAGCAGCTCGCATAAGGCCGAAGCGCTTTTACGCCAAGCCTGTGGTCAGCGCAGCCAGAGAATTCTTTTCCGAGCTTCGCCACCTCATGGTACCGGATTCATTCTCTGGACTGTGGGGTGGCTCGCCTATCACGCACGGCGCCGTCGCCAGACTAGCAGATATTGATAACATTCTCTATTGGCAAATGCTGCCTGGCAGGAACACAGGAATTCCGTAAACCGATAGTCTGCCCCTAAGATCATCCCTAAATTCCGAGGGCTGCAGCTTCACACCGGCCAATGAGCAAATTCGCATTTGAAAAAAGCTTGACGGATCGCCTCTTATCTGATATAGTATAGTATATCAGATAAGAGGAGGTGTTTTATGTACAACAGAAGTCATCTGTCGGCGTCGGAACGGCGGGCCCGGTCCCGCCTGGCCCAGATCCTCCACCAGCAGCCCTTTTTGTGCGGCAGCCTCGTCACCATGCACAGGGCCTGCGGCAAGCCGGGATGTAAATGTACCCGGGGCGAACTGCATGAGGGTCTCTACCTTGCCCTCAGGGTGGGAAAGAAGCGAAAAATGATCCATGTCCCCCGCTTACTGGAAGAGACGGTACGTCAGTGGGTTGCCACGTATCAGGAGGCGGGCCGCTTGATGGACGAGGTCTCCACATGCTGCCTTCAGCAGTTCTTGGTTAAGAAAGAACGAGTGAAGGGAGAGCGTCCATGACGCTGCGGTTCTGCCGGTACCTCGACAAGGTGTTTACGTTCGGTCAAAAGATCGGCTCACTCACCGACCGGCGAAAACACCCCCGTATTGCCACGGCGGCGGTGTGGGGAAGTGTCTTCTTTCTCTTTGTACTCAGGAGGGGAAGCCTCAATGCAATGGAGTCGGCACTGCGCGTGTCCCGGCGGATCAAGCGGCTGATCGGGCAGGTCAAACCCAGCGCGGACCGGATGGGGGATGTCCTGGGGCTCATGGAGCCAGATGAGCTCCGGGAGTTGCTCTCTGGGATCAACCACCGACTGGGGCGTAACAAGGCGCTCAAGAACGACTGGCCGCTCCGGGTGGCAGCTCTTGATGGCCACGAATTTTTTTGCAGCCGGCATCGCTTTTGTCCAGAGTGTTCTGAACGGAAGGTAACGGTCAAAGGGAAAAAGGTCACCGAGTTCTCCCATCGAGGGGTGGTCTTCCACCTGGTGGGGTTCCCGATGGCGATTCCCCTGGATATCGAACTTGTGCGACCGGGAGAAGGAGAGGTTACGACGGCCAAGCGCCTGCTTAAGCGAGCCATCATGCGCTACGGACGGTTCTTCGACGTTGTCGTGGGCGATGCCCTCTATATGGAGGCTCCCTTCTTTACCTTCTGTCTTAAGCACAAGAAAGACGTGATCGCCGTGCTCAAGGGGAAGCGGGCCCTGCTTTACGATGCCAAGGGTGTCTTCTCGCTTACGAAACCGAAGGTATGGACAGAAGATCGCGTTGGGGTAAGGGCTTGGGATCAGGAAGGCTTTACGACTCAGGAAGGGATCGGATCGCCCTTACGGGTGCTCCACACCGAGGAGGAGGTTAGCATACGAGAGCGTCATCGCAACCGATGGGTCGAGAAAACGGAACAGCACCACTGGTGGTGGGCGACAACGCTTCCTGTCTCCCGGCTATCGACACGGATGCTCTGGCGTGCGGCACACCGGCGATGGGATATTGAAAACGATCTGTTCAATACCCTGGTGACCCACTGGTCGCTCGATCACTGTTTCAAGCACGAGCCGACGGCCATCCTCAACTTTGTCCTCACGCTCTTCATCGCCTTTGTCCTCCTCCAGAGCTTTTACCGCGGCAACCTGAAACCCGAGTTGCGGGCACACCTCACCCTGATCGGCCTGGCCATGGAACTCTATCTCGGTGTCGTCACTATGACCAGGTGCGCTTCCTGGGTTCCCCCGTAAGGCAGGGCGGCCTTTCTTCTTGTTTTCTGCTAGCCCTCCCGACGAGGGCGAAGAGGAAGTCTTTTCTCTCGCTCGCCCTTCGTGCGCTTTGACCTCGAAAACGGGCACGGCGAAACTGCTTTCCCACCCTTTTTTACCGCTTCTTGCTCCCAAAGCTCACTTGGCGGGGCGTTTGAGGGGTTCAACGGGCCCACGCCGGCTGATTTGCGGAATTCCTGGCAGGAACATATGTGCATTGACATTTGTCTCCCCTTCCTATAATGTTTAACTATCAAAAGCTTATAGATCATTCCTCAGGGGGTAGAAATGTCCAATTTAAATAAAGTATTACTTATCGGAAGACTCGGAGCAGACCCGGAGCTTCGTTATACTGCCGATGGCGTACCTGTGGCGACCTTCAACGTTGCCACATCAGAAACGCGGAAAGACAAAAACGGCACAAAGCAGGAAAAAACCGAATGGCACCGAGTTGTGGCCTGGCGGAAGCTCGGAGAGATAGCCGGTGAATATCTAAAGAAGGGGCGACTTGTCTATATTGAGGGCAAAATCCAGTCACGAGAGTACGAAGGAAAGGACGGCGTGAAACGAAAAACCTTCGAGATCATCGCGTCGGAAATGAGGATGATAGGCAGCGGAGGGGCAACGCAGACAGGCGAAGAAAGGAAACCCTACGCCAATCATAACGGTGATAATGAATTCGTGCCTGAAATTGAAGAGGATGACGCGCCGTTATAAGAGGCAGGCGCATAGCAGGCTAATTCGTCAAAAATTCATAACAAGAGAAAAAAGAACCTCTATGGTTCTATGTCGAAGTAGGTCTGTCGATGTATTGTGAGTACGAATAGCGATCCGAAAAGAAAAACTTGACAATAATTAGGTGTTGATGAGAAGATTCCATATAGAGCCAACATGCCCGCTGTTTCAACGACCGTTCCGGTCAAGTCATCTCCCCCAACCCAGACTGTAAACAGCGGGCTTTTCTTGTATTTCTTGACTTGACCTAACAGGTTTTGCATCCGCATACGGGCTTGTTGCGTGAGATAATACCAATGCTAAATCAAAGACAATATCGAGATGACAAGAAGAAGGCAACGAGGCGTATTGCATATACGCTGAGGAAACCGACCACGCTGCGAACAAAGATAGCGTAGTAATTTAGAATGGGAATGAGGGCAAAATTCCCGACCCATTCATGGGACGAAGGACAAAGCCATATGGCCGCGGCCATAACGATCCCGGGGATTCAACAATAGGCGGCCACGCTCTATCGTTTCGATCGCTCGAGCTTCATTGTCACGAGATTGTTGCTATCGGGACATTGCACTTCGATGGTATCCCCTTCCCACCAGGGCATTGCCCCTCCAAACTGAAAGGTGCTGAGGGCAGGAAACATGCCGTGATAGAAGAAACCGCATAGACCCGCCGGATTATGGCAACTTATCTCAAACGTTTCTCCTGCCGCATGGCCTGCGTTGCATTTTCCCTTGACGCCCGTAATGGTGCCCACTACCTTGTAACCGATTTGCGGATCTTCTGCCATTTTTCCTTACCTCCTTGATACACTTTTACCCGCTGCCTGCGGGTCAGCCCGAACTAATGTCTATTCAAAATGTCATCCGGTCCTGTCTGCTCTTGTTGAGGAATACCCTCTTCCGAAATCTCGGCCTGCGGTGTTTTGATGACCTCGTCATATTCCGGTATGACAATACCGCGCCTCACCATGATATCGTAGATAATCTTTCCGCGTCCCTTCGCGTATTTTGATGTTCCATCAATTCTATATCGGATGGGATTGGGAAGTATGGCCGCCAACTGTGCTGCTTCCTCTGCAGTGAGAGATATCGCCGATTTCCCAAAATAGTGCTCTGCAGCAGCTTCAGCGCCAAATATACCGTCTCCCCATTCGACAACATTGAGATAGATTTCCAGAATTCTTCGTTTTGAAAGGGCCTGCTCTATCCTCCAGGTGATGATCGCTTCCTTGAGCTTTCGCACTGGATTTTTCGCAGGGGTAAGATAGAGGTTTTTTACAAGCTGCTGACTGATGGTACTGCCGCCGAATTTGAATTTTCCTTTTTCGATATTTTTCTCAAGGGCCTTTTGAATGGCGTCGAGGTCAAAACCGTGGTGCGACCAGAATTTGTCGTCTTCGGCTATAATGATGGCTTTGAGGAGATAGGGTGAAATATTCGGGAGAGAAACCCATTTCTTCTGTATCTTTAATTGTTTACCCTTTGTCTTCCATTCCTTTTCGCGGTATTCCATAAAGGAGGTCTTTTTCGGGTTCTCTTTTTTCAGCTTCGAGACCTCGGGGTAAACAAGATAGAACCCGGTGAAGCCTATGGCTGTAATGAGAGCAAGTGAAAGGAGAACCTTGATGAATCTTAAAAACCCGTTTGCGGGTTTACGTCTTTTTGCCATAAAACGAGAAACCTCGAACTATACGCGCCCATCGAGCTTCACAATTTTTTGCACAACAGGAATTCTCATATGAAGCCCTTCACCGAAACTATTTTTTGGACTGTGCCGAAATCGAGCACCATACCCCGTTTTCCCGGATTGACTACAACAAAAGGGCTCACGAGAAGAATGATCATAAAAAGAATTACAGCTGCAATAATCCCCTTCGTAAGGTTTTGTGTCTTTTGTTCCTGGGTTTTCATCATGCTGAGTACCTTTTGGTCTATATTCGTTGTCCCCTTTTTTTGATATTGCCGAATTTTATCTATTAACATAATTGAATTGCCGAAAAAAGACAACCGGTCCCTTGAACATTTTCATAATTTTTTTGAAAGAACATGCAAAACTGGTGTATATTTTCAAAGTCTTATAGAGCAATGAGCAAGATTTTTCGGGGTGCATTGTGGATTATGGCGATTATGAAGGCGTGATGGGGCTTGAGGTACACGCCCATCTTTTGACGAAAAGCAAAATATTCTGCGGCTGCTCGACAGCATTCGGGGCTGAACCGAACAGCCATACCTGTCCCACCTGTATGGGATTGCCGGGAGCATTGCCGGTTCTCAATAAAAAGGTTGTCGACTTTGCGATCAGACTAGGCCTTGCGTTGCATTGCGATATCAGCAACAAGAGTATTTTTGCCAGGAAGAATTATTATTATCCCGACCTTCCCAAGGGATATCAAATTTCTCAATACGAAGAACCCATATGCACCAATGGTTGGCTTGACATCTATATAAACGATGAGACGAAACGGGTCAGGATCAACCGCATCCACATGGAAGAAGATGCCGGCAAACTCGTCCACGAAAACACCATCGAGACAAGTTCCTACAGCATGGTGGACTATAACCGGTCGAGCACACCTCTTCTGGAAATCGTCACCGAGCCTGATATATCGACACCGAAGGAGGCGTCCACATACCTCAAGATACTCCGCGACATTCTCCTCTATCTCGAAATCTGCGACGGCAATATGGAAGAGGGCAGTTTCCGGTGCGATGCCAACGTGTCGGTACGCAAAAAGGGCGCAAAGGAACTGGGTACGCGTACAGAGATGAAGAACCTTAACTCCTTCCGACACGTGGAGAGGTCTCTCGACTACGAAATCCAGCGCCAGATCGAGGTTATCAAAAAAGGTGGCAAGGTTGTGCAGGAGACACGGCTTTTCAACGTTGATGAGGGCGTTACCTATTCCATGAGAGGAAAGGAAGAAGCCCACGACTATCGATATTTCCCGGAACCCGATCTTCTCCCCGTTATTGTCAATCATGAATGGGTCGAAGAGGTGCGAAAAACACTGCCGGAATTGCCCACGGACAAGATGGGCCGGTTCATGACCGAATACAATCTTCCGAGATACGATGTAGAAATCCTCGTCTCCGATAAAGATCTGGCCCATTACTTTGAGGAAACGATACAGCTCTTTCCTGAACCGAAAACGGTGAGCAACTGGATCATGACGGAACTGCTCAGGGAGTTCAAGGAAGGGAACATCTCGCCCAAAGATTCGCCCCTTTCACCGGCGTGTCTCGCGGAGCTCCTCTCCCTCGTGAAAGATGGGACCATCAGCACAAAGATCGCCAAGGACATATTCCCTGAAGCATACAAAACCGGAACATCTCCCAAAAAGATAGTGGAGGAAAAAGACCTCATCCAGCTATCTGACGGGCGCGCCATTATCGCCACCATTGACGAAGTCATCGCCCGCTCTCCAAAGGAACTGGCAGATTTCCGGGCAGGTAAGGAAAAACTTCTGGGCTTCTTTGTGGGGCAGGTCATGAAAGAAACAAAAGGAAAGGCAAATCCGAAGCTCCTCAATGAATTGCTCCTGAAACGCCTCAAGGGTGCATGAGGGCACAGCATGACTGATCATATTTATTGGAAAGATGGAATATTATACCTTCTCGACCAAAGGTTACTGCCCTTCAAAAAAACCTATGTAAAATGTAAGGGCCTCGAGAGCACGGCCGAGGCCATCAGCAACATGAGTGTGCGCGGAGCGCCGCTCATCGGCATCGTTGCCGCCTATGGTGTTGTCCTCGGCATCAAGGAAATTATGGGAGCAAAGAAACCCATCAGGGATGGCGATATAAGAAAGATCATCAAGATCCTCGGTAACACGCGGCCTACGGCGGCAAATCTCTTCTGGGCATTGCGGAAGATGGCCCTTGCCTACGAAAAATATAAAGAGGGCAATGACCTCCTCGAGGCCATGCTCGAAGAGGCAATCGCTATCCACGTTGACGATATCGAGAATAACCGCATGCTCTCCCTCTACGGAGCAGAACTTATCGATGAAGGTGATACGATCCTCACGCACTGTAACGCGGGTGCCCTTGCGACCGGAGGATACGGTACAGCCCTGGGCATCATCAGGGCGGCCCATGAATCGGGAAAGAAGATCAGAGTCATCGCCACGGAGACGAGGCCTTACATGCAGGGCGCGCGGCTCACTGTATGGGAGCTCATGGAGGAGAAGATCCCTGTTGAGCTCGTGCCGGAGAACCACGTGGGACTTATCTCTTCCAGAAAAGGCATCGATAAGGTTATTGTCGGCGCGGACCGTATCGCAAAAAACGGCGACACAGCAAACAAAATCGGGACCCTTATGCTCGCCCTCTGCGCACACCAGTATAAAATCCCCTTTTTCGTTGCCGCGCCGGTTTCCACCTTTGATCAGAATATCGAGAACGGGGCATGCATCGCTATCGAGGAACGAGACAGCAGTGAGGTAAAATATCTCGGCAACAAACTGCTCACCGTAAAGGACGCGAAGGCCCGCTATTATGCTTTCGACGTGACACCGGAGCGGTTCATCTCCAATTTTATTACCGAAAAGGGCATTATCGAAAAGCCTTTCAAGAAGTACATCACAAGGCTCTTTCATTAAGGAACAGTGAAGACGATTACGCTCTTAACTGATTTTGGTTTGCAGGACCCTTACGCAGGGATCATGAAAGGTGTTATTCTTTCCGTGAACCCCGATGTGACGATCATAGACATCACCCATGAGGTGGAACCGCAGGGTATACGAGAGGGGGCATTTCTGGTAGAAGCATACTACCGATACTTCCCAGTGGATTCGATCCATGTTGCCATCGTTGATCCTACTGTGGGGAGCGAACGAAGGCCCATCATCTTGCGTAAAGATGGCCATCTTTTTGTGGGCCCGGACAACGGCATTTTCACGCTCATTATGGATGGTGTGCCTAAAGTGTACGCCATTGAAAACCCCGATTTCACGCTGAAGGAGGTAAGCTCGACCTTCCACGGAAGAGATATCTTCGCGCCGGCAGCGGCGCATCTCGCAAAGGGGATTCCGCCCTCTTTTTTCGGAAGACCTGTGGCTGACCCTGTCCGCCTTGGCGATATGCTACCCCGGATAGAGGGTAATTCTCTGGAAGGAGAGATTGTGCGGGTTGACCGTTTCGGAAATGCCATCACCAATATCAAAATAGATTTTTTGAAAAACTTCCTGAATGGGCGTCCTTTCAATATTTACATCGGCGACATGACGTTTACGACTATTAACAAGAGCTATTATGAAAGCGAGTTTACTTGCTTCGTCGGCAGTTCGGGTTACACCGAATTTGGATATTTCAAGGGCAGCTTCACAGCAGTAAAAAACATAAAGAAAGGTGATCCCGTTTCTGTGGTGCTTTGATACCGTGTTGAGTGATACAAAATTTGCTTTCAACCACCAGCTTTTCAGGAGAGGGAAACCTCGCAGATATAATTGAAGAACAAATTATTTTTTATTCAACCGGTGCTGGCGAACAGATTCGATAACTCCCGGTAGAACGGAGATGATGATAATGGCAAAGATAACAAAGGTGAAATTTTTCTTTATCATGGGAATATTGCCAAAAAAGTAACCGGCAAAGGTAAAACAGCCTATCCAGGAGATGCCGCCAACGAGATCGCGACTGATGAACCGGACATAAGTCATCCTTCCGATACCAGCCACAAAAGGAGCGAAGGTCCTGATAATGGGGATAAAGCGGGCGATGATGATTGCCTTACCGCCATGTTTTTCATAGAATTGATGGGTTTTGTTCAGATACTCTTTGTTAAGAAAACGAACGTGTTCCTTATGAAAGACCCTTGGTCCCACAAAATTTCCTATTATATAATTGGTAGTATTTCCGAGAATTGCGGCAAAGGCGAGCAGCACAAAAAGTAATAGGACGTTCATATCGCCTCGCGCGGCGAAAGCCCCTGCGGCAAAGAGGAGCGAATCACCCGGCAAAAAGGGCGTTACGACAAGCCCCGTTTCACAGAAAATGATAAGAAAGAGTATGAGATAAGTCCACATGCCGTAGGATCGGATTATCTCCCCCATATGCACGTCGATATGCAGGATGAAATCGATTACTATCTTAATCAGCTCCAATGACATTGCCCCTCAACAAAGATTCTGACGAAAAAATTTTACTATAGTACACCGTAATAGAAAGGCGGTCAATGAAATTGGTTTGACACGGAAATGATAGAAGATGCAGTAAGTGTGGTCTGTGAGTGCTCTATTTGTACACACCGCAGGCGATTAAATCATCTTCCATCGCGTGCATGTAATAAATCTTCGGCTGGAAACTTTTCGTAGTAGTATTCGAATAAACACATTCGACCGCCCCACTGCCCTTTGTTTTTGCAACGTTGATCATTTCTTTCACAAAGTATTTCCCGTTGGGGTCTTGCATATCTATGAGATTTTTCCCAGCCGCGTCCGGTCGGAGCCGTTTAACAGGATAACCCCTTTAAAGTCCTGCGCTATGATATAGAGCCCATCCTTTACAAATTCGCCGTTGGGATTACTGAACTCTGCAAATGCCTTCTCCTTGCCATTGGCCTTGATATAGGCAACCGCTTTTTCGAGCATCTTCTTCCCGTCCTCTTCCGTTGCCATCTTAAACTGGGTTACGATTTTCTGGATATCCAATGAAAGTTCTGCCACCTGGGATATGGAATCGGCATTTTGGTTCAGACTTCCAGCCGTTTGCCGTATTGCTTCCGATATGTGCTGGATATTCTGGGCCAATTCGTTTGTCGTTGCGGTCTGTTCCTCTGATGCCACGTCAATCTGGTTTATTTCTGTGCTTACCGCGCTTACCTGGTGCAAAATATCCTTCAGAGCGCCATCTGATTTCCTTGCCTCTTGGGTCCCGGTCTCTACTGTTTTGACCCCTTCCTTCATTGATGCGACCGCCTGTTGTGTCTCCGACTGCATTGCTTTAATAGTGACTCCGATAACTTTGGTGGCCTCTGTTGTTTTTTCAGCAAGTTTACGGCCCTCGTCGGCGACGACGGCAAATCCCCTGCCGTGTTCACCTGCCTGGGCGGCTTCAATTGCCGCGTTGAGGGCAAGCAGGTTGGTCTGGTCGGTAAGATCATTAATGGGGTTGATTACCCCACCAATCTCATCGGATCTTTTACCAAGGCCTTCTATGATTTTTGCGGACATGTTTACAATGTCGTCTATACGATTCATGACAGCAAGGGTCTCTTCGGCAATAGACTGACCAGTTATTACCGATTGGTTTGCCCTTTCGGAGCTCTTTGTCGCGGACACGCAATTCTGGGCTATCTCAGCAGATGTCGTCGACATTTCCTCGCCGGCAGCAGCCACCGAGTTGACCTGAATGACGGCCCGATTCATGCCTGCGATCATTTGCTTGTACGCACTGTCGAGGATATATGCTGTGCTCGATATAACATAACTGTCTTTTGCAAAGTGTGTTATTATGCCGTGCAGCTTTTCGATAGATGCATTGAAATGGAGCCCATCTCTCCTAATTCACCTTGCCGACCTACGTCTATTGGTTTTGTGAGATGTCCGTTTGCCACACCTGCGATGGCGTCATTCATTTTTCTGATTGGTGAACGTATACTTTTTGACACAAAAATTGCGATGAGAAAGGACATGATGATCCCCGCAACTGTGAGCGGCAGGGAAAGGTACTTCCATTCCAAAATTATGGTAATCCAGAGAAACACCAGGAAGCCAGATGCAGTTGCCGGTATCAATAGTATTCTTTTGGATATTTTTATCCCTGTAAGAAGTTTCGCCATAGTTTTTGTCTCCAAATCAAATTAAAAAACTTCAGCAACAACTCCTGCCTATATTATCGATCTTTCCAAAAAAATATTAACCCAAATCATGCATTAGTCTAAAGGAGTCTAGCCTACGAGTCCCGTAAGTGCCCTTGTTAAGAAAGCCTCAGACAAACATTTCAAATGCGTTGCATAAGAAGATGCGTTTTTGTACCCCTATTCTATGTGTGATTCCATAACTAAACTAAAATGAAAATGAATATGTTTTGTCTCATGCATAAAGTGGAATTGAGTATAAAAAATGCTCAGGGGCTGATCTTGGCGGTCGGCTCATTACAGGGCTGAGCAGTTTGCCTGAATGGCCACGGCGTGTTGTTATTTCATTATTTTTGTCCTATAGTGTACTATCGCATTATGATTTAGGATAATCGCGAGGAGGACCGCATGGCGGGGAAGATCGAGCTTCCAATCACAGGTATGAGCTGTGCTGCCTGCGCGGCGCGCATTGAACGGGAACTCAATAAGATGGATGACATCAAGGAGGCCCACGTCAATTTCCCCCTCAAGAAAGCAGTCATTGTTGCCAAGAGGGAGGATATCGAATTAAAGCAGATCATTTCTCTAATTCGTGATATCGGGTACGACGTGGACATGGAAGCCGACGTAACGATCAGGGCGCATAAGGAAGAGGCGGAACTGAAGAAATCCTTTATCGGCGCTGTCTGTGTGAGCATTCCTATCATCGTTTTCACCATATGGATGGTGCTGCCGTACAACAACCTTATTCTTCTGCTTCTCGCGCTCCCCGTCCAGTTTTATTTCGGCATGCGGTTCCACAAAGCGGCCTATCTTGGTCTGAGACATTTTACCGCCGATATGAATACACTCATATCCGTCGGCACCTCGGCAGCCTTTTTCTACAGCGTCTTTGTCACATTCTTCCCTTCTGTCATCAGTTTTGCCGGTGTTATGCCCATGACGTACTTCGATTCGAGCGCCACAATCATCGCGCTTATTCTCCTCGGTCGTTACTTTGAATCGAAGGCAAAAACGCGGACCTATACGGCCATCAAGACGCTCTATGAACTCTCGCCGAAAGATTGCACTGTCTTGAAAGAAGGTAAAGAAATGCGGGTACCGATAGACATCCTCGAAGTTGGTGATCTTGTGCTCATGAGGCCGGGAGAAAAGGTGCCCATTGATGGGGTGGTCATTCAGGGGAACACATACGTTGATGAATCGATGATAACGGGGGAAAGTATTCCGGTCTCCAAAGGCCCCGGCAGCGAGGTGATCGGCGGAACCATAAACGGCAAGGGTTCCGTAACGGTGAGGACAACGCGCATCGGAAAAGACACAGTCCTTGCCAAGGTGATCCGTCTTGTTGAAGAAGCGCAGTTCACTAAAGCGCCCGTCCAGAGGCTTGCCGATAAAGTTGCAGGTGTCTTTGTTCCCATTGTCATTCTCGTCAGTCTTCTCGCATTCTTTACCTGGTTTTTCTTCGGCCCCGGGCCGAAGATGACCAACGCGCTTCTCTCCTTTGTAAGCGTTCTCATCATCGCCTGTCCCTGCGCGCTGGGTCTTGCCACACCGACAGCCATTATGGTGGCAACCGGTGTAGGCGCGAAGAAAGGTATCCTCATCAAAAATGCAGAGGCTCTGGAACTCACGAACAAAACCAGATATGTTCTCTTCGATAAAACGGGAACCCTTACGGAGGGCACCATTATTCTTTCTGACGTAATACCGCTCAATAATTTTTCCGAAAAAGACCTGCTGGAGGTTGCCTCCAATCTTGAACGACAGTCCGAGCATCCATTCTCGGACGCCCTCAGGAAAAGGGTGGATGAATTGAAGTTCATGCCTGTTCCAGTGGAAGACTTTCGGGCAATCGTGGGAAAGGGTATCAGAGGAAGAATTGGCGACGCCTATTATTTTATCGGCAATACAGGGCTTTACGAGGATCAGGGCAAGAAGCTCGATGAAACAATAAGCGAAAAATACAAAGCAAGAGCTCGGGTCGGGACTTCGCCTGTCCTTGTCTGGGGCGACGAAGGGATACTGGGTATTCTCGCATTCAGCGACAAGGTGCGCGATGAATCACAGCGGGTTGTAAGCACGCTAAAAGACATGGGGATCGAATCTGTCATGATAACCGGCGACAGCATGGAAGGTGCCAAGGCGATCAGCGAAAAGGTGGGAATAGGACGATATTTTTATCGTGTGTTGCCTGACAAAAAAGCGGAGGTCGTAGAAGATTTCAAGAAAAGCGGTGTTACAGTTATGGTTGGTGATGGCATTAATGACGCGCCATCGCTTGCGGCTGCCGATGTGGGCGTTGCCATGGGGAAAGGAACAGATATCGCCATAGAGTCTGCCGATATCGTACTCATGAAAGGACAACTATCAAAGCTTTTGAGCCTCATCAGGCTTTCCAAGAAAACCTTCCTTGTTATTAAGCAAAATCTCTTTTGGGCCTTTATTTATAATATTCTCGGAATCCCCATCGCCTTCGGTGTGCTCTATCCCGTCTTTCACATTCGATTTGAACCTATTTTTGGCGCCATCGCAATGGCGGTCAGTTCCATCTCTGTCGTGAGTAACTCACTGAGATTGAAGCTGTTTAAGAATTAATCTCTTGAATTTAAGTACGGGAGTGTTATTATATAAACTAAGACAGAGTTGCATAAGAAAGGAGAAAGCTATGAAATTACCGGAATACATAACAAAGGAAGAAGTTAGTAAAATTTGCAGGATCCTTAAGATCAGGGATTGGACAAGACTGAAACAAGCCAAGGTACCGCCCAAGGAAGCAAAGATTATCCTTGCCGAGGTCAATACGGCAAAAATGAACGTGGATCCTGAAGAATTCCGTAAAGGATTGGAAGTGGAACTAGAGCACGGCACCAGGTTCAAGGACGCCAACGTGACCAATAACCACCCCATCATCACAGGAATGATCGTCATCGCGCATCTCAAGGAGTCCCTCGATTATTATAAGCTTCTTGATGTAGCCGAGCTTGAAGGAGACCTTTTGAAAGCCGTCGCGGCGGGCAATGTCGCAAAGATCAAAAAGGAATACAAGAAGCTTGCCCAGGCCAAGGCAACCTTGGCAAAGGCAGAGGCGGCGCAACTCAAGTAATGCCAAGTCGTCTCCGTTTATATTATAGTTTGGTTCTTTCGTAAATAAAGTGCGCAATCTCTCTATCTTATTGGTACGTATGGCAGTAAACAAAAAGTGTCGGTTACAATAAAAACTTGTATGCTTTTGGTTCGCTAACCATACAAATATCAGGGAGTACCGATTCATCCACAAAGACGAACAACAAGATCAACAGACTGAAACAACAGGCATGCGGGTATAGGGACATTGACTGCTTCCGGTTGAAAATCCAACAGCACTGCGGACCCTTAAACTCGAGATTAGAGACTATAAATGCAACTTATTTACGAAGAACCTATAGTTTTGTTGTCTCCTGGTCACACTCCGCGACGTAGTGCAAGGTACCCCTGCGCCGAGTTCTCGACTCCCACCTCACGCTTGTTTTGAGTGCAACTTGGTAAGGCTAACGTGCGATCAGGACGAAGGATTGCTGATTTGTTGAACAAAGCTTCGGTGGCCTTGCACAGTTCGGAGAATAGCTATTCGGGGACTAAGAGCGGAAGCCGATCTGCAAGAAGATACCCTTTGACGGTAGGAACAAGCCACTGTGCGCGCACCGTCACCAGTTTTTGTAAAACAAGATCCTCTAAAGCGGCTTTATGGAGAGGATTCTTAAGAAAGCCTTTTATCTCGACCCCTTCAAGGTTCCGGAAACCGAGAAAGAGTCTCTCGAGTTCTAATTGGTCCGCTGAGAGCTTCTCGCTTCCCTCTATGGGTTTCCTATTTTCGCTAATCGCTGCGCAATATTGTTCAACAGACTTCACGTTCCACCACCTGTTTTCCTTGTAAAAGGAGTGAGCAGCAGGACCAAGCCCCAGGTAAGGTATATGGCGCCAGTATTTCAGATTATGGCGGGAGCGATATTGTTGCCTTCGTGTGAAATTAGAAACCTCATAATGGATAAATCCCTGTTCCTCAAGAAACCGAGAAGTGGAGAGAAAGAGTCTTTCCTGTTTTTTTGCCGATGGCAACTTGAATTTCTTTTCTGCTGCCAATTTCCCGAAAGGCGTTTCACCATGAATAGTGAGCTCATAGCAGGAAATATGAGACGGTTCAAAAGAAAGCGCCTCGGTGAGTGTTGCCATCCAGCCCTTTTCCGTCTGACCGGGAAGGCCATTCATGAGGTCGATACCGAAATTGTGGAATCCGGCACCCTTAATGAGGTCGATGGCCCTTCGTACACCGTCTGCGGTGTGCCTTCTTCTTAAGAAGAAAAGCTCCCTATCCTTTAACGACTGCACGCCAAGGCTGACCCTGTTTATTCCGATATCCCCGTAAAGTTCAAGCTTCTCCTTCGTTACATCGTCGGGGTTCATTTCAATCGTAATCTCGGTATCAGGCACAAAGACAAATATGGACTTGATGGCCGCAAAGAGGTCTGCAAAGCCTTTTTTATCAATGGCCGACGGCGTACCTCCTCCGAAATAGAGCGAATCGAAGTGGCTGAATATTTCCCTGTAAAAGAGGGCCTCAGTCTTCAATGCTTCAATAAATCGCCTAATAGCCGAGGTGTCGGTAATAGAATAAAAGTCACAATAAGGACATTTGGTCTTGCAAAAGGGTATGTGGATATAGAGCCCCGGCAGTTCCTTGCTATTCATCATCTGTCATGAGGGCGGCAAGGAATGCGCTCTGAGGTATCTCAACGTTGCCTACCATACGCATCCGTTTTTTGCCCTTCTTCTGTTTCTCGAGGAGTTTCCTCTTTCTCGTGATATCGCCGCCGTAACATTTCGCGGTAACATCCTTTCTGTAGGCTGAGATGGTAGAACGTGAGATAATTTTACCGCCAATAGCGCCCTGGATCGCGATTTTAAATTGGTGCCTCGGTATTTCATCCTTTAATCTTTCGCAGACCCTGAGTGCCCGTTCGCGTGCATTGTCACGATGAACGAGGATTGAAAGAGCGTCGACTTTTTCACCGTTGACGAGTATATCGAGCTTCACGAGATGGCTTTCGCGATAATCGATCATCTCATAATCAAAGGAGCCGTAGCCCTGGGTGATGCTTTTCAGCCTGTCATAAAAATCAAAGATAACCTCTGCAAGGGGCATATCGAAGGTGATCTCAACTCTGCCCGGTGTGGGGTAATTGAGATGTGAATTGACGCCGCGACGTTCCATACATAGTTTGATGACCGCTCCAACGTAGCGCTCGGGTACGAGGATACTCGCCCGTATATAGGGTTCTTCTGATTTTCTTATTTTCATTGGATCGGGATAGTAGAGGGGATTGTCAACCTCCACCATGCTGTCGTCGTTCAGGTAGAAGCGATACTGGACACTTGGCGCCGTCATGATAATGGACTGATCAAACTCCCGTTCAAGCCGCTCCTGGACGATTTCGAGGTGCAAAAGTCCCAGAAAGCCGCACCGGAAGCCCTGACCGAGGGCCGCCGAAGAATCTTTTTGATACACCAGCGCGGCATCGTTCAATTTGTATTTCTCAAGGGCATCGACAAGCGAAGGATAATCATCGGAAGCAATAGGATAGATTGAAGAAAAAACAACGGGCTTTACCTCCACAAAACCGGGCAGGGGTGCTATTACGGGATTTGCGTCGAGTGTGACCGTGTCACCGATCCGCGTGTCGCTCACGGTTTTGATGCCGGCGATAATGTAACCCACCATTCCTGCCGTCAGCTCTTTTTGGGGTTCTCGTGTAAGACGGAAGACCCCCACCTCTTCCACTTTATATGTAGTTCCGTTAGACATAAGACGGATAATATCCCCGTACCCCACCGTACCGTCGAATATACGACAGGTTACGATTGTGCCGCGAAACGGGTCATAGTGGGCATCGAAGATGAGCGCCGTAAGTGGTTTTCGCGAATCACCGCTTGGCGGAGGAATTTTTTCAATGATCGCCTTGAAGATATCCTCGATGCCGGTGCCTTCTTTTGCGGAACAGAGGATCGCCGATTCGGAGTCTAGGCCAAGCTCGTGGTCGATCTCATGCTTTACCCGTTCAATATCAGCAACAGGGAGATCGATCTTATTAATGACAGGAATGATGACGAGGTTGTGCTCCATTGCGGCATAAAGATTTCCGAGGGTCTGTGCTTCAACGCCCTGAGCGGCATCGACAAGCAGGAGCACGCCTTCACAGGAAGCGAGGGCCCGCGAAACCTCATAAGAAAAGTCGACATGACCGGGAGTATCGATAAGGTTGAGTTCATAGGACACACCGTCCTCACCGAAATAGGGCAAATCAACTGTCTGGCTTTTTATTGTAATGCCACGCTCACGCTCGATGTCCATGTTGTCCAGGATCTGATCGCGAAATTGGCGGTCCTCGACGAGGTGCGTGTACTGGATAAGACGGTCGGCAAGTGTTGATTTACCGTGATCTATGTGGGCGATAATGCTGAAATTTCTGATATGTTTCATAGGCGAACGATCTTAAGAAGGTTCCCGGACTCCGCAGTGATTTGGTCTACGCAGTTTCTTGCCTTTCCCCGCTTCCTTCTTCCTTTCTAACAGATTATCTCCCTGCCTTTTTTACCATCTCTATATCGACTTCCGTGCCGAAAGCATGGAGGAGGGCTTCCTGAAGTCCTGCCGCATCTTCTTCTTTCTGCATTTCGATGACCAATTCCCGGTCATCAAGGACCTTTAGCTTACCATATTTTTTTACAACCTCGATAACCTTATAGGGGTCTGTGGTTACCCACCCCTTCATCCGCTTTACAAGTTCTTCGCCGCTAAAGGCGCGTTCTATGGTGAGGTCTACTCTGCGTTTTTTTGCCTCCCAACCAACAAGCGCAGGCTGCACAACCATGGGGGTTACGGGGTCATGCATGGCCGCGCATCGAAACCAGAGCTTTGCCCGAATCATCGATAGCCTCCTTGTATCTGTAAGGGTTCGCTATAAGCCAGCCACTACATTAATGGTTCGCGTCTATAAAGTCAAGTCCATGCAGAAGAGCTTCCGTGCTTGCCGACTGCAGGCAGTCCTCATTGACAGGACCTTATTTATTCTTATGGAATTTCAACTCTTTTGCAAGCAAAAAAGATTAAGACATGTTTAGCTATTCAGGCTTGCCGAGCGATAATGTACAAATTGATGGATTAGTTGCTTTTGCTCCGGAAAGTTCATGTCCTATCCAAAGCGCCAATACGGGGTGACGCGGGGTGCGAGAGCAGATAGAGTCCAACGAATGATACAAAAATTGCTAACATATAACTATATACTCATACTCAGCTGCCTTGCGCAATTATCGCATTAACGTGATTAAAGCATCGATGGCACGAAGGCCTTGAAGTGAATCTTCAAACTCTATACAATACTTGAGAGGCTATTAATGTATACAATAGAATCAAAACGGCTAATTTTGCGAGAACTCAGAGATTCTGATGTACAGCCGCTCATTGAAATGTTCGCGAGACCAACGATCATGCAGTGACTTCTCGGAGGCACCCCAATGTCGGCTTACGAAGCAGGATGCTTTGTGAGAGAATATTTCACCTTCGGAAGGTTTGCCCTATGGCCTGGGCGTCCTATGGGAGAAAGAGGCAGAACATTTTATCGGTTCTGCCGGACTCCTGCCGTGCCGTTATCTCTATGAAGATGATCTTGAGTTAGGCTTTGCCTTGATCGAGGATGCTTGGCGAAAAGGCTACGCCACAGAGATCGGCAGGGCCCAGATCGCCTACGATTTTGAAAACTTCGATGTCCGCCGTCTCCTTGGACTCGCGCATCCTCAAAACAGTGTCTCTTTGCACGCCCTGGAAAAGGCAGGTATGAAACTGCTGAAAACGATTAATACCTATCAACGCGGTCCACGCCGTATTTACATTATCAAGAGACCTGCATGAAACATTAAAGGTCACGGATTGCGTAACCGCATTGTGCACAATCGTGAGCGCTTGTATGTTCATAAAGAATAAGTCCCTTTCTCGTTCAGTTTCCTTTCTTTAAAAGCAGCGAGTAACGAATGTTCTTTCGTTATCGGAGCGACATCACGATATGTCGAAATGATTGGCAAAATCTGTTCGTTTTGTGGTATAGAAGAAGGGGTTTTCGCTATGTATTTTCAAGATTTGATACTGGCATTGCAGAAATTCTGGGCCGAGAGAGGCTGTATTATTCAGCAGCCTTATGATATAGAAGTCGGCGCAGGCACGTTCCATCCCGCTACATTTTTGCGATGCCTCGGCCCTGAACCCTGGAACGCGGCATATGTCCAGCCTTCAAGACGCCCTGCCGACGGACGCTACGGCGAAAACCCGAACCGGCTCCAGCACTACTATCAGTTTCAGGTTATTATGAAGCCTTCGCCGAAGGAGATTCAGAATCTCTATATCGAGAGTTTGAAAAGTTTCGGCATCGACACATCCTATCACGATATCCGCTTTGTGGAAGACGACTGGGAATCGCCGACGCTCGGCGCATGGGGCCTTGGATGGGAAGTATGGCTTGACGGCATGGAGATTACGCAGTTCACCTATTTCCAGCAGGCCGGTGGCATCAACCTGTCGCCCATCACCGCGGAAATCACTTACGGTATCGAGCGCATTGCCATGTATCTGCAGGATGTGGATAGCGTCTTTCGCATCAAGTGGAACAAGGACATCCTTTACGGGGATGTCTTTCTCGATCCCGAGCGGGAGTTTTCCATCTACAATTTTGAAGAGTCGGATCCCGCGATGCTCCGGGGTCTTTTCGACACCTTTGAACGTGAAGGAGAGAAACTCATAAAAGGAAGAGAACTCATTTATCCTTCCTATGATTTTTGTTTGAAATGTTCCCATGTCTTTAACCTCCTTGATGCACGAGGCGCTATCAGCGTCACTGAAAGGGCCAATTATATCGGCAGGGTGCGCAGTCTCGCAAAGAGGTGCGCAGAGCTCTATGTAAAGAAAAGAGAGGAACTTGGTTTCCCGCTTTTGAAATAGTAAGATTCTCAGCTTTTGACTACGGAGATCAGATTGGAAAGGCTATTGCTTGAAAAAGTGCTATTGCTTGAAATTGGAACAGAAGAGATTCCAGCGCGTTTTCTCGCGCCAGCGAAAGAAGGTTTCAAGAAGCTCCTCGAAGAAGGTTTTGCCCAGTCCCGGATTACCTTTGGCAATATAACAATCCTCGCCACGCCACGCCGCATGACTGCGATCATCGAAAATGTAGCTGAAAGACAGGAAGAGACGACGATCATCAAATTCGGTCCTCCTTTAAATAGGGCCTATGACCAATTGGGGAAGCACACAAAGGCTGCCGTGGGTTTTGCTAACTCACAGGGCGTGGCCCCCGACGCGTTAAAAAAAGATGTCAAGGACGGTATTGAATTTGTCACCGTTGAAAAATTTGAAAAGGGTGAGGAAACAAAGGTCATTCTTTCAGCGCTCCTGCCCGACATTATTGCCAAGATACCCTTTCAGAAGAAGATGCGCTGGGGTACTGAAGCTTTTGAGTACGCAAGGCCCATCCAGTGGGTCCTCTGTCTTTTCAGCCTCGAACCTGTGGAATTTATCGTTGCCGATGTGAAAAGCGGTAACGCCACCTTCTGCCACCGGTTCCTATCAGATGGGAGGGTAACGATTGGGCACCCCGTAGAATACCTGGATACACTGAAGGCAAACTATATCATCGTCGATGAGGCCGAGCGGCTGGAAATAGTCCGCGCGGGCATCAAGCGTATCGAGGACGAGACCAAAGGCCGTGCCGTTCGCGATGAGGAACTCATCAAGGAGATCATCTACATCACGGAATATCCTTATCCGCTCCTTGGCTCCTTCGAAAAGACCTATTTGAATATCCCCAAGGAAGTACTTGTCAACGTCATGAAGAGCCATCAGCGTTACATTCCCATGGAGGACGAAAAGGGCGATCTCAAGCCATGCTTCATATTTTTCGCGAACACAATCCCCAAGGAGGACAAGAACGTTATCCACGGAAACGAAAAGGTATTGCGGGCTCGCCTCGCAGATGCCCAGTTCTTTTACGAAGAGGACAAAAGGACAACGCTTGTTGACCGCTACGATCGACTCGACTCCATCATTTTTCACGTTAAGCTTGGCACGCTGAAAGACAAGACAGAGCGCATCATGACCATTGCCGACTACCTCGCGTCCCACCTTGCTGAAAGTACCAGGGCCACAGTCGCCAGAGCCGCGCGGATCATGAAAGTCGACCTTATAACACACATGGTCGGAGAATTCCCGGAGCTGCAGGGCACCATGGGAAGAATCTATTCTCTGATCGAGGGTGAGGATAGAGACGTGGCGCTGGCCATCGAGGAGCACTACCTGCCCACGAGCGGGGACGGCAACTTGCCGGAGACATCTGTCGGCGCAATCCTCAGCATCGCCGACAAGATCGACTCCATCATGTCCTTCTTCTCCGTCAACATTACGCCAACTGGGAACCTCGACCCATACGCGCTTCGCAGGCAGTCCTTAGGGATTATCAAGATTGTCATCGACAAGGCCTTCCGTGTTCCCCTCGGTGACCTCCTGAAAAAGGCTTATGAAAGCGGGGGCCAGATAAAGAAGAGACTTCCTTTTGAACAGGCAAAAGCAGCCATTCTCGATTTTATTGCCACGCGCTTCAAGTTTTTCATGCTCGAAGAGAACCACAACCAGGACTATGTAGAGAGCGTGCTTTCATGTGTCGCACAAGACATCTACGATGGCTATGAACGGCTCATTGCCCTGGAAACGCAAAAATCGAAAGAGGATTTCAATAGGCTCATGGTCGGTTTTAGACGGGTTTACAACATCACGAAACAGATTGCCGGTGACCCTGCTGTGGACCCCAGGCTTTTTGCTCTTGTCGAAGAAAAAGATCTCTTCAGCCTTTATGAGGGGAAGCGTGCAGAGTTTTTCAAGCTCATGGAGGAACGCCAATACGCCCAATCGCTTTCTGTTCTCGTAAGTTTCAAGGAAAACATTGATAACTATTTTGACAAAGTGTTTGTTATGGACAAAGATGAGGCCGTCAAAAACAACAGGCTTGCAACGCTTACAAAAATCAAAAACATGTTTCTTGCATTTGCAGATTTTTCAAAAATTCGCGTTGAATGAGGAGGATTGTATGGTAAAAGCGAAATATGTGTATTTTTTTGGAGGGAACAAGGCAGAAGGCAACATGAGTCTCAAAAACTTGCTCGGCGGTAAGGGAGCAGGACTGGCCGACATGGTTAATCGCGGCATTCCTGTGCCTCCCGGTTTTACCATTACCACTGATGTGTGCACGCTCTTCTATAAAGGCGGCATGAAGCTCCCGGCAGGTCTCAAAGAACAGGTCATGGAAAACCTCAAGAAAACGGAAAAAGTCATGGGCGCCACATTCGGTGATGCCGCGAATCCGCTCCTTTTCTCCGTCCGTTCTGGAGCGCGGGTCAGTATGCCCGGCATGATGGACACCGTGCTCAACCTCGGTCTCAACGAGAAGACCGTGGCGGGCCTCGCCCGACTTTCCGGGAATGAGCGGTTTGCCTATGACTGTTACCGCCGTTTTGTGCAGATGTACGGCGATGTTGTTCTCGGTCTCAAGCCGGAAAGCAAGGAAGAGCATGACCCCTTCGAAGTCATCATTGATGTAAAAAAGAAGGCGAGGGGGATAACAGTTGACACGGAGTTGACCGTCGCCGACCTCAAGGACCTCGTAAAAAGCTTCAAGAAGGCCATTAAAGACAGACTGAAAATAGATTTTCCCGAAAACCCCTTCGAACAGCTTTGGGGCGCCATCGGAGCCGTCTTTAAATCTTGGGACACTGATAGAGCCATCGCCTACCGGCAGCTTAATAACATCCCTAGCGACTGGGGAACGGCCGTCAACGTACAGTGTATGGTCTTCGGTAACATGGGCGAGACAAGCGGCACAGGCGTCGCATTTACACGGAATCCTTCCAGCGGTGAAAATGAGTTTTACGGCGAGTATCTTGTCAATGCACAGGGTGAGGATGTCGTTGCCGGTATCAGGACACCGCTGCCTATTAACAAAAAACAGAAGACCGTCGCATCAGTGAAGTCTCTGGAAGAGCTCTGGCCGGATATTTACAAAGAGGTCACCAAAATCAGAAACATCCTCGAACAGAGCTACCACGACATGCAGGACGTGGAGTTTACGATCCAGAACAGGAAGCTCTGGATGCTCCAGACAAGGACCGGCAAGAGAACGGCCTTCGCGGCATTCAAGATCGCCGTCGATATGGTAAAAGAGAAACTCATCACCAAAGAAGAAGCTCTCATGCGCGTTGAGCCCGATCAGTTGAGCCAGCTTCTGCGTCCCATCTTTGACCCGAAAGAGAAAGACAAGGCCCTGAAGACCGGTGATATGGTCGCCAAAGGATTGAACGCGGGTCCCGGAGCGGCGGCAGGTAAGGTTGTTTTTAGTGCCGAAGACGCCGAGGCGTGGGCGGCAAAAGGCGAACAAGTGATCCTCGTGAGGATCGATACATCACCGGAAGATATCCGAGGCATGAATGCGGCACAGGGCATTCTCACATCTCGTGGCGGCATGACAAGCCATGCGGCACTCGTTGCTCGCCAGATGGGCAAGGTCTGTGTTGCCGGCTGCGGCGAACTCGACATCGACTACGCCAAGAAGGTTATCCGCGTCAAGGACAAAGTCGTTAAAGAAGGAGAATTCGTCTCCATCGATGGGTCCACCGGTGAGGTCTTTGCGGGACAGATCGAAACAATACCATCCGAAATCCTCCGGGTCCTCGTGGACAAGACATTGAGACCCACGCAGTCAAAGATCTATCAGGATTTTGCTCTCCTCATGAAATGGGCTGACGAAGCAAGAAAGCTAGGCATCAGGACAAACGCCGATCAGCCCGACCAAGCGGCTGTTGCTGTGGCATTCGGTGCTGAGGGTATTGGTCTCTGCAGGACTGAACATATGTTCTTCGAGGGTGACAGAATCGACGCAGTCCGCGAGATGATCCTTGCAGAAGAACAAGCGGGCAGAGTAGCGGCCCTCAAGAAGCTTCTCCCCATGCAGAAAAAGGATTTTGTGGGTCTCTTCACGGTTATGAAGGGCCTTCCTGTTACGATTCGGACTCTCGATCCGCCACTCCATGAATTCCTGCCACATACCGAGAGAGAAGTGCAAGACTTGGCGAAGAAGATGGGTGTATCAGCTGAGAAGGTCCAGGTAAAAATAGATAGTCTCCACGAAGCGAACCCCATGCTTGGTCACAGGGGCTGCAGGCTCGGCATTGTCTTCCCTGAAATTACCGAGATGCAAGCACGAGCCATCTTTGAGGCCGCATGCGAAGTGAAGAAGAAAGGTATCAATGTGAAGCCGGAAGTGATGATACCACTTGTCGGCAATGTGAAGGAGCTGGAGCTCCAGAAGGACGTGGTCGTCAAGGTTGCCGAAGAAGTTTTCAAGAAGAACAAGACCACGATCGACTACATGGTGGGCACGATGATCGAGATACCGAGAGCCGCCCTTACCGCCGATGAGATCGCGAAAGAAGCGGAGTTCTTCTCCTTCGGTACCAACGATCTGACACAGACGACGCTCGGCATGAGCCGTGACGATGCCGGCAAATTTCTGGTTCCTTACGTTGAGAAAGAGATATATGCCTTCGATCCTTTCCAGAGGATTGACGAAGCGGGCGTAGGCAAACTCATGAAGATGGGCGTTGACCTCGGTAGAAACACACGGAAGAACCTGAAGTGCGGTATCTGCGGCGAGCACGGTGGTGAGCCCGGTTCTGTCGAGTTCTGCCACAAGATCGGCCTTAATTATGTAAGTTGCTCACCATATCGCGTAACGGTTGCGAAGCTTGCAGCGGCACGGGCAGCCATAAAAGACAAGCCGGTGAGGAAGGCTGTTGCCAAAAAGAAGTAGAACATTATTATTAAGATGATCTTTAAAAGAGGAAACGACTTGCTATCGATTCCTCTTTTAGTATTATTCGGAGGGTGATGTTTCGCCGAGCGTAATATCTTCGGTGAAAGAGATAGCCCTCTGTTTCCCTAGTTCATCGATCTTTCTCAAAGGACGCTCGAGCATGTTGCTCCGCGTAGTGATTAGCGCGTCATACTCTCTCTTCGCCGCGTCGAGCCTTTCACCCATGGTCCTGAATTTGTCTTTAAATGCCGTCCATTGCCTGGAGAAATCCATGAGGAGCGTGAGGATTTCTGAGGCCGTGCGTTCCAGATTGAAATTCTCAATAGACTGCCGGATCACGGCAAGGACCGCGTAAAGCGTAAACGGCGAACAGAGAATGACCTTCTGTTTCAGCGCCTCATCCATGATCGTCGGGTCTGCCTCATGAATAAATCCATAGACCTGTTCGTTGGGTATGAAGATCAGGACGTAGTCTACGGTGTTATCGATGGGGTTGATGTATTCACGCCCCGTGACCTGCTTCATCATGAGCTTCGTGTTTTTCAAAAGCTCATCGCGAAAGCGCTTCTTGTCATGCTCCGATTCCGCGTCAAGGTAGTGGATGTAGTTATCAAGAGGAAACTTTACATCCATGTTGACCTTGAGGCTGTTAGGCAAGAAAAATGTATAATCAGGCCTTCCCGAAGAATGCTCCAAGGTCTTCTGTTTGATATAGTTGATGCCTTCTACCATACCGATGAGACGGATAACATCTTCTGCCATTCTCTCGCCCCATTCTCCTCTCTTTTTCGAGCTTGCAAGGGCGTGTCCGAGGTGTTCTGTCGTATCTTTCAGTTTTGATGTCACCTCTTCGTGTTTTTTTATGAGCGTTGCCACTTCGGTAATTTTTTCACCGCTCACCTTGCCTACCTCTTCCATTCTTCTTTGGACTTCAATCAGCGATTTCCCGATTGTTTCAATATTTTTATCAATAAGCTCTTTCTTACCTTCGAGCTCTTTCTTGCTTTCCGTAGTCTGCGATTTCATTTTTTCTTCGGCAAGTCTGATAAATTCTTCGGCGTATTTTTTAAACTCTTCGGTGTTTTTTGTGAGCGCGTCGAGAGAAAGGGCCTTGAAGGTGTCGCTCAATTCGCTTCTTACCTGCTCGAAACGCTCCATTTCTTCCTTCAAACGCGCCTCCGATGCCTCAAGCCTCGTCGATGCTTCAACCTTGGCCTGCTTCTCAAGGCTCAGTTCATTTCGCAATTTTTCGACTTCTTCATCCTTTTCGCGACCCCGCCCTCTCAGTTCGCCGATGATAGCATCGGCAGACGCAATCCTATTTTCAAGCTCGGAGGTCTTCCGGTGGAAGCGCGATGCCGCAAAAAACCAGAGCATTACGCTGCCGCCGGCAAATCCTATGATGAAAAAAATGATTGACCATGTTGTCATCAGCGAACCACCTCCGGTACAATCATCCACTCAATTGCCCATTTGCCGTTGTCGGCCTTTTTCAAACAGACAATGCAACCCGTTTTGAAATCGATACCATTCCTCTCGCTGTTGCCTTCAAGGAGCAGATCTGCGAGCCTTGCGAGGTAAGGAAGGTGACCCACGATCATGATATCTTCTCTGATCGTTTTCAGACGTTCGAACCAGATACCCGGATCGTCCATAGGGAAAAGCCCTTCTGCCGCAACCACAGGAATCTTTGGTCGTATGAAATCTGCAAGCATGTGCGCCGTCTGGATAGCCCGTTTTTTTCCACTATGATATATGGTGCTTACCCGGATAGACAGTTTTGCCATATATTCGGCAACCCTTCGTATGTCTGTCAGCCCCTGGGCAGTGAGACTCCTCTCCGGGTCTTCCTCTCCCCTTTTTGCCTCTGCGTGTTCCACAAGATAGAGCAGCATGATCGTAAATAGCCCCTTCCGGCTTATTGAATCCGGTAAAAATATGGTACCACATTTCGGTCACAGATGAACAGTCTTTCGGCATCCATGCCAATTTGTTTTCAGACATAAAGTTTGCAGAAAAAAGAAACGGTTTTTTTACTATATGAATGCGTATCGGCATTGTCCGGCCCTGCCCCCAAAAATGTTTGACAAGAGATTAGCTTACTGCTATAAAATACGCTACGGGGCTGTAGCTCAGCTGGGAGAGTACTTGACTGGCAGTCAAGGGGTCGAGGGTTCAATCCCCTTCAGCTCCACCAATTATATCAATGGTTTAGGCCATCTTCCCGATGGCCTTTTTTGTTCATCGTGGTCGAATGTGACAAAATTGGGACAAATCACTTTATTTTCTCCTCATTATTTTGCCTTATTGAATCAAGCGACTCAACTGCTGGCCGGAGACTCTCAACCGAAAAATGGGTGTACCGCCTCAGCACTTTCTCGCTTTTTATTCCCATCAATTCACCTATCTGACGGGTGTTCTTTCCTGCTTGGGCTAGCCGTGTTCCGAAAGTATGCCGTAGTCCATGAACCCAGAATCTACCGATATTGGCTCCGTCCTTGTTGGCCTGTTTCACTGCGGCCTTAAGTGCTCTTAAGACATTCCTACCCTGGTATTTGCTTCCATTCGCGGTGGAGAAGAGGTAGTTGTCGGTATCTATCACGCCCGCGAGTCGCCTTTCCAGAAGTTCGTAAACCGTGTCGTTCATCGGTACCGTTCTTGGTTCTTTGTTCTTTGTTTTCAAGACTGTCACTGCTCGACCGGAAAGGTTTATCTGGACAAGCCTCAGTGACAGGATCTCTTCCCGTCTCAAGCCGGTATTATTGCCCAAGATAATGATGTCAGGTAGGTCACCGTGTAGGTATCGCTCGGCTTTCTCAAGAAGGATCTTCTCCTGCTCAGCGGTGAGCCAGATGCGTGGAATATTGCTTTCTTCGAGCTTTGGCACGAGAGCGCGCGGGTTTGATTTGATCCAATTCCACTTCTTGTATGCCTCGTTAAATGCTTTGGACAATGTTGAGTACTCGCGGTTGACGGTGGCTGGCTTTGCCCCTTCGAGAATACGCCCGTCCATATAATTGGCAACCATCTCCTCAGTAATGTCGCCGAGCATATTGCCACAGAAGTAGGGATCCAAATGCTTTCTGGCGTATTTATACATGTCTTTTGTTGCCGGTTCTTTTTTCGGCGCGTATTTCTCCATGAACTGGTCCATCATCTCATCGTAGGAGTACCGCTTAGCATTGTCAATATCAAACCATTTTTTCTCCACTATTTGGATCTGGATTTTGGCCCATACCTTCTTTGCCAGCTTTTCATCAGCTGTGCCGGTTGACCGCTTATACCTCACCCCGTCAACGGTGAACGACGCCCACCATACCTTGTCTCTTAGAAACAGTCCCATTTCCTCACGCCTGCCTTATCCAAAAGTACCTTGGGGACCAATCCCTATCCGGTTTGAAGGCGACACGAGAAGGAGAACGATCGACATCTACGGCCCCCACGGTGTCCCGGTGAGCTATCCGGTCAACCATTCTCAATCCGGTTTGGTACAAAGAACGTTTGTTACGCACGTGCCTCCCTCTTAGCGATTTCCATTATTTCATCCACTTGGATAGTGTTCCGAGATAGCCGTCGTTTCTTGTTGGGATGCCCCTGCTTGGATTGTCCTTCGTCTTTGCGCAAACTCACAGGGTTTTGGAACTTGGCGTCTATGAATGCCACAAGATCGGATTCACGAAATCTCACCGCGCGGCGGCTCAACTTGACAACCGGTATCTGCCTCTTATGAATCCACATGTAGATTGTTGTCTTCTTTAGTCCTGTAATCGTGCACACGTCGCTTATGTCAAGCAATCTGTCCATATAATCACCTCACTGATTTGAGATATGCCGTGCGGGCACGTGCCTCAATATTACGGTCACTTAGGATGCCCGGAAAAAATTTTGATTTGTAAGCGTCTATAAAGCGTCTTCGTTCCTCTTCTGAAAGGTCCTGCCAAGCGTCCCTGAATTCCGGCGTGGCGGCTATGTTTGTGCACATACCTCGGACACACCCAAGCGGGTTCGTGATTGACTCTTTTTTTGTATAAACGTCAGTAAGCCAGTTCCCTCTGGATGGTTTGATTGCGTTATCCGATAAAGGCTATATAATAACAATTGATGACGGGTTGCCCAGATGGACATACACCCCCTCCAAGCTTTTGACATTTGCTCGATAAAGCCGCCGACCGATAATAACAGCCTCACGTTCCGGCTCGCGAGAAACGGCGCACCGAACCGGAGCTGTTCGTGCCCTTTTGATAAGACCGGTCATCCTAAACCATGCCGCAGAGAGGATCAGTTCGACAGGGCGGAGGAAAGGACATAGCATGACAATCACGGACATCGAGACAGATAGTGACCGGGTCAGGTTGCTGGCCGAGGCGAAGGAAGACGAGAACTGGCGCTTCCGTGCGTATCTCAAGGGTGTTAACCTGTCGATAGCTGCGCTTGACCGCCTTGTCTGGAGGCACTTAGAGGCGGTTACGAGGCAAATCGACTGCTGCGCATGTGCGCACTGCTGTAAGGTTGTCTCTCCCCTGCTCTCTGCCCGGGATGTCCGGAGATTGGCCGACCATCTCGGCATGCAGCAGGCGCAACTGATCAACGATTACGTTCGACCGTCCAAAGAGAGAGGCAGGTATGCGTTGAAGCAGCTGCCCTGCCGTTTTCTTCACGAACAGCGTTGCAGCGTCTATGATGCGCGCCCCGATGACTGTCGGTCGTTCCCGCACCTGCAAAAACGCGAGTTCAGATCCCGCCTGATAGGGGTCGTTGAGAACTGCTCAATCTGCCCGATCGTCTACAACGTGTTCGAGAGATTGAAGCTGGAATTGTGGGGAAGCCGAAGGCAGACCCGTTAGGTGCCGGCAACTTACGATCTCAACCGCAAAGCATGCTACAGGCGAAGAAAGGAAACAGGCCGGCGAGTGCTTGCCTCGGTGTCATGCCGCCTCAACAAACGGTGGGAGGTGGGTCACTACACCACGTGGGCAGCCAAGCTGAAACCCGGCCTCCATTCTGTTTGGCAGGTCAGCCCTGAAAAAAACTGTAAGCCATAGCCCACTGCGTTCAAACATTCCGATATAATGACAGAGGAACTCAAGAATAACCGATAACGGGAAAGGAGGTCCGGATGGGATTGGATGCAAATGATGTAAACAGGCACCTGCGATCTTTGTTCGGGCAGTATGAGGACAGTTTCCAGGACGCCTGGGTGGAAATACTCAAACATAATTCCCAAACCATTGCTGAAATCACCACAATTGCTAGGAGGGTCAGAAACAGGGCCATAAGACAGTACTTGAATAAGAAATACAGAGAGGAGAGCCTGCACAGACCCTTGGGACAGAGCAAGGACGGAAGCTTCACTCTTGAATCGCTTTTGGAAAGCCCTTCCTCAAACGAGAATGCCGACCCCATGGACGGAGATGGTAGTGACAGCAATAGTCTTTATAAGAAAATAGTCGACTTTCTGATCGGGGAATACCTGAGACAAAGAAACGAAAATCTTGACCTGAAAAGGAAAGAGATCGACCTTAGGGCGGAAAGGGTCAGACTGCGTGGAGAATCGCTCAAGTTTAAGAAAGATCGCTTCGAATCCTGGAGGCAACTCATAGAAGAAAAAGGGAAGGAGAAAGAGCGCCTCGTAAGACTCAAAGTTCAGCTCCGGAGGGAACAGCTGGAATTCAGGAAAAACCAGTTTGTGGTTAGGAAAACTAAGGCGCGTGGAAGAAAGCTAAAACAATCCTCGTGCTAACCGCGGTGTGCCTCATCCTTCTCTTAGCGGAATGACGTTGGAAGTGTCCGCGGTTTCCGAGACAACCTTCTGCAAGAGAGCCGGCGACACATTCCAATGCTGTCCGTCGTTAGTGATGACCGTGACCGTCTTCCTGTTATAACGTGTCACCATCCCAACCACCGGAAGTCGGCCTTCTGACTGAAAGGTGACGCGATCCCCGATCTTGAACTTCAACATCTGCGTGTGCGAGCGCATCTGATTAAGGAACCGCAAACGCTCCACGATCCTGTTGTTCAGGTCGATGAGTTCTGCTTCGGTGAGTTTGTCTATATCAATGTTCATTATTTCACCCATTCTCAAAACACGCGCTCTATGCCCGGGCCATACTGGCCTTACCCCTCGCATTCGGACGCGAACAGCCCTCAACAGCCTTTAGATCGACCATGCTGGAGACCGCAGACGAGACCCAACAGGTCAATTTTACATTTCCTGAGGATCGCACGTCAACATCATCTTTTTTACAAAAACCTTTTGACTCACCCACCACGCTTCTGTAGAATTGTATCGGTATGTCTTCCACCGGGCTCCGTCAGAAGGCGCCCACTCAAAGGGACTGACAGGGGTGTCTCGAGTGGAACAGGAGGAACGAGCGTGAAGATAGGAAGGAACGATCCATGTCCGTGCGGGAGCGGCCAGAAGTACAAGAAGTGCTGTGGCAGCAAGCGGGAGATGGATTTTTCGTTGCCGGAAGCATTGCGCACGGGCACACAACTTGACGAATACATGACGCTCATGCAGGGTGTTGCCTTGTACGCCCAGTCGCTGACCCAGTTTGACCAGGATGGCAAGGAGCTCAAGAAGACCGGCGACTCTTTTGAAAAAGAGTTTCTCCCGGGAACAGCGTTTGGGGTGCCCGACAGCCTTTATATGTCATGGCTCCATTTCGATCTCCGGTTCGGAAAGACGCAGCAGACCGTGTGCGAGCGCTTCCTGGACCTGGCCATCATGAGGAAATTGGATGAGCCGGGGCCCGCCCTTCTGCGCTCCATGAGAGACAGCTACGCAGCCTTTTATCAGGTACGTGCCGTGGACGACCGCTGGATAGTCTTCGAGGAGCTTGGTACGGGCAAGACATGGCATGTGCATCGAGTAAACGAGCCCGAACAGGTCGAGGCCACGAAGGGTGAAGTATGGTACGTCCGGTTTGTGGGCGCCCAGGCCGATGCGTACATATTTACCGCGCCGTATGTCTTTCCTTCCGGATCCGGAAGCGATTTCACATCGGCCGTGAAGAGACAGATGCAGGTGTTCGCCGAAACCGGCAAGAAGGACCTTCCGAAGCCTGCGCTCTTTCGGGAATCGTGTAAAGTCTCAGTGCCGTTCTGGGCGCGCTATTTCATTGAGGGAGAAAGGTACGAAAAAGAGCAGGACGAGGGTAACATCATGCCGGAGATGCGCAATACGGATGACGAAGTCATCCGGTTTTGTAAACTCTTTTTTATCATCAACGTGCGCCAGGGCTTGGAAGAACAGCTCTCTTCGATACGATCGTTTGATTATGATGAGCGCAACAAAACGTGGACATGGGTAAAAAGCGGTAATAAGGTGGCGTGCTCTTTCGAAACAACAGCCCTGGGCACCGTCTCCATCAAGCGGAAGTATGTCGTGGCAGAGACGAACTCAAAGGAGAGCGCGCTGCGTCTCATCACGAAGCTGAAAAAAGCATTGAAGGAGTATGTATCGTTTGAGAAGATGGATGTGCGCGATCCCGATTCCATGCCCCTGATCGATTAGGTAAGGAAGAAGTTGGGGGGTCCATAAGAACATTATTGACCATCCCGAAATGCAGGAGTTGAAGCGTCAGAAGGTTTCCACAGGGAGGGTGAGCAGTTTCTATAAGGCGTCTTCCGTTCCCTTGGCGACGATGGCGACATACTCGCGAAAGGCGTACTTTCTATACCTCTTCTTTCCCGTGATCTCTGTAATGATTTCTGCCGCTTCAAACTTCCTTACCAGCTCGCTGGCCGTCTCTTTAGAAACTTTCAGTCCCTGGATGACGTCGCCTACATTGATCACCGGCTTTGCGAACAGCAGGTCAACAAGCTTAACCCCATATATACTGGCTATGGATTGGGAGTATAATTCCTCATGCAGCTTTTCCTTAAGACCGATTATTTCGCGTGCTGTAGCCGCCGCCTCCGCCGATGTCACATATACGCCTTTCAGGAAAAATTTGATCCATTCCTCCCACGCGCCTTCTGTTCGGATTTTCTCCAGGAAGCCGTAGTAATCCGACCTGTACTTCTTCAAGTAATAGCTTAAGTATAAAAGGGGCTTGGAAAGAATCTCCTTCCAGACCAGGTAAAAGGCGATAAGAAGTCGGCCGATCCTGCCATTCCCGTCAAGGAACGGATGTATTGTTTCAAATTGGGCATGGATGAGTGCTATCTTGACGAGGGGAGGGATCGTGTCTTTCTCATAAAGGAAATTCTCCAGGTCGCCTATGCTCTGGGCGATGAGAGAAGGAGGCGGAGGAATAAACGCGGTGTCATTCAGGGCCGCCCCCGGTGGTCCTATCCAGTTTTGCGACCGTCTGAATTCCCCGGGGCTCCGATGCGTACCGCGAGTCCCCTCGATCAATAACCCATGGACTTCTCTTATGAGCCTCAACGACATCGGGAACTCTTTCAGCCTTTGGATACCGTAGTTCATAGCCTTGATGTAATTGACAACTTCCAGAACGCCTTCCATGTCTCCCTGGGGCGTCAGATCGGCCTCGAACTCCAGCACGCCTTCGAGTGAAGCCTGGGTGCCCTCTATCTGGGAACTTAGAAGCGCTTCCTTCTTCACATACATTCCTATAAAAAGATCAGGATTCGGAAGGACCGTGGTGATGCCGTCCAGCCTGGCAACCGCCCGATCTGCCTGCGAAAGTAAAGCTTGAAGCTCCTCATCATAGACCAGCGGAGGATCCGGGGGTAAGGGATTCGGAATAAACGCTTTGTAGCCTGCCGGTTGAGTAACGGACTTTCCGGCCCGATCGTTCATAAGTCACCTCTCCCTGACTTATAACTGATTATTTCGTGCAAGTCAAGCTAAGCTGACTTAAAAGTTAACTTATGAACGTAGGTCAACCAGACGCTGCATTTGTCGCATCGCGCTTTTCCGCTCGGCTCAAGGAAACCCTGCAGATTTTTACTGTGGCAAAATTGTGTCAGAAAGCATCAAAAAGGGCCTTAACAGATAGAAAATACCGTAAGGAATAGAAAGCCAATTTACACTTTAACAGATCGGGCTCTCGCTTGGATTTGCACGTAACCTGTTGTTATTAAAGACAAGTTAGGCGAACACAAGATCATCTGGGCGTCAACCGTAACCCAGGAAGAGAGTCATGGGGTTATCTTGCCTTCGTGGCGGCCGACCGGGGTCAGGAGGAGCGATGTGTGATCGCTCCCTGTCTTTATGGGGTGCCCAACTCATTTTTTGTGACACTGCAGCTCGCAAAAAAGGCGATACAGATGGTTGGCTCTTTCGACACCGTAATGGGGCGAGCCGTTGTACCACCTTTTGAGACTACCCGTTCTGGTGCGTCACGATTTCCTCTATTGTGATCCCATGTTTCTTCATAAGATTTGCGATAGTGTCCACGGCTCTCATGCGGGAACGGGAACCAATACTATAAATCGACCTATCAAAAGCTGCTTCAAAAGCTCATGAGCGGAAAAGTTCTTCATGCAGACGAAACGACCGTTAAGCTGCAACAGAACAGCGGGTACGTTTGGGTGTTCGCAAGTCCGGAAGAAGTAGTTTATATGTACAGAGCTACAAGGAAGACTGATTTTCTTCATGAATTACTTAAAGATTTCAAAGGAGTTCTCATAACGGACTTCTATACGGGATATGATTCCCTGCCGTGCCCTCAACAAAAATGCCTTGTTCATTTAATTCGTGATATCAATGATTTTTTGCTGAAAGCTCCCTTTGACGAGGAACTGAAGAGTATGGGGAAACAATTCGCTAGTTTGCTGAGGGCGATTGTCGGTACAATTGACAAGCATGGGTTGAAAAGCAGATATTTGAAAAAATACAAGATAGACGTAAAAAAGTACTTCGATGGACTATCGACAAAACCGTTCGTTTCCGAGGTTGCGGAGAAACTTCGCCAAAGGATGCTTAAGTATCCATCTAAGCTCTTCCTAATTTCTCGACTACGACGGCGTTCCTTGGAACAACAATAATGGGGAACACGCCGTCAAGCCCTTTGCGAAGTATCGAAGGATCGTAAGTGGCCAGATTAATGAAAGAGGCTTAAATGACTACCTGATACTGTTGAGTCTTTACGAAACATGTGAATACAGGGGGATAAGGTTTCTGGATTTCTTGCTCTCGAAAAAGAGAGATCTCGATAAGTTTTCGAATGTGGCTGTGCGCAGGCGACAATGTCGTACTGGTGTGAGAGAATAGGAACTTCTCCATCACTCTCCTCACCCTAGCGAAGAGGGATGTGTCTATGCTATAAAAACGGCTTGTAGGGAATACAGGAAAAAGGCTGCCCCCCTTCTCAGATATGGTGATGACAACACCAGGTAAAATCAAAGGAAGGGGGTAACAGTGGGCGCGTGAGAAAGTCACCTGCGGGTAGATTAGACGATGGTGAGAACTGAGGATTTGCAAGCGGCAACCATCAATCCGAAAGGATTATTGGATGGCAAAACCAGGTATGTGACATTCATCGGTTTCTCCGGTTGATTAGGTTTACGACGACGCGGGTGAGAACGTCCTTTTCCTCCGGCCTGCTTTCAGCAATGAGGAGTATCATGGCTACAAGGGCATTGTCGGCAATTCGTTTGGAACCGTCGGTTCGGTAAAGAACATGGTTCTTTTCGAGGAACCAGAGGAACAACGCTGCGGCTATGCGTTTGTTGCCGTCCACAAAGGGATGGTTCTTGACCAGAAAATAGAGCAGATGGGCTGCCTTTTCTTCGAGACTGGGGTAAAGCTCCTTTCCGTCGAAGGTCTGCATGATGGTGGCAAGAGACCCTTCAAGGCTGTTATCTTTTTCCAGACCGAACATATCCCTAGCGTTGAATTGTCGGCGCAAACGTTCTATTTGACGTATCGCTTCTTCGTAGCCAACAGCTGAAACTGGTCCGACCGTCATGTCTTTTGTCTGAACGCGCTCGTGATCATAGTCATCAAGAAGATCAAGGGAGTAGCTGTAGTCGGCTACCACTCGGAGCAATGCCGTGGCTTCGTCGCCGGTTAAAGCTTTCCTGTCGGCAACATCAGCGATAAATCGGATAGCCTTATTCAACTCCTTCAGCCGTTTTTCGTTGATAGTGTAGCCCTTCAGAAGGTGGTCCCGCAGAACACCGGTGGCCCAGATACGGAACTGGGTACCACGTTTCGACCTAACGCGATAACCCACGGAAACGATAGCATCCAGGTTGTAAAAACGGACCTTACGCCTGATCTTCCGTCCGCCCTCTTTCTGAACCACCGAGGATTCCTCGGTAGTTGAGGCTTCCTCCAACTCACCTTCTTTAAATATGTTCCGGATATGAAGACCTATTGTGTCGGTATCCTTATCAAACAGGGCGGCCATCTGCCTTTGTGATAACCAGACCGTATCTTTCTCAAGCTTGACTTCGAGAGTGGGTGCACCTTCGGGGGACCGGTAAAGCACAATCTTGCCGGTTGCGTGTGATGCAACCCTGCTTTGTTCCTCAATCATAGACCCCTCCTGAACAAAACCATGCTACCGTTGCCACCGGTCAGGAACGTAGTTACCTTCGTTAGCTTAAATCGTCTGGTTTCCTCGGCCACTTCTTATCTTCCCGCAATCGTTGGCGGATTTCAAGGAGAAAGTCGTCGATCCGACAATCAAATGCCAATTGTAAGAGAGGGTAACACGAGCGTCAGCGGGAGTATGCGATCCGCTTTACGCCATGGTCAGCCAGCGCTTCCGCCAAGGATATCAGATACCCGGGATCCTTCGTCTGTTACCGAGAACACCTCTCCGTTCCGATCTCGTTGTTCCAATAATCCACGCTCGGCAAGCTCCGCTACAACCCGCCTCCACAAGGCCTCAGACCGAGCATTTCCTCCCTCCACGAAATTCTGTCCGCCAGTCTCAAGCGTAAGTCCCGCGAAAGTGGTTACTTGAATCCGTGGTTGTTTTTGATCTCCTTTAGACGGATAGACGCACGACGGACCTTATCCATCGGGCACCAAATAGCGCCAAGTACCATCACTTGCTGGTGATCATTTTCAAGATGGCAGCTTTCATTACAATAAATGTTAAATGTTTCGCTCATGTTGGCCTGATGATGGATAATATAATATTATTCTTTATTAAACAACAAGCGGTTTAAAAGGTCCCGCCGCCTCAGTCTGGGTGGGCGAGAAATGACTTGACCTAAGTGGTCGCGAAACGGCGGGTTCTGTTGGTAGTCTGAAGTAATAATTTGCCATATCGGGTATGTATAATCAAGTACGGTCCCCTGAAAGATGGGAAAGGACCCTAAAGGACCTGGGGTTAATTGTGTCACCTGCTAAACAAATAGCGGGGTTAAGGGGGAAGGCCAAGAATTACGCTTTGAAAGCTAGACTATACAAGGGTTGGGCGCGTCGCCAAAAGTAAAAATGTAAAGGATCCCCAAGAAAAGCTTCTTACATCACCCTCCTAAGGCTTTGAGGACGATGAAAGCATGGTGCATGACCAGGAGATAGGGAGGATTACGATGCGGTTTATCTCCGAAAGTCACCTGCGAAGACTATAAGGGAGGCTATTAGCTGAAAGTTGAGATCACCGGGATAGAGAGTGGAAGAAATAATACCGCCGCATTACATTAAAATGAGGTGATGCCAACCCGGGCCTATTGAGGTCAAAGACCATAGCAACCAATAACGGAAAAAAAGAACGGTCGTTGACGAATAGTGTTTATCCAAATAGTTACTTTCTGCTTGACAACATATTTTGCCAGATATATTATGAGCTTTATGGTTTGGAATATTACAGTTATTTGTGACTGCCAAGTGATTCGGGGGATAATCAATAAGGAAAGTGTTCGTGAATGTCTGTCAGCAATTTGAATCGGTACATTTTGACAGAGCAACCGTTCCATTCCAGCATGGGTCGGTATTCTCAGCTTTCCCCGAAAACATTTCAGTAAGAGATTTTTTTTTAAATCTGATTGAAACTTCTTGTGATACCGGAACGACGGTACATGATATTTCGACACATGCTGAAGGAAGGTCGCAGTCCTCAAGGTCTGTAGTGATCTCAGAACTCGCGTAGGAGGTATCCATGGACACTATCAGGAATCTTTTTGAGAAATCTGTAATAAAGACACCCGGAAAAATCTTCTTTATCTTCAGAGATCAAGAGATTACCTACGAAGATTTCATCGGTTCAGTGAAAAGAGTTGCGAACGGCCTTCTTTCTTTGAATGTCAGGAAAGGAGACAGGGTCGCCATTCTTCTCCCGAACTGTGTCGAATTCCCTTACGCATGGCTTGCCTCAAACATGATCGGAGCGGTCATGGTACCCGTTAATGGACGGTTTGTGGAAAAGGAAATCAAATACGTTTTGGAACATTCGGGGGCAAAGATCCTCGTGACATCGCATGAATACCTCGAAACCATAGAAAATATCAAAAGCCAGCTTCCCTCTCTCGAGATAGTGCTGAACATAAATGGTCCATCGCAAAATACTATTGCCTTCGGGGACCTCCTCACGAACACTCCCGACCTTGCACCTGTCGATATTGACGGTGAAAAGGACCTCGCAGTGATACTGTACACTTCGGGGACAACGGGTACCCCGAAGGGTTGTATGGCAACCCACGATTACTTCGTCAACCTTGCTTACGCGCAGGCCGAGTTGTTCGGGCTCACGAGCGATGACCGTGTCCTCACGGCACAGCCCTTTTTTTACATGGACCCGCAATGGAACACGCTTATGGTGATGACCCGGAATGCAACTGTGGTAGTCTCCGAGAAGTTCAGCACGAGCAGGTTCTGGAACGAAGTCAGACATTACGGTGCTACCTGTTTCTACTGCATCGGTTCCATGACATCCTTCCTCTACAATGTGCCTGAATCCCCCCTCGATAAAGAGCACAAACTCCGGCTGGTCCAAACGTCCGGGATATCCCCCCGTATCCACAAGGCATGGGAGGAGAGGTTTAATGTTCCGGTTTACGAGGTGTATGCTTCTACTGAGACGACACTCGATATCGCTGTGCCCCTCGGCACTGACCGTAAAATAGGGACGGCTTGTATTGGCAGACCCGTCTCGTACCGAAAGGCAAAAGTTGTGGATGATAATGATGTGGAAGTCCCTCGTGGCGAAGTGGGTGAGATCGTACTGAAAAAGGGACGAGGCATGATGCTGGGATACTATAAAGATGAAGCCGCGACAGAGCAGGCCTTCAGGGGAGGGTGGTTCCATTCGGGAGACTTGGGCTATATCGATGAAGATGGTGACTATCATTTTGCGGGCCGGAAAAAAGATATTATCCGACGGGGAGGAGAGAACATATCTGCTGCCTCAATCGAGCAGGTCCTCATGACTCATTCGGCTATCCTTGATGCCGCTGCCATTCCCGTTCCCGACAACATTAGGGGGGAAGAAGTGAAAGTTTACATAGTGCCCAGACCGGGTAGTACCGTAAGTTACGAGGAGATACTCAGGTTCAGCGAGGAGAACTTGGGGGCCTTCAAGATACCGCGCTATATAGAGTTGAGAGACAGTCTTCCCAAAACACCTTCTGAAAGAGTTCAAAAAGAGAAACTGAAGAAGGAAAAGGAAGATCTTACCAAAGGTTGTTTTGACAGGCTGGCAGCAACGAGTGAGAGCAAATAGCGAGTTCGCGAGCGAGGGGTGGCCCTGGCGGCTCTGGCCGGTAGAGCAGGCGACGTAAGCCCCAGGGGAATGAGGGAGGACGCTACATGATTATCGATTTCCGTATCATCGGTACAGGAGAGAAATTCTTTCCCAGAGGATATGAGGGTTTACCTCCGTTCATGGACAGATATAAAGAACTTTATGACTTCAGGCGCCTGACAGAGCAACCTTTTGAAAAGTTTCTCACCGATATGAAGCAAAGTGGGGTAACCCATGCGGTGCTCCAGGCCGAGTACACTTACGGCGGCGTGGAGGCCCTCAACAGGGCAGTCGGAGAAACGGTGGCGGAACATAACCGAAACCCTCATCGGGTTTGCCGGTATTGACCCACTTCAGTCGGAAGACCCGGTCCGTGATCTCGACCGTTACATCAGACAGTGGGATCTGAAAGGGCTCAATCTCCAACCCTGGGTACAGGGTCTCTATCCCAATGATAAACGATACTACCCGATTTATGACTACCTCCAGGACAGGGGTTTGCCCGTTACCATTCATGCCGCCATCAACTTCTCGTTGCACCGGAGTATCGAATACAGCCATCCTCTGTTTCTTGACCATATTGCCTGTGACTTTCCCCGGCTCACTATTGTTGCCAACCACGGCGGGTGGCCCTGGGTGGCGGAGGCGATCGCTGTTGCCTGGAAGCACAGGAACGTCTACTTGGAGATAGGTGGTGTTTCACCTAAGTATATCGCGAAGCAGGGAAGCGGGTGGGAACCCCTTCTCGCCTACGCGACCGTCCTCCAGGACCAGATCCTCTTTGCCACCGATTCTACCGTGTCTCACGAACGGGTGGTGAAAGAGGCTCAGGAATTACCGGTAAAGAACCTCATCAAAGAAAAACTCCTTTACCGAAATGCGTTGCGAATATTGAACTGGCCGGAAGCATAAGAGACCACGAGGGTCCAGCGGGCATCGTCGAGGGTCCTTTGGAATAATAAAGGAGAAGAAACTGAAAGCGTGAAACAACAGACCGTGATTTACGAGAGACAAGATGCCATCGGATTCATCACTCTGAACAGGCCCAAGAAGCTTAACGCACAAAATCCCCAGATGGCACGGGAACTGCTGGAATCCTTCCGAGAGGCAGAAGTCGATCCTGCAGTCAGAGTAATAATATTTCGTGGCGAGGGCCGTGCATTCTGTGCAGGGCATGATCTGAAGGAAGCAGCCAGTAGAGATAGGTCTTTTCAGAAAGATTTTGCAGACATAGAAACCCAACAAAAGATCACCTCGGTCATCATGAATATTGGAAAACCCGTTATTGCGGCTGTCCAGGGATATGCGCTGGGAGCAGGATGCGAGTGGGTTATGAACTGCGACATGATTATAGCGGCAGAAGGCACGAAGTTCGGCTTTCCTGAAACTAGCTTGGGCTCCGCGGTGGGGAACGGCGGTGTAAAACTTCTTCCTCTTATGATCGGTCTAGCACGGGCCAAGGATATGATCCTATCGAACCGCATTATCGACGCTGACACGGCCGAGAAGTGGGGCCTCGTAAACAAAGTTGTGTCTCCGGATACCCTTCTCAGTGAAGCCACCTCGATTGCAGAAAAAATGGCAAAAAATCCTCCACTGGCAACCAAACTTGCCAAATCGGCAATCAACCGGACTCTGGATATGGACATGGAACAAACCTTGGATATCGAACTCAGGAATATGTTTCTCACGGATATCATCACGTGTCTTGATGCAGGAAAACGATGGACAAAGGAAGAAGGAGTGAATGGTTCCAATATCGAATAAGGAGGTGGTAGTCCTAGAACCCGGGCTGGGCTCCCAAACGTCAAAGTGGGAAACGAAGTTCATTGGCACCATAATTCGGTATGAGCCCGAGGACATGGGTACCGTATGAAAGCTGCTATGATATATAAGAGGCTGTTCGCGTTTGTTACAGGAAATACTTATCAGAATTGTTCAAACATGAATTATTATCATCTATCCAGATTCTCACACAGGAACTGGACCGGTTTATTGGGTCAGGTCAGTGAACCACAAGCGGGTGGAGAGGATATGGAGGAGAGAGGGACTGAAGGTACTGAAGAAGCAACCAAAACGGGGAAGGTTGTGGCTGAATCACTTCGGGTTGTATTCCCCACCGCTTGCGGTGTAGAATATTTATGTGAGCGAATACATACATAGAAGCCATAATGTTACAGTACTCATATACCAGCTCGTTTTTCCGGCGAAGTACAGACGTGCTGTCTTTGATAAGGACGTGGAAGAAGTAATGAAAGAAGTGTGTATAGAGGTTGAGAAACGATACCAGATGAAATTTCTGGAAATAGGTACTGACACGGATCATGTTCATTTCCTCGTACAGTCTATCCTTACGTATAGTGCGAGCAGAATAGCATCGATCATCAAAAGCATTACGGCACGAGAAATACTCAAACGGTGTCCCCAAGTTAAGAAACAACTCTGGGGAGGTGAGTTTTGGACAGACGGATACTTCTCAGGTACCGTTGATAAACATGGGAATGAAAACACGATAGCCAATTACGTCAAACAGCAAGGAAACAGCTATAACAGACTATATGAGGACCGACAGCTAATGCTTTTGTAATACCCCGTTGCTTGCGGCGGGGTAGTTTATTATCTTTACTCAGAAGTGTTTAAGAGTGATGGCAATATACTGATGATGAACCTATCGACCGGCAAACAGAGATATTGTTAGATTGTTTTAAACATACTAAATTGCAAGGAGGAACAAATGAAAATTACAGTACTGGGTGCAGGCCATGGAGGTGTGGCAGCTGCGGCACACATGACTCTGGTAGGGAACGAGGTTTGCCTTTTTCAAATTGAAGAACTGGCAGAGTCATTCAAAAAAATACTAAGTACTAGGGAAATCAAGATAAAAGGGGTTGGACCACAGGGTACGGCAAAAATTCAATTAGCTACGCATAACCCCGCGGAAGCCTTGTCTGGTGCAGAAGTAGTCCTGGTTATTGTTCCTGCGTTTGCTCAGGAAAATATGGCCCGTCTATGCGGACCATTTTTGGAAGACGGACAATATGTCTTCACAATCCCCGGAGGCTTTGGTTCTTACGTCTTCGCGAAAAAGCTGAAAGAGATGGGGATCCAAAAAGACATTACTTTTGGTGAAACATCTACTCTTCCTTATGGAGCAAGGATATCAGACGGAAACGAGGTTTCAGTTTTTATTCGTGCTATTTTTAATCCGTTTGCAGCATATCCGGCAAAACGGACTGAACAGGCAACAAAGGTATTAAAGCAGCTTTATCCTGAGATAGCACCAATGAAGAATATACTTGATGTCGCATTGAATAATACTAACCCATGTGTACATCCGATACCAACCCTTTTAAGCTCCGGCAGAATTGAGTATTGTAAAGGAGAATTCTGGTTATATCGTGAAGGGATTACCCCAACCATATGGGAAGTCATGCGTGATCTTGATCAAGAGAGGGTACAGGTGAGAAAAGCTTTTGGGTTGAGTGAGCCACATTGCTCACTACCTAAAGAGGTGGGGCGTGTATTCGTGGACGAATTCGGATATGACGGGATTGAAGCCGGCCGTCAGATGAAGGGGCCACAGAGCCTTAATGATCGCTTTCTTACGGAGGATGTTCCTATGGGTTTGGTATTTTACTCTTCAATGGGCAGACTTACCAAAACTCCGACACCGATTATCGATAGTGTAATCACGCTTGTGAGTTCTCTTTTGAAAAAGGATATGTGGTCAATAGGACGTTCCACGGAAATCCTTGGTTTGGCTGGTATGAAGCCTTCGGAGCTGTTTGCTGCCCTCGAGTAACCGATGGACAAAGTTTACTTTGATAATGAAACATAGCAGAGATATCGAAAGTGGCAAAGACCAGAGAAACTTTTACGGTTTTCGTTCTTATTCTGTCTTGAAGGAGGTGGGATGGGTTTATTTCTAATCAAAGAAGGAGAAAATGATGAACAAAATTGTGGTTGGGATACTTGCACTATTCATTTCAGCGCCCGCCATTACCTATGTAGGAAATGCAACAAACAGATTTGATATGATAAATTGATAGGACCTTTTTTGAATCACTTCGGGTTGTATTCCCCACCGCTTGCGGTGTAGAATATTTATGTGAGCGAATACATACATAGAAGCCATAATGTTACAGTACTCATATACCAGCTCGTTTTTCCGGCGAAGTACAGACGTGCTGTCTTTGATAAGGACGTGGAAGAAGTAATGAAAGAAGTGTGTATAGAGGTTGAGAAACGATACCAGATGAAATTTCTGGAAATAGGTACTGACACGGATCATGTTCATTTCCTCGTACAGTCTATCCTTACGTATAGTGCGAGCAGAATAGCATCGATCATCAAAAGCATTACGGCACGAGAAATACTCAAACGGTGTCCCCAAGTTAAGAAACAACTCTGGGGAGGTGAGTTTTGGACAGACGGATACTTCTCAGGTACCGTTGATAAACATGGGAATGAAAACACGATAGCCAATTACGTCAAACAGCAAGGAAACAGCTATAACAGACTATATGAGGACCGACAGCTAATGCTTTTGTAATACCCCGTTGCTTGCGGCGGGGTAGTTTATTTAAGTTGAGATAGATTTGCGAAATCGGTTTATATATGGATCACTCGGCACGGGCATATCCTATATTTGGTAGAATACGAGGCTACAGGAGGTTCAGGTATGATCTTACAGCCGCAAAAACCTGGAAGAGAATGAAAGAGCAAAGAAGCGGCTTAAGATCATCAGATTCCATGAGAAGTACGGAGAAAAGGCAACGAAGGGAACTTTCGAGGCAGAAGAGGACGATTGTGAGCAGGTGGAAACAGAGACTCAGAGAAAACAAAGATCGAATTGAAGCGCTCTTGGATATCGAACTCAGGAATATGTTTCTCACGGATATCATCACGTGTCTTGATGCAGGAAAACGATGGACAAAGGAAGAAGGAGTGAATGGTTCCAATATCGAATAAGGAGGTGGTAGTCCTAGAACCCGGGCTGGGCTCCCAAACGTCAAAGTGGGAAACGAAGTTCACTGGCACAGTAATTCGGTATGATATTCATTGACAGGAGGTACGACAATGAAAACAGGGCAATGGTTAGGCTTGGTATTCTTTATGTTAATTATCTCACTGGCTGGAGTAGCTATGGCCGCAGATCAGTGGGGGGAGATCGTTATTCCGCCAAACGCTCCAATCAAAATTGCAATGGGAGCAACCCTTTCGGGAGGAAATGCCAACTTTGGGATCGATATTAAGAACGGTTGTGAGATGGCCGTCATGGAAAGAGGGGAGATCCTGGGACACAAAATCAGTCTGGAAGCCGGCGATGACCAGTGCGAGGGAGCCCCATCGGTGGCCCTCGCGGAAAAATGGAGTAACGATCCTGAGGTAGTGGGCGTTTTAGGCTACATGTGCAGCAGCGGAACAATCGCTGCATCGGATGTGGCTAATCAACAAAAACAACTCATGATATCACCGTCTTCCACCAGTCAAGATGTGACGGCCCGTGGAATCCCTATCATTTTTCGGACCTGCGCGAATGACAAGGTGCAGGGAAGGGTAGCAGCGGAATTCGCCCTGAAGAACAAATGGACACGGGCGGTATTGATCCACGACAAGAGCACGTACGGCCAGGGACTTACGGACGTCTTCAGGGAAACCTTTACCAAGGGTGGTGGTACGGTGCTGGCCTATGAGGCGATTACCCGGGGGGATAAGGATTTTACCCCCGTTCTTACCAAGCTCAAATCCCTTAATCCCCAGATCGTCAACTTCGGCGGCATGGTTGCAGAAGGTTCACTACTGGCTCGCCAGATGAGTCAGATCGGGTTTAAGGCCAAACTCATCGGATTCGAGGGTATTTACTCGCAGAAGGACTTTGTTGAGGCCGCTGGTAAAGCGGCTATTGGGGCCTATGCGACTTATCCGAAACCAGTTGATAGTGCAACCTACAGGGATTGGCAGAAGAAATTCGCAGCCAAGTATGGAGGACCCCCGATAGCCTACGCGCCTCATGCCTACGATGCGGCAAAGGTCCTTATGATGGCTATCGCGAAAACGGCCCAGAAGAGGGCGGACGGAAGCCTTGTCATCGGAAAGAAAGCCTTGAGAGACTCTGTCGCTGCTACAAAATATGACGGAGTCACCGGCCCGGTCTCTTTCGATCAGTACGGGGATCGAAATACCATAGCTCTTACCGTTAACGAAGTCACCTGTGAAGGGGAAAAATGTTCCTTCAAAGAGGTAAAATAGCAAGGCTATTTTACCTCTTCGTTATAATGGGGGAGGGGATATTTTGAAGTATCCGGTACCTCCTCCCCTAAATTCTATATGAGAGGTGCGAAAAGGTGATGTCCTTCATTCTTTCTCCTGAGCTCATTATCAACCAGCTCATCAACGGGTTGACGATCGGTGCGATCTATGCGCTAATCGCACTGGGCTATACATTGGTTTATGGGATCCTGCTCATGATCAACTTCGCACACGGTGAGATCTTTATGTTCGGCTCCTTTGCGGGTTGGTTTATTCTTACGCGGTTCTTTCAAACGGGGTCTGCACAGCATCACGTGGTCCTTTCTATCATTATGGCCCTTATTGGTGGGATGGTGGCCGCTTCCGCTCTCGGGATGCTTGTTGAGCGCGTTGCCTACCGGCCCCTGCGAAAAGCTCCCCGGCTTTCACCGCTGATCTGTGCCATAGGAGTCTCCATCTTTCTACAAAACGTCATGATGATTTTCATAAAGGCAAAGACGCAATTTTATCCTGATCTGTTTCCTGAAGGGACGTTGGATATAGGTAAAATCTCTATTTCTTATTTCCAGATATTCATAGTTACAGGTTCCGTCCTTATGATGGCCGTGCTCTATGTGTTCGTCAAAAAATCCAAAACAGGGAAGGCGATGCGGGCCGTTGCCGAGGATAAAGATACGGCCTCCCTTATGGGGATCAATGTGAATCGAATCATTGCTACGACCTTCGTGGCAGGGTCGAGCGCGGCAGCTGTGGCAGGTGTCATGGTAGGTATGTACTATGGTCAAATCAATCACATGATGGGATTTATACCGGGGATCAAGGCATTCACCGCCGCGGTGCTCGGAGGCATCGGCAACATGCCGGGGGCCATGCTGGGAGGGTATGTCCTTGGAGTTGCCGAGACCTTAGGGGTTTTAGTCCTACCGGCACAATATAAGGATGTTATAGCCTTCGGCCTGCTGGTTTTAATCCTGATTTTCAGGCCCCATGGGATCATGGGAGAGGTGGTGGCGGAAAGATCGTGATGAAAAAGATCCTGTTAGAGCGGTTAAATCGGGCGTGGCAGAGTGTTAGCACTTTACCAGTGTGGCTCCAGCTTGTGCTGATCATAGGTTTTATTGCCGTGCTTCCGCCTTTCATCGGGGGGTACTGGACACATGTTCTGGCTTATGTCGGTATCTATGTCATGCTGGGGATCGGCCTCAATGTGGTGGTGGGTTTTGCGGGCCTTCTTGACTTGGGATACGTCGCCTTTTATGCCGTGGGGGCATACACTTATGCTCTTTTGGCCTCTCCACATTTTGGGGTACATGTCCCCTTCTGGGTGATGATCCCGGCATGTGCGGCCATTGCTGCTTTCGGAGGTGCATTGCTCGGTATCCCTGTCCTGCGTATGCGCGGGGATTATCTGGCAATAGTCACTCTGGGATTTGGAGAGATCATCAGGATTCTGATCAACAATCTCGATATCCTTACCAATGGTCCGAAGGGGCTTTTGAAGATTGACCCTCCAACAATAGGGACCTTCAGATTTACGACACCGGCCCATTTTTACTACTTGATCCTGGCCGGATGTCTGTTGTCGGCTTTTGTTGCAAGCCGGCTGAATAACTCTCGCATAGGTCGTGCCTGGACTGCCATGAGAGAGGATCAGGACGCGGCAGCCCTTATGGGCATAGATATTCTTAAATATAAGCTGATGGCCTTTGCCATCGGTGCATCTTTTGCGGGAGTCGGCGGGATTATATTCGCAGCAAAACAGGGTTCTATTTTCCCTGATGATTTCTCGGTAATGGTTTCTGTTAACGTCGTTTGTCTCATTATCATCGGCGGCGTTGGAAGCATCCCCGGCGTGATCCTGGGTGCAATTGTCCTTATCGGAATCCCGGAGGTCCTCCGCGCTGCGGCCATGTATCGGCTGCTGGTCTTCGGCCTTTTGCTGGTGATCATGATGATATTCCGGCCAATGGGTATTCTTCCTTCGACCCGGAGGAAACTGGAATTGAAGAGGGAGGGCTAACCCGGCACATGAACGTGTTGCTTGAGATGCGAAATGTGACGAAGAGATTCGGAGGGCTTCAGGCACTGACGGGAGTCGACGTTCTTCTCGAAGAAAAGATGATCACCGGACTGATCGGGCCCAATGGTGCCGGAAAAACCACTCTGTTCAATACCATTACCGGGGTCTACGCGCCCGAGAAAGGCTCCATTCTTTTTCTTGGGAGAGAGATAATCAAGAAGAAGCCTCATGAGATCACTGCCCTTGGAATCGCACGGACATTTCAGAATATTCGTCTCTTCCCGGAGATGAGCACCGCTGAAAACGTGCTGGTCGGGCATCACTGTCAAATGCATGCCGGAGTGTGGGGAGCTGTCAGCCGAAACAGGAAAACTCTTAATGAAGAAGCCATGGCCCAAAGGAAGGCTATGGAGCTTCTCAGCTTTGTCGGACTTGAGGGCCGAGAAGATCAGTTAGCCAAGAACCTCCCCTATGGTAACCAGAGGCGACTGGAGATTGCACGGGCTTTGGCTGCGGAGCCCAAGCTCCTCCTGCTGGATGAACCCACGGCCGGCATGAATCCTCAAGAGACTCTTTCACTGACACGCTTCATCTCTCGAATCCGCGACGAACTTGGGTTATCCATCCTTCTCATCGAGCACGACATGCGGGTTGTCATGGGCATTTCGGATCGGGTAATCGTTTTAGATTATGGAGTCAAGATATCAGAGGGAGTCCCTGAAACTGTACAGAGAGATCCCAAAGTTATCGAAGCCTATTTGGGGCGGCCTTCCGAGCGTATTCGAAAGCACCACCGAGCTCCTCATGAGAACCAATAGAGAGGTATATGGAAGAACTTCTTAAGATAGATCAGATTCATACTTACTACGGCAACATACACGCCCTTCAAGGGGTCTCTTTGACCGTCAACGAAGGTGAGATTGTCACCCTGATTGGAAGCAATGGAGCCGGAAAGACCACAACAATCAATACGATCTCAGCGATATTGAAACCGAAACCAGGGGCCGTCTTTTTCAAGGGACAACGAATCGATACGTTGCATCCACACGAGATCGTGGCAAAAGGACTCTGCCAGGTCCGGGAGGGAAGAAAGATATTTGCCCGGCTCTCCGTTCTTGAAAATCTGGAGATGGGGGCTTTCATCCGCAAAGATAAAAAGGGGATTCAAGAAGACATCGAGCGAGCCTTCAAACTCTTTCCGGTTCTGAAGAATAGAAGGAATCAGGTGGCGGGGACTTTGAGCGGCGGCGAACAGCAGATGTTGGCTATTGCAAGAGCCATGATGTCAAGGCCCCAGCTTCTCCTCCTCGATGAGCCGTCGATGGGATTGGCCCCGATTATGGTTGAGACGATCTTCAACATCATCCTCGATATTAACAATCAAAAAACCACGATTCTCCTTGTCGAACAAAATGCTTTGATGGCCCTTATGATCGCTGATCGGGGGTATGTCATCCAATCAGGAAAAATCGCCTTGGCAGATACGGTGGAGAATCTGCAAAAGAACGAAAGCATTCAGAAACTATATTTAGGTGAAGAGATTGCGTCCGGATAATTAAGAAACGTATAAACAGTAAGATAAGACCAATCCAAGAATGGAGGACCAAGGAATGAGCAGCTAGCGTGAAGTATTGGAGGCATCGGTAGCCCGAACATCTGATAAAGTCTTTCTCGTTTATAAAAACTAAGAGATCACTTATAAAGACTTCCTTTCGAGCGTCGAGCCCCTGCTCCACCATCAAAAATAACAGAAAACCTCGTTGGCTCCTATGAATAGGGATGATAGAATGGAGCTGCCACATCGAATCTATAAATCTATGACCAACGAGGTGATCGTGCCAAGGTAAATCCGAAGGCGGGTGCTAGCAGCATTACCAAGGCGGTTCAGCGCCTTCAAGCTGACCACACACCCGATGAGGACGGCGCTGATTAGGTTCCGGAGGCCGTCCCCCACTAAAAAGACGGAGAACAGGAACGGCACATTCGAATTCTCGGATTTACTCACTTCTGGGCCAGCACGCGTTAAGGGTATTGGGTTATTAGACGGAAAACGGCCTGGAAGAGGTTCCGTCGGGCGATGAGATTACTCTAGCAGTGTTGCCGGGGCCATCGACACGAGAAGCTGCAGGAGCAGTACAAAATGCTCTGCGTGAAGCTGCACACATTACCAGTCCTATCGCATCCGAACCAACTGAAAGATGCTGGAGGCGGTGATGGAGAACACAGAGAAGGCGTGGTCGGAATTCATTTATAATTTGCGCAGAAAAGGTTAAAATTATGCTCAAGAAAACAAACCCCAGGGAAGGAGGGGTGTCGACCAGCACGATGGTGTCTGAAAGGCAAAAAGCGATCGAAGTGGGCAATAGGGTGCGTGAGATACGAAAACGAGCGGGCCTCACGATGAAAGAGCTCGCCTTTGCAGTTGGCGTGAGCCTTCTTACTGTTCAGCGAATAGAAACAGGAAAGCTGAGCCCCTCAGTGGTCCTCCTCTCGGAGATTGCATATCATCTCCATTATCCCCTGACGGCTTTTATAGCCGGAGAACAGCATGTCGTTGTTCTTAAGGGGAACGAAAAGAATACGATCGCAAGCAACCGACTTAATCTTAAAGTTATGGCCCACAGGGGTGAGATAAAACATGATATCTCGGTCACCATTGGGCAGGGAGACACCGGTGAAATAATCGGGAGACACAAAAACGACGGGTATGAACTGACTTACATGATAAAGGGAAAGAACGTTCTGCGATACGGCAATAAAGAGTATTTTATTGAGGCGGGTGACATCATATGCCATGATGGTGAGGACTGGCATTCCGTCATCGCTCTCGAGCCGACTGAGTTTCTGAACATCTATTTCTTTAAGTAGAATATCTGCCCAATTTCTGGGCTAATTTGGGGTCTTTATATAAACATGTACTCTTTACGAAAAGAATGCTTTTTTCCGGTGTGAACTAATTGTGAAGTGGAATCGTCAAACAAGAGCAAGTAAGAGCTATATAAAAATCCCTTGCCCCTCTTTTTTCGAGCAATATCAAACAAGAGAGAGCACGGGATATGTAGCTACTTGCCTTAGAACATATGTGGCAATCAAGGGGTCGAGGGTTCAATCCCCTTCAGCTTCACCAATTATATCAAATGTTTAGGCCATCTCTTCGATGGCCCTCTTCATAAATTGTGAAATTTTGTGAAAAATCATTCATTCCCCTGCTCGGCATGTGAACGTCTTGGTCGAGACTTTGTACTGCCCTTCTGAGCGATCCCACGTTGTGGTGCATATAACGTTTCAACACCTTCTCAGTATTGATACCCATGAGTGCCCCTATCTCGTGACTGCTTTTCCCCGCTTGGGGCAAGCCTGGTACCGAATGTGTGCCGCAATCCGTGAGACCAGAAATCCTCAAGCCCTGCTTTTTTCAGGGCACGATTAAAGGACTTGCTGCGGTTTCGTGCCCCAATCTGTCTACCCGTGGAGGTCACAAACAGCCACCCGCAATCTCGTGGTATTTGCCATGGAGATCGCCGGAGCACTCGTGATGTTAGCGACGGGGTTTTTACCCTCATAAGTATCGGTAGTAGACCCTCACCCGTCGCCCCAGACCTTTTATGCGCCTCTGCCACAGTAGTACCTTATTTTGAGGGTCTTTGGTGCCGCCTGTGAATTTTCAGAGAGGATTTTCGGCTCTGACCTCACAGGCGTGCTTCCGACTTTGAGGAATCACCGGGCTCAAAGCCGTTGACCAACGCGCGAGCGTGCCAGTTTCTGCACTTTTCTCTTGCAGAAACACTATCCTTGAGGCAAGATGAAGGGATGTATCATCGGGTCGGTCGGACCCATCATAGAATACCTCTTAAGGGAACCCTATAGGGGCCAGAAACGACGCAGAAACCTGGAAACGTTGAAGCTGCGCTTGTCGGGTGAGATGGGCTTTCTCCCGAACCTCAGACAGATGCCCGAAAACAGGTGAGGTCTGTCGCGTTGTCACTTTTGCAGGTGTGCGGCCCGTCAGAAATGAGGGCGAAATGATCGTCGCCAACAGTTGATGTCGCGCCCCGCGCGGGTGCGTGGATTGAAACGGTCGAGGTGGATGGATACTCAATCCTAATGGGCGCGTGGATTGAAACTGCCACTGCCCCTGCGTAAAAACCATTTGTTTTATACGCACTATTTTGATACCGCATAGATAGGCGTGAAATCGTGGTTTAGAATCGCCATTTTTGAGTGGGTTTTATACGCATTTTATCTCTTGACAGATAGTAACTTATAAGTTACTATTATAACGATGGTTGAATACCAGATTAAAGAATTTGTCAGAGAGGGTTCTTCACCATTCGGAAGGTGGTTTGATGATCTGGACTCGATAGCTGCAAGCAAGGTTACCGCAGCCCTTTATCGATTACAGCATGGCAACTTCCCCAACGTTCAGCCCGTGGGCAGTGGAGTTTCAGAGTATAAGATAGACTTTGGTCCCGGCCATAGGATCTATTTCGGAAAAGATGGGAATACCCTGGCCATACTGTTGACCGGAGGAACAAAGAAGACGCAGAGCAAAGATATAGAAAAAGCAAAAACGTTCTGGCAGGGGTAGAAGGCCGGAAAGAAGCAAGGAAAGAAGCAAGGAGGTTAATTGTGGCCCTTACCCGTGATTTCAAAGAAACGATAATGGAGCGTGCGGCTCGTGACGAACAATACCGCAAAGGATTACTTACCGAGGCGGTAAATGAACTCCTCGAAGGGAACCTTGACGTGGGCAAGGCAATGCTCCGTGATTATATCAACGCAACAATTACGTTCCCAACGCTTGCCCAGAAACTAAACAAATCCAGCAAGAGCATTCACAGGATGCTAGGCCCTGACGGTAACCCACGTATGGACAGCATCCTCGGTATCTTGAAAATCCTACAGGATCAGGAACAAGTTAAACTGCATGCACAGTATTAATAGAATTGTCCCGATTCCCTCTTCACTCCGTTGAAAGGTGACAATATAGACATATACTCTAACTTGACGCCAGATAATTACGATAAATATGTCAGAATAGGATTATTTTATTAATTTCTTGACACAAGTGTCCACACATCTTAGAACCTATCTTGACACTTTTAAGGGAGGGGTCAATGAAAGGGCACACCATAGGTTGGGTTAGGGCAAGCACTTTTGAACAGAATACGGATCGACAGTTTGAAGGAATAAAACTAGACAAGGTTTTTACCGATAAGGCAACCGGCAAAGATACTAAGCGCCCGGTGCTCGCAAGAGCAAGAACTTCCTGCTGTGTACATCCCTTACGCATCCTGGTGCCTCCACCACAGGCGTTCCCTCTGAGAGAGTTGATGACCAGCCACCCCCGTGCCTCTGTTTCTTCGTCGTTCCATTGAAAGACCGCGAGGGGAGGCTTCTTTTCAAATGCCTCAAGTTTCATCTTCATGGTTGTCGCTTGCATTGTCTCTTTTCTTTTTTCTGGAATACAGGCTCACAAAGCTGCTGCCCTCAGATGACAGGCCACGAGGTGACTCTCTCCCGCCTGTAAGAGAGGTGGCTCCATCTCCCTACACCTATCTATCCGTTCGCTGCATCGCAGGTAAAAGCGACAACCCGGGGGCGGATCGATGGGACTGACCACATCTCCTTCCAAGACCACCTCCTTCTTCTGTGACTCCGGATCGGGGTCCGGCACCGAGGAGAGGAGCGCATTCGTATAAGGATGGAGGGGTTTCATGTACAGGGTGTCGCTGTCCGCCAGTTCTACCAGCTTGCCGCAGTACATGACCCCCACCCGGTTGCTCACGAACCGGACCACCTGGAGATTGTGGGAGATGAAGAGATATGTCAAGGATAGCTTCCTCTGAAGCTCTACAATCATGTTCAGGATTGACGCCTGAGCAGAGACGTCCAGGAGAGAGGTGGGCTCATCGAGGACGATGAATCGGGGGTTTATGGAGAGGGCACGGGCGATGGCCACCTGCTGTCGTTGCCCCGCGCTCATCTCGTGGGGAAATCGTTCCCCGCAGGCGGGAAGCATCACGAGTTCCAAGAGTTCGTCCACTTTCTTCTTCACCGCGCTTATCCTCTCTCCCCGTACGATGAGGGGTTCACCCACGATGCGCCAGATCCGCATCCTCCCGTTTAGGGAGGCGTAAGGATTCTGAAGGACCGCCTGGATGCTTTTTCGGTACTCTCCGAGAGAAGAACCTTTGAGCGAGGTTGCATCCTTGCCGTTGAAGCGGATCGTACCTCCCGTCGGCTGGTAGAGCTTGAGGAGGATCTTGCCGATTGTGGTTTTGCCGCACCCCGACTCGCCGACGAGGCCGAAGGTCTCTCCCTCTTCGATGGCGAAGGAAACCCCGTCCACGGCCCGGAGATAACGGGTCTTTTTCGTGAGGAACCCCGAGGAGAGGGGGAAGTACTTCTCAAGGTTCGTAAGTTCTACGATTGTCATGTCATGCACCTCCAGCACCAGCACCGGACGCGATGATCTTCTCCCACCCACTCCATGGGAGGCACCTCTTCACACTGCGCCTTTTTAAAGTCGCAGCGGGGGGCGAAGTGGCAGCCCGGGGGGTGGTAGAGGGGGTTGGGGAGTTGCCCCGGGATCGTGTAGAGCTCCACCGTACCCTTCTTCCCTTTGGGTAGTGAAGAGAGGAGCCCCCGGGTGTAAGGGTGGCGTGAGGATTTAAACAGGCTTTTCGTCGGTGCCTCCTCCACGATTCTTCCACAGTAGAGCACTGCTACCCTGTCACACATCTTCGCCACAAGGCCCAGGTTGTGGGTAATGAGCATCATGGTCATGTGAAAGCGACCCTGGATCTCCCGAATGAGCTTGATGATCTGCATCTGGATGGTCACGTCAAGGGCGCTTGTCGGCTCGTCGGCGATAAGGAGCTCCGGCTGACAGGCGAGTGCGGTGGCGATGATCACCCGTTGTTTGAGACCTCCGCTCAACTGGTGAGGGTAATCGTTAACCCTTTGCTCGGGGGAGGGGATGTTCACGACTTGCATGACCTTCACGACCTCCCCTGCGGTGTCGCTCACGCGGAGGGACCGGTGGTACTTGAAGGCCTCCGAGATCTGGAACCCTACTGTCAAAAGCGGGTTGAGGGCGGTGGTGGGGTCCTGGGGGATGAAAGTGATCTCACTCCCCCGGATCTTCTGAACCTCTTTCGGGCTCTTTTTCAGAATGTCCTCGCCCTTGAAGAGGATTTCTCCCGACACGATCCTCCCTGCAGGTTTTGCGACAACCCCCATGAGGGCCTGCCCGATCACGCTCTTGCCGCTCGCCGATTCTCCAACCAGTCCCCACACTTCCTGCTTACGTACGTAAAAATCCACTCCTTCCACAGCCCGGATCACGCCCCGGTCGGTGAAGAAGTGGATCTGGAGGTCATTCACCTTAAGTATGTTTTCTTTCATCATGCCTTCAACTGGTGCCGTGGATCGAGTTCGTCTCGGAGCCAGTCACCGATCAAGTTACCCGCGAGCACGGTAAGGACGATGGCCACGCCTGGAAAAGTGGCGATCCACCATCCCATACTCAGAAAGTTCCTTCCGTCGGCCAAGAGTCCGCCCCAGGTGACCATTGGGGGCTGGATCCCGAGGCCCAGAAAGGAAAGCGCTGCTTCAAAGATGATCATTTTCCCTACGTCAAGAGTGGCGAGTACTACTGCGCTGTTGAGCACGTTAGGAAGGATGTGGACGAAAAGATTACGGAACCTGCCGGAGCCAGAGATCACCGCCATATCCACGAACTCAGCTGTGGAGAGTCTCATCGACTCGAAGCGGACTATCCGGGTGTAGCCCACCCACTGGGTCACCCCCAAGACGAGAATGATGTTGAAGAGCCCCGGGCCGATAGCCCCGATGATGGCGATGGCGATGAGTATGTACGGTAAAGAGAGCATGACGTCTGTGCAACGCATGATTACCGCATCGAACCACCCTCCGAAGTAGCCCGCGATCATGCCGAGCACGGTGCCGATGAACGCGGCCACGAAGACTGCTGCGAAACCGACAATTACCGATATTCGAGAGCCGTAAATGATCCGGCTCAGTACATCTCTCCCCAGTGCGTCGGTGCCCAGGACGTAGCTCCATGATCCCCCGCTTTCCCAGGCGGGCGGCCTGAGGGCGCTGTTTAAAGTCTGTGCGGTGGGGTCATGGGGGGCGATCCAGGGGGAGAAGACGGCGCAGACGAGGAGGAGGAAGATGATCACCCCGGGGGCCTTGGGGATCCGCTTCAAGAGTACCTTAAGCTTGATCTTCTGTTCCGCCTTCCGACTCTTCTCTTTCATATTAACTTCTCTTCACCCGGGGGTCGGTGGCCATATAGACAACATCCACGAACAGGTTGATAATGACGAAGCAGAAGGCCGTGAGAATGACTGTTGCTTGGACAACGGGAAAGTCGCGACCGTAGATCGCGTCGATAGAGAGCCTCCCGATGCCCGGCCAGGAGAATATGAACTCTGTGATCACCGCCCCGCCCAGAAGAAGGCCAAACTGGAGGGCCACGATGTTGAGGATGTTGATGAAGGCGTTCCTGATCACGTGGCGCAGTAGAACGACTGGTTCAGGTACCCCCTTCAGCCGTGCGTACCGCACGTAGTCCGCGTCAAGCTCGTCGAGGACATTCGAGCGTGTGAGTCGGGCGGTAGCTGCAGCAAAGAAGAGGGCGAGAGTAAAGGAGGGGAGGATGACCGCCTTCCACCCCTCATACCCCGAGGGGGGGAGAAGCCGCCACTTCACCGCGAAGAGGAGGATGAACATGATCCCCGCCCAGAAGTTAGGGATGGATTGGCCTAGTACGGCAAGGCCCATCCCGACCCGGTCGAAGATCGTGCCCCTCCTGACTGCCGAGATAATCCCTAAAGGCAGGGCGATGAGGATCGAAATGATGGTAGCCACCAAGGTCAGGTAGAGAGTGGCGGGGAACTTCTGGAGGACGAGTTTCAGCACGGGCTGGTTGTAGCGGAAGGACTTGCCGAAGTCCCCCTGCACCATCTTGCTTACGTAAAGGACGAGCTGGACATAGAGGGGCTTGTCGAGACCGAGCTCCTTCGTCATCGCTGCCCGCTGCTCTATGGAGGCGTCGGGGGGCAACAGGAGCACCACGGGGTCCCCCATGACCCGGGAGATGAAGAAGGTGATAACGATGACCCCGAAGATCACGATGAGGGATTGTCCCAGCCTCCGCACAATGTATAACCCCATTCCTGCCTCCCTTATCTCTATACATACGGGGGGGGCGCACAGTCACCCCCGTATGTATCTTACTTACTTACGTTCCAGAAGACCAGTCTCTCGTCACCCCTCGCCTGGAAGCCCTTCAGTTCCTTAGAAACACCATAGTTGTCGACCTGTTGGTAAAGGTAGATTAGGGGGGCTTCGTCGAAGAGTTCCGCTTGGATCTGCTTGTAGAGAGCGATCCGCTTCTTGCTGTTCATGGTAGTCCGGGCCTGATTGATCTTTGCGGTAAGAGTTGGTGTCCAGAAGTAGGCGAAAGGAGAGTCAGCGCCCCCGTAAAGGGGTGTGAGCGTGCCGTCAGCATCATAGAGTACGTTGCCCCAGCCGATGAATCCGAGATCCTTCAGCTTCTTCCCTGCATAGATCTGCGTGAGAGTGCCCCATTCCATGACCTTCAGCTCTGTCTGGACGCCGATAGCGTTGAGCATCTTCATGACGGCCTCGGCGATTTCTTTGTCCATGAGGTATCTGCCACTGGGACTGTCGAACTCGACCTTGAAACCATTGGGATAGCCCGCCTCGGCGAGGAGCTTCTTCGCCTTCGCGGGGTCGTAGGGGTAGGGCTTCAAGGTGGGATCAAAGCCGAAGTGATACTTGGTGAGTCCCACCGCATTCGGGGTGCCACTACCGGAGAGGATATTGTCGATGATCGATTTGCGGTCTATGGCATAGTTCAACGCCTGGCGGACCTTCTTGTTCTTTAGGACATCGCCGGAACAGTTGATGTAGACGAAGATCACCCGGCCGCTCGGGACGGACTGGACAGCGACATTCGGCGTCTCCTTGAGCTTCGGGACGAGAAAAGGGGAAACACTGGCGATCACGTCCGCGTTGCCCGTCTGGAGTTCGGCGATCCGTGCGGACACTTCGGGGACCGGTCTGATGATGAGCCGTTTCACCTTCGGCGCGCCGCCCCAGTAGTTCAGATTGGCTTCGAGGACCATCCGGTCGTTCCTGCTCCAGCTTACGAACTTGAAGGCCCCGGTCCCGATGGGATGCTGAAAGAACGTCTCGGCCCCCTGCTTCTTGAAGAGTTCAGCTGGCATGATCCACATACCCATAGCCAGCCTGTTCAACACGAGGGGATCCGGGGACTTGGTGGTGATCCTGATCGTGGAATCATCGATTACCGTAACATCTTTGAAGGTGGCGTAGAATGATGCGAAGAGCGCCTTGACGTCGGGGTCAAGCATCCTGTCAATTGAAAACTTCACGTCATTCGCCGTCATCACCGTACCATCGTGGAACTTCACTCCCTTGCGGAGCTTGAACTCCCAGGTGGTATCATTGATCATCTTGTGCGAGAGGGCGAGCAAGGGCTTCGGGGTTCCGTTGGCATCGAAGAAGTAGAGGCCATCGAAAACCTGCATCGCATAATTGATATCAGTGACCGAGTTGTGCCTCGCAGGGTCGAGGGAGTTGACCTCAGCCCCCTGGCAGACCACGATCTCGTCCTTTGCCGCATAGCCCGCGGTACTCAGAAAAACCAGGAACAATCCTACCACAACTACCAATAGCTTCTTTTTCATGATGCCCTCCTTTTGATTGGTCGTTTCTTCCTATGGTCTACTGAATGGTCTATCCATTCTGCGACAGCTTCCGGTACTCTTCCAATTTATCCACTCTTACGTGTACACCGATACCAGGACCGGGCGGCAAGGGGATCATGCCGTGATCCGGAACAAGGTGCTCAAAAACAATATCATCGGTAAAAACTTCACTTCCGGGGATTTCGATGGCAGGAACCAGGTTGGGGCAGCACGCCCCAAAATGAAGGGCCACAGCAGTGCCCACCCCTGTCTCGATACAGCCTCCGAGAAAGCAGGGCAAGCCGGCTGCTTCCGCAGCATGGGCAATCTTCAGCGAGTTGGTGATGCCGCCGCATTTCGCGATCTTTATGTTGATTACGTCCGCAGCACCCGTTGTCGCCACCCGGTAGACGTCGTGCAGTCCTGCGATGCTCTCGTCCACCGCAATTGGTGTTGAAAAGTTCCGTGCAAGGGCTGCCATTCCCTCAAAATCCCATTCAGGAAGGGGTTGCTCGATCCACTGCAGATCGAAGGCCTCGAAGGCCTTGCAAGCCTTCATAGCCGAGGCTCTGTCGTAGCCTTGGTTCCCGTCGACACGGAGACGCATGCCTGGTCCCGCAGTCTCCCGGACCACCCTGACCCGCTCAACGTCTTCCAACACATCGAGGCCGACCTTTATCTTGATGCAACCGAACCCCTTTTCCACCCATAGTCTTGTGAGGGTTTCAGCCTCAGAGGGGGGTACGATATCAACGGCTGCTATGACTTCGACAGCTTCAGGGTTGCCACCGCCAAGCAGCCTGACCAGAGGCAGGCCGGCCGCTTTCCCCCTTACATCCTGGCAGGCTGTTTCGATGCCTGCCTTGGCCATTCGGTTCTTTGGGAGCACAAAGTCCATCCTCGACACGATTCCCTCTATATCAAGAGGATCCGTTCCGATGACAGCTGGCCCAAGATACCGCTCAATCGCTTGGACCACCGACTGCTGGTCGTACCCGTAGACAACGTGCCACGTTGATGCCTCACCATAGCCCATGATCTCTTCATCAGTGGTGACACGGACGACCACGTTGGGGGAGTGGGTCATGGTACCCAGAGCGATTGCAAAGGATTTTCGCAGAGGGAGTGGAGCAGGGAAGGCTTCGACTTTTATGATCTTCAATGAGTGACCTCCAGGATTTACTCCTCGGTTCAGCCGATCTGTTTCTTGTAAAACACACCGTCCTTCATAATCGCCAGAATCCGTTCCTGCTGCTGGAGCATGGTGATGTCATCGAGAGGGTTGCCGTGGACCACGATCAGGTCAGCGAGCTTGCCCTCTTCTATAACGCCAAGTTCCTGCTCCAAGCCGAGCAGGCGCGCAGCAGTGGTAGTGGCGGAAATGATCGATTCCATGGGAGAAAGGCCGATGCCGCAGAACAACTCCAGTTCCTTCATGTTGGCTCCATGAAGATTAAAGGGTGTGCCTGCGTCTGTGCCCATGGCGATAGTGACACCTCTGTGGAAGGCCATCTTTGCTGATTCCACGTTGGCCCCTGCAACCCGTTCCGTCTTCTCGATCACATAGGCGGGGATGCCGCCCTTGAGGCCGTTTTTCAATATGTTATGGGGAGCTGAGAGCGTTGGGATAAGATAGGCCTTGTATTCAAGGAACATGGAAACCGTCTCTTCATCAATAAAGATTCCGTGTTCGATCGAATCAATGCCCGCCTTCAGGGCGTTTCTTAGTCCCACAGCCCCTTGCACATGAGAACTGACTTTCCGTCCACCCTTGTGTGCCTCCTCAACGCCAGCCTTCAGTTCTTCAAAAGTGAACTGGGGAATCCCCGCTTCCATGCCTGGGGTCATTACACCGCCCGTTGCCATCAGCTTGATCACATCAGCACCGGCTTTCAACTGCTCGCGGACGGCCTTCCGCACCTCTGCCTCTCCGTCAGCCTCGCGCCCCATGTTCCACCCGTGCCCCCCGGTCATACAGATGCATCTACCACTGGAAAGGATACGGGGGCCGGGAACAATGCCGCTGTTGACCGCGTTCCTTAGATGGATACTAATGTCTTTCGGTGATCCGAGGTCGCGAACCGTGGTAACACCGGCAAGGAGCGTCTGATAGGCGTTTTTCTCCGACCTGTAGGCAATTGTAAAGTCGTTGTCGCGGATAAAGGAGATCATGGGGTCCGCTTCCCCGTTGAGAGAGAGATGTACATGGGAGTCGATGATACCAGGAAGCAGGGTTTGCCCCCGGAGGTCGATCAGCTCATCAGCAACGGGTCTCGGAGTATTTTGACTGCTACCCACGACACCGATGTGCTTTCCCTTCACCGCTACAAACCCCCGCTGAATTACGCCACCCTTTCCGTCAATGATTCTGCAATTGTCAAAGAGTACGTCCACAACTTGCCTCCTTGTTATTCGCCTTCCTTGCGGGTCACTGTCCCTGCCCTGGTGATGTATAGTCTCAGTTTTTCGAAGTGTTTTGCCATCAGGTCGTATGCCTTGGCGCTATCACGCTGCTGGAATGTTTCATACACCTGTTTGCTGTGATCCAGATCGTAGTAAGCCATTTCCAGATCGAGCGGGACCTGATCCAGGACTTTTTCAAAAACAACAGTCATGGCTTTCATAACATGACTAAAAAGGGGGTTGTGACAGGCATCTGCCACCAGTGCGTGGAATTCTAGCGCCTTGGCTCTGCCGGGTTTAAGTTCTTCAATTGAATTTGCTCGATCTAACCCGCTCTGGACGGCCTCAATGTTCTTTTTCAGTTCCTCCATTTCGGAATCTGTGATCCGTTGTGCTGCGAGCATGGCAAGGGTCGGTTCAAGGGTGGAACGGAATTCAACGAGGTTTTCCGGTGTAACATTTCCCATACAATAGTAGTTCATTATTACCTCGCTCATCTTCCCGGAAGTCGGTTGTGCCACAAACGTGCCGCCATAGACACCACGACGCCTCTCGATCAGCCCCTGTGCTTCGAGATGACTCAGGGCTTCACGAACGGTTACCTTGCTTACGCTTAGCTGGCGTGCGATTTCACCTTCCGATGGAATCTTATCACCTGCGCTGTGTTTCAGCACCAGTTCCTTGAGTATTTCTTCGACCTGGTCGGAGATTCTGACTTTCCTGAAGGAGATTTCTTCGAGGCCTAATATTTCAACTTTTTCCTCAAGCGGCATCGATAATCATCTCCCCATGTAACCCCTTCATAGTCGTTCTCGTTAGGGCAAGTCAGCGGAAGGAAGTTAAAACATACTATATTAAAACATGTTAAAATAATAATTAATAACATTAAGGATGTCAAGAAAAAAACGAATAGTTAACAAATAGGGAACTTTGTAGTCTCCATGTGCCGCATCTTCGAGCCAATTCTGATTTGCCTCGCTCATTTGTACCAGTCTTGGTGAAATAGCGCCGTGCCTAATATCTGACGTCCGTCTTCCGACGTACCGTTATGCTTAGATGTGACTGATGTGCCAAACTCGCTCTCTTCGAACACCTAATCCGGTGAAGAAGCAAAAAGTGTTCGAGGTGGAGCGGATTTTACAACTGATGTGGTATCATGGTGGTTCTTGTCTGCGTCTGTGAGAGCCTCAAGAAAAGGGTGTTTTTTCCACTGTGCAGTAGATATGAAGTAAAATCATCAAACAAGAGAAAACAACAGCGATATAAAAATCCCCTACCCTTTGCTTTTTCCACCAATAGCAACCAAAGGAGAGTGAGGGATTATGTTACAACCTACTTTTGGACATATCCGGCAGTCAAGGGGTCGAGGGTTCAATCCCCTTCAGCTCCACCAAATTCTATCAACGGTTTAGGCCATCTTCACGATGGTCTTTTTCTTCGATTGTCATAAAATTGTAGTAATCAGGTTTTTCACATCATAATTTTCTGACCCATTGCATCAAGTGACTCAAGCGCGGAACGGAAGCTTTCCTCGGAAAAATGGGTGTACCTTCTCAACACCTTTTCGCTCTTTATTACCATTAACTCGCCAAGCCGGTTCAACGGAGATGCGAGCATGGCTTTGAACACATATTTCATCACCACAATGACAGACAGAATTCATATATTTTGTATCCACAATCCCCCCTCCCTTTTTCTACGGGCTTCCGTGTGGAGTTGCCCGTGTCTCAAGAGCAGCAATGTTTTTCCCAACGTGAAATAGAATGGCACCTAAATATAAAATATCTCTTAATGCGCAAACTGCGTTACATCCTCGTCCCAGGGCCGATCTCATTCTCTCTATAAATCGAGCGTCAGGTCATAAAAAACCTAAATTTAGCATTAATTTTTGTTGACACTGTGCAGTACTTTCGTGTATCTAAACAGATAAAAGATACTTGCCATGAACGGGTTCTTTATTTACAGGTAGATATCGTGTGTGTACCAGGTCACGGACAGGTACAAAGGAGGCAGGCCATGAATGAGGAAGTATTGAAAGCAAAGATCGAAAAACTGGAGGCAAGGGTTCGGGCTTTGGAGAAATTTGAAGGGAGAGTCAGAACCCTTGAGGATATTGAACAAGTAAAGAAACTTCAGAGGATCTACGGTTACTACCTGGATAATGATATGTACGATGATGTTATTGACCTATTTTCGGACAATACGGAATCTGTTGAAATAGCTGACCACGGGGTATTTCTCGGCAAAGAAGGGGTAAGAAAGTTTTTCAACATAATAATGGGGAGGGAAGGAACGCCTGTACCTCCCGAATTGTCGCTGCATCTTGTTTTGCAGCTTCAAGGCATCGTGCATGTGGCGAAAGACGGAAAGACGGCGAAGGGGAGATGGCAAGGCTGGATGGCTGGAGCCAAGCCTTTGGCTGGCGTTATGAGACAAATATGGGGTCATGGAATATATGAAAATGAGTATGTTAAAGAGGACGGCGTATGGAAATTCAAGAAAATACACTTCAACCTCACTTTTCAAACCCCCTATGAAGATGGCTGGGTCAAGACACCGGTTATAAACAGGCCGAAGCACTACTCGATCAAGCCGGATAAGCCATCCACCGCTTACCACCCGTACCCCTCTGGTTATATAGTCCCATATCACTGGAAAAATCCCGTTCCGAAACGCAAAGAGCCAAGATGAGAAAGCAGAAGGAATACAGTTGACGGACGTACTCAGCATACAAGAAAGTAGTTACCAATTCACGGTATTCCGCGAATATCCGGATGAATAAGCTCGATGGAAAGAGGAAATCGGGAGGATAACAGGCAATGGCCGTGATAGATATGATAGTAAACAATTTGGTTGAGACACGTTACGAGGCCCTGCCCCCCGAGGTGGTTGAGGTCACAAAAAAACAGATATTGGACACCTTGGCTGTGGCAATAGGAGGCAGCATGTGTAGCATATCGGGCGAGTTGAACGGTCTCGTTGACCTGGTTAAAGAGTGGGGAGGCAAGGAAGAAAGCACTATCCTTGGCTTTGGCGGACGAGTACCGGCGCCCAATGCGGCCTTCGTGAATGGGATCCTATGTGCCCGTCTGGATTTTGACGACACGCAGATTTCATTGATGCATATCCATCCCTCGCGGGCCATAGTGCCCACCGCGTTTGCCACGGCCGAGCGGCAGGGAAGTATAAGCGGTCAGGAATTCATCACTGCAGTGGCTCTGGGCCATGATCTGGAGTGTCGGATACGGCAGGCTGTGGGGCGTGATGTGGAATCCCCTTTTGGCACAGTGACAAGTTTTCTTGGTGCTGCAGGCACGGCAGGTAGGATCCTTGGCCTTAGTAATGAGAAATTGAAATTTGCCCTGGGCCTTGCTCTCCATCAAATATCGGGCGCAATGGGTGGCATGGGTACAGCCGGCGCAGGTGCCAGCGTGAAAGGGGTAAATAACGGTCTCGCTGCCAAAACCGGCATCCTCAGTGCTTTGCTCGCTAATAAAGGCTTTACATCGGGCTCCGGCTTTCTCGAGCCTGAAAACAAAAAGAACCTATACGATCTGTTTTTTGGTGGCTACTATTGGCCGTGGCTAATGACTTTAGACTTGGGCAGGGTTTTTGCGGGATCGAACACGAGCCAAAAGGAGTTTCCCTGCTGTCATGGCCAGCATACGTCCCTTAGAGCGACTCTGGGCTTGCTCAGAGAACACAATATACGGGCAGATGACGTGGCCGGGGTAATACTTCACGTGAGTCCTCTTGATTATGTCCTGCTGGGTGAGCCTTTGGAGAAAAAGCAAAATCCGCAAAACATTATAGAGGCCCAGTTCAGTCTGTATTGGGGTGTGGCCAGTGCCCTTGTGTATCGTGAGGTAGGGATCAGGAACTTTACTGAGGATGCCCTTAGCGACACGAGGGTCCGGGAAATGGCCCATAAAATAGTTGCGCAGCCAAAGATCGAGCTCGCCAGGGAGGTGGGTTTCACACCAGCCATAGTTGAGATACAAACTGAGGATGGCATAGTATATACGAAACAGCTTGACTATCCCTTTGGCAGCCCTCAAGATCCCATGAGCCTTGCCGACATTGCAGCGAAATTCAGATATTGCTGTCAGTATTCTGCCAAACCTGTAATCCAGGAAAACCAAGATAAGGTAGTAGAGATGATACAGGGATTGGAGGAAGTGGGTGACATCACCGAGATCGTCAGCTTGTTTACATAATTGTTGGTGGCAAGCCGATAATATGGAAGAAGAGTCAGTTTTAGGAGGCCCGGATAGATTGGATAGCGCAACTTAGGCGGTGGAAAGACAGCAGAAAAAAGGAGAATATAAAATCAAAAAGTAAAGAAATATGAAGGGGCCAATAATGACACAAAAGGAATTGGAACGTATGTTTTCACGTTTGAACGACATCCACGAGATAACAAATCTTCAAGGGAGATACAACCACTTGATAGTTACGAGCAATTTTGAAGCGGTTGTGGACTTGTTCGCAACGAAAGACCCCAATGTAAAGGCAGAGATTGCCGATAGCGGCGTGTATGAAGGAGCTGCGGGTATAAAGAGACTTTTCCTCAGGGGTGTAGAGTTGAAGCACCGGGGGAGAGGAGGCCTTGGCTTGCAGATGCTGCTGACGCCCGTGGTCGAAATAAGTCGTGACGGTAAGACCGCAAAGGGGATGTGGCACACATTCGGCTGTCACACACTGAGGAATGAGACGGGGCCCTATGCAGTCTGGTCCCAGGGCAAATATGACAATGAGTTTGTGAAGGAAGATGGGAAATGGAGGATACGATCGCTCCACTGGTACATCAACTTTGCAACCCCTTTTGATGAGGGGTGGGTCAAGAAACCCTTCGTAGGAAGCGCCACACAGGCGGAAGTGAAACCGGACAAGCCGAGCACCTATCATATGCCGTATAATCCGGATGCATTCAACCCGTTCCTACCGCCTCCTCCTGAGCCTCCAAAATGAATCCCCGCCACTCCGATATAATCGTTGTCGGGCACCGTAAATGAAGGAGGTAGATTCTTCCTCTTTTTTCTTGACTTCAATAAAAACTAACTTTAGCATTATCAGTATGAAGGGTAATGCTGCTAAGAGAGTTTCTTAAAGGGTGTGGAATGGAATTATTGTGGGAAACAAGACAACAGTGATCTGCCCGAACGAGTTGTTTGATTGTGCCGGCAATAATGTTCGGTTGAAATTGGTTATTTGAGGCAAGCTGGTATAAACTATGGGGCACGAAGTAGCAGCCTGAGTAACAAAATTGTTGAGGGGAGGGTTATCGCCATGAGAAACAAAAGTCTATTAGGGAAATTGTTTTTGTCGGTTCTAACATTGTGCTTTGTCGTCTCCATGCCGGCACTTGTAAATGCCCAGGGAAAGACAGAGGCAAAACCGGTTCCAAAGGCCAAGGTTACCGTTCCAACTACGAAGCTCACACCTCAGTATGGCGGAATCCTCAAAATCACCCATGCTCTGGATGCAGACAACTTGGGTGATCCCACGGTCCGTCCCATGAGCAGTACCGGCGTCAGAGTGGGGTACATGGCAGTGGAGACTCTGCTTCGATATGATGAAAAGGGTGTGCCTGTTCCCTGGTTGGCCACAGGCTATAAGGTGAGCAAGGACTTACGTTCCATCACGTTAACCCTGAGAAAGGGGATTAAGTTCCATGACGGCACTGACTTCAATGCGGAAGCCGTGAAGTGGAACCTAGATCGCTACCGCACGTCCGCGAACCAGGAGCTCAAGGCAGTGGAATCCATAGACGTTGTGGATGACTCAACAATAAAGCTGAATCTCTCTGCCTGGAATAGCACCCTGATCGATAATCTTACCACCCAAGCAGGCATGATCATTTCCCCCACGGCATTTCAGAAGAATGGCTCTGACTGGTGCAAAACGCACCCCGTGGGAACGGGACCGTTTAAGTTCGTGAGCTGGCAACGGGACACCAGCATCAAGTTTGAGAAGTTTAGCGGGTACTGGCAGAAAGGCAAGCCGTATCTCGACGGGATTGAATGGGTAATAATCTCTGACATGATGTCAAGGACGGCCGCGTTTAGGAAGGGAGAGGCGAATGTCCTCCTTATTGTGGAGCCGAACGACGTGAAAGACTTAGAGAAGGAGGGCAAATATTATTTCAACACAGGCGGACTATCAGGACTCGCCATCTGTCTTGCCGGGGACAGTGGTCACGCGGATTCTCCCTTTGCCGACGTGAGGGTCAGGCGTGCGGTGGAATACGCCGTCGACAAGAAGGCCCTCGTCGACTCATTAACCATGGGATATGGGAAGGTGTGCAATCAGTATGCATACCCCGGAAGCTGGGGCGTCAACCCCAACGTGAAGGGCTATCCCTATGACCCGGTGAAAGCAAAAAAACTCCTGGCTGAGGCTGGTTACCCGTCGGGATTCAAAACAAAGCTCTATACACCGGGTTGGGGTACTTACGTGTATCCTCCGCCCGCGATCCAGGACTACCTGGCGAAGGTGGGTATCGAAGTGGAAATAGAGGTAGTAAATCAGGGCAGACACCAGCAGCTCTTACGCGGTGGCTGGCAAAACAGCTTACTCGTTCAGTATGTGCCCATGATACTACCTGATGCCACCAACAACCTTGCGGTTAACGCCTCGTGCCGGTCATATCTGAAAGGTTCCATAAAGTGCGAGGATGACTACGAGACTGTGCTTACAAAGGCCCTGGCAGCGCCCAATTTCGAGACCAAGAAAAAATTGACGTGGGAAGCCCAGAAACTGCTCATCGATAAGTATGCCATCCTGAACTTTTTCTACACCCAGCCGCGGATGAATTGTTTTTATAAGAATGTTCACGATACGGGAATCGGTGTGACAATCGATACACAGTGGACACCGGAGAGTGCGTGGATAAGCAAATGACGTATCAGGAAACGCCTCAGGCAGATATTGTTATTATCGGAGGCGGAGGCGGCGGTCTGGCGGCAGCGCTGGCCGCCGCGGAAAAAGGATCAAGCGTTATAGTGCTTGAAAAGCGAGACACCGCAGGCGGAAATGTCATGCTCGCGAACGGTATCTTTGCCGCAGAGAGTCCTGTTCAAAAGCGGAAGAGAATTGATGCGTCAGTGAATGGGCTTTTCAAAACGGCAATGGGTTATTCGCACTGGAAGACGAATCCACGGATAGTGCGGGCCTTTATGGATAAATCGGGAGATACTATTCGATGGTTGGAGGAAAGAGGGCTGAAGTTTGAAGATATCGGCCATCTTTATCCCAATCAAAGCCCCCGTGTTTATCATATGCCGGAGGGCCGTGGCGCCTCCCTTGTGAAGCTATTGGTCGGAAAGTGCGAGGAGTTGGGTGTACGACTATTGTACGCAACAGCGGCAAAGAAGATTTTAACGGATGAGAACGGACATGTAACCGGGGTTTTTGCGGCATCAAAAGAAAAGGACTTTAGAATCATCGGCAAAACCGTGATCATATCCACGGGCGGGTACTCCGGGAACAAGGAATTATTGAAGAAGCATTATCCCGCTTACACCGAAGACCTCTGTGTGTATGGTATACCTCATATGGGAGACGGTCTGCTATTGGCTACCGAAATAGGGGCCGCCACCGAAGGTCTGGGAGTGCTTCAACTGGTTGGCCCTCATTTTCCAGGGTCTTGGGCAATAGACACCGCTGCTTCAGAACCCAATACCATGTGGGTGAACAAAAACGGCGAGCGGTTCGTTGACGAAGCCATCGGTTTCCTTCGACCTGAGGGTGCAAATGCCCTCAGCAGGCAGCCCGAGAGCATCTCTTTTGCTGTCTTTGATGATGCAATCAAACAGTTTTTCATGGAAAAAGGAGTTATCAAGGGTGCTTCTCATTTTCCACCGCAGTCTAGGCTGACCGGGCTGGACCATGATCTCCATTCAGAGGCGGTCAAAGGAAATGCGAAGATATCCTATTCATGGGAAGAGATGGCTCAATGGATGGGAGCAGTCCCTGAAACGCTTAGAGCGACTGCTGGTGAATACAATCGGTTCTGCGATGAGAAAAATGATGGGGTCTTCAGCAAAGACCCCCGGTATCTATTCCCTCTCCGTACAGCCCCTTACTATGCGGTAAGATGTCACCAGGCCTTGCACACTACTATGGGAGGCATCAAGATCAACCACCATATGGAGGTACTCGACGAAGGGGATAACCCTATTCCCGGGCTCTATGCGGCAGGGAATGATACGGGGGGCTCCCAGCCGGATACCTATTGTCTCATCCTGGCTGGTTCCACGCTCGGTTTTGCGCTCAATTCTGGTCGTATCGCAGGAGAGAATGCGGCGAAATATGCCGGAAGATGAGAAAACAAAAAATATAGGGTATAACGAAACGGCATAAATGCTCACATTTATTCTGCGCAGGTTAATACAAACAGTTTTCGTGCTCTTTCTTGTCAGCTTTATTGCCTTTTCACTACTGCACCTCGTCCCCGGGGATCCTGCAGTCACCATGCTCGGCGTTGAGGCCACGCAGGCCCAGATTGACACTCTGCGACATGAGTTGTGGCTAGACAGGCCCATGATCGTGCAATACGTGCACTGGTTTACAAATATTGCCAGAGGCGACTTCGGCACGTCCATTGTTTATGGGGAGAGCGTTACGCATCTCATCGCGACCCGTTTGCCCATAACCTTTCATCTGGGATTGTTGGCGCTCATTCTAAGTACTCTCATCAGTATTCCTGCAGGGGTGATCAGCGCGGTGAGACGTGGTGGTTTTTTGGATTCGGTGATAACCATATCGGCGAATATTGGCATGGCAATACCCCTTTTTTGGCTCGGTATCTTAGGCGTGTACCTTTTTGCGTTGAAGCTCGGGTGGTTTCCCGTGCAAGGGTACACTTCGCCCTTTGACAACTTCTGGCTCAGCACGAAGCAAATCATTATGCCTGTCGTTTGTCTGGCTGTGGTTCCTCTCGCATCGCTTGCCCGTCAAACACGATCAAGCATGCTGGAGGTGATCCGCCAGGATTATATCCGTACAGCCCGCTCCAAGGGGTTGAAAGCGAGGGCCATCATCACAGGGCACGCCTTGAAAAATGCGATTATCCCTGTGGTTACCCTCCTGGGGATTCAATTGCGCAACCTCGTGGGTGGCTCGGTGCTTGTAGAAACAGTGTTCAATATTCCCGGCATAGGGAGACTGATGGTACGAGCAGTTTTTGACAAGGACTTCGTAATTGTCCAGGGTTGTATCGTCATGATTGCGCTTGTGGTGGCCCTAGCTAATCTGCTGGTGGATATTTCATACGGCTATTTTGATCCACGGATACGATATGAGGATTGAGAGACGGTAGGCTTGGTGAATGTGCCGACAGAAACAGTAGATGTGGGAGAGATCCCACCCAAAACGAACGAGTTCCGCCGGTTTCTGAGAGTTTTTCTCGGTAGGAAAGTAGTCATCTTTGGGGCAGTAATCGTTATCATGCTCATCACAGTGGCCACCTTTGCTTCCCTCGTCGCCCCCTATGATCCCTACCAGCAGAATTTGAGAAATGCCCTGCAGCATCCTTCACGGGAACACCTTTTGGGTACTGACCCACTGGGCCGCGACGAACTGAGCCGTATCATTTATGGTACCCGGGTGTCGCTGGCAGTGGGTATCATCTCGGTGGGTTTTGCCGCTTTTGTCGGCATGATGTTAGGCCTTATAGCTGGCTACTTCGGTGGTATCATTAATACGCTCATTATGCGGTTCATCGATGCCTTAATGGCCGTTCCACCTATCATGCTTGCCCTTGCCATTGCCGCCGCGCTGGGTGGAGGTCTCTGGAATGTAATGGTATCGCTCGGTATCTCGCTCATTCCTACCCAGGCGCGCCTCATGCGCGGCCAGGTGCTCACCGTGAAGCAGGCAGACTATGTGACCGCTGCAGAGGTGATAGGTGCCAGCGACTCGCGCATCATGCTCGTACACGTCTTTCCTAATTGCCTGCCCCCCCTCATTGTGCTTATTACCTTGAATCTTGGGGTGGCCATTCTTGCCGAGGCAGCACTCTCGTTTCTTGGCATCGGCATTCAGCCGCCAGGGGCGGCATGGGGTTCTATGGTGAATGACGGCTACCGGTATCTCCTGAGCAATCCTATACTCTCTTTCGCACCCGGCCTCTGTGTCATGCTGGTTGTCCTGGCCTTTAATATCGTAGGTGATGGTTTGCGCGATGCCCTTGACCCCAGACTGAGAGGTACCATCTGAATATGGCTCATCTACTGGAAGTAAGTAATCTAACTACGGAATTTAGAATGGATGGCCCCACAGTCCGTGCTGTGGATGGTATTTCCTATTACATTGATGAGGGCGAGATCGTTGGCCTCGTGGGCGAGAGTGGCTGCGGGAAGTCAGCCAGCCAGCTCTCGGTGCTACAGTTGATCGCCACCCCACCGGGGAAAATTGTGAGTGGCGAAGCCCATTTCCGGGGTATTGATCTTTTGAGTTTCAAGCCCGACAGCGGAGGGATGCGCACTATCCGTGGTGGGAAAATCGGGGTAATATTCCAGGAGCCCATGACCTCACTGAATCCGGTTCTCACCGTGGGCCGGCAAATTACTGAGGCCCTTGTACTTCACCTCGCAATGGACAAGAAGGCCGCCCGGAGGCGGGCCATAGAATTGATTGATCTTATGGGCATCCCGGATGCGGCACAGCGGATTGATAATTATCCTCACCAATTCTCAGGTGGCATGCGCCAGAGGTTGATGATTGCCATGGCGCTCTCCTGTAACCCCAAACTCCTCATTGCTGACGAGCCTACCACAGCCCTGGATGTGACCACACAGGCGCAGATCCTTGAGATTCTGAGGGATATGGTCAAAAAGTTCAATACCTCATTGGTGATTGTAACACACAATCTGGGTGTGGTAGCTCGCTATGCCCAGAGGATTTATGTGATGTATGCAGGCCGAATCGTCGAATCCGGTACCACAAAGGACATCTTCAGCAACCCCCGCCACCCGTACACCCTCGGTCTCTTGAAATCAATACCGAGACTGGATGAGCCAAAGGGGAGGAAGTTGGTACCGATTATGGGCTTGCCTCCTAACCTGAGTAATATGCCATCCTGCTGCGCCTTCAGGCCCAGGTGTGTATATGCTGACGAAGGTTGCAAAGCGAGGCCGTGGCCGCTACTGAGACACATTGATGCCCGGCATTCTACGGCCTGCGCGTATGACATCGAGGGGAAGTGAGATGCGGCCCGTGTCCGATGATACGCTCCTTAAGGTCAGACACCTGAAAATGTACTTCCCGGTGATCCGAGGCATCCTCCGGAAGACCGTGGCCAACGTGAAGGCCGTTGATGACGTGAGTTTTACCATCAAAAAGGGAGAGACACTAGGACTCGTGGGCGAGAGCGGATGCGGCAAGACCACCGTGGCTCGCTGCATCTTGCGTCTCTACCATCCTACCGCAGGAGAGATTATCTTTGAGGGGCAGGACATCGCCCCACTGCCAGAGGGCAGGATACGGCCCCTTCGCCATAAAATGCAGCTTATCTTTCAAGACCCCTATGGCTCCCTTGACCCCCGTCAGAGGGCAGGTGATATTGTAGGGGAACCGCTCACGGTCCACCGCATGGTCAAGAGTAACGGTGAATATGCGCAGCGCACGGCCGAGCTCTTTCGTATGGTTGGCCTCGATCCCAGTATGCAGGACCGTGTGCCCCATGAGTTCTCAGGCGGCCAGAGGCAAAGGCTGAGCATTGCCCGTGCCCTCGCCAGTAATCCTTCCTTTATCGTCTGTGACGAACCCATTTCCGCCTTGGATGTTTCGATCCAGGCCCAGATTATCAACCTGCTGGAAGAATTACAAAACAGACTGGGACTAACCTACCTCTTTGTTGCCCATGACCTTTCGGTTGTGCGCCATATCAGCGACCGTGTGGCGGTGATGTATTTGGGGCGCATCGTGGAGATTACCGACTGGAAATCCCTGTACGAAAACCCCTTGCATCCGTATACCAGGGGGCTCCTCTCCGCGATACCCATACCCGATCCCTTCGTGGAAGAGAAACGGGAACGGATCATTCTGAAAGGAGACGTGCCGAGCCCGCTCAATCCTCCTGCCGGATGCAGTTTTCATCCCCGTTGCTCGATAGCGGTCAAGGAGTGCCAGGAGGCTATGCCGGCGCTACGCGATGCGGGCGAGAGTCATCAAGTGGCATGCATACGCGCATAAGGGAAAGGGGCCGTAAGGTCACTCAACGAGGAGAATTTTCACCCGGGTACACTTACCTGTTGGCTGATCTATTCACAAAGGCCCCGCTAACCGGGGATTGGCCTGCCAGTGGCTGTATTCTATTATGATTTTAAATGCTTCATCCCGTGTAAGCCCGATGTATTTTTGGCGTTGCAGTCTGTTTTCCACTGCGAAAGGGCCTGATGGAATATTCGACGATCCACCCGGAATGTCCATTTTTTCGAAGGTTGGAGAATGCTACAGTCTTTATCGGTTTCCATTTGTTCTCCTCTCAAGATGCCCTCAGAGAAAGGATTTGCTCCCGCACTGTCCGCATGCCCGTCCTTCGCATAAAAAGATTAAACGCGTCCTGTACGTTATCCGGCGCTCAGGAAGTCATTGACTAACCGGACAAAAACCTCCGGCTGGTCTATGTGGGGGAGATGGCCCGCGTTCTCTATAATGTTGCTTCGTGCGCCCTTGATCCTGGCAACTAGTGTTTTTTCTCCTTCCCTCACAATGTCCCGGCTTCCATAGACAACCAATGTAGGGCACGTCACGAGCGGCAGTTTCTCAATCAGATCATAGATGGTACAGGCAATGGCGCCCTTCAGTGTCCATTTGCCGGCCCTTGCCCACTGGCCGTTTATCCAAGCCAGACGTTCCGGGGACATTGCGGCAAAGCCCATGCCAACCACATGCTCAGCAGTCTGCGTGATGGGATTACCCTCAGGGTCCGCGGTCCGGCCGGCCATGGCTAACCGTTCCATCCGCTGCCACGTATCTCGGACCGCAAGGCCCGTGAGGATCAGCTTGTCGATCCTTGCGGGGTACGAGGCGGCCATTTCGAGAGCGATAAATGCCCCGATAGAGTTACCGCACACAAATGGCTTCTCCAGTCCGAGCCTGTCCATAAACGAGATGACAGCCTGCCCGTAATCTTCGATGAGGAAGTTTCTGGGGGTTTTGTCAGAATACCCATGGCCCATCATATCTATCGCGTAAAAGGTGTAAGTCTCTGCCAGAGAATCAAAGACGGTGTAAAAGGCATCAGCAGAGAAGCCAAGGCTGTGCATTAATATTAGGGCCGGACCTTTGCCTCCGCTCAAGTAGGCAATCCTCCCGGCGCTGGTCTCAACAAATTGTCGTTCCATTCCGACCTCCTGCATTATGATGAAATAAAAACGTCAAATAGACAGGGGAAAGACGTCTTACCTTCCGCCTTTGTGCTAAAGTTAGTTTGTTACTATCTCATCTTAGATGCCGTTGTCAAGGAAAATGGCGGGGAAGGTGTATAGCCTCCCGTCGACCGGCAAGTCCTGAAGGCCAGTCTTAGCGGTCAAACATAAAGCATCAAATCCCTTAAGCTAACAGGTTTTGACAGAAGGAAGCTTTTTTCTTGACATAAAAGTGGGAATTAGGTACATAAATCTAACTTTATACTTTCAGAATTTGGAGTCATCCTATACGCAACGGAGGTGAGAGGTGTCATCTAGGAGTTCCAATGGGGAACGCTTTTTATCGCGAAAACCTCATTGAAATGGAGCGCCTAAAGTTGATGATTCCCGACGAATCGTATTTTCAGTGCTGAACATATACAAAAGAAATAAGGAGGCACCAAAAATGAAAAAGACAAGAAGTAGCATTATTCTATTGGTCGCAGCGTGTTTTATCGTGGCCGGGCTTTCAGGCACCACGATGGCCCAGCAGAACAGGGTCATCGAAATAACCTATGGAACGCCTTACGCCGTCGATCATATGTTTAGTGTTACTGATAGGAAATGGATGGAAAAGGTGGAAAAGGAGACGAACGGGCGGGTGAAATTTAAACCTTACTGGGGGGGAGCGGTAATAGGCGGCAGGGATGCTGCCGAGGAACTGACCCAAGGGGCCATTGACATGGCCTTCGTCAACCCAACAACCTCAAAGAGTGGTTTTTGGCTCACCAAGGCGAGCTTTATCTTTATGTATGGCGTGACGAATCTTGAGCAGGGCGCCAAGGTTTGGAAGGAGCTAATGGCCAAGTTTCCTGAGATTGAGAACGACTATAAGGGGATGAAGGTGGTCTGCTGGGCAGGGAACATGAATCAGCTCGTTTTGAGGAAGCCTGTTCGGAAGGTGGACGACCTGAAGGGCATGAGAATAATGGCCTTTGGCGACGTTACCAATGCGCTCAAGGCGTTGGGGGTGGAGGGCATGTCCCTAACAGGTTCTGAAGTCTATGTATCCCTGCAAAAGGGCATCCTCGATGGAGTCTTCATTCCTGCCGAGGCACTGGATTCCCTGAGATTAGCTGAGGTCGCAAAGTATGTCGCGATGATCAATTTTTACCGTTCCCGTACTGGCATGAGGATGATGAACCTCGATAAGTTTAACAGCCTTCCCCCTGACATCAGAAAGGTCATCGAGAACAATATAGATTATTATGGCGATGAGACGGAAGCCGTGTTCAATGAGAGAGACCGTTACATTATGAGCATCGGAAGCAAACTCGGCGTTGAATTCATATCCCTTTCAAAGGAAGAGCTGGCAAAGTTCTACGCCCCGATCAAGGCAATGGCTCTGAGCAAAGCCCAGGAACTTGACGCAAGGGGCCTTCCCGGCACAAAGATACTCAATGAAGCACAGCGTCTCATCCAGTTGTACAACAAATAAAGGAGCGCTGAAAATAGAGAGCGACTAAGAGGACGGGCGAGGCGTACTCATACCGTTTTTTATGATACGATTTCTCACAATGGGGGTTTTAGAAATGAAAACATCGATGGCAACGGGTCGTCACGGAACAAAATAAGGGGGTAACAGAAATGAAAAGAGCAAGAAACAGTATCATCTTATTGGTCGCGGCATGCTTTATCGTGGTCGCACTTCCTGCCATCACGATGGCCCAGCAGAAGAATGTCATCGAAATAACTTACGGCACGCCCTTCGGCGTCGACCATCCCTTCAGCGTTACTGACAGGAAATGGATGGCGAAGGTCGAAAAGGAGACGAACGGGCAGGTAAAGTTTAAACCTTACTGGGGGGGAGCGGTAATAGGCGGCAGGGACGCCGTTGAGGAACTGACCCAGGAGGTCGTTGATATGGCCTTTGTCAATCCAACAACCTCAAAGAGCGGTTTCCCGATCACCAAAGCGAGCTTTAATTTTTTTTATGACGTAAATAATGTGGACCTGGGCGCTGAGGTTTTCAAGGAGTTACTCACCAAGTTCCCCGATATCGAGAAAGACTATAAGGGGATGAAGGTGCTCTGCTGGGGTGGGTTTATGAATCAGCTTATTACCAGGAAGCCTGTTCGAAAAATAGCCGATCTGAGGGGCATGAGGTTAATAGCCTATGGCGACGTCGCGATTGCACTCAAGGAGTTGGGAGTAGAAGCCATGTCCATACCGGGTGCTGAAGCCTATGTGGATCTGCAAAAGGGCATCATCGACGGAACTATCATTCCGGTCGAGGCACTCGAGTCCATGAAATTTGCCGAGGTCACAAAATATGTCACGATAATCAATTTTTACCATGCTCGTACCGGCAGCAGGATGATGAACCTCAATAAGTTTAACAGCCTTCCCCCTGACATCAGGAAGGTCATCGACAACAATATAGAATACTATAGCCGCGAGATGGAAGTCGAGTTTGACGAGCACAATCAGCACGCCATGGATGCGGGAAAGAAACTTGGCGTTGAATTCATACCCCTGTCACAGGAAGAGTTAGCAAAGTTTTATGCGCCCATTAAGGCAATGGCTCTGAAAGAAGCGCAGGAACTTGACGCGAAGGGGCTTCCCGGCACAAAGATACTCAATGAAGCACAGCGTCTCACCCAGTTGTACAGCAAGTAGGAGGAATGCCGCAAAGAGAAGCAGACAAAAAGGGACGGGATGAGGGATACTCATCCCGTTTTCACGGAGGTGATCAATATAGAACTGTGTGAGGTATCAAAGGAAGGGGCATGAAACCGGCAATGAAAGTTATGACAATACTTTTAGGTACAGCGATTATGTACGCGCTGATGCAGAGTGTCAATGCCATGGCTGCTTCAGAAGAGGTAATTGAGTTGAAGTACGGGAGCCGGTATCCGCAAACGAATCCCTATGCGGTCGCAGACCAACACTGGATTGAGAAAATCGAAAAAGAGACGAATGGTCGGGTAAAGATCAAGCCCTACCGGGCAGAAACCCTTCTCACGTAAAAAGACAGTATAGACGGAGTGGCGAATGGAACCGTCGATATCGGTTCCATTACTCTCTTCGAAACCGGCCTTGACCTGACAAAGGCGCTTATAGGATACTTCTGGGGATCGCCGAGCGATAAACTGAATATCAAAATATACTGGGAGCTCTATGATAAATCCCCGGAGTTACGAAAAGAGTTCGAGCGCGTGAAGCTGCTCGGCTGTACCGCCGGATCACCCTGGCGCCTGATGACGATCAAGCCCGTGAGAACGCTTGCCGATCTAAGAGGGATGAAGTTGAAAACAACTTCAGATACGATTGCCCCTCTGAAAGAGTATGGCGCGGAAGGTCTGCAGATACCCATGAAAGAGGCATCTGAGCGTATGAAGAATGGGACACTGGACGGTGTGTTTACCTCTATAGAGGCATATAAGTCCATGAAGCTTGCAGAGGTGGTGAAGTATGAGACCCAAAACTTTTTCGTCATGAGAGGCCCTAACGGCGCAAGGGCGATGAACTGGAATATCTGGAACAAGCTGCCGCCCGATATCCAGAAGGTTTTTGAGGCGAACAAGGAGTGGTGGTCGCTGGAGATACTGAATGTGATGGACATGTTAGACGCTGAGGGGAGGGAAGAGGCAAGAAAGGCCGGGGTTCAGATCATCCAGATGCCTGCCTCAGAGGTCCAGAAGTTTGAAGATGTGCATGAGCTTGAAAACGTGAAGATGGCTAGTGAACTCGACAGAAAAGGGTTACCTGCCACGAAGCTGTACAATGAAGCGCGCCGTCTTGTTAAGGGATATGGTACGCCGAAATAACTCACCACGATGCTCCAACCCCCGGCGGCCTCACAATAAAAATAACCCTGCCGGCTGCTGGAGGGGCAAAGCTGTCTGGATTCGTTATCTACTTTTTGTGAGGTCCCGTTTGTTCTTTCTCGTGCTGCGGTCAATGTGTTTCTTGAAGGCCTTGAAATGCGCCATTATTGCTTTCTGTGCACCGTCCGTATCCCGCCGAAAAATAGCATCATACAACCTCTTGCTGAAGGCAAGGTGCTGTCTACCGTCTTCCAGGGTAAGAAGATCAGCGTCAATGATCTTTACGGTTACGTTGGTCAACGCTTTTACAACGGCCGCTGAAAGCTGGTTGTGACAAGCCTCGGCGATGATGTGATGAAATTCAAGGATCTTGGCAGGGTTGATCCTGCCTGATCGAATCTCTTTCTCAATTTCTTTGATGTTAGTACGCATCTTTTCGAGGTCCTTGTCGGTCCTGTGCGTGACAACCATACCCAACAAGGCCGGTTCCAGCATCTGTCTGAATTCAGTAAGTTCATCAGGCGTCACCGAACCGAACTGGTAAAAACTTGCCATCAAATCGTCGATCTTGTGCATTCCCGGCTGCGCAACGAAGTTTCCCCCAAATATACCCCTGCGCTTTTCAACGAGCCCCTCTATTTCAAGATTTCTCAACGCTTCCCGAACACTGACCTTACTGACCTTGAACTGCGCCGCAATTTGATCTTCTCTCGGAAATTTGTCGCCGGGTTTGAATTCCCCGCTCAGTATGGACTGTTTAAGAACATCGGTAATCTGATCCGTAACCCTCGTCCGATTCAGAACTATATCATTCAAAGCCATATTGAATACCCCCTTTATAAAAATTATCACAACGCGTATTGCCAAATATGCATCAGAAAGCCATTTAGGATACATTCGTAAACGCCCTAAAATAGCCTGTCGAGCCTGGCACAATAAAGCTGGTAATCCTACCAGATAAAAAAACCTTAATTTATTTTTATATCACATTCTCTCTTTTTGGGTCAATGATTTAAGGACGTTCTGAAAATTGTCTTGACTTACAAACTGAAGAGTTGTACAAAAAACTAACCTTAGACTTAGTGAGATCGGTCAGGTCGCAAAGGCTGGAACAACGAGAAGGTCGACAGAGCGAAATAAGCATGGACAGGCCGAAGACAAGTGTCTGTATTTGGAAACAGTGTGCCGCCCGCTTTCGGGTATTCAGCTTTCACAAAGACGATACAGGGGCAATATGAGGACGGCTTATCACCATGCCGGTCCGAAAAAGTGTGGATGGTTCCGACATAGCGGAAACGTCCTTAGCAATTATGAGCGCTCAACAAAAAAGGAGGGTTAAAGATGAGACGTTTGACAACAGTATTGTGTTTGGTGGGTATCTTAAGCATTCTCCTGTTCGGAGGAACCGTTTTCGGTGAGAAGCCTACGGGTGAGCTCGTCATATGCCAGGGAGCCGACATAAACTCGCTTGACATCGTGAAGCATATATCGGTCACTGATCTCAACTATTCTCATCAGGTTTACGATATGCTGTATCTCAGGGATGCTAAGGGTATTCCTCGGCCGCGTCTGGCGACTTCCTACAAGATCATTAATGACACGACGTGGGAGTTCAAACTGCGCAAAGGTGTTAAATTCCACGATGGGACGCCCATGACGGCAAAAGATGTGAAGTTTTCCATCGACCGGGAGATTGACCCCCAGAACAAGGTCTTCTTTGCCCAGATTTATGCGACGATCAAGGAAGCCCAGGTGGTTGACGATTACACGATCAGGGTTATCACAAAGGTGCCCGATCCCCTTTTGTTGAAGAGGATGAGCCACAATATGTTCATTCTCCCTTCCGATCAGGTGAAACAAAAGGGCGCAGATGTCTTTTTCCAGCATCCCATTGGGACCGGACCCTTCAAGTTCGTAAGCTGGACAAGAAATGACCGTATGGTGCTGGAAGCGAACGAATCTTACTGGGGCGGGGCACCTAAGGTGCAGCGCGTGATCCTACGTCCCGTTCCGGAGATCGCCACAAGGATTGCAGAGCTGCAAACGGGCAACGCCGACATTATCACGAATGTTCCGCCCTTCCTTGTGGACAAAGTGAAGGAGTCGCCCAAGACAACGGTGTACTCCGTACCCAGCGGACGCGTCATGTTTGTATACATCAACACGCTGGCGGAAGGCCCGCTCAAGAACAAAAAGGTTCGGCAAGCCCTGAACTATGCGGTGGATCGAAATTCCATCATAAACAACATTCTGAAGGGCAGCGGCATTCCTGTGGCAACAGCCATTACCGCCTATCATCATGGTTATGACCCAACTCTTAAGCCTTACCCGTATGACCCGGAGAAGGCAAAGAAACTGCTCGCCGAGGCCGGGGTGAGCGGACTCAAGGTGAACCTGAGCACGCCCAGCGGCCGGTACATTCTCGACAAAGAAGTCGCTGAGGCGATTGCTGGAATGCTCCGAGCGGTGGGCGTTGAAGCGGACCTTAACGTTGTGGAGTTTGGGACCTATGTTCAGATACTAACCTCCAAGAAGCTTGACGGGCTCGGTTTCCAGGGTTGGGGCAATCCTCTGCATGATGCCGACGGCACCTTCTCGCTCTTATTTCTGCCGGAATCGCCCTTCTCTTATTACGGTAACCCGGCAGTATCGGAAAAAATCATCAAGGCGCGCAGCTTAATGGACGACAAGAAGCGCATGGCGCTCTACAAGGAAGTACAGCGTGACCTTTTTGATGATGCCCCGTTCATCTTTCTTTACCAGCAGGTTGACCATTGGGGCGTATCGAAAGCGGTGAAAGGGTTTGAGGCACGGGGGGATGAACAATTCCTGCTGTACAATGTGAGTAAATAAGTTTGTCAGTTTACTGACCGGCCCAAGGGGTAGTACAGAGCTACATAAGGCGCCCTTTGAGCCGGGTCAGACGAGCGGCAGGCGGGCATCGAATGGGAACCTATATTATCAAGAGATTATTGCAGTCGCTCATCGTGATCCTCGGGGTCATTGTCATAACCTTTCTGATCTCCCGCGTTTTAGGAAACCCCGTGGTCCTTCTTTTGCCTCCTGAGGCCACTCCGGAAGAACGCCTCGCCATGACCAAAGACCTGGGCCTCGACCGGCCCCTCTATATCCAGCTTGGCGTCTATGTGAGCAAGGTGGCGAGGCTCGACTTCGGTCAGTCCTTCCGGTTTCGCGAGCCTGCCATGAAGCTTTTGCTTCAGCGCATACCCGCCACTCTGTATCTTTGTTTTGCGGCCAGTCTGCTCTCTGTCTGCATCGCCCTCCCCCTGGGCATTATTTCCGCCATTAAGAGGGGGACCGCCGTTGACAAGGTGGCCATGAGCCTCGCCCTCTTCGGTCAATCCATACCCGGGTTCTGGGCCGGCATCATGCTGATCCTCCTCGTTGCGGTGAAGTGGGGATTGCTGCCACCCTCGGGGTATGGCTCACCGAAATATGTCATTCTTCCCGCAATATCTCTCGCATTCTTTTTTGCCGCTGCAACGGCACGGCTGACCCGGTCGAATATCCTCGATGTCCTGGATATGGAATTTGTGCGCTACGCGAGGTTAAAAGGGGTCCCTGAGCGGGTCGTCATACTCCGCCACGTGCTCCGCAACGCTTTCATATCAATCCTGAATATCGTAGCTCTCCAGACGGGGATGCTCTTCGGGGGCGCAGTCATCGCGGAATTTATCTTTTCCTGGCCGGGTATCGGGAGGCTTTCTCTGGATGCCATCTATGCCCGGGACTACCCCGTGATCCAGGCCACGGTGATTGTCATCGCAAGCTTCTTTGTGTTGATCAATCTCCTTGTTGATATCGTCTACATATCTACCGACCCTAGAGTCCGCAGGAACTGAAAGTGGGGAAACATACAGAGATCGAGCACGCAGCGCCGCAGCGAAGACTCAAGGCCGCGAAGGTTTTCAAGCGTATTCCCAAGGGCGCGAGCCTGATCATCTTAGGACTTCTTTTCTGCGCCCTTTGCGCCCCCATGCTTGCTCCCCACGACCCTATTAAACAGGACCTGATGAATGTCCTGGCTCCTCCGTGCTGGGAAAAGGGCGGGACCACCTCCCATATCCTGGGAACGGATAATTTAGGGAGAGATATCGTGAGCAGGATCATTTACGGCTCAAGGATCTCTACCATCGTGGGATTTGTCGGTGTCCTCTTCTCCGGCATCATCGGTACCTTCCTTGGGGTGGTTGCAGGATACTTCGGCGGGAGACTTGATGCGATGATTATGCGGTTCACCGATATGATGCTCTCCCTCCCGTACATTCTCATTGCTATCGCTATTATCGGGGCCATCGGACCGAGCCTCACGAACATCATTGTTGTCATTGCTGTCACGAATTGGGTGGGCTATACGCGCATCATCCGGTTTGAGGCCATGAGCCTCTCCAAGTCCGAGTTTATTGAAATGGCGGTGATTTCCGGCGGTAAATGGTGGCGCATCCTCCTCGTCCACATCGTCCCTAATGTACTCAACAGCGCAATTGTTCTTGCGACTCTCGATGTCGGAAAGATGATTGTATTTGAGTCGGCCTTGAGTTTTCTCGGCTTGGGAGTCAAACCTCCCACTCCCTCCTGGGGAGGTATGCTCGCGGATGGCCGGATCTATCTGACGGCCGCATGGTGGATTGCAACCTTTCCCGGGATTGCTATTGTCATTACCGTGCTCGGCGGCAATCTATTGGGAGACTGGCTCCGTGACGAGCTGGATCCGAAACACCAATTAAAGGCGTGAGTATGGCGGATACGGAACAACCCATTCTCGACGTAAGAAACCTTTCCATCCATTTTTTCACTGACCGCGGAGTCATCCGGGCAGTAGAGGATGTGAGTTTTTCTGTCCGTCCGCAAGAGTCCTGGGGTCTTGTGGGGGAATCGGCGAGCGGCAAAAGTGTCATCGGCCAGGCCCTAGTGGGCATTGTGGCCAGGCCCGCGGGAAAGGTCGTGTCAGGGCAGATCCTGTTTCAAGGCGAGGACATCCTGCAAAAGACTCCCGCAACCCTGCAGGCCATGCGTGGCAACCAGGTGGCATTTATCCCCCAGGATCCGACTACAGCCTTGAACCCCCTGCTTCGAGTAGGTTTCCAGATCAGCGAGGCATTCAGATACCATCCGGGCCAGTGGGTAAAAAAGATACGCGATGCGGTCCTGGATGTAATGAAGATTGTACACATCCCCACTCCGGAGTTGCGGGCAAATGACTATCCGCATCAGTTGAGCGGCGGCCTCAAACAACGGGTGATCATAGCCACCGCTCTTTCCTGCAGGCCTGGACTTCTTATCGCCGATGAACCGACGAGCGCCCTCGACGTAACGATCCAGGTGCAGATCATCAAACTCATCCAGGAAATCCAGAACCAATTCCGCATGGCAATGGTCCTGATCACCCACAACCTGGGGCTTGTTACCAGCATGTGCAACCGTGTTGCGGTTCTCTATGCCGGGCGTATCGTGGAAGAAGCTCCCGTTGCGGAACTTTTCCAAGTACCGTTACATCCCTATACGCGGGGTCTTCTCGCCTCACTCCCGCGGGGAGACAAGGGCGATGTGGAACTCTACACGATCCCGGGACATCTTCCTAACCCTCTTGATCCTCCTCACGGGTGCAACTTTGCCCCTCGCTGTCTTTATGCGCAGGACAGGTGCCGCGCGGAGGTGCCGGGCATGGAATCGTCCTCGCCTGATCACCGGGTACGCTGTGTCCGCTGGAGGGAACTGTAACATGGTACGGCTCGAGCAGGTCTCAAAATATTTTCCCGCGGGCGCGGGATTCATGCGACGATCGGTGGTTGATCTCAAGGCAGTGGACAACGTCTCTTTCACAATAGCGGAAGGGGAGACCTTCGGCCTTGTGGGGGAGTCGGGGTGCGGCAAGACGACCATCGGGAAGATGCTCCTCAAACTCTATGAGCCTACGGCCGGAAAGATTTTCTTCGACGGTCAGGAGGTGACCCATCTTCACGGCGCCGCCCTCGACCGCTACCGGAAAAACATCCAGGCGGTTTTCCAGAATCCTTATGCCTCGCTCAATCCGAGGATGCGCATATGGAGGACCATCGGAGAGCCCCTTATCAACAGAGGCTGGCCTGACCAGAAGGTACAGCAAAAAGTGACCGAGCTTCTTGACCTTGTGGGGCTTCCGGACAACTGCGGTTCACGATTTCCCCACGAGATGAGCGCGGGCCAGCGTCAGCAGGTGGCCATAGCCCGATCTCTTGCGCTGAACCCCAAGTTCATCGTCCTTGATGAGCCTACATCTCTTCTCGATGTATCGGCCCAGGCTTCCATTCTCAACATCATTGCACAGCTGCAGAGTAAACTGAAACTGACCTATTTGTTCATCTCCCACAACCTCGCGGTTGTGCGATTCGTGAGCAACCGGGTGGGGGTCATGTATTGCGGGAAGCTGGTGGAACTCGCCGAGAGCAAGGTGCTCTATACCGCACCCAAACACCCATATACCAAGGCCCTCCTTGCTTCTGTGCCCACGACCGATCCTAAAGCCAAGAGGGAAGAGATAGTTCTTGAAGGGGACGTGATCAGCCCGATCAATCCGCCGAAAGGGTGCAGGTTCCATACCCGGTGCCCTGAGCGTATGGAGGGGTGTCCGGAACACGAGCCTTCGCTTGTGGAGATCGAGAGTGGTCACCTCCTTGCCTGTCACCTGTTATCCAAGCTGCTCATGTAAGGGGAGAATGGCCCACGAGAGTTATGAAAACCGAGGCTGCCCAGAGTTTTTCGAGATGGCACGATGAAGAATTATGTTTTATCAACTAGTGGCCGCTGAGACAGAAGATAATGGCTGGCAGATCAACATTTAGGGAACGTGTGATCCTCCGGGAGATTGAGAAACAATATGGCGTCCATCTCTTCCGGATAGCAACGCCGATACCCACGCTTAAGCTCAACACGTATTTTGTGGCTGATCCGGAGCCCACGCTCATTGATGTTCCGCCCGACTCTCCACGTTTCATCGACGAACTGCAAGGCCAACTCCGGGCAGTCAGTTCCTCGGTCGAGACGATAAAAACCATCATTATCACTCACCCTCATTTCGACCATTACGGGTGCGCCGCATCGATTGCCCGCAAGGGGAGCACCCGGGTTTGGATTATGAAAGGATCCGGTGCGTGGCTTGAGAACTACAAACAGGAATGCCGTGAGGAGGAACAATTCTCCATCGATTTCCTGACGAGGGCTGGTGCACCGGCCGACCTTATAGATTATTCGGTCCGGTTCTTTCATTATCTCAGCGGGTTCGCGTCCGGGATCAAGCCGTCGCGGTATCTGCATGAGGGTGAGGAAATAAGACTCGGCTCGCTCCACTGCACAGTGGAAACCGTTCCGGGTCACACGCCGTGGTGCATGCTGCTAAGCGACAGTCACGAAAGAATTGCGTTCACCGGAGATTTTCTGATAAAGGAGATTTCAAGCAACCCGGTGGTCCAAAGACCGTGGGCTGCGCCCCAGGGGTATAAGAGCTTGAAGGCTTACATCTCATCGCTCAAGAAGGTGAGGGATATGGACCTGAGGTTTGCTTTACCCGGGCACGGAGAGATCATCGAGAACCCTTCACAGCGGTGTGAAGATCTGCTGGATTTCATACAGGAGAGAAGAGAGTTCATTCTGCGCCAGCTTGAGGCGGCGGCCGGTTCGCAAACCCCGTATCAGACGGTACAAGGACTATTCCCAAAGCTATCCAAGGATCAGTTATTTCTCGCTGTATCGGAGGTCACAGCCCACCTGGAGGTACTCGAGGAGGAAGGCTATGTACGGAGGCGGACCGAATTCCCCCTCAGCTTTTATCTTGCTTAACCGGCGGCGGATTCCGCCGAGCAAAATTTCTCTTGACAGACCGGGCAATTGTATGTAAAAACTAACTTTATACTTTATGGTATATAATCGATTTAAAGTATCAGACGAGATAAGGAACAGCATCAGGGAAGGCTTCATCAAAGGGACGCTCAAGGTGGGCGACAGGCTTCCGAGTGAGGATCAGCTTGCCGCGCGGTTCAAGGTCAGCAAAGCCACGGTGCGAGAGGCCCTGAGCCAAATGGAATCGGAGAGCCTGGTGGAGAAGCGCAGAGGTCTTCTGGGCGGAAGTTACCTTATCCGGCCAAGGTCCGAAAAGATGGGCGAATTGGTGGTCAACTATTATCGATTCGGGACGGTGACCCCCGAAGAGCTGGTGGCCTTCAGGGAGATATTGGAGCCACCGCTTGCGGCAGTAGCGGCCATTCGTCGGACCGAAGAGGACCTGGAAAAAATGCGGTCCAACATAGAGGAAGTGGAAGCAGAAATCCGGCAGGGAAGAAAGGACCCGAAAAAGGCACTGGAGTTTCATCTCCTCATTGCAGACGCGTGCCATAACAGACTCATCTCAGCGATCATGAAAGCCCTAGCAAGGGTGTTTGAGGAGATCCTGTCTCTCATGGACATAACCCTCGAAGAATCGCGACTTGACATCGAGTACAATAAACAGTTCTACGAATACATACTTCACCAGGACAGGGAAGGCGCCGAACAAACCATGGTTCAGCATTTCAGTACCTTCAAGGGGATAGTCACACGTAACCGCAGTATTCAAGGAACATAAACTGTGAAGGATTTATTCAATCGGCCGAGCCGCGCGGAGTATTGAACATAATGAGATGAGGAGGCACAGATGACACCGCAGACCTTGCAGCAGGCCTTTGTAGAAAATGCCAGGAAAAGGTTTGACAAGCCTTTTTTGTTTTACAAGCAGGAGGGAAAATGGCGGTCCGTCTCCTGGAAAGAAGTGAGCGAGACGGTTATGTACATGAGCCTGGCCCTCATGTCGTCGCTGGGCGTCAAAAAAGATGACCGCCTTGCCCCTATCTCGGAAACACGGCCGGAGATGGCCTATTTCTGTCTGGCCACGGCTACATCCGGTGCCATTTTTGCCCCCATATACCATACCAACAGTCCCAAAGAATGTACCCACGTGATTAATGACTCCGGCTCGCGGATCGCCTATGCTGAGAACCAGCTTCAATTGGACAAATTGAAAGTAGCCTCGGCGGATTGTCCTTTTCTGGAACGTATAATTGTCCGCGAATTGGAGAAGCCTGAGGAAGACCCTCGAGTGATAACGCTCGATCAGTTGATCGCGCTTGGAAAAGAGGAATTCAAAAAAAACGGCGACAAGGCTTACTTGGAGAGGATAGCATCGGTCAAGCCCGAGGATGTGATCGCTATCGTCTATACCTCCGGGACCACCGGAGCGCCCAAGGGCGTCATGCTTACCGGCGGAGGGATGATCAAACACCATACCGTATTATCCAAGCTTTTCCCGATGTCGGAGAAGTCAAGAGGGATAAGTGTGCTGCCCATGGCGCATCAACTGGAGCTGCTTGACGGCCATTGGCGCCATGTGCTGTATGGGTTCCCTCAGGTCTACGCGGAATCGATCCGAACCCTCTATGACGACGTGGGCGAAATGAAACCAACCTTCTTCTACACCACACCGCGATTTTTTGAGAAGATCTACAATGAGATGATGGCGTATATCGACGCATCTCCCCCGTGGAAAAAAAGGCTCATCGACTGGTCTTTAAAGGTCGGAGCGAGGTATCAGGACGTAAAATACGGCCCGCATAAAGGTATGGCCTATCTTTGGCTGAAGTTTCTCAACACTATTGCCCATGCGGCCTTTTTCAACAAGGCCCACGCCACGGTGGGCGGGAAGATGGAGTGGTCCAGCACCGGGAGCGCACCCATTCCCGCAAAGATACTCCTTTTTTTCAGGGCCTGCGATTTCCCCATCTACGAAGGGTTCGGACTCACCGAATCGGCAGGGCTGGTCAGTATGAACCGGCCGGGTAGAGTGAAGGTGGGCACGGTGGGACTGCCCATGGAAGGATCGGAAATCAAAATAGCGAAGGATGGCGAAATACTGGTCAAGGGCTGGAACCGATGTGCGGGATACTGGCGTAACCCGCAGGCAACAGAGGAGCTTTTCGAGGACGGCTGGCTTCGGACAGGAGACTTGGGCTACCTGGATGAAGACGGATTTCTCCGCATCAACGGTCGAAAAAAGGAGGTCCTCATCACCTCCACAGGAAAGAATATTACCCCTTCCAATATTCAGGTCCTTTTGAAAACAATTCCTTACGTTGCGGAGGCGGTGGTCTTTGGTGAAGGGAAAACCTATCTTGCGGCTTTAATAACCCTTGATGAAGAGAATATTACCCAGTACGCCAAGGAGCACAACATTGTGTATCGCGATATTGCGGAACTCGCACGTCACCCCGCTATCAGAGAGCTAATCGAGAAAGAGATAGAGGTGAAGAACCAGGAACTGGCCCGCATAGAACAAGTCAAGAAATTTACCATCCTGGAAGACCAGTTCCGTCAGGACCGTGATGAGATTGGGCCCACCATGAAGGTAAAGCGCAAGGTCGTTGAACAGCGCTATAAGGACAAGATCGATGCCATGTATGCAGAATAGGCGCGAAAGGAGGGACATGTCATGGAAAAGGCAATGATAGATGATACGATAGCGCGAACCCTTAAGGCCTTCAAGAAAAGGCTTTTCGAAGGCCATTTTGCCAAGAACCGCGAAGATGCCCGTAAACAGATCCTTGATCTCATACCCATTGACAGGGCTGTGTGTATCGGTGATTCTTCGACGGTGAGACAGATTGAGGTCGTGAAGGCACTCAAGGGCAGAGGCACCCCGGTGATCAACCCCTTCGATCCTGAGATAAAGATCGAGGACGCACGAGGATTCTTCGAATTTCTTTTCCGACCCTCATTCGAAGCGACGGTAGGTGATGTCTTTTTGACTGGTACCAATGCCCTGACCGAGGACGGGAGACTGTTGAATATCGACGCGGCCGGAAATCGCGTGGCGGGCATGTTTTGGGGTCATCCTCTTTCAATAATTGTCGTCGGCCGAAACAAAATAGTGAAAGACCTTGATGAGGCCTTCCGAAGGGTCAAAAATGTGGTGGCGCCGGAGCATATAAGTCATCGCGGCGGTTCCACCCCCTGTGCGGTTACCGGGCGATGTCATGACTGTTCAGGCCCTAAGAGAATCTGCGCCATCACCACGATCATAGAGCGTAAGCCCCTCCAAACAGAGATCCATGTGGTTATCGTCAACGAGGACCTGGGGCTAAGCTGGAGCCGGGACTGGCCGAAGAAAAGGATCAACAGCATAGCCAGTGAGCATGTGAAGTTCTCCTGGTCTCTACCACATAAGATCTTGGAGACACTTGATATAAAGAAATGTTGGGAAGAACTGAGATCGATGCGAGGCGGCCTTGCCATGCGATCGGACACGAGAGTGCCTCACCGGCCGCGTAAAGCCGCAAAGCCCGTTTAAGGCCTGAGAAGAGACCACCCGATCGAAACAGTGAGGGTCAAAAGAGAGGTCCGGTATGGAGAAAAAAGAGAAGCCACCGATGATCGAGAAGAGATGGAGAGGCGTCCAGCAACACCTCGGTTTTACGGACGACGAATTGGCCCTGTTCCGTTCCTATCCCAACCACGTGAAGGCCATGGAAGGTGCCTCGGCCTTCGCCAAGTACGAGATGGTCGTCGAGGTAATAGAGGCACACAGTTGCGCTGCCGGTTACGCAATGGGCGACTGCTTTGTTGTCGACGCAGAGGGGTGTCTCGTCACCGGGGCATGCCCACCCCGTCTATGCGTTGGCGCCGTATATACATTTAAACCTCTGGTAGATAGGATGTGGCAGGCTTTTTTCGATAATTCGACGGAGGTACTCCATGACACCGTCCATTGCCCTGATGTGGGTGTCCGCGGTGGCGGGGCAGGTGCAGTTACCATGAGAATGCGCATCGTACCCAAAGGCACCTGGAAAGAAGACCATAAGGAGCATGAATGATTCTTGACACGTTCAATCTGGATGGGAGAGTGGCCATTGTCACTGGAGGCGGTACGAACCTGGGGAAGGCCATGTGTCACGCCCTGGCGAGGGCAGGTGCTGATGTGGTCGTAGCCGCCAGAACACCCGGGCCGCTTGATGAGACAGTCGATGAGGTGAAAGCCCTCGGACGGAGGGCCATCGCTGTCCCCACAGACGTCACAGACTCGCGCCAGGTCAACAGCCTTATGGAACGGACTATTGCCGAGTTTGGTGCTCTTGACATCCTTATCAACAACGCCGGAATTGCCAGAGGAATTGAGCCATCGGATCGTGATGAAGTACCCTGGCAACCCGGTCCTATCTGGGAGCTTACCGATGACATGTGGCATCAGGCACTGGACATCAACCTTACCGGCACCTTCTATTGTTGCAGGGCCGCGGCAAAATACATGCTGGCGCAAAAGAGCGGTAAGGTCATCAATATATCGTCCTCGGCGGGAGTAAGGGCCGCGAAGAACCTTTTTACTTATTGCTCCGCGAAAGCCGGGGTAATAATGCTGACCAAGACCTTAGCGTACACCTGGGCGAAATATAACGTCAACGTGAATTGCATCGCACCCGGAGTCTTCAGAACGGCACAGATGGACCAGAAGGCCGTGGATTTTCATTCCCATATGATACCTATGGGGAGGCCCGGCGAGCCGGGGGAAATCGGACCATTAGCTGTATTTCTCGCATCGCATGCCTCGGATTATGTGACTGGTGAGTGTTTCCTTATCGACGGCGCAAGGAGTATGGCATACGCACCCGTTGGTTATGCCCCGGTCATCCCAATGGACGACAGGCCATAAAAGTGAGGGAACATGATTCTCGATGAATTGAAGCTGGGCGGGGATGTGGCCATTCTCATGGGCCGCAAAGCACAGTCTCTCAAAGTACTGGCTGGTGCGTTGGCGGAAGCTGGAGCAGCAGTTGTTGTTTCCGGTCCTGTGAAGCGGGAGATCGAGGAAGCCGTGGGCGAAGTGAGAAAAAGGGGGTACGGAGCAATAGCCGTACCAGTGGATCCGACATCTCAGGAGGAGATCAGGACACTGACACAGAAGACGGTCGCAACCTACGGGCGTATCGATATTTGTGTAAATGATCTTTCGATGCTCTTCGGAAAACCCTTTATCGAAATGACTGAACCCGAATGGGACCGTGCAATAGAATCAAATCTGAAATCCCTTTTCCTCTCCTCGAAAGTGATCGGCGGGCACATGAAGAGGAAGAAATCCGGACGGATTGTGAATATCATATCGGGCCTTGCTGAGCGAGGTTTGCCGAACGCTACGGCATATTGCGCCTCCATGGGAGCGGTATCCCAGTTGACAAGGTCGTTGGCGCTGGAATGGGCCAGGGACAATGTAAGGATTAATGCCATAGGAACCGGCTGGATGGAAGATGATGATGGCGCAGGACCAGACGATCCGGTTGCGCGCTTTATACCCATGGGGCGCCGCGGCAGGCCGGAGGACATAGCCTCTCTCGTCATACTGCTCGCGTCAAAGGGCTCATCATATCAGACCGGTTATATCTACTTCGTTGACGGCGGATTAATGGCGAGAGGATAGGAACGAACAAAGGGAGGTTGAATGGGCAGTGCACTCGAAAGTATAAAGGTTTTGGATTTGAGCCGGTATGCCCCGGGGCCATACTGTACCATGATCCTGGGCGATCTGGGCGCTGACATCCTCAAGATTGAGGATAAGGGATCAGAATTGGTTGTGCCGGAATTTCCCGCCCCCAGTTCGCCCTTCGAACCGCTAAACCGCAACAAGAGGAGTATCGTGCTCAATCTGAAGACAGATGAAGCCAAGCACATTTTCTATAAGTTGGTCGAGAAAGTGGACGTGGTGGTGGAAGGGTTCAGACCTGGGGTGGCAAAACGGCTTGGTCTTGGCTATGAGACGCTGAAAGAGATCAACCCCCGCCTCGTTTACTGTTCTATTACCGGGTACGGACAGGACGGTCCTTATCGGGACCTTGCCGGACACGATCTCAATTACATCGCTCAGGGCGGTTTCCTTGGCATCATGAGCCGGCCCGACGTCATTCCCGGAAACGTCCTGGGAGATCTGGCTGCCGGCGGTATGCAGGCGGCCATCGGGATACTCGCGGCACTTGTCGCCAGGAAAACGACAAACAAAGGGCAATATGTGGATATAGCCATGACCGACGGGGTAGTCTCTTTGCTTTCCCTTTATATCGGCAAATACCTGGAGACGGGCTCCATGCCGAAAGAAGAAGAACGGGCCACGGTGGGTGGAACGGCTTACTACAACGTGTATAAAACAAAGGACGGCAAGTTTATTACCATAGCTGCCGGAGAGCCCAAGTTTTTTGCCAACCTTTGTAAGGCCTTAGGCTGTGAGAAATTTATTCTCTTTCAAATGGATTCGGGAAAAACGACAGAAATCAAGGAGTTTTTTACGCGAACGTTTCTTACAAAAACGAGGGATGAGTGGTTTGATATCCTTTCCCAAAGCGATACGGCGGTAGGAAAGGTGTATGTCATAGACGAACTGATTTCGGATCCTCAGGTGCTCCACCGGCAGATGATCGTCGAACTCGATCATCCTACATCAGGCAAGGTCAAACAGGTGGGAATCCCAATCAAGCTCTCCGACACACCTGGGAGGATCAGGAAGTTCGGATCGAGACCGGGTGAAGACACAGCCGAAGTGTTGAAAGATCTGGGATATAGCGCGGAGGAGATCCGGGATCTCGTGAACAAGGGTGCCGTCGCCATTGTCTGAGTTCACTTGGAATATTTAACAAGAAAGGCGCAACAGCGTCATGAGAAGAATGACTGAGAAAGGAGTGGAAGCGATGGAAAACGTAAAGAAACAAATACCTATCGAGGAAGGGCTCTTTTACCTGCCATCATTACCGGGTGAGAAGCCGTACCTCATAGGATCCAAATGCAATATCTGCGGCAACGTGACCTTTCCCAAAAGGGAGATCTGTCCACGCTGCGCCAAGAGAAATACCATGCAGGAATATCACATTCATGGCAAGGGTAAGCTCAATACCTTCAGCATCGTCAATGCAGCTCTTCCAGGCTTTAAGGCACCTTCCATCCAGGCCTATGTTGACCTCGAAGAAGGCCCCCGGATTTGGTCCATTATAACCGGCATCGAGCCCAACGAAGAGGCGTTGCAGATAGGAATGGACCTGGAACTCGTTGTGGAAAAAGTGAGGGAGGATGCTCAAGGTAATGAGGTCATGAGCTATCAGTTTAGACCCGCAAAAAAATAATCAGGAAGGAGAATTAGCATGAGAGAGGTATCTATTATCGGTGTCGGCATGACCCGGTTCGGGAAATGGCTTGAAAGAAGCATGGAAGACCTTGGAAGGGAGGCAACGTGGAATGCCATAGACGATGCGAATGTTTCCGTAAAAGATATTGAAGTGGCATATGTGGGCAACGGACTTGCTCCCCAGCTCACCGAACTGAAGGGGACCATCGGGCAGCATGTATTGACCCAAGCAGGGATTTTCGGGGTGCCTGTCATAAATGTCGAGAATGCGTGCAGCAGTGGGTCTACGGCGCTCAGAGGCGCTTATCTCGAAGTAGCCTCGGGAAACTTCGATGTGGCCCTGGCACTGGGCGTTGAAAAACTGTTCTGCGGGGATACGGCAAGATCAGCCGCGGCCATGGCCCAAGGGACGGCATTAGCAAAACTTGGATTCATGTTTGTGGGACTTTACTCCATGCAGCTCCGCAGGTGGGTGGAAAAGTACGGGGTGACAAAGGAGCAATTTGCCAAAGTGGTGGTGAAGAATTCCTACAACGGCTCACTGAATCCTTATGCGCAGTTCAGGAAACCTCTCAGCATAGTGGACGTACTGAACTCCCGCGTTGTGGCGGAACCGCTGACCCAGTACATGTGCTCCACCATGGGTGATGGCGCCGCCGCCGCCATCGTTTGTGCCAGGGAATTGGCGCGGAAGTACACATCCAAACCTCTTGTGGACATAGCCGCCTGCGAACTTGTCTCAGGTACCTATACATTCCCCGGTGAAGAACATGAGGAAATCACCAAGCGTGCTGCGAAGCGTGCCTACGAGAAGGCAGGCATCGGGCCCAAAGATGTGAACGTGGCCGAGGTCCACGATGGTATGGCGCCGGCCGAATTGAAGCTCTATGAGGAACTGGGTTTCTGCAAAGAGGGAGAAGCGGGCCGTATGATCGATGAAGGCAGAACATCACTGACCGGCACGATTCCTGTGAATCCCAGCGGAGGGCTTGCCGCAAAAGGACACCCCGTGGGGGCCACCGGTCTGGCACAGATAGCGGAGATTGTGTGGCAGTTGAGAGGAGAGGCCGGCGAGAGGCAGGTAACGAATAATCCCAAGGTGGGATTAACAGAGAACGCCGGAGGATGGTCATCGGACGACAACGCGGCATGCGCCGTCACAATATTGAAGCTGTAGGTTGCAAGGGAGCGTTCTGGCGCTCCCCTAACTTTCGAAAGGAGCGAAGGCTATGAATATTAAGAAAGTAGGTGTTGTCGGCTGCGGTATCATGGGATCAGGTATTGCCCAAACGTGTGCCCAGTTCGGATATCAGGTCGTGGTCTCGGAGGTAAACGATCAACTCCTAAACAAAGGCATTAACTCAATCACTTTGTCGCTCAAGAAGGGCGTTGAAAAAGGCAAGATGTCGAAGGAAGAGATGGACGCCATTCTGGGTCGCATCAAGGGCACAACGGACATGGGGGCATTTGCCGACTGTGATCTTGTGATAGAAGCGGTGGTGGAAAATCTGGAGGTGAAGAAGAAGGTCTTTGCTGAGCTGGACAGGATCTGTCCTCCACAGGCCATCCTTGCCACGAATACGTCGGTTCTGTCGGTGACGGACATCGCGGTCGTCACGAAGAGGCTCGACAAGGTCCTCGGCATCCATTTCTCAAATCCGGTTCCTGTTATGAAGATGCTGGAGGTCATCAAAACCCTCGCAACGAGTGATGAGACCCTGACAACCGCCCGCGACTTCTGTACGTCCATAGGCAAAAAGACGGTTGTGGCCAGGGATGCAGCGGGCTTTTTGGCGAATCGGATGCTTTGTCCTTTCCTGCTCAATGCCATACGCATGGTCGAGGCCGGATACGCTGTGGAGGACGTCGACGCTATTTGTAAGGAGGGCATGGGTCATCCCATGGGACCGCTCACGCTCCTTGACCTCATAGGGATTGATACCGTGTACACCGGAGCAGTTGCCGTATATGATGAGCTTAAAGACCCGCAGTACAGTCCGCCCACGCTCATGAAGAAGATGGTGGCCATGGGATGGCACGGACGAAAAACAGGCAAGGGGTTCTATGAGTACAAGTGAGATTAAATGAAACCGGCTGTGTTCCAGCTCTTTAGCTTGCGCGGCAAGCGAGAGGAGGAGGCTCCGCGAGCTTTGCTTGTGGAGGGGGCGCTGAGCCCCGGTAACTGTATGGCACGGACGGAAAACAGACAAGGGGTTCTACACATACTAAAAACCGTTTAAGTCGTTTAGACGGTCAAGAAAAAGGAGAAGGACAATGAACATGGGTCTTCATCTTACCCGCTCAGCACAACGGTTTGCAGACAGAACAGCGATCGTACACCGGGACGTTCGGCTCACTTACAGGGAATTGAACCGGCGCGTCAACAAGCTCGCCAACGGACTCACCTCTCTTGGCTTGAAAAAAGGCGATCATGTGGCCTTTTATTCTCCCAATCGGCACCACATTCTGGAGGCTTTTTATGCCTGTCACAAGACAGGCCTCGTGACCGTCCCGTTAAATGCGCGCGTATCCATTCCTGAAGCGGTGCAAATGCTGAACAACTCAGAGTCGAACGCCATGATACTGGGTGAGGAGTTCGTGGAAAGCATCAATGGCGTTCGATCACAGATCGAGACCGTGAGCCATTACATCGCCACGTCCAAGGCATTAGCGGACATGATTGATTACGAGACCCTTCTTGGCATTTCCTCTCTGGAGGAGCCTGACGCTCAAGTGGGCCTCGATGACATGGTTTCTATCGAATACACATCAGGCACCTCAGGCTCTCTCAAGGCGGCCATGCTGACCCACAGGAACTTTCTCTCCATGTCAAAAAAGCAGATGCTCATACCGGGCCTTGACCTCGACCGGGACAGTGTCATGTGCCATGTGGCGCCGGTAACCCACGGGACTGTGGCCATGGTACTCCCCGTTATAGTCCACGGAGCATGCAGTCTGATTCTTCCCGGTTTTGACGTCAAGCTTTTGCTGGAAACCATTGAGAAAGAAAAGGTGACACACGTGATGCTTGTTCCCACCATGATCAACTTTATCATGGCCTATCCGGAGCGTAAGAAATACGACCTCAGCAGTCTTCGCACCATTCTCTATGCGGCATCTCCCATGCCGGCAGAACGGGTGAAGGAGGCGCTTACGATCTTCGGGCCCGTCCTCATTCAGAATTATGGCGCCCATGAGACGAGCGCGCTGATAACATACCTCTGCAAGGAAGACCATGTGCACGAAGGGGACCCCAAGAAATTGAGACGTCTTGCCTCGGCGGGTATCCCCAATATGGAGAGCGATGTACGGGTCGTCAACGACAATGGTGAAGACGTGAAGCCGGGAGAAGTAGGGGAGATCATTGAACGTGGTGACGATACGATGCTCGGTTACTGGAAAGACCCGGCACTCACTGCGGAGGCCATCATCGACGGCTGGCTCCATACAAAAGATATGGCCACCGTGGATGAGGAAGGGTATATCTATATTGTGGATCGGAAGGCGGACATGATAATAAGCGGCGGCTTCAACGTCTATCCCTTCGAGGTTGAGCAGGTGCTCTATCGCCACCCGGCTGTTTTCGAGGCTGCGGTGATCTCCGTGCCTGACGAACAGTGGGGCGAATCGGTAAAGGCGGTGGTGGTGCTGAAGCAGGGCATGACCGCGGCGGAAGAAGAACTCATCGAACACTGCAAGAAATATCTGGCCAGTTACAAAAAACCAAGGTCAGTCGATTTCGTCACCGAGCTCCCGAAAAATGCCCACGGAAAAGTCTTAAGAAGGGTGCTCCGCGAGAAGTACTGGGCCGGTCAGGAGAGGATGGTCCATTAGAGCGCCTGTCCCGGCGAACTTAACAGATGAGGAGGACGAACATGGGTTACGAGACGATCGTTTTTGAGAAACAAAACGGCGTGGCAAAGATTATCTTCAACCGACCTGAGGCGTTGAACGCCTTAAACAAACCGATGGTGATGGAGCTGGGTCACGCCCTTGAAGAGGCCGAAAATGACCCTGAAGTAAGGGTCGTCGTGATTGCCGCCAATGGCAGGGCCTTCTGTGTGGGCTTTGACCTTAAGATGGCTGCCGGCCCCGAGCTTGCCACTATTCATGCCCAGCAACAGTGGTGTAAGTATTGCAACCAAGTCATGCTGGAGAGAATCGAAAACATGGGCAAGCCCGTCATTGCCGCCATTAACGGTTTTGCTTTTGCGGGAGGATTTGAGATAATGCTTGCAGCGGACCTGGCCATTGCGGCCGAGGACGCGATTATCGGAGACCAGCATGTGAACGGCGGATTCATCGGGGCCGGAGGTTCACCGTACCGGCTGAGCCAGCTCTTAGGTCTACGAAAGGCAAAAGAACTTGTCCTCACCGCAAAAAAGCTCACAGGAAAGGAGGCTGAGGTGATAGGGTTGGTCAATCGCGCCGTGCCTCTAGCACAGCTTGAACAGGCCGTGTCGGAGATGGCACAACTGCTTGCCTCTTACAGCCCCATGGCGGTTCGCTATTCCAAAGCGATCTTGAACCGCACCGCCTACATCGACGCACCGGCAAGGCTCGATCTGACCTTGCTCTTTGCCATGATGAACAATGCTTCAGAAGACCATAAGGAAGGTATTCGGGCTTTCAACGAGAAAAGGAAACCGGAGTTCAAGGGAAGATAGCAGAATGCATGTTGCGAAAAAGTGCTCACGGTTCACGCGAGCCTCCCATGGCCTCCATGAACCAGGCGTGTTGACAAGCGGGAGGCATGCAGTACAGCGATTGAATGTCCGTTGGAACGTTGATGTTGAAAGGAGAAAACTATGAGACTAAGGGACCGTGTAGCTATCATAACAGGCGCCGGCGGATCGCTGGGAAGAGGGATGGCTTTGCGCCTGGCCGAGGAAGGGGCCAGGGTAATCGTCAACGACAAAAATCTCGGGGCCGCTCAGGAGACGGTAGGCCTCGTTACGCAGCGGGGAGGAGTGGCCCTTGCCCATGGTGCCGATGTGACGAGTTTTCCCCAGGTTGCGGACATGGTGGATACCGCCATCAGGACTTGGGAAAAGATCGATATCCTTGTCAACAATGCCGGTTTCCCAAGGGACGCGCTGCTCGTCAAAATGACCGAGGAAGATTGGGACGCGGTTGTAGACCTGGTCTTGAAAGGGAGTTTCATTTGTGCGAAGACCGTTGCCCCCCACATGATTGAGAGGAAGTACGGAAAAATCATCAACATCAGCTCCATGTCTTACAAGGGGAACGTGGGCCAGTTGAATTACACGTCCGCCAAGGCGGGCATCGTGGGTATGACCCACGGGCTCGGGTTGGAGCTCGCCCGCCACAACATCAACGTAAACTGTATTGCGCCGGGGCTCATAGAAACGCCCATAACATCGGCATTTTCCAGCGAGATCAAGGAAAGACTTATTCGTACCATACCCCTGCGCCGCATGGGTGAGATTATAGATATTGCAAATGCCGTATTGTTTCTTGCTTCCGATGAATCGAGATTTATCACCCGCCAGACCATCCACGTGAGTGGAGGAACGGAGGGTTTTTAATGGAGGCGAGCAAGGTGAGACGCGAGACAGTACTGATGACTGATGTTGCGGTTGTCGGAGCAGGTGGAACCGGTCTGGTGGCGGCGTTAACCGCGGCGGAGGGCAGCGCCAAAGTAATCGTCTTCGAAAAAAACTCAACTGCCGGCGGTGCTGCGGGTTTTGCCTCAGGGCCCTTTGCGGTACAGAGCAGGATGCAACGACAAAAGTACATCGGGCTGACTCGAGACGAAGCCTTTATGCGGATTATGGATTACAGCCATTGGCGGGCCGATGCCAGGTTAGTCAGGGCTTACGTGGATAAATCAGCCGGTACCATCGATTGGCTGGAACAGCAGGGCGTTGAATTTGTGGAACCTCTCGCAATGGTATTGGGAGGTGAATATACCTGGCACGTTATAAAGGGACGCGGCGCCGCCATGGTCAAGGCCCTGGTTGCCAAAATCGAGGACAAGGGTGTAGACATGCGTCTTTCCACGCCGGTCAAAAAACTGATCAAGGATGGAAATCGCATTTCAGGAATTATTGCCGAAGACAAATCCGGAAAAACCGTACACGTCAACGCCAGGGCAGTGATTATCGGCACCGGTGGATATGGCAGCAGCAGAGAGATGGTCAAGAAATACACGGGATTTGATCTGGGTGTAAATCTGGTCCTGCCGCCCCCGGGAGATCTCCTCAAGTCAACAGGTGAAGGCATCCTCATGGCCTGGGAAGCGGGCGGAGCCATCGACGACAAAATGGGCCTTATAGAAATGAATTTCTCGGTGCCGAAGCTGGGTTCTGGGGATACCCAACTCGTTGGCTTCATGCGCCAGCCTTACCTCTGGGTGAATCAGCAGGGAAAGCGGTTCTTCAACGAGGGCATCGGAAATTATCCCTTCAGGGGTAATGCGTTGGCCGGCCAAAAAGGCGGCTATGCCTATCTCATCATCGATGGAAATACCAAGAAGTATCTGGAGCAAGAAGGTCTCGATACCGGCGCCGGTTTGGTTTTTGCCGGCACAAAACTTATGGACCTTGATGAGGACTTCCGGAAGGCCATCAACAACGGCAATGAAAACGTATTCATGACCGATTCCATCGGAGAACTGGGCAAGAAGATCGGGATCCTGCCTCATGTCTTAAAACGAACGGTGAACGAATACAACGGATTCTGTGAGAAGGGCCATGACGATCTTTTTGCCAAGAACCCCAGATATCTCCGGCCGGTCAAAGATCCCGCATTCTATGCTCTCAGGATTTTCCCACAGTTTTTGGGCACCATCGGAGGCATCAGGATCAACGACAGAATGGAAGTTCTGGACGGGAACGGTGAACCGATCCCGGGACTCTATGCCGGTGGCTACGATGCCACAGGGGGCCTTTATGGCGACACGTACAATCTGTTTCTGCCCGGCGGATCACTGGGATTCGCCCTTAATTCCGGACGCATTGCCGCGGAGAATGCCCTGAAGTATATACGCACGAGGCGTACCCGCACGGAGTCGCGAAAGATCAAGAAGGGAGGGGGCAAGCAATGAAAACGCTGACGGTTGATGTGGCGATTGTCGGCACCGGAGGCGCCGGGCTTTCAGCAGCCCTTACGGTCTGCGAGAGCGCCGCTACGGTGTTGGTCTTTGAAAAAATGTCCGTGCCGGGTGGGACCACACGTTTTTCCGGAGGGCCCTTTGCCGTAGAGAGCAAATTTCAACGCCAGAAGTATATCGCCCTGACGAAAGATGAGGCCTTTAGAATCTTGATGGAATACAGCCATTGGCGGGCGGATCCTCGGCTGGTACGGGCCATCATCGATAAATCGGCGGACACTATAGATTGGCTTGAGGAGCGAGGCGTTGAATTTACGGGAGACCCGGAGGCCATGTTCCCCAATGGTCTTCGCACGTGGCATGTAGCCAAAGGACGCGGTGCTGCCATGATGAAGGCCCTCCTGGCAAAGGCCCAACACAAGGGGATCAACATCCTTCTTTCCACTCCGGTTAGGAGCCTTATACGGGATGGAAACCGCATCATGGGCGTGATCGCAGAAGACCAATCGGGTAAGAACATTCAGGCGAAGGCCAAAGCGGTGATCATCGCGAGCGGCGGATACGCCAACAACAGAGAGATGCTCAAAAAATATGCGGGATTCGATCTTGGAAAGGACCTGCTTCCCATACCGCCAGGCGACTTGAGCTTGACGGGTGACGGCATCCGAATGGCCTGGGCAGCAGGGGCGGCCGAAGAAGGGGTGAGGGTTTTAGAACTTCAATATTCCATGCCGGGACTTTCAATGGAGGACATACCTCTTATCGGGTTACAGCGCCAGCCGCAACCCATCTGGATCAACCAGCAAGGAGACCGATTCATCGATGAAGACGTAGCGGTGGGAAGCTGGCCCTTTGCAGGAAATGCTCTGGCCAAGCAAAACCCCCGACATGCCTACCTCATTCTCGATGAAGGCATAAGGAAAGATATGGAGACCGCAGGTTTTGATCGCGGGTCTGCTGCCGGTTTACCCAATACGAAACTTCTCGACCTCGATCGAGTCATTCAGGCTGCTATTGACAGAGGGAACGGCAATCTTTTTGTGGCCGATTCTCTTAAGGAGTTGGCCGATAAAATTGGAATCGGACCTGATGTCCTTACGAAAACCGTCAATGCTTACAACAGATGTTGTGAAAAAGGCCATGACGACCTGTTCAACAAAAATCCCAGGTATCTTCACCCTATCAGGACGCCAAGATTCTATGCTTTCAGGATACTTCCATCCTTCCTGGGAACGGAAGGGGGGATCAGGATAAACGAAAAGACAGAGGTTCTGGACGAAAAGAACCGCGTGATCCCTGGACTCTATGCTGCAGGGTACGACGCCGGCGGCATGTACGGCGACAGCTACGATGTATGGCTGCCCGGCGGATCACTGGGTTTTGCCCTCAATTCTGGGCGCATAGCCGGGGAGAATGCGCTGCGATACATTATATCTGAGAATAGGGTGTGAAAAACCATTCGTTCTCGAAGCACAGCAATTTACCGGCCCTTGAAAGTGGGCTTTCGTTTCTCCATGAAGGCATTTAAGCCCTCCTTCGCATCTTCGCTGTCACAGGCCAATCCGCCGAGGTTCGATTCCAGTATCTGCGCCTCTTCAAGAGGCAAATACTGGGCGTAATGCAGGCTTTCCAGGGAAACCTTAATCGCGATGGGACTGTGCCTGACGATCCTCGTCACCAATGCTTGCGAGGCGCCGATCAGCTCCTCCGGGGCTACCACCTTGTTGATGAGGCCCATACTCAACGCCTTTTCGGCGTCTATGAGATCGCCCGTCAGGATAAGTTCCGCTGCCTTCGCCTTGCCGATGAGCTTTACTATCCTTCCAGTCCCTCCCCACCCAGGCAAAAATCCGAATGCGATCTCCGTAAAACCGAACTTTGCTTGTGCCGAGGCGATCCTGAAGGTACAGGCGAGGGCGAGTTCGAAGCCGCCTCCTAAGGCAAGGCCGTTTATTGCAGCCACTGAAGGCTTACCGAGGCGGTCGAGCATGTTGAAGGCGACCTGTCCGTAACGGGACCACTCCCTGCCTCCCATGGGCTTGGCCACTTCTTCAAGGAAGGTGTTTACGTCTGCGCCCGCACAGAATGCCTTGTTTCCCGCCCCGGTGATGATGACGGCGCGGCAGGCATCATCATCCTTGCACCGGCCCAGGATATCCGTCAACCGATCAACGGTAGATTTCGCGAAACTATTCGAGGCATCAGGTCTGTTAACGGTGATGTATCCCACTCCATCTTTTGTTTCGTACAGGATTTCCGATTCGCTCATGACGGCTCCTTTTCGTTAAACTGGCAAGTCAGGTCAGTGGCGACTCGACGCCATCCCCCGTGGTCGTTACGCTGCATCCGATTATGCCTTACAAGACAACATAGTACCTGTGCCATAGAATACGCAAAGCCATGGAAGAAGTCAAAAACAGTTCTCACTCGTTCGCCACAGTTGAAATAGACACAGCCAATATCGGCGCAAATATGCAATTGATAACGAATACAAGCATGAAAGCGTAAACCACTCGAAAGAAGGATGGACGAGAGGCGAGGTCTACACAAACGGAGTAGAAAGCGCGTGGTTTTTATTTAAACGTTCTATTGCGGCGCTTACCATCACATCGAAACCAAGCATGTAGACGCATACCTTGACGAGTTTGAATGGCGATTCAACAACAGGACAAACCCACATCTATTCAGAGATACGCTCATAAGATTACTCAATTCACCGAAAATGGAATTTAAAGAACTCATAGAGAAAAGCGCCTGGCCGCTTTTATTGCTTTGTTGACTTCGCAAAAGTTACAATAATATCTAATGAAAACATATAAGTGTCTGCTCGTAATATTCATTTTATTTTCAATTTCTCAACTTTCATATGCAATCACAAGGGCCAACTCCAACTCCATCGAAAATTAGCAAGGAACAACAAAATAAGCCCACCCCAAAGAAAACACAACGCAACAACAACCAACGTGGAACCGACGATCTTCCTTTGGTTGTCAAAGTAGTAAAAACTTTAACGCCCAATGACACAAACTACACAAACGAGAAACCTCCTACCGATTGGTGGAAAATCATTTTTGATGCCTTGTTGGTCATATTCACTGGGACACTCGCTGGGCCTATTATAAAATTGTGGCAATCTACTGAAAAACTCTGGAAAACCGCTCAAGATCAATCTAAAGACATGGGAAAATCCATTACTGCAATGGAAAGCCCCGCCAAGTATATGGAAGAAAATTCCAATAGAACGAAGGAGTTCTTTGCCAGGCAAGAACTCCTTGCCAAGATACAATTGAGGGCTTACCTTACCGTTAACCCAGCTGGATATTTTCTTCAAAATAAAGAATTGAAACAGAAGTGCGGCATCCAAATGTTTGTTCTGAATACGGGCCACACCCCTGCTCGTGATGTTTGCTGTTCTATTCGCGCAATAATAGCCGACACCCCCTTGCCAAACAACATTAATTTGTCCTTGCCATCTCCTCAAACCGAAACAACCGCTGGAGGACAAATAGCTACCGGACAACAACGTTTTTGGACTGCCTTTCTTGATGACTTTATCTCTGACGAGGAAATGAAGGAGATTATTCAAGGGGATGGGCGAAAATTGTAGATACATGGAACCGTTTGGTATAAGGATATTTTTAGAAGAGTTATAATCAAATGTTGTGTATGGGAATAAAAAAGACGTATCCTTTATGGATTCATCAAATCCCACAGTGCTCCCCTCTGGAGAGGGGTGAAAGGAAGGATACGCCTTATGGAAAAGAATGAACGTAAACAGGAGAAAAAGCAAGTACAAGATGACTCAACAAGAAGTTTCCTCGAAGAGATTATCCGTGAAGGAGCACGGAAGCTGCTCCAGGCTGCAATTGAAAAGGAAGTGGCGGAGTATATAGAAGGCTTAAGGAACATGACAGATGCCGGAGGAAGAAAAATGGTGGTACGAAACGGGTTTATCCCAGAGCGATCCATTCTTACCGGCATCGGCCCCATTCAAGTGAAACAGCCCCGGGTACGAGACAGGCGGGAAAAGAAGGAGGCCTTCACGAGCTCTATTCTGCCCCGGTATTTAAGACGTGTCCCATCCCTTGATAACCTTATCCCTACCCTCTATCTCAAGGGAATCTCCACGGGTGATTTCACCGAAGCCCTAAGCGCCATCCTGGGAGAGAATGCAAAGGGACTGTCGGCAAATACGATCGTTCGTCTGAAGAGGCAATGGGAGGATGAGTATAAGGCATGGTCGAAAAGCTCCCTTGCGGAAAAGCGTTACGTTTATTTCTGGGCCGATGGCATCTACTTCAACGTGAGACTGGAGGATACTGAGAACAAGAGGCAGTGTTTTCTCATCATTGTCGGCGCCCTCGAAGACGGCACCAAAGAGTTGGTTGCCGTGCTTGACGGATACCGGGAGAGCACGCTCTCCTGGATGGAACTCCTTACTGATCTCAAACAGAGGGGACTTGTGAAAGGACCGAGGCTTGCCATAGGCGATGGAGGCCTGGGCTTCTGGGCAGCGTTACGAGAAGTATATCCTGAGACGCAACAGCAGCGCTGCTGGGTGCACAAGACTGCCAATATCCTCGATAAGATGCCCAAAAGCGTACAACCCAAGGCAAAAAAGAAGATCCATGACATGTACCTCGCCCCCACGAAAGAGCAGGCCCTTGTTGCCCTCAACAGCTTTGTCTTTCTCTATGGCAAGAAGTTCTCCGGTGCCTGCGACTGCCTCATGAAGGACACAGAGGTCCTCTTTTCGTTCTATAACTTTCCTGCTGAGCACTGGATACACATACGATCCACAAACGTTATCGAATCGACATTTGCGACGGTAAGATTAAGAACGGATAAAACCAAGGGATGTGGCACCAGGCTCGCAACCCTGACCATGGTATTCAAGTTAGGCCTTGAGGCACAGAAAACGTGGCAGAGAATAAAAGGGTATACGCTCATTCCCCATGTTATGAACGGGATGCGCTACATTGACGGAGAGATGGCAGAAACAGAGATAAGGGTGGCATAAACTTGGAACAAAAGGATATGGCAAAAACTTTTTCAAACACAACTATTGACAATATCTCTTTTTAGAATATCTCAGTACGTCACTTTTTGTCAATGGGCCATCTGGGATGCCCAAGGAAAACTCTCCACCGTAAACGTAGCCCGCAACAACGACGCAAGCTAATAATATAATCCCGATTAGATGACGCAGGGGTCACCCCCTTCGTCAAGTGCATAATCACGAAATATTTGTCTTGACATGTATCCGGGCATGTTTTTATAATTGTCATCTTATTAACCAAGCGGTCAGTTAGGATGAAACGGAGATGAGGGATGGGTAATCTTCAAGCGCCCAAAAGAGAAGAAATAATAAATGAGAGTATAAAGCTTTTCGTCCGGAAAGGATTCAACCAGACCACTGTGCAGGAGATCACGAATGCCACAGGTCTTAGCAAGGGAGCGTTCTACTGGCATTTTACGAGTAAAGACGAGCTTCTTATGACAATCTTGGACAGATATGAATCCTCATATGTTGACGGGGTCATCAGAGCGCTTGAAGCGGCGGAAGGGGACTTCCTGCGGAAGTTTAAATACATTCACAAGTGGACCACTGAGTTTGCCTACAACAACAGGGACCTCTGCGTCGGCTTTACAACCATGGCCGCGGAGATGGCAGGAGGCGGGACGAACATCGAGTCGAGAATTCGGTCTATACAGACAAGATATCGGGGCGTCTTGAAAGACCTGCTCCTCGTCGGCAGGAAGGAGGGCGCTATCCGGGACGACCTCGACCTTGATCTTGTAACTCACGTCATAAACGCTATCTACGAGGGCATGCTTATTGAGTGGTACAGCAACCGTAACGAGATGGACGGCGGTCAGTTTACCATAACGTACCGGGAGATCGCGCTTTCCGGGATTCTCAAACAGCGAAGACGCAGCAAGGCTTAGTGTAATCGTTGCCGGATAGGTTGCATGGTGCAAGCAATGTTCGGATTTATGCATTTCATGACTAAGCGGTTAGTTAGGCCAGATGACAAATTTGCATGGGGGGTTGTTGTGGATTTCGAGTTTACTGCCATAGCGAGGGGCGTATTGGAAAAAGAAGCCCCAAAATCGACATCCTGACAGCAAAAAGGAGGAACAATGACAATAACAAAATTAGGTGTGGTCGGTTGCGGGGCCATGGGAGCCGGCATTGCACAGGTGGGCCTCCAGGCCGGTTATGAAGTGGTGGTCAGAGAAATCGATGATGTTTTTCTTCAGAAAGGCCTTGATAGGGTAAGAGGCGCCTTTGAGAAGATGGCAAGTAAAGGTACGATCACCCCGCAACAAAAAGATGATGCATTGAAAAGGCTGGCAGGTGTTACAGAAATTGAGGGTTTATCTAGTTGTGATTTTATCATCGAGGCGGTGCCTGAAGACATGTCGCTCAAACTTGAGACCTTTAAGGCTCTTGATGGGATATGTTCGCCGAACACAATCTTTGCGAGCAATACATCCTCCTTCTCCGTGAGTCAGATGGCAGCAGCAACGTCGAGACCCGGCAGGTTCATCGGTCTCCACTTCTTCAATCCGGCGCCGGTTATGCCTCTCGTCGAGGTGATAAAGACAATCCGCACGGAACAGCAGGTCTTCGACATAGCCTTAGAATTTGTCAGATCGCTGAAGAAAACACCCGTTGTAGCAAAAGACAATGCAGGTTTCATTGTTAACCTTCTCCTTACCCCATTTCTGCTTGATGCTATACGGGCGCTGCAGGAGGGGATCGCCTCCGTGGCAGACATTGATGCGGGGATGAAACTGGGGTGCAATCACCCGATGGGCCCCCTGATGCTTGCCGACTTCATCGGTCTTGACGTGCTCATGAGCGGCGCCAACACGCTCTTCGATGAATATAAGGAGACGCGGTACGCTCCGCCTCCGCTCATGAAGCGCATGGTTACTATGGGTTTTCTTGGCCAGAAAACTGGAAAAGGGTTCTACGACTGGGCAGACCTGAAAAATCCCAAGCCCATGGAATTGGAGTTTTAATGTGCGGAACAAATCGCGTGAGGCGAAAAAGGACATTGTGAAGAGTCCTGAGAAATAACGGGGCCCGCGAGCAGGAAGCCCGTTGTCCGCATATGTTCGGGTACCGTCTTGCTGACAGAGAGGACCGTGCGGGCAAAAGAAAATGGAACGGAGGATCTATGAAGGACATAGTAATCGTAGGGGCAACACGGACCCCCATAGGAACATTCGGCGGATCATTAAAGGATATAACGGCAAACCAGCTTTCCCCCTTCATTATCGACGCGGTCATCAAACGGACGGGCATAGAGAAGAGCCTCATCGACCACGTGATCCTTGGTTGCTGCTTTGAGGGTGTTGAGCACAACGTTGCGCGCATCGGCCTTGTGAAGGCCGGACTTCCTGTTGAAACCACTGCATATCAAGTCGTTGCTACATGCGGATCGGGTTTGCAGGCTATAATGAGCGGTATTCAAGGCATTTCTGATGATGATTACTTGTGTGTAATAGCCGGAGGCGTTGAAAGCATGAGCACGGCGCCCTTTGTCCTCAAGACCGCACGATGGGGTATGAGACTCCAACATGGTGAATGCACCGACGCGATCTGGAAATCGATGCAGGAACCGCCTATTGGACCAGGAATGGGATTAACTGCGGAAAACCTTGCAGAGCAGTACGGCATTTCGAGAGAAGAGCAAGATGCATTTGCATTGCGGAGTCAGCAGAATGCCGGCAGAGCGATCAGGGAAGGACGTTTCAAAGAAGAGATATCGCCATTTCCAGTGCCCCAACGGAGAGGGGAGCCCAAGATGTATGACACCGATGAGCATCCGAAACCGGATGTAACAATGGAAAAGCTGGCCGAGTTGCCGCCCGCATTCAAGAAGGGGGGGACGGTGACAGCAGGTAATTCATGCGGCATCAATGACGCAGCAGCGGCCGTCATAATCATGACCAGGGAAAAAGCGAAAGAGCTGGGTCTAAAGCCTCGTGCGCGTATTGCGAGCTACGCTGTTGCCGGCGTTGATCCTGCGTACATGGGTATCGGTCCGGTTCCGGCAACCAAAAAGGCCTTAAAGCGCGCCGGTTGGAAGCTTGATGATATTGAGCTTATAGAGATCAACGAAGCATTTGCAGCCCAGTACCTGGCCTGTGAGCGGGAATTGGGATGGAATCGTGACATCGTTAACGTGAACGGAAACGGAATAGCCTTGGGCCACCCGGTCGGTTGTACCGGCGCCAGGTTGGTTGTCACCCTTCTCTATGAAATGGAAAAGAGAAATGTCCGCCGTGGACTCGCTACTCTCTGTGCGGGCGGTGGTCAGGGATTTACGCTCATTTTAGAGAGACCATGATAAAGATGGCGGAGGGGGCGACGCAAGCCCCTTTGATAGAAACATTAAAAAGCGAAATGAACTGGGATATCATCAAGGAGATTGTGGCTGAGACGCAGAGAGAGGTGCATTAATTATGGACAAGAAAATTGCTTTGGTAACGGGTTCGGCCAGAGGCATAGGCAGGGCAATCGCCATAGGCCTAGCACGTGAAGGGGGCCGTCTCGTAGTCAATTACCAATTACGACAGGACGCGGCAGAAGAGACCGCCCGCTCAATAATAGAAGCCGGAGGAGAGGCCATTGTTGTTAAAGCTGATGTAAGCAGCGACGCTGAAGTTAAGGCGATGGTGGAAAAAATCGAAAAGGAATGGGGAACTATCGATATTCTCGTGAATAATGCAGGACTGCATCGGGGCGGCAGGATTCAGAACCTGACACTTGAAGACTGGGACCTAGTTATCAAGTCCACCCTGGGAGGCACCTTTCATTGTTGCAGGCATGTTGTCCCAAAGATGGTAGAGAAGAAGTGGGGAAGAATTGTCAATATTTCTTCTTACGCGGGCCTCCACGGCTACCCTGGCGATACCGCTTACGGCGCGGCAAAATCCGGACTTCTCGGGTTCACGAAGTCCCTCGCGAAGGAGGTAGCGACCAAGGGCATTACCGTGAACGTAGTAATACCGGGATTTGTGCCCACGGACATGACGAGCCCCCTTTTCAATACACCGGAAAAGATAGGTCAGGAGGTCCAGAGGATACCAATACGCCGCCCCGGCAAACCTGAAGAGATAGCAGAAATGGTCAATTTTCTGGCCTTCAAAGGGGAGTATATCACGGGGGCCGTCATAAGGGTCGATGGAGGGCTCGCAATATAAGGGTGAGGCAGTTGATCATGTGAAGACACAAACAAAAGGGAAAAATGTTTTGTATAGGAGGGCACTGAGAAGATGAGAAACGTACAGCAATATATAGAAAGCCTTCGGGACGGAAGGGAAGTCTACATACATGGCGAGCGCATCGAGGACATCACGGCACATCCTGCCCTGCGCAAGGCGATTGATCATGGCGCCATCGACTATGAGCTGGACAAACAAGCGGAGTTGCGTGATCTTTTCGTCACCCGATCTCCCAATACCGGATCTGAGATCAGACGTTATTTTGAGCTTCCCAAAAGCGCCGAGGACCTGTTGAAAAGGCAGGAACTCATTGAAACCGCTACGAGGAATGCCGGTTCAGTCGTCATCTTCATGAAAGAGATTGGAACGGATATTCTGAATGCCTTCAAAATGATCTGTTACGAAATGGACAAAAAATACGGGACCGACTATTCCGCACGGGTGGCCACGTATCGGGAATACCTTGAGGAGAACGACCTCAGTATGGCAGGGGCTGTTACCGACGCCAAGGGAGACCGCAGACTGAGGCCTTCCGAACAGGAGATGCCGTACTACTACCTGAAGGTGGTAGAAAGAAGGGAGGATGGTGTTGTAGTGCGGGGATGCAAGCTCCACACTACCTCTGCGCCGATCACGAATGAGCTTCTGGTCCTCCCTACAAGGGCCATGGCTGAGAGCGATAAGGACTATTGCATTGCATTTGGCATACCGGTAAATACGAAAGGAGTCAAGATCATCTCCAGACCGGAGCGGGGCGACCTCGGAGTTTTCGATTATCCCCTGAGCTCCCGCCACACCACTCTGGAGGCCATGACCATATTCGAGGACGTCTTTGTGCCGAAGGAGAGGATATTCATGGACGGTGAATGGGATTTCGCGGGACCGTTGGCGAACTGCTTTGCAACCTGGCACCGGTTCACCGGCATTTCTTACAAGTACCCTTTTGCCGAAATGATTATCGGCGCTGCTGCCCTTGCGAGTGATTATAACGGTGTTCCGAAAGCAGCTCATATACAGGACAGGTTGACCGACCTCGTGATCTATGCGCAATGTATTAAAACCTTCGGCCAGGCGGCCGCCAGGGAATGCGTGATATCCGAAAACGGAGTTGCCTATCCGAACCCGCTTCTTTGTAATATCGGAAAGTATCTCTTTGCAGCGAATTACCACACCTCAATGAAGGCACTCCAGGAAGTGGCCGGAGGCCTTCCGGCCACGGGGCCGACGGAGGCCGACTGCCAGAATCCCGCCACAGGGAAGTTTATCGAACGTTACCTCGGAGGACGGAAGGGAGCGGATGCGCTGAGCAGGCTCAAACTCATGAAGCTGGTTCGGGACATGGGCGGCACAGAGGGGGCCGGTGAATGGTGGGTGGGAACACTGCATGGCGAAGGGTCTCTTCAGGCCCAGCGATTCTCCATCACCAGAGAATTTAACGTGAAGAAGTGCGTTGACTATGTGAAGGCCTTGTTGGAGGTTGAATAGAACAACGAGATAGTTGAGCATCCCGGGGATCATGCCTTCTTCGATCTGAGGGTTTGAGACAACCGGAAAAATAGAAGCATTAACCCGGGTACGGATGGATTTCAGTTTGTCAAAGGAAGAATAGCTGAGGGAATTGGCCATTCTCCTGGCTATGGGAACTGTATATTACTGAAGAGGAGGAAAAGATGGAAAAGAAGTTTTGGAATGAAGACGCGGAGTGTATGCCTCGCGATGGGTTGAGAGAATTGCAGTGGAAGAGGCTCAGGAAACAGATGCGTTATGTCTATTACCATTCAAATTTCTATCGTGAACAGTTCCAGGCCCTCAATATTCATCCCGATGAGATAAAGGATATCGAAGAATTCAGAAAGCTGCCACCTTTTATCAACAAGGAAAAGGACCGGCTGTCCCAGGAGAAAACCAGGGCCGAACAGGGCCATCCCTGGGGTGAGTATCTATGCACCGATCCAAGGAATGTACGGGCCATCCATACCACCTCCGGCACGACGGGTTTGCCGGTTTTTGAAGCCTTTACGGAACATGATATTAAAGTACAGAGCGAAGTGCTCGCGCGGGCCTTCTGGAGACAAGGTGTCAGAACCGGTGACAGGGTGATCCACGGCTTCGGGCTCAGTATGTGGTTGGCCGGACTATCACCACTCAGGGCCCTCGAATCTATGGGTGCTCTCGGTATTCCCTGCGGGGCCGAAGGCGGTGCAGAGCGATTTCTCCAGTTTGCCCAATTGACGAGGCCAAAACATATGCTGGTAACGCCGTCTTTTGCAGAATATCTCATTAAAAAAGCGCCTGAAATAGCAGGGATAGAGGTCAGAGAGCTGGGCATAGAGACAATACAGGGAGCTGCGGAACCCGGAGCCGGCATTCCTGAAACAAGAAAGAAAATTCAGGATGCCTTTGGAGCGAAGCTCTACGATGCCACAGGCGGTATCTGGGGATTGTTTGGCACCTCCTGTGACGCCGAACCGTATCAGGGCATGCATCTCGTAGGAGAAGACTACTTCTTAATGGATCTTGTTGATCCAAAAACAAAAGAACCTGTTGACATGAGCGGCCCCACAGCCACAGGCGAATGGGTCCTCACCGGCCTCGAATGGGAGGCGGCGCCCGCGTTTCGCTATGCCAGTGCGGATATCATAGAGATTATGAACGAGCCCTGTATCTGCGGTATGCCGGGGATGCGTATGAGGTATCTCGGCAGGGCGGACGACTTACTCATCGTAAAGGGGGTTAATGTCTACCCCACGGCAATAAAAGGGGTCGTGGACGCTTTTTACCCCAGGGTAACCTCCGAAATCAAGATCCTTCTTGATGAGCCGCCTCCAAGGGTGGTGCCGCCGCTCAAGATGAAAGTCGAATATGGCCCTGGTGTTTCCGGAGAAGAGATCAATGCGCTCAAGATAGAGATAGAAGAAGCCCTTTCGACCAAGCTCCGTATTCGTCCTTCTATCGAAATGGTTCCACCGAATACGCTGGAGAAAGACCCGACAAAAAAGGCGAAACTCATTGAAAAACTATATACATAATTCGGACGAGGTTTATGAAGTGACGGGAAAATAAATGTCTTTGAGAAATAAGGCTATGACATTGTAACCATTATCCGAAGGGAGATTTTTGTGCTCTTTGTTAGTATGTTCGTTAAGAAAATATGTTGACAATTAATCAATCGATTGATTAATATAAGTGCATATATGGGAAGACCAAAAGGGAGCGGTCCTAATTTCTCAAATCAAACGGAGAGAAAGTTTATTAAAGTGGCCACTGATCTCTTTTCACGTAACGGCTTTAAGGGAACTTCTATCCGCGATATTGCGAGAGAAATGGAGATGACCACAGCAAACTTGTATCACCATTTCGGAACAAAAGAAGGACTCCTTTTTGCCGTAGAGCAATCGACCATTTTGCCGATTATGGAAGAACTGAAAAGGGTTTCATCCCTAGACTTACCCCCTATGGATCGCCTGAATCTATTGATGAAAACACACCTCACTTATATGGGCACCCATCAAAAAGAGAGCAAGATTTTTTTTCTTGACCAGGGGACCTCACCTCTGGATAAAACGAATTTCAAGAAAAATGCCCAAGCGGAAATATTCTCTATTTACCGTCGGGAAATAAAGCGACTGCTGTCGGGCGCAGGGAAAAAGGGGAACCCGTCTATTGCGGCTTTGAGTGTCTTCGGCATTATGAACTGGTTTATTAACTGGTATCACCCCGAAGGACCGCTTTCTATGCAGGCCGTGATTCAGTATCTCATTGATTTTGCGCTCTATGGCTTGATTGGCGAAGGGTCCGGCAGCAGAGCATTACAGGGAAATAAGAAAGTACAACCGAAGACGGATAAAAAAGAAAAGGAAGCTGAACGGAAAAGGAAGAGGAGGCATTAACATGGCAGGTATCATTTCATTCGGAGCATACGTTCCTTTCTGGCGATTAAGCAAGAGCATGATCGCACAGAAGCTGAAGGGCGAGAGACCGGTTGCAAGTTTTGATGAAGACAGCATTACCATGGCAGTGGCTGCGGGTGCTGAATGCTTGAAAGGGATCGACAGGCAGACAATCGACGGACTTTTCTTCGCGTCCACCACTTCACCGTATAAAGAAAAACTCGCCGCGATCACAGTGGCGACGGCGCTGGACTTACCGAAGGATATTATGGTGGCTGATTTTGCTAATTCTCTGAGGGCCGGAACCATGGCTGTGAGGTCGGCGCTCGATGCCGTTAAGTCGGGTTCAGCTCGCCGGGTCCTGGTGATTGCGGCAGATTGCCGGGTTGGAGAACCTCAGTCAGTCTGGGAGCGCAATTGCGGTGATGGTGCGGGCGCAATCCTTATCGGGGATTCCCCGATGATTGCAAATATGGGGTCTGTATACTCCGCGTGCGACGAAATCCTTGACGTGTGGCGTTCGGATGAGGACCGCTTCATCAGGTCCTCTGAGGGCCGGTTCATAGCTGAGGAAGGGTACCTTAGGCTAACCGGAGAGGCCATTTCCGGGCTTATGCAAAAATACGACCTAAAAAAGGAGGAATTCACCGGTCTGGTCCTGGCCATACCTGACAACAGAAGACCGCCGGAATTGGCCAAGAAACTGGGATTTGATGTCAAAAGGGTCCAGGATTCTCTTTTAGACCAGATAGGAGATAGCGGATGTGCATATTCGATTATGCTCCTCAACGCAGCTTTGGAAGAGGCCAAAACGGGAGACAAAATACTCTGGACGAGCTATGGCAACGGGAGTGATGCCTTCATACTCACGACAACAGCCGAGAGAGAGAAAGCCGCCGGCAGGCGGAGTTTGAAGGACTTTGTTCAGTCCAAACAATTGTTGCCGGATTATGCTACCTATCTTCGCTGGCGAAAAATCATACCGGAGTCAAGACCCGCATATCCGCTGGGAGAAATCGCCGTCGCCGCGCTTCACAGGGAACAGGCGCAGAATTACCGTCTCCATGGCGGCAAGTGCACGGCCTGCGGGACCTTACAATATCCGCCCCAGAGAATCTGCGTAAAATGTCAGGCCAAAGACCAAATCGAGCTTGTGAGGCTTTCCGACAAAAAGGTTGAACTGGTGACGTACTCGCTAGATTATGGCTCGTGGTCGCCCCAGATGCCTTCCATTGCGAGCGTCGTCAACTTTGAAGGCGGGGGAAGGATGGAATGTTTCACCGTCGACTGGAAGTCTCAGGGTGATATCGTTGACGGTATGCCCTTAGAGATGACTTTTAGAAAGCTCTATTTAAGAGACGGTATTCAACAGTATTTATGGAAATCTATGCCGTTGAGGGCATGATAACACTTCTAAGGAGCATATTATGGAAAGCATAAAGAATAAGGTTGCCATCATTGGCGTGGGATGTACGCAATTTGGTGAACTCTGGGATAAGGGTCCTACCGACCTCATCGTGGATGCATGTACTGAAGCATTAGAGGACGCAGGAATTGAGGGGAAGGACATTCAACAAGCGTGGTTTGCAAGCCTGGTCTCCGGCTCTACCGGTGCACGTCTGGCAGGTGCTCTGAAACTTCCCTACATACCGATAACGAGAGTAGAGAACTTCTGTTCGGGCGGAAGTCATGCCTTTGCGAATGCTTGCTATGCTGTAGCCGCGGGGGTCTGCGACATCGCCCTTGCCTGTGGAGTGGAGAAGTTGAAGGACCGTTCAGGCGGTTTTGCCTATCCGGCCCCGGAGCCTTTTGACTCAAGCAAAATCATAGCAGAGAACGCACCGGCAAATATGTTTGCCCAGATTGCCGTTAAACAGTTCAAGGCCCGCCATTGGAGTTATGAAGAAGGCAGGAGGACCCTGGCCAAGATCTCTGTAAAGAGCCATCATAATGGGACCCTTAACCCGAAGGCACACCTTCGCCGTGAGATTACGGAAGAGGACGTGCTGAAGGCCCCCATGGTCGTCTATCCCTTTGGACTGTATGATTGTTGCGGCGTCAGCGATGGGGCCGCGGCGGCCATCATCTGCAGGGCAGACATGGCCAAAAATTTTCGTAAAGATTATATCCTCGTAAAGGCCCTGGGCTTTGCTTCCGGCCCTGGCGAATGCCGTCTTCTCGATGATTACAACTTTCTTGACATGCCGGAAACCATGATGGCGGTCAAGAAGGCCTATGAACAAGCAGGCATCAAAAACCCCCGCAAGGAGATTTCGCTTGCCGAGGTGCATGACTGTTTCAGCATCCACGAATTTTTGCTGTACGAACAACTTGGCTTCAGTCCGCCGCAAGGAGCCCAGGAAGACGTCGAGGCGGGCACCTTCGCCCTGCAGGGTGATTTGCCGGTAAACACAAGCGGCGGCTTGAAATGCTTCGGCCATCCCCTTTCTGCATCGGGTTTACGCATGATCTATGAGGTCTACAAGCAGCTCCAGGACAAGGCGGGCCCACGGCAGGTCAAGAATGCTTCGATCGGTCTTACCCATAATGTGGGAGGTATGACGGGTTACCTCAACGCAGCTGTACTGCTGTTTGGAAGAAAGGAATGATTGATGATAAAAAAAATTGACCACGTCTCCATTGTGGCGAAAAATATTGATAAGATGGTTTCTCTCTTTTCCCGGACGTTCGGCTTCAAAGTGGCTGAGACCCTTGACGTGCCTGAGCAGGGGTTCAGGTCCATACTGATCAGTAAGGAAGCGGTGATTATCGAACTGGTAGAGCCGCTCAATCCTGAGAGCCCCATGGCAAAATTTCTGGGGAATCGGGAGTCCGCATTGCATCACTTTTCACTCCAGGTGGACAGTATTGTCGATGACCCTGCATCATTAAAGGCACAGGGAATAAGAATGGTGAGCGAGACACCCCTGCAGGCCACGGAGACGGCAAGAACGAACTTTGTGCACCCTGGTTCCACGGGTGGGATACTGATCGAGTTGATCGAAAGGGGATAAGCGCGCATTGATGCGACTGCGTTTGGAGGAGGATCATGCTGACCATTGAAGAACTTGAAAAGAGGATACAGGCTGTCGAGGACATGGAAGAGATCAAGAAACTCCACAGGGAATATATCTTCTTACTTTCCGATAAGCAATACGAACAGATGGTAGACTGTTTCGCCCCGGATGCAAAGGTCCGGATCAACTCGCCCGACGTGTGTACGGGTACAGAGGAGATCAGGAAACACTTTTTGGACGTTATCGCAAAAAGGGGCGCACCGAAAGGGGGACAGATTCTCATTTCGCCTGTCATCACCGTTGAGGGTGACAACGCCAAGGGACACTGGACCATGTTCCGGTTTTTTGGCGACTTTCGCGTGCCAGGCATACCGGAATGTGGATATTTACAGGGAAGGTATGATTGTGAATATGCGAAGATAGACGGAAAATGGAAATTCAGCTCCATGACCTATCTGTCCTGGCCTGAACCGGATGTGAAAGGAGCATAGAGATTCTTCAAACTGGGCTTGGGTCAGAGTGAAACGCACCGGGCCAGTGGGTTCCAAGATGGGGAAAGTTTTGCCTGAAGAGGATGTAGGCGTGGAAAAGAATAGCTCCCTGATGGAGGCCAGGTCGATAACATTGCGGTTCGCGGGTATTGAAGCGCTGCAAACTGTTAATGTCCATGTGGGCCACAGTGAAATACTTGCGATAATAGGTCCAAATGGAGCGGGCAAGACCTGTCTTTTGAACTGCCTTAATGGATTCTATCATCCTCAGGAAGGAGGGATCTATTTTCGCGATCGTGAGATCACTCGTCTCAAGCCGTATGAAAGAGCCAGACTGGGAATAGCCCGAACATTTCAGGGCTTGCAGCTTTTCCCGGGCCTTAGTGTTGTAGACAATCTTCTTGCCGGTCGGCACGTTCACATGAAGACCAACGCAATTCAGGGTTTCTTCTATCAACCCTGGGCCTATCGCGAAGAAATACGTGAACGAAGGAAAGTGGAAGAGGTAATGGACTTTCTGGAGATCAAACACATCCGGCATAAAATAGTTGGATCACTCAGCTATGGGCTAGCAAAACGGATCGATCTGGGCCGAGCCCTGGCCATGGAGCCGAAGGTGTTATTAATGGATGAGCCCATGGCGGGTATGAATCTTGAGGAAAAGGAAGACATGGCGCGCTTTATAATTGACATTCGTGAGGCCCGGGACATCCCCATCGTGATTATTGAACATGACATGCAGGTAGTTATGGACATTGCTGATCGGATATATGTCCTGAATTGGGGTCGTTTGATCGCCGAAGGGCAACCCGAGAGAATAAAGCGTGACCCAGAGGTGATCAGGGCCTATCTTGGGTAAGTAATCAAAATGAAGAGTACAACAAGCAAACAAGAAAACTGGGAAGGCCTTTCCGAAATCCTGGAGAAAGGTGTTGAGACTCTTCCGCAATTACTGGCCTATCAAGCTCGTCGATTTGGTAATCGAGTTTTCTATAAAAGAAAAGATCTTGGGCTCTGGCGGGAATATGTTTGGGAAGACGTGCTTGAGAAGGTCAAAACCTTTGCGATGGGGTTGGCTTCTTTGGGTATAAAGGCGGAGGATACCGTAGCCGTCCTGGCTAAGAATGAACCGCAACTCTTCTGGAGCGAGTATGCAGCCCAGGCCGTAGGGGCAAAGGTAGTTTGCCTTGACCCCGATCTGACGTCGGCGCAAACGGAGTATATGCTCATCCATTCCAAAGCAGTAATAGCGGTTTGTGAAGACCAGGAACAGGTTGACAAGATCTTTGAGCTAGAGAAGAAACTTCCCGGTATCGACAGGATCATCTACTGGAATGATCGAGGGATGTGGAAATACCATCACGCTAAGCTTATGACATTCAAACAGGCCCAGGAACAAGGAAGGGCATATCTGAGGGAGCACCCCGGCCGCTTTGAGGAGGTGATAGGTACGGGAAAAGGCACGGATGTCGCTGTCCTCAGCTACACTTCCGGGACAACGGGCCCCCCCAAGGGGTGTCCTCTGACCCATGCGAACCTCTTGGACAGGGCCTTCCGGCTGTTCGGAGCTTTTTCCCCCAAACCCTTCACCCATTATCTTTCTTATATCTCTCCTGCCCGGCCCATGGAACAGGTGTTCGGCGTTACTCTGGGCCTTCTTTGCCCATTTGTCGTCTATTTTCCGGAGGACCCTGAGACGGTTCGAGAGAACATGGGGGAAATAGGCACAGAGGCTGTCGTTTTGAGCCCGGTCCAATGGGAGGGTCTGGCATCTCTGGTAAAAGCCAAGATGCTCGTTGCCGGTCCGATCCGCCGCGCTATTTTTAGATCCGGCATGGCCGTGGGCGAGAAAATGAACCTGCCGTTGCTTCAAGGGAAGAAGGCCCGTTTGCGATTGCGTTTCCTCTATTTCCTGGCGGACAGATTACTCCTTTCCAAAATGAGGGCTTACTTGGGCTTCCAGGAAACTTACTTTACCATATCTGAAGGGTCAAGTATGGCTCCCGATGTATTTCGTTTCTTCCATACGTTGGGCGTGAGGCTCAGAAATAGTTTCGGTACTACTGAAATGGGGCTTCTTACTGCTCATCAAGGTGATAGCTACGATCTTGAGACCGTGGGCAAGTGGCTTCCGGTGCATCCACGTTTTGGTCCCCCGTTGGAATGCAGGGTAACAGATGAGGGAGAATTCTCCGTTACGGGAGGGTCTGGATTTTCCGGATATTACCGAGACGAGGAAGCAACCGCAAAAAGGAATAAGGATGGCTGGTTTTATACCGGGGATGCGGTAAGGAGAACGAACAAGGGCGAATTTATTTATATTGACCGGGTGGACGACATACGACACCTGTCCACCGGCCATTCATACTCACCACAGTTTATCGAGAGCCGGCTCCGTTCCAGTGCTTTTGTCAAGGATGCCATCATAGTGGGTAACCATGACAAATCTTTTGTGTCCGTTTTGGTAAATATCGATGCTGTCACGGTGGGACTTTGGGCAGAACAGAGGAAAATTGGTTACACAACATTTACCGATCTTTCTCAGGATCCGGCGATACTGGAGCTGATAGAGGCGGAGATTAAAAAAGTGAATGATCTCTTGCCGGAAGCGTTGAAGGTCAAACGTTTTATTAACCTGCCGAAAGAACTGGACCCGGATGAGGACGAGGTGAGCAGGACCAGAAAGTTCCGGCGGTCTTTTTTTGAACAGAAGTATCAGAAGTTGATCGCCGCCATGTATAGCGGAGAAGATGAAGTGAGAGCCGACTTGCCGATTAGATACCAGGATGGCAGGGTTGGAGTCGTCAATGCAACAGTCCATATCAGAGATACAGCGGAGGAGGGGAGAGAAAAGCGATGATTTCTCTATTTTCGCATGTAATAACAGGCGCCCTGACTGGTCTTCTCTATGCTCTAATAGCTATGGGTTTCGTCATTATATATCGAGCCGGCAGGATGTTCAACCTGGCCCAGGGTGAAATACTCATGGTGGGGGCGTTTCTGGTTTGGTCTTTTGGGCAGTATTTTGGTCTCCCCCTGTGGTTGTCAATCGGGCTTGCCTTTGCAATCAGTTTTATCCTCGGACTCTTTATTGAGAAATCCATCATCCGGCCTCTGGTGGGAGAAGAATTGTTCACTTTATTCATGGTTATTCTGGGACTAATGATCTTCATAAGAGGTTTGGCACTCGTTATCTGGGGTGCTGAAGTTCATTTTTTCCCTGCGATTTTTCCTATGAGGGGTCTGAAGATTGGGCCTTTTATGTTGGATAGGGGATTAGTTGTGGGTGGCGGGATTACCATCCTACTGGCAGCCGTGATTTCCTGGGTTTTCAATCATACCCGACGGGGCTTGGAGATGTCGGCTGTGGCAGAAGATCATCAGATTGCCCTCTCCCTGGGGTTGAACGTCAAGCGATCTATCGCGATAGCCTGGGGTGCAAGCGGAGTACTCTCCACCTTGGCTGGCATCATCTTTCTAAGTGGGAAAGGGATGACTATCCTTGTTACGGACATCGGACTTGCCGCGGTGCCGGTAGCCATGCTTGCTGGCATGGAGTCGGTAGGTGGACTGGTATTGGCCGGTTTACTTATGGGCATATCCATTGGAATAGCCGAATATTTTCTGGATCCTATATTTGAGGGAGGAGTTGCTGCAGTCTTCCCGTACATTGTTATGATCATCATTCTTTTAGTCCGCCCCTCCGGTTTATTTGGCTGGAAGACTATAGAGAGGATTTGAAAAATGGACCTTCCTGCGGGCATATACGAAGATCAGGCCCTTATACGTGACAAATCTCAATGGTCTTGGTTTATCGGGTTTATCATCTTTCTGTTTATTCTGCCTTTGCTTGGCGGGGGTAAAGTAGTGGGCATTATGAACATGATCGGAATCACGGTCATCGCCGTAGTGGGTTTGCAGATTAACGGGGGGTACGCAGGACAAGTCAGCATGGGGCAGTCTACCTTTATGGGTGTAGGTGCTTATGCTGCTGGTGCGTTGACCCTCCATCTTAATCTGCCCATATGGATCGTTATGCCCCTCGCCGGGTTATTTGCCGCACTGTTTGGGGCTATTTTCGGTCTATCTGCCGTTCGAATCAAGGGGTTCTACCTGGCCCTGACTACCATTGCCGCACAGTTTATTTTTTACTTCACCATGCTGAAGCTTCCCAAGCGTTGGTTTGGTCAACTTGAAGGGTTGCGAATAGAACCGGCTTCACTATTGGGATTTGCTTTTGATACGGATATTAGGATGTATTATCTGATCTTTATTGTTGTCATATTTATGTGCTACGGTGCGTGGAGCCTGGTTCGAAGTAGGACCGGTCGAGCTTTCGTGGCTGTCAGGGACAATGAGAATGCGGCAGACATCATAGGCATCAATGTCTTCTACTATAAGTTCTTATCATTCTTTATCGGTGCCTTCTACGCGGGGGTCGCAGGGGCTTTATGGGCCTATTACGTGCGATATATTCATGCGGAGCAGTTCAGCATCTGGCTCTCAGTTTGGTATATGGGTATGTTGATTGTGGGCGGGATGGGATCCATTCTGGGGGCGATCATTGGTACGGTTTTGATACGATTGCTGCAGGAACTTATCACCCATTTAGGCCCGATGCTGGTTGAGATTCACCTGGTATCACAAATCGGTGAACAGGTCGTTTTTGCCTCCATGAATATGCTTTTGGGTGGAATGATAATCCTGTTTGTGATCTTTGAACCTCGAGGGCTGGTGTATCGATGGAATATTATCAAGGAAGGCTATCGTGTGTGGCCATTCCGCCCTTAGTGGGCGGAACCATTTTGGTTTTTGTATTAAATAAAAGGAGGGTGTTATGAAAAGATCTGTGTTTTTTATGTTGGTCGTGGTTTTTGTTTTGGCCTCTTTTATGGGCAGACAGGCTTTGGGTGCAGTTAAAGAGTACACGGTGCCTGGAATCGGTGATTTTTCGGGGGTTTATGCAGAACAGTTTAAGCAACAGGCACAGGTTCAGAAAGCCATGTTTGCCTGGTGGAACGATACGGTCGGGCAGAAGCTTGGCGTGAAGCTGAATCTGAAACAGTATGATTGCCGTTTTGATGCAAGTGTCGTTGCCAGCATGTGGCCTGGAATTCTCGCAGAATCTAAACCCATAATTCTCGTCGGTATGGGTGGGCCAGACATGGCTGCACTTCAGCAGAGACTGTCCCATGATAAGGTGCCGGCGACCTACGGCGCCCCGTCTTACGGGTATGCGTGGCTCCCTAATCAGTGGGTATTCAACGTCCAAGCAACATGGGTCCATGAATATTTAACAGGTATAATCTGGTATATCAAGGCCCATCCGGAAAAAAGACCGCTCAGGTTCGCTCTCATGATTCCCAATCTCCCCCCGGCCCTTGATATGAAAAAAGGTTTGGAGAAATACTTTCGGGAAGTCCTTGAGCCTAAAGGACTTGGCAAGATAGTCGCGACAGAGTACATAGATATGAACCCGGTGGATGTGTCCAGTCAAATGAAGCAGATCATCGACGCAAAAGCTGACCTTGTAGGAGGGATGGGCACTACGGCACAGACCGCCGCCTACATGCGGGCTTGTCAGCTCTATGGAGTCAATATACCAACAATGGGGGGAAGTAACCAGACCATTTGGCCTTATAGCCGTGCCATGAAGACCTTCGAGCCGTTTGAGGGTCATATAGTGGTAAGCGGCACTGTTTCTCCGACGGACAAGAACTCCCAGGCCTATAAGTTTTTCCAGGTGGTTAAAGGTTATGGGCTCACTGAAGACCATTGGAACCCCGAGAACATGCTATCGTTTGGCCAGATGATTTTTACGCTCAGGGCAGTAGAACATGCCATCAAGAAGGTAGGCGCGGCAAATCTCACTGGTCAGGCCATCTACGATGCCATTCAATCCGGTCCTTTTACGCACGACGAACTCATGGGCATACTTCCCACGCTCTCTTATACAAAAGAAGCGCCATGGCCTACGGGGAAGCTCAGTGTCATGATCGAGACGGTTAAGAACGGCAAATACGTTTTGGCGACCCCGGAATGGGTGCCCGTTCCTGATGATGTAACCAAGTGGTAATACAAGCAGGCTTAGGGAATGAGGAAAGGCATTTATGCTGCTAAACGTGAATAACGTGAAAGTAGTTTATGGTGAGGTAAAGCTCGTCCTTAAGGGAATCAACCTGGAGGTGCCCGAGAGCAGCATCGTGGCCCTCCTCGGAGCGAACGGCGCGGGCAAAACCAGCACACTGAGGGCTATCTCCGGTCTTCTCCACGCTGAAAATGGACAGGTAACTTCCGGAAGCATTCAATACCGGGGGAAGTCCATCACCAACGAAGAACCTCGAAATATAGTGAAAATGGGCGTTGTCCAGGTCATGGAGGGAAGACGTATCTTGCAACACATGACGGTGGAGCAGAACCTGATTGTGGGTGGAAATCTTCATAAGAACCGGCACGACCTGGGCACCGCTTTAGAAAAGGTGTACGGCTATTTTCCTCTGCTAAAAAGGATGCGGAATCGTGTTTCGGGGTACCTCTCCGGAGGTGAACAGCAAATGATGCTGATCGGTCGTGCTCTGATGGCGAAACCCACACTTATGTTGCTCGATGAGCCCTCCCTTGGGCTTGCCCCTTTGATCGTGGCCGAGATATTTGAACTGATCCAAGGGTTAAGAGAGTATGAAAATCTGTCCATTCTATTGGTAGAACAAAACGCAAAGGCGGCCTTATCCATAGCAGACTACGGATATGTCCTTGAGAACGGTCGCATCGTTCTCAATGGTCCAGGAGACGAACTACGACAGAACGAGGATATCAAGGAATTCTATCTGGGGATGAACCTTTCCGGAGATATCAAGACATTTCGGGATGTAAAGCATTATAAACGGCGTAAAAGATGGCTGAGTTGATGCGCATTACGGGGTGAATCAGCATGGTTTCTGAACCTGTTCTCGAAACCCACGGCCTTACCAAGGACTTCGGTGCGTTGAGGGCTGTGAATACTGTTGACCTGAAGATCGAAAAAGGGGAGATCCACTCCATCATCGGCCCGAACGGTGCGGGCAAGACCACATTTTTCAATCTCCTCACGGGCTTTCTTCCTCCTACACGAGGCCGTATTCTCTTTAACGGTCATGATATCACGGGCTTTCCTCCGTATCGCATCTGCGGGCTTGGTATCGGCCGCTCCTTTCAAATCTTCAATATCTTCCCTGACCTCTCCGTGCTGGAGAATGTCCGGCTGGCCATCCAGTCCGGGACAAAGATCAACTACCGGTTCTGGGGAACGCTCCGAAGAATGAAATCGCTGGAAGAGAAAGCGCTCAACGTACTCGAGCAAATCGGATTGAGAGAAAAGGCAACCCTTCTTGCCAGGACCCTTGCCAACGGCGAGAAGCGCGTGCTCGATATCGGTGTGGGTCTGGCAACAGGGCCCCGCCTCCTTCTTCTCGACGAACCTATGTCAAGTCTGGCGGGTCATGAGATTGAGACCATCATCGGCCTCATCCGTGCCATTGCCGATCGGATTACGGTGATCCTCATCGAGCACAATATCGATGTGGTCCTCGACATCTCCCACAGGATCACCGTCTTCAACCAGGGATCTGTGATCGCAGAGGGATCTCCCGAAGAGATCCAGCACAACGCTATGGTCCAGGAAGTCTACCTGGGAGGGTACTGACGTGTTAGAGATCGAAAACCTGTATGCGTCCTACGGAGAGGGTGACATCCTTAAGGGCGTAAGCCTTCACGTTGCTACAGGAGAACTCGTGACGCTGCTCGGTCGAAACGGGGTAGGCAAGACCACGATGATATACGGTATCATGGGGCTTCTTCCTCACAAGACGGGAAGTATCATCTTTGACGGGAAGAATATTCTTGGCCTCACGCCCCATGAGGTAGCCCGGCTGGGCATCGGTCTAGTGCCGGAGGACAGAAGGATATTCTCCAGCCTGACTATCCTTGAAAACCTCAACCTGCCTGTCACCCGAAAGAGGCCGGAGGGCTGGAGCGTAAGCAAGATCTTTGAATACTTTCCCGTACTGCGATTGAGACAGAAACACAAGGGATTTCAGTTAAGCGGCGGGGAGCAGCAGATGCTGGCCATTGCCAGGGTATTGAGAACGAAGACCTCCTTAATCCTTCTGGACGAGCCTACAGAAGGACTTGCCCCTCTGCTGGTGAAAGAGATTGAGCGGATCCTCAACGGCATCAAAGAAGAGAGGATTACCCTCCTGCTGGTGGAACAGAATACCCGGTTTGCCCAGAAGGTGGCGGAACGGCATTATATCCTCTCCAATGGGGAGATTGTCTATACGGGAACGAATGAGGAATTCTCAACAAACGAAAAGGTCCAGAAGAGGTACCTGGGGGTATGAAACAGCAGATTTCAATCAAAGCATGCAGTGCCCCTGAAGAAGGGGTAAGTCTCACTTAAAGGAGGAAGGTGTTATGAGGAAAAGAATGGTCGTAATCGGCTTCGTAGGATTCATGTTTCTTTTTGGGACAATCTCTGCCTTTGCAGCAGAGCCTGTCAAGGTGGGTGTTCTGTCAGTGCTCTCAGGCCCCATGGCTGTTCTCGGGGCCAGCGACGTAAACGGCGCGAAGCTCGCCGTTGAAGAGTATGGTCCTGTGCTTGGACAGAAGGTTGAGATTGTCATTGCCGACCATGGGTACAACCCCGGTATGGCGGTGACAAAGGCAAAGGAACTATACGAGGGAGAGAAAGTCGATGTCATCGTCTGTTGCCCGCAAGGCGCAGCGTCCATAGGAGTTTCTGACCAAGCTGCCAAGAACAAGAGGCTCTTCATTTCGACCTCCACTTCGAGTATCGATCTTGTTGCGCGCAACCGCTACACGATCAAGTACGCCTACAATGATTATATGGTAGCCACCACCGCTGGTATTTGGGGAGCGGAGCATCTGGGGAAGAAATGGTATGCCATCGGCCCTGATTATGTGGTGGGTCACAGTCTCCTCAAGATGTTCACCGAGGCGATAAAGAAGAAGGGCGGAGAGTTTGTGGGCGCCGATATGGTGGCTTTGGGCACCTCCGATTTTAGCCCCTATATACTTAAGGCCATCAAGGCGAAACCCGATGTACTGTTAAACCTGCCGCCTGGAAAAGACGGCCTCAACGTTACACGGGCGGCAGTCGATTACGGCCTGAAGAAGAATGTAAAGATCGTGGCTGGACTGCTCACCGATGTCGAGGTGAGGGAAGCAGGAAATGAGCTGCTCTCCGACGTCTACACGCCCGCTCCGTGGTACTGGAAGGTGGATAACCCGGGTGCGCGGGAATTTGCGGACAGATACCTGAAGAGGTTTGGCGAGCGTCCGACCTTCTTCAGTGCTGCGGCATACAGCGCTGTCTGGCAGTATCTTGATGCTGTTAAGAGGGCGGGCACCAAGGAACAGATCCCGGTGATCAAGGCCCTCGAGGGCTATACCTTCAGGGATATGTTTGCGAACCCAGGGACTATCCGTGCCGAAGATCATCTTCAGATTGCGAAAGCCTACCTGCTGAGGGTCAAGAAACCGTCGGAGGTCAAGGAGCAAGGGGATTTCTTTGAAATCGTGGGCACTGTGCCTGCGGACCAAGCACACCCGGGTCCGAATTTTACGGGAAGGAAAATGACCGATTTTTAGTGGTAAGGATTTTAGTGAGTGAGGGGTCTACCGTATGGATCTTCAGTTCTTGATCGGCCAGCTATTTAACGGGCTGGTGCTTGGCTCTTTTTACGTGCTTCTCTCTCTGGGGCTGACCATTATCTTCGGCATGATGGGGGTCGTCAATTTCGCCCATGGCGCCATCTATATGCTGGGGGCCTATTGCGTGTACACTCTGGTGACCCTCTGCGGCTTTAACTTCTGGGTGGCCGTCCTTCTCTGCCCTCTCATCGTGGGGTGCATCGGCATGGTGATCGAATTTACCCTGCTGCGGAGGACCGCTCAACTTCCCCCCTTCTATAATCTGCTGCTCACCTTCGGCGTCATGATCATCCTCCAGGAAGCCATCCGCATTCTCTATTCCGCCTTTGGCAAACCCTTCGGTACTCCCAAGGAACTTTCAGGAGGCGTCGATCTGGGTATCCTCTTCTTCCCGAAGTACCGTCTTTTCATCCTTGCAGTGACCACGTTCCTGGCCCTGGGTACCTGGCTTTTTCTGGGAAAGACCAAACTGGGAGCCATCATCAGGGCCGGAACCGACGATGGTCGGATGGTAGATGCCCTGGGGATCAACATATCGAGGATATTCACGCTGGTCTTTGGCATGGGAACAGCGCTCGCCGGAATTGCAGGCGCGCTCGCGGCGCCGATTCAAAACATTTTTCCTTATATGGGAGCGAGTGTAGTCTCTGACACCTTTGTGGTGGTCATTGTGGGAGGCATGGGGAGCATCCTCGGATCAATCCTGGGTGGCATCCTGATCGGGGAACTGCTGACTATAGGGGTGCTCCTGTGGCCTCCTATGGCAAACGTTTCAATCTATCTATTTATGGCCTTTATGCTTCTCGTGAGACCTCGCGGACTCTTCGGGAGAGAAAAATTCTTTGAGTAGACCTGTGGAAAAGCCTATCATGCATCCTTCAATCTTAACAAGGCTTCACACACGGTGGATATGGCCGGGGCTCTGCCTCTTCTTTCTCGTATTGCCCTTTCTGACCCGTTACCATTCCATCGCCAGCGAAATGCTCATCTTTGCCATCTTTGCCATGGGATATGACATTGTATTTGGGTATACAGGACTTCCCTCCTTCGGCCACGCCATCTTCTTCGGCACAGGGGCCTATACAACAGGGCTGCTGCTTATCAAGGTCCAGGTCCCTCTTTTTCCTGCCCTTCTCGGCGGATGCTTCGTCGGCCTCGTGGTGGCCCTCGTGGTAGGGTTTTTGGCCATCCGTACAAAAGGGGTCTATTTTGTCATGGTTACCATCGCCTTTTGTCAGTCGATCTTTCTGATAGGAGCGAAATGGACAGGACTTACTGGGGGAGAAAATGGTCTCCATGGGGTTCCCCGGCCTTCCCTCGGCCCCCTGCGCCTGGAATCGGAGACCCATTTTTACTATTTTGTGCTCTTTCTCTTTCTCATCTCTCTTTTCATGGCCTTGAGGGTGGTGAATTCTCCATTCGGAAGGGTCATCCTGTCTATCCACAATAATGAAGCCAGGGCAAAAAGCATCGGATTCAATACGGACCGCTTTAAGCTCATCTCCTTCGTCATCTCGGCGTTTTTTCCAAGCCTTGCAGGAGGCCTGTATGCGCTTCATCTCAATTTCGTTCCCATTGAAACATTGAGCCTGGAAGTCTCAGGGGATGTGATGCTCATGACCCTTATTGGAGGGATCGGAACCCTCTATGGCCCCATCTTTGGGGCCATGCTTCTTACCTATCTGAAAAACGTCCTCAGCTCCCTGACGGAACAATGGAACCTGATCATAGGTATCCTCTTCGTTGTTTCCATACTGACTTGTCGAAGGGGTATTCTGCGGGAGTTGAAAGAGAGGATCTTCCGGCCTGGTGGATAGGAGGACATTCGGTACATATGTCACGTTCTTGCAAAACTTTGAACTGAACCAAGAAAGGAGATCGATCATGCTGAAAAAATTACGCCATGTTGGGATCATAGGAGAAGAATTCGACCGTGCGATCGAAAGGTTTAAGGGGTTTGGACTTGCCTGCACAGAGGTGATCGAGAACAAGGAGATCGGCATTAAGATTGGCTTTTTACCGATCGGAGATGTTCTGATTGAGTTCATCACTCATACTACCGGGCCACACAATGGGGGAGACGAGATGACAAAAGTGGTTCGGGAACAGAAGGGCGCCATCAACCACGTCTGTTTTGAAGTAGATGATCTCAAGGCCACTATTGAGGATTTCGTAAAGAACGGCGCGAAACTGGTCGAGGGATGTCCCAGACGCGGGGCGCACGGGAACGTAGCCTTTTTCTATCCGGACACTACAGAAGGCATCCTCATAGAGCTGTGCGAGGTATAGCGTGGGCAATATGTCAAAGTTTCATAAACACCATTATAGTGAAACCACAGCAGGAGTAGACGACAGGCAAAGGATCTGTGTCTCTCACAGAGCACACGGAGAGCACAGAAGGGGGAATTCTTTCTTCGCCATGAATTTTCTCTTTTTCGAGAATTCATGGCAATTGCAGGCCCGATTTTGCTGAATTCTCAGAATCAGACCGGAAAGATTATAGTCTTTGCGATCTCTATAGGAAAAAGTAAAGCGGGCAAAAGGAGATGGTAATAGGGTTTCATAACCATTGCCGGGGCAAAGGAGGAAGAGATGAAACAAATAAGCAAGATTATGAACATGATTTTAGGTTTATTGCTTATGTGTGCATGATGCGGGGCATGAAGGCCATGGCTGCTTCAGAAAGGCTGGTTGAGTTGAAATACGGGAGCCAGTATCCGCCGACGCATTCTTACTCGGTTGCTGATATGAACTGGATGCAGAAGATAGAGAAGGAGACCAACGGAAGGGTGAAGATCAAACCTTACTGGTCAGGCACCCTCATTGGGAATATGGGGAACGTGGCTGAGGTGGAGAAGAGGACCGTCGATATTGGTTTTATTACCCCGGTCTTCGAGGATTCCGGGGTAGACCTTACGGTAGCAGCCATAGGGTATTTCTGGGGGTCACCAAGCGATAAACTGAATATCAAGATATACTGGGAGCTCTGGGATAAATTCCCGGAGCTGTGCAAGGAGATTGACAGGCTGAAAGTGCTCGCTCTCACCGCCGCGACGCCATTGCGTTTGATGACCGTAAAGCCAGTGAGAACACTTGCCGATCTGAAAGGGATGAGGATAAAAACATCTGGGGATATGGTTGCCCCACTGAACGTATTCGGCGCCGAAGGGTTGGGCATATCCATGGCAGAGGCGGTAGAGGGTATGAAAAAAGGCACCATAGATGGCGTGTTCTGCAATGTGGACGGGTATAAATCCATGGAACTTGCGGAGATAGTGAAGTATGAGACAGAGAATTTCTTCTCGACGAGGGGTCCCAGCGGAGCAAGGGGTATGAATTGGAGCACCTGGAACAAGCTACCACCTGATACCCAGAAGGTCTTTGAAGGGAACAAGGAGTGGTGGTCCTTCGAAATCGTAAACACGATGGAAAAAGGGGACATCGAGGGGAGAGAGCTGTCGAAGAAGGCTGGGGTTCAAATCATCCAGATGCCCGCTTCCGAAGTCCAGAGGCTCTCAGACGTTCACAAGGCCGAAAATATCAAGATGGCCCGGGAGCTTGACGGAAAGGGGCTCCCTGCGACCAAGCTGTACAATGAGGTACGCCGCCTCCTCAAGTTGTATAGTGGAGCGACTAACGGTTGTCTGTAGCGAGCATCCCGGTGGCCAAAGGGCAAGACGACACATTCGCAGCGATGCCGCGGCGCTGGTTTGGCACAAGGATCCTCTGTCTCAGAAACCGAAAAGTCTCATTATATAAAAGCTTGGTGCTGAAGTTTTACAGATTGGAATAGGTATTCGCTGAAAGAAGCATTCGGGTAATCTTACTGTCGTCGCTCCTGATTCGAAGGCGACAGAGCTATACATGAGTCAATAACGCAAAGAGGAGGTTAATATGTCTTTAGAAGGAAAACTTGCATTAGTGACGGGCGCTTCGATGCCAAAAGGCATTGGAAAGGCCGCTGCCCTGGCCTTGGCCCGGGAAGGGGCTGACGTAGTGGTCACTGGTTACAACAACATGGATGGAGTCAAGGCCGTTGCCGAGGAGATCAAGGCGATGGGCCGGAAGTCACTTGCAGTCCGGATGGACGGCAGGGACTATACTTCTGTCCAGAAGGCATTCGCGACCATAAAGAACGAGCTCGGTCCGGTCAATATCCTGGTGAACAACGCGTCCCAGATGCGCCACATGGTGACCATCGCCAAGACCACCATCGAAGAATGGGATGCCGAGGTCAAACTGTGCCTCAATTCAGCTTTTTATTGTATTAAAGAGGCGTGGCCGGATATGTGCGCCAACAAATGGGGTCGTATCGTGAATATGACCTCAGTTGCCGGTGTCATGGGTGGTTCCGGTCAGACAAGCTATGGCGCCGCGAAGGCGGGCCTTATCGGTTTGGCAAAATCGGCAGCCCTTGAGGGCGCCCGATACAACATCACCGTGAACTGTGTGCTCGTGGGCACGGCAAATACCGAGGCGTACTATGAACCGATCCCTCCGGAAATAAGGGAGAGGTTCGAAAAGAGGATTGCCTTGCGCAGACCAGCAACTCCAGAAGAGATCGCTGGCACGATTGCCTTCACGGTATCGGACAAGGCTGCCTACATGACCGGTGCAATTGTAAATATGATGGGTGGTCTCGACCTGTTCGTATTCTGATTCAGCACTATCCGGTTAGAAACTTACGTTCCCTTAAGCGGGCATGACTGAAACAGATAAGATACGGTAGGAACAAAAAGGATTTATTATAGATGAAAATATATTTCAGAAATATGCATCATTTACTTGACATTTGGGAGGGTTAATCATCTATCTGCTGCTTACTACCTGCTGTCACGAAACTCATAGTAAGAAAGAAAGCATCGACAGGGTAAGGGAACTACGGACAAAGATTAGAAATGAGACGGCCATAATGGATAGGCATGATGAGTTAGATTATGATGAGATGGACGGCTTATACGCAAAGGCCTAACCGGACAGTGCTGATTCTGATTCGTTATCACAACCTGAAGTTTGTATGTTTCGAGGATGAGTCCGACGAAGGGAATCCGGATCCATCTTTAAAGTGACCCCGTCCCAATTGCTGCGACAGTGTCGCTACAATCTTCTTATTCCAATTGGCATGTTCGAATCGAGATAAAGGAAGATAAGGCAGGGCACACGCACCCTGCCTTAACAGCAGGGGGCTCCGAAAGTGCTCTTGTATTATTCCTTGTCGGTTAATGTAATAAATAATTGCTCGTGACTATTATTTATTATCCGTGGGGGGGACGAGGCATGGTTGTCGGCCATGTTCGGGCTTCCACCGAGCAAAAGGACGTCAAGAATGAGAGGCATGACAGTCAAGTTTATACTCTACCCCCGCACAATTGACTGTCACAAAAGTGCAATAAAAACATATCCAAAACAATCGTATTTCGCGTATACGTAGGCAAACATAGTCGTCCTATACTATACTATTGGTATTTCTTGATATTTTCAATATCTTCAAGCCCTGACAAATTTGTTGGTTATGACTGGCAGTCGAGGGATCGAGGGTTCAATCCCCTTCAGCTCCACCAATTCTATCAACGGTTTAGGCCATCCAAGCGATGGTTCTTTCTTAGATTGTTCCAAAATTGTGTCGATCATTTTTTCTTCTTGCGTCCAGTACACGGCGTACGACCCTGGCAAAGCTGGCCTTGTCAACGGGCTTCATCAGGAGTTCTCTGATCCCTAAAGCTCTTACTTTTTCCGGTGTGACCGTTTCACTGTGACCGGTGCAGAGAACGACCGGTACATCGGGCCGTATTTTAAGAAGCTCCTGTGCTAGTTGCATCCCGGTCATACCGGGCATTGTTTGATCGGTAATCACGAGGTCGAATTGAGCTGGGTCCGCAGAAAAGGCCTTTAAGGCTTGTACGCTGTCCGTTATAGAGGTTACCTCGTAACCCAGCTTTGTTAATACGGCCCGACCCCATTCGACGAGCAGTTCCTCATCGTCGAGAAAGAGAATCCGTTCCTTCCCTTTCGGGGTGGTATCGGTCATTACCGTTTCTGTTGTTACCTCGAATTTTGCCTTCGGGAGGATTACCCGGAAAATGGAACCGACCCCCGGTTCACTTTCAACAGCGATGTAACCCCCGAGATCCTTTATGATACCATATACCACGGCAAGCCCCATACCCGTGCCTTTACCCACTTCACGTGTGGTGAAAAAAGGTTCAAAGATCCTTTTCATTACCTCCGGTGTTATACCAATACCGGTATCCTTTACCATAAGCTGGACGTATTCACCAGCTGTCCTGTTTATCTCTTCTATAGGGACATCAGGCTGAAAATCGATGTCGTTGAGACTGATTTCGATAGGTCCTCCTCTATCCTGCATGGCAAGGGCAGCGTTGGTGACGAGGTTCATGAGGACCTGCTGTATCTCTACAGGAGAGGCAAATATTCCATCTGAACTTGCGGTGGTGTTGAGCACTATCTCAATGGTGCTCGGAATAGAGGCCCTTAAGAGTTGGACTGTTTCTTTCAGGAGAGGGGCAAGAGACATGAAGCCCCGTACATGTTCGGTTTTCCGGGAAAAGGCAAGGATCTGCTTCACAAGTTCTTTTCCCCTGTGAGCCGATTTCAACACGTAGCGGAGATTCTTCGTCACATCCGGACGACCTGAAGTATCGTCTATTACCATCTCCGTGAAGCCCATGATAGCGGCAAGGATGTTATTGAAGTCATGGGCGATGCCTCCCGCAAGGGTGCCTATAGCCTCCATTTTGTGGGCCTGGCGGAGTTGTTCCTCGGTTCTTTTGTGCTCCTCCACTTCAGTCCGGAGGGTTTCATATGCCTCGCTTAACTCATAGGTCCGCTCTTCCACTCGCATTTCCAGCTCTTCTGCCTTTTCCCGGGCCGATTGGAGCAGACGTATGCGCTCAATGGCCGTTGCCACGAGATCTGTTACAGTTTTCATGAGCGAAAGCTCATCCTCGGTAAAAGCCAATCGTGATTTGGTGCCAAATGAGAGGGTGCCGATGACGCGGCCTTGGGCAAACAGAGGATGACAGGCGTAGGCCTTGATGCCGAACGAACGGACTAGATCGGTCCTGATGTCAGGCGTTGTGGGAATATTCTCGGCAACGATCCGGCAGGCATCGCGGGCTGCGCACCCGCACACAGCCACGCCGAAGTCGAGGAAATGGATCTCTTGTGCTGTGGTTTCCGGGATGCCGGCATAGGCATTGAGCCGGAGGCAGTTTCTGGAATCATCGACGAGGAAGTTGAAAAAGACATGGCAGTCGAGATGTTCCAGGACTTTATTACACAGAACCTCGACGAGTTTCCGCGGTTCCTCGCTCATGAGAAGTCGGCTAGCGGTCGTCGATACGATGTCGAGACGTTCCATGTTTTTTGTAAGGGCATCTTCAGACCGCTTGCGCTCGGTGATGTCGTGGGCCACGTGCACGGAACCGACTATAGTCCCCTGATTGTCATAAATTGGGGTAGTGGTAACCTCAAAATCGCCTCCTAGGCGACTTTCGTGGACTTCTTCGGTATGTTGGCAGCGGTCCTTCATGGTACGGCGATGGGGGCAGAACTCAGGAGGCCCGGACAGGCCATGCACAGCCTCGTAACAGGGAAGTCCTATGCACTCCTCCGCTTTTAGACACAGACGTCTTGCCATGGCTTCATTCACTTGCAGAATCCGATGGCTGTTATCGAGGATTGCGATGAGGTCGGGCACACTGGCGAATGTCCGCTCCCAAGCTTCTTTCACCTTGGTGAGGTTTGCCTCGCCTTGGACGCGGAGTTGCTCTTGTTCAAGGGCATCCAGGGCGTATGAGATATCAGAACTCAGAGATTCGAGCAAACGGACCTGTTCCGTGTCAAAGGCATTGGGCTCAAATGCGTAAATCGTGAAAGCACCGACGGCCTGACCCTGCCGGCGCAAAGGAAATGCGGCCGAGGCATGGAACCCGTATCTTGATGCCGCTTCATACCAGGGCGAAACAGCAGGGTTGGTTGCGAAGTCATCATTGATTATTGCCCTATTTTCCCGTATACAGGTGCCGGTGGGACCCTTGCCCCATCTGCCACTTATCTCCACTGTAATTTCTTTGAGGTAGCCAGTTGCCGGGCCGCAAGAGGCCACAGAAACAACCCGCTGCTGGTCTATGAGCCCGATCCAGACGAGTGGGAAGCCGCCTTCCTCTGCTAGTATATGGCAGACTTCTCCAAACAATGTTTTTTCGTCGCGAGTTCTGAAAATGGTCTCATTCACTCTGCTGAGCACTGCGTAAAGCCTGGTGAAACTGGCGCTCCGGTTCTCGGCTATCTTGCGTATGGTGATGTCGCGGGCATAGATGCGCGCTACCTTGAACTCCGGGACAAGCTGGATTGTCTCGCCCAGAACCCTGTCCTTGATAACCACCTCGCGGGCGAAAACTGTGGGAGTATTCTTGTCCCAGTCTCTGAGAATGGTGTCCAGGTCTTTGGGCAGCAAAGCCCCCCAATCTTCCGTTGCCACTCCGAGGTCTTCCAGAATCTTGTAAGCGCCCGGATTGCAATACGCCAATTTACCCGAAGTATCGACCTCCATGACCGGATTCGGGTTCAGTTCAGGGAAGGAGGCAAGATGACGTTTAATGTTCTCGGCCTGCTTGCGCTCCGTGATGTCGCGGAACAGGACAGTCATATTATCCGGGCCCGGATAGACGTGCAACTCCAACGTCCGATTAGAAACGGTAGAAGGCGCTTCGAAATGAACAGGTTCTCCGCTCTTCATGGCACGGCCGTACTCTGTCTCAAAGGTGGTGCCACGAGCATTAGGAAAAACTTCAAAGAGCATACGCCCCACCATCTCATCGCGTGTCTTGCCGAAATGTTTAAGGGCCGCATCATTCACATGATTAATACGCCAATCCCTATCCATGGCAAAAAAGCCATCGGCGATGCTATCCACAATGACCCCGAGACGGTACCGGGACTCTTTTAGCCTGTCTTGGGCCATTTTCATTTCCGTTACATCTGTATAGATGACGACAACGCCTTCGATGTGGTTGTCAGCAGTACGGTAGGGAAGGGTTGTTCGTACATACCAGGCACCGTTGATTGCGAGTTCTTTCTTTACTGGTGTGAGGCTGTCGATGACCGACCGGGCATCGACAATGAGGTCGGGACCGAGGCCATCATGGGACATGTCGACGATCGGACGTCCTACATCGCCGGGTATCAGCGTGATGAGCCGCGACATCGCCGGGGTAAAGCGTTTGACCCTGAATCCTTGGTCCAGAAAGATCGTCGGGATGTTCGTGCTTGTGAGGAAATTGTTGAGATCGTCGTTCGTCTCTTCCTGCTCCTCGATCTTTGTCTGGAGCTGGGAATTGACGGTCGTCAGCTCTTCATTGAGAGACTGGAGTTCTTCCCGTGAGGTTTCAAGCTCCTCGTTCGCCGCCTGCAGCTCTTCGTTCGATGATTCCAGCTCTTCGTTAACGCTCTTGAGCTCTTCAATGTTGGTGTGGAGATCATCCCGTGTGGCGGCAAGCTCGTTTTCCAGTTGGCGCACCGCGGTTTCTTCAATGGCGTCCGTTTCCAGAGAGAGGTTCTCAGCTTCTTCAGGCAGGTTACCCTTTTCCCTGAAGGTCACTAGAAAGAGATTGTCCTGCACTCTGGAGACGCGGATCGTGACGTATTTTTTGCGTTCCCCATTGTCGGTAATCATTGTCCGTATATTTACCGGTTTTATCTCCTGTGCTGTCCGGTAGAGTGCCGCCCGCATCCTGTTGCGCAGTTTCTCCGGAAGGAGTTCCAGAAAGTTCTGGGTAGGGGTCCCACGGGGTTGACGCAGGTATCTGTTCGTGGGACCGTTATGGTAGAGGATTTCATGGTTCTGGTTGATTGCGAGCGCCGCAGGCGCGTGTTCCTCAAGGAGGGCTTCCTGGATGAGCTGGGTGATTGATCGCCGGTCTTCTGCTATGGGTTTCTGCTTTGACGATGTTACGGAACGCTCGCCGGTAAAGGGTATCGACAGGGGTATTCTGGTCCGCGGCCTTGTTTCAGCCTTCTGGTAGATACGACATTTTTTGTGAGCAAGCGAGACAAAGAAGGGTGTGTTTCTTCCCGGTGACTCTGCGTTTCCCAGAAAGAGATAGCCGCCTTTCTTGAGAGCATAATGAAACAGGGCGAGGCACTTCTCCTGAGCATCCGGTTCGAGGTAGATCAGGAGGTTGCGGCAGATGACAAGGTCCAAGCGGGAAAAGGGAGGATCGGTAAGGATGTCTTGTTTGGCGAATACAACGAACTGCCGTACTTCCTTGTTGACGGTGAAGGAGAGCTTATCTTCAGCGATGGTGAAAAACTTCTGAATGTAGTTAGGTGGAAGATCGGCAGAGGCGGTTGCGGGATATACCCCCTCTCGGGCCCGCTCAAGGGCACGGTCGTTCACATCTGTGGCGAAGACCTGTATATCCCTTTGCTGTCCCGCGAGGTCGAGCTCATCTTTCAGCATCATGGCAATAGAATAGGCCTCTTCCCCCGTTGCGCAGGCCGGGGTCCAGACCCTGATAGGCAAATCATTCTCTTCTGCGATGAGTTTTCTTGTTACTTCCAGATGGAGGGCTTTCCACGCCAGTCGGTCTCTGAAGAAGGAGGTCACCCCTATCATGAGGTCAGAGGCAAGTTGGGTCGCCTCGTGATCCTTTCCGGCAAGCAGTTCCAGATATTCGTCAATAGTTGATACTCCGTGGAGGTACATCCGTCTTCTGACCCTTCGGGCCACGATGTTTTTCTTATAGTGGTTAAACCGATACCCCGTCCTTTCGATGATCAAACGGAATAGAGAATCAAAGTGGGCAGGAACCATGAAGTGGTCACCGGGGACGGAAACCATGCCGGAATTGTGAAACTTCACTATCTCCCGTGCCATATCGTCCGGCGAAAATACCCCATCAATCTGGCCAGTGTCTAGTGCCGCAATTGGCATATCAGGATATTCTGCGGTGGCCGGGTCTTGGGCAAAGACGGTGCCTCCAGCCCTTCGCACCGCCTGCACTCCACGAGCGCCATCGGTACCCACGCCGGAGAAAATGACAGCGATTGTCCGTTCAGGGGCATTCTCGGAAAGCGAGAAGAACAGCTCGTCGATGGGAAGGTGTGTATGCGGTTTCGAACGAGAAGCAATGTGAAAAACACCCTGTTCAATCCTTACCTCTTGCGCGGAGGGACAGAGATAAAGCTTCCCAGGGAGTATTTCAAGACCATCGTTTATTTCCTCGATCATGAGACCCACGGTCCGGGAACGAAGCAGTTCCGGCAGAAGGTTTTTGTGCTTGGGCGAGAGGTGTTGCATGAAGACCAGAGCAAAGTCGAACCGCTTCGGCAGGGCCGAAAGGAAAAGTTCGAGAGCGGGGAGGCCGCCTGCCGAGGCGCCTATGGCGACAACGGAGAAGGATTCATCCGGATTTCCGATTTCCGATTTTACCAGTGACTTCATAGATCCTCGACTAACAGATTCACCAAAACAGTATCATCCGTTATGAACCCTCTGCACGCTAATCCACTCACGGGGCAACGCAATGCGCCAAATGACAGGTCAAATTATATCATCAAAATGCGGTTTTCGACTGCAAAAATCTTCTTTATATGATTTTTTTAAGTCACGGAAACCCTTCCAGCACATAGAAGGGTGGCTCAACCTTCATCATCAGATGTTTATAGCTGGGTTCCGGTTTATGTAGCTCAGCTAAAGGCTTAACCAATAGCTCGATCCTCTGCCTCTGATATTAGGCAGGCCCTGGTATCGACTCATTCGATCGGCACAAAATGAGCCCGTCTGTTCTTGGCCCAACATTCCTCATTGTGTTCCTGACAGAGCGGTTTCTCTTTCCCATAGCTCACTGTGGTGAGCAATTTGTCATTCACACCAAGATTTGCGAGAAAATCCTTTGTGGAGTCTGCCCTTCTTTGGCCAAGGGCAAGGTTGTACTCTACCGTTCCTCTTTCGTCACAATTGCCTTCAATCCTCACTTTTTTGCCCTCATTTGCACTGAACCAGCCAAGGTTCTGCTTCAAAATGTCCGCGTCCGCAGGGCGAATGTTTGATTTGTCAAAATCAAAGTTGATGTCTTTGAGCATAACAACAGGGGTTGGAGCAGGCGCTGGCGCAACAGCTTGCACCGGCATCTCTTGCTTGGCCTCAGGCGTGACAACTTGAGCCACGGGAGCCGGTGGTGGTTGCGTTTCACCCCGCATCTGTTGTTGAAAGCATCCGCATCCACCTAAGAACAAACCCAATACAGCAAGTACTAAGAATACACGTAATTCTGTTTTCATAAAGCTATCCTCCTTTTTGAAAGTAGGCATATCCCATTCGGACCTACCTCTAAAGATTATAAGTCCCCCTGACTCTTCTGTGAAGTATCAGCATCAAATTATTTCTAGGGGGTAGTCAGTTAGCTCCAGTTCATGTTACAACCGTGCATACGGATGGCTGGACCGGTTATAACGGTTTACGAAATGATGGATATGTACACGAGAAGACAATTCTTTCCTCGTCTGGCGATCCTGCGCACGTTGCCATGCCCGGAGTGCATCGCGTTGTCAGTCTTCTGAACGCTGGGTCCTGGGTACCCCTCAGGGGTCTATCGTCCTCGCCCACCTTCAGTCTTACCTGAAGGAGTTCACGTTCAGATTCAACAGACGTACTTCAAAGAACTGCGGGCTCGTTTTCCACCGCCTCTTGGAACAGGCTGTAGTCACCCGGCCGATTACTGCGGCTGACGTGACCTTCGGATATCGCTGGAGCTAACTGACTACCCCCCTATTTCTATTTGTGGTTTTTACAATCTTGTCAATATAGGCCTCTCGGAATGCGCTATCGAGCGGGGTATCCTGACCCTTTGGGGATGTCATACAGAATGGCGCAACCTCAATCAATCCTCCTGATGCAACTGTTTACGGTATTGACGACGAAGGCAATCGGTCACATAATCTGGAAGGAACAGCAAAGAGGGTACACAAACTAAAAAGGAAGGCAAAACTATGACGGGCTTACTTCAAGAAAATGAAATCAGGGCTTATCAACTCAAGAACAAGACATTCGTCTGCCCGGTTTGCGTGACTGGTGAAGAAAGAGAGACCGCTAAACCGAATGAGGTGATTACGGAAGATACAATTCATGACGATAACCCTATATTTTGCAACCGGTGCAAGAAGAAAATCAAATAGGGAATCGTGCCGCAGGGAAGACCGTTTTTCCTGAATGATGTTTCTCTACTCTTTAGGATTGTCTATCCCGGTGCGGACTGTGGCTCCGGTGCTAAAATCTCTAAACCCACGTGAACCATGGCAATGCCGTTGGTGAGCCAGCGGCACGAGATGTTACGGAAACCCATGAGATCATACCTTCCGGCTATTCGATCAAAATGGTTTTTCACCCATGCAGCCTTTTCTGCTTCCGGGACCTTTTGAAATCCGAAAGAAACGAGCTTTGGGTCCGGCCGAGGAGACCCTCTTTCTGCCGACCTCCCGCTTTCAGCATCTGTCCGTGGTTCCTTTTTGTGAGTCATTTCTCAATAGTATGGTGCGGCGCACGGTGGAAGTCAATGGACCGGCAGCAAACTCCCCAATATCCATTATCGTGACCCTTTTTTAAAAGAATGGGGTAGGCTGTTGGACCTACCCCTTAATCTTTACGCGAAGGAAAATCTATTTCCCTTTGGTTTGCAAATACTCGTCAATTGCCTTGGCCGCTTTCTTTCCCGCTCCCATTGCAAGAATGACTGTTGCTGCACCGGTAACGATATCTCCCCCCGCGAAAACACCTTCACGGTTTGTCTTGCCGGTTTCCGGATCCGCATCGATATTGCCCGATTTTCTCAGTTGCAGCCCCGGTGTCGTCGAGGTCAGGATTGGATTAGGGCCCTGGCCGATAGCGATGATCACAACATCAACGTCGATAACATAGTTAGAGCCTTTAATCTCGACTGGTCTTTTCCTGCCTGACGCATCGGGCTCTCCAAGCTCCATCTTCACACATTCAATACCCTTTACCCAGCCATTCTCATCACCAATAATTTTCACGGGGTTTGTGAGGAGCCTGAAATCAATGCCTTCCTCCTGCGCATGGTGCGCTTCTTCCGCCCGTGCTGGCATCTCTTCACGGGAACGACGGTAAACAAGGTATACATCAGCACCTAGACGTTTGGAAACTCTTGCTGAATCCATTGCCACATTCCCTCCACCGACCACGGCAACCTTGCTTCCTACCCTTACCGGTGTGTCGTATTCCGGGAAGAGATATGCTTTCATGAGGTTTGCCCTTGTGAGGAACTCGTTGGCGGAATAAACGCCGTTCAGGTTTTCACCGGGAATATTAAGAAAATAAGGAAGACCCGCTCCGGTACCAATAAAGGCAGCGTCAAATCCCGCCGCAAAGAGTTCGTCGAGGGTCATGATCTGGCCGATAATAGTATCCACCTTTATCTTGGCGCCGAGCTTTTCAACATAGTCCACTTCCCGCTGCACAATCGCTTTCGGTAAACGAAACTCAGGAATACCGTACACAAGAACTCCACCTGCCTTGTGGAGCGCCTCAAAAATAGTCACATCATGTCCCTTTTTTGTTAGTTCACCGGCGACAGTAAGTCCTGCGGGTCCTGCGCCGATAACGGCAACCTTCTTCCCTGTCTGCTTTACTTTCGTGGGGACCCTTACGTCGCCCTTATTCAGTTCGTAATCCGCCGCGAAGCGTTCCAGACGACCAATTGCAATAGGCTGTCCCTTCTTCCCCAACACGCATTTTTCCTCGCACTGCGTCTCCTGAGGGCACACACGACCGCATACCGCAGGTAAACTGTTCGTTTCTTTAATGGTATGAATGGCACCCATGAAGTCGCCTTCTCTTACCTGTTTTATAAAGGCGGGGATCTGAACATTGACAGGGCAACCCTCCACACAAGGCGAGTTTTTGCACTGGAGGCACCTGGAAGCTTCCCTCAATGCGTTGTCATGGGTATAGCCAAGGGCAACTTCACTAAAATTTTGTATCCTCAGCTTAGGATCTTGCTCAGGCATTTTTTCCCGCACCCTCGACTTTTTTATTGCTTTCGCCTTGGCTTCCAATTTACAGGCATGATCCCACATCGCGCGCCGCTCTTCACGATTGTACATCTTCTGGCGCAACACCAATTCCTTAAAATCTACCTGATGGCCGTCGAATTCCGGACCGTCCACACAGACGAATTTCGTTTTTCCAGCAATGGTGGCACGGCAACAGCCGCACATACCGGTTCCATCAACCATGATTGTGTTAAGGCTGACAACGGTCTTGATATTATATGGACGGGTTACATCACAGACGGCCTTCATCATCACAACGGGGCCGATACCCACGACGAGTTCGATCTTCTTCTTTTCCTCAATGATCTGCTTTAAGACATCGGTAACAAAACCGTGCTGGCCATAGGTGCCGTCGTCGGTTGTTACATACAGTTTCGTACTCACCTTCTTCATTTCTTCTTCAAGAATAAGCATCTCTTTTGTGCGCGCTCCGATAATCGAAATCACTTCATTGCCCGCCTCAAATAGTGCCTTTGCAATAGGAAGGATCGGCGCTACACCGACACCTCCGCCGACGCAGACGACAGTACCGAATTTTTCAATGTGGCTCGGTTTGCCCAGCGGTCCGACCACATCGAGGAGCACATTACCTTCTTCGAATTTTCCCAGCTTCTGTGTCGAGGCGCCTACTTCCTGGAAAATAATGGTAATGGTGCCCTTTTTACGGTCGAAATCGGCAACGGTGAGGGGGATACGCTCTGCCATGTCATCGCAGCGGATAACAACAAATTGGCCGGCCTTCACCTTTTTTGCTATATCCGGTACATACAGTTTGTACAGGGTGATCGAAGGAGCGAGCAGTCTCTTCTCCATGATCTCATTCAATTTCGTTTCTGTTTTCGTCATATCTTCTCCTTTTCAAGATTTGATTCTCTATCAACTATTCTTTATTAATCTCTTTTAAGGGCCACTTCACACTAAATGTTGTTCCTTTATCTACCTCGCTTTCCACTTTGATACGGCCAAAATTCGATTCCACTATTCTCTTCACGATCGACAACCCAAGTCCGGTTCCCGTGGTATAACGAGTCTTTGGTCCCTGTACTCGATAGAATTCATCAAAAATATAAGGCAGTGACCCTTCATCAATGCCAATTCCAGTATCAGCTACCTTAATGATTAAGAAATTGGTATCCTGTATTGCGCTGACAATCACCTTACCATCTTTTACGTTATACTTGATCGCATTGGAGATAAGGTTTGTGAGGACCTCTTCCATTTCTGTCCTGTCCGCCTCAATGAGGGGTAACTTCTCTGGGATATTTAGCTCGAATATAAGGTCTTTGCTCGCTCCCTGGGGTTTAAGGAGTTCTATCGTGTTTACCATAATGTCCGATATGTCGAGAAGCTCTTTCTTCCTGGTGATCTTCTTCGATTCCAGCTTTGAAAACTGCAGGAGGTCATTAACCAGCTCTATAAGGGACTGGGCTCTCAGTCGAGCCCTCTCAAGCATCTGGCGGTTAAACTGAGGATCCTTTCCCGCGACACCGGTGAGGTAAGCCGTAAGATATCCCGTCACTGCCGCTAACGGCGCCCTCAGTTCGTGGGCAACCATCCTGACAAACTGTGATTTTACCTCTTCAATCTCCTTAAGCCCCGTAATATCACGAAAGGTACTCACGACACCAAGGTCGCGGCCCATTTCGTCCCGCACACGGGCAACATTGACCATGAGCGTCTTTGAGTCAACCCCACTTAATTCGATCTCCTCAGAAAAAACTATGTATTGGGTGGAATCAGGAGAAAAGGCCTTATTAATAACCTCAATCAAATCCTTCTGCAGTATAATTTCATCGACACTCTTCCCCGGTTCCAATCTCGCATCGAGATCAAGCATTTTTATCGCGGCAGGGTTCCAGAGCGCAAGCTGGCGCTCACGGTTAATAACAATAATGCCATCGGCCATGGAATTAACAACGGCATGAAGCTTTGACTTCTCGCTCGCTATTTCCAGAAGCCGCTGGTCTCTCTCTTCCCGAAGTTTTTCCGTTTCTTTGCTGAGCCGCCTCTTTTCAAGACCCCTGTTCAGAACAGAGATGAGCTGTTCGGGCGTAAAGGGTTTCGGGATATAATCATAGGCGCCATGTTTCATCGCGTCTACTGCCGTCTCTATTGTTGCAAAACCGGTAATAACAATCATAATGATTTCAGGGTCAAACTGTCTCACCTCTTCCATAAGTTCTATGCCGCTCATAACAGGCATCATGAGGTCAACGAGGAGCAGGTCATACGGCTTGGCATTCACCATCTGGAGGCCCTGCTTGCCGTTTTCTGCCACATCAACGGTATATCCCTCATCGATCAGGATCCTGCGGCACCCTTCGCGGATTCCTCTCTCATCGTCAACAACTAGAATATTAACAGCTTCGGCCATGGATTATCCTTGTAGGGTTACCCCTTTTCTGCTCTTTCTAAAAGATCGTTGACCCGTTTCACCAGTTCTTCCGGCGCAATCGGTTTACTGGCGAAGTCATCGGTCTTCATCCAATAACCATCGAGGTCCTGTGAAAAATCATATCCGGTTTCTCCCGCCACTGATGAAATCATAAGAACCGGTATGTTCTTGTAACGGGGATCTGCTTTAATTGTTTTTGCAAAACTAAAACCGGTATCGTGTTTTTCCATCATGAGATCAAGCAAGATAAGGTTGGGCGATTCAAATCTGACTTTGTCCATACCTTCCCGACCTGAAAACGCAGTTACTACCTCGAAACCACTGTTTTCAAGGACTGCCCTGTTGAGATCAATGAAATCCACATCGTCATCAATAATTAAGATTCTTTTTTTGCCCATGGTTCCTTCTCCCTGTTTTTATATTTTGAATTAATGCCTCTTTATCTCATCCTGTAAATCTTTTTCATTATTTCCGATAGGCAAAGAAATAGTGAAAGTACTCCCTTTTTCTAAATCAGTATCAACCCCGATCTTTCCGGAATGCCTCTCAATAATGCCATAGGAGATGGCAAGTCCCAAGCCGGTGCCCTTTTCTTTCGTTGTGAAAAAGGGATTAAAAAGTTTTCCCACATGTTCCGGGAGAATACCGGGACCCGTATCGCGGATTTTGATCTTAATATAACTCTTTTCCTGCCATGTTGTAATCGTGAGGTTCCCCCTCCCCTCCATGGCCTGTGCTGCATTGAGGATAATATTCAAAAATACCTGTTTGAGCTGTGTCGCATCAGCAAAGATGGTCGGCAGGTCTCGGGAAAAACTTTTCTTTATTTTAATGTTCTGGAAAAGCAACTGGTTGACAAGAAGTCCCAGTGTATCTTCAAGGAGATCATTGATATTGGTATCGCCTGGCTTGAGCTTTGTCTCGCGGGCAAAGCTTAAGAGTCCTTTGACAATATCCTTTGTGCGATTAGCCTCACTGATGATAAGCATGACGTCGTCGCGTCTGGGGTCATCAGCCTCCATGTTTTTCAACAATATATGCGCATAAATGGTGATGGTACCGAGAGGATTGTTGATTTCGTGTGCAACGCCGGCTGCGAGTTGCCCCAGAGCGGCAAGTTTTTCTGTCCTGATAAGTTGATACTGGGCATGCTCGAGCTCCTGGTGGGAGTTTTGTAGCTCGTGATGTGATTTTTCAAGCTGCTGGTAGATTTTCTTGCTCTCATCGAGAAGATAAGGGAGACAGTATTGTGCTTCCGCAAGACCCTGCGCGACGGCAATGGCTTTGTCGCGACAGGTCGCATAGCCACAGGCCCTGCAATCAAGATTGTTATTAGGCGGCAATTTATCTATTTTCCTGAGGATTGCGCGTATTTCCTCTTCGGTGGGGATCGTAAGCACTTGCTCTATGTTGCGAAAATCACGATGCACATCTATTTCCCTATATTCTTCAACCTCTTTGCGAACTTCTGATATATTCTGTTTTGCCATCTCACTTTTCGTGTAGCGGGCAACAATCTGTCGTCTTCCGAGGACAGAGAGCTCCGTGTCGACAAAGGAGCCGTCAACGCAGCCATCACAATAGACTAGATCAAGAAGCCCTGTCTGTATGTACCCGGCCGCCAGTTGGTTGAGAAGGCCGATTACCTGCCGTCGCCCATAGGCCACGCTTACTTGATCAAGAAGGACATCGAAGGTTGAACCCATACTTCGGTTTAATCCACCGATTACTGATACTATTCTGCCCAAATACGGCCTGGGACCGTCAAATTCCGTCTCCCCAAGCTTTGCCCGATCAATGCCTGCCTCGGCAAGCATCTTTTTAATGTCGCGGAAGGTGATGACGTGATCAATCACTCCCGCAACCTCTTGAGCAGTCGCTTCTCCCATCCGCGCAAGACATGGGGTTATATATGCTATTTTCCAGTCATCTCCTTTATTCCGTCGTGCAATCCTACCCATAAGGATCATAGGGGACACAATGGGTGCAAGATTAGGAATTAGCTTGGGGAGGTATTTCTGGATATAAGACACGATAGTAGGACAAAAGGATGAGATAAGCGCCGAGCCGGTGTCGTTCTCGACCAGTTTCCTGTATGCCTGGCTGACGAGTTCTACCCCGAAAGCACCCTCCCAGACCTCGGTAAATCCAAGTTTTTTTAAGGCAGTAACAAGTTGCCTCGGTCTTTCTACATCAAAAACGGCAGGAAAGGCTGGATCAATGCAAGCAATAATTTTTGCACCGGAAGATAGTGTGTTCCTCACTAAGCCGAGCCCGCTATCAAAACTTATTGCCCGTTGTGGACAACCGGTGACACAGCTTCCGCACAAGATGCAGCGTTCAGGAATTATCCTGATCGTGTCTTTCTCAAGTTTTATGGCCTTTGTGGGGCAAAGCTGCACACAGTATGAACAAAGGCGGCATTTCTGGCTGTCGATCTCCACATTTTGGTTGGTTTGTTTTTCATGTTTTATGAATTTCTGTGCTGTGTTGTTCATTTGAATTCCACTTGCAAATTAACAAATTATGAAATAGTACTGTAAAAAAGATCCCCTTGTCAACGAAGAGGACAAGCTCAATTTCCTATTATGTGATAATATGCACAAGCCGAGCAGGTTTTGTCAAGCTAAAAAGGATCGAAGAATATTCACTACATTTTAACTTTTAGGCTGGTATGCGGCTACGTGGCACACTGCGACTTATCCGTGGAGCTCCAAGGCGTCCTGTCCACATCCCTGCCTGGTTTTGTGTCGCAGTGTGGGTGTATCGGGCAGTATTGCTCTTCAAAAAATGAAAGGTATAAAAGCGTTCATTCCACCATTTACGGTCAAGCGAGACGGGTTACTCTTTGCCTGTCGTCAGATACTCGTGGATTGAGCGAGCCGCTCTTCGTCCTGCACCCATGGCAAGGATGACTGTTGCCGCGCCGGTTACAATGTCGCCGCCCGCCCATATGCGGCTGCGGGTTGTTTTCCCTGTCTGCTCGTCAGCGACGAGCGTTCCGTGGCGGGTTGTTTCGAGACCGGGCGTGGTGGAAGGAACTAATGGATTAGGGCTATTCCCAATGGCACAGACGACCGCATCCATTTCGATACGGAAATTTGAACCAGGCATCTCCACCGGCCTCCTCCTCCCCGAAGCATCGGGTTCGCCAAGTTCCATCTTGATACATTCGATTTCCTTGAGCCAGCCGTTTTCGTCACCAATATACTTGACAGGAAGCGTAAGCATATTGAAAATGACGCCTTCTTCCTCAGCGTTTTCACTCTCTTCGAGCCGTGCAGGCAGTTCCGCATGGGATCTACGGTAGATAATCCGCGACTCATCGGCTCCCATCCGGAGTGCGGTCCGGGCCGAATCCATCGCCACGTTCCCGCCGCCCACAACGGCAACTCTTTTGTGTCTCTTGATGGGTGTTGCCGAATGGGGAAACCGGTATCCCTGCATAAGATTCATACGGGTGAGATATTCATTTGCTGAGTAAACACCATTCAAATTTTCTCCGGGAATATTCATGAACCACGGAAGACCTGCGCCAGTTCCTATAAAAATTGCATCGAATGTCTCAAGGAGTTCATCGATGGATCGTGTCTTTCCCACAACGAAATCGGTAATAACCTTTACTCCGAGACTTTTCACATATTCAACTTCCCGTGCGACAATGGCCTTGGGAAGGCGGAATTCTGGAATACCGTAGGTGAGAACGCCGCCGGCTTTATGGAGGGCCTCGAAGATTGTAACGTCGTGACCGAGAAGTATTAAATCGCCCGCAACGGTAATCCCTGCAGGCCCCGAACCTACTATTGCTACCTTTTTACCGGCCGGTTTTGCTTTAGGGGGAATGTCGACCTCCCCAGCTTTCGCCTCCCAATCCGCGAGAAATCTTTCCACTCGTCCAATTGCGACCTCTGCGCCTTTGTTTTTCAGGATACACCGCGATTCACACTGCGATTCCTGTGGACAGACCCTTCCGCAGACAGCAGGCAGACAGTTCCTTTCTTTGAGCTTTTTTATGCCTGCTGAAAAATCCTTTCGCACGACACAGGATATGAAGCCAGGAATGTCAATTTCTACCGGACACCCTGTGACACATCTCGGTTTTTTACACTGCAGACAGCGGCTTGCTTCTCCGAAGGCCAGTTCCGCCGTGTAACCAAGGGCAACCTCGTTGAAATTGTGCCTCCTCATCTCTGGAGACTGCTTTGGCATATCTCTCCGGTTAAGATCGATCTTACTTTGTTTTTCAGGGCTTTTTTCTTCGTTCATGCCTGGCACTTCCCTTCTTTATGGGTCTCTGTTTTTGGTTCACTGCGTCTGAAAAAGAGGGTCTCTTCGCTCATGTATGCCTTACGCCTGGAGAGAAATTCCTTCCAATCTACCTCATGACCATTAAATTCCGGGCCATCGACACAGGCAAATTTCATTTGTCCTCCTACCGTTACACGGCACACACCGCACATGCCCGTCCCATCAATCATGATGGGGTTGAGGTTCACAACCGTCGTAATTCCGAGATCTCTCGTCACTTCCGATGTATGGGCCATGAGATAGGTACACCCGTTGACAATAATCCGATCAGGAGGGTTCGGAAGAGAGTGGATGATTTCTGTCAGTCGGTTGATGTGTCCTTTCATACCAAGACTTCCGTCTCTTGTTATGTTAAAGATCCTCCCTGATACAGGAACAAACTTCTTTGCCCAGTAAATGAGGTAAGAGCTCCGGGCCTCGAGTACTGTGATAAGCTGATTACCGGCATTCTTCAGCTCCCTCGCTACAGGATAAATGCTCCCGATGCCGTAACATCCGCCGATACAGATCACCGTACCGTAATGGACAATTTCGGTTGCGTTGCCAAGGGGACCAACACAAGTGGCGACCGTGTCTCCTTTCTCAAGACACGCAAGTGCGCCCGTAGAAGCACCTACCTCCATGAAGATAGTTGTTATGATCCCCCTTTCTTTATCCCAGTCAGCAATGGAAAGAGGAATACGCTCGCCTTCATCACTTGCCCGGACAATAACAAACTGACCGGCCCTTACTTTTGATGCTATCTCCGGGGCCTCGATCACAAGGAGGTGCATGTTCGGGACCACCATGGTTCGTTCAATTATTTTATTCATGGTGCCTCCTTTTCTGTATAACCTGCATACCCGGGACAATATCCTTGAGCGCAATCCCCCGGTATATCTCCTGCCACGGTTTTCGTGCAACCCCCGATCCTGATAGATGCGTACGCGTGAGCCCCTTATCAGAGACCTTCGCGCTAATTTTTCGAAATTCTAACCTTTTCTTCGCATCGAAGAAACCCTTTATCTCTTTCTTTATTTTTGTCTGAATTGAAGATAGCGAGCCGTATTTTGGTCTATCTTTTTTCAATTTTTCTGAAATTTCACTGATAACCCACCAGTCAGGTTTTGACTCTCCATAGGAGTCCACGGCCTTGCGGATGGATAACACCCTGCCTTCCGCGTTTATAACCGTACCGGAGGTTTCTGTGAATAAACTCGACGGGAGGATTAGGTCGGGCTTGCGAGAGAATGTTGCAGGCAGGGCATTCTGGTAAATCAGAAAGTCACACTGTGGTATGTCTTCGAATTGCGCATCTCCAATAATATAGCCTACCTTTCGGCGTTTCCTGAAATCAATGAATGAAGAGGGATCTTTAATCGTCAAAGCCGCCCTTTTTGGCCCGTCGCGTAATATCTCACCCCTTTTGACACCCGGGAATGCCCCCATGGACAAAAGTCCCTGAAGATTTGTATAGGGATGCGCAACGATCACCTTCCAGCCGAAATGATCTCTCATCTTCATAATTTTTTCAAAAAGCACACTACACTTTGGAGAAAAGATCGCTTCTTCTCCCACAACAATCACCTTGTTGTTTGATCTTGTACCTCTTCCATTGCCCGGCATCTTTCCCATGAATTTATCGAGAACGGATGGCCATTTGCTTATGTCTAATTGGAATGCTTCCTCTGAAAGCATATCGAGGTTAGATTCGTAGATACTGAGGGTAACAAGATTGGCTCCCCTCTTCGCAGCCTTTTTGATATTGATACCAATGGGAGTAAACCCGTAAGTTGAGTCAAAACCAACCGTGAGGATCATATGGGCTGCATCGATGACATCAAAGGGGCTCGAGCCACATGCAAGATTAAGAAAGGGGACGAGGTCTGTCCCCAAATCGGCGATCAATGGGGATATTATCTCATCGGTACCGATCACCTCTCGGGCAAAGCGCTCTGCCACATAGAGATCTTCATTGGTGAGTTGGGGCGAAACCACTATGAGTATGTCTTCGGGTTTTATGCCGGACAGTCTTTTGACAGCGACGTCTATGGCTTCATCCCAGGAAATATCCTCATACCCCACAGGCGTCATGCGTTGAGGACTTGCCAGACGCTCGGGACTGCATACATATTCTGGGACAGCAAAACGTCCTTTCACGCAAATAAGGCCCTGATCTGACGGCGAATCGTAATTGGGGAGCACGTCTATGGTCTCATTGTCTTTTATCTGAAGCATAAGTTCACAGCCCATGGGACAGTATGCGCAGGTTGTTTTCACCTCTCCATCCGGTTTTCCGTACCATTTGCTTGCTTTTGCACTCAAGGCGCCCGTAGGGCAGACCGTTACGCAGGCGCCGCAAAACTCGCAGCCGGCATCAAGGTGTGAGCGGTCGAAGGCAGGACCGATGGTTGAAAGCTTTCCTCGCTGTTTGAAACTTAATGTCCCATTAAGACGTATATCATTACAGACGCGGACACAGCGGCCGCAGAGGATGCAAAGATTATAGTCCCGGTCATAGAAGGGATCAAATTTCTCCACCGGAAAGTTCCGGTAGTAAACAGGGTATGACGTACCGGCAAGGCCGATCTTCTCCGTAATGAGTTGAAGCTCGCAACGGTAATCTTTAGGACAGTACCGGCAGCCTGTTGTTACACCCGCCTTCCTGATCGTCCCCTGGTACTGTTTGCATTCATCCTGTTCGGTGCAGAACAGACAACTTGCTGGGTGTTCGCTTAAAAGTAGTTTTAACACTTCCTGGCGAAGCGTTCTTATTTCAGCTGTATCCGTCCTAATCACCATTCCATCCTCCACCGGTGTGGTGCAGGATGTGGGAAAACCCCTCAGACCGTCTACTTCGACAACGCAGAGCCTGCAAGCACCATAGGAAGGAAGATGCTCAAGGGTGCAGAGGGACGGGATATAGACGTTATGTTCTCTGGCGGCCCCTAGTATGGTGAGTTTTGGTTTTACTTCTACTTTTCTGTTATCGATGGTAATGAATAGTTTTTTTTCTTTTGTCATGATTTCTTCTCCGCCGTCCGGATCACGATTGCATCGCCCGCAATTGCATCATAACGACAAATTTCATAACAGGAACGGCACTTGATACATTTCGTTGGATCAAGGTTATGGGGTTCCGACCTTGGCCCTGTTATAGCCCCTGTGGGACAGACTCGGACACAGGACTGGCAGCCCGTACATTTTTCCTTGATAACCCGATACTCAATGAGATCCTTACAGACCGTTGCTCGACAGCGGTTGTCCTTGATGTGTTCCAGATATTCATTCCTGAAATATCGAAGTGTTGTGAGAACAGGGTTCGGCGCAGTCTGGCCAAGGCCGCAGAGGGCGCCTTTTTTGATCGTATCGCCTAAAGTCCGGAGCGCCAGTAGATCCTCAGGGTTTCCTTCCCCATGGGTAATCCTGTCAAGGATCTCCACCATGTGCCTCGTGCCAACCCGACAGGGCACGCACTTTCCACAGGACTCCTTCTGGGTGAAATCGAGAAAATATTTTGCCAGATCAACGATGCAGGTATCTTCGTCCATGACGATAAGACCTCCTGAACCCATGATGGATCCTGCAGCAGCCAGTGATTCATAATCAACGGGAAGATCGAGAAATTCTTCCGACAGGCACCCTCCCGATGGTCCTCCTGTCTGGATTGCCTTAAAGTTCTTCTGCACTCCTCCGCCGATATCGAAAATGATCTCCCGAAGTGTTGTGCCGAGTTGGACTTCGATAAGGCCGGGACGCCTTGTTTTACCAACCAGAGAAAAGGTCTTGGTGCCTCGATTCCCTTCTTTTCCGAATTTGGTATACCATTCTGCCCCATTCCGAAGGATATTCGGAAGGGTTCCCATTGTTTCTACATTATTGATAATCGTTGGCATTCCAAAAAGTCCGGATATGGCAGGAAAGGGCGGTCGTGATTTAGGCATGCCCCTTTTACCTTCTATAGACCCGATAAGGGCTGTCTCTTCACCACAGACAAATGCGCCTGCACCCTCTTTGATCTTGATATCAAAACTGAAATGGGAACCAAGAATATTCTTCCCTAAAAGCCTTCGCTCTTTCATTTGTTTAATTGCAGTCTTCAAACGTTCTATGGCAAGGGGATATTCGGCTCTGATGTATATGATTCCTTTGTTTGCTCCTATCGCATATCCCGCAATGAGTATCCCTTCGAGCACTGCGTGGGGATCAGATTCGATGAGGGATCTATTCATGAATGCCCCTGGATCACCTTCGTCAGCATTGCAAATAAGGTATTTCTGCTCTCCAGGGGTATTTCTACAGACAGCCCATTTCTTGTATGTGGGAAACCCCGCGCCCCCGCGCCCCCTGAGGCCTGCCTGGCGAACGATCCCTATGACATCTTCCGACGTCATCGCGAGTGCCTTCATAAAACCCCGGTATCCGTCTACAGCGAGATATTGATCAATATCTTCGGGATCGATGAGACCACAGTTGCGCAACACTATCCTTACCTGTGGTTTCAACATGGGAAGTTCGTAAAACTGTGGGATGCCGTCGAAATCCTGCTTGCCGAAATGGCCGAGCGCAAGCTTTGTATGGGGGACGCCGTCGATAAGATGTGATTTCAAGATCATGGAAAGGGTTTTGGCGTTCACGTTATTGTAACTTACCCGAGGTTGTCCCGGCATTTTAACATCCACGAGCGGTTCAAGATAACAGGGTCCGATACATCCAACTTCGACAATCCTTGCTTCAACATTTGCTTCCTTTATGAAACTTTTGATCCCGACGAGAAGGTCAAGGGCTCCTGCCGCCCTGCCACACGACGCCGCCCCAATATAGATGATGGGTTCCTTATTGTCCTCAAGGGATTCCCATTTTTTCTTTGCTGATTCGATTTCTTTGTTTAGTTTATTCATATTTTTTCAAAAGCTCCGTTAATTTGTTGACGGACATTCTGCTGTATATATCACGATCGATCTGTACAACAGGGGAAAGAGCGCAACATCCGAGACAGGCAACTCGCTCAAGGCCGTAACGTTTATCTTCCGTTGTCTCTCCGCAAGTGATTTGAAGCCCTCGCTCCAGCATTTCAAGCAAGGTAGCGCCTCCTCTTACATGGCATGCTGTGCCGAGGCATACCTTTACCGAGTGGCGTCCGGGCTCGGTAAATCGGAATTGGGCGTAGAAAGATGAGACACCGAATACCTGGTTTTCCGAAACCTTCAAATACCGTGATATCCTTTTTATTGATTCTGGACCGATATAACCGAACTCTTTCTGGACATCCTGCAAGATAGGGATCAACTCATCAGAAGTTCGATTATGTTTCTTGAAGATCGCTTCAATCGCTTCAGGCATAGACTTCCCCCTTAAATTTAGTTAGACAATGACAGTGAGGAAGAGTGTATATCACATCGCTTCCCATAATAACCCCTTACGTATTTACGTACCAACATTATTAAGTAAGCGCCACTTTCTGTCAAGGGAAAATTTGTTTAATTCATAGAGTGGGCTATCAGCGTTGATCGGTCACGACAGATCCGGTTACCGTCCGCCTCCACATGCTGCTGCTCTATCCCGGCAAAGAGACCTCCCGTTTCTGCGCCCTGAAAGTCCCTTTGATTTCCCATCTCGACTATGAAGATACCACATAACAGAATAAAACATGGGGGGTAGTCAGTTAGCTCCAGTTCATGTTACAACCGTGCATACGGATGGCTGGACCGGTTATAACGGTTTACGAAATGATGGATATGTACACGAGAAGACAATTCTTTCCTCGTCTGGCGATCCTGCGCACGTTGCCATGCCCGGAGTGCATCGCGTTGTCAGTCTTCTGAACGCTGGGTCCTGGGTACCCCTCAGGGGTCTATCGTCCTCGCCCACCTTCAGTCTTACCTGAAGGAGTTCACGTTCAGATTCAACAGACGTACTTCAAAGAACTGCGGGCTCGTTTTCCACCGCCTCTTGGAACAGGCTGTAGTCACCCGGCCGATTACTGCGGCTGACGTGACCTTCGGATATCGCTGGAGCTAACTGACTACCCCCCTAAAACATAAACGATTTGGACAGGATACTATGTTTCAAATCAAGAAAATGTTCTACAAGATGCTAATTGCCTGCCCTGATGGTAATGATATCGCCATCTTCAACGATATATGTTTTGCCTTCGAGCCGCCATACGCCTGCTTTTTTGCATTCCGCCATGCTGCCATATTTCATAAGATCCTCATACGAGACGGTTTCGGCGCGGATGAATTTGGCAGCAAGATCGCCGTGAATCACCGCGGCAGCATCCTGGGCGTTGCTTCCCTTTTTGATAGGCCAGGCGCGGCACTCATCTTCTCCAACCGTAAGAAAGGAAATAAGCCCGAGCGTCTCATAGGCGAGCCTAATGATGCGGCCACGGATTGGTTCGGCAATAGCGTACTCCTCCATAAAAGCCACCCGCTCAGTATCGTCCATGGCGGTAAGTTCGCTTTCCAGCTTGGCTGAGGCCCATATGATGGGGCATTCGGGAAAGCCTGCCGTGAGATACTCCATAGTCTTTTTGCCGGCATCGCCCCTGTCCTCCGATGCGTTTACGACAATCATCATGGGTTTCAGTGAAAAAAACTGGTATCCCCGAAGCGCCCGCGCCTCCTGTGGCTCAAGAGTGAGCGTGAACAGAGGTCTCTCCTCGTTTACGTGCGCAAGGCACCGCTCAAGGAGAGATTCTTCTTGTATGTGAACCGTATTGCCCTTTTTCCCCTGTTTCCGAATCCTTTCGAGGCGAGTCTCTATTTGTGCCATATCAGAAAGAATGAATTCGCTTTTAATGGCATGAACATCACCCTCCGCTCCCACGGGAGTTTTATCACCGAAGCAGTCGATGGTAAGAATAAAGGCATCGCTTGTGCGCATCTGCTGAAGTGTTTTGGGGTTTATGGTCCCTTTCTGAACGTTGCCTTCCTCAATGGCCGCCGAATCGGTGACCTCTATTCTGGCATAAACAGTTTTTTTCGGCTTAAATATACCGGTCAGGATATCAAGGCGCTCGTCGGGTACGTCGATGGTAGCGACACCGGTTTTATCAGAAAACCTTGTATCACCCCCTAGGCCGCTTAAGGTTTGAAAAAGCGTTGTTTTACCGGAACCGGAATGACCGATAACGGAAATATACATTTCCACTCCTACCAAAAAATTCAGAAAACGTCTTGGCCAGTATCTATCAGCTTTTGGTATTGTTGTGCTGATCCTGACGAACGTCAACCGTCTTACCACTGAGGAGACTATTATACCCAAAATTTACGAAAAGGTAAATGTAATGTAAGGTGCCTGGCAGGCTATAGTATGGGTAAGAGCGACGAATTTTGAGGCTGCCAATGTCCCGGAGGAAAAGACGGACGCTTTTCCTCCGGGACATTGGCAGATTACAGGAAACGCTGTTTCAGTTCCTTAACCAGGGCGATGTTTTCAAGATGGCCTGTTTGTCGGGCCTTGATTTTGCCAAGTATGGGCCGGTTGAGAAGATAGATGTCACCGATGAGGTCCAGTATCTTGTGACGCACGAATTCGTCCTGAAACCTGAGTTTTGTGTTAATGACCCCATTATCATTGAGAATAATGACATTGAGAATGGCGTTATCAACCCTGCCGCCCGAACCGAGACCTCTCTTTGCCAGCTGCTCGAAATCCTTAATGAAGCTGAATGTCCGTGCCGGAGCTATGTCAGCCACATAGTTTTCTTTGTTTCCGGAAAAGCTATATGTCTGTCTGCCGATGGGCTGTGCCTGCTCCAGTACATAATCGATTTCAAAGTTCTCGAAGGGCTCGATGGAGAGGAATTTGCCGTTGGCCAGATTCTTAAGTTCTATTTTCTCTGTAATTTTGAGCGGTTCTATGCCTTCCTTCTGTTCCACCACGCCGGACTCTTCGATCTTGTTGCAGATTTCAATAGCAGAACCGTCGAAGTTCGGTATCTCCTCGCTCACCTTTATGAGGAGATTGGTAATGCCATACATATGACACGTTGAAAGAAGGTGTTCGATGGTCCGAACCGCGCAGTTTTTCCCTTTCACCGACGAATTGTTTCCAACGGAAAAGGCGTAGTCGATGTAGGCCGGGATACGTTCTCCGTCGGGGATATGTTCAAAAACAATGCCTGTATTTTCCGGCATAGGGAGGAGGATCATGCCGGTCTTGACACCAGAAAAGAGACCGACACCATACACAACAATACTTTTCCCGATTGTCCTCTGTTTGAGCTGTTTGAGTCCTTTTGAACTTTTGAACTTAAAGTCCTCAGGTTTTCCTTTGGGTTTATATTCTATGCCAAGGCCTCTCGAAACGACCTCCAGGACTTTGTCAATAGAGAGCGGTTTTTCAAGGAAATCATAAGCCCCCATCTTAACAGCCTCTACTGCTGTCGATATCGTTCCGTGTCCTGATATTACAATAACAATAGCGTCTTTGTCCTTTTTCCTGATCCTTTTTAATACCTGGATACCATCGATTTCCGGCATCCATACATCCAAAAGAACAATATCCGGTTTTTCTCTGTCGAAGAGGACGAGGCCTTCTTCTCCATCCACGGCCTTGCGAACTAGGAACCCTTCGTCTTCAAGAATAGACGAGAGGGTATCAAGAATATCTCTTTCGTCATCAATGATCAATACCTTGTGCATGGTGCAATATTCTATACGAAATACCCCGAAGTTACAATATGTGTGCAACCAAAAGCGTGCGTCTCTTCTTCACGTAATCGATATACCTTCACGCGTTTTACGCCTTTCACGAAGCACCATCCTCGTTTATAGATGTTTGCTAAGGGTCTATACGGATGAGTTGAGCCATTTTTTCAAAATGATCTCGACACTCTGTTTGGCGATATAGCGACAGGGGCGATGGAACCAGAAGAAGCTGAAGAGAAAAAAAGTGTCGAGAATCTGGGAACAAAGGAAACCCTCTCACAGGATCAAATTGATGCACGCACAAAATGTTTAGAAGTCAGTCAGGAGAGATCAAAGGGCTTTTTCTCATCCCCGTGGAATAGATAATAGCACAATCAAGGCACTTATCATAAGCGCTTCCCGAAGTTCAGTGCGTCCCGTTTGTTCTTCCCGTTAATTCACGCATCAATTCTTTGACTGTCGTGAGTTTGTCTATCCGGTAACCATTGGTGCCGACCGTATAAAGAGGTTGTTCTGTGTCAGGATTATACCCAGCGGAACTCAGCAGACCATTACAGATGCAAAAACTGGCGCCATCGTTCTGCTGGGCGAGACACCGCGAGTAGACACCTTCTTTATCCTTTATGAGCACATACCCCTTGTCGCAGCGCGGTTTTCTTTTCAATTCGAGAGTATCCTGAAACATAGCGGATTCCTTAATAACCATAAAAGGCAAACCGCAAGGAGAACCCGGCCTGCGCGCAACGACAATATCCTCTTTACCGGCGTTGATGACAGCCTGTTTATAAGCGTCCGTTGCGCTGCTTTCTGCAGTTACGAGAAAGCGTGTACCCATCTGTACCCCATCGGCACCCATCTTCAGAAAGCGCATAACGTCATCGTGTGTGTATATGCCGCCCGCCACAACAACAGGGAACCCGCCATATTTGATCGATATTTCTTTTACGGAGGGAAAAAGGTTTTCGAGCTTATTTGATTCGAGATACAATTCGTCGAATCTAAATCCTAGATGACCGCCGGCCAGAGGCCCTTCGAGAACAACTGCATCAGGTCCATAGTTTGCCCGCTCCCATTTTTTGCATATGAGCTCAAGTGCCCTTGCTGAAGAAACAATGGGGATAAGAGCGGTACTTCCCGGATTTTTGATAAGTGGCAGGCTGAGCGGCAGTCCTGCGCCGGAAATAATCACATCAACGCCCGTATCAATGGCAGCCCTGACCGTATCGTTATAATCTCTGGAAATAGCCACCATGATATTAATACCCACTATACCGCCTTTCGCTTTTGCCAGGGATATTTCCTCACAAACAGCTTCATATGTATTGTGCGCTTTGCCGGTCCTCTTCGTGACAAGCCGGTCCAGGGCTGCGCTCGATACCACGCCGATGCCGCCTTCTGCAGCCACAGCGCTTGCCAATGGAGCAAGGGAAACCCCGACGCCCATGCCTCCCTGGATAATAGGTACTCTTATGGTTTTTCCTTTGATGGTCAGAGAAGGCAATACCTGGTTAACACCCATAACTAATACCTCTTTTTCTTACCCGAAAAGCTCTTGACGGTTCTTTTCTTGTATGTGCGCCGGTTACGAAAGCGTTCTTCTGTTTTTGTCACATAATCCTTCATATAGTCTTGTGAATAGCCCTCCTGATACTCTTTGCCGTTTTGGTCCATGGACATTTTGAGCAAAGCGGCCGCGATGTCAAGAGAAGTATAATCCTCATTTAAAAGGGACTCGATAAGCTGCCCAAATCGCTCAATTCCACCTTTATCGACAACGGCTTTTATCTTTTCGAGAAGGGCCGTTGTTTTCAATGCCTCTATATCGTCAAGTGTCGGTATTGCTCTACGTGTTATTTTAGTCGCCGCGAAAGACTCGATGTTCCTCAGTTTATAGATTTCTGTTCCCACAACGAACGTAAAAGCCTTGCCATCCTTACCGGCCCGGGCAGTCCTTCCGATGCGGTGGACATAATACTCTTCATCCTGTGGGATGTCGTAATTAAAGACAGCTTCAATGTTCTCCACATCAATCCCTCTCGCCGCGACATCGGTTGCCACAAGAATCTCCGAGGAGTTTCTCTTGAATTTATCCATGGCACGCATTCTTTGTGGCTGTGTCATGTCTCCGTGCAGGCCTGTGGCGGGGTATCCTCTTGCCTCAAGATGCATTACCACATCGTCAACCCTTCTTTTCATGTTGCAGAAAATGAGCGAGGACTTGAAGCCATACATATCGATCAGACGACACAAGACATCGAGTTTCATGCCTTCCCTTACCTCAAGATAGTACTGTTCAACAAGGGGGACCGTTAATTGCTTATGGACGACCTTTACATACTCAGGCTCTCTTTGATACCGTCTGGTAAGGTCAAGGATCGGTTTCGGCATTGTAGCGGAGAAAAGGAGAGTTTGTCTTTCCTTAGGGGTTTTCTGGAGGATCGTTTCCACATCGTCGATAAAACCCATATTTAACATCTCGTCGGCCTCATCCAGGACTACCGTCTTCACATTATCGAGTCTCAAGGAGCCCCTGTTGATATGGTCGATGGTGCGTCCCGGCGTACCGATGACTAGATGGGCACCACTCTTCAGGATTCTCAGTTGCCGCTCTATGGGCTGTCCCCCATACACGGGCAAGATGACGATTTCATTTTTGTATTTAAGGAGTCTCTGCAGTTCCTCCGCGACCTGTATGGCCAGTTCCCTGGTAGGGCACAAGATGATAGCCTGCGGTTTTTTGATTTTCGGATGAATTGATTCGAGAAGAGGGAGTCCAAAGGCAAGGGTCTTACCGGTCCCTGTCTGTGCCTGCCCGATGATGTCTCGCCCTTCAAGTATGAGCGGAATCGATCTCGCCTGAATGGGGGTCATCTCTTCAAATTCCATGGATTCGATAGCCCTGCGAAATTCTTTTGATAACGGAAGGTCTTCAAACCTTTCCTGTGTCATGGTTATTCCTTTTACCTATTAAATTATGGCCGTGTATCAGCTTAAATGCGATCGATGGGGTGAGCGGATAGAAAAGGCTGTTAAATTGACTACACGACTCAGCATCATACCACATAATGGGCCAATATGGCAAAGGGATATGACAGCCACCACAGAAAATGGCTATGAACTATAGTTGACGGCCTTTAGCCTACGAAAGGCAAAGGTGAATGGGGAGCTGAAAACTGCCTAGCAGTCCGGCGAGAGATGCATTATACTTTGTATTGAAAAAGGAAAGAGGCTGCGGGAAAATCAAGAGATACGGTATGCGAAACGAGAATGCGGAAAAAGTATTGCGGATTATCAGGGAAGAAAGCCCTCTCGAAGCAAAATCAATGGAAGAGCTTCGCCAGAACTTGGAGGCATTCCATCTGCGCTTCCGCTCAGAGCAAGATTGTTTGATTGAGCCGATTATGATCGACCACATACCTGCATTCCGGATATCAGCCCCCGGTGTGTCAATTAACCGGATTGTTCTTTTCTTTCATGGAGGAGGCTTTACGGTCGGTTCAACAAAAGACCATCTTGACCTCTGTGAAAAAATTTCGTATTCCGCGGGATGCCGTGTTCTAAGCATAGACTACAGGCTCGCTCCCGAGCATATCTTTCCGGCCGCCCTGAATGATTGCATCAAGTCTTATCTCTGGCTCATTGAGCAGGGGATAAGCCCGTCGCTTATCATTCCCACAGGTCTATCTGCCGGAGGCAATCTTGTCCTCTCCATGTTGCTGAAGCTTCGCGAAACCTCTATTCCTCTTCCGAAAGCAGCAGTCTGTCTATCGCCTGCCGTTGACCTCGCATTCCCCGGGAGCTCCGTTGAAACAAACGCCTCGAAAGACTGGATTACGAGAGAAAGGCTTGCCGTCTTGAAAAAAACATACTTACGAGGCCACGACCCGAAGGACCCGTTGGTCTCGCCTCGTTATGGAGATCTGCGAGGACTTCCCGCTCTCTTCATACAGGTAGGTACCCACGAAGTTCTCTTTGACGATGTCAGCGGTTTTGCGAAAAAAGCAGAGAAATCAGGGATTGATGTCACCTTCGAAGCCTGGGAGGGAATGTTCCACTGCTGGCAGGTCTTTTCATCGCTGTTGCCGGATGGCCGGCAGGCTATCGACAGCATCGGGATTTACATCAGAAAAGCGTTTCGGATCGGATAACTTTGGCAATTATAAGCTTACGTCAGCAAGGCCAACGAACCAAGAGACCGGGGGTCAGAGGCCTTCAAACGTTTCTAATATTTTCTTCTCAATCATCTTCACGTCGATAGAGTTTTTGTCCTGTCTGAGTGTGAGATAGCGTCCTCTCGGATGCCAGATTGCCGGATCGAAACCGGCGAATATGGTAATGGTGAAAAGACCTGATGCATTGGCGAGATGGGCCATGCCGCAATCGTTTGAAACGAAGATGCCTCCCTCATTGAAAAACAGTTTCACATCACGAAGGTCCTCAAAAAAGACCTTCCTGCCCACATTGACCGATAGACCGAGGGATTCAAGGACAACGACATCGATATCGTGGGCTTTCAATGCCTGATAGAGATGTATAAAATTCTCATAATACCACTTTTCTTTTTCAAAACCCTTTTCAGGGTAAAGAATCACTCTCGCTGATTTCTTCCGGGGAATTATTTTTTTCAAAGGCGCAACGCCATAGCCTGTCAGTTGTGCTAACTGGTAATCTTCGATATGCGCTTTTGGTGTATCTCCGAACTCCGGTAACCCGCAAGCCGTTGCTCTCACTCTGAAGGCATTCTCAGGATACATATCGACAAAGATAATCTTTTCTTCCGAGTACGCCTGCCAACGATTTCTCAACCTTTCTTCCCGGTCTTTTCCGACAAGAATGATCTGCCTCCACCGTGGACCGTCCAGCTTTTCCGAGAAAAGATAGAGCCATTTCCTCGATTCAACAGTTTCTACTCTCAAAAAATATTCACTGAAGAGATCGAGAAATAGTCTGTTTCCGAGGCCGACGATGCAGTTGCCGAAATGTTTCTGAAAAGAAAAAAACAGAGATTCCGACAGACAGACGTCACCGAGACCACCAAGATGAATGAGGAGAATTTCGCTATCAGCCAACTGTTTTAATGGGAATCGAGATACCTTCTTCCGCGTATCTCCTATGGAGAGCCTTGATGAATTCATGCTTCACAAGATAATGAGCGCTCCATTCTCTTGCCTTGAGCGATACGGAAAACAGGATGCCCATATCGCCGAAGGTGTTGAAGCGCACCGCAGGCTCGTATCCGGGTATACCTCCCGACACTTCACTCATAATTTTTTTCGCGACATCAAGCGTTACTCTTTCAATCTTTTCGAGGTCTTCGTTATAGGCCGCATTGATCCGTATGGCGAAGGTTATCTCGTGGTCAGGAATAGCATAATTGGTGATCGCGGCAGCGGCTACCTTTGCGTTGGGAACAATGATGATATTCTGTTCAGGTGATGCTATGGAGGTTGAGCGCCAGTTAATGTCCTTTATAGTGCCTTCTTCGCCGGAATCAAGTTTCACGTAATCTCCGGGCCTCATCTCCTTGGACGCGATCATCTGAAGGCCCGCGAAGAGGTTCGAAAGGGTGTCTTTCAGGGCAAGGGCGACAGCAAGACCCCCGACGCCCAGGGCTGTGATGAGCGGCGTTATCGAAATGCCAAGGATATTGAAGATAATGAGCACGCCGGTGACGATGATAGTGCCCTTGAAGACGCCGAAGACAATGCCTGTGGCCGGCACGGTGATATTCGATTTTTGGATATAGTTTTCAAAGATCTTTACGGAAAGGTTCGCCACCACCAGGGTTATCGAGAAAATGAGGATAATGTAAATCGTCCTATCAACGTAGAACATATATTTTCTGGAAAGATCGGAAATTTCAATACCGATATAGAGACCAATGGCAACAGACCAGTAGATGGAGGGAATCCTCAGTAAAGCCACAGCGAGGTTATCTACCTTTATTTCGGACTTCCGTGCCCACCCGTGGAGGAGCTTGAAAATGATACCTCTGAACGCAAACATGATAATAATGACGATGGCCGATACGACGGCTGGAACCAAAAGTGTATTCAACATTGTTTTCACACTAACGGTGAGCATGAGGATTGGCAACATTGTAACCAAAACTGGACTGAGTATCCAGAGAAATCTACCGCCTTTTTCGGCTTGCAGGAAAAGGCGGTCTGTGGTAGATTCGCCTCATGAAACCGCTGAAATCGAAAGCATTGCAACCGGGCGACAAAATCTGCATCGTCTCTCCTGCCTCACCCACATTGATGGCAACAGACTATGAGCGGGGAAAGCTTGCCCTTGAGCGTATGGGTTTTGAAGTTATTGCCGGCAAATACGTCCATGACAAATATCTTCTCTTTGCTGGCGATGCGAAAAAACGGGCAGAGGATATAAACAAGGCTTTTCAGGACAGATCTGTACGGGCGATTTTTTGCAGCCGGGGTGGCACAGGCACGTCGCATGTTCTTCCATATATTGATTTTTCTATCATCAAAGAGAACCCGAAAATATTTGTCGGCTACAGTGACATCACAACCCTACAGATTGCCATATTGAACGAAACGGGACTCATAACATTTTACGGTCCTATGGTTTCGACGGATTTCGGAAAAGGGGTTACTCAATACACGAAAGATAATCTCCTTGCGGTACTCACTCAAGCGGGAAAGGCCCTGGAGCCAAAGAACCCCGCTAACAAAGAAATTCTCACGGTGTGCGCGGGAAAGGCAGAAGGCCTGTTGATCGGAGGATGTCTCTCAATAGTGGCGGCCACGTTGGGTACAAAGCAAGAGCTGGATACCAGGGACAGAATCCTTTTCTTCGAGGACGTCGATGAAAAGCCCCATCGGATTGACAGGTATCTTACACAGTTAATACTTGCGGACAAATTGCGGGAAGCAAAAGGCATCATCTTCGGAACCTTTACGAGATGTAGCTATCTAAAACGTGACGCCTACGAAAAGTATGGCGTCACGCTCATAGACATCATCAAAGACCGCATAATTCCTCTCAACATTCCCTGCATTTTCGGTCTCCAGTTCGGCCATGTCACGAAAAAACTGACCATACCCGTGGGTGCCCATGCCTCGCTCGACGCGACAAAGGGCCGCATAATCGTTGAGCCGGCAGTGGAATGAGGCATGGATGTGAGTCGAACATAAAGGCCCCATGAAATCAATGCTCGGTGAGCGGACATTATGAAATCTGATCGCAAACAACGCAAGATAGATATCAATCCCGAATTCCGTAAAGCTCTCGACATTATGGAGAAGACGAATCGCCATGTCTTTATTACAGGAAAAGCAGGAACGGGTAAATCAACACTCCTTGATTATTTTCGGCGGACCACAGGAAAGGAAATGGCCGTCCTTGCACCTACAGGGGTAGCGGCCCTCAACATCGAGGGTCAGACCATCCATTCCTTTTTCAATTTCAAGCCAAACATTACACCGGAAAAGATCAAAAAGGTGAGCGGCCCCGATGCGCGTCTCTACAAGGAGTTTGACACCATTATCATTGATGAGGTCTCTATGGTTCGCGCAGATCTCCTTGATTGCGTCGAAAAGTTCCTCCGCCTTAACGGTCCTTCCCGGAAGAAATGGTTCGGCGGTATCCAGATGGTCTTTATCGGCGATCTCTACCAACTTCCGCCGGTTGTGACGACAGCGGAAAAGGAGATCTTCAGCCACCGTTATGAGACACCCTATTTTTTCTCTGCCCAGGTCTTTAAAGAGGTTACCTTTGACATGGAATTTGTAGAGCTGGAAAAGGTCTACCGGCAGACAGAGCAGGATTTTATAGCGCTCCTCAACGCTATCCGTAACAGGACCTGTACCGATGAGGATATCGAGAGGCTCAATGGCAACTACCGACCCAGCTACGCGCCCCCGGACGACAGGTTCTGCATTACGCTCACGAGCACCAATAACCTCGCGGCAGAGAGAAACCTAGAAAAACTTGATGGACTGCCGGGTGACATCATGGAATTTGGCGGGGCGTTAAGCGGCCGGTTTGACAGGTCTTCCCTTCCCGCCGAGGAGAGTTTGAGGCTTAAAACTGCCGCGCAGGTTATGCTGGTGAGCAACGACAAGCTCGGCCGATGGGTCAATGGCAGCCTCGGCATGGTCGCGGGGACCGGGGAGAATGACGAGGGAGAAACGGCGGTGCTTGTACAGCTTCAGGACGGCACTATCGCACCCGTTACCCCTCATACCTGGGAGATTTTCGAGTACCTCTATGACAGATCGACGAAACAGATTACCACACGAAAGACTGGTTCTTTCACCCAGTATCCGCTGCGCCTCGCCTGGGCCGTCACGATCCACAAGAGCCAGGGGAAGACCTTCGACAATGTGGTCATCGACATAGGTCGGGGCGCGTTTGCCCACGGTCAGGTCTATGTGGCCTTAAGCCGCTGCACGAGCTTCGACGGCATCGTGCTCACGAAAGAGATCACCAAAAATCACATCCGTATGGATTGGCGGGTCGTCAAATTTCTCACGGGTTTCCGGTACCAAAAAGCCGAAGAGGTGACGAGCAACGACGAGAAGCGCAGGATCATCGATGATGCCATACGGAGGGGTATTGACTTGGAAGTTATCTATCTCAAACCCAACGACACGAAATCGACGCGAACCATACGGCCCATTGCTGTTGAACAGATGGAATACAAGGGCAGGGTCTTTGAGGGTCTCAGGGCTTACTGCCGGCTTCGTGGTGACCAGCGTACTTTCCGCATCGACCGTATTTTGGAAATTGACTATAGCGCAGGATGAAATGTGACAGCGGCCTCACCCGTCCGTGCTCCCTCTGCGACAGGACAGGCTTTTGGTGCTATCGTGTCGGTGGATTCGGTATTGCGATAGCGAACTAATCGCGGTTCCCGCTAACACTGACCTAAGACTTTTTTCCTCAAATGGCAAACCGTCCGATACTTTAAAGGTTTCTTCTTCTGAAAGTTAACTTGTGGAACGGTTCGTCGTAAAACTTGTCTACCCATGATCCTGAAAGCCACAGAATTTCCATCCATAATTCTTGTTTTTTGTAGAATCGCAAAGTTTAAACCTTCAAAGATGAACCAGCCAAGACGGAACGGTGGAGGTGCCCTAAGAGACTATACTGTATGTATGTCGGAGGACACGCGGTGTGACAGGGCACGCACATACGCTTTCTCGAACATGCCTCTGTCCTTACACAACACACAGATTTTAATAAAATGGCAACGGGCCCACACTGGACGAAGACGACCCGCCCCACTACAAAATGCATTCTGGGAACTGCATACACCCCTTAAACGCAGAATAGCGCTCCCTGATCTCCTTGTAACTGAGTTTTTTGATTCTGTTGATGCTGAAGTCTTCCACATTGAAGGAGGCCATGACCGTTCCCATGACAATGGCCTGTTTGATTGTCTCAAACCCGGCATCACCGACATTCGCAAGGTATCCCATGAATCCGCCCGCGAAGGTATCTCCCGCCCCCGTCGGGTCAAAGACATCTTCAAGCGGAAAGGCTGGCGCCAGAAAAAGCTCCTCCTCGCTCATCATGAAAACCCCATATTCACCCCTCTTCACTACAACACAGGACGGTCCGCGCGCGATCAATTTACGGGCCCCCTTCACAAGGTTGTGCTCTTTCGAAATCTCCCTCAACTCCGCTTCGTTAATGATGAGCATATGCACCTTTTCGATAACATCCATGAGCCGATCGAACTTGTTTTCGATCCAGAAATTCATGGTGTCGAGGACGATGGCTGTTGGCGACTTCACCTGGCTGATGACATGTGCCTGAAGTTCCGGATCGATATTGGCAAGAAAGAGAAAATCGGCATCGCGGTACTCACAAGGCACTTTTGGTTTAAAATGCTCGATAACATTCAGCTCGGTCTTGAGGGTAATGGCCTGATTGAGATCATAATTGTATTTCCCTTCCCACCGGAATGTCTTGCCCTTATCATCCACTTCGAGGCCCGTCATGTCAACGTTTCGCTCTTTTAAAAAGGCAATATCGTCGAGTTTAAAATCTTTTCCTACTGTCGCCACAATACCGACATCTGTAAAAAAACTGGCCGCATTCGTGAAATGGAGCGCCGAGCCGCCCAGCACATTCTTCACCTTTCCGAAAGGCGTTTCGATTGAATCGTAGGCTACGGTTCCTGCTACGAGAAGCTTTATCATGTACCCATCTCCCAGGATGAGAGATACTGCTTCTGTTCTTTGGTGAGTTCATCGATGGTGACGCCGGAAGCAGCGAGCTTGAACATGGCCACCTTTTCGTCGATTTCTTTTGGTACGGAGTAGACCTTTTTCTCAAGTTTCTTGGCGTTCTTCCACATATACTCTGAACAGAGGGACTGATTTGCGAAGCTCATATCCATAACATCTGACGGATGGCCTTCGGCCGCCGCCAGATTGACAAGCCGTCCTTCGCCGAGGAGAAATATTTTCTTGCCGTCGGTAAGTGTGTATTCATCGATGAATTCCCTGAATCTCCTTTTTAATTTCTTCATTTTCTCCAGCGCCTCGATATCTATCTCCACGTTGAAGTGGCCTGCATTCGCCACAATGGCCCCATCTTTCATCTTCTTGAAGTGTTCTTTTCTGATGACATGGATATCGCCGGTGGTCGTCACGAAAATATCGCCGATTAGAGCGGCCTTTTCCATCTCCATCACCTCGAAGCCGTCCATATGCGCCTCAAGGGCCCGAAGCGGATCGACCTCTGTGACAATGACGTGGGCGCCAAGGCCTTTCGCCCTCATGGATACACCTTTACCGCACCAGCCGTAACCGGCAAGAACGAAAGTGGCCCCGGCAAAAAGAATATTCGTTGCCCGGAGTATGCCGTCGATGGTGCTTTGGCCTGTTCCGTATCGGTTATCGAACATATGTTTCGTCTGCGCGTCATTGACGGCAACGATGGGGAAGTGGAGGATGTTTTCTTTCTCCATACTCTTTAGCCTGATCACACCTGTTGTTGTCTCTTCCATGGAACCGGCAACACCGGCCACGAGTGACTTTCTCGTTTTCGCGTCGAGTCTTTTAGCCCAGTCACTTATGGCGTTGTGGAGCGCGTCATATTTTTCGAGGGCTATCATATGGAGTGCCCCGACAAGATCCGCGCCATCATCCATGGTGATATTGGGCATAAAAGCGAGGGCTTTCATAAGGTGCCCGTAGTACTGTTGTTCGTTTTCACCTTTTATGGAATACGTGGAAATTTTAAAATATTTCACGATGGCTGCCGCGACATCATCCTGGGTAGAAAGCGGGTTCGAGGCACAGAGCGCCACTTCCGCGCCGCCATCCTTTAATGTCTTTACCAGATTGGCTGTTTCTGTGGTAACGTGGAGGCAACAGGAAATCCTAGCCCCTTTCAAGGGTTTTTCCTTCGCGAACCTTTCCCGGATCTTTTTTAGTACGGGCATTCTTCTGGCTGCCCATTCGATTCTTTCCAGTCCCGCGCCTGCAAGCTTTATATCCTTTACATCATAGTCCATGTGTATCCTCCAAAATGAGCGTTCAGCTCATAGCCAACAGCAAACGAAAGTTTCCGAAAAACATCTTACCTTTTGCTGAGAGTTGAAAGCTGATAGTATTATAATAATTTATATTCCTGCCGCTTTCCTGATTGCGTCTACCATATCGAGCTTTTCCCAGGTAAAGCTTTCCTCATTTCTTCCAAAATGTCCACCGCAAGCCGTCTTCTTGTATATAGGCCTCAAGAGATCGAGCTTTTCGATGATCTTTCTGGGTCTCAGATCAAAGAGTTCCAGAACGATCTGGGAAATTCTGTCAGGACTGATCTTTGATGTGCCCTCCGTATCGATCATAACGGAGACAGGCTTGGCAACGCCGATGGTGTACGCGACCTGAATTTCAAGCCTTTCGGCAAGACCCGCTGCGACAAGATTTTTCGCAATATAGCGCGTCATGTAGGAAGCGCTCCTATCTACCTTTGAAGGATCTTTGCCGGAGAAGGCGCCGCCTCCATGGCGCCCACCGCCGTAGGTATCAACGATAATTTTCCGGCCTGTCATCCCGCAGTCGCCCTTGGGGCCGCCGACGACAAATCTGCCAGTTGAGTTGATGTAAATTTTCGTCTTCGCGTCCATGAGTCCGGCAGGGATCACTTTTTTAATTACTTCTTCGGTGACACCTTCTCTGATTTTCTCTATGGTGACATCGGGGTGATGCTGCGCGGCGATAACAACGGCGTCAACCCTTATGGGTTTTTTATCGACGTATTCAATCGTCACCTGGCTCTTGCCATCGGGTCTTAAAAAATCAAGAATTCCTTTTTTTCGTACCTCGGCAAGGCGCGTCACGAGCTTATGGGCGTACATAATGGGCATAGGCATGTATTCCGGGGTCTCGTCACAGGCATAGCCAAACATCAAACCCTGGTCTCCTGCTCCTTGTTCGTGGTCGGCGGATTCATTGACACCCATGGCGATGTCAGGCGACTGCTCGTCAATAGCCGTGAGGACCGCGCAGGTCTCCCAATCGAAACCCATAGACGAATCGTTGTATCCGATCTCTTTGACGGTCTGTCTTACGATGTCGGGGATATTTGCGTAGCCGCTCGTCGTGATTTCACCGCCCACAAGAGCAAGTCCTGTCGTAACGTACGATTCGCAAGCCACCCGTGCCTCCGGGTCCTGTTCAATGATTACGTCGAGTACGGCATCCGATATCTGGTCCGCAACCTTGTCGGGGTGCCCTTCAGCAACCGATTCGGATGTATAGAGAAATCTGCTCATTCCCATGTTTCTACCTCCTGTTTATTTATGATAAGAATATATATTAATTTTAATGACTTTTTACAAAATCCTTTGGGAACATCCTTGACATCTCATCTCTGAGCAACGTTTCCGCCTCCTTGGGGGAGTCCTTTTTCATGACCTCTTCAAGAAGTTCTCTGCAATAACTATGTTCAAGACTCCGGATAACCTTCTTGGTTCTGGGCATTGAATAGGGGTTCATGCTAATCTCATCAAGTCCCAAACCGAGAAGGATTGGGGCATAAAGCGGTTCCCCTGCCATTTCTCCGCACAAAGCAATTTCTATCTTGCGCGCGTGGGCATCCTCAACAGACTTTTTTATCATTCTGATAACTGCAGGATGCAGAGGTTCATACAAATAGGAAACGTACTCATTAACCCTGTCAATGGCGAGGGTGTATTGGATGAGATCGTTTGTCCCGATACTGAAAAAATCTACCTCTTCGGCGAGTTGGTCGCTCATGAGACAGGCAGCAGGGACCTCTATCATGATCCCGATCTTAATGTCCTTGTTGTAGCTAATCCGTTTATGGCTTAGCTCCTCCATGCATTCGGCAATGACCATCTTAGTCTTCCGCACTTCTTCGATGCCGGATACCATAGGGACCAATATCCGAAGCGGTCCGTAGGCGCTTGCTCTCAGGATCCCCATGAGCTGGGCCTTAAAAAGAGGCAACTCCCTGATACAGAGCCGTATTGCCCGAAGCCCCATAGCGGGGTTTATCTCTTTCGGTACATTAATCTCTGAGACAAACTTGTCGCCGCCGATATCCAGCGTCCGTATGGTGATGTACTGAAGGACCTTATTCTCCGCTAGTTTCCGGTATATATGATAGTGGTCCATCTCCGTCGGCAAATCCTTCCTTGACAGGTAAATATATTCTGTCCTATAGAGCCCGATGCCGAGAGCGCCATATTTTTCGACAATATCCATTTCCGCAAGAAGCTCTATGTTTGCGCCCACCTTGAGCCTGAAACCGTCTTTTGTCTCTGATTTTAGATGAGCTACCTTTAAGAACTCCTTTTTTTGACTTCTCAGATGGAGTTGCTTGGTGAGGTATTCCTTCTGCACTTCTTTCGTGGGATTGATAATGACAACCCCTTCATCGCCATCTATGATGATCGTATCGTTATTTTTTACGAAACTCGTAATATTGCTGACACCGACAATAGCAGGAATTTCAAGTGCCCGTGCGACGATGGATGTGTGAGAAGTCCTCCCTCCAACATCGGTCACAAAACCGGAAATCCTGTTCAAGTTGAGTTGAATGGTATCGGCAGGAGACAAATCGTGGGCGATAATAATCGACTTTCCCTTTACGTTTCGTCTGTCTATGTCCGATGTTTTTCCTTTGACGAGGATCCTCGCGAGCCTATCGTAGATGTGCTTGATATCCTGCCCTCTTTCTCTGAGGTATGGGTCTTCAACCTTTTCGAAGCTAGCGCGGAATTTGGAAACGACAATATCAAGGGCCCACTCGGCATTTATCTTTTCTTGTCTGATCATGTCGATGACGCTCTGAGAGAAAAAATCATCCTGGAGGATCATCATGTGAGTATCGATAATAAAGGCGTGTTTTTTTAGATCAGCGTCTGGGATAGTGTCTTGAATACTTTTAAGTTCATTCACGGAGGTTTGAATGGCATTCTTCAACTTGTGTATTTCTCTCTCTATCGAGACGTCTTTGATGGTGTACTTCGGAATAGATATGGTCTCCCGGTCGAGAAGATAGACCTTTCCCGCCGCGATACCGGAGGAGACGCCGATGCCTTTTAACTGTTTACTGGTAAATAATTCTTCACTCATTTTTCATGAAACCCATCATTAATCAATAATTCAAGCTCATCAAAGGCTTTTTTTTCATCCTCCCCGTCTGCTTTGAGAACCACCTTGCTGCCGAGAGGACAGGCCAGCATCAAAAGCCCCATAATACTCTTACCGTTTACCTGCATGCCATCTTTCTCCACCCACACATTGGCCTTGAATTCGGCGGCTTTTTTTACGAATATAGCCGCAGCGCGGGCATGAAGGCCAAGCCTGTTTCTAATGGTAAGTATTCCCTCCAGCATGGACCCCTATTCCTTCCTCCGTGCTTTCAGAACATCAGTGGCGAGACAGATATTCCTCTGTCCATACTGGGTAATCAATCCTGCCAGCTCATCGAGAGTTTTTTCTTCCCTCAACGTAACAAGCTTGATGAGCATGGGTAAGTTTACTCCGGCCACCACCTCGACCTTTCCCGCTTCCAGGAAAGAGAGGCTTATATTTGATGGGGTGCCCCCGAACATATCGGTGAGAATGATAACGCCATCTCCGCTGTCAGCCTTTTTCAATGCCTGAACAATTTTTTCTTTAAGAGTATCGACATCAGCATCGGGGAATATACCAACAGCTTCGAATTGCTTTTGTTTTCCCACGATAAGTTCAGTAGCAGCAACCATTTCCTTTGCAAGATTAAAATGGGCTACAACAACAAGACCTGTCATGTCTGCTCCTTTTTCTGGGGTTTGCGTCGCCCCTTCCAATGGCAAAGCCCCACTCGCAAGCGGATACCCAACTGATCCTCTCGCCCGCTGTGCGGGCCAAAGGGTTTCGCCCTATGCCCTCTACTCTATGCCATACGCCATTCATCATTCAGTGTTTCTGAGACTCACGCCTGCCGCCCCAAGGGGTGGTCGCCTCTATATATTATCTTTCAATATCTCTGTGAATGGTGGATACATTATAGCCCATAACCATAAGCTTATCGGCCAGTTCGTTCGCAATAAACACCGATCTATGCTGGCCTCCGGTACACCCAAAACAGATGGTAAGGTAACTTTTCCCTTCGTTCTCGAACAAAGGTATAAGGTACACCAAAAAATCGGAAAGAAAAAGAAAATATTTCTTAAACATATCATGAGATTTGATAAACTGGCCGACCTCAGGAGAAAGGCCCGTTTTCTCTCGCAGTTCCTCAACAAAAAAGGGGTTCGGCAAAAACCTCACATCAAGAACCATGTCGGCCTCGGGAGGAATTCCGTGACTATAACTAAAGGACATAAGGTTGATTTTCATCCTCTGTTCCTCTCCCCCATATTTTTTGAGAACAAACCGCCTTAACTCATGGGGGATGAGGTGTGTCGTGTCTATGACTTGGTCGGCAATGTCCCTGATCCAATGAACTAGATCCCTTTCTTCTTTGAGTGCACCTTTAATATTGGATATGTTGTAGAGTGGATGTGATCTTCTGGTCTCCCTGTATCGTCTGAGGAGTACATCTTCTGAGCTTTCAAGAAAAATGATCTTTGCGCCGAATTCACTTTTTATCTCTTGAAGGACATCCTTTCCTTCATCAAAAAACTCTCTTTCCCGTATATCGACAACAAAAGCGCAATTGGCGATTTTATCACCTGCGTCCTTGTAAACTTCCAGGAATTTCTGGAGGAGTATGAGGGGAAAATTGTCGACACAAAAGTAACCGATGTCTTCGAGGGCCCTGAGAAAGGTCGTCTTTCCCGAGCCAGATATGCCACTCACAACAAGTATATTCATTCTTCTTTTCTGCCTTCCATAGACTTGAGCATTCGCTTCTCCAACTCTATCGCCGTATTGATACCCTGCCTTCTCAGAATGTGGTTTCTACAGGCCAGCTCTATGATCGCTGAGACATTCTTTCCGGAACTGATGGGGATCCTTACATATGGTAGGTCCACACCGAGAAGTTTGAACTGATCCTCCTTGAGCCCTATCCGTTCGCAATCTACGGTATTGTCCCAATCGAAAAGTTCAATGACCAGATCGACCCTTTTTTTGTCGATTATCGCGGCAACTCCGAAGAGATGGCGGATATCAACGATTCCGACACCCCGAATTTCGAGAAGGTTCTTTATCATATCGGGCGCCTCTCCGTATACGTCTATGGCCCCGATCCGCTTCGCGTTGATGGCATCGTCAACGACGAGCCGATGACCCCTCATGATCAGTTCAAGAGCATTCTCACTTTTCCCTATGCCGGGTCTCCCTAAAATGAGCGCGCCGAGTCCGAGGACATCCATAAGAACACCATGCACGGTGGTAGACGGCGCCAGTCGCTCCTCAAGAAGCTTTGTGATCCTATCGATAAATACGGATGTAACGAGCGTTGTTCTGAGTATGGGTATGCCTTGCTCTTCGGTTGCAACAAGGAAGTAATCGGGCACCTTAAGGTTTCTCGTTACGATGAAACAAACCACATTATTCTTACAGAGTTCTTTTATGATTTTCTTACTCTCTGTTTCGGGGAGAGACCTCAGGTAGGAAATTTCAATATTTCCGAGAATCTGTACCCTGTGCGGGTGAAGGTAGACCATGTGGCCGGTAATGACAAGCCCCAATTTTTGGATTCTCGGATTGTATATTTTTCGTGAAAGCCCCTTGGTTCCTGAAATAACTTCCAGTTCCAATCCGTACAGGGTATCCTCTTTGAGTTCCTTTACTGTTATCCCCTTCATGTACCTATTTTTCCTGACAAAAGCATCTGATGTTTTTCGAGGCACCGGGCAGGCTAGCGCGTCATCGCCCACCGATATTCACTTGTGCTGTCTCGTAATATTCGTTATGAAAGTTTATCATCCGCTTCAATAATGTCTTTATATATGTCATGAGCATCTGTCACTTTCAATACACCTTTTTTGAATGATTGGTCCCTCACAATTTTTGAAATGCGCGACAGCACCGTGAGATGCAAACTGGCCGATTCCTCGGGGGCAAGGACCAGAAAAAAGATATGGACAGGTTTCTTGTCAACGGCATCGAAATCGACACCCCGTTGTGATCGACCTACAACGCAGAGAACGGTATCGAGATTTCTCATTTTCCCATGAGGGATTGCCACGCCATCGCCGATTCCGGTACTGCCCAGCTTTTCGCGTTCCATGATGATATTTACCGCGGCATCGGCATCGGAAAGCAGATTCGCTTTCTTGAGCGGCTCAACAAGGTCAAAGAGAATCTCTCTCTTGGTTGCCCCTTTAACATCAGCAATTACACAGGATTCCTTTAATATATCAGCCAGCTTCAAGGCTTCTTTCCCATTGTTTCGATGAGGCTGTATTTTCCGTCTCTCCTCTTGTATACGATACAGACGTTGTCTCTTTCTCTCTCGCGAAATATCATGAAATGATCGCCGGAAGCGCGTAGCTGCATGACCGCCTCCTCGGGATCCATGGGCTTGGCATCCATTGTTTTCGTTATGATGATGCTTGATTCCTCTTTTTCCTGCTGCGCCGCAGTCCGCTTGGTCTTCACTTCTCTGTATTTTTTCAGTTTGTCTCTATATTTTGTAAGCCTTCCTTCAAGCTTGTCAAGGATCGTATCTATAGCTGCCCGTGGATCATCCATTGTCTCGTGGGCGTTAATGACCACCCCATTGACCGTAAACATAACATCTATCCTGTATCTGTATTTTCTTTCAAGGGAAAGGACCACATGTATATCGAGGGGTGTCTCAACATGCTTTTGGAGCCTTATCATTTTTTCCTCTATATAAGTCTTTATTTCTTCATCTGCGTCGATATGCCTGAAGCTTATTGAAATATCCATATAACCTCCGTGATAAAAATCAGGTCAGCAGACACCAACCCCTTAATCAAATTAGCAGATAAACGGTGTGATGTCAATCCAATTGATTGAAAATATTAAGCTAATTCGACCGCCCTCAGGGGACGGTGACCGGTAAAAGGCAGGCAATACGGAAGAACCGCCTCCACCCAACCCCCGATCTTTGGGCATTCTGAACGAGGAAGAGAAAGTCAATCGACGGTCGCCCTTTCCCTGGAAGAACGTATATTGAGAATGTCCCTGTACTTTGCTATTGTTCTTCGAGCAATCCGGATATTCTGTTTTTCTCGCAAGAGCGATGCTATTTCGTCATCTGTAAGGGGTTTGTGCTTATCCTCTTTTTTGACCATTTCTGAAATAAAATCCATGACAACGTTTGTAGAGAGGGCTTCGCCTTCGCTTTTACTGATACTTGTGGGGAAAAAGAATTTCAGTTCATAAACCCCATGAGGGGTGCTCATGTATTTACTGGTCGTTATCCGGCTCACTGTAGACTCGTGGACACCAACATCCTGCGCAACATCCTTCAGGATGAGGGGTTTCAGGGAGCGGAGCCCTTTTTCAAAAAATTCTTCCTGAAACCGTACGATGCTTTTCGCCACAAGGTAAAGAGTCCTCTGTCGCTGTTGGATGCTTTTGATAAACCACTCTGCCTGCCGTACCTTGTTCTTGATATATTTTCGCGTGTCTCCACCTACTTTTTTATCAGCGTAAAGCTCAACATAATACCTGTTGAGCTTGAGCTCCGGTACATCGTCGTCATTCAAGAAAACCTCAAAGCCTTCTTCTTCTGTTTTGATAACATAGACGTCAGGAACGATGTACGAGGTGTATTCGTCGCCGAAATTTCTTCCCGGCTTAGGGTCAAAATGTTTAAATTTGTCAAGAACCTTCTTCACCTTCTCAAGAGAATACCCAGTTGCCTTGACGATTGCCTTGAGATTATTGTTCTGAAAGTAGTTGAAATAGGACGAAACAATGTGTTCAAAAATTTCATCCTTCTCGCCGCTTGCCTCATATTGAAGGAGAATGCATTCCCTGAGGTCTCGCGCTCCCACGCCTGACGGATCAAGTTTTTGGACCTTTTTGAGTACCCTTTCCAGGGGCACCAGGCCAAAACCCGAATCTCTGGAAATTTCCTCAAGGGAACAAACCAGATACCCGTTATCATCAATATTTTCAATTATCCATTCGACAACTAACCGTTCCTGGGAATCAAACTCGGAAAGACCTACTTGCCACCGCACATGGTCCCGCAGGTTGTAGGTCTTGCGGATACTGTTCTCATAATCAGGCAGTTCTCTGTTATCCCGTGGGGTATAGTCCTCAGAAGGGGAAAAACGTTCAAGCCAATCCGCGATATCCTCTTTGTCATCATTTTCTTTCGATGCTTCCTGCGCGGAATTTTCCGCGGGTTCCTCTGTCACTTCGAGGATGGGGTTTTCTTTCATCTCCTGTTCGATCGCCTCAGCGAGTTCAAGTTTGGACAATTGAAGGAGCTTGATGGCCTGTTGAAGTTGTTGGGTTAAAACAGGCGACAGTTTTTGAGTCTGTTTAAGTTCCAACGTCAATGTAAAATTCCTCCCCTAAATAAACCTCTCTCACGATCTTATCCCGGGCAATATTTTCAGGAGTCCCTTCGAGAAGCATCCTGCCGTTATTCACGACATAGGCCCTGTCGCAGATAGGTAAGGATTCCCGGACGTTGTGATCGGAAAGCAGTATCCCGATATCCTTCGCTTTCAAGCTGTTGATGATCTTTCTTAAATCCGATACCGAAATGGGGTCGATACCGGAAAAGGGTTCATCAAGGAGCATAAACTGAGGCGACGTCATGAGTGCCCGTGCGATTTCGAGTCTCCTTCTCTCGCCTCCGGAGAGCGACTCCGCATTGTTTTTCGACAGATGTTCGAGTTTAAATGATTCAAGAAGCTCGAGTATTTTGTGATCTACCATTTCTTTGCCGACGTCCAGAAATTCGAGTATTGATCTGAGATTATCTTCAACGCTCATCTTCTTAAAGACCGATGGTTCTTGCGGCAGGTACGTGATACCTTTGCGCGCTCTCATAAACATGGGTAAGTCGGTAAGATCTTCATTGTTGAGCAAAATTTTACCCCCATTGGGCTTGATAAAACCGATGATCATGTAGAATGTTGTTGTTTTACCCGCACCGTTTGGCCCGAATAATCCGACAATTTCCCCATTGTTGATATGTATGTTTACTTCATCAACAACTTTTCTTCCATTATACGATTTTGATACGGACTGTGCCGCGAGCGTGGATGTCTGAACCATTAGTTTGTTACCTTTATCTTCGGTTTCTTCACGGATATTTTTTCCTCAGCGATAGTATATACAATGGATTCGCCCTCCATCTCCACATTATCTTTGGTGACCCTCGGAGAATTTGTAAATACTATCTTTCCTTCCTTGAAATGATATACCGCCTTTTCGCTTTTGGCAACAGTTCCCTTTGAAATGGCCTTTACTTTGCCATAAGCCTCCACCCTCTCGAGGTCCTGACCTGTGGTGAAAATAAGAAGTCTGTCCGAAAGAAGGTTCAGATCTTCTCCCCTTAACATCACGTTGCCTTCTAGGACATAACGATTATCCTTGAAATAGTAAGTAAGCAGATCGGTCTGGAATTTGTACTTTGCCTTCCCCGTTGCTATGACCCCCGATACGTCGCTTTCAAGCCTTACCGTTTCCTGTCGGGTGCTTGCCGTGAGGCCTATACCTTGCATGGTCAATTTGCTGCCTGTGATATGAACGGGCGCCTTTGTGGAGGTGGTACCGTTTTTGAAATCGAAATCCATGTAGGCGCTCGTCAGGGTGTATTCTCCTTTGTAGAGCACACCGACGTTTTCGACGCTGCCCTTCCCTTTTTCCGTATCCATCAAGCCCTTGGTCCCCTTGAAGGTGACCAACACGCCTTCTTTCGGTTTGTACTGGCCTGAAAGGTTTTCAAGCTCAATAAGAGGTCTATCAATATATTTGCGGGCTATCTTCGCCTTGATCTCCCAGTCTATTATGCCCTTTTTTTCTCCTGAGTAAGTTACGTCCTTAAAAACAATAACTTTCTTTTCTTCGCCTTCAGGACGGTGAGAAATTTTATCAGGCCTTCTTACAAAGAAGTAGAGCGCAAGGACGAAGCTTGATATGATAAATCCCAGAGAAATGTAGATGGCGATCTTTCTGTTTCCCATGTGTCCCTATAATAACATAACAGTGCCCGGCTCATACTGAATGATTCTGGTTCATACTACTTTCGCCTTCAAGAGATCGTGGATGTGGATAATACCAACGGGTCGTCTTTCTTTTTCATCGTCCGCAACAAAGAGTGCTGTGATGGAGAAATCCTCCATCCTCTTCAGCGCATAGGCTGCCAGAGCATCCTTTCGTATGAGCTTCGGGTTTGCAGTCATGACATCGGAAGCGCTTTTTTCAAAAAGGGTCCTATCGTATCTCTCGATGGCCCTCCTCAGGTCACCGTCGGTTATTACACCGAGGAGTTCTTCGTTCCTGTTGTATACGCCGGCGATGCCGAACCTCTTCGAGGTAATTTCAAGAATGGCCTCCTTCATAGGTGTATCCGCGTATATCTTCGGCATGGCGCTGCCGGTATGCATGAGGTCTTCGACTCTTAAAAGCAGCTTCCTTCCTATGGTGCCGCCCGGGTGCAGTAAAGCAAAGTCCTCGATCTTAAAGGACCTCTTTTCCATAAGGGCGATAGCAAGGGCGTCACCCAAAGCAAGGGTAGCCGTGGTGCTTGAGGTCGGCACGACATTATAAGGGCATGCTTCATCGACATCCACCTTCAATATGACGTCCCCGTAAGTCGCAATTGTGGAACCTGTAACACCGGTAATAACGATCGTGGGAATATCCATCCGTTTGACCCAGGAAAGTATCTTTATGATCTCCTCAGTCTCGCCACTATTGCTCACGATGATCAGTGCGTCCCCTTTCTGAAGCATGCCGAGGTCGCCATGGAGCGAATCCGCCGGGTGAAGGAATATTGCTGGCGTTCCTGTGCTTGAAAGCGTGGAAGCGATCTTTTTACAGATGAGACCTGACTTGCCCATACCCATCAAAACCACTCTTCCCGTGCAGCCATCGATAATATCAATGGCGTGGTCGAAGTCGTCACCCAAGGTCTCCATAACATTGAAGATAGCCTCTGCTTCCTTCTTCAGTACATCCTTGCCTCGTGCCAGAAAACTCACAGGACACCTTCAATGTCTTTCAGTGTTTTTAAATAGCGGGGCAGATCGTCGAGCGGGATAGAGTTCTCTCCGTCACAAAGTGCTTTTGATGGATTAATATGCACCTCCATAAAAATACCGTCCACTCCCACGGCCATTGCGGCCCTTGCAAGGGGGAAGACAAATTCCGGTTCCCCACCGGACGAGTCGGATAGGGCACCCGGCTTTTGTACGCTGTGGGTCGCATCGAATACAACGGGATAGCCAAAGGACTTCATAATCGGGATGGACCTAAAATCATTGATGAGAGTATTATAGCCAAAAGAGGTCCCCCTTTCGGTGACAATGATCTCTCTGTTGCCTGTGGATTCTACTTTTTCAATGACATTTTTCATATCATTGGGCGACAGAAACTGCCCTTTCTTGATATTTACAACCTTGCCTGTTCTCCCGCAGGCAAGGAGCAGATCTGTCTGCCGGGACAAAAGCGCCGGGACCTGCAGCACATCAACGACTTCCGCCGCCGCCGCCGCCTCTTGGGTCGTATGTACATCAGTCAAGATAGGTATGTTGAAGAGTTCCTGAACTTCCGACAGTATTTTGAGTCCCTCCTCGATCCCCAAACCACGAAAGCTTGTCACCGATGTCCTGTTGGCTTTATCATAAGACGATTTGAAAATAAAAGGAATGCCGAGTATTTCCGTTATGCCGGTAAGCCTTTCGGCAATCTTCAGAACTATATCTCTTCTCTCAATAACGCAGGGGCCCCCGATAAAAACAAAAGGCTTTTTTCCGATGGTAATGTTACCTACGATTATTTCTTTGCTCATACCTGTTTTTCCTGTTTATGGTGTAACGATGCTTTTATAAAATCCCTGAAAAGTGGGTGGGGGGCAAAAGGCTTCGATTTGAACTCCGGATGAAACTGACACCCCAGAAACCATGGATGGTCCTTAAGCTCGATGATTTCCACAAGGGTCCTATCGGGTGATATACCGGAGACTGTCATGCCGCTCTTCTCCAGTCTTTCGCGAAACTCCATATTAAACTCATATCTGTGTCTGTGGCGTTCATGGATAAGATCTTTGCCGTATGCCTTGTGTGCGAGACTTCCCGGGGTCAATTGACACGGATAGGCCCCGAGCCGCATTGTACCGCCCATATCTGAAAACTTATCCCGTTTCTGCAGTTCGTTGTTTCTATCAACCCATGTTTCGATAAGGTATATAATGGGGTAGGGTGTCTTTTCATTAAATTCGCATGAGTTTGCATCATTGCATCCGGCAAGATGGCGCGCTATCTCAACGACGGCGAGCTGCATGCCGAGGCAAAGACCGAAATAGGGGACCTTTTTCTCCCGGGCATGTGCTATAGCGTTGATTTTCCCTTCTATGCCTCGGTCGCCGAAGCCGCCGGGCACAAGGATGCCATCCATATCCAGCAATTCCGATGTAAGGCTCTTTTCCAGGTCCTCGGAATCAATGTAGTGGATATTGACCTTGCAGTTATTTGCGATACCTCCATGAACAAGGGCTTCATTAAGGCTTTTATAGGAATCCTTCAATTTCACATACTTCCCCACGACGGCGATATCGACCTGGTTTTTCGGGTTGCTGATCGTATTGACTATACTTTCCCACTGGGAAAGGTCAGGTTTCTTGGCCCATATGTTGAGTTGTTTCGTGATTTTTTCATCAAGACCTTCATTGTGGTAAACCATAGGGACTTCATAGATGTTCCCCACATCCTTTGCCGCTATAACGGCATCTTTATCAACGTTACAAAAGAGGGATATTTTATCTTTCAAGCCCTGGGACAAGACCCTCTCTGTCCTGCAGAGCAGGATATCCGGCTGGATACCGATTTCCCTTAATGCTTTCACGCTATGCTGGGTGGGTTTTGTCTTCATTTCGTCGGCAGTCTTGATAAAGGGAACGAGGGTGAGGTGGATAAAAAGTGAATTTTCTTTTCCGAGATCATTGCGAAGCTGTCGTATTGCCTCGAGGAAGGGCAGGCTTTCGATATCGCCGACAGTGCCGCCTATTTCCACTATAACCACGTCAATACCGTCATCGACATCGAGGACCCTTCTCTTGATCTCATCTGTGATGTGGGGGATGACTTGGACCGTCCCTCCCAAGTATTCGCCCCTTCGCTCTTTCGATATGACTGTGTCATAGACCTGTCCGGTGGTAAAGTTACATCTCTTTGAAATGACCGCACTGGTAAACCGTTCGTAGTGACCGAGGTCAAGGTCCGTTTCCGCACCGTCTTCAGTGACGAAGACCTCGCCGTGCTGAAAGGGGTTCATGGTCCCCGGATCGACATTTATATAGGGATCAAGCTTTTTGATCATGACATTGAGGCCCCTCGATTCGAGGAGCGCGCCGATTGATGCCGACGCGAGACCTTTTCCGAGAGAAGAAACCACACCGCCCGTTACAAAAATGAACTTTTGTCTCATGGTCTTTGTCCTTCTATGAAAATAGCAATCATTTCCTCACCGCTTATTACCGCCTCTCCTGTACGCTCGTCGTATCCTGTCTCACAGCCCCGGTTTTTTTTGTTCTTGTCGTATATAATGAAAGGCACAGGTACGGCATAGTGAGTTTTCATTGAGATGGGTGTAGCATGATCGGTAACGATGAGAAACTTCGCTTTGTCCCCCACCTTTTGAAAAAGTGTGCCGACAACATCGGCATCGATGCGCTCGATGGCCCTTATCTTCTCTTGCACGTCACCCTTGTGGGAAGCTTCGTCAGGGGCTTCAACATGAACATAGACAATATCATGGTCTTCGAGAAGCGCCAAGGTTTTGTTTGCTTTCGCCCGGTAATCGGTGTCCAGATAGCCCGTAGCGCCTGCAACATAGGGGGCATCGAAGCCCGCGAGCCTGCTTATTCCTTTTACAAGGTCAACGGCGGCAACCGCCGCGCCTTTGAGCAGAAACTTCTCTGAAAAAGGAGGCAGTATAGTTTTTTTGCCCTGTCCCCAGAGCCATATGCTATTGGCAGAAAGTTTGCCTGACCTTTTTCTTTCCTCATTGACCGGGTGACTGCCGAGGATCCCTCGCGAATTCTCCATTAATGAAAGGACGGTCAGGGCTGCCTTACCTTTTGGGAGGTACTCACGCACCTCTTTTCCGATAATATCATGGGGTGGCGTCGAACTCATCTGCCATTCCCCATTTCTCCAGACCATAATGTGGCGGTAGCTTATACCGGGAAAGAACCGGAACTTATTATTCCCAATTGATTCATTCAAAGCATCGATAAGAACCTTAGCTTCTTCTGTCGTAATATGGCCGCCGCTGTAATCTCCCATAACGGTATTTTCACTGTTCATATCAAGGTTCACGAGGTTACACCGGAATGCAACGTCCTCGTCCCCCAGTTCAATACCCATGCCGGCGGCTTCTATGGGTGCCCGCCCTGTGTAATACTGCGCCGGGTCGTATCCAAATATAGACATAGCGGCAACGTCGCTCCCCGGCGAGAACCCTTCAGGTACGGTATTGACCTTTCCGCAGAAACCCTCATTGGCCATCATATTCATAAAGGGTTTGTGAGCGATCATAAGCGGTGTTTTCCCGCCAAGCTCATCAAGGGGGAAATCGGCCATCCCGTCACCGATTATAACAATATATTTCATTCTACAGAACCTTCCTATGCAGCAACAATTGCAACAATGTGTTTACTAGCTCCTTTTATTTACGGGTTGCCTTCTTCGATCCTAATATGAACACTTTCGCCTTGAATGAAGGGCAGCTTGTCGATTTGCGCTTTTGCTTCTTTCAGGTTTTTCTCAACGGCCTCATGGGTAAGCATAACGATGGGCACGTACCCGCTCTCTTTTCTCTCTTTTTGTGTTACCGCCGAGATGCTGATGTTGTAATCAGCCAGAATGCCTGAGACTCTGGAGAGGACCCCCGGTCTATCCTGAGCGGTGCAGCGCATATAATAAGGAACATTGTTGGACCTGGTTCCTGTTGTTCTTTTCCCTGAGCCACAGGTAAGGATCCTGATGTGGCGGCCTTTCGATTCGATCCTCATGGCCATGTCAACAATGTCGCTTACCACCGCGCTCCCTGTGGGCTCGCTTCCCGCACCTTTTCCATAAAAGAGCGTGGGGCCGACTCTGTCGCCGACAATATACGCCGCGTTAAAGACGCCATTCACACTGCTCATCGGATGGGTAATGGGTATCATTGCCGGTTCAACGCGCGCCTCAACAGACCCGTTTGTCTCTCTCGCTACAGCAAGAAGTTTGATCTTATACCCAAATTCCCTGGCAAATCCGATATCGATAGGCTCGATTTTCGATATGCCGCCGGTTATAACGTCCTTCATGCGCACAGGATAAGAAAAAGCAAGTCTCACGAGGATACAAAGTTTGTGAGCAGCGTCTATGCCTTCTACGTCGAATGTGGGGTCTTTTTCAGCAAAACCAAGTTCTTGCGCCTCTCGAAGGGCATTATTGAAAGCTATACCCTCCTCAGTCATCTTGGTGAGGATATAATTGCTTGTGCCATTCAAGATACCGAGAAGGTAGGTGATTCTGTTTCCTACAAGCCCGTCTCGTATGGCACGAATAACCGGAATGCCTCCGCATACAGATGCTTCGAATCCGATTTCACCTTGTTTTTTTTCGGCAATCCTGAAGAGGTCATCACTTTTTTCCGCGAGGAGTGCCTTATTTGCGGTGACAACCCATTTGCCCTTTTCGAGAGCCCTCGCAATGAATTCATAAGCAGGGTGTATACCGCCGATAAGCTCCACGACGATATCAACGTTTTTGTCCTTTATAAGTTCATTGGCGTCCTTTGTGACGATACGACTCGGTATCCGGTTCTTCTTTATTTTTCGCGAATCTGTTTCTGCAATTTTCGTGACCCCTATATCAAGACCGGTCCTCTGTTTTATGAGGGATTGGTTCTCCGTCAGGATGCTAAATGTTCCAGTCCCTACCGTTCCAAGACCTATAATGCCGACGCCAATCATAGTTTTTTTGAAGACTGCAGAAAATTTTTGATGCCCTTTGTTGCCTGTTTTATCCTGTGCTCATTTTCAATGAGTGCAAAACGAACATACCCTTCACCGTATTCGCCGAAGCCCGTACCGGGCGATATTGCCACCTTCGCTTCCTGCAGAACAAGCTTTGAAAACTCAACAGAACTCATGGAGGCAAATTGCTCCGGGATTTTTGCCCAGACAAACATCGTCCCCTTCGGCTTCTCTACTTTCCATCCGCCTCTATTGAGCCCCTCGCAGAGGGCATTCCGCCTTCTTCTGTATGTTTCCGTGATCTCGAGGACATCGGTATCTCCTTCGTTCAGGGCAATGATTGACGCGATCTGAATGGGCTGGAACATCCCATAATCCAGGTAGCTCTTGATCCTGGCAAGAGCATTGACCATCTGTGTGTTCCCTACCGCAAAGCCCACCCTCCATCCGGGCATACTATAGCTTTTGGAGAGGGAATAAAATTCCACTCCGACGTCTTTCGCACCCCTTGCCTGGAGAAAGCTCGGAGCTCTGTAGCCGTCAAATACCAGGTCAGCGTACGCCAGATCGTGAACGACCATGAGGTTATGCTCCTTCGCGAAGGCGACGATCTTTTCAAAAAAAGCAAGGTCTACCACTTCCGTTGTGGGGTTGTTGGGAAAACTGATAATGAGCATGCGGGGTAGAGGCCACGTGGTTTTGGTGGCGATATTCAACCGGTCAAAAAATTCTTCCTTCGGCTGAAGGGCTATGGTTCTCAAATCTCCGCCCGCTATGACAACCGAATAAGGATGTATAGGATACGCAGGGGTCGGCACAAAGACTATTTCTCCCTGACTGATCGTGGCAAGCACGAGATGCCCTATCCCTTCCTTTGCCCCCATGGTAACAACCACTTCGTCGTCGGGATCTATATCAACATCATATTTTCTTTTGTACCAGTTGGCAACGGCGACTCTCAGTTTGTGAATTCCCCGGCTTACCGAATACCTGTGATTTCTTGGGTTTCGCGCAGCTTCAACCAGCTTGGAGACGATATATTTTGGCGTTGCGAGATCGGGGTTCCCCATGCCGAGGTCAATAATATCTTCTCCTCGTCTTCTCGCTTCAACAAGTAAATCCCTAACTATACCAAGGACATAGGGTGGTAATCTTGAAATGCGATAAAAATCATTCATATGTTGAAAAATACCACAATAAGATCCTTATAAGCAATAAGAAAAGGGGTATGGAGATTCCCCAGGCCCTCCATTGCGGTCACCATATCTCGAAGAGCCTCTGCCCTCACCTGTCAGTGCGCAGATAAACCATCCCACCCTCCCCAACATTCTGTTGACTTTTGCAAGCTGATTATCATAATATATTTAGCTTTTTTTGAAATAAAGGTAAGGAGCCCGTTATGTATGCAATTATTGAAAGTGGTGGCAAGCAGTATAAGATCGAGGAAGGGAAGAAGGTAAGACTCGAAAAGATCGAGGCTCCTGAGGGTGAAGAGATACGGATCAACAAGGTACTCACGATAAATGGAGACAGTGGAACCGTTGTAGGCCATCCCTTTATTCATGGCGCCTATGTCAACGGAAAGGTTGTTGCACAGGGACGGGAAAAGAAGGTAACAATATTCAAATACAAAAGACGGAAAGACTATAAAGTAAAGAAGGGACATCGTCAACTATATACTGAACTGTTGATAGAAAAGATTGTTATGGAGGCATAACATGGCGCATAAGAAAGCTGGCGGCAGCTCAAGGAACGGAAGAGACAGTGGAGGTCAGAGGCTCGGCGTGAAGATTTATGCCGGCACCAAGGTCAAGGCCGGAAGTATTATTGTGAGGCAGCACGGAACACGGATCCACCCGGGGAAGAACGTTGGTGTAGGGAGGGACAATACCTTGTTTGCTTTGATCGATGGGACGGTAAATTTTGATTCGGCAGGTGACAAAAGAAGGGCCTATGTCGATCCCATTTAATGAAATTTGTCGATGAAGCATCTATCTATGTTGAAGCAGGAAGAGGCGGTCACGGCAGCGTAAGCTTCAGGAGAGCAAAGTTTATTCCGCGAGGCGGACCCGATGGCGGCGATGGCGGAAAGGGAGGGGACGTAATCGTAACCGGGAAAAGGGATCTGGCAAGCCTTCTTGATTTCAAATATAAGCGAAATTATAAAGCGGAAAACGGTAAAGCCGGTGGTGCAAACAACAGGACTGGCAGAGACGGCACGGATACGGTGATTCATGTGCCCCTCGGAACCATCGTCTACGAAGAACCTGAATTATCAACCCTTTCCAATATTGTAGAAGAAGGGGAGCGTTATGTAGTGGTCAAGGGGGGAAGGGGCGGCAGGGGGAATGCCCGTTTCGTCACGCCAACGCATAGGGCGCCCGCAGAGCATGACGAAGGTGAAGAGGGCGAAAAACGCCACCTGAAGCTCGTTTTAAAGCTGCTCGCCGATGTAGGTCTTACGGGCCTTCCCAATGCGGGCAAGTCGACCCTCATTTCCCGTTTGACGGATGCAAAACCCAAGGTCGGCGACTACCCCTTTACTACGCTGACTCCGGCACTCGGGGTCCTCCGGGACGGAGAGAAAACCTTTGTCATCGCCGATATTCCCGGTATCATCGAAGGAGCATCGGCAGGCAAAGGGTTAGGGCTAACATTTTTGAGGCATATAGAGCGAACGAGCATGCTCCTCATCGTTGTTGATGTATCCTTGTCAACGGTGAAGAGAGACTATGAGACGTTGATCGATGAAATTGAAACGTACAGCAAAGAGATGCTTCAGAAGCGAAGGATTGTCGTGCTGAATAAGACCGATCTTGTTTCAGACGATGTACTGAAGAAATGGCAAAATTATTTTGAAAGAAAGATGGAACGATATGCAAAAGTAAGTGCACTAACCGGCCACGGGATCGATGAACTGAAAGAAATGATCACCAGGAGCGGTGGTCCTGTGGTGTCTGAAGATTGCGCGAACTGATGAGTTTATGCGGTGTGACAAATGAAAATGAATGAGCTTGCCATCAAACGACTTGTTGTGAAGATCGGGACGTCAGTTCTCGTCGATGATGGCAAAAAGATCAGCACCGGTAAGATTAAAGATATCGCCCGACAGGTGAAGGCCATCAAAGCGATGAATATTGACGTTATTATTGTCTCAAGCGGCGCCATCGCGTGCGGCATGGAAACGGTGGGGCTTGCGAAGAAACCCAAAGAGATTGCAAAAAGGCAAGCCCTTGCCTCCATCGGACAGGTCCTGCTTATGAAGATGTATCGGGAGAATTTTGAAAAAGAAGAGATAAAGGTAGGCCAGATCCTTCTCACGCATGAGGACATCAAGAACAGGACGAGGTGCATCAATCTCATGAATACTCTCGATACCCTTCTTGCAATGGGCATCGTACCTGTTATCAACGAGAATGACGCCCTCTCTTTCACGGAGATCAAATTCGGGGATAACGATAACCTCTCGGCGCTCATCGCGCAGATCGCCGATGCCGATTTGCTCCTCCTCCTTTCCGATGTTGAAGGGCTCTTTGACTGCGATCCCAATACCAATCCGACGGCTTGTATGATTTCCGTGGTACAAAAAATCGACGAGGATATAGAGCGGGTGGCAACAGGAACGGGAAGCGAGAAGAGCGTCGGTGGCATGGTAAGCAAGCTGGAGGCCGCTAAGAAGGCCGGCTGGTATGGCATCCCCACGAGGGTCGTCCTGGGCACCAGAAAAGACGTGATCCTAAAGGTCGTTGAAGGTCGTCAGATCGGTACCCTTTTTCTTCCTGAACGAAAACTTGCCCGAAAAAAATGGTGGACCGCCTTCGCATTCAAACCAAAAGGGACCATCTGGATTGACGAAGGCGCGGAACGTGCTGTTGTTCATAACGGAAAGAGTTTACTACCGTCAGGTATTGTGAGGGCAGACGGGGCCTTTATGAGCGGTGAATGTATCGAGATGAAGAATATGCAGGGAGAGATCATCGCAAAGGGCATTACGAACTATTCATCCTCGGACGTAGAGAAGATAAAGGGCTTTAAAAGTGTTGATATAGAAAAGAAGCTCGGATATAAATACACAGAAGAAATCATACACAGAGATAATATGGTGATCATATGAAAAGAGATAATGGCGTAGAGAAGGCAGATGTGCTTGCGCAAAAAGCAAAGGCCGCATCGGACATGCTCGCTCACGCGAGTACGAAGACGAAAAACAAAGTCCTGGAGCGTTTAGAGCAGCTGCTGGCGAAGCGACAGGATTATCTTGTCGCAGAGAACCGCAAGGATATCAGAGCGGCGGAAAAGGCCGGCCTGGCAAAGAGCCTCATCGACAGACTCAGGATTGACGATAAGTTGATTCAGGAAATGCAAGGGAGTCTCCGAGATGTTATCACGCTGCCTGACCCCGTTGGGGATGTCGTAAAAACATGGAAACGGCCCAACGGGCTTCTTGTAGGAAGGATGAGAATCCCCATCGGCGTTATCCTTATTATCTATGAATCAAGACCCAATGTCACCATAGAGGCCTTTTCACTCTGCCTGAAAAGTGGGAACTGCGTGATACTGAAGGGCGGTTCCGAGGCCTTTCATTCCAATCTCGCCCTCTGTGCATTGATCCGGGAAGCGCTCGAAGGCTCCGGCATCGACCCCGACGTGGCCCAGTTCGTTCAGACTGCGGACAGGGACTACATCTATAGTTTGCTTAAAATGGATGTAGATATCGACCTCATTATACCGAGAGGCGGCGAGGCACTCATCAGAAATATTGTGGAGCAGTCGAGGATCCCCGTCTTAAAACATTACAAAGGTGTCTGCCATGTTTTTGTCGATGAATCCGCTCCTTTCGAGATGGCATATGGTATATGCATCAACGCAAAAGCACAGAAACCGGCAACCTGTAACGCAATGGAGACGCTTCTTATCCACGAGGCTATCGCCAAGGACTTTTTGCCGGAGATTGCGAAACGGTTTAAAAGACAAGGCGTGGTTCTGAAAGGCTGCCCAAAAACGATAAAGATCCTCAAGGATATTGGAAAGGTGAAAGAAGCCGACTGGTATGAGGAATACCTTGACCTCAAACTCAACGTGAAGGTCGTCAAAGACATAAATGAAGCAATCGCTCACATCAAAAAATACGGCTCAAGCCATACTGACGCCATTGTTACGATGAATTACGAACGGGCATGGATGTTTGTGAGGGAGCTTAATTCGTCACTTGTCCTTATCAATGCCTCTACGAGACTGAACGATGGCTTCCAGCTTGGTCTTGGAGCGGAAATGGGTATCAGCACGACAAAGCTTCACGCATTCGGACCCATGGGCCTCGAGGAACTGACAATAACAAAATTTATCGCCTTTGGCGATGGGCAGCTAAGGACGTGAGGATAGCATGGCAATCGGCCTATTTGGAGGAACTTTCGACCCCATCCACATCGGGCACCTGCGTGTTGCCGAAGAGATCCGGGAGGATTTCTCGCTGGATCGAATCTATTTTATCCCAGATGGCATACCGCCTCACAAGCGGGAATGCACAATTACCGGCACCGATGAGAGGCTTCGTATGGTGAAAGCGGCGATCAGAGGAAACAGATTTTTCGGGGTGTCAGAGATAGAGGCGCGAAAATCAGGCCTCTCTTATACGATCGACACATTGAAACACTTTGGGAAAAGGTTCAAAGAACTTTATTTCCTAATCGGTATCGACGCCTTTTCCGAGATAGAGACTTGGCATCTCTATAAAGAATTGTTTTATCATACGCATTTTATCGTGATGACAAGGCCAACACAAAACAGGAAGACACCCCTGGGAATGCTCCCTCGTATCGTGGAGAAAGATGTGGAGAAAGTCAATGAGACCGTATTCAGGCATACATCGGGCAAGAGAATTTATTTCCACGATATTACGCAGATGGACATTTCATCGACTAAGGTAAGAGAACTCTTGAAGAAGCACCGATCAATAAGGTATCTTGTTCCCGCGTCTGTGGGAAAAATTATAACTAAGAGGGGGTTATACAAAACATTAAGTGGAAGCCTTTGAACAAGCAAAAACATGCGGCATGCTGGCTGGTGGAAAAAAAGCAAAAGATGTGGTTGTCATGAAACTTGCTGACCTGACGGATGTTACCGACTACTTCCTCCTGGCAAGTGGAACGAGCGAACGCCATGTGAGGACCATCGCAGATAACATTGAAACAGGGATGAAAGAGCGGGGAGTAAGGCCCTATTCTGTTGAAGGTTACCGCGAAGGGCGATGGGTGATTATCGACTATCAGAATACAATTGCGCATATCTTCCTTGAACAGCTTCGGGAATTGTATGATCTGGAAAGCCTGTGGATAGAGGCAAAGAGGTATAGAATAGAAAACGAAAAAAAGCATGCAGAGGTGGAAAATGAAAAAAAAGGAACGTGACCTTTACCGAAAAAGGCTGCTGAAGATGAGAGGGGACATACTGAATAAGGCGAAGAAGCTGAAGGAAGATTCCTATAATCTCGGAACAGACGGCATCCAGGATATGGCGGACGCGGCGAGTAACACCTATACCGCGGATATCCTCATGAGTATCAGCGACAACGACCTGACCCTCCTGAAAGATATCGACAACACCCTCGATAAGATAGAAAAAGGGACCTACGGGATATGTGAAGAATGTGAAGAGATAATTAGCGAAAAAAGACTTGAAGCAAATCCCGTAGCAAGGTATTGTATAACGTGTAAGAGACAAATGGAGCAGAAGGGAATTTAATAGAATGAAGCTAAAGATAGTTGTTCTACTCTGCCTGCTGTTTAGCCTTTGTTATCTATTCCTATCCATACTGAATCCCGATACGGTGAAGTTCAATTATTATTGGAGTGGAAACCCTATCGAGATGTCAGTGGCAAGCTTTGTTGTCTTTGCGTTCATACTTGGGATTGTTGTATCCATTATCGTCAGCTTTTTCTATGATATCAAAAGCACGATCAACGGTTGGATATCGGGAAGACAGGAGAGAAGAACAGGAGAATTCAAGGAATTGCTTGAAAAGGCAAAGTCCTATGACATGAGGGGTGATCGGGGGAAAGCTATAGAACACCTGGAGAAGCTTACCAGACAAGTGCCTTACAGGGAAGAGCCCTATGTGGCACTGGCCGATATATATGTCTCCATGGAAGAATACGATAAAGCACTGGAAATACTGAGCCTTGCAGAAACCAATATCGGTAAGAACGAGACTATACTGCTCAAAAAGATCCGTGTGAACCTCACGACAAAGGATTATTTCAAGAATGAAGCCATCTTGAAGGATGTATTAAAAATTAACGAATCGAATATCGATGCGCTCCGGATACTGCGGGATTTCTATGTATGGAAGAAAGACTGGAATGAGGCCTACGAGATTGAAAATAGGATCAGGAAATTCATAAAGACAGAGGAAGAGAATAGACGATTCATCGGCATCCAGTATGAAAAGACACTTACGCTCTTTAAGGAGAAATTCGCCCAGAACGCCGACAAGATAATCGACAAACTGAAGGAGCTTATCGGAGAGGACAAGCGGTTCATCCCCACGTACCTTCTTTTGGCGGAAGCTTACAAGAAGATAGACAAGTTAAATGAGGCCGGGAGGGTCTACGGTCGAGGCTACACAAAAACAGGTCACATCATCTTCCTCCTTAAAATGGAAGATCTTTACATCAACCGGGGAGACCCGGGTGCCATATTGAAAATCTATCAGAGGGTCCTCGATCTGTCGCCGAAGGATCATCTCATTTCCTTTCTGTATGCACGGCTGTGTCTGAGATTGGAAATGATCGATGAAGCCATCGATATGCTCAACACCCTCATCGCCGAAGGAGAAGATTTCAGGGGGCTCCACAGGGCAATGGCGGAAGCCTATATTCACAGGGGAGAGATGGAGGAAGCCGTTTTGGAATTCAGAGAAGCCTTTCCTATGAAAGAGGTTTACATACCCTTTGTCTGTACGAAATGTCAGGCCATCAAAATGGAGTGGACGCACTTTTGCGAGAGCTGCAATAGCTGGAACACGATCAACGTGAAAAAGGAGGAATTTCTCCACACCGATACCACCGAACTGAGAATGATTTATGATGGTGAAGACTGGGGCCGAGAGGAATAGTATGATTGAAGATATCGTACTCGCCAATGACAATAAAATCGTTTTTCTCATCCTTGACGGACTTGGCGATATCCCAAACCCGGCCTTTGCGTGTCAGACCCCCCTCGAAGTGGCTCAGAAACCGAATATCGATACTCTTGCCCAACAGAACGGTATACTTGGTCGCATGATCTCTGTTGATACAGGGATAACACCGGGAAGCGGTCCCGGACATTTGAGCCTTTTCGGATACGATCCTGTGACGCAGGAGATCGGTCGTGGTGTACTCGAAGCCCTGGGCCTTGATATGGATTTAAAAGACGGCGATGTGGCGGCTCGGGCGAATTTCTGTACTATCAAAAATGGTATCGTGACAGACAGGAGAGCAGGAAGGATTCCTACCGAAGAGACAGACCGTCTATGCGCGTTTATTTCCTCGAATATCCCCGAGATAGAAGGCGTCAAGATCATTATCAAGCCGGGCAAGTCCCACAGGTTTGCCATGATACTTCGGGGGAAGGGCCTTTCCGATACACTGACCGACGCCGACCCCCATAAAGACAATAAACCTTACCTGTACACGACAGCAAAGGAAAGGGAAGCGGACTTCACCGTACGGGTCGTGAATACCTTTATCCTCAAGGTCCTCGATCTTTTGAAAAATGAGAAGGCAGCCAATGGCATATTGCTCAGAGGTTTTTCCGAAAAACCAAACATACCGCTTTTTCCGGTGAGATACCGTTTAAAGGCCCTCGCTATCGCTACATATCCCATGTATCGGGGAATTGCAAAGGTACTCGGAATGGACGTCAAGCATGAACCCAAAGACTACGTTGAGTCCATAAAAATCCTGAAAGACAATTATAATGATTATCAATTCTTTTTTTTCCACGTAAAGGAAACAGACCTTGCAGGAGAGGACGGCAATTTCCCCGAGAAGGTAAGGGCCATCGAAAACGTGGATAACATCGTGTCCGAGATAATGGCACTCAATCCACAGGTCCTTGTCATCACCGGTGACCACTCGACGCCCTGCTCACTTAAGGGCCATAGCTGGCATCCGGTTCCTCTCATGATCGTAACAAAAACAGGCGAAAGAGATTGCCTCGCATTCAATGAAAAGAACTGTCTTCTCGGCAGTGTGGGAATCATCTACAGCAAGCAACTGATGGCGCTGGCACTGGCTCATGGAATGAAGCTCGACAAGTACGGTGCATAACCTCTTTAGAACAGTCCTCGACATTTTCTATCCTCTGTATTGCGGAGGGGGTGCAATACGCGGGGAAAGAGACTCTGTGAAACCCGTATCGATACCTTCCGGCCCGTGGACGAAAAAGAAACCTGTCCGATCTGCGGCAGATTCATCGGTAAAAGCATCCTTTGCGGTGCCCGCACGGAAGAAAAGAGGATCTTTCAGCGAAGTTACATCGGGTTTTATTGCGAGAGAAAACTCCGTGATGTCATTCATGCTTTCAAGTTTAGAGGCAGACGGAACACCGAGCTATTTCTTGTCCGCTTAATGGAGACAAAGATCAACAGGATTGCAGATGCTTTTACTGTATTATTCCTATTCCGGTTACCGAGAAAAGGCTGATGGAAAGGGGGTTTAACCAGTCTTTTATCATCGGGAAAGAGGTCACGAAAATCACAGGAAAGGAGATATGCTCTTCCGTTCTCGTGAAAACGAAACGGACAAAAGACCAGTATTCACTCTCAGAGAAAGAGAGGAAAGAGAATATTCGTGGTGTATTCGCTGTAAAAAACAAGAACGGCATAGAGGGCAAAAAGGTGCTCCTCGATGATGATCTCTTCACCACAGGGTATAACGCTCCTGAGGTGTCCCGCTCGCCCCTGAAGTCCTCCGCGGGTGAAGTAATATTTTTCACTCTTGCACGGACACCTTCATGAAAAAAACAAAAAAATTTATTCTTTTCGCCATTCTTCTCTGCATTGTCGGACTTATCATTTTTACCGCCTCCATGAACCTTTCCCGCTTTTGTTCCTATGTGATCGGCAGGGCAACAGACAGCAAGGCCACAATATCGGGGGTTAAACTCATACGGCAGGGCACGAGCCTCGATATCCGGATTAAGGGAATCCGGCTCAAGGGTAATATCGAGGGAATGATAAAGCGGTGTGATCTTGTTATTGATGTGGCGAAAGGTATCTATTTCAAAAACATTTTTATATCCGATTTTGAAACGGCAATTGCCCCTGTTGAACGAAAAGGACGTCCCTTCACATTTCCTGCGGAGCTTATCGAGATCAATAATGGTGTCATTACCGTTTCCGGGCAGAAGGTTATCATCAACGATGTAAAGATACGGAACATTAATATAGGAGACAATCTTCAGTTTGAAGCGCATATTCAAAATGGCGACTACATCGGCACCGTTGATATTCGCGGTAAAGGTATATACAACAAGCGATTGACGGATATAAAAGGGGAGATCCAATTTACCTCCGTCAACCTCGCAAGGATCGATACAATCCTGAAGGGGTCTGTGGACGGCACCGGCACCATCGCCTTCAAAAACAATACACTCATATATGAGGGGAAAGTGGAAGCAACCAACTTTGAACTGAACGATACCTGGTTGGATAGACCGGTGGCTCTTGATAAGGTCGGAGCAGAGGTCTTTCTATCAGCTGAAGGCGGAACGGTGGAGATCAAGATTCGGCAGGCCTTCTATAAGCAAACCCCCTTTGCCCTGAACATCCGTCTTGATAAGTATAAGTACACATCACTTGAGTTGAGTTCAGATTTTCTCGACGTCCAGGATGTGATCTATCACGCCACATCAAAACATTCCCTGCGGAATGTCTGGGATGTCTTGAAGGCAGGCAAGGTGAAGGCGACAATGCTGCACGATGCACATAAGGGCCCCACAACAGCCTACCTGGAGGTCAAAGATATCGGGGTAGGCTATAAAGATATGTATTTTGACAACATTCAGGGACAGGTTTCCATCGACATGTCGCGGGTGGAAATTTCCAATATAAGGGGGAGATATAAAACAAGCGCATTCAATGAAGTGAGCGGAACCATACCGTATAACGAAGATAAAGTCATAAAAGCGAGAGGCAAATATTTGTTGAATCTCAAAGATATGCCACCTTTTGTTGATCTCAGAGGGGTCCGGTTTACAGGCGGAACAACTGAAGGCGCGGTAAATGTGGAAGTACGACGGGGTTCAGGCCCCTATGTTTACGGTTCGGGAAAATTCGATAATGGCCGGGCCCAATGGAAAAATGTCAGTTTTTCAACGCGCGGTTCATACAGATTTTTCAACGACGGAGTTGTCTTTGATCCTTTGGTCGTTAGTAAGGACAGCACAACAGACATTACGTGCAGGGGCAAATGGAATCAGGAGAATCTTGACTTCGTCGTAAAAGGTGCGTTTGACGCAGAGCATCTCCATTCTCTTATCAAAATGCCCTTCAAGGCAACGGGGATATTGCAAATCGACGGAGGGCTTCGTCTTGACAACGACATCCTGAGCGCAAACGGCGATGTGAATATGGACGATCTGGCCTTTGAAATACCGCCATACATGAAGAAAGAGAGGGGGGTCAAGAGTCAGGCTAAGTTTAGGTTTTCAAAGAAGGGCGCTGACATAACCATCCAGGATCTCTTATATCAACTCGACATTATCAGGGTGAACGCAAAAGGCACCATAACAGATTGGAAAAAGATCGACGCCCAGGTCGCCCTGGATGCTCATGATGTTGGAAGAGTGGCGAAGATTTTCTTCCTGCCTCAGGAGACGACGAAGGGTGATGTGTCGCTGAAAGTAGCGGTAAAGGATTTTCAGCTTCCCATTGAGAAACTTCCCTATATGACAGGGTATGTGAAAATTGATGACGGCTTTCTCCGAATACCCAGTTTACCAAAACTGGTGGGCCATATGAACCTCATTGCTGATTTTAAAGGCAGTACCTTTGATGTTCAGATGAACGGGTTCACCTGCGGCAGCAGCGCGCTCAGGAAGGGCATGCTCCACGTGAAGGGCCTTGAAGCTCCTCAATTTTCTCTCTTTGTCGACATGGAACGTTTTGATCTTCAGGATTTTAAAGGGGGCAGGGAATATGGGACTCTGTTGATACCGGAGAAGAGTATTCTTGCGCGTGCAAAAGGAGATCTGTCTCTCAAAGCAAATGATGTTGTCCTGGGCAGGATCGCCGCCAAAAACTTAGACCTCACAGGTGTTATGATCGACAGAAAGATCAATGTTTCTGAATGCAGCTTAGACATAGTTGATGGAAACGCCGGCATACAGGGTATTGTCGATCTGTCCGGAAAAACTCCGTATATCTACGCGAACGGCAGACTCAACGGGATAAAAAGCGGTTCCTTTCTTGAGGCAATAGGCAGCACCACAGAGGACATCGTCGGTAGCGGATTCATATATGGAGACCTCAAATCGGAAGGAGACAACACGGCTAGCCTTATCGGCAACATGAACGGCAATATAACAGTATACAGCAGTGATGGGATCATCAAAAAATGGAATTTGCTCTCCAAAATTTTCGGGTTGCTCAATGTCTACGATCTCCTGAAGGGCAAGGTCAACTTCAGCCGGGAAGGTCTGAAATACAACAAATTAGGCGCCACCTTTGCCGTAAACAAAGGTATCTTCAACACTACCAATTTTCTTCTCGATAGTTCCTCAATGGTTATTACAGGGAAAGGCGATCTCAATTTAAACAAGAAGGATGTTAATGGCGTCCTCCAAGTATCCCCACTCATAGCCATCGATCGGACCATTGACAAGATCCCGATTGTCAGGAGTATCTTGAAACAACGGGGACAGGGATTTTTGTACATCACATATAATGTGAGGGGTCCCTTAGAAGATCCGGAGATCACACCGAGTGTAACGAGCACTATTGGCTACAAGGCGATCGAGATTCTAAGGAACATCCTCGTGCTTCCGAAGGAGGTTTTTGAAAAATGAAGATTGGAATCATCGGTGCGGGCAAGGTAGGGATATCTCTTGCCTATGTGTTGAAGAATAAGGGCTTCGACATCGCAGGCGTCTCGGACAGAATGGCATCCTCGCTTGATAATGCGAGACAATTCCTTGGGGAAGGGATCCTTTATACGGATGACAATATGGCAGTCGTTCACGCGTCAGACGTGGTCGCCGTTACAACTCAGGACAGAGCCATTCAAGACGTCGCCGGAGAAATAGACGAAAAAGCGAAAAGCCTCCAGGGAAAACTTTTTTTTCATACAAGCGGGGCCGACTCATCTTCCATGCTCTCGCCTCTCGACAAAAAAGGGGCCCTTCTGGGCTCGCTCCATCCGCTTCAGACATTTCCTGATATCGAAAGCGCCATAGTGGTTCTGCCAGATACGTGCATATTCATCGAGGGAAACGAAAATGCAATCCGCATACTGCGGCTTCTCGGCGAACATATAGGGGCCAGAGTATACATCATCACAGGCGAGAACAAGGTGCTCTACCATCTGGCGGCAGTCTTTGTCTGTAACCTCCTCTGTGCTCTTTTCTATTCGGGTAAGGGCCTCATGGATATAATCAACATTGACTTCGCGCCCTTCCTGCCGATCATCAGGGCCACCCTCAACAATATCGAGAATAGAGGTCCTCTCGCGTCCCTGACAGGACCCGTTTTACGGGGTGATGTAAAAACAGTGAAGGCTCATCTCGGAGCCATAGAGAACATGAAACTTCACAAAAGAGTCTACAAGGCGCTTTCGGAAGTGGCCGTTGAAATGGCGGGAAAACGAAAAGTGATTAGCGAAGAAGTGCTACAGGCATTGAGGGATACCCTTAAGGAAACATGATTTATGGCTGATCTGAATCGTGCCGCGGAAAGGCTTTCCGTAACAAAATTTCTTCTTGTTATTACCGGCGCGGGGATTTCTCACGAAAGCGGTATCCCAACCTTCAGAGGAAATGACGGATTATGGCAGAATTACCGGGCTGAGGAGCTTGCTACACTTGGAGCTTTTGAGCGTGATCCTATTACCGTCTGGAAATGGTATGACTACAGAAGGGGAATAATCGGCAAAGCGGAACCGAACCTAGGACATCGCGCCATCAAAGAACTTGAAACAATTTTTGACAACTTTTTGCTCATTACACAGAATGTCGATGGGCTGCACGGAAGGGCGGGCAATGGCCGGATCGTGGAGATTCACGGCAACCTCTGGAGGGTAAGATGCGTGAGAGAGGGAAAGACGTCGACGCTCATGGAGGTGCCCCTGTCTGCCATTCCGGCGCGCTGTGAATGCGGGGCACTGCTTCGGCCGGATGTAGTGTGGTTCGGCGAGTCACTTTCTCCTACCGCGTTGGAACAGGCATTCAGAGCCGTTGAAGTGTGCGATACATTGATTGTCGTTGGAACCTCCGGTATTGTCTATCCGGTTGCTTCCTTTCCGGAGAAGGTGAAACACAATGGCGGATTTGTCATAGAGATCAATACTGAGTCCACACCCATCAGTACGATTGCCGATATATCGATCTATGGAAAGTCAGGGGATGTGTTGCCAGAATTGGTGAAGGCGCTTCGCACGAGATAATTTGACCTTGTGTTGTGGCCTCGTACTTTTCGTGCCTGTGGAACCTTCATACCTATTACGGCGGGCATTTTGCGCAAATAGACCTGAACTGCATGGTACTTAAGTAACGATCACCACGATCAGGGAGGAGCACGACAATGGTGCCGTGATCGATTTCAGAGGCAAGCTTCAAAGCCACACAAGCAGCCGCCCCGCTCGATGTCCCCACGAATATGCCCTCTTTCTGTGCGAGGAGCCTTGTTATCTCAAAGGCCTCCCCATCTTCTACCATGTACTTCGCGTCGAGTTCGGTCTGTTTATAGATGGCCGGAACCATGGACTCATTCATATTTTTCAATCCCTGGATGGTATGGCCGATGACTGGTTCGACGCCGACGATCTTGATGCCGGGTTTCTTCGATTTTAAATATCTTGCCGTGCCCATCAACGTGCCCGTTGTTCCCATGCCGGCAACGAAATAGTTAATCTCGCCATTGGTCTGCCGGTATATTTCCGGCCCCGTCGTCTCGAAGTGGGCGAGAACATTATCAGGGTTTTCATACTGATTCGGCATATAATATTTTGTCGGTCCCTGTTCAAGGAGCGTATGGGCCTTACGGATTGCCCCATCGATATTTTCCTTGGCAGGGGTAAGAAAGACCTCGGAACCCAGGCCCTGGAGAATGAGCCGCCTCTCGGTGCTCACACATTCGGGCATACAAAGTTCTACCCTATAACCTTTCGCGGCGCCGATCATGGCGATAGCAATGCCTGTGTTTCCTGAAGTAGGCTCCAGGATGATCTTGTCCCTTGTAAGTTCACCGCGCTCTTCTGCCTTTGTAATCATATAGAGAGCCGGCCGATCCTTCACTGATCCTCCCGGGTTGCATCCTTCAAGTTTACAGAGAACTTGTACGGAGGGGTTTTTGTTGATGTTGGTTAATGCCACAAGCGGTGTATTGCCGATTGCCTGGAGTATGTTCATGGGTTTATCCTTTCCAAGGATCTCTTACAGAAAAAAGCTTATCAGAATAATCCTCATTGCACAAGAGAAAGAGAACTGGTTCAGCAAGATATCAAACAACGGGATGGCTTTTCTTAAGCCATTCTTTTATATGTGCGCAATCCGACGGCACCACGCCACAAAAGCCCGTTAAATCTTTTTCTTCTGTGCAACCCGCGCAAATTTGCCAGTGTCCACAGTCCACCGTTGTTAGAAACGGCGCGTCGCATTCGAGACACCAGAGGTAACCGCAGGCATTGCAGAGACCTACGGTGATGTCGTTGAGGTCTTTGACAAGCGAACAGTCAATGGTATTTTTATCACCGCAATGAGGACAGGGCCCGATCAAGACCTGCCATTCAGTTCGTTCCTTATTTCGATGTATTTCGACGGCATGCTTTAGAGAATCCTGAATATTGTCAGGCAGGAATTCCCATATAGCCAATACGAGCTTGCCTTCAGCCATGCGACATCACGCTAATACCTGAAGACGCCGTTCTCATATATAACAAGCTTTTTGCCGTTGGCCAGATGTGCCGTGATTGTTTTGTCCTCCGTATTGACGAGATCCCAGTGGAGGGCAGAGTCATTAAAGCCAAGCGTCTTTTTCAGGACAGGCGTCATTTCTCCCGGGTCTCCGTCATAGGTGTCGGTATAGGAGGCTCCCAGCGCAATATGGCAGTTTCCGTACTTCCCGCCGAAGTTCTCATCGAAGAGGGTGTCTGCCATAAAACGATCGATCCGTGAAAACCTTTTGTCGGTGAGTGAAAACTCTCCAATCCGTGAGGCTCCATGATCCATTGAGAGCTGTTTCCTGACAAAATCCTCACCAACTTTTGCCTCAACGTTTGTTACAGTACCCTTCGCAAATCTGATGCGAACGTCTTCGACATAATTGCCGGTCCTGAAAGACGGCAGGTTGGCAAAATAGGTCCCCTCTGTTCCGCGCCAATCGGGAGAGAAAAAGAGTTCAAAACTGGGAATGTTGTGCCCGGACACACCGGCCCATTTGCGTCTTTCACCCGGCGTAATTATAAGATCGACGTTTTTTGATTCCATATGGAATGATTTGACCTTCAGAGAGTTTAACCATTTCTTAATACCGATCACATTTTTGTGGATATTTGTCCATTCGGCCACAGGATCAGTTTTGTCAAGGTAACAGGCTTTGATGATCTGATTAGCGTACCCCCTGAGTGATGTTTTTGCCTGTCGCGCCAATTCAAAGGTAGGTAGCGTACAGAGCGTCCAGCCATAGAGCCTCTGTGCTTCGCGTTTATCAAGGATGTCCCGGAGTGGTTTTCGTGCAACGAGGACCTTTCCGATTTTCATGGGATCAATGTCCTTCAGGTGGGTGAGCGATTCCGGCGCCCTCAGAAATATTCTTCCATGTATATTTTCGTAGAGTTCCTTTTCGCCGGGTGGCCAAAAGGTGAGTTGTTTCTCGCTACCTTTTCTGAAAAAATCATATTCCATGCCGAATGTGAGACCCATACGCTGGATTGGATGCATGCCCATGTCGAGAATTTTTCCGTAAAGGACTTCAGCAAGTTTCAACGCGGGAGGTTCATACTGCAGGAGGACGATTTCATTCTTTTTTAGGGTGCCCTTTCTTGCGACCTTCAACCCCCAGAGAAGGACGTCGGCGTATTTATCAAGCGTCCTATCGCTCAGCATTCCCCTTTTTCCTTCTTGCCATTGAGAGCAGGCCGTACAAAACATCGGCAAACTGTTTTCTCGCCTGGTGACCTGTCTCTTCCTTTATAAAGTATCTCGGTTCGAATTGTGATACAACTGCGCCCAGTGTATCCTGGTTGCAGGCCCAGTTGAGGAGTTTCATGAAATCTTCCAATGTGGAAAAATCATTGTTAGTAAACACAAAATCCCCGCATTTCTTACAGGTATATCCCTTGTAGCAAAGTACTTTTACAGGTGTATCGGGATCATAGTCATGCCAGCATGCTCCCATTACTTCCGTGAGAAAACGGTCCCTTTCTTCGTTCCGTGCTCTCTTTGGCACAGTAAATTTCAGTTGCATAATGCTTTATTTATCCCTGCCAGTATTAATATCATATTTTGATCTATTGGGAAAATAATTTGTTCTGAAAATGTGTAGGTAATGAGATTCTTTTCCTTCTACTTTCGACACTGTATGAAAACATTGGTTTCGACCTGAAGCAGCTTCGGTGACGCCGATAACCGGCCCCGGTAAGGGTTTGATTTATCTTGACAAATCAAGGTATTATGTCATATATGAATTGTCCGTGGCGGTGTAGCTCAGATGGTTAGAGCATGCGGCTCATATCCGCAGTGTCCGGGGTTCAATTCCCTGCACCGCCACCATTTGATAGTTCAATAGTATCTAATAAAGTACAAAACCCATTAGAAATAATGGGTGTTTTGTTGTTGTTTTTCTAAAGAGGTGCTATAATATACAACAGAATCCGGCAGTTTTGGGGGTATATTATGACGTAAATACCCCCAAAAAAAATGGGATACCCCCAAAAAGGAGGAAAAGCCAATGCCCAAGCGGATTATCCAGCTATCGGACCCCAAGATAAGGAATGCCAAATCCAGGGAAAAGGAATATAAATTGTTTGACGGCGGGGGGCTTTTTCTCTTGGTGACCCCTACAGGTGGTAAACTCTGGCGTTTTAAATATCGATTCGATGGAAAGGAGAAAATGTTAAGTCTTGGCTCATATCCGGAGATTTCCCTGGCCGACGCCAGACTGAAAAAAGAGGAGGCACGGGGTCATGTAGCAAAGGGGGTTGACCCGGGGGAGGTAAAGAGGGCCATGAAACAGGCCGACACCAGCGAAAAAGAAACTTTTGAGGTTGTCGCCCGTGAATGGCATGAAAGATTCAAAACATCGTGGTCTCCAAGCCATGCACACGTAACAATCACCAGGCTTGAACGTGACATTTTTCCTTGGATCGGAAAGCTTCCTATATCTGACCTTGAACCCCCTGAAGTGCTGGCGGTATTGCGGCGTATCGAGTCCCGCGGTGCCGGTGAAACGGCACGTCGCATGAAAATCGTGTGCGGGCAAGTATTTCGCTATGCAGTGGCCACAGGACGGGCCAAACGAGACCCGACCCCAGACCTGAAAGGGGCGCTTAAACCGGTTATTTCCCGGCATATGGCGGCATTGACAGACCCGAAAGATGTTGCCCCGCTCCTCCGAGCCATCGATGACTACAAAGGCTCATTCGTCGTCAAGTGTGCCCTTCAACTGGCGCCGCTTTTCTTTGTCCGGCCCGGGGAACTCCGGTCGGCCCAGTGGTCAGAAATCGACCTTGACACTGCGGAATGGAACATACCCGTGGAACGGATGAAACTTCCGCTTAAGACAAAACAGGAACGAAAAGGTCAGTACCATCTTGTGCCGCTTTCGAATCAGGCCGTAGAGATTCTGAAGGAACTCAAGCCATTGACCGGTCATAGCAAGTACGTATTCCCTTCACACCGAACCACATTGCGGCCGTTGAGCGACAATGCTGTGCTTTCGGCGCTGCGGCGCATGGGTTTTGCCAAAGATGAAATGTCCGGCCACGGTTTTCGGGCGATGGCGCGAACCATACTTGACGAAATTTTGCACGTTCGTCCAGATTACATCGAGCATCAACTCGCGCATGCTGTCAGAGACCCAAACGGAAGGGCATATAACCGGACTGCGCATTTGGAGGAACGGCGGAAGATGATGCAGATATGGGCGGATTACCTCAACGGATTAAAGGCCGGGGCTATGGTGGTACCGTTCAGAACAGCAAAGGTTTAGCCGTGTAGCCAATTTATTTTAATACCGTGGATGGTCTTCTCATAGACTACTTCAGGTAGCAATAATTTTCTTCCTGTTCGATTATTTATTTGTAAAAAGAACCTTTTTATGGTCTTATTTGTGAAATGTTTTCAGGATAGGGCAGTGGAGGGGATCCACAATGCCTGAGAAGGAAAACGAATTCTCTCCGCGCCCCAGAGAGAATCACGACCGCGGGATCTCGACACCCCTTGTCAATTCCCATACCATACCGACCAGCCGCATTGTGCCATCGAGCTCTTTTACGAGAAGCTCTCTTCCGCCCTCGTTGAGAAGCATCTCTTTCGCTGCATCTATTGCTTGTTCTTTCGTATCGTGCATGCTTGAAGGCCTGTCTGCGTCGAGACGCTTATTAGCCCACAAACCATCGTCTTGACGATACACCAGCAGATTCTCAGGTCTACTCATGGTATGCCCCCCTTTTTCTTGACCGGAAGCCTATCCTTTCGGGAACGAAGCCCCTGGTCGGGATTGTTGTTGACTATGCCCAGGAGAAACCGGCGGTCATCCTGGATGAGCTCTTCTGCGCAAACAATTAATAAAATTCGCTTGTTTTTTCTGTCATGTGGGAGGTAGAATTAAACATACGCAGAAACAATTCCAATCAGGCGTGATGGATCAAGTGCTCAGCGGTACGGAGGACGATGAAAAAGCCTGAAGACAGTTTTTACGCCCATTTTAAGAAAGGAGACCTGTCCGAGAAGAGGCAACCACTGGAGGAACATTTAAAGAACGTGGCGGAGATGGCAAAGGGGTTTGCGGGGGAGTTGGTGGCAGAGCTTCAAAATATATTTTAAGAAAAGGAGGTGATTCAGAATGGCAAGTAAGCCTTATGAGATTCAAATGGAGATTTCTGGAAATACGGCTATGTGGACAAGACCGGACACGGGAGATGCACCTGTAAGTTATCCTATCCCTACATGGTCGGCTACAAAGGGGATATTTGAATCTATTGTACGTTTTGAAACCGTTAAGATAGTCCCGACAATGGTTGAGATTTGCGCGCCAGTTGTTTATCACAATTACGTAACAAATTATGGTGGGCCATTGAGGAAAAGTTCAATAATGCCATACGGCAGTTACCAGCTTTTGGCCACGGTATTGATAAATGTTTGTTATCGCCTTTATGCGGAAATAAGACCAGCCGACCATGATCGACCGTTATCAGAAAACGCATTGTTAGAGAAGAGTAAGGGGTTTAATGACCGTCACGCCTGTCAAGAGATATTTTATCGCCGGTTAAAGCAAGGTAAATGTCATGATATTCCCTTTTTAGGATGGCGGGAATTTACTCCAGACTATTTCGGTAATTTTCGTGATCAGACGGAAGTGAGTAAAAGCATTAATGTCACACTGCCAAGCTTCTTATTTAGTGTGTTTGAACCATCCGGTGATAAGAAACCGGTATTTAAACAAGATGTTGAAATAAAGGATGGGAGGCTCGAATATGTTAAATGAACTAAGAGACCTTGCACGAAGCCTCGATAAAGATAAAATTGAACAAACAAGCATTCAAAAGTATTTCAAGGCGTGCCCTTCGATAACAAAAAAAGATGGCAAAACAAGAAGGAGCATGACCTTCCAGCTTTCTATTAATGAGAATGGTGATCTAACAGACATTCAGGAGGTTCCAATTGCTCAGGTAACAACATTGAGAAAGTGGGAAAGATCTAATGGTGAGTCATTCCCGGCATTTAACATTCCATCTCTTTTTAAACCAACAGGAGAAGAAACAACCAGTATGATAAAAGAGTTGAAAAAAGAGATCAAAGATGGAGAGGGGATTATATCCAGCGATATTGATAAAATTTTGGCCTCATGTATAAATGCATGGACCGCTATAAAAAAGAAAAAATCAGAGAGTGGTAGAGTAGGCAATTGCCTTGATAGAGTTGTCAATGTTGAAGTCGAGCCGCAGCTTGGAAATGTGCCAGATGAATATTATTCGATCAAAGAACTATGCATACGGGTTAAAAAAATGACCGCCCCTTTATTGCACGATCAGTTGAAAAATATTCTATTGAGTAAACTCTTAGAAACACCAGATTCGAGGTTTGTTGATATTCTCTTTGGCACAGCAAAATTTCAGATTGTCCTCGAATTATCAGACTGGGCTCAAAAGAATTATAAGTATCAAGCAAGTCATCGAGAAGTTCAGAAGTGGATGAATCTGCGCTTTTTGGAAAACGAGGAGAAAGAACTAAAAGACGAGCCTGAAGGAATTGATGCTTTCGGCGAACGCTCTGCCGGAGAGGATCAGAAGTTTCCAGAGATTCGCTTAAGAAATGTACTCGGCAAAGTTATTATGCGAGCTATGAATAGGGAATCTCCATGTCAGACAAGGTATGGAATGATTGACGCCGCCTCTTTTCCAGCAGGCAACAAGGTGCGTAAGGAAATGAAGAAAGCTTTAGAGTGGCTGAGTGATCCTGGTCGACAAGGTAAAACATGGGGTGACATATCGAATAATATTGTGGACCTTTCTAAAAAGCAGAATAGAAATAGACGAATAGTGCTTTTCTCTTATCCTACAGAAATGCCGGAATTGGCTCCGGAACTGGCTGGCTTATTTGGCGGAACAGATAATAATGCTACGGACTATGAGGGCGTTCGATTTTCAGCTATAGCTGAGAGAGTAACAACTACCCTACAAGGGATAGCAAAAGGACGGCCTGATGTTGAAGTCAGGATTTTTGTTATGGCAAAAATGGACAAGGCGCGGACAAAGGTTTTGGTCAGCAAACGCTATACCGCCAACCACACAATTAACTCAGCCGAACAATGGCAGGTAGGATGTCGCAATATTCCCAATATCAATATCAGGCAATTCGAAGACAAAACGCCTGTTTGGAAGGAGTGCTTAGTTCCATTCCCGGCTGAAGTTGTCTGGTGTTTGAATACTGCATGGATACGACAGGGAACATATGCTGAGCGGGTTCATGGGTTTTCGATTAATGATGCTCTTAATTTGTTATTGGATGAAGGCAGTGAGATGCAAAGGCTTTCTTTGAGAGCCATAGACGCTGTTGTTAGGAACTGCACCCCCTTGCTTTTGGCGATAGGGCAGGAAAATACCTGTTTCTTAGTTTTTAAAATGAACAATAAGTATGAAAAACAGGCGCTATTGTTACCGTCAATTCTTGGATTATTGCTTTATAAAAATGGAATAAAGAAAGGAGGTTTTATGACTTCATCTGCGTATCTTGTAGGTCGGCTTCTAAGCCTTGTTGACGATCTTCACCTGAAGTATTGTCAATATGTGCGAAAAGGCTCAATCCCACCTCAACTAGTCGGCAATGCCTTGATGTCAACCGCTTTGGAGACGCCTGAAAAGGCTTTGAGTATGCTCAGTCAAAGGATACCGCCATATCAGGCATGGGCTAAAACGTTATCTGGCGATGAGAAAGATGTTGGTCTGGTCAAATACTTTTTGAAGCAGATCGGCGAGGTTTCAAATCAATTAAATGAGGCAGGGCTTTCTCCCTCATGCACAGATACAGATAAGGCGCAAATGTTACTTGGTTACTTGGCAAGGACAGAAAACAATTAAATAGGAGGAATACGATGTCAGATCAAAACATTTTCCGTGCAGCAGGTCTTTTAGTTATCGAGGTTATTAATTCTAATCCAAACGGTGATCCTGACCGTGAGAGCGATCCCCGTCAGCGTCCGGATGGAAAAGGTGAAATCACGCCTGTGTCGTTTAAACGAAAATTGCGGGACTTGGTGGAAGATAAGGAAGGGCCTGTCTGGCAAGCTTTTGCAAGTAAGCTTACACTTAAAGCTGACGAATTTGGAGTATTGGAGAGTAGGAAATCAACTTTAAAAGAGATTCGTGACCTTGCTGAGGATGAATTTATTAAGAAATACTGGGATGGCAGAGTTTTTGGAAATACTGAACTTGAAAAAGGGCGAAAGGTGCCCGTTAAAACCGGAGTAGTGCAATTTGGTTTAGGAGTTTCTGTTGCACCAATTAGAATCGAGCGAATGACTACCACCAATCCTCCGGTGGAAGGAAACAAGTCAGTCGGCATGGCACCGCTCGGTTATCGGATTGTTGAACACGGGATATATTGCATGCCCTTTTTTGTCAATCCCAGCGCAGCGCACAAGTCGGGCTGTACAACTAAAGACATTGAGTTGATGCTTGCTTTGATTCCTCATGCCTATGCACATTCTAGGTCGTATGTTAGGCCAAATGTGGAAATATTACACGCATGGTTTATGGCGCATAAATCACCTCTCGGCTCATGCCAGGATTATAAGCTTATAGATGCGCTCACTCCCAGAAAGAAACAAGCCACTGATAAGCCATCTATATCACGGGACGAGTATGATATTCCACCATCACTAATTGACGAACTGAAAAACAAGATTGCCTCAGTTACGGATCTTATGGAGTCGTGAAAATGTTCTTAGCGCACAGCGCAAAGGGTGAAATCTCGGCGCAACTCTATCAAGCGCATGTCTGTAATGTCTATGAAATGGCGTTAAGTAATGCAGTAAGAGCCGGAGCATATTCCCAATATGCAACGCTCATGAAGGATGTCGTTGCGTTTGCCGCTTACTATCACGATTTGGGAAAACTTGCACCTGAGAATCAAAAGGGTTTGAAGGCTGGTAATAAGAAGAGTCTTCCGATTCATCATCAAGATGGAGGGGTTGCTACACTGCAATCCAGTAGCTTAACATTAGCTGAGAATCTTGCAGCCTTGTTTATTTATTCGCACCATATTGGATTGCCATCATTGCCGGACGAGCAGGCAAAGGGCAAAGGGAATGTTTTTCGTGATATATCACTTTGTCAGGGAGAAAGCTCAGTCAAAGATATTACAGACAAAGGGCTACAAGACTATCTCAAAATCCACAAATCGATTTTAATCAATCTACCGGAGATAAAGAAATCTAAATGGCAGGGTATATCGCCAACGCCGCTATTTATGCGAATGGCGCTTTCATGCCTTGTAGATGCTGACCATACTGATACAGCACGGCATTACAACAATATTATTCCAGAGGGTGATATCCTGCTTCATCCAGAGAGCAGGCTGGCATCATTGGATAATTATGTCGCAGGGCTTTCAAGGGATAGCGAGGGGAAAAAGCTAAGCCAAAGGGAGCGCGAGAGAAACAAGCTGCGTCAGCAGGTTTATGATTCATGTCGCAACGCTTCACCATCCGATAAAGGTTTCATTACCTGCGACAGTCCTGTTGGAACTGGGAAAACGACTGCTGTTATGGCACATTTGCTGAATGTAGCAAAAACCAAAAACCTGCGGCGAGTTTTTGTCGTTTTGCCCTTCACAAACATTATTGATCAGTCGGTTGCGGTTTATCGCAATGCATTGGTTTTGTCCGGGGAAAATTCCGAAAAAGTTGTTGCAGCACATCATCACAAAGCTGAGTTTGAAGACCCATCATCACGTGTTTTCTCTTTCCTGTGGAACGCCCCCATAACAGTTACTACAGCCGTGCAATTTTTTGAAACTCTGGCCAGCAATCATCCTGCCTCATTGCGTAAACTTCATCAGCTTGCTGGTTCTGCGATATTTATTGATGAGGCTCATGCTGCTCTGCCTGCTCCTCTATGGGCGCAGGCGTTGAAGTGGCTTCAGGAACTCGTTAATGACTGGGGATGTTATATTGTCCTTGCATCGGGCTCTCTCAACCGTTTCTGGGAACTGGAAGAATTTTCAAATCCACCATTAAAGAATATTCCCGAACTTGTTGATGAAACCGTGAGAAAATCGGCATTGTCAAGCGAAGCAATTCGGATAAATTATGTAAGAAAAGATAAGCCGCTTAACGCAGATGAAATTTGTAATTGGATAAAAGAGCTGCAAGGACCAAGATTGATTATCCTGAATACTGTCCACTCTGCTGCATCAATTGCCAAGAATCTATCTAAATCTTACAGGGATAGAAAAATTTCATGCGGGGATAGAAGATTTGTTGAGCATCTTTCTACAGCATTGACTCCGGTTCATCGCAAGACAATACTTGAAAGAATTAAAAAAAGGCTCGATCCTCAAATGAGTCCTGGCGATAATGATTGGACATTGGTTGCAACATCATGTGTTGAAGCAGGGATAGATTTTTCATTTCGAACAGCCGCAAGAGAATATTGCAGTCTTGTAAGCACAATTCAGACAGCCGGAAGAATCAATCGCGCAGGTGAATACGGCGAAAGCAACTTATGGAACTTCCAGATAGTGCCGGGTGACTCTCTCAAAGAACATCCTTCATTTATGACATCCTCAAGAATATTAAAACAGTTCTTTGATGAAGGAAAGGTTGCGCCTGACTATTGCACAGAGGCAATGAAAAGAGAGGTGCGGGAGAAAAACCAGATTAATGCAGATAGCAATCTCATCGTAATAGCTGAACGAAACAGGGATTTTCCATCGGTTAAAGACCAGTTTAAAGTAATACCCGCAAATACGGTGACCACAATAATTGACAGCGAAATATGCGAAAGAATAGAACGGCATGAGAAAGTTGATTTTACAGAACTACAACAGAAATCAGTTTCCATTTATAGCAATAACATAGACAAGTTTGCATTGCGGCCATTGCGGGGATTTAATGACCTTTATGCATGGATGCTTGATTATGATAGTGATTTTTTAGGGTACATGGCAGGCGTTTTGAAAATGACCAATGACCCCAATAATTTTGTTTTATAAAAATACAGGTACTTAGTTTATGGATGATGAATTAATTCCAATATCAGCTCTGACACATTACGCGTATTGTCCCCGACGCTGTGCTTTGATACATATTGAGCAGCTATGGGATGAAAACCGCTTTACCGCCGAAGGCAGACTCATGCACGAGAAGGTCCACGAAGAAGGAAACGAGTCGCGGAGGGCTGTACGGATTGCCCGCGGCCTGCCGCTTCGGAGTCTGCGGCTGAGCCTTGTGGGTGTGGCCGATGTAGTGGAGTTCCGCAAGGTTGAGAAAGGGCCGTGGCAGCCTTTTCCTATCGAGTACAAGCGGGGCAAACCCAAACCCGACCATTGCGATGCCGTGCAGCTTTGCGCCCAAGCCATGTGTCTGGAAGAAATGCTCAATATTTCTATACCCGAAGGAGCACTCTTCTACGGAAAGACACGGAGACGAGCGAATATTGTTTTTGATGAAGGACTGCGGCACGAGACAGAAGAGACGGCGAATAAGGCCCGTCAATTAATTACGTCGGGTATTACGCCAGCGCCGGAATATGCAAAACGTTGCGAAAGCTGTTCCCTCATCGGCGAGTGTATGCCGAAAAAGATGGAGAAGAAGTTGTCTGTGAAACACTATCTGCAACGAATGACGGCGGGTGAAACATGAAAAAACACCTTAACACACTCTATGTCACCACCCAAGGTGCCTATCTCTCAAAGGAGGGCGAGACCGTCATTGTCAAGGTTGATGGTGAGGTACGTTTGCGCATCCCCGTCCATACTATCGGCGGTGTTGTCTGCTTCGGCAATGTCGGTTGCAGCCCCTTTCTCATGGGATTCTGCGCTGAGAATCAAGTTGGCTTGAGCTTTCTTACCGAGCATGGCCGTTTCCTGGCGAGAGTTCAGGGACCGGTATCGGGTAACGTGCTGTTGCGACGAGAGCAGTATCGTCGGGCCGACGATCTGGAATGTTCAGCACAGATCGCCAAGGCCATCCTGACCGGCAAGATTGCCAACTGCCGCGCCGTGTTGCAGCGGGCAATCAGGGACCACGGAAGTAAGATCAATGAAGCTCAGATGAAACACGCTGTCTTACGCCTCAGCCATGAGATTGATCTTCTCAATCAGGACTATCCTCTTGACGGCCTTCGAGGAATAGAGGGAGATTCGGCCCATATCTATTTCAGTATCTTCGACCAGCTCATTGTTGCCCAGAAAGGGGCCTTTCGCTTTGATGAGCGGAACAGAAGACCACCACTCGACAATGTTAATTGCCTTCTGTCTTTTGTCTACACCTTATTGATGCACGATGTGCGGTCCGCTCTGGAGGTGGTGGGTCTCGACCCCGCAGTAGGGTTTCTCCACAGAGACAGGCCGGGACGACCTGGACTGGCGCTGGATCTCATGGAGGAGTTCAGACCATTTATTGCAGACCGTCTTGTCCTCTCTCTCATCAACCTCCAGCAGGTGCAGGATAAAGGATTTAAGAAAATGGATTCCGGCGCGGTTATCATGAATGACGATACTCGTAAGACTGTGCTTGTGGCCTATCAGGAGCGTAAACAGGAGGAACTGACCCATCCCTTTTTGGGAGAGAAGGTCAAGATCGGCGTTCTGTTCCATATCCAGGCGCTCCTCATGTCCCGGCATCTTCGCGGGGACCTTGACGGTTATCCGCCGTTTATCTGGAAATAGGGAGGGATTCCATGCTGGTCCTTGTAAGCTATGATGTATCGACTTCGGACCCCGGAGGTCAAAAGCGTTTAAACCGTGTAGCGAAGGCGTGTAAGGATTTCGGGCAGAGGGTCCAGTATTCTGTGTTTGAATGTATAGTCGATCCTGCTCAGTGGACAATGCTCAAAGACAGGCTCATAGGAGAAATCAACCCGGAAAAGGACAGCTTGCGGTTTTACTATTTGGGGTCGAACTGGAGGCGACGGGTCGAACACGTTGGGGCAAAAGAAGGGATCGACCAAGAAGGGGTTTTGATTGCTTAGTATGTGCCGCGCGAACCTCAAGCTGACATGTTTTTCCTGGGGGCTTCGCATGTGGCCATAGATCATGGAATGGCGCGGATTGTTTGTAGAGCTCTTTGAAAATTGAATAGAGCAGAGAGGGCGAAATGAGGTGGTACGCTAAATGTGCGAAAATAGTCTTTTGTTTATAAGAATTTGAAGAAGTAAGGTCGCGCCCCGCGCGGGCGCGTGGATTGAAACTCCAGCCATCGAGCCATTTCGATAGATATTTGCGTCGCGCCCCGCGCGGGCGCGTGGATTGAAACAATCATATCGGCAATACTCCTTGTGAAAGTCTTTTGTCGCGCCCCGCGCGGGCGCGTGGATTGAAACTATAACTCTTGTTTCGTATTCCATAAACCTCTCGTCGCGCCCCGCGCGGGCGCGTGGATTGAAACATTGTAGAGGCTACAAAATTGTGTAAGTCTGGAGTCGCGCCCCGCGCGGGCGCGTGGATTGAAACACATCATTCATGCTTTTACCTCTATCACCGGCTTGAGTCGCGCCCCGCGCGGGCGCGTGGATTGAAACTCTTGCCCCTGGCCTTGTTCGTCCAGTTAGAAAACGTCGCGCCCCGCGCGGGCGCGTGGATTGAAACTTCAACTGGTTCTCAGTATTCGCGGTGACAACGCGTCGCGCCCCGCGCGGGCGCGTGGATTGAAACTTCTTTGGTCTTCTTATACCAGCGTTCGCTTTCGTCGCGCCCCGCGCGGGCGCGTGGATTGAAACATCAGATATGGGCCAGGTCCTAGCGGTCTTGACGTCGCGCCCCGCGCGGGCGCGTGGATTGAAACATTTATTACCTCCTATAAAACCAAGTAAAACTGGTCGCGCCCCGCGCGGGCGCGTGGATTGAAACTCTTGTTCCAAAGCTGGCATGTGCTGATTTGTGTCGCGCCCCGCGCGGGCGCGTGGATTGAAACAGTTTCATTTGTCACCTTCTTTTGAAAAAGAATAAGTCGCGCCCCGCGCGGGCGCGTGGATTGAAACTCTATACTAAAAAAGAGAAAGGAGCAGTGAAATGTCGCGCCCCGCGCGGGCGCGTGGATTGAAACCTTCATCATCCCCCATGAATCCACCGTTTCGACAAGTCGCGCCCCGCGCGGGCGCGTGGATTGAAACCACACATACTAAACCATAAAACAATAACTTTGTGTCGCGCCCCGCGCGGGCGCGTGGATTGAAACATCTCATGTCCCTCTTCGGTGCTCATCAGGGCCGTCGCGCCCCGCGCGGGCGCGTGGATTGAAACATCATCTTTTACCCCATAATCCTTATATTTCTTGTCGCGCCCCGCGCGGGCGCGTGGATTGAAACACAAATACGAATGTTACCTTCGATACCGAGGATCGGTCGCGCCCCGCGCGGGCGCGTGGATTGAAACATTGATAAAACAGCACCAGAGAATAAACCTGCCCGTCGCGCCCCGCGCGGGCGCGTGGATTGAAACAATCTCCGACAAGCAGTGGGACGGTAACGGTCACAGTCGCGCCCCGCGCGGGCGCGTGGATTGAAACTTCCTGAATAGATACCAAAGCACTCGGCTTTCGTAGTCGCGCCCCGCGCGGGCGCGTGGATTGAAACCCTTCTCACGCAGCACACGATAAGCCTATGCAGTCGCGCCCCGCGCGGGCGCGTGGATTGAAACAGCCCTAGTCGCATGGATCATCTTATGGAGTATGTGTCGCGCCCCGCGCGGGCGCGTGGATTGAAACACCTTCACCAGACCCCACACAGTCGGCATTGTCGAGTCGCGCCCCGCGCGGGCGCGTGGATTGAAACATCCGGTTCAATCAATTCAAACGTAACATCATCTAGTCGCGCCCCGCGCGGGCGCGTGGATTGAAACTTTTACAATTTGCAGCCTTTGTTGCTGTTCCATTGTGTCGCGCCCCGCGCGGGCGCGTGGATTGAAACTGGAATCTCTGTTTTGTTAATTATTTCAGGCTTGTCGCGCCCCGCGCGGGCGCGTGGATTGAAACCTTTTCAGTCAGGTCTCCCCTTGAGTCGTTTAGCGTCGCGCCCCGCGCGGGCGCGTGGATTGAAACAATCTGCCGGGTAATCCATCGGTGTCTGAATCGGTGTCGCGCCCCGCGCGGGCGCGTGGATTGAAACATCTTCTCCCATAGCAATCGTTACTGGCAAGATAGTCGCGCCCCGCGCGGGCGCGTGGATTGAAACATTTTTCCCTCCCCAAGGCGTGATCCATATCGGCGTCGCGCCCCGCGCGGGCGCGTGGATTGAAACATTTTTGTTGCCTCCTTTTTGGTTTTTTGTATCTGAGTCGCGCCCCGCGCGGGCGCGTGGATTGAAACAAACCCTTCTGATCTTCGGCCCGCTTCCTCAGAATGTCGCGCCCCGCGCGGGCGCGTGGATTGAAACATGGCGCCCTCTGAGACCTCCCATATTGTGTCTGGTCGCGCCCCGCGCGGGCGCGTGGATTGAAACGTTTAGCCTGTTCTGTATTTTCTGCTCGGCTTCCGTCGCGCCCCGCGCGGGCGCGTGGATTGAAACATATTTTAGTCTCCCACGGCTGGCCTTCGCCGAAGTCGCGCCCCGCGCGGGCGCGTGGATTGAAACTTTTTACAACCGCTTGATTTTTCGCAATCACATCATGTCGCGCCCCGCGCGGGCGCGTGGATTGAAACTATTTCCTGAGTGTCCTTCTTTTCGCCCTTGTCCTGTCGCGCCCCGCGCGGGCGCGTGGATTGAAACGATATATGTTCCTGTCGTTCCATATCCGCTAATGCGTCGCGCCCCGCGCGGGCGCGTGGATTGAAACGATATATGTTCCTGTCGTTCCATATCCGCTAATGCGTCGCGCCCCGCGCGGGCGCGTGGATTGAAACTACTGTTACTCGGTATTTCCACTTTTTAGCCGTTGTCGCGCCCCGCGCGGGCGCGTGGATTGAAACAGTATAATAAACTCCCGTATTCTCTCAACGGTAGTCGCGCCCCGCGCGGGCGCGTGGATTGAAACATCGACTTCATGGAGGTCTATGATGAGTTTTGGGTCGCGCCCCGCGCGGGCGCGTGGATTGAAACTTTCTTCGGCAACGTGCTCATTTGGCCTCGTACTGTCGCGCCCCGCGCGGGCGCGTGGATTGAAACATACTGTTTTTCATGCCAGCATTTCCCCATCAACGTCGCGCCCCGCGCGGGCGCGTGGATTGAAACTTTCCATGATTCACCGCATTTTAAACATTTCCGGTCGCGCCCCGCGCGGGCGCGTGGATTGAAACGTTTTATTCCCCTGATGAATTGTTGGCCTTTGCAGTCGCGCCCCGCGCGGGCGCGTGGATTGAAACGCCGTAACTAATACATCGTCAGCATGGATGGGGCGTCGCGCCCCGCGCGGGCGCGTGGATTGAAACGTCCTGTTCCTGAACGCCTTCCATCTGAAAGCGGAGTCGCGCCCCGCGCGGGCGCGTGGATTGAAACATATATCTTTTCGATGTCATACCAGGACTTCATAACGTCGCGCCCCGCGCGGGCGCGTGGATTGAAACTTTCTTGGGCCTCGGCGCCATCTTCTGTCAGCCGTCGCGCCCCGCGCGGGCGCGTGGATTGAAACCTCGCAAGTGGACATACTCCATAAGATGATCCATGCGTCGCGCCCCGCGCGGGCGCGTGGATTGAAACAGATTGTCGAACTTCATTGTTTCCCAATTAAAGTGTCGCGCCCCGCGCGGGCGCGTGGATTGAAACATCTATAAAGATGACAATGGGAAAGTAACTTACGGTCGCGCCCCGCGCGGGCGCGTGGATTGAAACATTGCTATCCAAAAAAAGGCTGACACCAAAGCCGTAGTCGCGCCCCGCGCGGGCGCGTGGATTGAAACCTTTAGAGCGACTTCGCATTTCAGGAGCTTGCCCGTCGCGCCCCGCGCGGGCGCGTGGATTGAAACACGACGCCTTTGCAATCCTCGCAGGTGGACATACGTCGCGCCCCGCGCGGGCGCGTGGATTGAAACTGATAATCTGGCAGTTTGTCGGGTTGCACTATCAAGTCGCGCCCCGCGCGGGCGCGTGGATTGAAACACCTTCCCGCGAGTGTCCCCGCCATGACGTCATGTGTCGCGCCCCGCGCGGGCGCGTGGATTGAAACATATCGGTAGTACCTGGTGTGGTATTCGTAGCCGTCGCGCCCCGCGCGGGCGCGTGGATTGAAACTGTTCTGCCTCATATGAAGACAAACCTACCAGGGTGTCGCGCCCCGCGCGGAAGTAAATTGCACAAAAGATGTTAGACAAATTGCAAAAACATGATAGACAATTGCATTTTGATGATAGAAATTCTACCCTGCTGGAGTGACCCACTTTTGTCACATCCTCACAAGGAACAAATCAATAATTTGTGATCAATAATTCCGTGACCTTTTAGGGGGTGCTTGTGAAAACATAAAGGGCACCTTACTTCCTTGCGTCCTTTTTTCCAATGGAGAGTTTTCCACAAAATTTGACAAACCTCCTGTCACTTTACAAAGATCACTTCTCACTTGGTCATAGAGAGACTGGCGTACCTCTTCATCACGAAGGGCATACCCGAGCATATAAGATCCGACAACGGGCCCAAGTTCACTGCGAAGGCGGTACGGAAGTGGTTAGGGAGACTCGGGGTGACAATGCTCTTCATAGAACCACGAAGCCCCTGGGAGAATGGCTACATCGAATCGTTCAAGGGAAAACTCAGAGACGGACTCTTAAACGGGGAGATATTCACCACACTCCTTGAAGTCAAGGTGTTGATCGAGAACTGGAGAAGGGAGTACAACACCATCAGGCCACACAGTTCCTTGGGGTATAAGCCGCCTGCACTAGAGGCGATTATGCCCAACAGCAGATATTTAGGAGGAAGACTAACTCTAAAGGTGGTACAATGAGTGGGGGCAGGTCAGGAGGAGATCACATGGCCAGACAATATTCAACGAAAGTCTTTTTCCGGCAAATGTCGAATGCCCTGCTCGCTCGCTACTTTCAAAAGCGGGAATTGTTTCAAGAGCTGGACTTCGCAGCAATGCAGGAAGCCAAGCCGGATGAACTTTTCAATGCCTGGCTGGCGCTGCCGGACGATCAGCGGAATACGATGGATGCGGAATTCCGGGACATCTTCGAGATGAGCTGTGAAAAGGGTTTTCGGGCAATTATTGATGAGGCGAGCTGGCAAATGCGGGACGTCTCTGACGATTTCACATCTTTTGTAGAAAAGCTCTCAGCGCTCACGAATCACTCGGAACGGGCAATGGTCACTTTCTTGGACCACAATACTTTCTGGAAAGGGGCAACACGTTTCTATCATGCAGATACGCTGCCCTATTGGCGCAAGCGTAAGAATCTACCGCGCCGGGAGGCAGCAGTGGATGAGGAAAGTCTCAAAGAATTGGCCGACCTGATCCGCTATTACTTCCACCGCACGGAAGGCAGGGGAAAGAACTGTGTTGTAGAACCGTTCCGACGGGGAGAGCTTGACTATTTTTTCGCCTATCCTGAAGATTATTCGCAGCAAAGCATCGAATGGGTCGATGGAGAGTTTGGCCGTCGGCCGCACAACCCGGCCTTTGAGGTCATATACGTCTACTCTCAAAGAGAGGGTTCCCTGGACCTTAACTTCCGAGGTTCTTACAAGGCCATTGACCCTCTCCAGGGGATGTTTGCAACGGCGATACTCAAGGCCGACAAATTGCCGCCCGATCCCAAAGACGAACGTATTTTCGACCTGTCCCCGCTCCTCCAGAGAAGCTTTCATTTCATCTTCGATGTCGGTAGCGGTATCGATGAAGTGGCGGTGAAGAAACTGAGGCTCTCATCAAGAGTGAAGAAAGGGGATCGGATTACACTGGAAGCCGATACGTCCGATGATCAAGAAGCCGTCTATGACATACTCGATGAGATCAAGAAAACAATTCCACTGAACATGTATAACCTCACGCAAGCAGAGCTGGTGGCTCGAATGGCTTTTAATGACGACAAACCGGCAACAGTGGTAACGATCCGCCTCACCTATCCAAACTCCTGTTCGCTTAAATACGACGAGATTGGTCTCAAATTGCGGGGCATGCTGGAAGCTTCGGGGATCGAACTCAAGGAACCGCAGGAGGACGCAGACCTGTCAAAAAGGGACGAAATGTGACGCCTCTTGAAAGCCTGTTTGAGCTTCTGGAACGGGTTGGAACGAACCGGAGTGCTGTGACTCTGGTCAGCGACGAAGAATTGTACCAATGGCCTGAGGCAGCGGTCAAGGCCATGAAGTCACAGAAATTGATCGCAAAAGCACGACACGCTACCAGCGCGATTTGCCCGCGATGTGAACGCGATTGCGTCATGCCGGTGCATACTGTCATGGCAGGAAAACCATCTTCATTTATCGTGTGTGATAAGCGAAGTGATATCAACCGGGTGCCGGTTCCCGCCGCAAGGTTACTTCAGTGGCAGTGCAATGGTGTCCTGGTGTCCCGGTTTGTGGCATCCTGTCTTGATCTTTCCCACGTTGCCAGACAGGCTGATACGCTTGGCAGGTGGGGTATTGGCATTGTCTTGGGTAATAAACGCAGTCAGATGATCTGCCTGGAGGCTTCCGGTACGCTGGATTTGGTGGCAGGAAGCAACAAGGTGCCCTTGGTTGAGTTCATTGGATTTCATGATGGCAGATATTCAGTGAATGCTGAGCAGGTTCGACGGCTCGCAGATGCCGCTACCACGGCGGATGAGCGCTACACGCCAAGCAACGCCAGACGGGAGGCCAGGAAACTGGATACACAAGCCATGCATGAAAGCTGGCGGAAAGCATATCGTGAACTGCGAAGGGGGAAACCAGGCATGTCTGATTCCTGGTATGCTCAAAAGATCGCGAAGACGGATGCTGCCCGTGGCAGAAAAGCTGATACCATTCGTAAACAGATGAAAAAATGAAAAAAGTTGGGCGGAATTTTTTCGCCCAACTTTACCCTCTGTAAATCCCTTATTTTTCGCTATTTCTCTCTGAAACGTCTCGATGAGACCGGCTCATGTGCGCTGACTGTCGAATACCTAAGTATTTGGTTTTGTTGATACAATTTTGTTTAGGCCGGGATGATTCCATCCGTTGCATTGCCCAAAATCCACATTTACGCTTTGTCTGAAGACATACAATAACCCTCAAGGAGGTTTGAAGATGAAGCATACCATATTAAGGCTTCCGGCAGTTAAATCTGAAACTGGGCTTTCCCGCTCCACCATTTATCTGCGTATTCACCAGGGGCTCTGGACAAAACCGGTGTCTCTCGGACCCCGCGCGGTAGGGTGGCCATCCGATGAAGTGGTGGCACTCAATGCGGCGCGAATTGCCGGAAACACAGACGATGAAATCCGTGTTCTGGTCGCGAGGCTGGAAGCGGTCCGCAAAGGAGCCGCACAATGGGATTGACAACGATGACGGCTGGGACAGTTTTCCGGGGTGATCCGATGAAAACCGACATAACCAGCGAAACCTACCTCGGAAGCAACCAGGATTTCTTGCGGATGGTCTTTGGCGAAGAGACTGTCACGGCACGGCCTGTGGTGGTATGCTTCAAAGGGAACCCCGGCACCGTTTCTGACAGGACATGGTTCGGCAGGCCATGGCTCGGTAGCAGCTATCCAATCATTGGCTTGGTGGCAGATACCAACAATTATTTTAGCCTGGCCATATTCCGCCCTGATGAGAGCGGTACATATCGTCGGCAGAAGAGACAGTTTCAGGCCCTGTGCGCGGTTATGCTTGATGATGTGGGCAGCAAAGTTCCCATGGAACGGCTGACCTTATCGCCGTCATGGTTGCTTGAAACTTCCCCCGGAAACTGTCAGGCAGGTTACCTGCTGCGCACACCGCTTGCTGATGGACTTGCCTCTGATCGCCTGATGGATGCTATCGTAGCAGCCGGTCTGTGTGATCCCGGAGCAAGCGGGCCGAGGACACGTCTTGCAAGACTGCCAATAGGCGTAAACGGCAAGCATTCACCACCCTTTCCCTGCCGGATGCTCAACTGGGTGCCGGGGTTACGCTACACTGTTGAGGAACTTGCCACCGGTCTACAATTAGAAATGATACCTCCAGGACGGCCCGGAAGGCACGGTACGTCCGCGGTAAAGGAGCGCCCTGTCGACGGCGATCCGGTATGGATACCACCCCCAAATGAAAATGCGGTCTTGATTGCGCTCAGAGCCCGCGGTCTTTATAAGACTCCCCTCGGCGACGGCAAGCACAATATCACCTGCCCCTGGGTGCAGGAGCATACCGGGCAAGAGGATGGCGGCACGGTCTACTTCGAACCAGACGACCTCTGGCCCATCGGTGGATTCAAATGTCAACACGGTCATTGTGCTGGCAGGCACATCCGGGATTTCTTGAGGATACTTGAGATCGAGCCCGGTGCAGCACGCATGAAACCGATTATCCGGGTTTTACCAGGAGAACTCAATCGAGTGGTAGATGCGGCCGAGCGCGAGTTGGCTAAATCACGCCGACACTACCAACGTGGCGGGACGATCGTTACCGTGGTTACAGACCCCGGCACCAGAGAAACCCGTGTGCAGGAAGTCGGGCAATCTGGCCTGGTACGAGCGTTGGCTGGGGTGGCGACCTGGGAGCGCTTTGATTGCCGGAGGGAGGACTGGACACGAACTGATCCGCCGGCCCGACACGCCGCTGTCTTGTTCGATTCCTCCAATTATCCCCATTTGCCGGTCTTGAACGGTCTAGCCCGGCAGCCCTATCTGAGGCCAGATGGCGGTCTCATGATGGCAGACGGGTACGACCAAGTTACTGGAATGTTCGGAGTTTTTGATGGGCGAGAATTTTCCGTGCCTGACCGCCCAACCCGTAAACAGGCCGAGCAGGCGTTGTTGCTCTTAACGGAACTGCTTGAGGAGTTTCCTTTCGCTGGAATATCCGATTTGGCAGCCACCCTTGCAGCAATAATTACCGCCGCGGTTCGGCCAAGCCTTGCTCATGCCCCCATGTTCCACATACGGGCACCCATGGTCGGCTCCGGAAAATCTTACCTGTGTGCGTTAATTGCAGCCTTCGCGACCCCGCAGCGAGGGACCCCGACCACGTTCCCTTCTGATGATGAGGAATGCCGAAAGATGTTGCTTGCTGAATTAATGAGGTCACCGGCAGTCATAGAGTTTGATAATCTTACCAGTGACCTTCTGGCACACAAGAGCCTCTGCATGGTTCTGACATCGGAGTTTATGAGCGGGCGTATCCTTGGAGTGTCCAAGACCACCAGCGTAAATACGCGGGCGCTCTTTCTTTCAAGTGGCAACAATGTTGGTCCTGTCCAGGATATGACCAGGCGCTGCATTACCATCAATCTTAAGCCTGCTTGCGAGATACCGGCAGCACGTACTTTTAAGCGACCCGAACTGATTTCCGAAGTACTGGGCGAAAGGGGCCGATATGTTTCGGCAGTCTTGACCCTTGTGCGGGCATGGATTAGCGCAGCGCGGCCAAAGACACCCTGTAGATCGCTTGCGGGATATACCCAATGGTCAGACCTGTGTCGGCAACCCCTTCTGTGGCTGGGTTACGCGGACCCGGGAGATTCTGTTTTTGAAAACATGAAAGAAGATCCCGATAGAGAAATCCTGGGCCGGTTGCTCAAGGCCTGGCAAGCTGTCTTTGGGAGGACCCCCACCATGGTACGTGATGTCGTGAAGCAGGCGATGATTTCCCAGGAAGCGAACCAGGAATTGAATGAGACGCTTCATGATATTGCCGACGAACGTGGCGAAATCAACCGTCGGAAATTGGGGTGGTGGATCAGGCGTCATGTGGAGCGGATCGTTGATGGCCGGTGTTTCGTTCGCTCCAACGGCAAACGATCGTCTGAGGCCTGGCAGGTGGAGACGATGGAATCGGTTTCGTCGATTTTCCCGGTTTCTGTTTCGTCGGATGAAGAAGTGTCAACGGAATGCGGGTAGGTAAATAATGAGAAAACGTCATCCGAATCATCGGCTTGTGAAAATACATCGGAGCTATACCGTCGAAGAGATCGCCAATCTGTTCAGAATTCATAAAAACACCATTCGTAACTGGGTTAAAGACGGTCTCGCCACCGTCGATGATAAGCGACCTATGCTGATTATGGGAAACGTCTTGATTGCGTTTCTTCAAGCGCGCCGTTTAAGAAACAAACGGACCTGTGGGCCAGGGGAACTCTATTGTGTCCGTTGTCGTGCCCCGAAATTGCCTGCTGGTGAAATGGCGGAATATACCCCCGTCACCGATAAATTCGGAAACCTCACCGCTATCTGCCCGGATTGCAACGTCTTAATGAATCGACACGTCAGCTTGGCTAAAATAGAGGAATTTTGCGGAAAAGTGGACATCAGCTTTCGTAAGAATGAGAACACCTAATGGAGAGTGCCAAACCCTCCGTAAATGGTGACTTTAGATAGGAGATATTAAGACGATGAAAAAACACAATCCAGCAAACGAGCGAATCAAGCGGAAGTACTTCAATTTTCTAAAAGAGGCCAAGCGTCATAGCGAACCAACTGTTGATGCGGCAGCGAAAGCCCTGAGTCGCTTTGAAGCTTATACGGGATATCGCGATTTCAAAGCATTTCACTTCGAACAGGCCATCGCCTTCAAGAAGCATCTTGCCGAGGAAAAAGCGCAGCAGTCCGGGGAGAGGCTAAGCAAAGCAACCATGCATACAACACTCACTCAGCTTAAATGCTTCTTCCAGTGGCTGGCGTGGCAAAGTGGTTACAAATCCCGTCTCCAGTATGCTGACGGTGAGTATTTCAACCTTTCCGGCAAGGCTGTCCGGATAGCAACTGCGAAACGGCAACAAGAGTTTCCGACCGTAGAACAAATTCGATATGTTATCGGTAAAATGCCAGGCACCAGCGAAGTAGAGCGCCGAAATCGTGCTTTAGTGGCGTTTACACTGCTCACTGGAGCGAGGGACAGTGCCATAACATCCCTAAAACTGAAACATGTTGATCTCATTGCCGGATATGTCAATCAGGACGCTCGCGAGGTAAAGACCAAGTTCAGCAAGACCTTCAGCACCTTTTTCTTCCCCGTGGGCGATTATGTTCGTGGCACTGTATTTGAATGGGTATCGTATCTCCGAAATGAGAAGTTATGGGGGAATGACGATCCGCTCTTCCCGGCGACACGGGTTGAGTTAGGTCCCGATCGACAGTTCATGGCGGCAGGGTTATCCCGGAACCACTGGAGCAATGCAACCCCTGTTCGTATGATATTTCGCGAAGCCTTTGAAAAAGCTGGCCTATCGTATTTCAATCCACACAGCTTTAGAAATACCCTTGTACAGCTTGGTGAAGAAGTGTGCAAAACTCCGGAAGAGTTTAAGGCTTGGAGCCAGAATCTGGGACATGAGAAAGTTTTAACTACTTTCTTTAGTTACGGTGAAGTAGCATGCCAGCGACAGGGAGAAATCATCCGTAATTTGGGTACACCCCAGAGGTCGCTTTCAACGGATGCCGATGAAATAGCGGAGGCAGTCTATAAGAGATTGCATTTTTCCGGCATATCTGTTAAAAAAGAAGGTGCAGGAAGCGATGAAAATCAAGGTTCAAGTTTGTGATGAAGGGTGAGCGTGCTTGAAAAAATCCTCCAAGCTATGACATTTTGGGGGTATTTTTGGGGGTATTAATAAAAAAAGCTATTCTTAAATTATCTTTAATGTAGGGGTGTTACAAGATCAGTTCAATGGCCTGCACCCCATATGTGTTTTTGAAGCCAATCCCACGCGGGTGTACTTCCCGGCAGGGAGAAAGGAATCGTATGCACCAGTTATCAGCAAAAAGAAAAAGTGAAGTCAACAAAAATATTCATAGGGTTCAATGGAAAGCATTATCCGTGTCTTCTATTTTCATTGTAATACTGGTCCTTGCCATGATGACGCCATCTCTGTCTTTCGCGGCGGTAAAAAGGGCAAAGCCTGAGACAAAACCGGCCCAGAAGGAAAAAGATTTTGTTATCAATGATGCGAACCTGCAGACCTATCAGAAAAAGGTAGAGGACCTTGTAAAGAAGGGCGATTTTGACAATTCACTCGGCATTGTGCTCAAGATACACGACTACGCAAACGAAGTCCTCTCAACAGTAAAGGTTGTCAAGGCGCAATACGAAAAAACGGTCAACGATCCGTCACTGCCGCAGAACGATAAGGAAGATCTCTTGATCAAACTGAAAAGGCTCGACGAATTGATACCACGGTACACCACGCTCTACGAATTGTCAACCTTTAATCTCGGATATCTCTACGCCAAACGAGGGGAAACAGAAAAAGCGAGAAAATACCTTATTGAATTTTTACAGATAACCCCCTTTTCGAGCAGCCGTGACTCACAGTGGATGAAAGCAAAAACACTCCTTCTTGAACTCTATAGCTTAGAAGGTGAATTCTAGTATTACGACTAAATCACCTTCCAGGATACAACCGACCGGCGATGAAATCGGTAAAGCCTCATGAATGAAAGCCCGCTGGAATACGTGAAAGATAAAAAAGAGATCGCACTTTCCATTATTGAAAAAATAGGCATTCGTTCTTCAATAAGAAATCTCATCATCGAAAACACAGAATCTCCCTGGTTGGAAAAAATCATCATAGATGGCGAAAAAGAGATTGATGTAAAGACCGTCATCTGGGATGATGGGAGATTCATTTTCGGCAGGATTTATCGGCTTCTTCTCTATGCATCCGATGTATTGAGTAGGGAGTTCCTCTACGACCCGAAACATGCACCTGACAAACAGAGGGAGCCTGTGGTGAAGAGACGATATAATCAAATCTGGAGTCTCGCTGTTGACAGCCGGGTTGAGCGCATTGGTGTCGAAAGCTTTTACGATAAGCAGCTTCGAAAGAATCTTTTTTGCGATTCGGAAAGGGGTGTCTCCAGGGGAGAGGCCGGGGCAGTTTTTGATATGTTGTGGCAGAAACAATCCTTTACCTTTCCGGAAATTGTCGATTATTCGAGAAACCTTGACGAACTGCTGAATCGCGAAGAGAGCAGAGGGGTGCCTGATAGATTTGAGCTTGACATTAACACCAATCTGAAAGAACCCTCCGTGAGGAAACATTTACGAAGACTGTCATCGGATAAACTTGCCAAAACGACGGATGAACTTTTGAGCTTCGTTGCATAATACAATTGTAGGGATACTAGGATGGAGCCTTCCTACTTCGGCATCCTTATTCGCTACCAGAAGCGAGTCTTCATTGAGATGATTCCGCTCAGAAATAATGCACTGCTTCTTACGATATTCGATTTGCTGTCGGATAGTTATAAAACCCATGTCATCGATGAATCAAGCGACGTTATGGCAGTCAAAGCCATGGTCCAGGGTATGTACTATAATATTGCTCCTCAACCACAACAGATATGACACCTCGGCGCTTATTCTCTCCGAAGCCGTTGCAAGGCAAGGCCGAAGGTATATTCATAGAGATGGAGACCTTTACTTACCGCGGTGATGGTACCGTCCTCCACGCCGATCTCCTGACACATATACTCTTTCAGGAGTTGGATCGCGGCGAGGTTTGAAGGGAATCCTGCCCAGAGGTCCCAGCTTCTGAAATAGAGTACAAAGTGGAGCCTGCTGTTCATGAGCCGGGTGTCGATAAGACGCAGACAGGGGGGGTCTTCAAGGACTATATCGGAAGGCATGCCTATTTCCATGATCGCCTGGTTCGTCCCCTTTTTCCCGTTTTTATAAATGTCTATGACTTCCTGCACGGGGTTAACGCCGAGCACATATTCCTTACCTTCTATATCCACCTTCGGGTTTGTCAACCTCTCGCCGTATGTATAGAGTTCATTTTCAGCCTTCTTGTCGGTCATAAGATACTGCAGATATTCCTCAACATATTCCATGGAAGTCGGCGCTGGGATTCCCAACTCTGAAGGGATATCCGGAATCAAGGGCTGAGTGCCCGGATATTTGATGTGGACCATGACAAGATCAAACTCCCTTCGTTTATGGCCCTCGAAGGAACCCCGGTCAATGACATACTCATGGACCCCATTTTCTTCGAATATCCGGTAGATACACTGGAACCAGGCATCCGGCAAATCTCTCGCTTCAATATAGATAGGTTTCATTGTTCCTCCCTAGATTTTCTCTTCCCCATGCGGCCTAAGATATTATCAAAAAATTTGATAAAGAGCACGAAAAAGTATTAGATTAACAAGACAGGAGGTTCAAATGTTCGTAAAGCAAGTCGAAGTAGGAAATATGGCTATTTTCGCCTACCTCGTCGCCTGTAAGGTGGCAAAAGAGGCACTCTTCATTGACCCTGCTGCCGAAACAGAGCGGCTTCTCAAGGAAGCGCAGAGTAGAGAATATACCATCAAATATATCGTCAACACACATAGCCACGGTGATCACACCATGGGAAACAAAAGAATGAAGGAACTTACCGGCGCCAGGATCATAATCCACGAGGATGACGCCCAGGGCCTCATCCAGCAACCACTTCAGCTGATTGCAGCCCTTGGAGGAGAGCCGTCGCCGCCCGCCGATATTACGGTAAGAGAAGGTGATCTTATAACCATAGGACAGACATCATTGAAGGTGATCCATACGCCGGGCCATTCTCCCGGTGGTATGTGCCTCTATCATAAAGGCATGGTATTTACCGGCGACACCCTTTTTGTGGGCGCTGTAGGGAGAACCGACCTCGGGGGTGGTTCGTGGGAAACCCTCGTTTCTTCCATACACAATAAGCTTTTTACACTCCCCGATGATACAATCGTTGCTCCCGGTCACAACTATGGCGACGCGCCGAAAAGTACCATAGGCCGGGAAAAAGTCTATAATCCCTATGTAGGACAGAGAGGTGGCTATTAAAAATTTTTTTGTTCTCTTGAGCATTGCGATCTTCTTGTGTTCCTGCCAGACCAAGGCTCCGCAATTACAACCGCAACCATCGAAAAAAGCAGAACCTAAAATCGCCCTCGTCCTCGGAGGAGGTTCCTCGAAAGGGTTTGCCCATGTCGGCGTCATACGAGTACTGGAGCAGGAAAAGATACCAATTCACATGATCGTCGGAACGAGTGTTGGAAGCCTCATTGGGGCCATCTACGCCTCAAACCCCGACAGCTTTCAACTCGAATGGGCAGCATTCAAAATAGAACGGAGCGATGTCCTCGATTTTTCTATCGTTTCTTCTAAACTTGGTCCTGTGCAAGGCGCGAAGCTTGAGGCATTCGTCGAACAGAACGCCAAGGCAAAAAAGGTCGAGGATACGCACATACCTTTTTACCCCGTGGCAACAGACCTGAATACCGGGGAAACCGTTACTCTCGAGAAAGGCTCCCTTGCAAAAGCTGTACATGCCTCTCTGGCAATACCCGGTATTTTTGTGCCGGTAACCTTCGGGAACCGAATGCTCGTTGACGGAGGGGTAACCGACAATGTGGCCTGTGATATCGCACGATCAAAGGGAGCGGATATAGTAATTGCCGTAAACCTGCAACGCGACATAAAAGATAACGATATCGAATCTGTCATTGATGTTATTGCTCAGTCAATCAGCATTATGATGCACGAAAATAACAAAACGAAACTTCAGGATGCCGATATTGTTATCGAGCCTGATACAAAGGGTGTTTCCATGTTTGATTTCTCTCAAAAGAAACTGCTCGTCGAAGAGGGAATGAAGGCCACACAAAACGCTATCCCGAAAATCAGAGAAGCCATTGCACGATTCAAATGAAGGGTTTCTTGTGCAGCACTCCTCTTTGAGCATCATAGGTTTCACGACATCGCGCAGGATGCGCCTCCTAGTGGGTGGGGAGGAATACGAAGGAAGTGGAAAAAAGGGCGGGGTGAAAGCCCATCTTAAGATCCACCCAGCCTATCAAATAAGTGCTGAAGAAAGGAGCCATTGCTCCTCCGGACAGATAGAGTTTTTTAAAGGTTTACAGATGTCCAGCCCTGTAGGCGGCATCATTCACTGTTGATCGTTTCGTCAGGACGTATTTGCGTCGATTGGCTTTATTCTAAGAAAATCCTTACTTCAATTTTCTTACTGGTAGATCTCACCGTCACGCTCCCCTTCTCGTTGCGCTTTTGATGAAAAAGCGCTTCAGGGCATGTGCAGTCATCCTGGCGATGCTCATCCATGCATTGAGCATAGATCTCACGGCGGAGCTTTTTCTGATACCCCTTGAGCACGCTTGGAAACCCGCTTCGTTGGCTGGAGTCAAGACATGTGACGCCCATGTTGTGCTTAGCGGAGAGTTAACGACAAGGGGCCTGACATTGATGGAAACGGAACCTTGGGACGCGGTGCCTTGCCGCGGGCCGTGACAGCATACAGGCTTTACATGATAACGAAAAAAACTGATCATCTTCTCCGTGGGCGGAATATCTAGTAGAGCACCGGAAGCGGTGGCGAAGAGGTTTCTTATCTCATTGGCGATTCCACCTCAGGAAGTCATAACGAAAACAAGAAGTATCCATACCTACGAGAACGCGCGATATGTCAAAGAAATAGCCGACAAATATCAGTTCAAAAAGATCGTGCTCATTACAAGCGCTTTCCATATGAAAGGTCTCATATGCTCTTCAGCAAACACTTCAAGGAGATAGTTCCCTATCCTACCGATTATCGGGCATCTCGAGGCGGCTACGATCTTTTGAGCTTTTTAACCAAAGCGGGGAGTCTTGGCCTGGTAAAGATTGCTGTCAGAGGGTATGTGGGCATCCCCTTCTATACCCCTCACCCCTTAAACCTGCCGGGGATGACATCATCAATATGGTCCACATTCGAGAGGGCCATGAGAAGTCTGTCCACACCAACGGAAACGCCGGTATAGGAACCGCTCAACGTCGACAGCGCTTCGAGAAACTCTTCATCTATATCAAAGGTATTTTTGTTGTGCCTTCTTCGTTCCTTGTTGTCTTTCAGGAACCGTTTCCTCTGTACTGTTGGGTCAAGAAGTTCCGTGTATCCGTTTGCTATCTCAAGGCCCTTCATATAGAGCTCAAAGCGTTCTACCTTGACCGGGTCGCCATCGTTTTCCTTTGCCATGGTGGAAATGAATTTCGGCCAGTCCTTAATGAAGTAAGGGGTATCTTTTTCCATGGCGCCTTCAATTTCCTGAATAAAGAGTTTGAAGAAAAGGCTACTCAAATCATCCTGGTTATCGATACCAGAAAAGCCTTTTGTCTTCATCTGATCAAACAGTGCGTCCCGCTCCAGATGAAAAGGATCAATACCGGTTTTATTGAGAAAGAGCGTTTCCAGATCATAGACGGTAAATGGTTTTTGATAGTCTTTGTTTTTTTCTCCCGGAAAATCGCGGGCGACATAGGATACTAGTTCATTTGTCTCGGCCATCGCCTCCAGATAGGTGTCCTCACGATACCATTCAAGCATGGTGAATTCCGTGCTGTGTATATCTTTATATTCCTCAACACGGTAGACCTTACATATCTGGAAGATTCCTTTGTGTCCGGCCGTCAGCAGCCTCTTCATGCCCATTTCCGGTGATGTATGGAGGTAATAGGGCCCTTTGTCGCTCATAAAGACCTCGAGAGGGTCTATATTCGGGTCGGGAGGAGCCGTCTTAATGAGGTTTGCCGTCTCCACCTCGATGTATCCGCGGTCATAGAAGAAGGTCCTGATACTCCTTAAAAGGTCATGTCTTCTTTTCAATATATCGAGTACTTGCCGTTGCTTCATTTATTGCAATTTATACTTCAAATCGGTATACTTTGTCCACGCCGCGGAGAGGTGACCGAGTATGGCCGAAGGTGCTCGCCTGCTAAGCGAGTGTACGGGTTAAACCGTACCTAGGGTTCAAATCCCTATCTCTCCGCCATTGATACCAATTCGAACCTTTGTGCTCGTCGTCTATGAGCGCAAGGGTTTTTATTTTTGTATGAGCAACGTAATGAGGTTTAAACTCAGCAATGCGGTAAACGTCAGAGTCTTTTTCGAATTTTGGTTCCAAATAGATAGAACCAAGTAACCCTTTGAGCGCCTCTGCAGACAATGAAGTACTTTGATTGAGAGTCTCTCGTAGGTTCTCCAACCGGTGAGCTATCCATTCGTGCGGAGGAGCTGTAAAGGCATGTGTCTCTTGATATTTGAACGAGCGGATCTCCTCTTCCAGCTTCTCAGACTGTGTCTCCGCCTCTTTTAGCGCCTCAGAAACAGCTCTTGAGAAGTTACCAGTTTTGATGTAATTAAAATAATTATGAATTTCTGATTTCAGTTTTTCACATTGTGCCTTTTTTTCTTTATGAGGTTGGGCACACCGTTTAGTTCTTTCTTGGCCAATTCTTCCACATTCTTATAAACATATTCAATATTTTCTGTGGTTAATATCCTACTTTGAAGTTCCGATAGTATCGTTGTCTCTAATCGTTTTCGGGGGACGAGGAGATGATTGGTACATTTGTGTCGCTTACTGTTATAACATCCGTAATAACCACTCCGTTTACCACTGAGAAGAACTATGGGTCCGTCACAGAGAGTACACTTCATGAGCCCGGAAAATAGATATGTTGCGGTTGCATGTATGTAGCTTCTCTGGGGTAACCGTTCTTTTTCGAATCTTCTAATGGGCCAGGTTTTGTCTATGGTCTCCCATTTTCTCTGTGTTTTTTCCATGTTTCATGATCAATGATCGCAAGGTCTTCCCTGGAAAACTTCATTTGTTCACTCTCAGGTCGGGGAACTCCTTTTTTTATGCCATTAAGAAAGAAGTGGATACTTTGCTTCACCCTTTAATGGGTACAAGTCTTCAATCCAACGCAGCCCCTGATGTCAACGATTATGGTAAGAAACGTACAACAAAGATAGAGATCCTACCGCCCCTCTAACCGATCGACATCGTAGTTCATCATTTGCCTCTGAACAGCGGGATATTCCTTATTCCTTATTGATCTTTCTTAGTGAATCACGCACCACTATTTGCGCAACTTCATCATCTCTTTGCAGTTCGGCAAGTAGTCTTTGCCTTGGACTGTAACCATGTCTGCACCGATGAGAAAATCATAGCCAGCCGCTTTCTTAGTTACCCCATAATATAGGGGAAGGGTGACCTGGTGATCACAGGCGCGCATCTCAAGCTTGCCGATCGGACTGTCAATAACAAGGCCCTCCAGGGCATCGATAAAGCGCTCTTTATCCACTTTACCTGCCTTTTGGTAGGCCTTCGCTATAAACATACCGGCGGTATAACCATAAAAGGCGGTCGATCCAGGGTATCTCTTGTAAATTTTTCTGAATTCATTTACAAAAACTTTATTCGCCGGGGTGTTGGGATAATAGAAATGGTAGCTTGAGCTACCCATAACGCCTTCTGGTGCGTCAAGGCCAAGGGGAGCGAGGGCAAGAAGATCTGTTGCATTGTGCTGATAAATGGCAGTCCTCTCGACAAGACCCAAAGTCTTAACCCACTTCAAAAAGCTTACTACACCGCCTCCGCCTGATGCGCTGATGATACAGTCAGGTCTTGCCTGAAGCGCACCGGTAACATAAGGGGCCAAATCGACTTCTCCTACCTTTCTCCATGATTGTCCAAGTAACTGTACATCAGGTCGGAGTGCTTTGAGGTTATTCCAGATTGCTTCTGCACAGGCATGACCGAATTCATAGTCCTCGCCCATAATGTAGTATTTTACGTAAGGTTTCCTGGAAAGGGCTATGGCTGTTGCTTTCCCGATCATCATGGTGTTCTCGTTCGCGTTGAATACATACCGATGCCCTTCCTCGCCAACGATCTTATCACTTTTTGCATCCGTCACGATGAACGGAATTTTTTCTTTTTTCGCGAAATCTGACACGGCTAATGCTCCAGCACTATTCGTAGTGCCCATAAGGAGATCAACGCCTTCGTTCATGACGAGCTCTTTTGCCATGGAGAGGGCAATGTCAGGCTTGAATTGGTCATCCCGTGTCACGAAAAGGATCTTTTTTCCGAGAACACCCCCCTTTGCATTAATCTGGTTTATTGCCAGAGTGAACCCGTCAAGTACGTCTTTGGTATATGCCGTTGCGGGCCCTGAATAGGTGTCCACAATGCCAACCTTGATTGTATCGGCCCCATAGGATGAAGAACAACTCAATGAAATACCAAAGCAAACCAAGAAAAATGCTGCGAATACCGACAGTTTTTTCATAATCAACACTCCTTTCACGTTTTTAACTCTTATTTAAGACGCGAAAAACGCCTTTGTCAATATAATAAAAGATTGTGGAGTTTCCTGAGTTTTATTCTAGCCCGCCTCACCCCAGAAGGCAAAGCATAACTGGAAGTCAGGTTTCTTCTCCCGTCGTATATGGCTGATGCCGGTCCTGTCGGGAAAGAGGAGGTTGTGGAGACCATTGGCGATGGCATAGTTGAAGAAGGTAGGAATGACCTGTTTCCTCAAATAAAACTGAAAATAGCTAAGGTTAATGAGATACCTAAGAGCCAAGCAAAGAAACATCGCGAATTACCCTGTGGCGGGGGGAAGGTGATTACACGTATAATCACCTTCCCCAGGGCCATGCCCAAATCGAAAGGGCGCGAAAGGTTCCGACCACAGGGCCGCCTGAAGAGCGGGCATGGTTAAAGCGTGGACTCATTTGGTGTGGGAAAGAAAGGGAGTCAACTGGTTTCATGCAACGAATAGATGGCCACCTTTCCCTTTGTTGTTCTTTTTATCTTACCTTTTTCCTCAAGATACCTGAGGTGCGTAGAGGTATCCTGGCTGAAGAAAAAGGATTCCAAAATAGACGAAAAGGTTGTGAGGTCACTATTTCTCTTGCGGGTCATTCGCAATGAGGTTTCATAGGTGTTCTTTCCGCCTTCCCGCAGTATAGAAAGGATTTTGCGGTTTTGTTGGTGGTGCTGTCCTTTCATCTCCTCGATCCTTTGCCTGCTGTTTCTGAATGGTCGTCCGTGGCCAGGTAATACTATTTCGATATCCAACGCGTACACTTTGTCGAGACTGAATAGATATTCCTTTAACGGGTTATCGTTATTGATTCTCCCGGGAATAATGGGGGAAAAATCTTTCAGAAGATGGTCGCCTGAAATAAATATTTTTCTATCTGGTTCGTACAGGCACATATAACCCTTGTTGTGGCCGGGTGCCTCTACACGTGTGAATTGGTATTTTCCCCTTGCCATAGTTTCTCCGTCTTCCAGGAATTGAAACCGGGGTATATCTCTTGACGTAAAGTCATGTCTGACAAGAAGCGGAACAATCTTTTCGAAGTCCCCTTCTGGAAAACCACTCATTTGACAAAGCTCTCGGAACTCAAGAAGAAGCACACCGGATTCCGTTCTTTGCATGAAGTCAGCCTCCAGTCTGTTAAGGTATACAACCGACCCGGCATGGATCAATTTGGGAAGGAGACCGATATGGTCGCTGTGACCATGGCTGATGAAAAAATCTGTTTTTTTCAGATCTATGTCGAGATTCTTGATGCCTGCTTGCATGGCGTGCATGCATTTGTCGTCTTGCAGCCCAGCATCAATAATAAGGTTTCGCTCCCCGTCCCTTATTACATAAGCATTAACGGACTTCGGATAGACCTCGGGCAGAGGCATCTCGATTCTGTACAGGTCTTCTCCAATTTCTTCAATCATTTCTCCACCATCTTCATTTATTTTGTATTTCCTGCTATGCCGGAAATAGTTTGTTCAATATCTGACATGAAATCCATCGCGCTTTATAAGGTCGATAGGATTTATTGTACTTGTTCTGCCGATCGTCCTATTGTGTATTAATAACATCTGGGTCTACCCGCGTCCGCTTCCCCGTCAGCAAAGGTGTCCCGCAGAATCGCCCGAGAGGGATGAGTCTGTATCCTTTTAGTCTCTTCCAGATTTTCTGTGCCTCAAGGTCAAGTTTAAATACCATCGTCAGCATTACTAGTAGTATGATTCCTAATTATCATATCAATATCCTATACAAGTGATACGGAATCAAGTTTATACTTCCAGCGGTACACCGTAGGCAATTCATTGACCTCATCGACATATTGAAGGATGCGATTTATAAGCTCCTCTTTGGACTTAACCCTGATGCCACGAAGGAGCGTATTTGCCATTTTGCCGAAGAATGATTCGATAAGGTTCAGCCAGGATCCATGCTTGGGGGTAAACACAAATTCAAAGCGGTTTGGAACTGTGGCGAGATATGCCCTTGTTTCTTTTGAGATATGGGCAGAATGGTTGTCGAGGATTATTTTTATACGTTCTTTATCTACATAATGAGTATCGAGCTTTTTGAGAAAATCAATAAATTCCCTGCTTCGATGCCTTTCTTCCACGGCGGCGATGATCTTGCCTGTCAGTAAATCAATTCCGGCAAGGAGACTTACGGTACCGTGCCGGACGTATTCGCCGTCACGACTGATGGTAGGGTGCACCCCAGGGACAGGCAGTAAATCCGGGGCAGCGTTCTCAATTGCCTGCGTACCTGGCTTTTCATCGTAAGAAATGAAGGCGGTCATGCTCTCCTCTTTCGATTGGGTTGTTATATGCACTTCTTTGTAAACGTGGAGCACCTCCGCCATTTTGGTTTCAAAATCAGGGTCGCGGCGTTCCAGATAGTATTTGATCCTATGCGGCTGTATCTTGTTCTCTGTGAGTATCTTCGAAACGGTTCCCCGGGAAAGTTTTTCAAGGCTCAAGTGCCCGTATTCCCCTGCATGTTTCCGCACATGTTTCGCTAACAGACGTGTGGTCCACAATTCATAGCTATACCCCACATCCTTTGGTTTCTGACAGGCAAGCGAAATTACCCACGCCCGCGCCTCAGGGGTTATTGTTTTTGGCTTGCCCTTTCTCGGAAGATCATCGAGGGTCGCCCCAAGTTCAAGGGCCTTTGCAATATGCCGTTCAACTTTAGGACGGTTGGTCTTTAACATGCGTGCAATAGCCAATATTGTATTGCCCCTGAAATATGCCAGCAGTATTTTTGCTCTTTCAATATGGCTCATGCTTTCTTTTCTCGATTTGACCACCGCTTCTAACCTGTCAATTTCCGTTGGTGTCAAGGCAAGCTTTTTTCTTGTACTCTTGAACGGCATGGTAATACCTCCTTTAAAAAGCATTGGAGGATTATACACCATATAAATCATTATTGCAACGTTATAACGGAATCATAC